>NZ_JAGRPU010000024.1 GCF_024606225.1 Endozoicomonas sp. ISHI1 | reverse complement strand
CAATTCAGACACGTCGTAGTAACGAGTTCCGCCTTTGGTCTTTCTGGCAGGAAGCAGCTCACCTGTACTTTCCCATTTTCGTAGTGTTACTGGGTCTGTACCAAGTAAACGAGCTGCCTCACCTATCCGGTATCTTCACTAATCTCTTATCCATTCTTGAGATTGTATT
Source organism: Endozoicomonas sp. ISHI1 (assembly GCF_024606225.1). Lineage (GTDB taxonomy): Bacteria > Pseudomonadota > Gammaproteobacteria > Pseudomonadales > Endozoicomonadaceae > Endozoicomonas_A. The sequence continues at coordinate 92,666 of NZ_JAGRPU010000024.1, read as the reverse complement.
AGATAGTTTTAGATTATAATAGATTATTGCGAACTGTTTTTAACCCCTGCTTAGAAAAGTTTATTATCATCAGCTTGATACTCTGAAAGCCTCGTCATAAGTGGCTTTCTGAAAGGCGAAGGGTCCTTGCGAACCGCTAGCTAATGTGGGTATTCAGCAGCACAGAATAATGCCAGCACCAGGGTGAAATTCGGGCTTGGCACTGGTTGACGGAAAAAATCCGAGATCAGTATCTTTGCGCGTTTAGGAGTCAATTATCAACTGCACTCAGATTTTTTATGTCAACTCTGATTCAGTTGCACGATTAACAATGTATTTATATTTTGCGTGCTACTTTGATGGCTGCATGGAAATTGAGAATAACGAAAGAGCTGCAGGGCAATAAGTGCTGTCTACAGGAAGTTGGTAGGTTAAGAGGAGTCGGCAGGAGTCAATCGGAGTCGAGGACAACCATCAGCTATAACTTGGGTGGTACTTTGCCGTAACAATCTTAACCATCCTGTGGATGCACAATAGATCCTGGCTTTCGTCTATCCTGAAGAATCTCATCAGTTAGCTTTAACGCTTAGATTCCTGACGATAGGGTAATACATCATGAAAAAATACTGGTACAGCCTAGTGGCTATTCCACAGCTGGTTTTTGCAATTGGCTTTGAGTTCCCTCCTTATCCTAAGTACAACGCAATGCCCCAACCGCATGTGTTCGGACGTGCAATTACTTCGTGTGCCATTCCTGCAGGAACCTATAGGCTTGATGCTCAATATATGGCCAAATTATATAACATCAGTATCAACAAATTGATGCTGAAATTGCATGTCAATCCTGGTGGACTTATGGTCCTGACCCTGCAACTCAAACCTGACGGCAGAGAAGAGTACTATTTGGTTAATCCCTATGGCAACTCAGAGGATTTAGCCAACCTATGCAATGGCTACCATTTCAGCTTTTGGTTTCAGAACATCAATCTACACGGGAAGAGGTTAAGCGGAGAGATCAACGGTGAATTCATAGCAGCGGATCACAAGAATTATCTGAAAGTGCGCGGTATTGTGGAGAGGTATGACCCTTCATGGCAATCCAGGGTGACTATAAAGCTTTCCAATCACCGAATGTCGCTTGCATACCCTTACGTTGAATAAGCATGGCGCTATTGATGGCTATCAATAACGATGGTGGCAAACTCTCTGGAAGCCAAGGTCTCAGTGACGACAAGTTTGCTTGGCTGAGCGGTCATTTGCTATTGCAGCCCTGCGTACAAGGTGGATTTCCGGGTGTGCCAATGCACTGTTTTCTCCACTTCGATTTTTAAAAAGTACGTTATTTTTGTTTTCCGTTTAGAGGTTTTTGATCGGTTTGTATTGGATAAATTGGCAGACGAAAGGTACTGTTTTAGAGCAATCTATGACTTAGCGTATGTGATTCAAAAATCTAAAGGAAAAGCAATGCCAAGAAGAATGACTCAGACCAAAGCCAGCACGCATCAGGCATTAAAAAATACGTCCTATGAAAGTATCGTTGTCAGTTGGTTGATGCAGGATGGTTGGCAGGTTTTTCTGCCTATTCTGGATCATGGACACCAAACGGACATATTAATTTCTGATGGGCCCAGCTATTACAGAATACAGGTCAAAACCGTCGAAGCCTCCAGTGACGACCACATTGTACATAATCAGTGGTCAGAAAGTAATGTCGATGTAGTCGTGTACTTTGCTCGAAATTCAAATTGGGGTTTCATTGCCCCTGCATTCACTGAAAAGAGGCGATCACTGAGTCACCCGGAACATCGGAAATTTATGCACGACAGAAAGAGCTTTCTGCGTGAGTTTCATCAATTTTAAGAGCGTTAGTCATTGCACTCTGGTCGGTATGGCGAGGTATTTGATGTTTTTTGCTTTTTGCCAATATCCGTTGTTTATGAACAATGGAAAAAAGAGTTGCGAAGCATATATTTTCATCGGGTCAATCACTAAGGAACTTGCTGATAAGGCCAGCCCACCTGATCTGATGGAAAAGGTACAAAGGCTGGCTGCACTCCCATAGAAGTGCAGCTCAGAAAGTATGAATTAGCTGTTGTTCATATACTGACTCGGGTCAATGTAGATACCCAACGAGCGTTTGTCGATACGCTTCTCATTGCTCTGTTCTTTATAGCGGAAAACGACCGTATCACCCACAGCAACCTCCAGAATCTTGTCGGCGGAGAGATATTTATATTCGTCATCAGATATGGTCAGTGTATGGATATAATAATCTGGCATACCCAGCCAGTCACTGTGTGGGCCTTCGGTGCTGATGTTCTCAAGAACACCGCGACCTTCCAGTTTTGGCTTGCGCTTTTGGAAGCTTCTTTGCATGGCAGTATTTGGATTACCGAGGAGTCAAAAAGAGTTTTTCAAATGGTGAGTGCCTTAACTCATGTCGCTAACTATAGGAAGACCGTGATCTCATGTCCATAGCAATAGAATGAAAATGTCGCATTTTCCGTGAAATTCATTCGTTTATGACCCGACTGGAATACTTGCCATGAAGGGACGCAAGACATGGGTGAGTCTATGGTTTTTTGCATATTATACGTTTGCGCCGCTGACGCCACTGATGAACGACATTCCAGCGCCAATAGAGCCTGATCAGCAGGTAGCCAAGAAAACCAAGAATAACACCGGTAATTAATGAGCCAAGATAGAGGGGTTTCCAGATTTTGGCCAGCCCGACACCCACGCCATGTAAAGAGAGTTCGAAGGACGTTTCACTGATGGGAACATCCAGGATGTGGCATCCCACCTTATAAGTGAAATAAAAGATGGCTGGCATGGTGACCGGGTTGGTGATCCAGACCAGGGCTACCGAAAGGGGCAGGTTGCAGCGGAATATGACGGCCATGGCAGCAGCCACAACCATCTGGAAGGGCATGGGTATAAAAGCACAGAACACGCCCACGAAAAAAGCACTGGCTGCTGAACGTCGATTCAGGTGCCAGAGGTTGGCATCGTGAATAGCGCTGCCCAGAAATCGCAGATGGCGGTTGCCCTTGATGGTTCCCGGATCCGGCAGATAGCGTTGTATCAGTTTCCTCGCCATGTCCCTTAAATATACTCTTTCTTTGATCTGAGACTGATTTCCAGTCTGCAGTGTGGACAAATCGTTCCAAAAGCAGTGAATCGAATGCAAAGACTCACTCCCTGAGGCTCGGTTGTCCCCGGTTGTTTTGATCAGGCAGTTTTGTGAGCATTAATCACTCACCCTCTCATTGCCTTGCAGAACCGTTTGACGTTATGCCATCTAACAGTGATACCCCCCAGCATAATCCAATCTTGATGACTATGCTGAGAGCCTGATACGTGCGCCAAACTCATATTGGGTCTGACCTGTGCGCTCTCTGTAAAAAAACTCGACATTATGCACTGATTAAATGAAACACACTATCCGTCTTCCCACAGCTTACTGTAGCTATTTATCGGGAATAGTGCTGACGGTTCTTTTTCCGGCAATACCAGGCGATATGTCTATTTGGTTTATCGGCGTTTTGGCCCTGGTGTTTATTGTGATAGGACTGCTGCATGTCATCAAAGAGGCTGTGGCTTGCCAGAGCATTGTAACGGGTGGCAATGACTTCCCTAAGGGTTTTTCGGTGTTGATCCTTCTTTATCTGGGGTTGGGATTGATCGGAATCTTTACAGGGTTTTTACATGCTGATGGGTTGAAGAAGAGCTGGATAAACAGAGAGCAAGAAAGCAGAGCGATGACAGTAACAGGATTCATCTCTGATATGCCTGCTTATCACCTGCACCTCACCCGCTTTGATTTTACTGTGAAAACCGTGGAAGGGAAGACTGCTGAGCATCTTAAAAAGATTCGACTTAGTTGGTATCAGGCACCTGAAATTCAGGCTGGAGACTTGTGGCAGTTACAGGTACGGATTAAGCACCCTCGGGGCAATCGCAGTCCGGGGGCTTTTGACAGAGAGGCCTGGGCGGCCAGAGAGAATATACAGGCAACGGGTTATGTTAAGTCAGGTGAAAAAATAGCGACTTCAGATGATATGGTTTTTTTCAGAAGTCGATATAGAAGTGCGTTACGACAGTGGCTCTATGAACATTGCAGCAAAAATTCTGCCGCCTTGTTATCAGCCTTGTTAATAGGTGATAAGTCGGGAATCTCTCAGCAACAATGGGAATCGTTGAATCAGACCGGTACGACTCATTTAATGGTGATTTCGGGTCTGCATATAGGTCTCATGGCGGCAGTCGGTTACTGGCTAACGATGATGCTGGCCCGAACAGGCGCTCTTCCTCTCAGGAAGATGACCTTGCCCCGATATGCTGCCGGGGCCGGTTTATTGTTTGCCCTGATCTATGCCTTCATGGCCGGCTTTACGGTGCCGGTTCAAAGAGCACTGGTGATGACCGGTCTGGCATTATCGGGTCCTTTGCTGGGTATTAAAGCCAGGCCCACGACTTTGTTCCTGCTGGCGCTTTGTGTCGTTCTGTCCATCGAGCCTTTGGCAATAACCAGTGCCGGTTTCTGGTATTCCTTTTCGGCGGTAGGCATTTTGCTCTACGGTTGCTGTGGCAGGATTTTTATGAATGCCGATATCAACATGGGAGGCAGGACGAGGCTCTGGCTTAGACCTCAATGGCTGGTTTTCCTGATGTTGGCTCCCATGTTGTTGTTCAATCAGCAATCGGTATCCCTGTTTTCGCCCCTGATTAATCTTGTTGCGATTCCTGTCATGGGGCTACTGGTCGTACCTGCTGCTTTTCTTGCGCTGGCATTGCAGCCGTTTTTCTTTTCGGTCTCTATCGGTATTCTTCATTTTCTGGATGACGCTTTCAGGTTTTGGGATGTGGGGCTGGCCACCGTCTCATCAGTGCCTGCTTTCATGCCTGTTGTTAGCATAGGACTGGTACAAGTTGTCCTGATTGCTGGAGCTGTATTGGTTCTGGCTACACCCAGGGGGCTTGGGTTAAGAGTACTTTTCCCCTTTTTTCTGCTGCCTCTTTTTTTTCCTGACAAGGATCACCCGGCAGCAGGAGAGGTGAAAGTGGCTGTACTGGATGTGGGGCAGGGGGTTGCAGTGCTCTTGCAAACTCGTCAGAACATACTGTTGTATGATACCGGAGTGGCTTCCAGAGGCCGTTTCAACTCGGTGGATGGTATCATTGTTCCGTATCTCAGCCGCCTTGGAATTGACCGGGTAGACCGTGTCATAATTTCTCACGGGGATAACGATCATTCGGGTGGGCTTGAATTGATTCATCAACGGTACCCAGAAGCAGAAATTATGTCGGGCTCTGCGGTTACCGGGTTTGAGGGGGCAATGAGTCCCTGTCTGCCTGGAATGAAATGGCAATGGGACGGAGTAGAGTTCGAGGTTTTGTCGGGCAGCCGGTTATCGGTTTCTGACAACGAGCGATCTTGTGTGTTGAGAGTGACAGCAGGTAATGAAAAGCTGCTCTTAACCGGTGATATTGGTAAAAAAACCGAGTCTCATCTAATCAATCAGTTTGAAAGTCTCGAGGCTGACTACCTACTGCTTCCACATCATGGTAGCCGTTTTTCAGGTTCGCAAGCGTTTTTGTCCCTGGTCAATCCATCACAGGTGCTGGTGTCCTCGGGTTATCGAAATCCATATGGACATCCGGCGGAGGAGACCCTGAATCGGGTTGAGCGACTCGGGGCAACTCTCTACAACACGGCTACTTCAGGAACGCTTAGTTTTGTCATGGGGCGGGGCCCGGAGGCAGTGAAAAAGTACAAAATTCAAAGTGCCAGATATTGGTGGCGCTGAGTGTAGAGCTACAGTTTAATCGTTGCAGCCATATTGTTGGCAATATTGCGGCTGATACGCATGTGTTCGTGGTTTTAAGCTGATGCTCTATGATAGAGTCTTTTCATTAAACAGGCTTCTGGAAGGGAATGGGCTGTGTTCGAATTGGTGAAATCCGGTGGTTGGCTGATGCTGCCAATCCTGCTGAGTTCTGTCATTGCCATGGCAATTATTTTTGAACGTCTCTGGACGCTCAGGCCGTCGCGCATTGCACCCAGAAATACTCTGTCTCAGGTCTGGAAGTGGATCAAGAATAATGACCTGGACAGCAAGAAAGTCAGTGGCTTGAGGAGCGGGTCTCCGTTGGGTGAAATCCTTGCGGCAGGCATCAGTAATGCCCGGTATGGCCGCGATATCATGAAAGAAAGTATTGAGGAGCAGGCTGGCAGGGTTATTCATGAACTGGAACGTTATCTTAATACTTTGGGAACGGTTGCTGCCATTGCGCCTTTGCTGGGCCTGTTGGGTACAGTGATTGGTATGATTGATGTGTTTACCGTGATCATGCTGGAAGGCACAGGTAATGCCGGCGTGCTGGCAGGGGGGATCTCCAAAGCTCTGATTACCACTGCAGCTGGCCTGACCGTGGCGATTCCCAGCCTGATCTTTCACCGTTATTTTACCCGCCGTGTGGATGAGCTGGTTGTCACCATGGAGCAGGAAGCCACCAAGTTGGTGGAAGTGCTTCAGGGAGAGCGAAAGCTAAAAGACCGCGAGGGCAAGTGATGAAATTTCGTCGCCAGTCCCGGGAAGAGGTCTCGCTCAACCTGACACCACTGATTGACGTGGTCTTTTTATTGCTGATCTTCTTTATGGTTTCGACGACCTTCACCAAGGAGACTCAGCTGGCCATTGATTTACCGGAGGCCAGTGGTGAGCAAAGAGCAGCTGTTGAGAAGACCCGGGTGGAAATTACCATCAGCCGTGAAGGTTATTATGCTGTGAACGGACGGTCTCTCGTGAACAGCAGTCTGGACACACTGAAAAATGCCTTGGCAAAAGTCAGTGAAGGAGACTCCAACCTGCCTCTTACTATCACGGCAGACGCCAATACGCCTTATCAGTCAGTGGTAACCGCCATGGATGCTGCCGGACAGCTGGGTTTTGCAAACCTCAGCATGACAACTCGAAAACCGGTAGAATCAGAGCAGTAACGGTGAATGAGCCAGAAAGGCCCGTGACCTCTGATACAAGCGCAGTCTTCACAGGCTGCGTTTGCATTTTTTAGTTAAGAGTGACTGACTCCTCATGGAAAACAAAGAATCTCGTCGTTGGCAGGCAGTAATCAGTGACTCGGTTCTCAACTCATGGTACGGCCGCGGGTTCTGGACCCGACTGTTGCTTCCATTGTCTTTTTTATACGCCCGGATAGCCCGAAATCGCCGGATGAAGCTGGAACACTCCGAGCGCTGGCGGTCGCCTGTTCCCGTCATTATTGTTGGCAATATTACGGTAGGGGGTACGGGTAAGACGCCTTTTGTAGCCAGTTTGGTAGCAAGATTAATCCGGCAGGGATTTAAGCCAGGGGTCGCCAGTCGCGGCTTTGGAGCCGACAAAAGCATTCAATTACCCGCAGAAGTTTTGCCTGAGTCCGATCCTGCACTGGTTGGGGATGAGCCTGTAATGCTGGCTCAGCAGCTGAATGTCCCGATCATGGTGGATCCGGATCGGGTTTCAGCAGCAAAAGCACTGATTGAGCAGAAAAATTGTAATCTGGTGATCGCTGATGATGGTCTTCAACACTATAATCTGGATCGTCACGTTGAATTGGTGGTGTTGGATGGCCAGAGAATGCTGGGTAATGGTCTCAACTTGCCTGCCGGGCCCCTCAGGGAGCCACCCGGCAGGCTCAGGGAAGTCGATCAGGTTGTGATCAATGGTAAGCCCTCCGGTGTGGTTGATTGTCACTTTGACTGTTTTTTCCTTGAGCCTGATGCACTCAGGCCTGTCAATGGGAAGAATACGGATCAGCCGCCTGTCTCCGGTAAAGTTCATGCAGTGGCAGGTATAGGGAATCCGGAGCGCTTTTTCAGAACGCTGGAAAAACTGGGATATGAGGTGATTCCCCATCCTTTTCCCGATCATTATGGGTTCAGGAAAGAAGATTTTCAGTTTCGGGACAATCTGCCCGTTATCATGACGGCCAAGGATGCAGTAAAATGCTCTGCTTTCGCAGAATCCCGTTTCTGGTTTCTGCCGGTTCGGGCCAGAGTGCCTGAGACGGTTTTTGAACGCATTCTGACACTGATTGAAACTAATGGGCCGCAGAGTCGGTCTGATAAGGATACCCATGGACAAGAAGCTGTTTGAGATTCTGGCCTGTCCCCTCTGCAAGGGCAATCTGAAATACGACAAATCAGCGGCTGAGCTGATTTGTCGACCCTGCGGCATGGCCTATCCCATTCGTGATGGTATTCCTGTCATGCTGGAAAACGAAGCTCGTACCCTGACTGCTGATGAGCGGCTGGAGGGCGGCGAGGCGGCATCTTCCCAAGAGGATACATCTGCCTGATGAGTGCTTCCACTGCTCCGTTTACAGTTGTTATTCCTGCCCGATTCAGTTCCAGTCGTCTGCCTGGCAAGCCACTGATTGATATCTGCGGTAAGCCTATGATTCAGCACGTCTATGAGCGAGCCTGTGAGAGTCAGGCCACTCGTGTCATTATCGCGACTGATGATGAGCGTATCATCAATGCCGTTGAAAAGTTCGATGCCGAGGCTTGCATGACGCTGGCCGGCCATCCTTCAGGAACCGATCGTCTTCAGGAGGTCACTCGTCTCTATGAAATGGGTGACAACGAAGTGATTGTTAATGTGCAGGGTGATGAGCCACTGATTCCGGCAAAAGTCATCGATCAGGTGGCTAATAATCTGATAAAGACTGAGACAGCGGGTGCTGCAACACTTTCCGAGCCTGTGCGGAATCGAGCCGATCTGTTTAATCCCAATGTGGTCAAAGTAGTGACTGATCGTGAAGGGTTTGCCCTTTACTTCAGTCGCGCTCCTGTGCCCTGGGCCAGAGATGAGTTTGCCGAGAATGGCAGCTCACTGCCCACAGTGGATATTTACAGACGCCACATTGGTATCTATGCGTATCGTGTCAGTCTGCTGAATCAGTATGTGCAATGGGAACAGAGTCCGGTTGAGTCCGTTGAGTCTCTCGAACAGTTGAGACTGCTCTGGAATGGCCATCGTATTCACGTGGCTGACGCCATGGAGACGCCTCCCCATGGGGTGGATACGGAAGCTGATCTTAAAGTGATCAGGGGGCTCGTGGAAAACAGGCTGGCCGATATTTCCTGATGAGAATTCTTGAAAACTATTCCCTCGAAGCCCTGAATACCTTTGGTTTCAGGGTCAATGCTCGCTATTTTGCTGAGGTAGGCTCGATCGGGGACCTTCATGAGGCCATCGCTTTTGCCACTCTGAAAAAACTGCCCGTTGTTCCTCTGGGGGGAGGCAGTAATCTGGTGTTAAGTAGTGATCAGGAAGCTTTGTTTATTCATGTCAATATCCTTGGTAAAAAGATCATTTCCCGAGAGGCTGGATGTGTCAGTGTGACTGCGGGAGCGGGTGAGAACTGGCATGGGTTTGTCCGCTGGACTTTGGGTAAACGGGCATTTGGGCTTGAGAATCTCTCCCTGATTCCGGGGAATGTGGGTGCAGCGCCGATTCAGAATATTGGTGCTTATGGTGTTGAAATCAAAGATTACTTCCAGAGTCTGGAAGCGCTGGATATTCAGTCTGGAGAACTGAAATGCTTTTCTCTTGAGGATTGCCAGTTTGGCTATCGTGACTCGATCTTCAAACAGTCGGCTCGTGACCATTTTATTATCACTTCTGTTACGTTTGCTCTGGATGCCAACTGGTTGCCCAGACTCTCTTATGGCCATTTGCAGCAGGAAGTAGAGCGGCGCTCAAACAAGCATCCTGATGCCTTTGCGATCAGTGACGTGGTCTGTGATATTCGCAGAGAAAAGTTGCCTGACCCATCAGAACTGGGTAATGCCGGTAGCTTTTTTAAAAACCCTCTGGTGGATGAAGCGCTTTTGAAGAGGGTGCAGACAGATTACCCTGACATCGTGGCCTATCCCTTTGAAGGGCGTTGGAAGCTGGCCGCTGGCTGGCTGATTGATCGGGCAGGCCTCAAGGGTTTTCGTCAGGGATCGGTTGGCACTTATCACAAGCAGGCTCTGGTACTGGTCAATCATGGCGGGGCAGAGCCTGATGATTTGCTGAGGCTGGCCAGACACATCCGGGCTGTTGTTCATGATCAGTTCGGTGTCGAGCTTGAGATGGAACCAAGAGTCTATTGATTTTTATTCTGTTCTCTCAAAAACCAGTGCCAGTTTTCTGGCAATCTTTTTCCCTTCTTGTGGTGAAGAAAAAACCGTTTCCGGGCTGTCTACTCTTAAGTAAGTACGAGATTTTTTCTGTTCGATGAAAGCCTGTGATGCAGTGAGGCTTGTACTGTAAATGGAGTTTTCATGCGCAGTGTTCTGTCATTATTGGTGCCATACCTGTTTGTGAGCCTATTGGTTACAAGCGTGTCCGCGGAAGATTGGCTGTCAGCCCCTTCCGCCTTCTCAGAGCCCGGTGTCCGAATCAAGAGTGAAGGCCATTCAGAAGCTGCTTCCAGTCAGCAGTTGATCAGTTGGATGTCGACAGCGCCCCAGCACGGTATTGAGTTCCCTCAGAGTCAGTGGCTGCAGTTGGCGACTGATCCCTCTGAGCAGAATGTTCGAAAAGTAGCTTCCGAATTTGCGGCTTATCTGGATACCGGGCGACTGGACAGAAGAGTTTATCAGCCCGGATGGAGGATTGCAGACACAGCTGCCTTGCCTGTATTACAGGAGCATATGGACTCCAACTCGCTTGATTTGATTGAGCCCAGGCTGCCGCAATATGAGTTGTTCAAGAAAACACTGCAACGATTGAATACTCATCTGGAAAAAGCCATTGATCACTTTCCGGCGGATAGGGTGCTGCAAGAAGGAGATCGTCATCCTTCCATTTTGACTCTGAACCGATGGTTGATTGATCTGGATCTGGCCGATCGTTTGCCAGCAGGGCAGTTCAGTCGATCCCACACGTCAGTGATCAAGAATTTACAAAAGCAATATAGGATTCGTGCGGACGGGTATATTGGTCAGCGCACTCGTCAGGCTCTGGTTGCATTAACCCTTGAAAGAATCAAAGTCCTGAAGGTGAATATGGAGCGAATGAGGTGGATGCCCAGATCATTGCCTTATCCTCATGTGCTGGTGGATATTGCTGGTTTTAATGTGGCCTGGGTGACGGGTAGAGAAAAACAGAGGCTCTATCGGGCCATCGTTGGCAAGCCTTCTCGCCAGACTCCGATTTTTCAGGAAAGTATAGAGAGTATTACAGTCAATCCTTACTGGCGAGTACCATCTTCTATTTCCTCAACTTCGTTATTGAGAAGGGCTCAGAAAGATCCTGCATTCCTGAAACGTGAGGGTTTTTCTGTTTATGAGAGCTGGAAATCAAGTGCAAGAGAGCTGGATCCTGATACTATCAACTGGAACAAATACAGTCAGAGGGGCTTTCCCTATCGTTTGGAGCAGAAGCCGGGGAAGGTGAATCCATTGGGTAAGTATAAGTTGGACTCTCCCAATGCCTACAGTGTCTATCTGCACGATACTGACAAGCCAGATCTTTTCAGGCAGTCTGTCAGAACCTTCAGTTCCGGTTGCACCCGGGTTGAGAATATTGAGCATTTAATCGGTAATATTCTTAAAAGTCAGGGAATGGAAAATGAAGTAAGGACGTTGCAGGCCACCACGGAGACAGGTAAGTTAAAACTCAGAAAACCCGTTCCACTCTATTTTGTTTACTTCACAGCCTGGCCAGATAGCAGTGGCCGTGTTCGATTCAGGCCGGACATTTACAACCTGGATGATGCTTTGTTGGCCAGACTGTAAGTGCAATCAAAACAGGCTTTCGAATTATCTTCGCTATAGGCATTGTAAGTTGGTATGCTGACGGTATTGACTGGACCATCTTCATGGATTGACACTCTGTTACTTTCAGGGACAGGGTGTTTTTAGCCGATAAGAGTTTTCGGATGACTGCCAAGACAGCCGCTGTGTCTTCTATACCTCAGACCCATCGTCAGGAATTGATTGTTGATTTAATTCGTCAGCATGGCTTTATGACGACAGATGAATTGGTGCAACACTTTAAAGTGGCTGCCCAGACGATTCGCAGAGATCTCAATGAGTTGGACAAAAAAAAACTGATCTCACGGCATCATGGTGGGGCAGGTCTGCCGTCCAGTAGTACTGTTAATACTGCTTATTCTGAGCGAAAGATGAGCCTGAGTGAAGAAAAGGATCGCATTGCAGCAGAGCTGGTCAAGAGAATACCTGATGGTGCATCGCTGTTTATCAATATCGGCACTTCAACTGAAGCGGTTGCCAGGGCATTGCTTAATCACAGGGCGTTAAGAGTCGTTACCAATAACCTTCATGTGGCTTCAATTCTTTTACAGCGTGAAGACTTTACCGTTGTGATTGCAGGGGGGGAAGTTCGAAATCGTGATGGTGGTATTGTCGGTCAGGCAACTCGGGATTTTATTGAACAATTCAGAGTAGATTATGCTGTTATGGGGATCAGTGGTATCGATATGGACGGAGCCCTGATGGACTTCGATTATCATGAGGTTAGGGTCGCACAGGCCATGATTGGTAATGCCAAACACTGTTTTCTGGCGGCAGACCATAGTAAATACGGACGGAGTGCCATGGTCAGGTTGGGGCATCTTGAGCAGATTGATGTCTTATTCACGGATGTTGAGCCACCTGAGCCACTCGAGGAGGTTATAGCAAATTCGGCGATAGAGTTGGTGATTTGCGACTAGCAATTATCGTTGTTAAAAAAAGGAGAGGTATTACCTCTCCTTTTTTTTATAAGAGTCGATGTAGTCTGACAGGTCTACAACGATGGACTCTCTTCGAAACAACTAAGCCCGGTGATGGCTCACCGGGCTGGATTATTAGTTTTCCTGTGATGCAGAGATAGCGGATTTTTGGTCTTCAGATGGTTTGTTTTCAGACTGCTGAGTAGCTGCTGTAGCTCGCTGTTGCTCCTGGCGACGCTTCATACGAGGGTCGTTGTGAGCGCGGCTGCGTCTGCGTCGCGGGGCAGGCTCTTCCTTCTTGCTGAACTCAACAATATTCGAGGTTGGCTCAGCTAAAGCATCAGGCTTGACCGCCTCAGGGGCTTCCTGGTTTTGAGGTGCGGCTTCAGTCGATTGTGCCGGAGAGGGTGTTTCTGTCTCTGCTGGAGCAGCTGCCATGGTGGTCTCAGTCCCCACAGCGGCAGGCTTGGCAGATTCTTCTGCTTTTGCAGCTCTGGGTTCAGCACCTGGCTGAACCGGAATATTCGGCTGCTGAAGAGGAGTTGCCTCTCTGTGGCTATTGGCGGCCACTGCCTTGGCCATTTCAGTCATTCGAGGTGTGGTGGTTTTAAGTCCTTCTGTAACCGGCTGCGTAGCATCTGCTTTATGACGGACGTCTTCAGCGTGAGGCTTCTGCTCAGTGGCAGGAGCTGGCTTGCTGACAGCTTCTTCAGTCTGTCCGATTGCTGGCGCTTCGGCAACTACCTCGACCGTTTCTGGCTGGTGGGTAACTTGCTGCCTGGATTCTCTGGTAACCGTGTTTTCAGCCGAAGCTTCCTGCGGCGTTTTTACTCCCTGTTGGAGAGCTGGTTTATTTCTCTGCCTTTGAGGAGCTTGTTCTAAAGGCTCTTTAACAGCCGCAGGCGCATTAATAGCCGCAGGTGCCCGGGTGGCCGCAGGGTGTGCCGGGTCATCTGTCCTGCTTTCTTCAGGCTTTGAGAGTGAAGGCAGTACAGGTTGTTCCAGTTGGCTTCGATCTCTCTGGGAGGGGCGGTTGTTTCTTCTGCGATGTGCAGTGCCGGGGCGACGGCGACGACGGTTATCTTCCTGCTGTTCAGAAGTGGTCTGGTCCTGATGTTTCGGTTCTGTTAAAGGCTCACGACGATCTCTTCTTTCTTGTTGCAGGCGACGAGAGCTACGCTCTTCCGGCTGCTGGCGAATATTGCGTTCCTGCCGGGACGTGTTGTCTTTTCTCTCGTCCTGCTGGCGACCACTGCGACGGCGCTCGTGGCGAGCTTGGCGACCATCAGGCTGCTCTTTGTGGTGCTGTGGCTTAGTGCGTTGCTGGCGCTGGCCACGATGATCCCGTTGTTGAGAGTCGCGTTGTTGACTATTGCGATCTCTTGGCTGACGAGCAGGTTTGTGAGTTTCAGTCTGGGCAGGCTTTTCAGGGGTTTCTTCAGCTGCGAAGAGGCCGCCAATCGCTTTGACAAAAGATTTAAGCAGGCCTTGTTTTTCAGCCTGAGCCGGCGCAGGTTGAGTCGGAGCTACGTTCTTGACTGCCGCTTCCTGCCGGGGTGTAGCTTTGGTCTGGGAAGAAGCCGCTTTTTCTTCCTGTGGTTCTTCGGCAGAGATGATTTCGTAGCTGCTCTCAGAGCCTTCCAGTACGTGGTCATCTCTTAGGCGCTGTACGTCGTAATGAGGCGTTTCGAGATTAGGGTTGGGAATCGCAACAATGCGGATCCTGTGACGTTTCTCAATCTTGGCGATGGTCTGCCGTTTCTCATTTAACAGGAATGCAGCTACAGCGACTGGTACCTGGGCACGGATTTCAGAAGTCTTGTCTTTCAGGGCTTCTTCTTCCATTAAACGTAGGATGGATAAAGCCAGAGATTCAATGTCACGGATAGTACCCTGACCAGAACATCTTGGGCAGACTACGCCGCTGGTTTCACCCAGTGAAGGGCGCAGACGCTGACGTGACATTTCCAGCAGCCCGAATAGAGAAATTCGTCCGGTCTGGACGCGCGCGCGATCCATGGATAGAGCCTGACGGATGCGGTTCTCGACTTCGCGCTGATTGCGGTTGTGGCTCATGTCGATGAAGTCGATCACAATCAGACCGCCGATATCACGGAGTCTGAGCTGCCGGGCAATTTCATCGGCCGCTTCCAGGTTGGTGTTCAGTGCGGTTTCTTCGATATCGCCACCACGGGTTGCACGGGCGGAGTTAATGTCAATGGAAACCAGGGCTTCAGTGGGGTCAATGACAATAGAACCACCGGAAGGTAGCTTAACTTCGCGCTGGAAGGCTGTTTCAATCTGGGATTCGATCTGGAAGCGGTTGAACAGTGGAATGCTGTCTTTATACAGCTTGACCTTGTGCTGATATTGAGGCATCACGCGCCTGATGAAATCCAGGGCTTCGTCAAATACGCTGGTTTTGTCGATCAGTACTTCGCCAATGTCCTGACGCAGATAATCTCGGATCGCACGAATAATAACGTTGCTTTCCTGATAAATCAGCATGGGTGCAGGCTTTTGCGCTGCATCTTTGATGGAACTCCAGAGTTGAAGCAGGTAGTCGAGGTCCCATTGCAGCTCTTCTCTGGAGCAACCGAGGCCCGCGGTGCGCACAATAACACCCATTTCGGAAGGGGTATTGAGGTTGCTGAGAATTTCACGGAGCTCAGCCCGCTCATTACCTTCAATGCGACGGGAAATACCGCCGGCTCTGGGGTTGTTCGGCATCAGAACAAGGTAACGACCTGCCAGGCTGACTAGTGTCGTGAGAGCCGCACCTTTGTTACCACGCTCTTCCTTATCAACCTGAACAATGACTTCCTGCCCTTCCCTGATGACGTCCCTGATATTGGGGCGACCACCTTGGTGGGGGGAGCTGAAGTATTCCCGGGATATCTCTTTCAGGGGGAGGAATCCGTGACGTTCAGCGCCAAAATCGACAAAAGCAGCCTCCAGGCTGGGCTCAACCCGGGTGATTTTTCCTTTGTAGATATTAGCTTTTTTCTGTTTACGAGCGCCGGACTCAATGTCCAGATCGTATAGTCGCTGGCCATCAACCAGTGCAACGCGCAACTCTTCAGACTGAGTTGCATTGATTAACATTCTCTTCATAGAGTACCGAATAAATTCAGAGGCTAGCCTCTCAAGCCGGCACTGCCCGTTTTCTTGTTTTCCGGTCCGTCACTGATGCGGAACTGCCGGTTTATAATCTGTGCTATCAGAGTTACTTCCCAGTACTTCTTTAACCTGCTTTGTAACGATATAGCATCAAACTGGTGACCAGGTCTTGATCCAGACGGGCCACCCTGGGCGGGGAATTCAGTCTTGCCGGGAGTTTTCGGCGTTTATCGATAGCGATTGGCTCGATAAAAAAATAGGCCGATGATAATGTCAACTTTCCCGGAGTTTTCCTCACGCCCGGAATCCGGGGGTGCACTGCTTGACAGAGAGTAGCGCTGTTTATCTTACACGGCTGGGCCGTGATGGTGTTTCATCTGTCCTGAGTGTCATCGGCTCTGCTTCAAGTGGCTTGATGGCTCTTTGTACTTGCCAATCCCGCTGTCGGCCGCTCTCAGGTTTCGTAAATCGAACTGCCTCTTCAGATATGCACAAGGCAGTGCCTCAACTATACCAGCAATCAGTAAGTGCTTCAAATGGGGGAAAGCTGATACTATAGCACTATGGATAGACATCAGAACGACTCTCGGCAGGCCGGGGAACCCCGCCCAGCGGTAAAAATGATTAATATTGATAGCGAAGATGCCGGGCAGCGGGTCGATAATTACCTGATACGGATTCTCAAAGGCGTACCTAAAACCCGGGTTTACAGAATTATTCGTAAGGGTGAAGTAAGGGTAAACAAAAAGCGTGTAACCGCCGATTACCGGCTTCAGGATGGAGATCTGTTAAGGGTTCCCCCTGTCAGGGTTTCAGAAATGGCTCCCGTGGCAGCGCCGGGGGCGGTCATTACCCGGAAGCTTGAAGACTCCATCCTTTATGAAGACAAATCTCTGATCATCATCAATAAGCCAGCGGGTATTGCTGTTCATGGTGGCAGCGGTATTGCTCACGGTGTTATTGAGACCCTGAGAAATATTCGCCCCGAGGAGCGAAGTCTGGAGCTGGTCCATCGTTTGGATCGTGATACCTCGGGCTGTCTGATGATTGCTAAAAAACGAAGCATGCTTCGTTATCTTCATGCCCAACTGAAGGAAGACAAAATCAGTAAAATCTACAACGCTCTCGTCCTTGGGCGCTGGCCAAGCAGGAAGGTTCTGGTGAATGCGCCTTTGCTGAAAAATACCCTTCGTTCCGGAGAGCGTGTTGTGACGGTTGATTTAGAAGGTAAACGTTCAAAGACCCTTTATAAGGTCCTGGAGCGGTTTAGTCATGCCAGTGAAATGGCCACTTTGGTAGAGGCCAGTCCGGTTACCGGAAGAACACACCAGATCAGGGTGCATTGTCTGTATGCCGGGTACCCAATTCTCGGGGATGAAAAGTACACGTCAGATGAAGATAATAGACGATTCAGAGAGTTTGGGCTGAAGCGACTTTATCTTCACGCTGCCAGGCTCAGATTGGTCCTGCCGGACGGCCAGACTTTAATAATTGATGCCCCTTTGCCGGAAGATCTTGGCGGTGTGTTAGAGACGCTCAGGGGTTAATGTTTTTAATGATGTTGATCGCGGTTTTTCCAGCGCTATGGGCATCAGGACAAACAGCAGTAAATTGATCAGGTAAGATGGAAAGAAAAGAGTATTCACTGGTTGTATTTGACTGGGATGGCACGTTAATTGACTCAGTGCCCAATATTGTGACCGCTCTGGTGAAGGCGGCAGAGAGTTTGGCGTTGCCTGTTCTTGCAGATGATTCTTATAAAGGCATTATTGGTCTGAGTCTGGGAGAAGCAATTGCAAAACTTTATCCCGGGTTGGATGAAGAGCAGGCCCTCGTTTATCGTGAGGCATACCGGGATTTTCATCTTGAGCTGGAGCAAAAGCCATCCCGTCCTTTCCCCGGAGTTAGCCGGGGTCTGGAGTGTCTGAAAGGCGCTGGGGTCAGAATGGCGGTGGCTACGGGTAAAAAAAGAGCAGGTCTGGAACGCTCGATGGCCGCCAATGATTACCAGCCCTATTTTGAGGCTAGCCGGACAGCTGATGATGCTTATTCCAAACCTCATCCGATGATGCTTGAACAGTTGCTGGCTGAGTTTGGTGTGACTGCAGATCAGGCGCTTATGGTTGGGGATTCCGGGTTTGATCTGGACATGGCTGCCAATGCCGGCATGGACAGTGTGGCGGTCAGCTATGGTGCGCAGGATGAATGCAGGCTCAAAGAGCATGGCCCTGTGCACACGGTGGGCTCTTTTGATGAGTTGGTTGACTGGTTGGGCAAACGCTGACAGTCCCGGTGAAAGAACAGTTTTGTGCCCCGGTCAAATGGGAAACAGAAAAGGTTATTGAAAATAACAGGAGTGAGTTGAGTGAGTAGTTCATGGAATGAGAGTGATGACTATGAACAGTCAGGTGATAAAGATGGGCGTGCCTGGAAGCTGATTGAGGATCTGGCTCAGGGGGCCCTGAGAGAGCAGCGCCGTGCACGTCGCTGGGGGATTTTCTTCAAACTTCTGACCTTTGCTTGGTTGTTTGTATCCGTGGGTGTTTTCTATAAAGCCATGCATGTGGATTTTTCCAGTGCTCCAGCCAGTGTATCTCACACTGCTCTGGTCGACCTGGATGGTGTTATCGGTACCGATGATGTCAATGCTGACTCAGTGGTTACAGGGCTGCGCGCGGCTTTTGAAGATAAAGGCACAAAGGGTGTTATTCTTCGTATCAACAGCCCTGGTGGCAGTCCCGTTCAGTCTGGTTACATTTACGACGAGATCAGGCGTCTGAGACAAATGTATCCTCAGACTCCTCTCTATGCAGTGGTCATGGATATTGGTGCTTCAGGTGGTTACTACATAGCGGCGGCGGCTGACAAGATTTATGCGGATAAAGCCAGTCTGGTGGGTTCCATTGGTGTAATTTCTTCCGGCTTTGGCTTTGTTGACGCCATGAAAAAGCTGGGTGTGACTCGTCGTACCTACACTGCGGGTGAATTCAAAGCCTTTAATGATCCTTTCCAGCCACAAGACTTTGAAGCTACGCAGCGGTGGCAGCAGTCTCTGGATACGATCCACAATCAATTTATCAATGTGGTCAAGCAGGGGCGTGGAGATCGACTGTCTAATAACAAGGATATCTTTTCAGGTATGGTCTGGACAGGTGAGCAGGCGGTAGGACTGGGTCTGCTTGATGGTCTGGGCAGTGCAGGTTATGTGGCTCGTGAAGTGATTGGTGAGGAAGAAATTGTCGACTTTTCTCTGCGTTTGACACCTTTTGAGCGTTTTGCCAGAGATTTCGGTGCGGGGGTTGCCTCAACTGCGGTTAAAGTGCTTGGGCTGAACTCGCTATCGCTGCAGTGATGTTTTTGGAGTGATTAAGGTATGAAAATGGCCAGCGATTTACTGGCCTTTTTCATACTGCTTCTGACATGGTCAGAGGTAGTGATGGGCTGGTTGGGAGATAGTGTTGTCTGCGTCTTTTTTGCCCAGATCGTTTTTGCTCTTGATTAAATCCGCAACGAGCGCAACACTCGCTGTTATGGATAAGGTTCAAGCTACCTTGTCAAACACTTAAGAAAGATATTTCTGGCACCGTTGATATCACGATCAACGGTGAAGCCCTCACCCTTAATCATTTTGGAAGAACCTAATTTTTCGTCAATGGTCCCGTTCCATGATTGAGTCTTGGATGTATAGGCTTCGTTGCAATCAACGACATGCTTTCCATACTTTTTTGCGTACCACTTAAGCCGCTTTTTGAATGGGTAGTGATTGAGGTCAAGCATCTGGCGGCAGGTGTTACGGCGAATGGTGCGAACCTTCTTATCTTTGCGTGTGACCATACCTCTTGTCTCAAAGGTTGGCAAAAATACAACGTCGTAGTTCGACACCAGCTCGAACGCCAGCCGGTTATGCAGATCAAGAACAATGTCATCCTTTTTGCATTTCAACCGGTCAATTTTCCTGTTGAAATGAATAATTCGATCTCTTGCCACCCGCTATCAACGCCTCTTTTTCGCTGTAGCAAGTGGCAAAGGTGCGAACTCCGGGGTCAACTCCAACGCATCTAACCTTCCCTTGGATTTCGGGATTTAGCTCAATATGTTGTTGAACCTGAATGAACCAGCGACCTTTGTCGTAGGTTACGACACAAGATTTACCCATCGCTTCTGCTGGCACATCTTCTGTCAGGTGAATCTTGCCAAGAGCCTGTACGCAGGGATTTAATCCCTTTGGCAAACGGTCAATAGAGAATGAGTGTCTGCTAACTTTGCGGCTTTTGAAACTGATTTCTGCAAAGCCCTCTTTAGCTCCCCTGAGCTTCTTGTTGTGCTTGCAGACCGCTTTGAATGTAGTCGCTGCCGCCAGTGCTCCATTATCAGAAACAATCGAGTTATAAGCCCTGCCACTTTCTTTTTGCTCCTGCTCCACTTGAGCTTTAATGGCGGGTCGCATATTGATGAATTTTCCGCTGGCATCTTTATAGTCATCGTTACGGAAACGCTCAACAGCAAGGTTGTACGACCTGCGATAGAGTATCAGGGCATCGTGATAGGCTTGCTCATTCTCTGGGTAAAACCTGATCTTTTTTGACGCGGCTGTCTTTGCGTCTTTTAGCAGATCGCTTCCCGTAGTGGCTATTGCAGAATGAGGTAATGAAACCGATAAGCTCTTGGGTGCCGAATGACTCACTTTTGGAGCAGGATACGCTTTTGCGTGTCAATGCTGGATTTTTGCTTTCCAGAACTGACTCTTGCATAGCATATCTTCCTTTACTGGTTAATGAATATGCGGAAGTAACCACCACTGGTTTGCTTCACTTTTTCGTAGTGACCGCTTTCGATCTTGCGCCTTATAGTTTGGCTGGTTACGCCTTCAATCTTGGCGAGCTTTGTAGCTGAAACCCACAAGATAAATTCACCTTCTGATGATTTATCTTGTGTCTAGCGTAATTGATTTTTCGATTGTTGCAATTTTATTTGACTGTTGTTTTTCAGTGTATTGTATCCTGCTTCAAGATCAAAAAAGCGAGCTAAACATAGCTCACTTTTATTTCTTAAAATACTTTCATTGAACTTCCCCTGCCGTACAGCGGAACCTCTATTCTTTGGTCAGATTCCAGTAGATCTTTGAAGTTCCACTCACGCTGACTCCAGTCGTCACCCATGTACTTAAACACAACATCACCAGAATCCAGGTTGTAAGTGATCGTGTATTCGGTTGCGTAGGTATTCATCCCATCCTGAGGTCGGTAAGCAGCCTGTTGTGGTACTTTGAATGCTGTACCTTCTACAGACATCATTGCATGTTTAGGAGAAGTGGCGTTTTGTAACTGCGAAACAAAGTACTTAGCAAACACATAGCGTTGTTCAGAATCAGTGTTGCCTGCCTCTAGTTGGAATTGGCTACCATAACCACCAAACTCTTTAAGCTGTTGTGATTTCTCAGCCCAGGCTTCATTCAGGTCCTTTTGGCTTGTGTTGGTTACAACTTGTGCGTCATCACCGCGGTATATGTTTACGCCATTTTCATCGTATTGAATAACAGCGCGGTCGCCGGATACGTCAGAGACAATGTAGTGCCAACGCGGTGGTTCCTGCATACCAGGAATAGTGGTTAAACCGACTTCAATATCTTTCACGTTGTCGATTACTTGCTCAACATTGTCAAAGTTTGCTAAAAAATAGCCTGCTAGCTCATTTTGACTTAGCGTATTGCCATCGCCTTTTTCTAATGCCATTCCGCGATAGTATTGAACGCTCGCTTGTAAGCCATGCTCATTAACGCCTTCACCGACTAATTTTCCGTAACCGCCAATCGCTAGAAAGCTATTTTTGACCGTGTATTCTTTATCGCCGGTCTCAGCGCCGTGAAAATTACGCTTTTCGCCTGCCGCTACTTTTAGAAGTAATGGTTTGGTTGACTCCATCCAATCCATTGTGCGTGTAACCACTGCTCCTTGTGGGCTATTCCAAAATACATTTGAACAAGCTTCAGTAATGGTGGAAACAGAAAGCGAAGAAATGACAAATGTTGTTAGTAAATTTCGATTGACTTTTTTATTCATAATTTTCTCCGATATAAAATATTCATTAACTTGTTTCGACAAATAAAATATGGTTTTTATTCTCTCTTTGCTATGAATAGAGTTATGAAGTTATTCGATGGCTGAATGTAAAAAACCATTGGGCAGGTATAAAAATAATATTTATAGCCGCAGGAATTCAGGATTAATATCTGATTCAATCGGTCATTTTATATTTTTGATGAAGCTTGCCGCTTCACCGGTATTATCTTCAGAATTTGTAGTGCTTTTAGCTACTTTTTTGGCCTTAGGGTGTATGAATCCTGTGCTGCTAGCCTGAACTGATAGATACAGGCTGCGCTGGC
Source organism: Endozoicomonas sp. ISHI1 (assembly GCF_024606225.1). Taxonomy (GTDB): domain Bacteria; phylum Pseudomonadota; class Gammaproteobacteria; order Pseudomonadales; family Endozoicomonadaceae; genus Endozoicomonas_A. The sequence goes on along the minus strand of NZ_JAGRPU010000024.1, from coordinate 70,453 downwards.
CAGTTCAAAAAAGTGTTGCCCATTTCTTGTCGTTTTTCTTGAGTCATTTGTAAGACTCCTTTGCGAAGCCAAACTGATATTTGGTGATCTTGAAAGGATGCTTTTTTTCATTTCCATTGGCTTAAGAAAATAGAGGTGATTTTGTAAAGTGTATTTATATGACTGTGTTTTTTTATGTTAAGAATTGGTGTTTATTAATCATTGTTGTGTTTTTTATTTTGCTGAGGTTTAGAGGTTGGAATGTATTTTTGTAACTGATTGGGCAGGTTTAAAATAAAAACTGAAGTAGATCCCAGTAAAAAAAGGCCAGCTAATGGGCTGGCCTTTCTTATGTCTTGCCTGATAGGCGATTAAAAGTAGTAACGAGCCTGCACAGACAGGGTGTTGTCACCTTCCTTCTTGCCATCAGTATTTTTGCTGTCGTCAATGGCGTATTCAACGGCGAACTGCATTGGGCCGGTTTCATAAATGGCACCAATCATGGTTTCTTTCAGAGTTGCCTCAAACTGGTCAGTGCTTGCTGAACTGTTGTCTTTCAGTTCGTTGTAACCTGCTTCCAGGGAGAAGCCTTGCAGAACATTGTTCATAGCCAGTCGACCGTAGAGTTCGATACCCTTGGACTTGACGTCAAGGTCGCCACTCAGATTGGTTTTGTTTGTCAGCTCGCCGTACATGGCAGCCAGGTACAGTCTTTCGTTTTCAAATTTCAGGCCGGCGGTCGCAGACTTGGATTTCTCCTGATCTGCAAAAGTGCCTGTTTCTTCGTATTTAGTTTCAGAGTAGGCTGCGCCCAGGGACAGGCCCATGGCCAGGTCATAGCTGGCAGAGATGCCGAAACCGGAATCACGCTGGGCATTTGTTACTGTCTGATCCTGCATTTGATACTGAAGGCCGATGTTCAGACCGCCGAAGCTGTTGCGGTACTGGATAACATCATCGGCACGGGCAGAACCGTCGAAGTCACCGCCGTTTCGGCCATCATAGATACCCAGAGCGCTACCACCGCCGATGGCATACATGTCGGTCCAACCGGAAACGTCATACGTTACGCTCCAGTTTTTACCGGCAGCGAATGCACCCATTTCTTCATGGCTCAGGCCAACATAGCCCAGACGGTTGAAGAAGGTTTCTTCCTTATTGCCATCGGCGTCGTACTCATCTTTAGCGCGGAAGCCCCACTCTGCGACACCCTGGCCGGTCCATCCGCTGTCAAACTTGTGTGCGAACTTGAAGTTAATACGAGCACTGTCGTTGTTCAGGGTGTTATCGCCATCATGATTTTTGGCAACAACACCAACACGGCCACCAATGCTCAGGCTGCTTGTGCCGTCGTCGTAAACGTTCACTGCCATTGCTGGACCTGCCACTGCTGTGGCTACTGCTGCGGCCAGAATTTTCTTGTGCATGATCACTATGTCCCAACTAATTGTGTGTTTAATGTTGAAACGAGATTGTTATGTAGTTGTACTAACGGGTCACGTTGAAAGCATCAATGGTTATATCGAAATGCCGAATGTGTTAAGTGAGGGGTCGACGTGTAAATTACTTATCGGTCGGTTCAATGGGCTGAGTGAATTCTTTCACTGGTTAAGGGAGGCTGGAATGACTACTCTACTCGCTATGAATCGTCTACTCCGATTCATGTGTTGTGTGTATTTGCCGGCATCAACCCAGAGTCATTGATGCCGGCTTTTTTGTTTTTAGGGTTTAGTCCCTTTAAAATGTTTCCGGGTTCATCAGGTCGGTGAAAGGGTTTTGTCTTCTCCTCTTTTTGTCAGGAAGAGGCTAAAACAAAGTGCTTTCATGAAGCGTAAAAACAGTTTGTTTCAGTACATATAATAAGCAGTCTGGGCAGTCTTTTTTGCGCTGGGGGCATTTCTATGTCTAACAGAGAGATTGATTACTCATGGCCAGTAACCGGCTGAAAATGAGTTTGCTGCCCGCTTTGCAGGCTATTCTGGATACCGGCAGTGTAACCCGCGCAGCAGATCAGATGCATGTGACACAGTCCACAATGAGCAGGACTCTGTCACAGCTGCGAGAAGCGTTGAATGATCCCATCCTGGTCAGGGAGGGGAATCATATTTTCCTTTCTGAAAAAGCTCGTCAGGTTCAACCACTGGTTTCAAAACTGATGGCAGACTCTGAGACGCTTTTTGAGAATCAGAACTTTGACCCTGCAACCAGTGAGCACCATTTCCGGATAGGTTCAAGTTCGGTTGTTCTCGATCATTTTCTGATTCAGGCCCTGATTGAGCTTAAGCAGATTGCGCCGGGTATCAGTTGTTCTGTCTCGCTTCCGGACGAGGGTACGATTTACTCCATGGAGTCAGGTGAGTTGGATCTGGGGGTGATTGTCGCTTTTCCTGAGACGACTGAGAACCTCTGCAAAGAAGTCATTAATTCAGCGTCGTTTAATGTTCTGATGCGCAAGGGACACCCGATGAGCAGTCGGGAAACGCTCGATCTGACCGAGATGGATCAATTTCCCTTTGTGGTGACCCAGGCGGTCATCGCTGCCAGTCCTTATATCAATCAATTGCGTGAGCAGTATGCCTTTTTACGGAATCCTTGGCTTAAGCTACCAAGCACGGAGGCTGCTTTGAAGGCGATTCAATCCAACGACGCATTTACCATTGTGACCAATGTGGAGTATCTGGCGTTGGATTTGTTTGAGGATTATGTCCTCCTTCCTATCTTGTCAGACTCTCCGCCCCTGAGCTTTGAACTGGTGTGGCCGGAACATTGGCAGTTTAACCAGGCGCATCAGTGGATGAGAGGCTTTTTGTTAAGTAAGTTTCAGGAGTTTTTTAAAGCGAGCGAAAAACTTTGATCCGGAACACCAGTACTTATTTGGCCTGGTGGTTGCCGACGCTTCTGTTTCATGACCTTTTCATAATAATGGTATTCATTCATAGCTGTTATGCTTGCTGCGACTTCTTACGTTTACGTACCTCATCAAGGCTGACCACATTATCTGGCAAAGCCAATGGTGCCTCCTGTCCGATAACAGTGGCTGTTGCAGCGGGAAAAGGATTCGGAAAATCCCCGTGGGGCGTTTCCGGATACGCCCACACAGACAGACCTTTGGCAAACCTGAACAGCCAGTCATCCACCATCCGCGACATGGGTATAAACCTCTCCATTTGTCTGGCTCCAGGAAACAGCCTGGCCTTTTTGTGGACGCAGTTGATGCGGTGCATTCCCAATCCGATCTCTTCACTCTCGTCTAGCTGCTCCAGCCCATATTGTTCATAGGACTGACTCAGCCACTGCTCAGCATCCGCAACATGTCCGTTGACGCTGAGGTCGGTATTTCTGACAAACCGGATTTCCTTCTCCATATCCAGAAACTGGTCATACATGCTCTGAGCTTGCTCTTCTGTTGTAGCTCCACTCTCCATGGCCATATGAATAGATTCTCTGACCCAGCGATTGGTAAATCGCTCAGCAAACTCGTCTAAATCGCTAAACATCGGGTTAGAAAACAGAATGGCATAACGACTGCGGGCTTCTACTGCAATCACGTCCGTGTACCGTTTTCTATTTCGGTAGCCCTTAACCGCATGCACCTGCCAGGCAATGACATTATTGCCAGAAGCAATGGGCTGAGTGCCTATGCGCTTACCATCCGGACTGGGTAAACGATTCAGATCAACCTTCATGTGCTTACAAAAGGCATTGGTGGCAGAAATTAATACTTCAAGCATTCGCGGTATCTCTTGGCTGTTCTCTCGCGAGAGGGCTTACTGGCTGAATATTACAGATTTGAACTATCAGTCAAATCACTGCGGGATGCAAGCAAGGACAAAGTAGTGACATTACTTTACAGGCAGGCTTCGGGGAACAAGTTATTCACTCGAGCAATGAACCCTGAACTGCCTCATTGTACTGATCAGGCCTCTCACCATCAATCAACAGTTCCTCTTCCTGGTTACCCTGCCCATCCAGAACCCGGTAGAGTAGAGAATAAGCGACCCTCCACCGCCTTTCTGCTACTTGCAGGGTGACTGATTTAGTATTCAGGCGGATGACATGGCCAAAACGTTCCTCTCTATGCTTATCTTTAAAACCCAGCAGATCACCCACAGCAATAGCATGGCGACTCAGCCCCCGTTGAGTTTCATGATTGACGCGGGTGTCGGCACCTTCGAGATTGAGCATGTAGTAGGGTATTGCCCAGCGTTTGCCATCGGTAAAATCCAGCACCAGTGCCCGCTTTTGCCTGAGCTGCAGCACCTCACAGTTACGCAGCGAATTGCTGCTACGGTCAAAGTAGCTTAGCTTGTGCCCTATGGTCAGCGCCGCCTTGATGCGGCCAATTCGCTCTGATGATTCCAGTTCGCGGTCAATCATGGCATTCAGCCGGAACAGATCAAAAGTGCTTGCCCGGTTCAGGGCTTCCAGCAATTGGGCGTAGTCCATGGTTGGTTTGGCAGGAGGGTTACTGTTATTCATTCGTCGTGATTATTCCAGAAAAGAATATTCGACCATCGTCACGTTCTGAAGTATATTTGCACATATCAGACTCCACCATCCAACATCTCCCGCAAACTCTGCTGCGTCGCCGCCTTAAACGCCGCACCCGTGGCCAGCAGTTTATAAAGCTCCAGCTCATTGCGCCGGTTATTCAGCATCACCTCATCAAAAATCTTGTTAAAGGCCAAATCCCGGTTGTGGCGATCAGCGTTCCCCTGGTACTTGGCGGCAAAGTCCGGATGGTTCCGAATACTGCTGGCCATGCTCATAAACTTCACCCGTTGCAGGCCGTAGGAGGACAAATCCACCGAGTTCAGCAACTCATCTTGTGCATAACCATAGTTCAGCGCAACGGTGGCAACACCTTCTGCTACCCTGTTCCTGTGCTCAAGGCAGGTGCCGGTAAGCTGCTATTCGATGGCGGCCTCAAGTGCCTGCTCATTGGTTTGGCTGACCATAATCATCTCTCAATTGACACTGGAACCTTAGGGGTTACACTTCAGCTATGATAATCAGTTTTCTGCACAAAGGGTTGGAGCGGTTCTATCGTACCGGTAAAACCTCGGGAATACAGGCGCAACATGCCAGAAAATTACAGCGCCTTCTCACCAACCTGGAAGAATTGGAGCATATTTCTGAAATGGATTTTCCCGGCTACCGTCTGCACCAGCTAAAAGGAGAACGGCAGGGTATCTGGTCGGTCACGGTCAGTGGCAACTGGCGAGTTACCTTCCGACTGACTCAGGCCGGTGTCGAAATAGTTAACTATGAGGATTACCACTGATGCCAATGTACAACCCCGCTCACCCCGGTGAAATTCTGGGTGAAGATCTGCTGAAGCCGCTTGGACTTTCTGTTACCCAAGCGGCTGAACACCTGCACGTCAGCCGGAAGACCCTGTCCAAAATCATCAACGGCAGGGGGGCGATTACCGCAGAAATGGCGTTGCGTTTGGAAAAAGTGTTTGGCAAACCCTCTGCCGTCCATTGGCTGCGGATACAAAATGCCTATGACCTTTGGCATCTCAAGCAAAGGGAACTGGGCATCACTCCCTACCAATCGGACGCGGCCTGACGCCCTCAGGTCACCTTGATTTTGTCGGTTACGGCGCTGTTGATCAGGGTGGCTTTGTACTCTTTTAGTCGTTCAATTTGTTGCTGGTGGAAGGTGATGGCTTTGTTGATCAGGGTGGTTTTGCGATCCAGAAAGGCGGCTATGGTAGATATATAATGGTCACCATTAAGATAAGTATCGTCGTTATCGGTGCCTGATACCGATAAGAGCTTTTTTCAGAGCTGCATCTCGACGCGTATGACCTATCCTTGAAATGTCCCGGCAGAGGCTGTGGTGTTGTCATCCACTGCTTGATTGTCGGTCACAGGGTTGCCACCGTCATTCATATCGGTGAGGTGCTGGCTTTCAAAGGGTTTTACATTGTTGTTATTAATGGCCATGTAAATTCATTATCGGTATCGGGGGAGTCTATCTATGAGAAGAGTTAATTATTTTTTTCTAGTGCAACTATTTGTAATAACAGTATTGTTCATGCCGAAAATTGCCAGTAGTTATCAAAAAGAAGATTTTGATTTTTTACGTCGCAATAACACCAATGATATCCTTTTTAATTCAGGTGATGAGCTGGCCAAAAGCTACTCCTTTTTTTTTATCTACCATTCTAAAATTTGAAGTGAACTATTGGTCTTTAAGTCTGATTAGGTATAAATTATATCCCCAATCACCGTTAAATGGAAACTCTCGCGAGTTAATTGAGATGGCATCGTTGATGACAGTTGGTTCAATTGCCCTCAAAGAAACCTACAGCTCATGGCCAAAACAACCAGTTTTGGAAAGACTTTTATCAACGAGTGGTATTCTATCCACTGTCATATGGGGAACAGCGATCATTGAAAGAGAAATAACCGTAGAATCCCTGATTTTTCTGTATCTTATTGTTCAAGCTATGACGGGTACCATAATAGATATGTTGTCTAAATTTACTATTGATATCGCTAATATTAAAATAGAGAATATTTGTGCTCATTATGAATTTTTTGAAGTGTTTCTTAAGTTGATGTCAATCAACGTCTTGTTAGGGCTCAATGTATATGAATTTTTGAAATTCAATAATCCTGATGCTTTTAAAAGAACTTTAAGTTGTATTGCTTTCTTATCAATTTTATATGTGTCTACCCACACAATATCTGACTCTATCTTTGCTTCATCTACTCTTCTTTACAACTTTAACAAAGCTTTCCTGACAAGTAACTTATCAATTGCCTTGGTTGTAGTCGTAATCGCATTCGATGTTGCACTCGAATATAGAGACATAACCCAAAACGAAAGCGTGGAAATCGGATGCTCAGCCTTCTTGGGTGCTTTTGCCGGAAACATAATCGGAGCATTGAGCAGAGGCGCTTTCTTTTTTGAAGCCGCTGATGAGCTAGACACAAGCGAAACCGCACTGAGTCTTCGAGCCATAATCGGGATGGGAGTCCTGGTCGGCGTATCCACAATGCTCATCATGGGTGGAGCTCTGGCTGTATCCATCAACGGATTAGTGCCAACAGATGGCAATGAAAACGCCCACTCAGTTACAGTACTGAAAATAGGGCTGGTCGCATCGCTGTTCGCCCTTATCAATAGCTATGCCAAATTTGTTGATAATGGCACTCCAGTAGACGAAACATTGAGTAAAATAGGTTGGGGTCATTGGACGCGCCCTTATTTAACACTCCATCAAATATATGATTATCTGATTCAGATGACCTATCCTCTGGAGCCTGACTGGGAATAGCGTCCTCGCTTCGGGGTTGTCTGGACGGGGTCGCTTGGATGGACACTATTCTCAGTCAGCCACCCAGGATAAGCATCGTTGCTATAGGTGCTGGCACTGACAAAGGCTCATCATAAAGCTGCATCTGCAACCCTACGGTCTATCCTTGAAATATCCCGGCAGAGGCTGTTGATGTCATTCATTACTTAACTGCCGGTTAAACGGCCAACACCGTCATTTACATAGGTGAGGTGCTGGCTTTCAAAGTGTTTTGCATCGGTACTGGTGATTATGTAAATTCATTGCCGGTATCGAGGGAATCCATCTATGAGAAGAGTTAATTGTTTTTTTCTGGTGCAACTATTAGTGATAATAATGCTGTTCTTGCCGAGAATTGCTAGCAGTTATCAAAAAGAAGATTTTGATTTTCTACGGCGCAATAACACCAACGATATCCTTTTTAATTCAGGTGATGAGCTGGCCAAAAGCTACTCCTTTTTTTTTATCTACCATTCTGAAGTTTGAAGTGAACTATTGGTCTTTAAGTCTGATCAGGTATAAATTACATCCCCGGTTACCGTTAACCGAAAACTCCCGCGAGTTACTTGAGATAACATCGTTGATGACAGTTGGTTCAATTGTCTTCAAAGAAACCTACAGTTCATGGCCAAAAAAACCGGTTTTGGAAAGAATTTTATCAACGAGTGGACTTCTATCCAATGTCTTGTGTGGATTATCGATCAGTGATGGAGAAATAGCCATAGAGTCCGTGATTTTTCTGCATCTTATCGTTAAATCTATGACAGGTACCATAATAGATGTACTGTCTAAATTTACTATTGATATCGCTAACATTAAAACAGAGGGTGTTTATGTCGATTATGAATTTTTTGAAGTGTTTACTAAGTTGACGTCAATCAACGCCTTTTTAGGACTCAGTGTATATGGATTTTTGAAATTCAATAGCCTTGATATTTTTAAAAGAACTTTAAGTTGTATTACTTTCTTATCAATTTTATATATCTCTACCCGCATTATATCTGACCTTATTATTTTTGCTCCATCTACTCTTTTTCATGGATTTAACAAAGCTTTACTTGCAAGTAACTTATCGATTGCCTTAGTCGTAGTCTTAATCGCATTCGATGTTGCATTCGAATATGTAGCCATGATTCTAAACGAAAGCATGGCAATCGGAAGTGCATTCTCATTAGGAGCTTTATTCGGAAACTTTATCGGAGTAGTAAGTAGAGCCACTTTCGTTGTCAAAGCCGTTCAGCTAAAAACCACCGAAACCGAACTGAGCGCCAGAGCCGCTATCGGGACGGGAGTCTTGATTAGCACATCCGTAATGCTCATCATGGGTGGAATTCTGACCGTTGCCAGCAAAGGATTAATTCTAACAGATGCCAATGGCAGCACCCACTCAGGCAGGATGCTTAAAGTGGGGTTAGTCGCATCTTTATTCGCCTTGGCTAATAGCTATGCCAGATTTGTTGATAATGGGACTCCAGTAGACGAAACATTAAGTAAAACAGGTTGGGATCATTGGACGCGCCCTTACTCAACACTCCATCAAATATATGATTATCTGAATCAGAAGATTTATCCAATAGACAATTAACGCAGGTTCAACAGTCTGAATTTTGGTCGGTGCAGGATGATTCAGCTTTTCCGGGTAGAGCTTTTGTGTTTGGAATATCAGGCAATCATGTGGATTGACTCAAAAGTTCAGAAAAAAGTGTGCATAAACGGAAATTACATATTGTTATTGTTGCTTTGTAGTCCGTTGGTTGCAGGTCTGAACGTTAAACAGCTTAATGCGGTTAAACCCTTTGACAGAGACTTTTCTTGCCCCTATTATTGCGCGCTTATGACAACCAACCCGTGAACCCCGTGACTCATGGCTATCGGACAATTACCCAAAGCCTTTGATCCGCGTAAATTCGCGCGTCAAGGCAGGCAGTTTCAAGGCTCCCTGGCATTGAGTCAGTTTAGTCGGCTGGTAGACAGTCTGGTTGATGACAGGGGCGAAGTTCAGGTTGATCTTCGCTTTTCATTGAGTGAAAACAACCGGGTTGTGCTGGAAGGGCATGTTGAGGCAGAACTGAGCATGATCTGCCAGCGCTGTCTGGATGTGGCCAGGCTGCCTGTGCGAGCTGATCTCCATTTGATGGGGGTGCTGACCGACGAGCAGGCCAAAGCCCTGCCGGAAGACTTTGAACCGTTGATGTACGGTGATGAACCGGTAGAATTATTGCCTATTCTCGAGGAAGAGCTGATTCTGGCACTTCCGCTGGTGGCCTATCATCCGCCTGAGGACTGTTCAGCTCAGCAATACTTTACTACTGAGTCTGAAGAAGAGGCTCAGGCTGCTGCCATTGAGGCAGATGAAGAGCGCAAGAACAGTAACCCTTTCAGCGTTCTGGCCAAATTGAAAACAGATACTACGACCCAGGAGAGTTGACACATGGCTGTTCAGCAAAACCGTAAAACCCGTTCCAAGCGTAATATGCGCCGTTCCCACGATAGTCTGACTTCTGCTCAGCTGTCTGTGGAGGCAGCTTCCGGCGAAACTCATCGTCGTCACCACGTTTCTGCTGAAGGTTTCTACCGTGGCAAGAAAGTGGTTGAAACCGGCGAAGACTAAGTTCTCAGGTATGCTTGCCCTAAGGAATGAGTACAGTGATTGCTTTGCTGTCTCCCGGAGGCATGAAATAAAATGACATCAGGTGCAAACGCTGGTTCACAACTAACGGTTGCGCTTGATGTAATGAGCGGGGACGATGGTCCCCGTTCTCGTATACGGGCGGCTCTCAGAGCGCTCGAGCATTATTCTTCTCTTCATCTTCTGCTTGTCGGTGACAGGCAGCTCATTGAAGATTATCTTTCCGATACCGACTTCTCTGATCGGTCGCGCTTTACCCTGATTCACGCTGAAAAAACCGTTACCATGCACGACAAGCCTTCACTGGCACTCCGTGGAAAAAAAGATTCCTCGATGTGGAAAGTACTTGAGCTGGTCTCGAAGAGTACGGCGCAAGCCTGTGTAAGTGCAGGTAATACCGGAGCTCTCATGGCGATGGGGCGTTATGTACTAAAAACCTTTGCTGGTATTGATCGTCCGGCCATAGCGGCTTCTGTGCCTACGTACGATGGCAGTGCCCTGTTGATGGATATGGGGGCGAATGTTGATTGTACATCGATGCATCTCTACCAGTTTGCCATTATGGGGGCTCAGTTAGCTTCATCGGTGTACGGTGTAGAATCCCCGAAAGTGGCTCTGCTGAATATTGGTACCGAAGAAATGAAGGGGAATGAGCAGGTCAGGCTGGCTCATCATCTGCTCCTGGAAAAGCTTGAGGTACAGCAGGGGCTGGATTATATCGGCTTTGTAGAAGGGCATGATATTGTCAGTGGTCGGGCTGATGTGATTGTCTGCGATGGCTTTGTTGGTAATGTGGCCCTAAAAACGGGAGAGGGGGTTGCGAACTTGATGCGTAGTGGCTTGAGGTCTGTTTTTCGGCGTTCTCTGTTGAACAAGTTTCTTTATTTTTTGATTTCACCGCTGCTGAAAGAATTTAATCGCAAGGTTGATCCGGTGTTGCATAATGGAGCGAGTTTGCTTGGTTTGCAGGGGGTTGTGATCAAGAGTCACGGAGGGGCCGATGAAGAGGGTTTTTATCGGGCCATTTGTCAGGCGGTGAAGGAGGCGCAAAATGACGTTCCCGCCAGAATCGCTCAAGAGGTTGAAGAGCGGTTGCTCTAACAAAACCGGGCTGTCTGGCTATCCTTTCCATATACCATTAATGACCTCGTTGTCTGGTCAGGTCATTCCGGTCTCTGAGGGAAATCAGGCAACCCGACAGAAGTCGTATGTGGTGATGTTAGTTATTTGCCCGGTGTTGTTGTTTTGCTAATTCTGTCATGTTCTAAAGCTGTTGTGTCCTTCATTAATGGTTCAACAACACCTATGAAACATAAAGCGGCCATGATGCCACCGATAATCGGGCCCAGGACATACACCGTCAAAAAACCATAATGATTATCAGGAAACGCCGCGCTCGCCCAGCCGAACATCGACGCCAGCAGTCGGGGGGATAAATCTCTGGCCGGGTTGAGTCCCGCCTGGGTCAGAGGCGCAATAATTGAAATAATGGCGGTAACCGTTAAACCGATAAACAATGGGGTCAATGCCTGATCCGGTCGCCCGGTGTTGCAGGTTTCGGTCAGGGCCAGAATCATAAAGACCAGGGTGAATGTGCCGGTGCACTCGGCAAAAAAAGCATTGGCCGTGGAAACTGAGGCGATCTGTCCTGCCATCGGATTGGGGTAATACTCACCAAACATCATTGCACTTGCTATGGATGATTCGTTGCCGCGGATAATGCCATGGACTAGCTCATACTGCATGATTGAGCTGGAGAAGAGCAGGTAAACCAGGGCGGCGGCCACAAATGCACCGGCAAACTGGGCTGCGAGGTAGCAGGGTAGTAATGTTGCAGGCATCCGACGACTGACCACCATAGCAATGCTCACTGCTGGATTGAGGTGAGCACAGGAAAGGCGTCGGGTGGCGTAAATTGCCAGTGTTACTGCCAGACCCCAGACCATAGCTACCTGGAAGAGCCCGGCATGGGCAGAAAACAATACTGTTACTGCCACTGAGCCACAGCCAAATAAAACCAGGATAAAGGTGCCTATGAACTCTCCGGCAAAGCCCTTCAGATATTTCATTCCAGTCATTCTCCTGATGATTTATGTCTGGTCATCCGATGCATATGCAAACAGTTAAGCTTCTCTGAACCAATCTAAAGGACGCAATGATCTGGGCGACGGGGTGGTTTCCGGATGTTGATTGAACTTCCCGGGTGCAAAGAAAGGTCTACAAGAATCAGAAAGAAGGTAGTTCACAGGCTTGCTCTGCGCAAGCCCTGCACCCATCTCTCTGTCTGGTTTGGTGGAGGTCTCGCGTTTGAAGCTATGTCATGGCTTTATACCTTTGCGTTCATAGTTGTTTCAGTTGGAAACATAAATTTACCAACCTTGGGTTCGACTTTTTCTATAATTGCCTGGATTTTTCGGGAGAAGTGAATAGCTATAAAAGGCAGGCTTCTCTCAACGATTGGCTATATCAGGACTAGACCCAAAGCAATGACGGATTTACTTGCATTTGTTTTTCCGGGGCAGGGATCCCAGTCGGTGGGCATGCTTGCAGACCATATCGACCATCCCGTTGTCGTTCAGGCCTTCACTGAAGCTGCTGAGGTGCTTGGGTTTGATTTGCTCAAGTTGACCATTGCAGGGCCGGGGGAAGAACTCAATAAGACGGAAAATACCCAGCCAGCAGTGCTCACCGCCAGCGTGGCGTTGTGGCGTCTCTGGCTTGAGAAGGATGGTGAGCAGCCTGCCTTTATGGCGGGTCACAGTCTGGGTGAGTACTCGGCACTTGTGTGCTCGGGGGCGATGAAGTTTTCTGATGCCGTACGGGTGGTTCGCCAGCGTGGTCTCTTCATGCAAGAGGCTGTTCCCGCAGGTAGTGGTGCCATGGCTGCCATTCTCGGTCTTGACGATCAGCAGGTGATCTCACTCTGTCTGGATGCTGCCCGGGGAGATGTGGTTGAAGCGGTTAACTTTAACTCGCCCGGTCAGGTTGTTATTGCCGGTGAAAAAGAAGCAGTGGCCCGTGCGGTTGAGCTGGCTAAAGAGGCAGGTGCCAGAAAAGCGATGCCCTTACCTGTGAGTGTGCCTTCTCACTGTGCGCTGATGAAGTCGGCGGCAGAGAAACTGGCTGTTGAGCTGGGGCTTATCGAGTTTAGTGAGCCTTCGATCACAGTGATACAAAATGTTACTGCAGAGCCATGTTCAGAGCCGGAAAAAATTCGTGAAAACCTGGTCAGACAGCTTTATAGTCCTGTTCGTTGGGTAGAGACGATTCAGTATCTGAATGAAGCAGGGGTAGCCCGGTTTGCTGAGTGTGGGCCTGGCAAGGTACTTGCGGGTCTGAACAAGCGGATCATTCGCAGGTCGCCAATAGCAACTCTTGAATCGGCATCCTCTTTCGAGGAATGGTCAGGTCAGTATTAAGCGATAAAGCAGCTTTTAATCGTGACTATTGAAAGTGCTTTTGCAGAAGAACAACAGGATAGAACTATGTCGAACCTTGAAGGCAAGGTAGCTCTGGTTACTGGTTCCAGTCGTGGAATTGGCAAGGCTATTGCCGTTGATCTGGGCAAGCAGGGGGCTGTTGTAGTGGGTACTGCTACTTCACAGTCGGGCGCTGAAAGAATCACTGAAATGCTGCAGGCGGAAGGAATAAAAGGCTGTGGTATGGTATTGAACGTCTCTGTGGCTGGCAATTGTTCTGAAGTGGTCAAATCCGTGACATCTGAATTTGGCGCCCCCCGGATTCTGGTGAACAATGCTGGTATTACCCGTGACAACATACTGATGAGAATGAAGGATGATGAATGGGATGCTGTCATTAATACCAACCTGAGTTCTATATACAGAATGAGTAAGGCAGTGTTGAGAGGTATGACCAAGGCTCGCTGGGGGCGCATTATCAATATCAGCTCCGTGGTCGGCTCCATGGGCAATCAGGGGCAATCGAATTATGCGGCGGCCAAGGCGGGTATAGAAGGCTTCAGTCGCTCTCTTGCCAGAGAGGTTGGCTCCCGTCAGATCTCTGTGAATACAGTGGCACCAGGCTTTATCGATACCGATATGACCCGTGAGTTACCGGAAGAACACAGAACCTTTTTGCAGTCACAGGTGCCAATGGCCCGTCTCGGACAGCCCGAAGAAATTTCTGGAGTGGTGGCTTTTCTGGCCAGTGATGCAGCCGGTTACATTACCGGAGAAACCATTCACGTGAATGGCGGGATGTACATGGGTTAGAGGTCGTGCAATGTTATTGGCACTTGATACGTGTCAAAAACCCTCTGATTAAAGATGAAATTTTCGGTAATATAATGGGCCTGTCCTTGAAATTACCGCAAGCGTTTATATATAGTAATTGACCGCAGATAGGGTGGTCTTCAAATCGTCCTTCTGCACCCGAATATCCATAGGAGCACAACCAGGTATGAGTACCATTGAAGAGCGCGTCAAAAAGATCGTTTGCGAACAGCTTGGCGTAAAAGCAGAGGAAGTCACCAACAGTGCGTCATTCGTAGAGGACCTCGGCGCGGACTCTCTGGACACCGTTGAGCTGGTAATGGCTCTGGAAGAAGAGTTTGAAACTGAGATTCCAGACGAAGAAGCTGAAAAGATCACCACAGTTCAGGAAGCAATCGACTACGTTGTTGCTCATTCCTGATTCTGTCCGGGCTGCATGCGAATAGCTGTATCCTGAAAAAGCCGTACGCAGTAAATTGCGTGCGGCTTTTGTATTTTTACTGTGAGAAACATGGTCGGGACATAACACACTCACATAAAGATTAATGTCATCATTTTTACATGATCATTTAGCATGATTTTTTGTAAACCTGTGGCCATAACTATTTTATGACTCGTGAGACGGCTGAGCTTCATGATTAATTATCAGCGCCCCTGAGGCCCGGGCACAAAAAATAAAGTCAGAAGATCTGATGCAGGAGTGAATTGTTTTGTCGCATAGAAGAGTAGTGGTAACCGGGCTAGGGGCTTTATCTCCGGTAGGTCTGGGAGTTGATCAGAGCTGGCAGTCTGTACTGGCTGGTCGCAGTGGTGTTGAAACTATCGATCATCTGGATGCTGAGAAATTCAGTGTCAGTATCTGTGGGGTAGTAAAAGGCTTTGAGGCAGGTGACTACTTCAATCCTAAAGACGCCCGGAAAATGGATGTTTTTATCCAGTATGCACTGGCGGCTTCCATTGAGGCGATGAAAGATGCGGGGCTGGATGGGAGTGATTTGCTGAGAGGCGATAATGTCGGTCGCTATGGTGTTGTCATTGGTTCCGGTATTGGTGGCATAACGTCTATTGAGCAAAACTATGATACGCTTCATAAATGCGGTCCTCGTCGTATATCCCCCTTCTTCATACCGGCGGCAATCATCAATATGGCGGCTGGCTGGTTGTCCATGCACTACAATCTGCAGGGGCCTAACTTTGCAACTTCTACTGCCTGTGCAACGGGCAGTCATGCTCTGGCCCTGGCCGCCAGAACCATTGCCTACGGTGATGCTGACGTTATGGTCGCCGGTGGTGCCGAAAAAGCCTCTTCGGCACTGGGTATGACCGGATTTGCCGCGGCCAGAGCCCTGTCTACAAGAAATGATCAGCCTGAAGCCGCCAGCCGTCCCTGGGATAAAGATCGGGATGGCTTTGTGCTGGGTGATGGTGCTGGTGTTATGGTTTTGGAAGAGTACGAGCATGCTGTACGACGTGGTGCCACTATTTATGCAGAACTCAGTGGTGTAGGCATGAGTGGTGATGCTTATCACATGACATCACCACCTGAAGATGGTCGCGGAGCGGCCAGAGCCATGCAGTCAGCGTTGGATGACGCCGGCCTTAAAGCAGAACAGGTGGCCTATATTAATGCCCACGGTACCTCTACGCCTGCCGGTGATATTGCTGAAACCAAAGCGGTGCACAGGATTTTTGGTCAGGCTGCCAGACAGGTTGCAGTCAGCTCTACCAAATCCATGACAGGTCATTTGTTGGGGGCGGCCGGGTCGCTGGAGGCCGTGTTTGCTGTAAAATCGCTGCAAAATAATATCGCGCCTCCCACGATTAATCTGGAAAATCCGGGTGAAGGCTGTGATCTGGATTATGTGCCCGGAAAAGCCAGGTCCATTGAGATGGAGCATGTGCTCTCCAACTCATTCGGGTTTGGGGGAACCAATGTGACTCTGGCTTTCTCGAGACTGGATTAGAAACTTTGGATAATCGTCATCCCGCCAGCTGGGTCAATGGTGAGCCAGCTTCTGAAGTATTGATCAGTGACAGAGGTCTGGCATACGGCGATGGTGTTTTTGAAACCATCCGTGTTCAGGCCGGTGCCCCCACTCTTTTTGATCTTCATTGCAAAAGGCTTTGTTCCGGTATGGCTGTATTGGGCATTCCTTTTGATCTGGAGGCGTTCAAAAATGAAGTCAGTGACTTTTTGCAAACGCAGAATCTGAAGGAAGGGGTACTCAAAGCCATTGTGACCCGTGGCACTGGCGGTCGCGGATACAACCCACAGGGTTGTGACAGACCTTGCCGAATTCTCTCTTTTCATTCTTTGCCGGTCTATCCTGGCGACCCGGCGATCAGGGGCGTCAGGCTACATCAATGTAACACCAGGCTCGGTGATAATGCCTTCGCCGGATTAAAACATCTTAATCGTCTCGAGAATGTCATGGCACGCTCTGAATGGCAGGGTACCGATTGTCTGGAAGGTTTGTTACTGGGTATGGACGACAGGCTTGTAGAGGGAACCATGAGTAATTTATTCCTGGTATCCGGCAAAACCCTGAGGACACCGTGTCTTCGCAAATCAGGGGTCAAAGGAGTTTGCAGAGATCTGATTATGGGGCAGGCTCGTCAGTGGGGTTTCGATGTGGAAACGGGTGATTATCATCTGAAAGATCTTGCCGGGGCCGATGAGGTATTTGTCTGTAACAGTGTTAACGGAGTTTGGCCGGTGATTGCCTGTGGCTGTTTGCACTGGTCAGTGGGTAGTGTGACCCGGACAGTCAGGGGTAGGGTTCAGGAAGTTTTGAATGCTTAAAAAGTTGTCATTTTCAGTGATGGGTCTCTGTCTTGCAGGATTGCTGGCAGCCGTTGTATGTTGGAAGGCGTTGGACTGGTACGGCGATCAGCCCGTAAATGAACCAGACACTGGAAGCAGCCTGGAGTTTACTATTTCCCAGGGCGAGTCGATGACTCGGGTGGCAGACAGTCTGGCTGAGTCAGGCTGGCTTCAATACCCAAAGATCTTTGTGCTCCTGGCCAGAATAGAGAAAGCGGCCGGTAGCATTCATGCCGGGGATTATCTGATTCCGGCCGGGATCACCCATAGGGAATTGCTGAAGGTTTTTACTTCTGGCCAAGTGCGCTACTACAACGTGACGCTGGTTGAGGGCTACACGCTGAAAGAGGTAATAGCCATTTTAAATCAACACGAAAAACTGTCTTCCCCTATGGATGAGAAGGCGCTGCAATCTCTCTATAAAAGTCTGGCCATAGAATTGAACCCTGAAGGTCTGTTTTACCCTGATACATACTTCTTCCAGGCCGGTGCCTCGGTTGAATCCATACTCAGACGGGCTTACAACCGGATGGATTCAGTACTCGGTGAAGAATGGGAAAAGCGTGCTGAAGGACTCCCATACAAGAATCCCTACGAGGCACTGATTATGGCCTCTCTGGTAGAAAAAGAAACGGGTGTCGCTTACGAGCGTGGTGAAATTGCGGGTGTTTTTGTCAGACGTTTGCAAAAAGGTATGAGGCTACAAACTGATCCCACCGTGATTTATGGTCTGGGTGATCGCTATAAAGGGAATATCAGTCGACAAATGCTTCGGGGAGTCACTCCGTACAACACGTACATTATCAAAGGATTACCTCCCACGCCTATCGCCATCGCTGGTCGGGAAGCCATTCATGCTGCTTTGCATCCGAAAGATGGTAAATCAATCTATTTTGTCGCGAAGGGTGATGGTACACATTATTTTTCAAAAACACTGGCAGAGCATAATCGAGCTGTCAGAAAGTATCAGATTGAACAGCGTCGTGAGGATTACCGATCGACTGTGGAGACTCAATAATGGCTAATGCTCCCTCCGGCTTTTTCCTGACGATTGAAGGTGGTGAAGGTGCGGGTAAAACGACGGCGGTCGATTTCATTAAAAGCTGGATGACAAGTCATCGGCTGGCGTTTATTGAAACCCGGGAGCCGGGTGGTACCCAGGTTGCGGAACACCTTCGTTCGCTGTTGCTGGGGCATCATGGTGAGCCGTTATCTGATATGACTGAATTGCTGATGATGTTTGCCGCTCGCTCGCAAAATATTTTTCATAATGTTCTGCCCGGGCTGGAAGCAGGAAAAATCGTACTTTGTGATCGTTTTACCGATGCCACCTATGCCTACCAAGGCGGTGGTCGAGGCCTGAATACGCAACCGGTTGAGGCTTTGGAGAATCTGGTACAGGGCTCTCTGCGTCCGGATATGACCGTTCTATTGGATGTTGATCCTGAAACAGGCATGGCCAGAGCCAAAGGGCGAGGTGGCAGGCTGGATCGGATTGAGCAGGAAAAAATGGACTTTTTTATCCGGGTTCGCAATGCCTATCTGGAGAGGGCGAAGCTGTTTCCAGAGCAGTTTGAAGTCATTGATGCCGGACAACCCCTTGAAAATGTTCAACGGCAGTTGTTGGAAGTGCTCTCAAGAAGACTGGGAGAACGCTGATGAAAGACTGGAGCATTTTTCCCTGGCAAAACATTCAGTGGGAGCGAATGGTTCACTGCCAGCAGTCGGATAATTTGGCCCATGCCTATTTGCTCAGAGGTTTGCCGGGTACCGGAAAGCTCCAGTTTGCCAAAGCACTTTCAGCGTATCTGCTGTGCATGAATCCTCAGGCGACGGGTGCCTGTGGTCACTGCAAGGAGTGTGAGCTACTGAAGGCAGGCACGCATCCTGACTTGACACTGCTGGAGCCTGATGAGCCTGGCCGACCTATTCGAATTGATCGTATTCGAAAGTTGAACGAATTTGCCCATAAAACAGCCCAGCAGGGAGGGCGCAGGGTGATTATCCTGAGTCCGGCAGAAGCGATGAATGTCAATGCGGCCAATGCTTTGCTCAAATGTCTCGAAGAGCCGGGGGAAGATACCATTTTCCTGCTGGTTAGTGTCCGTTCTGGCGATATGCTGCCTACCATTCGCAGTCGTTGTCAGCAATTAAACTTTGCTGCACCGGAAAGAACAGAAGCGGAGCAGTGGTTAGCTTCACAACTGGAAGATTCGAGTCTGGTATCGCAATTGTTGGATCTCACGGCTAATTCGCCTTTGGAGGCTAAACGTTTTTCAGATCAGGGACTGCTAGAAAAAAGAGAAGCGCTGGCTGATGGTGTGAAAGGACTTTTCAAGGGGAAGCTAACCCCTGTGGAATTGGCTAAAAACTGGCAGTCAGAGGATTTGGCTCTGACGATTGGCTGGATAATGGGTTGGCTCGATGATGCCGTTAAGCTGGGTTTGGGTGGTGATCCGTCAGACCTTCGAAACCGAGATCAGTTGAAAATGCTCGAGTATCTGGCTCGAAAAAGTAATGCCAGAGACCTCCTGCAAGAGAGGGAGTGGTTGATATCGCAAAGACAATCCCTGCTGGAAGGGGGCAATCTTAATCCGCAGATATTAATGGAAGGTGTCTTCTGCCGCTGCCTTGAGTGGGTTTTGTAAATGATCCTGAGTGAGCGATGTCAGATAGAACAACTGGCATTACTCATCATTCAGAACAGGTTGATCAGGTCTTTTCTGCTCTCTCAAAAATCAAACCGTCATTTGATAAATTACTGCTCGTCACGACGGCGCTTGTTGGCGGCCTCTTCATCACGCTCTTTGTTCAGAACAGTCACCAACTGCTCAAGCTCAGCAAGAGCCAGGCGTCTGGATGAGTGATCAGGCTCAAGCACCATCAGCTCGATGTTGCGAGCACCAGATTCGACAGCTTCCAGCAGTCCCTTCAGTGCGACTTTAATAGTGTCATCGCGGCTCATATCATCCTTGTATTCTCTCTCCAGCAGCTCCAACACAGCCTTACTCTTCCTTCCGACAGAACAGGCTTTCCAGCTGACGCATACCCCGGAGGGCTCAGTCTGCCAGAGCTGAGGGGAGCCATCATTGTTGAATCCACCAATGATGCAGGCAACACCGTAAGGGCGACAACCTCCATGCTGAGTAGCTTTCTGCTGTACCTCGGCGACGCGACGGGCGATGCTGTTGATATTCATGGCGTCCTCGAAGGATAAACGAAAACTCTGGCACTCCAGCTGAGCCTTTCGGATCAGGACGCGGGCGTCAGCAGACAGACCAGCGAAGGCCAGCTGAGCGTGCTCATCAAGTTGGACGATTTTACGGTTAGTCTCGCTCTGCAGCAGCTGCAACGGCCTCTTTTCCACAGCCAAGACGACGGTGTCAGCAGATTTTACGCCAACCGCACAGAGGCCGTGGCCGACAGCCTCTCCAGCGTACTCCACTTGTAACAGACGACCGTCTCCAGAGAACAGACGACCGTCTCCAGAGGACAGACTGCCACCAGTAGCCGCAATTTTCTGCTGGTTGATCCGTTTTTGCCTTCCAGCCCTATCGGTAGATGCCGTATCGGGTTCCGGGGTGCATTCTGATTGATGCATTACCTCTTGAGCCTCAGATCGAGTCGATCTTTCATTACTCTCGTCTTCAGGGCGTAATGGTCTTTGAGTACCGGTATGGTTGTTGGTGTCCCGTTCAGGGCTCTCATGATTAACTATTTGACCAGGTTGAAAAGGCTTCTTTCGAATG
The DNA here is from genome assembly GCF_024606225.1 of Endozoicomonas sp. ISHI1. Classification (GTDB taxonomy): domain Bacteria; phylum Pseudomonadota; class Gammaproteobacteria; order Pseudomonadales; family Endozoicomonadaceae; genus Endozoicomonas_A. Next base: position 49,728 of record NZ_JAGRPU010000024.1, on the reverse strand, counting down.
AAGCGTTTCCATTCGTGCCAACCGCCGCCCGCCGGCAGCGATGGGCCGAAAATCTCCGGATACAGTGACTCAAGAAAGCTCTGACAGTAATGACTGAACCACAAGTAGGCTTCAATCCTGCTGATGAACAATAGCTTGCCGTTGTGTTGGATGATGTAGGACGGCTGCCCATTACTGTCCTGAACATAAAAGGCGGCCCCGTGAATGAATGTAAGAAATCTTAATAACGGGTCGTCGGATAATGAGTTCATTATCAGTTTATTAGCCCATCTGAGGACGGATCTGACGCTGTCGGTACCATTCTGAAGAGAGTCTGCTTTAGTGAGTTGCGGCCAGTTTTCCTCAGTAATATCGCTGATTCTCACCACGGCAGGAAACTCTGAAGGCACCAGCGGTTCTGGTGCGTCGGGGTCATTGTTATCAGAACTATCAAAACCATTGCCTGCAAAGAGATGCGTGAGGTTATGGGGTACGGGTAAATCAGGTTTATGAGTCAGCGATGCTGGCAGGCTGTTTTCCGGATCTACCGGGTCGATGTCCGGGGTAATGATCTGTGTGGTGATGCCCTGAATCGCCCAATGTTCATGACAATGTCCAGTTGTGTCAATGTATTCTATGGCGCTGGGCTGGTAAGAGGATTCCGGTTCCAAAGGTTCACTAGCGCCTGAGCATTGCCAAACCTGGCCTGTAGCCAGAGTAACATCAAGGTCAGGCAAACGGTTCTTTGCTTCGGGAATATTTCGGTAAACAGTGGCAATCAGAGGTAAGAGCGAACTTAACGACATCTGTTCGGTGAAACTGTTGACGGCCACTGCTGGCTGTACCCTTGCCAGTTGCATTATAAAACAGGAAAAAAGAAACCTGCAAATGACAAGTGTGTAATATGTTTTTTTCATATCACCCTGGTATCCGTCATTCACTATCCCGATCAGGAATAGATTGATTGCCACCTGTGATCGAATATAAAAATGACTGTCGAAGGGCTTTCCGTAATGCCAGCTAAATGCTTTTCCGTCCCATCAATTTTCAGAAATGGATACGTTGTTCAGCCCATAATGAATCCGATGTCCGATAGCAGGATAGACCATCAGGCAGAGGGCTATTATAAGTTCTATTGCCACAAAGGTATGCTTGTTTACAGAATCACGACCTCGCTTGCCGCCGTGTTTTTTACGTCCCCAACAGGTATCATCGACTGGCAAGTCGCCTGATAAGCGATGGCTTTCATCACGTTCTTTCATCCTCTCATCAGATTGTGTTTCAGACGCCATGAAGCGTTGTACGAAATACCCGGCTGACACGACATTTCAAGGGCTGCAATAGCTGTATCAAAGGGTGGTTTTCATGGCGGCATAGCCGGGAGAATTAGCCTCTGTCAACTCATCCCTGGACGGGTTACACTGACTGAAAGGTAAGCTCAAAATCCGTATCAGTTATCAGAAAAAAATAATCACTATGTCAGGAGAAGAACGATGAGCCGTGGAAAGGGTGGTATGTCAGGTATTTTGTCTTTGACGATCAAAGACACTTCTTCTCTCTATTCATCCTATATGCCTTTTATAACCGGTGGAGGGTTGTTTATTCCGACGTCAAAGCGTTACTCACTGGGGGACGAAGTTTTTATTCGTCTGACTCTGATGGATGAAGCGGATAAATTACCTGTTCCCGGGAAGGTGGTCTGGATCACACCCCAGGGCTCTGCCCGAATGGCCGGGATAGGTGTTCAGTTTACCGATGCGACAGATACAGTCAGAACCAAAATAGAGATGTATCTGGCTGCGGCGCTCAAGTCCGATCGCGAGACCAGTACTATGTAAAGCTCATGTAAGGTTCTGTCCTCAAGCAGTCTCGCTGCTTGAGGTTGTAAGTTCCTGGTCAGGTATTTATTCACCCGTTATTTGATTCTTGGTGACCTGACCTGGGGCTGGGACTGGGATACTGGCTTTGAGTTGTTATTACAGAAAGAAGCATGATTGCTGATTCGGTTGGCGGCCTTACAGGGTGATTGCGCAGAATGGAGTAATGCACAGGAGAGCGGTTTGAGCCCAATTCTGCCTGGCGCTTGAGGTAAGAGGGACGCGCATGAGGTATTATGGGGAGTCATTTTGTCTGAATACTATTGAACTAATTACGACTGAATATGTTGATTGATTCACATTGCCATCTCGACCGTCTCAAGCTCGACAGCTATGACGGTGATCTGGACGCAGCACTTGACGCAGCAAGACAGGCGGGGGTTGAAAGAATGCTTTGCGTGGGCATTGATCTTGAGCATGCAGATGCTGTGGTTGATCTGGCAGATAAATATCAGGATGTGTATGCCTCGGTTGGAATACATCCTCTCGAAAAAGAAGCAGCCGAGCCAGATCTGCAAACCCTCCTGCATTATGCGGCTCACCCAAAGGTGATTGCCATAGGTGAGAGTGGTCTTGATTATTATTATTCGGCTGACAATAAAGAAAGGCAGCAGGAGCGGTTCAGAATTCATTTGCAGGCGGCTGAAAAGTCAGAACTTCCCATTATTGTTCACACCAGGGACGCAAGGGAGGATACCCTTGAGTTGATACGCCGGCATGGCGATCTGGACAAAGCGGGTGTGTTGCACTGCTTCACAGAGAGCTGGGAGATGGCGAAAGAGGCGATGGAGCTGAACTACTTCATCTCTGTTTCCGGCATAGTCACGTTCAGGAATGCGACTGAATTAAAAGAGGTCGTTAAGAAGTTACCACTGGAGCGGCTTTTGATTGAAACCGACTCTCCTTATTTGGCACCGGTTCCTCATCGAGGCAGGCCGAATGAGCCTCGCTATCTGCCTGAGGTAGCAAAATGCGTGGCTGACCTGAAAGGTATCTCGCCAGAAAAGCTGGCTGAGATCACGTCTGCAAACTTCTTCCGACTGTTTCCCAAAGCGGCTTCCTGTTGAAGCAGGGAGCGTTCGTTGACAATTCGGACTGTTGATGACGATCCATTATTCGATATTTACCGAGTCGATAGCCACTTTGAATATAATAGTGACTTCTTTCTATATTAAGGGATTACACGATCATTCGCCTATGGCATATCCAGAAGACTGTCTTTATAATTGCGCCACCATTTTTTTCTATGGTGAGCCGTAGTGGCCACGTAACGATGGATTGATGTGAGATTGTACTCAGGTCTCAGGTAGATCCCTCCAGGACTTGTTTTTGAAAGCATAAGTCCCGGAGAGGGCTGGGCAGTAAGAGGCTTGGGAACGTTTACCGTCAGTTTGCTTGAATCAGAATATTTACAAATGGGACTCATTTCAGCGGGGTGCGGTCTCTTTGTTGTGCGTTTGATTGAAGTGGAGATCATAGCTTTAGTTCTGACTTCCTGTTGGAAAAAAAAGCTGGGTATTCAGGGTTGTATTGGTCAGCTGTCGGTTATCACCGGAGAGGCGGGTTTATTCCGGACCTGAAAATTGATTGATTAGGCGAAAGGTATGATCAAAATCAAACAGGGGCTGGATCTTCCGATTACAGGAGCGCCTGATCAAAGCATAGCGGATGGCAGGGCAGTTCGCTCTGTCGCCGTGATTGGCTTTGATTATGTGGGTATGAAACCTACTATGGCTGTTGCTGTCGGGGATCGAGTTAAAAAAGGGCAAGAGCTCTTTACCGATAAGAAAACACCGGGTGTGCGCTACACTGCGCCCGCTGCCGGTGTGATTGCTGCGATTAATCGTGGTGAAAAGCGGGTGCTTCAGTCAGTTGTCATTGATGTCGATGGTGACGATGAAGTCACTTTTACTGAGCACAAGCCTGAAGCACTGTCGTCTCTGACTGCTGATCAGGTAGAAGCCCAGCTGAACGGCTCTGGATTATGGACTGCTCTGCGCACCCGCCCCTTCAGCAAAGTGCCTGCCCTGGGTTCCCGGCCGGTCTCCATTTTTGTGACTGCTATCGATACTAATCCTCTGTCAGCTAATCCTGAAGTCATCATCAGTGAACATGCTGAAGCGTTTGAACAGGGCATCAACATCCTGGGCAAGCTCAGTGGTGGCAAAATCTTCCTGTGTAAAGCACCCGGTGCCCGTATTCCTGCCGGTATCGCCACTGCAGAAGAGTTTGACGGGCCTCATCCAGCTGGACAGCCCAGTACCCATATTCACTTTCTGGATCCGGTAAGTGCTCAAAAAATCGTTTGGCAGATCAACTACCAGGACGTCATTGCCGTGGGCAAGCTGTTCACCACCGGTAAACTCTTTACTGATCGTGTTGTTGCCCTGGCAGGTCCTCAGGTTGAGAAGCCTCGTCTGGTGCGTACACGTTTGGGTGCCAGCACCGATGAGCTGGCAGCAGGTGAACTGAAAGAGGGGGATAACCGTATTATCTCTGGTTCTGTGTTTGGTGGCCGAACTGCTAAAGGCTCCTTTGCGTTCCTGGGTCGATATCACACACAGGTTTCCGTTCTGGAAGAAGGCAACGAGCGTTTGTTCATGGGGTGGGTAAATCCGACCATCAACCGCCACTCTGTCCTGAATGTGCTGACTTCAGGTCTGAGCAAAAGCAAACGTTTCAACTTCACAACCACCACCAACGGCAGTGAACGTGCCATGGTACCAGTGGGTCAGTACGAAAAGGTCATGCCCCTGGATATCCTGGCCACTCAGTTGCTGCGTGCGATTGTGGTGGGTGATACGGAAATGGCCCAGAAACTGGGTGCCCTGGAACTGGAAGAAGACGATCTGGCACTGTGCACTTACGTGTGTGCCGGTAAGTATGAATACGGTCCCATCCTGCGCGACAACCTGACCCGTATCGAGCTGGAGGGCTGAGAAATGGCTTTGAGAAAACTCCTTAACTCCCTCGAGCCCCACTTTGTCAAAGGTGGCAAGCACGAGAAGTGGTATGCACTGTATGAAGCAGTAGATACTCTGCTCTATACAGCCCCTAACAAGACTCATAATACCGCTCACGTTCGCGATGCGATCGACCTGAAGCGTATGATGGGAATGGTTTGGCTCTGCACCTTCCCGGCCATGTTCTTTGGTATGTGGAATGTCGGCTTCCAGGCGAACACAGCCATTGCGGGTGGTTTGTCTGCTCCTGCTGACTGGCACGGTGCCCTGATCAGCCTGCTGGCGGGTCACGATCCGGCAAGTCTTTGGGATAATTTTATTTATGGTGCTGTTTACTTCCTGCCTATTTATGCCGTTACATTCTTTGTCGGCGGTTTCTGGGAAGTACTTTTTGCCATCGTTCGTGGTCACGAAGTTAACGAAGGTTTCTTTGTTACTTCTGTCCTGTTCGCTCTGATTGTGCCTCCCAGTATTCCGCTGTGGCAGGTCGCCCTCGGTATCTCCTTCGGTGTTGTTATCGGTAAGGAAGTATTCGGTGGTACTGGCAAGAACTTCCTTAACCCGGCTCTGACTGGCCGTGCGTTCCTGTTCTTCGCTTACCCTGCACAGATCTCCGGTGACCTGGTTTGGACTGCTGTAGACGGCTTCTCCGGTGCAACTGCCCTGAGTCTGGCACAGCAGGGTGGTATTGATCAGGTTGTCTCCAATGGTATCACCTGGTTCGACGCTTTCCTGGGTACTATCCAGGGCTCTGTCGGTGAAACCTCTACTCTGGCCATCTTCATCGGTGGTGCTGTGCTGCTGGCAACTCGTATCGCCTCCTGGAGAATTGTTGCCGGTACCATGCTGGGTATGATTGCAACAGCAACCCTGTTCAACATGATTGGTTCCGAGACCAACATGATGTTCACTACTCCATGGTATTGGCACATGGTTATGGGGGGCTTTGCTTTTGGTCTGATCTTTATGACAACCGATCCTGTATCCGCTTCCATGACCAATACCGGTCGCTGGTATTACGGAATGCTGATTGGTGTCATGGTCATCCTGATCCGTACCGTTAACCCCGCTTATCCAGAGGGTATGATGTTGGCCATTCTGTTCGCCAACCTGTTTGCGCCGCTGATTGACCACTTCGTGGTTGAAGCCAACATCAAGCGTAGGGAGGCTCGTGCCTGATGGGTAACGATAGTATCAAGAAGACGTTATTTGTAACGATTCTGCTCTCTCTGGTGTGCTCCATTGTGGTGTCTGCTGCTGCCGTTTTCCTGAAGCCGCAGCAGAACGAGAATGTTGAACTCGACGTTCAGCGCAATATCCTTAGCATTTCTGGTCTGACCAAAGATGCCAAGGCTTTGAGCAACAGTGAAGTGGCCGAACTGTATAAACAGGTTCAGCCGCGTCTGGTCGACTTGAAAACCGGCAAGTTCGTTGATAAAACCCCTGAGGGTCAAACCGCTGCCAACTATGACCAGCGTGTTGCCGCCAAGATTCCCGACGAGTCCCGTGCCCTGAGTGGTGCCGAGGATATTGCCAGCATCAAGCGTCAGGCTGACATTGCCAAGGTCTATATCATTGAGAAAAATGGCAAGCTGGAAACCATCATTCTGCCCGTACACGGCTACGGTCTGTGGTCTACCATGTATGGCTTTATGGCTCTGGATAGTGACCTGAACACCGTCAAGGGTTTCGGTTTCTACGACCAGAAAGAAACGCCGGGACTGGGTGGCGAAGTAGACAACCCGCTCTGGAAGGATAAATGGCCCGGAAAGAAGATCTACGACAGTAAAGGTGTTGTGGAAGCAGGCCTGGTGAAAGGCGGTGCTGATCCCAAGTCTCCTTACAAGGTCGACGGTCTTTCCGGCGCAACTCTGACCAGTAACGGTGTGACCAACCTTATTCATTTCTGGATGGGTAAAGATGGCTTCAAACCGTTCCTTACTAATTTGAAAGCGGGGGATGCATAATGTCTGAGAAGACTAAAGATATCCTGCTGGAACCGGTCGTTAACAACAACCCCATAACCTTGCAGATCCTCGGTATCTGTTCGGCACTGGCGGTGACCACCAGCATGCAGGTTAGCCTGGTTATGGCCATGGCGGTAATCGGCGTAACCGCCTGTTCCAACCTGGCTGTATCCCTGATTCGTAACCACATTCCCAACAGCATTCGTATCATCTGTCAGATGACCGTCATTGCTTCTCTGGTAATTGTGGTGGATCAGATTCTGAAAGCTTACGCTTACGACATCTCCAAGCAGTTGTCTGTATTTGTAGGTCTGATCATCACCAACTGTATCGTGATGGGTCGTGCCGAAGCCTTCGCTATGAAGAACGGTCCCAAGCTATCCTTCCTGGACGGTATTGGTAACGGTTTGGGTTACGGTGCGGTACTGCTTATTGTGGCATTCTTCCGTGAACTGTTCGGTGCCGGTAACCTGTTCGGTGTTGAAATCCTGAAGACTGTCAACAACGGTGGCTGGTATCAGCCTAACGGCCTCATGCTGCTGGCCCCGAGTGCGTTCTTTCTGATCGGTCTGCTGATCTGGGTGATTCGCAGTCGCAAGCCGGATCAGGTTGAAGACAACGAGTTCAAAATGGCTCCTAACACCAAGTTCAGCGAGGCCCACTAAGCCATGGAACATTTCATCTCACTTTTTGTGAAAGCAGTGTTCGTGGAAAACATGGCATTGGCTTTCTTCCTGGGTATGTGTACCTTCCTGGCGGTGTCCAAGCAGGTTAAAACAGCTCTGGGTCTGGGTGTCGCCGTAGTGGCCGTACTGACCATTACTGTCCCCATTAACAACCTGATTTATCAGAACATTCTGAAAGATGGCGCGCTGACCCCCGGTGTCGATCTGAGCTTCCTGGGGCTGATCACCTACATCGGTGTTATCGCGGCTCTGGTTCAGATTCTGGAGATGTTTCTGGATAAGTTTGTACCGTCACTCTACAACGCACTGGGTGTATTCCTGCCGCTGATTACCGTGAACTGCGCCATCATGGGTGCGTCACTGTTCATGGTTGAGCGTGACTACAATCTGGGCGAGTCTGCGGTATATGGATTAGGTGCGGGTGTTGGCTGGGCTCTGGCAATTGCTGCCCTGGCTGGCATCCGTGAAAAGCTGAAGTACAGTGATGTACCTCCGGGCCTGCGCGGCCTGGGTATCACCTTCATTACTGTGGGTCTGATGTCACTGGGCTTTCTGTCATTCTCTGGCGTACAGCTTTAAGGAGGTCGTGTAAATATGGAAAATACCGAAGTCATAGTTTATGGCGTAGTCATGTTTTCCGTCATAGTGCTGACGCTCGTAGCGATCATCCTTGCTGCACGCTCGCGACTGGTTAGCACCGGTGATGTGACCATCAACATTAATGAAGACCCTGAGAAAGCGGTCACTACAGTGGCCGGTGGCAAGCTCTTGACGACTTTGTCAGGTGCGGGTGTCTTCCTGCCATCTGCCTGTGGTGGTGGCGGTACCTGTGCACAGTGCAAGTGTAAAGTACTCGACGGTGGTGGCGAGATGCTGCCTACCGAACGTTCCCACTTCACCAAACGTGAAGAGAAGGAAGGCTGGCGTCTGTCCTGTCAGGTGAACGTTAAGCAGGATATGGAAATCGAAGTTGAAGAAGAACTCTTCGGTGTTAAGAAATGGGAATGTGAAGTTGTTTCCAACGAGAACGTTGCCACTTTCATTAAAGAGCTGGTTCTGAAACTGCCGGAAGGTGAAGACGTTAACTTCCGTGCCGGCGGTTATGTGCAGCTGGAAGCGCCTGCGCACACGGTTGAGTACAAGAACTTCGACATTCAGGATGAGTACCGGGGCGACTGGGACAAGTTTGACCAGTGGAAATACGTTTCCAAGGTCGATGAAGAGACTATTCGAGCCTACTCTATGGCTAACTACCCTGAAGAGAAAGGTATTCTGAAGTTCAATATCCGTATCGCTTCACCGCCTCCCGGGACGGACTTTGAGCCGGGCAAGATGTCTTCTTTCGTCTTCAACCTGAAGCCGGGTGACAAGATGACCGTTTATGGACCCTTCGGTGAATTCTTCGCAAAAGACACCGACAACGAAATGGTCTTTGTCGGTGGTGGTGCTGGTATGGCGCCAATGCGCTCCCATATCTTCGACCAGTTGAAGCGTCTGTCTTCTACCCGCAAGATCTCTTTCTGGTACGGTGCCCGCTCACTGCGTGAAGCATTCTACGTAGACGAGTTCGACAAGCTGGCAGAAGATAACCCTAACTTTACCTGGCATCTGGCGCTCTCTGATCCTCAGCCAGAAGATAACTGGGAAGGTTACACCGGCTTCATTCACCAGGTGTTGTTCGACAACTACCTGAAGGAACACGCTGCTCCTGAAGACTGTGAGTTCTATATGTGTGGACCTCCCATGATGAACGCTGCGGTGATTAAAATGCTTGAAGATCAGGGGGTTGAACCCGAAAATATCATGCTGGACGACTTCGGTGGTTAATTCAATGGTCTGACATAGAGGTTGGCTTGAGAGTGCTCAGTGGCTCTCGATACAAAGAAACCGGGGATACTCTCAGAGTTCACCGGTTTTTTTTGTTGGATTAATCATTAAACCAATATCCGACGATCAACTTCAGAAACTTTTTGCTTATAGCTATTTTTATGTTGCCCTCTATATTTTGATCTCTGCTATGCTATTTTTTTACCATTGAAAGAGAGTAAGCCCAGTGAGTTTAAAGCCCAAATACCAATCGACGGAGTTGGATCACATTCGAGACACCTTGACTGACGTGGTCAGCTCATTAGGTGAAGCAAACAGCAATATTAAAAAGCTCGACGCTAAGTTTGATAAACGCTTTGACGAGCACGATAAGCGCTTTGATGAATACGATAGGCGTTTTGACGAACACGATAGGCGTTTTGACGAACACGATAGGCGTTTTGACGAACACGATAAGCGCTTTGATAAAATTGATAAACGCTTCGATGAGCAGGAAAAGCGTTTTGACAAAATTGAAGACACTCTCTCCATCATCGTGAACCACCTCAAGAGATAACCACCTCACTTAGCAAAAATAATCAGTGGGTTGTCTACTGGCAATCACTGATTAAAAGCTTCAGTTGGCTGGATCAGCATTTATAAAAAAATAATAGCTGTTGGTATAACTAATGTGTAAATTTGACTAGCTGAAGTGGCTGTAACAGATGAAGCTGAAGTATCTGAAACAGTTGAAGCAGTTGGAGTATCTGAAGTGCCTGAAGTATGTGAAGTAGCTGAAGTAGCTGAAGTAGCTGAAGTAGCTGAAGTAGCTGAAGTAGCTGAAGTAGCTGAAGTAGCTGGAGTATCTGAAGTAGTTGAACTATCTGAAGCAGTTGAAGTAACTAAATCAGTCCATTCAAAATCATTCGATGTCAATGCATCATAAAAGTATGTTTGATTAGCTGATGAATTAAGGTAAATATTTTTAGTTATAAAATCAGCATTAATGAATATTGGCGTATAGCCTATGATGCTTCCATCGTGATTAGCCACAGCTGAATGTACACCAATTAGATATTCAGTACGGTTAACCTCATAAAACAGAGGTGAGCCTGAATCTCCACCTTTCCCTTCCCCCGGATAGTTCAAGATATATCTAAGATCCGTATATTGGCACATAAGCTGTGTTAGCCATGATAATTTCACTTTCTTAAGTACTGAAGTGCTCTGGTAACCTGCTGCAAAAGGGTTTCTTATAGAACTGGCTAATTCTGAACAAGTATATATTGAAAAATCAAGAAGGGGAGGGTTGTCGAGAATGACATCTTCTGAAAGCTCCATAATTGCGATATCTGTTGTTGTAATTTCAGCATTCGGATGAAGAATGAATCTTTTTACTTTAATTCTTTTTTTGCTATCCAGGTTGTTGAAATCTACATATGAAGCCAATGCTTTTTTTTCAGAAAGGAAACAGTGAGCCGCCGTTAAAACATGTCTTTGAGTGATCAAAAATGCCGTACACCTTACTGCACAACAAGGATCATAATAATGATTTAACTGTACAATCCAGGGAAGTTGCCCCGCAGGAACTACTTCTGCCGGATCAGTGTACCTTTCCACCCTATCTCTTGCGAACAATTGCATTGAGAAACATGGGATAGAAAATAGGAACACATATTTCAGCCAACTCATGTATGTACCTTCGAATGATGACAATCGAAGTCATAAGGCTAGAACACAGTATGGGCGAGAGCCATAAAACATCGGTTTATGGGCGAGGGCTCCCCCCTGGCCTTGTCATCCCCGAAAGGCCGTGACCCACTGATGGCGCTGGATTCCGGCCTTCGCGGGAATGACGACTTCAGAGCGTGGGAGCGAGGGGGATGTCCGGATATCAAGGCTAAGCTGCACTGGTTGATTGATGCAATGCCTGGAAAACTTCTGGGCATTGCTCTGCTATCTGGAGTAACGCTTTGGCAGGCTCCTTTGGAGTTCTACGCCCTTGCTCCCAATTTTGCATGGTTCTGATGCTAACGCCCATGAATTCAGAAGGGGGATTTTTTGCTCATTAATTCGGGGTCTCCTGATTTTGGTGCTACATTGCATTCGCTTACAATTCCTTAGGTTTTTTAAAATGCGTTTTTTTTTTGTGTTCATTTTATGTTTATTCTGGAGAGTTTTCAGATGCCATAAAAAGTGGGTATAAAGAGAAAATTACTTCTTTAATCACTGTATTATCTACTGTGCCGGAGTTAAAATTATCATGTTTTCCACATAGCTTTAGAGGAGTCTTTGGAGTAATGCTAAAGCCATTTTTATGTGAAGAGAGTCATATAAATTGTGAAAGCCCTTCATCTAGTTGTACTGAAAACCGGGACGAATAGAACTTGGTAAAAATTTCCGGTAGGCTCACTGAGCAACACAACGAATAAGGGTAGATTGCGTGCATTCTCTCCTTATTCATCAAGTGGCGTGGTTATTTCTTCAGTTGTCTGACAATGATGGTCAGTGTGTCTTCGATTTTGTCAAACCTGATGCGGTTTTTACGCTGGTTTTCCAGCATTACCTTATCGTTTGTTGTAGATGTGATGAACATAGCAGACATCGAAATATTGCACAGAGGCATATAGTTGAGATGGGGCAGAGACTCAGAACTCTGAACTATTTGTTATGTTTTTGTACCCTATCTATAATGTGTATACATTAAGAAATTATACACACAGGTGCAATGTGCGTACAAATATAGTAATTGACGATGATCTAATGGCGCAAGCTTTAAAGGCTACAGGTTTAGATACCAAAAAAGAGGTCGTGGAACAGGGGCTTAAGCTGTTGGTGAAACGCAGCGAGCAGCAATCGATAAGAAGTTTACGAGGTAAGATCACTTGGGAAGGTGATTTAGATGAAATGAGGAATAATGAGTGATCTTAGCAGACACCAGCGTTTGGATTGACTACCTTAACGGGCAGATCACCCCTCAAACAGACCTCTTGGATGATTGTCTCGTTGAGGGAACGCTCGCAATGGGCGATCTGATTTTTTTAGAGATCCTCCAAGGCGTTAAAGACGAAAAGCAGTTTAAAAAAGTAAAAACTAAATTATCACTACTCGATCAATATTCCATGTTTGGGTCAGACATGATTTTTAAATGCGCAAATAACTACCGTACATTGCGTAAAAAAGGAATAACGATTCGAAAAACCAACGATGTGATTATTGCTTCATTTTGCATCGAGCGAAAAATGGGGCTGCTGTACTTTGATAGAGATTTTAAACCTTTTTCTGAGTTTCTAGGCCTGAAATCAGCCTACTAAGAAACATAATTTCTGGTTCAGTTACGCCGCTAATGGCAGCGATGGGTGGAGGGATGCGCTCAACTTGCTAAAAGTCAAAACCATTCTGCTCTGAATAGCCGACAAGTCAGTTATTTGCGTTTTTAGTATTTTCTTCAATAATGCCGTAAAAATAGCAGTTATTGGGTTTACCACCCATCTCCTTTTATATCAGGATTATTGAGAATCACTACAGGATGGATAAAAGTCTGCAAAGCTTCCATCCAACAGGTAATGCGGGAAGGTGTTTCGGTAAACCGTAAAAAGTTGCCATGATAACTAATTATTTTTCTGGTGTTAAAAGGTTAACATATTAATGTTAAGGTTTTTCATGTCAGGTGGTGACACTGTCATTGCCTGCCGGAAGCAGTATTAGTACATAGGGGAAACTCTTCATGCTTTGGGTTCAGTTAGCGGTTGTACTTGGAGCCATTTTTCTTGGTGCACGACTGGGTAGTATCGGTATTGGTTTTGCCGGTGGTATGGGGGTGCTGTTACTGACACTGGGCCTTGGGCTCCAACCCGGGGCAATACCCATAGATGTAATTTTGATTATTATGTCTGTGATCGGAGCAGTGGCTGCCATGCAGGTGGCTGGCGGTCTGGATTATCTGGTTGAACTGGCGGAGAAAATTCTTCGCAGTAAGCCAAAGTATATTACCTTCCTTGCACCGACTGTGACTTATGTTATGACTCTGTTGGCAGGCACGGGTCATACTTCTTATTCTACTCTGCCAGTGATTGCAGAAGTGGCTAAGGAAAACGGTGTTCGCCCATCTCGCCCACTGAGTATCGCTGTGATTGCTTCCCAGATTGCCATAACTGCGTCACCTGTTTCTGCGGCGGTCGTTGTTTTTAGTGGCTTTCTAGAGCCCTACGGCATCGGTTATTTGGAGCTGCTGGCTATCTGCATTCCTACTACTTATGCTGCCGTTATGCTGACCGCTGTTATCTGTAACTTCATGGGAGTGGATCTGGACAAGGATTCTATTTATCAGGACAGATTAAAAGCCGGTCTGATTACCCTGCGTGAGACTAGAGAACGTCAGGGTGGCAGGAAGGGGGCGGGCCTCTCGGTCGCCATTTTTGCTCTGAGTATTTTGGCTGTGGTGCTTTACGCTACTGCCATCAGCGGTAATGTAAGTCTGATTGCAAATCCTGTTCTGCCCCGCGACTCTGCCATCATGGTGTTTATGATGATTGCGGCGGGTCTGATTACTATCTTCTGCAATATTGATTCTGGCCAAATTCTCAACGCCCAGACCTTCAAGTCCGGTATGAGTGCCTGTGTCTGCGTATTGGGTGTTGCTTGGTTGGGTAATACTTTTGTGGGGGCGCACATTGATTCTATCCAGGCTCTGGCGGGTAATGTTCTGAACAGCTACCCATGGCTGCTGGCGGTTACTCTCTTCTTCGCCTCCATGCTGCTCTACTCTCAGGCTGCTACCACTCGAGCCCTGATGCCTGCGGCTTTGGCTCTGGTTGATCCCGTCACCGCTATTGCTTCTTTCGCAGCAGTATCCGCTCTGTTCGTTCTGCCAACTTACCCAACACTGCTGGCGGCCGTAGAAATGGATGAAACCGGGTCTACCCGTATCGGTAAGCTGGTCTTTAACCATCCATTCTTTATGCCGGGTACTCTCTGTATTGCACTTTGTGTTGCCTTTGGCTTTGCTTTTGCTCCAATGATTGTTTAACTTTTGATCATTCCGGCCTGCCTGCTCAGGCAGGCCATTCTGTATTTGCTCTAAACCTGTTTTCCTCAATCGGACAATCTGTATCTGCGTTATTATTTCCAGTTATAATTAACGGCTTTTAGTTAAGTTGGAGAATGCATGACTCCATGGATTCACCTACTGTCATCCACCGTGCGCCTTGTGGATTTACACGACAGTAATCACGAAAGGCATTCAGAAAATATCAATGTCTCGGCAGAGACTCGCCCTGGACTCGGAGATGGGTATTGGCTGGATATTGCCTGCCTGCTATTGGAGTTCCTGCTTGAGGAAGACTACCGCACAAACGGCCAATACATCCCTCAGGTTCGCTGCCTGAACTATTTACAGCCGCAGATTCCTGAGCTGAGGGCAGAGGATCTGGCTTATGTCGCCAATGTCCTCAGTACCCCCAGCGAACTTTATTTCCGCAAGCGCAGTGATCAGGAAGGCGCTGTAATAGCCAGCACCAAAGGAACTGCACTGCTGGACAAACAGTCCCAAATTGGCCATATCCGGCTTTCTCAGGCGGGCAGGCAGAGTGTCACCTTATCAAGGCAGGTTGATGACATTCTCTACAGTGAGCACGATGCAGCCAAAATTGTTTCTGCAATTGCCCGCAGTGACTTTGACCGGATACCTGATATCTGTGATTCTATTCTGCTCGCCATACGCGGACTGACACAGGAGATTCGACGTATCCGGGAAAACCCAGCCCTGGAAGGCAAACTCGAGTCCTTTCGCAGCAATCGCAAGCACTACGGAACAGCGGCACGAAATATTCAAGCGACGGTGATGGATTGCCAGAATCAGTTTCTTCGTCCGGAAATTCAGGATCGCTTCTACCAGTGGGCAGCACAGCAAGAGCTGGAATGGGATCTGTCCATGATCAACCAGTCATTCAGCCGAATTCTCAATGCCTTGGAGAATCTCAATCGACGTCTGACCGATCTGCTTAGAGATATTGCTGAAGGTCGAATCCAGAGCATGGGTGTTATTGATTTTCAGAAGGCTGCGCTGAACCTGGTCTGGAATCCTCCTGCTATGGATTTGCTGACCTCTGTCTTTAACCAGACGGCTCCTTTTGGTGTGGCTGTGAACTTGCCTGCGCCTGGTGACTTTCGGGGCGTATTGGACAACCAGCGAGCGGATAACAGTGCCAGAAGCCTGGTGTATGAAGATTCTATAGACGAAAGTACTGAATCTCTCATGTTGCAACGATTTCTTAATCTCTTTGCTCAGCCCATTCGAGAGCGGCTGCTGGAAGGCCCGTTATCGCTGGGTGAAGCCATCTGTAATGGCTGGCACACTCACGAAGAACGCGGACAGAAGGAAGACTTTTTGCCTCAGTTGATCAATATGTTCGTAGATACCGAGCAGCTGCAGTCCGGCCTGACCGTAGCGATTGATCACAATGGTCTCAATATTCAGTTACAGGATGGTCGTCGCTTACATGGTGATAATCCTGTTCTTATGACACAAGATTCCAATCGTTCCGGGAAAGTACATTCATGAATATGACGGAAATGGGCGAAGTCTATGCTTTTCTGCTTCGCCACAGGATCGCTGAAAGTCAGCCCCAGGAGCGTCGGCGTCGCTCCTCTCAGAGCGGATTGATTTCTGAGAGAGATGCCTGTTCCCTGTTGAAGGATGCTGATGAAGAGCAGATGCAGCAGCTTCGCTCGTTTCTGAGTGGTCAGGGACTGCAACTGGCCATCTATGACAGCGCTGACTATCCGGGGATTCCGCCGGGCGGGCAGATTTATTTGCTGCTTCGACACCCCCAGGCAGAGCTGCCAGTCATGTTCAGTCAGCAGCAGTTGCTTCAGAAACTGAGAATCAGAAATGATTCCCAGGAAACGACAGCAGTCTGGTTTATCCATATATGGATGCTGATGCTGGGACTGCTCTATACCCGTAATAACCGGGCCCTGTCTGATGTCAGTCTCTATCAGGATGCGGTTTTCAGTCAGGATGAGCTGATTGATGCCCTGAAAACGCATCTGGAAACACTGCGTCGTGGAGGACAGCAGGATCAGGAGCTGCCCCGGCAGATTGCCATTCTTCTGACAGAAAAAGGTGAAGATATTCCCCGTCGGGTTCGGAACTTTGTTGAAAGTCTGTTGGATGCCAGTCTATTGAGCGAAAAGGGCAAGAATATATTTCAACAAACGCTGTTGGGTGCCCTGGAAGTGGAACAGAGTGGCCTGAATCACCTGAGGCACCTGATTCCTGAAGACATAGCACAGCGGATTATCCTGCCTGTAGAGCGTCATTTGGAAGAGGAAAAACAGATCGTGCAGGAGCCTGTCGATGTCCGTCATTAATCGTATTGAAATCGCCAGCCTACTGAACAAACACGGAGATATCAGTAGTCCGTGGGACGCTAAAATGCGTCATTTGATGTTGAACTTACGTGGTCAGTCCACAGCCATGAATATGGAAAACGGCTTTGGTAAGACGACCTTGTCCGATGCTCTGATAGGTATGTTGTCGCGAGATCGAAGCCTGATGCGCAAGACCCGTCGCAAGATGTCACCTTCCAGGGATGGGCGTCCATGGACGCATGTTCGCGTTGAGTTCAGTTATTCGTCCAGTCATGTTGGACAGCCCGACATACTGGCAGCAGCAGGCGATAGCGTGGGCGGTACTGAGCAGTGGGTTTTCGGTATGTACGGACACAGCGATACTGATTCAGGTTTCTATTTTTTCCAGGGCCGACTTGAGCAACTCCCTGTCAGTAGTATCACTGCAGACAACAAGCTGCAACTGTTCAGTAATGAGCACTTCCAGCAGACCCTTCGACAATTAAAGCCGGAACGACCCAAAGACCGGGAGTCCTGGCTGGATGCCATCAGTCTGCATATCAGCCGCAAGGAGCTGGAGCAGCTGGCGTCGTTTCAGAAAGAAGGGGGAGCCGATAAAAGCCAGATATTTAATGCCATAAAACCCCGCCCCGGTGAAAAAGCGGATCAGGCCTTTTTTTATGAAGTGCTGGCACCACAGATTCTGGCGGGCGCCAGCCAGGGCGAAACGGACGAGTCAGAAGAGTTCATTGAAGATCTGGTGATCAATTCCGGTCGTAGTGTATCAGAGTTGCGTTACAAGATTAATGAGAAGTCCCTTGACCTGCAAAGAAACCGTGATAAGGCAGGTCGGCTGGCAGAGCTTGATCGATCCGGGGGCAGGCTGGCCGAAACTCGCTCCCTGCGCGACAGTGCTCGTAAACAGCTGGAAATACAGGCCAGCTGTCTGGCGACCATAACCGGCAATGGGCTGCCTGGAATACCCGTTAGTCAGGATGAGCAGGATACAGTCTCACTGCTGGCCGCTGAAATGGCCATTCGACCCGGTGAGGTTGAGCCTCTGGTACCTCTTTCAGCCCTCGCAAAAATCACCAGCAGTGGTGCCCGTAAGGTTGAGGAGTATCTGGAGAGCAGACAGTTATCAGGTTATCGTCATGACCGGACAGCCGTCGTTTACAGCCCGAAAGCCAGTTGGGTAGCGGGAAAATCCATGCGACTTTACCCCGTTGAAAAAGTAATCCGGTATCTCAAAGACAGTCAGCAGCTGTTCAGGGATGATGCAGACCGTATCAACAGCCTGGAGACCCTGGAAGAGGCGGTAGACCGGTTCCTTGATCTGGATACCAACCCGTTTCGGGAGAGCTATCTGGCCGATCAGGAATATCTGAAAACCCTGAAAACCGAGTGTCAGGAGCTAAAAGAAAAGCAGTGGAAGCTGGAAAAGAATCACGACGTTCTGGTGAATCGGGACAAAGAGTTTACAGACAATGAAACCGTCTTTACCGATGCCCTGCAGGAGGGACTGTTCACTGAAGAGGAGCTGGAGACGCCGGATGAAACAGAGGCAAGCGTTCAAACCCGTCTGAAAGCGGTTAAGGACAGCTACAGAACGTTTCTGGAAAACCAGGGGAGATTTAAAGGCTTAGCCGACAGTTGGGCGAAGTTTCAACGTGACTATTGTAAAGAGCCTGGTCAAGAGGCCATTCCGGCTGAGCTGATCGAAGAGAAGGATTTGCAGCTGGAAGAGCTGAATCACCAGTTGCAAGATTTACAGGGCCTCTGTGACAGATATCAGGGGGAGGAGAGGGAGCTTAATAATCAGTTGCAGATCATTGGGCAGAAACTGCCAGGACTGGAGTCGGATTATCAGCAGATGGGCAGACTGGGCAGCAGCTTTGATTACGCACAGAAATGTTTTCCGGATGAGGATATTTCAGGACTGGTCAGCAGGCTTGAGCAGCAGCAGCGTCAGCACAGGGAGAATCAAAGCCAATACCGCCAGCAGCAGACAGAAGTCAAAAATCAGTTGCAGGCGTTAAACTCTCTGCTGCCACAATACCATGCATTTCAGGAAGTCTATCCTGACCTGCAGCCTGAAGGTCTGGAAGGTCAACTCTGGCAGGAAAAAAACGGGCTGGATCAACAGGTTGAGCAGCAGGAAAGACGAGTGGGCGAATTGCAAATACTGGTTTCAGACCACAAGGAGTTCAATCATCTTTTTCCCGGTGTTGTTCCCTCTGAGTGGTTGGTTAAAGCCGTAGAAGCTTATCCTCGCTTATTGACAGAACAGGGTGACCTGCATTCTCGTATCGGCGATATTAAACGACAGCTGGATGATTTAAAAACGGATCCGATTAGCCCCGGCGCTGTCGAAGTCCAGTGCTCACAGCTCCTGAGTGAACAGAACATTAAGCATTGGCCACTCCACAAAGTCATTGCAGAACTGATTGCAGACGACGATCCCCGTAGGTCTCAATGGCTGGCACAAGCCCACAACCTGCTGTTTGCGCCTGTTCTGGATTCTTTGGAACAAGCGATGCAGGCGGCAGAACTGTTTGTGCAGAACCGTCAGCCGGTACCGGTTTTCACCCGTGAGTCATTACAAATGGCTGTGACCCATAACCAGCCACTGTTAGGTGCTGTCATTGGTTATGAAAGCCTTGCCGTTCGTGCTCTGTTGAATCCAAAGTTTATTGAGGAACTGAGACAGCAGTTGCAGGATAAACTGGCACAATTGCAGGCTCAACTCGGCAGAGTCAAGCGGGAGCTTGAGCTCTATCACCATGACTCTGACAGCGTCCGGCTGGCAAAATCAGCGGCTGAGGCCATTGATCAGCAGGCTGACAGAGAGCTTCCGGAACAGCTGGCAGCTCTTGAGCAGAACCAGTCCCGACAGCAGCAATTGCTGAAGCAGTTGGCTCCGGAGAACTGTAAGCTCATTCACTCTGCTGAACGTTTTCTCAAACTGGGCGGCAGTGGTTGTATTGATGAGCTGGGAGTTTCTTTAAATCATCTGGAATCGAAACTCGATGATCTTGGAAAACAGCTAAGCCAGTTGGAAAGCCTGCTTAATGGGGAAAACCGTCGGAAGCTGGATCAGGCAGAGCAGTTCCTCAATGGCGGAGGTAAAGAGCGGCTGGCTGAGTTGCAGGGTGATATAGAGCTGCAAACTATCAAACGACAACAGCTGACTGAGCAACTGGCCCGGTGTGAGGAAACTGTCGCCAGTTACCAGAGTCAGATCTTTCAGCTCAAGGCTCAGGCCAACGCAATCTACAAGCCGGGAGAAGTGGAACTGTTGAGTTCGCTGGCAAAATATCTTCAGGATGGTGGCCCTGAATTTATGGCCAATGCAGAGGCCGTGCAGGCGTCATTAGAGGGGCAGCAGGAGCAGGCTCAGGCCCGGGCCAGTTTGAAGTTTGATCGCATCAGGGCTTATCTGAGTGCTCGCCGTGATGAAGGTGGTACTAAAGCTCTGAAAAAACAGATTGCCGATGCCAAAAATCAGATCAATCGAATCAGAGACGAACAGGACGAGAAAAGTGCTGAAATCAACAGAATTCAGGATGAACAGCCTCAGCAACTGAAAGCGATACACCAAATAGACGAAACCGCTGAGCGCTGGTTAAAACAGCTTTCTCATTTCACTGAAGCCATGCTGGCAGAGCTGCCGGAACCCGACCTTGATCAACTGGTAAAGATGGCTCTGTTTGAAAAGGCTGAACAGTATCAGCAAGCCAGCCAAAATGACATTTTCGACAGGGATCAGGTCTGCCACTCAGCCATGGCTCTGGGAGAGCAGCTTGAACTTGAGAACATTAAAGAGCTGAGCAGAGAGCTTGAACGGCACGAGAAAGAGTATTCCAGGGATGAAAAAGGCTTCCGCGAAGTATTGGCTCGTATTCAGGACAATGAGCGACAATTGTTTAACGCTACTGAGCAAACTCGTCTGACAGGGCTGAGTGAAGCAGACGAAGCGGCATTGAAAGAACTTGCCAGCATGATCAGTACCCTGGATGAGCAGATTGATCATAGCCAGCGAATTCTTGAAGAACTTCAGGAATCCATGAGTGGCTACGAGGATAAGCTCCACGAGCGGCTTTCCAGCATCATCATGCACTCGGTAGATAACCTTAAAATTCTGAAACGAGTTGCCAAACAGTCCACCGGAGATAATGCATACTTCGTGATTCAGGCGGATATTGTTACTGAAGAGGGCATTCGACATCTGGTTAGAAGCCTGCTGGCGGAAATTGAAGATAATCAGCGTCAGGTTCGCACCCGTAAAGCCAGGAACTTGCCTGTAGGCAGTGAGGAAAAGCAGCGAAAAGAGTTGAGTCAGAATCTGCGCGGTCAGATTTATCGTCAGCTTTTTACCAATATCAGTATTCGTCTGAAACACGATGCTATTAGGCCTCATGGCAATCTCTTCAGCCTGAATGAGGATATGAGCGAAGGCCAGCGCGAGGCGGTTTCCCTTATGTGGCTGGTAAAGCTGTCTGAGTTTGCCATTGAGCGGGAGCTGAAGTCTGTCCCCAGTCATTACCGCAGGCAAGAGCGTAAATCCAGTGAGTCGGTCATTATTCTGGACGGCCTCTTCAGTAAGCTTTCTCACAAGAAGTTGATTGAGGACTCCCTGGAATCCCTGCGCAATACCCGCGGTCGATTCCAGATGGTGGGACTGATTCACAATCCTAACTATGAAAACGACCCGGGCATTTTTCCTACCTATCTGGTGGGTAATGTGATTGGTGGTCTTCAGGGGCAGGGAGGGCATGTCACAGTGAAGGAGGGTGTTCTGGTCAGTCCAGCCTCTTTGGGGCGAGGCAAAGGAGAAGCCAGTTTGTTCCATCTGCATGTGGATCATGAAGGGGGCTAATTTGAATGTACTCTGAAGAAGACAAGGAACGAGTGTTTGACTGGTTTATAAAAAAAAGAACTGCGACTAATGCTCGCTCTGCGCCAAAAATGATTCAGAAGTCTCTGGGTATAGAGAGTCTTCTGGTTATTGAAGAGATACTGAAGGCTCTGGCAGAGGAGCGTAAAATCACCTCTTCTCATGAAGATGTGCGTTATGGGAAGTTGTCCTGTCCGGTTAATCCAGCGGAATCGGCAACTCAACAGTGTTGGCGAGAGATTCTGCACAACTATTCAGATGGCTTGGCATTGGCTGCTTGCCATGAGTCACTGTCTTACTGGACCCGGGAAGACATGCAGAAACTGGCTGATGGTTTGCACCAGTTAAAATCAGATTTGCCCGCAGCTTATCAAATGACGGCTTATGAGGCTTCCGCCCGGTATCTTTTGGGTTCATCCAAGCTTCTTAATGCTCTGGGCAAGCGAAGCCTTCAGCAGTTTGGTATTGATCCTGACCAGTTCAGAAAGCCTGTCAGTTATGTGGTAACTGCCACTCCTGAACAGCCGGAGCAGGTGTTGTTGATTGAGAATCCCCAGAGTTTTGAGGCTTGTATCCAGCTGGGACTGCACCTCAAAATGGCACTAATCAGTACTTTTGGATACGGATTAGGCTGGCTTCAGGTGATTGAAAACAGGAAGTCAGTAGTGGGCATTTCCAGAGCAGGTACATCACAGGATCTTATGACCCTGCTGGATCATCCGGAGTTGTTTTTCTGGGGAGATCTTGACCATGAAGGCTTGAAAATTTTCCGAACAATCCAACAACAGTATCCACAATGTCGTTTGAGTCGTCTTTATCTGCCTATGGTGGAAAAAGTGGAAGCAGGTTTCTCTCATCCCTATGTAAAAGCGGCTGGCAAAGAGGGGCAGAAGGCTGCAGGGGTCAGTCGATATTCGCAAGGGCTGGATCAGGAGTGTCTGAAAAGCAGTGTTATCGGGGAATATTGCCTCGGAGGGATTGAGGACCATCAATTGATGATTTTGTCTAATAGCCTTAAATCTGGTTGATTCCTTATTCATTAAAAAGCCCGGAAAACCGGGCTTTAATTTATCAACCACGGTAGTAACGCTGTTCAATAAACGGCATACGACTCACAGTCATAGGCAGTTTTTTACCGCGCACCTGAGCAAAAACTTCTGTTTCCAGAGCGGCGTATTCAGTGGCAACATAAGCCATGGCAACCGGTGCGCCGACAGTGGGTCCAAAGGTTCCCGAAGTCACCACGCCGATCTTCTCACCTTCGGCATTGACGACTTCAGTCCCTTCACGAACCGGTGCACGACTGCTGCCGATCAAACCAACACGTTTGCGGGTGAAGTCTTTGTTTTCAATCTGGCTCAGGATCTTGTCCGCACCGGGAAAGCCGCCAGCACGCTCACCATCCTTACGACGGTTTTTGCTGATGGCCCAGATCAGGCTGCTTTCGATGGGGGTGGTTTCTGTATCCAGATCGTGACCATACAAGCAAAGTCCACTTTCCAGACGCAGGGAGTCACGGGCTCCCAGACCAATGAACTCCACTTCTGGCTGATCCAGCAACATACGACAGAATTTTTCTGCATCCGCTTCCGGGATTGAGATTTCAAAACCATCTTCACCGGTGTAACCCGAGCGGCTGATGTAAACGTCAACGCCTTCAATGGTGATATGAACAGAGTCCATGAAAACCATCTTTTCTGTTTCAGGTGCAAAGCGGGCCATAACAGATTTCGCTTCAGGGCCCTGAATAGCGACCAGAGCACGGTCGTCCAGAACCTCCAGCTTTACATCCTCAGGCAGATGAGCCCTCATGTGAGCAATGTCCTGATCCTTGCAGGCAGCGTTGACAACCACATACAGACTGTTATTGCCTTCGTTGGTGACCATCAGGTCGTCCATCACGCCCCCCTGTTCATTGGTGAACAGGGCATAGCGTTGCTTGCGCTCAGGCAGATCAATAATGTCGACAGGTACCAGAGCTTCCAGAGCCCTGGCCGGATTGTTGCCTGTCAGACGAACCTGCCCCATGTGGGAGACATCGAACAAACCCGCTTGAGCACGGGTATGCAGGTGCTCAGCTTTAACCCCCAGAGGATACTGGACCGGCATATCGAAGCCCGCGAAAGGAACCATTTTTGCGCCCAGCTCCAGGTGCAGGCCATGGAGTGGTGTTTTTTTGAGATCAGTCATTACAAAGACTCCCTGAAATAGTGTAGAAACCGGGGAAGCAGTTTCCCCGGTTTAATGCTGGTTCTCAGACGACGTTAGTCTTTTTCTCGATAGCTTTCGATAGACGGGCAGGAGCAGATAAAGTTACGATCGCCGTAGACATTGTCGATACGGTTGGCAGTGGGCCAATACTTGCCATTGATAGAGCTTTTAAGCGGGAAGACGGCTTCTTCACGTGTGTAAGGGTGGCTCCACTCGCTGTCTACCAGATCTGCCATGGTGTGCGGAGCATTGCACAGCGGGTTGTCTTCGGCAGGCCATTCGCCTTCCTGTACCTTGCGAACTTCTTTGCGAATGGCAATCATGGCACTCACGAAACGATCGATCTCGTCTTTGGATTCGGATTCGGTCGGCTCAATCATCAGAGTGCCGGCAACCGGGAAGGACATAGTTGGTGCATGGAAACCGTAATCCATCAGTCGCTTGGCAATGTCTTCTTCAGTGACACCGCAGGCTTCTTTGATCGGACGAATATCGATAATGCACTCATGAGCCACCTTGTTGTTGCGGCCACGATAAAGTACGTCGTAGTGAGCAGCCAGCTTGTCAGCCATGTAGTTGGCGTTGAGAATGGCGACTTCACTGGATTGCTGCAGGCCCTGCTGTCCCAACATGACAATGTACAGATAACTGATGGGCAGGATGGAGGCGCTGCCAAATGGCGCTGCTGATACTGCCCCCATGCCTTCGTTATCACCTTCAATCGGGCTGACGCAGTGGTTTGGCAGGTAAGGCGCCAGGTGGCTTCTGACACCAATGGGGCCCATGCCGGGACCGCCGCCACCGTGAGGAATGGCGAAGGTTTTATGCAGGTTCAGATGCGAAACGTCGGAGCCGAACTTGCCGGGTTTGGCAATACCAACCAGGGCATTCATGTTGGCACCATCCATGTAGACCTGACCCCCGTGTTCGTGGACGATGTCGCAGATATTGCGAATCTCTTCTTCATAAACACCGTGGGTGGAAGGGTAGGTGACCATCAGGCAGGACAGGTTATCACTGTGCTGTTCTGCTTTGGCCTGAAGATCGGCAACATCCACGTTACCATTCTCGTCACAGTCAACGACGACCACTTTCATGCCGACCATAGCGGCAGAAGCCGGGTTGGTGCCGTGAGCAGAAGAGGGGATCAGGCAGATATTTCTGTGTGCCTGGTCATTGGCTTCCTGATAGTTACGAATGGCCAGCAGACCGGCGTATTCTCCCTGGGCTCCGGAATTGGGCTGCATGGAGATTTTGTCGTAACCGGTGATTTCTTCCAGTGCCGCTTCCAGTTCGTTGATCATGGTCATATAACCCTTGACCTGATCTCTGGGCGCAAACGGGTGGATGTTGGCAAATTCAGGCCAGGACACCGGAATCATTTCAGCGGCGGCATTCAGTTTCATGGTGCAGGAGCCCAGAGGAATCATGCCGTGGGTCAGGGAGTAATCCTTGTTCTCCAGACGCTTCAGGTAGCGCATCATATCGGTTTCGGAATGATAGCTGTTGAAGGTCGGGTGAGTCAGGACGGCATCAGTACGACGATGTTCGTCTTTGAGGCCGGACACTGCAATCTGACTGTCGATGGTCTGGATATCCAGATCCTGACCCTGTCCCAGAATGACATTGAAGAGCTGCGTGATGTCTTCCGCTGTTGTGGTCTCATCAATGCTGATACCCAGTTGATCGAAGCTGATGCGACGCAGGTTGCAACCGGCTTCAAGGGCACGGTTATAGATCGCTTCTTGCTGACTGCCTACTTTCAGGGTCAGAGTATCAAAGAAGGTGTTGTTGCACTGAACACCGAGAGTCGTCAGGCCTTTGTGCAGAATAGTGGTCAGACGGTGGATGCGCTCGGCAATGGTTTTTAGACCCTGTGGCCCGTGGTAAACGGCATAGAACGCAGCAATGTTGGCCAGCAGAGCCTGGGCAGTACAGATGTTGGACGTCGCTTTTTCACGACGGATATGCTGCTCACGGGTCTGCATCGCCATGCGATAAGCCTGGTTGCCACGGCGGTCGATGGAGACACCGATAATGCGACCCGGAATGGAGCGCTTCAGTTTTTCACTGGCAGCGAAGAAAGCAGCGTGAGGACCACCAAAGCCCATGGGAACACCAAACCGCTGGCTGCTGCCCAGGGCAATGTCAGCCCCCAGTTCGCCGGGTGATTTCAGCAGCATCAGAGCCATCAGGTCAGTGGCGACAGACACCATGGCTTTTTGCTCTTTGGCTTTGGCGACGATGCTGGCAACATCGGTAATCTGTCCGTAAGTGCCAGGGTATTGCAGCTGTACACCGAAGATGTCGTGTTTTTCCAGATCAGTAACGGGATTGCCGACTTCTACCCGGATACCCATGTGCTCAGCACGGGTTTTGATGACGTCGATGGTTTGTGGGTGAACGTCGTCAGCAACAAAGAATATCGGATTCTTGCTACGGCTTGATCTGAAGCAAAGCGCCATGGCTTCAGCAGCAGCGGTGGCTTCGTCCAGCAGGGAAGCGTTGGCGACTTCCATGCCGGTCAGGTCCATAACCATTTGCTGGAAATTCAGCAGAGCTTCCAGACGGCCCTGGGAGATTTCGGGTTGATAAGGGGTGTAGGCGGTGTACCAGCCGGGGTTTTCCAGAACGTTTCTGAGGATAACGTTTGGAATGTGGGTGTTGTAGTAACCCATACCGATGTAAGACTTGTTCACCTTGTTCTGGTCGGCTAGTGCACGCAGGTATTCCAGCGCCTGAACTTCTGTTTTGCCCGCTGCTACAGCCAGAGGGCTCTCTCCAGAGGTAACGTTTGGGCGAATAGCTTTGGGAACGGTCTGTTCAATCAGATCAGACAGTGACTCCAGTTTCAGTTCGGACAGCATTGCCTGTTGCTGAGCCTGATCCGGGCCAATGTGACGGCCGGTAAATGCGTTGCTCTGTTCCAGAGCGCTGAGTGCCTGTTTATCAACAGCCATGTTTCTACCTTTCTCTGACGGCTGTCGGTGGATGGGACAGCCCTGTGATGGTCTAAAAACACCTGAACCGTAGCTCTCGGCCCATGCTCCCATGGGTGTGCTCCTAGGAGGCTGACCGAGAATAGACTGCCCTACTGCGGCGGCAGCAAATTGGTCTGAAAATCCGCTTTTGTTCGTCAAATAGCTCGCTATTCTCCTCACAAAACCGAATTTTCATCCTCAATTTTCTGCCGTCCTCGCTACGGGCGCTATTCTCGGTCAGCCTCCTAGTTATACGGAGCATCCTGGGTATTTGTGCTGATTATTTTTGGTTTTATTGGCATCTGTCACGAGTCTCAGCACACGACAACATTGACTGCCAGTCCGCCGGTGGCGGTTTCCTTGTACTTATCCTGCATGTCCAGGCCAGTCTGGTGCATGGTTTCTATCACGCTGTCCAGTGAGACCCGATGCTGGCCGGTACCCTGTAAGGCGAGTCGTGCCGCGTTAATGGCCTTGACTGCACCCATAGTGTTTCGCTCTATGCATGGCACCTGAACCAGACCTCCAACCGGGTCACAGGTCAGCCCAAGGTTATGTTCCATGCCAATTTCTGCTGCATTTTCTATCTGTTCATTAGTACCGCCCAAAACGGCGCAGAGTGCTCCCGCTGCCATAGAGCAGGCTACCCCGATCTCTCCCTGACAGCCGACTTCAGCGGCTGAAATGGAGGCGTTCTTTTTGTACAACATACCGATGGCCGCAGCAGTAGCCAGAAAAGTCTGAATACCCTGATCAGAACTGCCGGGAACAAAGCGATCATAATAAGCCAGAACCGCTGGAATAACTCCCGCAGCACCGTTAGTGGGTGCGGTGACGACCCGACCACCCGCTGCATTCTCTTCATTCACGGCCAGGGCAAAAAGACTCACCCAGTCCATGCTTTGCAGGTCATCCCACTGATCTTTTGGTTTGTTGATCAGGCGTTTGTGTATGTCATTGGCACGACGGTCAACATCCAATCCTCCGGGCAATTTTCCGGTTTGCTCGCAACCGCGCTGGATACATTGATCCATCACCTGCCAGATGGCCATCAGATCCTTGGGAATATTCTGGCTGCGCCCCAGATGTTTTTCGTTTTCAAGTACCAGCTCGGCAATGGATAAACCACTTTTTTTGCCGTGGTCCAGTAGGTCCAGACCCTTTTCAAAAGGGAAAGGAATGGGAGCAGACTGCAGGTTGGTTGATAGATTGGAAGAAGCTTCCTGTTCGTTGAGAACAAAACCGCCACCGACCGAGTAATATTGGTTTTTATAAAGAATCTGCCCATTGGCATCCAGAGCTGTCAGTGACATGCCATTGGGGTGATTGGGCAGGGAGTTTCCAAAATGAAATTGCAGATCAGTGTCGAAATGAAATGAAATGGCCCTGATTCCACCCAGCTCCAGTCGGTTGTTGTCCTTTATATCAGAGACGTATTCGTGCACTTTATCAGGGTTGACTCTATCAGGGTGCTCCCCCATGAGCCCAAGAAGGACGGCAACATCGGTGGCGTGCCCTTCTCCGGTCATGGCCAGAGAGCCGTAGAGGTCGGCCTTTATACGGTGTGCCTGCTCGAAGTGCTGATTTGAGTGGAGTTCATCCAGAAAACGGTTGGCTGCCACCATGGGGCCTACTGTATGTGAAGACGAAGGCCCGATGCCAATTTTAAAAAGGTCGAAAATGCTCAGTCCCATGGTTCGCCCCGCTTGTATTACTATCGGTTAGGCTCCTGACGATACTGGGTTGACAGAAACCAATGTTGTTCTTCGATAAGTCCCGAATCGTATGATTTTAAGAAGTCCAACAGATATTCAGAGTATTGGCAGAGTAGCAAATTTGGATGTTTCACATCAACCCATTTGTTTCCTATTGGAAACAAATGGGTTGATGTGACGAAGGTACAATGGTAGCACTGGAACCCTGAAGGGGTGACAAGACTATAATTTAATCGGCTGGCCAGTGAGCATCAGGTTGCCGCTGTCCAGTTCAGTCAGTGGAAAGGACAGCTACTGTTTTTGACGGTTTCTAAGCTTTAGGGAGGATTGGACGATTTACTAGAGTGAGTGCATCAGTCGTTGGATTACAACGCACCGAAGGCAATTCACTTTGCATGAGGAGTTTTCGATGATTGTCAGGACTTAACTCAGACTCGTTGATTTGCTGTCTTGACAGTGGGTTCACCTTAACATTGATACAAAGAGTAAACATGGATATACCAGGAAAAAAACCATCTTCAATTAACAAAGCGGGTGGTTCTTTAACTGATGAAGACCAGGATGTTGGTAAAACTAAAAGGATTCAAACAAAAAAAATACCTGCTAGCGAAGGCATAGCAGCTTTTGGTATGGATATTAAAAGAAGAAAGATTGACGTAAAGGATCTACCTGATAATTCAAAAAACCAGGATTTGCATATTACACAGAAAAAGTTGACTGAAAAGGGTGTAATGTTCGTCGGTGAAGATTCTCAAAAAACTGGTTTAAAAATTGCCAACCTGATCTTTAGTTCAATGAATGACATAGATAATCCTTTGTACACATGCCCTTCCGGAGGGGAGTCTCCATCAGCAAAAGTCGAAGCTCAAAGAATAAAATCTCGACTTTCTCTGGATGCTTATGATGAACTGGATTACTTTATTGAACTTCATTTGAAAAATAAAAAACTAGATTTAAAAACATCAGTAACAGATGAAGAGCTTGATAATATCCACAAAAAATATGGTGTTGTAATTTTAAATGGGCTGCACCCAGAAAAACATTCTGTTTTAATACTTGGCTGTGGTCATGATCTTGGTGATCATCATTCCGGTCATTCAGGTCATTCAGGTCATGATACTTTGGATATAATAGCAAGCCTTAAACCTGATGTTTTACTGCAGTGGGGAGACAAAAGGGCAACTGAATTTCTAAGAACACTCAATAAAAAATACGATGAAATAAGAGATGAAGGTCCTTTATGTAACTTTATGAGATTTTCAGATGAGTACTTTTTAGCAGTAAGGGCTTGTTTGGCTCCAAAAGGAAAGCTACGATTGCCGCGTAACTCTGTTGAAGAAAGTAAGATTCCATTAGACTTTGTGAAAGAAGATGATTTGGTGAGACAAACGTTTGGTGCACGTCAATCGTTTACTACATATACCTACCACCCACCCACTGTGTCAGGATTGTTGTCCCCGTTAATAATCAACCAACTAATAAAACAGCGGGGGCGGTAGACAGGTTATAGTGCCTAGCAGCCTGTCGGACTTAAGGCTGTCCTACTGCGGTTGCAATAAATTGGTCTAAAAATTCCTGCTTCTTCGTCAAATAGCTCGCTATTCTCCTCAGAAGCAGAAATTTTTATCCTCAATTTCTTGCAATCCTCGCTACGGACGCTTAAGTCCGACAGGCTGCTAGTTATTCTGAAGAACGTAAAGCCGCTGTATTGAAAAAGCTTTTACCACCCCTCAATCGCTCTGTTCCTGACGTTGCCAAAGAAGAAGGCATTAGCGAGCAGACCCTGTACAATTGGCGCAGACAGTTAAGAGATAAAGGGTTGCCCGTGCCAGGGAATGAACATAATTCAGAGCAGTGGTCTGCTGAAGCCCGCTTTGCCGTAGTCGTTGAAACTGCCGCACTTTCTGAAGCAGAGCTGAGCGAGTATTGCCGTAAAAAAGGGCTTTACCCGTAACAGGTGCACGAGTGGAAGCAAGCCTGTATTTCTGGTGCAGATCAGTCTGGACAATAGGCCAGACAAGAGAAAAAACAAGCTCAACAGGATCGAAAGCGTATTCTGAAACTTGAGAGCGAGCTTCGCCGTAAAGATAAGGCATTAGCCGAAACTGCTGCTCTTTTGGTGCTGTCAAAAAAGCTCGATGCCTTCTACGGGATAGACAACGAGGACAACTGACTCCCCTTGATGAACGCCTGAAATTGCTGACATGGTTTGATGAGGCCACAGCAAACGGGGCGCCCCGCTGGAAGGCTGCAGAACAACTACTGGTGTCTTTAAAGAGATTGAATCGGTGGCGTGACAACACGGGCCAGGTAATTCCTGACAAACGGCCTGGAGCCTTACGATTATCACCGTCTAATAAGCTGACAGAAGAGGAGGAGCAGCGTATTCTGACAGTATGCAATAAGCCAGAAAATGCCAGCTTGCCACCCTCGCAAATTGTGCCGATGCTGGCAGATAAGGGTGAATATATTGCTTCAGAATCGAGCTTCTACCGGGTACTAAAAAAACATGACCAGCATCATCATAGAGGACGATCAAAGAGGCGATCAAAAAGCAGTAAGCCGACCACGTATGTAGCTTCTGGCCCTAGCCAAGTGTGGTGTTGGGACATTAGCTACTTTCCGTCGAAGGTGCGCGGTCAGTTTTGGTATCTATACCTCATCCTGGATATATACAGCCGTAAAATTGTTGCGTGGGAAGTACACGACAAAGAGTCAGGGGAACTGGCTAGTAGCTTGATTAACAGGGCTGTAGTCGCTGAGCGATGTGTTAACAAGCCGATGGTTCTGCACTCTGACAACGGAGCACCAATGACGTCGCATACATTCCAATCAAAACTGGCAGACCTTGGCATCATACCGTCGCATAGCCGACCAAGAGTGAGTAATGATAACGCTTTTGCAGAGTCCGTATTTAAGACATTGAAGTATTGTCCGCAATGGCCGTCCCAAGGTTTTCTGACACTGGAAGAAAGCAGAAATTGGATGCTGTCGTTTGTCAGGTTTTACAACCAAGAGCACCGCCATAGCTCTATTCGCTTTGTGACACCAGAACAGCGTCATGATGGATGTGACAAAGCGATACTGGAGCAGCGAAAACGGGTGTACAAGAAAGCACGTGAGAAAAATCCGTTGCGTTGGTCTGGCAAGTGCAGGAACTGGGAACCAGTTGGTTCTGTTGCGTTAAACCCGGAACGGGAATCAGGGGCTGCTGACTGTATCAAAATAGCAGCCTAAAACTTGGTCATCGGGACAACTACCTTGAAAAACACCACCCAGGCTAGTTGAGTGATCTTTGCCAATTTATAGTTCTGGATTGGACCCGGGAGGATTAATCATCGTGATACACCCCTCAACTGGACAGGTGATCTGACATAGATTGCAACCCACACACTCCCCCGTAATGACTTCAAACGTCCGGTCTTTTCCATCATCAGATGTTTGAAAGGCTATAGCCTGATGTTCAGTATCTTCACAAGCGGCAAAACAACGGCCACACTGGATACAATGGCTCTGGTCAATGTGAGCAACACTTTTATAGGTCAGATCCAGTTTGTTCCAGTCAGTCAGGCTGGCAACCGCTGCCCCACGAAATTCAGACAGTGTCCGGTAACCTTTCTGATCCATCCATCTTGAGAGTCCGTCTACCAGCTCATCAATGATCTTAAATCCATTCAGCATCACCGCTGTGCATACCTGCAGGGTTGTTGCCCCCAATGACAGGTATTCTGCAGCATCTCTCCAGGTCGTGATGCCGCCCATAGCGGATACACTGAGTTTGGCTGTCTCATCGTGCCGTGCCAGTTGCCCCACCATGTTCAGGGCAATAGGCTTTACGGCCTCGCCGCAATAACCGCCGCTGGTGCAATGATTGCCTACGGGTGGATAGCCAACCATGGTATCAAGATTGATGCTGGTAATGGAGTTAATGGTATTGATCAGTGAGACAGCATTCGCGCCACCTGCCTGAGCGGCAATGGCTGTCTGGACAATATCGGTGACATTAGGCGTCAGCTTAACGATAACCGGCAGTCGTGTATGTTGTTTACACCATCGCGTGACTTTAGTAATGAGTTCGGGTACTTGCCCTACAGCCGCTCCCATGCCCAGCTCCGGCATGCCGTGGGGGCAACCAAAATTGAGTTCGACACCGTCACAGTCAGTGGCTTCAACCTGGTTGAGAATACGTTTCCAGCTCTCTTCTTTACAGGGCACCATCAGGGAGACAACTAAAGCCCGGTCGGGCCAGTCTTTCTTGGTTTGTTTGATTTCATCCAGGTTAACTTGTAACGGTCGATCAGAAATCAGTTCAATGTTGTTGATGCCCAGAATCCGCCCATGAGTATCCCGATGAGCGGAATACCTTGAGCAAACATTGGCTGGTGGCGGATCTTCGCCCAGAGTTTTCCAGACAGCTCCTCCCCAGCCTGCAGAAAATGCCCGGCAAATGTTGTATGCCTTATCCGTGGGTGGCGCTGAAGCTAACCAGAATGGATTGGGAGACTGAATCCCGAGAAACTCGCAGCTAAGGTCTGCCATCGCCTTGTTCTACCTGTACTTCGGGCGGTTGCAGGAACTGATGGATAGCTTGAGCAGCCAGTTTGCCATGCTGAACCGCATGGACAGTGAGATCCTCCCCTTTATCGACACAGTCACCTCCTGCCCAGACATTACTGATAGATGTCCTGAATTGATCGTTCACCCTGATTTTTCCATTCTTGCTAAGGGCCAGTTTTCCGTAAGCAAAACTGTCCGCTGTTATGGTCTGGCCAATGGCCTTGTATGCCCGGTCGGCAGTCATCGTTATTTGCTCGCCGGTTTCAATCAACTCGCCAGTAGGAGCCTCTGCTGTTCTCACAAAACGAACGCCACGTAATTGCCCGGCTTTTGATTCAAAGCCTGTGGGTTTCATCCAGGGAATAATGCGAACACCGTTTTCTTTTGCGAATAACTGTTCATGATGGGTCGCTGACATCTGTTGAATACCTCTTCGATAAGCGAGTGTGACTTCTTCTGCTCCCAACCGGCGCATTTGGCAGGCTATATCAATGGCTGTATTACCACCGCCGATCACAACCACCCTTGAAGCCACTGGCAGCTCAGCCAGGTTTTTGGTCTGACGAAGCGTTTTGATGGCTCCAAGGGCTTCCTCAACGCCTTCGGATGGCTCATCAGGCAGCCCAAGGGATTTCGCAGACTCCAGTCCAATGCCAAGAAAGACCGCATCAAACTGAACAGACAGGTCGGCAAGCTGGTGGCCAAGATTGATTCTGCTGCCTGCTTCAAGGGTTATACCACCGATTTCGAAAATGAATCTGATTTCCTTCTGGGCGTAGTCCTCTACCAGTTTGTAAGCAGCTATGCCGTACTCATTGAGCCCGCCGGGTTTGCTATGAGCATCGAATACGGTGATGTCATGCCCCAGTCTGGCCAACTTGTGTGCGCAGGCCAGGCCGGCAGGACCTGCACCCACAACCGCGACGCTTCGGCCTGTTGTCTGCGCGCGGATAAATGGGTGAGCAGCTGTCTGCCGATGGTCAATAGCGAACCTTTGCAAGCGGCCTATCATTACGGGTTTACATTCTGGCGGGTGATTGCGAACGCAGGCCTGCTCACAAAGGACTTCTGTTGGACAAACCCGGGCACAGCTCCCCCCGAGAATGTTTTCTTCCAGAATAACCTGGGCAGCACCGTCCACATTTTGATCAGCGATTCGATGGATAAACGAGGGAATGTTAATACCTGTCGGGCAGGCAGAGATGCAGGGGGCATCATGACAATAGAGGCAGCGACCTGCTTCCAGTCTGGACTGATAAAACGACAGTGGAGGCTTGATATCAGAAAAATTCTCCTGATAAACCTCGTCAGACATTCGATGGTTCCTGATATCTTTACTGGCCATAAAAAAGACTCCTGACCACTAACTGAAACGACAGGTTTCTGGAATATTAGCAGTGACAGGGCAGGCGGGTAGTGCTTTTTTATGGCTCTCTGAATATTTATCAGGGTTTGGGCAAGGAGTGAAGTACTTAATGACGAGAGGGTGATGAAGAGAGGTGCAAACAGATGGTAGATCTGTTTGCACCTTCGTTGGAGCTGGTTAGAGCTCTTTTTAGTCAGTGACTGCCTCTGATGTTTCAGATTGCTTGCCAAAGTATTCACGCACCAGCCTGAATACCACCGGGCTAAGCAGTGCCAGGGCAATCAGGTTGGGAATAGCCATCATAGCGTTCATAGTGTCAGCTACGAGCCAGATGAAATCCAGGCTGACAGTAGCGCCCACTGGAACCGCTACGATCCAAAGGAAACGGTAGGCTTTCACGGCTCTTGGACCCATCAGGAATACTACGCAACGCTCGCCGTAGAAGCTCCAGCCCAGAATGGTCGTAAAGGCAAAGATGGCAAGAGATATGGCAACCACGTAATTACCGACCCCCGGCAGTGCTTCAGCAAAAGCGGCAGAAGTCAGCGCGGCACCGGTCGCCCCCGAAGTCCAGGCACCGGAAGTTATGATGACCAGACCGGTGATGGAACAGACAATGATAGTGTCCAGGAAAGTACCCAGCATGGCAATCAGTCCCTGACGAACCGGGTCGTTGGTTTTGGCTGCCGCATGAGCGATAGGCGCAGAACCCAGACCGGCTTCGTTAGAGAACACACCGCGAGCGACACCAAAACGAATGGCGGCCCATACCGCAGCGCCTGCAAAACCGCCGGTAGCCGCAGTAGGCGTAAAGGCGTGCGTGAAGACCAGGCTGAGGGCGGCAGGAATTTGATCAGCATTGATAGCCAGAACAACCAGACCAGCCACCAGATAGGCAGTGGCCATCAGGGGAACCAGAGTACTGGCAACCGCACCGATACGACGGATGCCGCCAATCAGGACAGCACCCACCAGGAACATCAGAATAAAACCGGTCACCACAGGAGGCAGGTTGAAGTTACTATGCAGAACGTCAGCCACCGAGTTGGACTGAACGGTGTTGCCGATGCCGAAGCCGGCAATGGCACCGAAAATAGCGAAGGCGGTGCCCAGCCACGTCCAGCGCGAACCCAGACCATTTTTGATATAGTACATTGGGCCCCCGTAGTGCTTGCCGTTTTCGTCGACCTCACGGAATTTAACGGCCAGTACGGCTTCTGAGAATTTGGTTGCCATACCCACCAGAGCAGTACACCACATCCAGAACAGCGCACCGGGGCCCCCCATAAAGACGGCAGTGGCAACACCGGCAATGTTACCGGTACCGATGGTGGCAGAAAGGGCAGTCATCAGGGCCTGGAAGGGAGGGATTTCGCCGGAGTCACCGGACTCGGCGCTGCGGCCTTGCCAGAGAAGCTTAAAGCCGGTGCCCAGCTTCAGGATGGGCATCAGTCGCAGGCCCAGCATCAGGAATAGTCCTACCCCCAGCATGAGGACCAACATCATGGGTCCCCATACGACGCCATTAATGGCACCGATGATTTCGGTCAGTGTTTCCATTTTGAAACTTTACTCCACGCTATTTGCTGTTCTGTTATTGTTCTTGGTTCTTTGTTATGTGACGCCAAAGGGTGTCAGTTCAGTTAGATGATCAGGGTCAGGACGAGACGGATAGTTTTAAGGTTTCTTATCCTGACAGTACGCCTAACTTAATGAAATAATTGAGTAAATACAACGCTGAATGTTCTTTGGCACTTTTTTAGAGAGTTTAATTTCCGGGTAGCTTATTTCTTTTTTCGGGAACCTTATATAGTATCAAGCACGTCTGGATGTCGAGATAACTATAAATGTCAGAGCAGGAAATATCAGAGCAGGCGCACTTTTTAGAGAAGGAAAAACAGTCGGTCATCATCTCCCGCAGTCACAGGGAGGACGCTGTTGAGCCGTTGCAACTGGGACAGCGAGTCCGGGAAATCCGTCTGAGTCTTAATCTGACACTGGAAGAAGCCAGTCAGAAAACTGGCCTCGCCCGATCAACACTCTCCAAGATAGAAAATGAGCAGATATCGCCCACCTTCACCGCTGTAACCAAACTGGTAAGAGGGCTGGGTATTGATATTCCTCAGTTGTTCACCCAGCCTGCAGAAAAGAAAGCAGCCAGCGGGCGCAGGGACATCACCCGAAAAGGGCAGGGGCGTCCACATCCCACCACCACCTACGAACATGAACTGCTGGCCACTGAATTGTCGGGCAAGAAGATGGTGCCCTTCAAAACGACGGTTTGTGCCCGGTCATTTGAGGATTATCAGGATTGGGTCAGGCATGAGGGTGAAGAATTTTTGCTGGTTCTCAGTGGCAAAATCATGCTCTACACAGAGTTTTATCAACCGGTAGAGCTCAATGAGGGTGATAGCACCTATTACGATGCCGAGATGGGGCATGCTCTGATTTCCCTCAGCGAGGAAGATGCCGTTATTCTCTGGGTGACCGCCTGACCTTGCCTTTCCTGATGTGTGGCTTATTCAGCCCGCTAGTCTAAACTTGTCCGCTTCATTGAGCTCTTGGCAATTTGTTGAGTCAAACTTCATAAGTGCCTGGCGCTTATGGCTTCATCCATTGCCCTGATTTCGAGGTTTTTATGATTCGGACTCTTAAAGCCCTGTTGTTTTCATCTGTCACGCTGCTTTCCTCACCGAATTCACAGGCTAAGGAAACATTGGTGTTTCAGCTTGGAGCGGTCAACAGCGACGGTAACGCAGTTGTTATCGAAAGCAGTCCAGGTAGCAAGGCTTGGAAAACGGTTTTTAATGGCAACCTTCCCGGTTGTGTAATGAATGAATTTACCAATATCCCCCTGACCAGCAAAACTATGGCTCATCGTTACAGTCTGAGTTCTTTTCACATGCCCCTGGGAAACAACCGGTTTGCTTTTGGTTGTTCTAACGGTTTGGTGTTTGTTGGGGGCGAAGGAGAGGAGCCTTTCTCGGTAAATTCTCCATCTCCTAATCTTGGTTACTTCAATTTACCCTATGCCAACTCACCTGTTTATCTCGCCCACAGTGTCGAATTTAATCAGCGCTACAAGAAAAACTGGTTGTTTGCTGCCCAGCATGGACACCTGTTTATTATCGATATCGACAAGAGGCAGCTGGTGACGTTTCCGGACTGGGTAGAAGGAAACTACCTCTCTATGTGGGATTTCCGCATGGGTGTTGATTACTCTATGCCCATGACCGGGCTGGATATCTACCAGGACAAAAAAGGGACTTTCCATGTGTTGGGTGTTATGCAAAGAAAACTGGAGAAAAAGCAGAGTCATTATTCCAGAGCGCTCCTGCAACGTGTAACGCTCAAAGATGGAATCCCCTACAGCTATTGGCATGAAATAGACGATGAACCGATCAACAAGGCAGGAGATGGTCTGTTACAGTTTGGTGAAACCCTGTTTATAACAGATGTGGAAAATGGGATACACCACCCTGGTACGAATTCCTCTTTAAGAGGAGACCTCAGTGGCCTCAATGTTGACCCTTATACCCGGGCAATGGTGCTAAGGGGTAAGTATCACCAGCTGGTCATTATTCGATACCCTGTAGAACCGGTAAATGTGGGTTATGTCGCTGGTGCCTGGGGAAAATCGGTAAGCTCAAAAAAACTGGATGGCAAAGAGCCTCCGCTGCTTAAAGATGGTTATCCCAAGACATTCAGAGTCACCCATGACCTGAAGTATGATTCTGATCTACTGCCGGTCACTGAAGATAAGAAGAAACGTTATGCACACCATCATATGATCAGTATGAAAAAAGGCATTATCTTTTCTGCAGAAGCAGACTCCGAGGGTTTTGGTCAGTACGTCTATCAATGCGATACCGGTCTGACCTCTGGAGAAGCCTGGAAAAAAGGTGCCTGGATAGAGCCCAGGCAATGCAATTGGGAAAAAGCTTCTGCCAGATTCACCCGACCCGACAAGCTGGAGGGGCTGAACTATCGATTAACGGGATTAAACTACTATCATTCTTTCACGACCCGGGTAATGGACGAAATCCATCCCTTCATAGCTCAGGTGGAGGAAAAAACGAGCGTTATTAATCCCAATCATCCTAGACCAAGAGATGAACTCTAACAGGACTAGCTCCGAAAAGGGCAGGGGCGTCCACATCCCGTCACCTATGAACATGAACTGCTGGCTACCGAGTTGTCAGGCAAGAAGATGATGCCTTCAAAATGACGGTCTGTGCCCGGTCGGCCTGACCTGCCTTTCTTGCCTTTTCCACTCTGTGGCGTACTAAGCCCGTTTGTCTAAACTTGTCCGTTTCATTGAACCCTTGGCAATTTACTGAGTCAAAACACTCAGAGGCCATTTACTCGTAGTTACACTATTACCCTGATAGGGAGGTTTGTATGATCCGGACACTTAAAGCCCTGATTTTGTCGTCTGTCACGCTGGTATCCTCGTTGAATTCACATGCTGAGGAAACCGTGGTATTTCAGCTCGGAGCTGTCAATAGAGATGGCAACGCCGTTGTTATTGAAAGCACGGCAGGCAGCAAAGCCTGGAAAACGGTTTTTAATGATTACCTTCCCGGCTGTGTGATGAATGAATTTACCAATATTCCCCTGACCAACATAACCTTGGCGCATCATCACAGTTTGAGTACATTTCATAAGCCTCTGGGTAACAACCAGTTTGCCTTTGGTTGTTCTAACGGTCGGGTGTTTATTGGGACTCATGGAAAATTCGATTTCATGATAGTTTCACCATCACCTAATCTTGGTTACCTCTTACCTCATGCCAACTCGCCTGTTTATCTGGCCCACAGTGCCGAATTTAATCGGCGCTATAAAAAAAACTGGTTGTTTGCCGCCCAGCACGGAAATCTTTTTATCATCGACATCGATAAGGAGCAACTGGTGACGGTTCCGGCTTGGGTAAATTCGAGATGGGGAAGCTATCTTCCAATGGGGGATAGCCGAGAGGGGGTTGATCACTCCAAGCCCGTGACCGGTTTAGATATTTATCAGGATAAAGAAGGAACTTTCCATGTCCTGGGTGTCATGCAAAGAAATCTGAAGAAACCGCAGAGTTATTACTCCAGGGCTATCCTGCAAAGTCTCGCCCTCGAGGGTGGAGAACCTGCCAGCCATTGGGTTGATATAAAGGATGAACCGATCAATGCGAAAGGGGATGGTCTGGTGCAGTTTGGTGAAACCCGCTATACGACGAGCGATTTATTAGCAATACACGTAGTTGGCGAGAACTCCTCTTTAAGGGGAGACTTCAGTGGCCTCAATGTTGATCCTTATACCCGGTCAATGGTGCTCAGGGGCAAGCATCACCAGTTGGTCGTTGTTCGATACCCTGTAGAGCCGGTAAGCATGGCTTATATTGGTGCCTGGGGAAAAGCGGTGAGCTCAAAAGTACTGGATGGTAAGGAACCTCCTTTGCTTGAAGACGGTTATCCCAAAACATTCAGAGTCACCCATGACTTTCAGGATCATTCTGATTTACTGCCAGCCTCTGAAGATAAGAAAAAACGCTATGCGCATCATCATATGATCAGTATGAAAAAGGGCATCATCTTTTCTGCAGAAGCAGACTTTAATGGTTTTGGGCAGTATGTTTATCAATGCGATACCGGTCTGACCTCTGGAGAAGCGTGGAAAAAAGGTGCCTGGATAGTGCCCAGGCAATGCAATTGGGAAAAAGCTTCTGCAAGCTACACCCGCCCCGACAAGCTGGAGGGGCTGAGCTATCCATTAACCGGATTGAACTACTTCCATTCTTTTACTACCCATGTGGTGGACGAAAAGGGCGTTGTGAAGCCGAATCTCCTTGATTCAAGGGATGAACTCTGACAGCGCTGAGGGCGTGCTCAGATAAGAACGCTCGCTGGTGCTCTGTACGGATGACGATTCACCACTCCCGGTGGTACACTGCGCCTCCTTGAACGAATTCTGGAAGTGTCAGAATGGCTTTTCCAGCTTCAACGGGAGAGAACAGGTTGTTGTCCAAATCCTACAAGCGGTCACTGCTGATTGGCTTAATTCTTCTGGCTGTTGGCTTTTATGCTTTGTCTTTGCGCCCTACCCTGAAGCACATAAAGGGTGAAACCATGGGTACTACTTACACTATTACCTATGTTTCAAGGCCTTTTTCCCATTCGACAGACAATGTTAAAAAGCAGGTTGACGGGCTGCTGGAGGCGATTAATGACAGTATGTCAACTTACCGTGAAGATTCCGAACTGATGCAATTCAACCGCTCTGAAATCGGGAAGCCATTCAAAGCTTCCGATGAGCTGGTGGATCTTGTTGAAAAAAGTCTGGTGATTTCCCGCATGTCGGATGGTGCTTACGATGTGACTGTGGGTCCAGTGGTCAATCTGTGGGGCTTTGGTCCTTCTGATGCTGGCAGGCAACCCTCACAAAGCAAAAAAGCATCGTCTGGTACCGCTGATAAGCAAGCCCCGGAGTTTATAGAATGGATGATAAATAACTATCCGGCCAAGTTGCCTTCTGATGAAGAGATTGCCGCAGCCCAAGCTAAAGTGGGTTATCAGGCAGTTATAGCAGATACCCGAAACGATTTACTGACCCGAACCAAAGACGTCTTTGTCGATCTCAGCTCTATTGCCAAAGGTTACGGTGTCGATAAAGTGGCTTATCTGCTCAACTCAGAAGGCATTAACAGTTATCTGGTTGAGATCGGTGGTGAGGTCAAAGTCGGTGACCCTAAACCAGATGGTTCTCTCTGGAAACTGGGTATCCGTGGACCAGCCATGACCGATAGTAAGCCTGCCCTGATTGTTGAATTGGAAAACAAAGCCATGGCAACATCGGGTGACTATCTGAATTATTTTGAAGTGGATGGCCACAAGTATTCCCACACGATTAATCCGCGAACTGGTCGTCCTGAGATGGGGCGTTTGGCAGAAGTGGCTGTGATTGAGGATAATGTTGCAGAAGCTGATGCACTGGCGACCCTGTTTATGGTTTTGGGTGATAAAGAAGGCCTGAAGCTGGCCAACAGAGAGGGAATCGCGGCCTACTTTACCTATCATACAGATAAAGGCTTTGACGCAGTTAGCAGTGATGCATTTAAACCCTATCTGCCAAAACAGAATTGAGAAATGGCCGGATTGATGACCTTACCTGCCATTACCAACGACAGCGCACTTATTGTGCTAAAAACAGTGCCCGCAAGATGTTTGATGAATAAGCAAGACTGTTTTTTTAGATTCGGGCCTCTGGTCAGGAGAGTAATATCATGACACT
Source organism: Endozoicomonas sp. ISHI1 (assembly GCF_024606225.1). Classification (GTDB taxonomy): domain Bacteria; phylum Pseudomonadota; class Gammaproteobacteria; order Pseudomonadales; family Endozoicomonadaceae; genus Endozoicomonas_A. Next base: position 8,095 of record NZ_JAGRPU010000024.1, on the reverse strand, counting down.
GATGCTGATTACATTTGGAACCTTTCTGGTACTGATCGCCCTGATGGCCATTGGTGTCATTGTTGCCAACAAACCGATCAAGGGCTCCTGTGGTGGTTTGAGTAACCTTGGCCTCAAGGATGGCTGCATGATCTGTGGCGGAGGGGATAAGAACGACCCTTTCTCTGAAGGTCAACATAAGGATATGGAGCATCTGTTTTATGATGCGACTGCCGACAAGGCTGTAAAGAAGTCAGGTACTTAGTTCAAGTTATATCCGGAAAAACCAGAGTTTCAGAGTACAGAGGGTCGGATGCTTCTCTGTTGAAAGTTGAGAGGCTGTTCCTCAAAAAATATGAACAGCCTTTGAGGAAATTAATAAAAATAAGGAAGCGTTGCAGTACGATCGATCTCCGCATACTCGGATAATGATCTGCTGCAATGCTGCCTGAACCGCTTTGAGGGTTAAAGGATGGGCGTGAGTCACTACGATCTGGTTGTATTGGGTTCCGGGCCAGCGGGTGAGGGCGCAGCAATGAACGCTGTCAAGCTGGGCAAGAAGGTTGCGGTCGTTGAGCAGAATGCGTTTGTCGGTGGTAACTGTACCCACTTGGGCACCATACCTTCCAAGTCTCTGCGGCACTCTGTCAAACAGATCATGGACTTCAACACCAATCCCATGTTTCGTGAGATTGGCGAGCCCCGCTGGTTCAGCTTCCCCAAGGTGCTGAAGACGGCTGAACGCGTTATTCAGAAACAGGTGCAGTCCCGTACCCTGTATTATGCCCGAAACCGGATTGATCTTTATTTTGGTCATGCCTCCTTTGTCGATGAACATACCATTGAGGTTCAGCAGGAAAATGGCAATGTCGAAAAGCTTCATGGTACCAATATCCTGATTGCCACCGGTTCCCGTCCTTACCAGCCTGCTGATGTCAACTTCCGTCATCCACGGATTTACGACAGTGATTCCATTCTTCAGCTAACCACCACTCCACGCCGGATGATCATCTACGGAGCCGGTGTTATTGGTTCTGAGTATGCCTCTATTTTCTCTGGTCTGGGTGTGTTGGTGGATTTGGTGGATACCCGTGATCGTCTGCTCTCCTTCCTGGATAAAGAGATTTCCGATGCGCTGGGCTATCAGCTGAGGAAAATGAACGTCATCATTCGCCACAATGAGGAATACCAGAAAGTAGAAATGCTGGATGACGGTGTGGTGATGCACCTGAAGTCAGGCAAGAAACTGAAAGCAGATATTCTTCTGTGGGCCAATGGCAGAACGGGCAATACTCAGGACATGGGCCTTGAACTGATAGGTTTGAAGCCGAACAGTCGGGGGCAATTGTCTGTTAATGAGAACTATCAGACAGAGATCGAGCATATCTACGCAGCGGGTGATGTAATTGGCTGGCCCAGTCTCGCCAGTGCCGCTTATGATCAGGGCAGGTCTGCCGCAGGTAATATTGAACATGCCGGTCAATGGCGTTTTGTCAACGAAGTACCGACCGGTATCTATACCATTCCGGAAATCAGCTCGCTGGGTAAAACCGAAGAAGAGCTGACAGCCGCAGCTGTGCCCTATGAAGTGGGCAAAGCTTTCTTCTCAAGGCTGGCCCGTGCCCAGATTACCGGCGAAACCGTTGGTATGCTGAAAATCCTGTTCCACCGCGATACCGGCGAAGTGCTGGGTATTCACTGCTTTGGTGACCAGGCATCCGAGATCGTACACATTGGTCAGGCGGTGATGTCCCAGAAGGGAGAGGCCAATAATATTCGCTACTTCCTGAACACCACATTTAACTACCCGACTATGGCCGAAGCCTACCGCGTGGCTACTTTGGATGGTTTGAACCGTCTGTTCTGAACACGTCCAACCTGCCAGACTAAACAGTCTGGCAGCGGCTCATTCAGTGGCTTTCCTTTTGCAGGAGTAGTTTGATTCCGTTCAGCTGCTGCTCAAGGTCTTCAAGGGTAGGTTGACCCTTATTCTTTACAGCTTCTTCTTCCCTACGCACTTTTTGACGCTCTTCCTCCAGAACATTGACGACAATGCCGATGATCATGTTCAGAAACGCGAACGTCGTGAAGAAAATAAAACTGAGATAGTAAGCCCAACTTAATGGATAGACGGTCATGGTTTCGTACATGACATCGGTCCAGTCTTCGAAAGTCATAACCCTGAACAGGGTTAGCATACTGACGGAAATATTACCCCAGAGTTCAGGGTTGATATTCAGGAAGAAAGTGCTGCCAACAGCGGCATAGATATAAAAAATGATGAACATCAGCAGCATGACGTAACCCAGTTGCGGCAGGGCTTTCAGTAGTGAGTTCAGCAGCAGTCGAAGCTCGGGGATAACTGAAATCATCCGCAGCACCCGGAAAATTCTGATCAATCGGCCCACCAGAGCCATCTCGGTATCGCTGACCGGGATCAGGCTGACGATCACAATCAGGGTATCAAAGAGATTCCAGCCGGACTTGAAGAAATTCTTTTTGTTCTCTTCCCCAAAAAAGCGGATCAGTATCTCCACTAGAAAAAAGAGTGTGATGCCGACATCCAGCACACTGATAGTGCTTTCGAGGTAGGTTGGCAGGTTGTAGGTCTTTGCACCAATAACCAGGGCAGAGAAGATGATGATGCTGACGACAAAGAGTTCAAATATCTTGTTGGAGCGTATGGCGTTGAAGCGAGCCTGTAAATCGCTGTTTTTCATGGTTTGGTTACGACTAAAAAGGACGGTTGACTGCCATAAGTGCGAAAGTGTGAGACTGCACCGGGCTATGTTTTCATTTTAAGGCGGTCATTCTAACGTGAATAATATGACGTCCCCAAGAGGGGGAAATGATTTTTTCAGCAGGCTGGTCCCGGGAGGGAAGAGTCAACCTCTAATGCCGTCCAAGAGAGGCTGTAAAAAGCTTACTGAGGGCAAAAAGAATAATCGATATTGCCAGACAGCGATTGATTTGCCTTGACAGATGTCTGTGCAGGTCTGGTTTCTGCTATCAGCTGGCCGTTACGGAAAGAGTGAGTTACCACCGACTGCCGTCTGATGGCATCAAATACTGTCTCAGAGTCCAACAGAATCAAATTGCCGGGTTTCCCTTCTTCAATACCGTATTGGTCGTGAATATTCAGGCATTTTGCGCTGTTTCCGGTAATCAGGTCGATGCCCCGGTTGATCTGGTCCAGCCCTGTCATTTGACAACCCACCAGACCCGTAAACAACACTTGCAGCATATTACAGCCCTGCATCGGGAACCATTGGTCAACAATGTCGTCCTGACCGAAGCAAGCATTTATACCCGCTTCAAGCAGCTCTGGAATGCGAGTGATACCGCGACGTTTCGGGTAAGTATCCATTCGCCCCTGAAGATTCAGATTGGTCACCGGGTTGGCGATAAAGTGGATGCCAGAACGTTTCAGCAGGCGCATCAGCTTCACAAAATAGGCGTTATTATAGGAATGCATTGCAGTGGTATGACTGGCAGTCACACGCTGCCCCATGTTGCGTTCCAGTGCCAGAGAGGCCACTGTCTCTACGAACCGGGATTGTTCGTCGTCTATTTCGTCGCAGTGAATATCGATCAGGCTGTCGTATTTTTCTGCAAGGTCAAAGACAGTATTAAGAGAGTTCAGAGCATATTCACGGGTGTATTCAAAATGGGGAATGCCTCCTACAGCGTCGCAGCCGAGTTTCATAGCTTCTTCGAGAAGCTCTGAACCTTCAGGAAAAGACGGGATTCCTTCTTGGGGAAAAGCGACCAGTTGGATGTCAATGAGATCTTTAACGTCCTCTTTCAACTCGAGCAAAGCATGAACGGCAGTGAGGTCCGGGTCGGTAGTATCGACATGACTGCGAACGTGCTGAACGCCCTGGCCTACATACCAGGACAGTGCTTTTTTTGCTCGTTGCCTGACGTCGTCGTGTGTCAGTATTTTTTTGCGCTGAGACCAGTTCTGAATCCCCTCAAACAGGGTGCCGCTACGATTCCAGACCGGTTCACCTGCCGTCAGGCAGGTATCCAGATGGACATGAGGATCAATGAAGGGGGGCAATGCCAGCTTACCACCGGCATCAAAACTATCGGTGTCAGGCTGGCGTTGTGTGCCAGTGACAGTGATGCTGAGAATTTTACCCTGATCAAAAAGGATATCAAACAGACCTTCCTGTTGATGCAGGCGCACATTTTCAAGACGCATGATTTACCTCAGTCTGCTTTTACTGGAAGAGGGTGTTTTTCTAGAATAAAACAGGACAGTCAGAGGCTACAAGTACACCGTACAGTAAAGCAATACCTGCCAGGTACCTCTGCAAGAACAAACCCCTGTATAAACATGACTTCAGAGTTATCGGCCACCTATTCCTCCTTTCATATCAAGCTTTGTCTCGAAATTGTTCCCTACAGAGAGGTAATACTTTGATCTAATTGTGAGATGTGAACCCAATCCCTATGGTTAATGTATTGAAGCAAAGTCTTATGATAAGGATGTTAATATGATCTTAGAAAAACTTTGCGGTCAAAACTGGCCTGCCCATTTAAGAACAAGCTCAGATTGCTCGGTCAATACTGCTACCCAGGATGACTCAGGAAGGTTTCGAGCCCGAAAGGTAAGTAGCTGTCAAGTTGAAGAGAATTTAATATCAAAGAGTGTATCTGACATAACATTCCGATCCGCCGCCAGAGGCTTGGTTAATATTTCTAAAAGCATGGCTGCTGCCGCTAATTCTTGTGGAAGATTACCTGACCGAAAGGTAAAAGCAGTGGCAATAAGTGCTGAATTCGCTATCAAGCTGACAATGAAGTTAGTAGTTCAGCCAAAAGCTACTTATTATTTAAAAATGGCCGCAAAAGCATGATATAAAGGGCATCCATCCGGTCATCGGTTGAGATTCAGGTCATTCCTCAAGGGAAAGGTAGAGACACAGAGGCATATCCTGCTGATTCACGTTAAACATTATTGCGAGTAAGAGAAAAGTATCAGTGTGCTATAGACCTCAGGTCTGAGAGGGTTCATTCTATTGCCCAACGCAAGCAACTCACAGGACACAAGAGCAATGACAAAAAGAGTAGCTCTGGTCTTAGGCAGTGGTGGAGCCCGGGGTTATGCCCATGTCGGGGTAATTCGTGAGCTGGAAGCCAGAGGGTACAAAATTACGGCAATAGCCGGTGCTTCCATGGGCGCACTGATCGGTGGTCTCTGGGCCACGGGTAAACTGAATGAGTATTGTCAATGGGCAGAAACCCTTGATTCGTTCGAGATTATCCGTTTGCTGGATATTTCTTTGGGGCGTCCAGGTGTCATAAAGGGTGATCGCCTGTTTGAACGCATGCGCGACATTATCGGCGACTGCCGAATAGAAGACTTGCCGATTCCCTATACAGCCGTAGCTACCAGTTTGACCAATCGCAAGGAAGTCTGGTTCCAGCGGGGTGATCTGGTGACAGCTATTCGTGCTTCATGTGCCATTCCTTCTTTGTTCAGTCCAGTAGAAATGCATGGTCAGGTGCTGGTAGATGGTGGCGTGCTTAATCCTTTGCCAATGGCACCTGCGGGGTCAGCTCTGGCCGATATGGTGGTAGCTGTTGACCTGCTGGCTAATCCTTTTCAGAAAAATGAGGAGGTTGAAGAGGGAGAAAAGGGCAAAAAATCCATTTTTGACGGTCTTATTGACAAGCTTGTAGGTGTTAATGAGAGTAAGAAATCCCAAGATGAACTCAGTGCTTCCATGAGCCTGATGGAAATTTCCAACCAATCCATGGAAGTGATGCAGGAGTCTCTTTCCCGATACAAAATGGCGGGCTATCAGCCAGACGTCCTGGTCAACGTGCCTCGTAATATCTGTCAATTCTACGAATTTCACCGTTTTAACGAGATTGCAGCTGTGGGTAGGCAATTGGCTATTGAAGCTCTGGATCAGTGGGAATCCCGTCATCGGGCTGGGCTCGACCTTCTTGTGGAGGCAGAGCCTTCCTCTTTGTGATAAAAACTCAACACATTACTAAGGCTTAATGAACTTCAGGATGGCTTCTGATTATTTCTGGTGTCTGAGGACATAAAAAGTTGGTTGGCAGGCATTGGCGGGTGTGCTTATTGACGGTGATCTTCCCGCACCTGTTCTATATCTTTTTGCCAGCGCTGAACCGTGCGTATCGCCAGGTGAGCGCAGTACAGGCTTTCACTTTACGTGCACCCTGTGAAACAGCTCTCTGGATTAAAGCAACGGTTTCCTTGCGATCAGGGAGAGGGATCAATCGTCCCCGCGCCCTCCCCAGATCGCGTTTGCCTTTTTTGTCAGAACCAGCAGTGCTGTGTTTTCAACAAGTACCTTGTCTTTGCGTTTAAGTTCTTTTTCCAGTTTCTGGATACGCTTCTTGTCATCTCGTCTGGCAGCGGCCTGAACCTGACGGGATTCAGCAGGCTTTGTGCTGCCCGCGATAAATTCAGATTTTCACTGCTACAGGTCTTCAGAGTAGAGACCCTTCTTGCGACAGTATTCGGATAGCTACGTTGTGTTCATGTTGGCGGTTTTCATCAGAACCGCGAACTTGTTTTCAGCACTCCACTGCTGAGGATTCTTACCATCACCGGGCACGGGTACAGCTTGCGCATTTGCCTGTTTGCGCCAAGTAAACAAGGTTGCGTAAGTAATGTCGGTTTCTCGTTTAAGCTGAGCCACGGAAGCATTATTGGGGGGTTATCATCTTCTGGATAACAGACTCTTTCATTTCTCTGGAGTATCAAGCCATAACAGCCTTTTTGTGAATGCTCTCAGTTATTGAGAGTCATGCCACTGCCTTTGTTATCTTTGCTGCAAGTGTTGGGTTGAAAAGTGTCAAATCATGCATATCCTTAAAAGCAACTCATTTTAAGGAGAATGTAGAAATGATAAAGAAGCTTGTTCAATTGTTATGTACGTGCGTTGCTTTGCAATTTAGTAATCTATATGCTAAAGACCAGTTGGATAAATTATATTACCAATTCTCGACTCAAAAAATGCCCAAACTCTTTGATTCTATACAGCATGCATTGAGTGAATCGCCAGAACTCTCTCAAAAAGCAACAGTTAAAGAACTAAAACATGTAACAAAAAGAGCATATAGAACTTGGTATAAAAGCCTGGACACACTTAGCAAAATTGAAATTGGCACTGCAGCTGAATTGATAAGAATAAATTTATCAGTAGCATACTTTGAAAAAAAAGTTGATGTTTTTATGGAATCGAACAGCCATATGATCAGTTGGGAAATACCTCTCTACCAGCAAATAATTGATATCTTACTTGGCGTGTGGGGTGGAGTGTTTTTCGAAAATGACGATTTAGCAGTGGTTAGAAAAGATTTTTATCATTTATTCACTTGTGACGATTATGATTGCGCAAAAATTGCAGAAGATTTTTCATCTCAACAAAGTGAGATGCATACCCAAGCAATACAAAGATATTTTGATTGTAAGAGAAAAAAATCTCTTCTTTTTGGGGAGCATCTTGCTGAATTATGTGAATTAATTAATAACGATAACTTTGACAAAGTAACATACTTTGTATAATCGAAGAACAACAAAAACTGGATGGAGTCAACCTAACCAATGGCTACAGTTCGTTATTGGGACTTTCCTTTTTATTAGGTGTCAGGTGCTAATTTTAAGCTGTCAAGTGGTAATCGTAAATGAGTCAGGCTGTTTTTACCTTTCGCAAACAATGACTCTTAAACACCGGTTTGATGAGAGGGTGTCACTTGAAGACTGAGATTATTATTAATTTAGAAACATTCTTAGCTCCACTCAGTTATTGCGACCTTGATTGGGGCGATTTTGATGAAGAGTGTGAAGAAGTACGAAAGCAAGCTGAGCAACTAATGAAAAAGTATGCCAGTATCGATAGCTCAAAGAGCTAACGGGGCCTAAGCCCCTTGAATAAGCAGCAACCGCGTCGCTGTAGGTTAAATTAGTGTTAGGCTTTTTAATTTTGCTTATACCAATTGCGGTAACTTTCAAGGTAGATGTCGCCTCAACTTATGCAGCTAAATCACAATGCTGCTGATTCTCTGATCGCTCAGGGTTAAGCCATACCTCTGCCGGTAATTGCCAGTTTCTGGTTTCACGGCTTCC
>NZ_JAGRPU010000023.1 GCF_024606225.1 Endozoicomonas sp. ISHI1 | reverse complement strand
GCCTTTGGTCTTTCTGGCAGGAAGCAGCTCACCTGTACTTTCCCATTTTCGTAGTGTTACTGGGTCTGTACCAAGTAAACGAGCTGCCTCACCTATCTTCACTAATCTCTTATCCATTCTTGAGATTATATTAGATAGCTTTAGATTATAATAGATTATTGCGAACTGTTTTTAACCCTGACGTTCCCGGCAGCCAAATGAGAACACTGCAAGGCCCTCAAACGTGAAATCTTACAAATAACTTCAATTCCAGCCTGCATCCCGACCCTGAACTTCAGTAGTCGTTGCTGTACCAAAGCTGGTAGAACCACTGCCATCTTCGCTGCTTGAAAAATTATAAGTCAAGCTTGAACCGGAGGAGAATAAGCCCCCCCAGTCGTCTTGTTGGTGAGTTGTTGATGAAGTATGAGTGACCGTTCTGGCTCTTTTAGCCGCCTCTTCCTGCTCCTTTTTATGACGTTTTGCATATTCTTCCTGCTGTCTTTTGTGCTGTATTTCATCTTCTTCTGTCCAGATATAACGCGCTTCCCTCAAATGACTGTAGAGCGCTGACAGCTGCAACTGCATTAAGATATCATCCAGATCCATTCTACAGAATAAAGGACTCATCAGCCCGGCCTGGATCATTACATTCTTCCAAACCTTTTCTGGAAAGCCTTCCATAATGCGCTTGACCTCCTCCTTGTCCTCTATACCGGGTTGCCAGTCCCTTCCTTTGGGATCTTTTCGCTCTGGTTTGTTCAGTTTTTTGCCTAACTGCTTTTTCAGCTCCTCCTCCTGCTGGGATTGCTGCCTTTGCGATTCGGCTTCATGTTCAGAGATCACCTGGTAAACTATGCTGGCAGCAAACACGCCAACCATAGCCCCCATCCCAAGCATCACTCTAAAGGTAGTGAGTTCAAACCAGCCTTCGTATTCGTCGTCATCCTCGTAGTGATACCTGACCGTTTCCTGAGCAGGCGGTGGTGGAGTCACAGGCACCGGCTTTTCACCGTCCAGAATTCTGCGAATCTGCTGGTACCACTCCTTACCATAATCTTCACGATCAGCGGCTTTCATAAACAGGGCGGAGAGGTCTTCCTGATAGTGGCGACGTTCACCGCTGCCTGTGTGCCAGAGGGTGGGATGACGGTTAAACGTTTCAGTCAATAAGGAAAGGTAAAGATGAAATGCCGGATCTCCGGCAATCTGCGGATTCTGTTTTTGCTTGTCTACCTTGAAGCTGAGAGAACGAAGCGCCTTGCCGCGGAGAAAACGCTCCTGCATTTCCAGAAGAATAAAACTGAGTTGACGGGCTAGCTGCTCCCGGGAAAGTCGATTGGATGGAAACTCTCTGAAACTGTTCTGCACAGCTTCCTGAATCAGCTCCTCCATGGAGTCCATTCGATCATCAGCCACGACACCCTGAAGCATCACAGGCCGGGTTTGGGACCAATGAGCAACAACCCGGGATTCGTGCATGGCAGGAGCAGTGCTCAATGCCTGCAGGAGATGAAACATGGAACGATCACTGCCATCGGGCTCATCGCTGGCCATGACATTCGCAATAGCATGCCGGGTGGCCTGCTGGACGAGTCTGGTGAGGAGCTGCTGTCGAACTTCTGTCTGGTTGCCCGATCCAGAGTCAGCTGTCAGCCAATGGTCCAGCTCGTAGCGGTCATAGATTCTCCGAACTGAAACCATAATGGCCCTTAATAACCTCTCATTTTCTTCAGCAAAGACGTAATCAAAATAGAGTCTGTTGATATTGTCCCTGGCATTCCTGACAGCTTTCTGATCAGCTGACTCAACACTGCTCCAACAGGAAGACACCAGCATCAAACTGATCAGCACAGACCAGATAATTCGATAAATAACCATACGACACTCCAATGTCTTAACAAATTCAGGAAGCATAGGGCAATCAATTGGCAGGGACAGAGAAAGCGATAAACAGTTGTTGAGTTTGTATTCAGGTTCTAAAGTGCCCGGCAGGCAGGTGGGAACACTGCCGGGCCCACAGGCGCGGAATCAGACATATGAATAATTTCAGAACCAGTCGGCACTCCGATTCTGAACATCTCCTGTAGTCGAGGTACCAAAGCTGGTAGAACCACTGCCGCCATCGCTGCTTGAAAAATTGTAGGTGAAGCCGCCGAATGCCCCCCCCACTCCGCCTTGTTGATGGGTCGTTTCTGTCTCTGCCCAGTATCTTTCTTCCTCTTCCTCTTCCTGCTGCCTTCTTCGGCGTCTTTCATCTTCTGCTGTCCAGATATAGCGTTCTTGCCGCAAATGGCTGTATAGCTCTGTGAGCGATATCTGCATGTAGATATCAGCCAAATCCATGTTACAAGTAAGAGGATTCAGAACCCCGGCCTGCATCAACACATTTTTAATTACCTTTTCATCAAAGCCTTCCGTAGCTCTTTTGATCTGCTCCCTGTCCCATTTGGTGGGTTTCCAGTCCCTTCCCTGCGGATCATTCCGCCCGGGTCGGTTCAGTGCATTGCCTAACTTTCTTTGCAGCTTCTCCCGCTGCAGCCGCATCTGCCTGGCTGGTTCTGTTTCATATTGAGAGATCACCATACAAAACACGCCGGCGGATATCACGCCAAGCGAAGCGCCCATCCCAAGCATTGCTCTGTATAAAATGAATTGAAACCAGCTTTCCTCTTTACTTTCATCCGGGGAGTAATGCATGACCGGTATCTGAACGGGTGGCGGTGATGTAACAGGTACCGGCTTTTCACCATCCAGAATTCTGCGAATCTGCTGGTACCACTCATTGCCATAATCTTCACGATCAGCGGCTTTCATAAACAGCGCGGAGAGGTCTTCCTGATAGTGACGACGTTTGCCGTCTGTATGCCATAGGGTGGGATGATTGTTAAAGGCCTTAGTCATCATGGACAGGTAGATTGAAAATGCCGGGTCTCTGGCAATCTCCGGGTTCTGCTTTTGCCGGTCTACCTTGTGGCTGAGAGAACGAAGCGCCTTGCCACGAAGAAAACGCTCCTGCATTTCCAAAAGAATAAAACTGAGTTGCCGGGCTAACTGTTCCCGTGAAAGTCGATTGGATGGAAACTCTCTGAAACTGTTCTGCACAGCTTCCTGAATCAGCGCCTCCATTGAGTCCATGCGATCTTCAGCCAAGACACCCTGAAGCATGACCGGCCGGAAGTGGAACCAGTGAGCAACATCCAGAGATTCCTGCATGGATGGCGCATTGCTCAGTGCCTGCAGGAGATGAAACATGGAACGATCACTGCCAAACAACTCCTCATTACCACTGATTTCCGCAACAGTATGCCGGGCGGCCTGTTGGATCAGCCTGGTGAGTAGCTGCTGCCGGGCCTCTGTCTGATTGCCTGGTGCAGAGTAACCTTCCAGCCACTGATCCAGCTCATAGCGGTCATAGAGTCTTCGTACAGAAACCATGATGGCTCTTAAGAGTCTCTCGTTTTCTTCCGCAAAGACGTAGTCAAAATAAAGACGATTGACACTCCGCTCAGCATTCCTGAAGGCTTTCTGCTCGGGTGAATCAACACTACTCCAACAGGAAGAAACCAGTATCAAACTGATAAAAACAGACCCAATAATTCGAAAAAGATACATCCTATACCTCCTTTTCACTAACGAATTTTTTCTTAAATTTTTTTTCCCTAAAGAATTGAAAAGTCTAGGACAATCGACTGGCCGGTACAGAAAAAGCGATAAATGGTTGAGTTTGTATTCAGGCTCTAAAGTGCCCAGCGGATACCCTGATAACCCAGCCAGGTGCCCAGCAAGCAAACGAGCACACTGCCAAGCCCATAGGCCAGGGCTGTCAGAAACTGATCAGATTGAAGCAACCTCATCAGATCCAGAGAGAAGGTTGAAAAGGTAGTCATGGCTCCCAGAAAGCCGGTCATCACAAAGATTTTCCAGGTCGGTGACAACATGGCTTTTTCTGCCAACAGGTACCAGCAAATACCCATGAGGACTGACCCCACAAGGTTAACTGTCAGAGTCGGATAATGATGCAGATGAGGATTACGGGTCAGCACAAACAGCTCATAGACAAATGCCCTCAGAACGGCTCCCAGTGCACCACCTGCAGCAATGGCTATCCAGTGTGTAGCTTGCATCATAATTCCTGTCTGTTTTCTGGTCACAGCCTTGCCTCTGACATCATTCGGTCAAATTTTATGACTTAAATTAAGCCATCTCAGGCAAAACCAGACTTGTAGAGTTATATTTTCGCCAAGATACCATGAGTTCCAGGGGATTAGCAGTAAGACAAACAAGTCAACCCACTGGACAGACACCCCTGACCTGCTTCAATAATAGTGGTCACCCCATCTTTGGTTTCATCATCAGAGCACATCCCGGTAAGCCAATGAAACATCGTTCAGAAGTCGATATTTTCAATGAGCAATGGCAGTGCTACCGCTGGCTGGTCGATAACAATATCATGGGTCACCAGCAGCTGATGCGTCTCGCCACCCGTAAACTCAGACAGCACTTCGGTCATCAGGCAGTTCATTTGCTCGATCTGGGTTGCGGCGATGCATCACTGGCTGCAGAGATGACCCGCGAGCTATCACTGACCTCCTACACTGCGGTCGATCTTGCTGAATCTGTGTTAGCCATGGCCAAACAGAACATGAGGCAACCCGGTGTCGATGCAGAGTTTTTTCTCAGTGACATTTTCGCCCCCCTGCCGGTTAACGGCTCCTACAACCTGATCTTCAGCAGCTTCGCCATTCATCACGGCTCCCTGACGGAAAAACAGGCACTTTTCTCGGAACTCAGGAATAAGGCCGAACCCGACACCCTGTTTGTGCTGATTGATGCCATAAGGCTCGATCATCAGAGCCGGGATCAATACATCGAGAAGGTTGGCCAGTATTTCAGAAGTATCCCGGCACTGCAAAGTGACTGGCAGAACATTGTTCTGGATCACGTCAGCCAGTGTGACTTCCCGGAAAGTATTGCGCAGCTCTGTGAAATCGGTGAGCAGGCCCAGTGGCGTCTGTTGGAACATCAGATAGTGAAAGAGCTGCCAGACTATCCGGCAGCATTCATGGTTTTTCAGGCAAAATGAATTACAGAGCGGTTACCTGTTAGCAGCCTGCTAGCGACGACGAACAGGGCTCTGCTGATTCCATTGCGCCAGTTTCTCAAGCTTCTCCCGAATCTTGATTTCCAACCCGCGATCATTGGGCTGGTAGTACTTTCTGGCTTCCATATTCTCTGGAAAATAACATTCACCGGCTGCATAGGCATTGGGCTCGTCATGGGCATAGCGGTATTCAGCCCCATAGCCCAGAGATCCCATCAGTTGGGTGGGGGCATTTCTGAGATGGTTCGGTACGTCAAAGGAAGGGTTGCCTTTGACGTCGACCATTGCAGCCTTCCAGGCCAGATAGACAGCGTTACTCTTCGGAGCACAGGCACAATAAACAGTGGCATGGGCCAGCGCCAGCAAACCTTCCGGGCTGCCCAGCCGTTCATAGGCCTGCCAGGCATTCATGGTCATTTCCAGTGCTCTCGGATCAGCATTACCAATATCTTCGCTGGCAATCGCTACCAGTCTGCGAATGATATAAAGCGGATCGGCACCGCCATCCACCATTCTGGCTGCCCAGTAGAGTGCGGCATCGGGATCAGAGCCTCGCACGGATTTGTGAAATGCTGAAATCTGATCGTAAAACGCATCACCGCCCTTGTCGAAGCGTCGGCCACTGTCAGCCAGAATCTCCGACACTGTTGCCGCTTTAACCTGTCCATCTTCACTGAGATCTGCCGCTACTTCCAGAATATTCAGAACTCTTCTGGCATCGCCATCGCCATAACGCACCAGGATATCCTCAGCTTCAGGCTCAAGGGAAACAGGACTGTCCTTATAACCCCTTTCGTCTGATAACGCCTGATGAAGCACTTCCCTGAGCGCATCGTCCGTCAGGGGTTTTAACACATAAACCCGCGCGCGGGAGAGCAAGGCGTTGTTCAACTCAAAGGAAGGGTTCTCGGTAGTCGCACCGATAAATGTGATAGTGCCATCCTCAATATGGGGCAAAAAGGCGTCCTGCTGGGACTTGTTAAAGCGATGCACCTCATCCACAAACAGAATGGTTTTCCGCTGACGGGCCATCTGCTCATCCCGGGCTCTGGCTACCGCAGCCCGAATGTCTTTGACACCGGAGAGCACTGCTGAAAGCGTTTCAAAGTGGGCGTCGCAGACACCGGCCACCAACCGGGCCAGAGTGGTTTTTCCAACCCCGGGAGGGCCCCAGAAAATCATGGAGTGAATAGCACCCTGCTCCAGGGCTTCACGCAGAGGCTTGCCCCTGGCCAGAATGTGCTCCTGACCCAGGTATTCGCTCAGGTTGCGAGGCCTCATGCGTGCGGCAAGTGGCTCATATCGGGATGACTCGTCATCAAACAAACCAGCAGAATACACCGTTAACCCCGAGTCTCATCAATCACATCAAAGCCTTTGGGAGGGCTTACCTCAAACAAGTTGTCATTCAACTGTGTGTTTTCTTTGACCTTGGAGAACTGAATCCTGCGCTTGCCACCCAGAGAATCTGACAATGCAATGGAGACCAGCGTCCCCTGGCGAAAATCAATATCCAGCTTTTCAAACAGATCTGACTCCTCTTTGGGTGTCAGGGTGTATTGCTCATTCCGGCCCTTGCTGTAGACAGAAACGTTGTACTGTTTCAGCAGCTCACGGGCATTCCCTGTCAGCAGTTTGGCTGGCGTATTCGCCATGCGCGCATCCTGCTTCTGGATGATCACTTGCTGGAGTTCACGATCGACCATCCACACTCTGTTGCCGTGGGCAACGATTTCCTGTTCAAAAGGTTCCCTGGTTACCCAGCGAAAAAGATCAGGGCGTTTCATCTGCATCTCACCGGATTCTGTCTGGGTACGACCATCGGAAGAGACGGCTTCCTGCCGGAAATGAGCGCTCAGACTTTTCAGGGACTCCAGCTTTTCTGCCAGAGACTGAGAGGCTTTCTCGTCGTTCAGACCTTTGCTGACATCCACTGTCTTCACTGATTGAGCCGTCAGGGTAGTTGCCGGAGCATTACCCGGCGGGACGGCCATCACCTGCAACGAGACACTGAAAACAGCTGTAATTACAGTTACTTGAAAAACTTTCTTAAACACTCAACATTAACCCTTCACGGGAGGTGGTGCGATCACCTCACGATTACCATTATGACCTGCCGGGCTTACCACGCCGGCTACTTCCATCGTCTCTATGATACGGGCAGCACGGTTGTAACCGATCTTTAATTTACGCTGCACTGACGAAATTGATGCCCTGCGGCTTTCAGTCACAAAAGCAACAGCTTCATCATAGAGGGCATCCTGCTCTGAATCTTCGTCCAGCCCACCACTGATAGCATTGCCGTCAGAAGCCGTCTCTGCGCCACTGAGAACAGCATCCACATAATCAGGCTGGCCCCGTTTCTTCCAATCGGCTACCACTCTGTGCACTTCATCATCGCTGACAAAAGCACCATGAATACGAATAGGAACACTGGTGCCCGGCGGCAGGTAGAGCATGTCGCCATGACCCAGCAATTGCTCTGCCCCGCCCTGATCAATGATGGTGCGGGAGTCAATTTTACTGGACACCTGGAAACTAATGCGAGTCGGAACGTTAGCCTTGATCAGGCCCGTAATGACATCCACCGAGGGACGCTGAGTTGCCAGTATCAGATGGATACCCGCAGCACGGGCTTTCTGGGCAATCCGGGCGATCAGCTCTTCCACCTTCTTCCCGACAATCATCATCATGTCGGCAAATTCATCCACCACCACCACAATAAAAGGCAGGGCTTCAAGCTCAGGGGCCAGATCACCGAGGGTCATGGCTTCATAGAATGGATCACGAAGAGGTTTACCGGCGGCCTTCGCTTCTTTGACCTTTTTGTTATAGCCAGCAATATTTCTTACCCCCAGGGCCGCCATCAGCTTATAGCGACGCTCCATTTCCGCCACACACCAGCGCAGGGCATTGGCGGCTTCTTTCATGTCGGTCACGACGGGAGAAAGCAAATGAGGAATACCGTCGTAAATCGACAGTTCCAGCATTTTTGGGTCAATCATAATAAGACGAACGTCTTCCGGCCCTGACTTGAACAGCATGGAGAGCAGCATGGCATTAACGCCAACCGACTTACCTGAACCGGTGGTACCCGCCACCAGCAAGTGCGGCATTTTTGCCAGATCCACCACCACCGGCTGACCGGCAATATCATGTCCAAGCGCCAGACTGAGTGGCGATGCTGCTTTTTCATAAGCTCTGGAAGCAATCAACTCGGCAAAGAATACGGTTTCCCGGTCGTCGTTCGGGATTTCGATGCCCATCACTGACTTGCCGGGAATCACTTCAACGACCCGGACACTGACCACAGCCAAAGAACGGGCAAGATCCCTTGCCAGATTGGAAATCTTACTGGCCTTAACACCCGGCGCAGGCTGAATCTCATAGCGGGTAATCACCGGGCCCGGATGCACAGCGACCACTTCAGCTTTGACAGCAAAGTCTGCCAGCTTGGCTTCCAACAGCCGGGAGACAATGTCCAGCTCTTCCTGTTTGACGCCGTTGCCATGATCCTGGATTTTGTCGAGTAAGCCCACTCCGGGAAGTTCACCTTCCGGTGGAATTTCAACGACGTTCTCTCCGACGGCGAAGGCCATTTCATCGGCTGCAGCGATATTCCGGGCCACGGCCATTTTGCCGACTTGTTCCTCTGACTTCGGGGCCGGGAGAACCAACACAGGCTCCTGGCGCTCTCCGGGGGAAACGTCGGCAGGCTCCTGAGCAGGTTCGGGCTGTGCTGCCCCCTGAAAAGCCTCACGATCCAGTTCGCGCTGCTCTTTCCATCCGGCGATACGAGACCGGACGACTTCTGCCAATCCGATAATACCCTTGCCCAATTTGGCAAACGCTATCTTTAACAATCGACCGATAGCATCCAGTACCTGAAACCATGACAGATGGGTATACAGAGTGAATCCCACCAGAAAAATAGCCAGCAAAATCAATGTACTGCCGATCAGATTAAAAACAGGCAGTGACTGTTCCATGATCATGCGACCCAGAATACCACCACTCCGGGCAGGCAGGCTTTTACCCGCTCCTTCCAGATGAATAGCGGCTAATGCTGCCCCTGTCGCCAGAGCCAGCAGCAAACCCAGTGAGCGCATGACAAACCAGCCGGGCTGCCAGTGCCAGGCACTGTATCGATACCGGAAAACCAGCACCGTTTTAATGACCAGCAGAACCGGTATCCACCAGGCGAAAACACCGAACAGGGAAAACAGGACATCACTGAACCAGGCTCCCGCTTTGCCTGTGCTGTTTGCCACTTCTCCTTCATATCCGACATAACTCCAGCCGGGATCAGTAGGATTGTACGAAAACAGCGCCAATGCAGTAAAGGCAGCCAGCACCAGCAGGAATAACATTCCCGCTTCCCTGAATCTCAATACCAGAGCACTGGCTTGGACAACCTCTTCGCCAGAATCCGAGTCACGGATACCTCTTATGGCTCTGGGCACCGTCTTTTCTTTGGCGGCTCGTTTGCGTTTCTTGGTGATCGTTTCGGACATTAGACTCCCGTTTAATCTCCTGACAGTCTCATCAATATGTGCTCTTTGCAAAGAGCAACTCATGGTTATTTCAACATACCATGCTACTCACACATGATCCCAGCATTGAGACTACCAAAACAATAGCTCTCAAACCCCTGCTCGGGGTCATGCCCCTCTCTCAACAACATTTGTCGTTTACCAAGGTCCATCATCAGGGTCACCAGAGTGCCTGCATTCCCGGTCAGTTCGTGATAGCTGTAGGGCCTCAAAACCGGGAAAGGTTTTTCATTATTATCAAGCAGTTGCCTCATAGTCTTAAGATTCAGTTCAGGATTATACAGTAATTCATCCTGCAGTCTTTTGAGTCGGGTCTCAGTGCAAGGCTTTGATGACGTCGGTTGAGCCTGACCTGACTGAAAGTAATGATTGGTATGCAGATAAGTATCCTGTTCCGTAGATTGGAACCAGGGCTCATCAGGTGCCAACTCCACCGCTATCGTTTCATTTTTGTCCGCTACAATGATGTGACTGGCTTTGCCTGCCCCGTTCGTCCGGATCAGGGAACGGGCTTCCTGAAGACTTTGAGATTCCAGCAACGCCCTTAGTAAAATGTGAACAGGTAAGCCGGTCAGTTTTTGAGTGGCGGGCAGAATATTCAGACAGACACCCAACCCCGCAGAGTTCATTCCAATTTTGGCCAGCATGCCCGGCTCAGTCATGGTCAACAATCGGTGACCGTTTTCGAGTTCAATATCCGCCAGAGCCAGGTGGCCTGCCAGTGCTTCAGCCCAGTCCCAGTTCTGCCCTATCAGCCCCTGCCCGGGGAATGCCACAGAAGAACACTCGATGGGAGAGGACATCAGCTCACTGCGGGCATTCATGCAATAGATCCAAAAAGGCTCAACGCCTGCGGCCTCTGCAATGGCATCCATTTCCTCTTTGTAATGAGGCCGGAATGACAGAACCTTCTGCATCAGCAGATCAAGATGAGACTGCAATCTTTCCCTGTCTTTAAGAAAACGTGACCGGTAGTAATCCAGCACTTCGCTGATTTCTTCACGCATCTGCTCGCCATGAATGCGCCCCCGATTCCTGGCTGATCCATTTAGCACCAGTTTTTTCATCAATACGAGCCCCGAAAAATCCCGATTCAGTAACAAACCACTGCTCAGTGGTCTTCTCTTGACGCTCTTGGTCTCCGTTCTTGTGCCGGCTTCCGTGGAAGATAACACAATCGTGACCTGCTTCAACTTCATGCTTGACATAGAGCAATGAAGTTATAATCTGGATGAGTGGCTTAACAGACAGGCCACGGTATTAAAGATACTCACTATATCCAGTTATGGACTGTCCGGACCCGGTGAGTGATTGGTTCACCAGAACGACCCTATTCAGGAAATGATTCCGAAAGCCTTGAGCACAGAAACCGTTTTTCCTCTCCCTTCAAAATAAAAAGAGAGATAAAAATGTTTCAAGGTAATCAATACTTGGAGACCTATTTACCATGCAACAGAATAAACTGTTTATAGGTAACCTTCCTTTCAGCAGTGATGAAAGTGACCTTCAGCAAGCCTTCGAGCAATTCGGTGAGATCGATGAAATTCGCGTCATAACCGACAGGGAAACGGGCCGCTCCCGAGGTTTTGCCTTTATTACTTTTGCCGAGAGTGATAGCGCTAATTCCGCTTTAACTATGGATGGTAAAGAATTAAATGGCAGACCCTTGCGAGTCAGCTTTGCTACCGAACGCAGTGGTGGTAAGTCCGGCGGAAAACCCCGCAAACCAAGCCCTCCGAAAAACAGTGCCTGATTGATTCAGCGAAATTGAAGGAAAATATATACAGCTTCGATCGAAAGGATCAGGGAAGTCCTTTAGAGCATCCCTGTTCATAATTCCGGGGTATTTTTTCTCCGGATTGTCTTCATCATTTCCTTCTGTCATTCCATCGGATTGATGGACACTTTTCTGACTCCCGGAGACTCATCGCTTGTTGCACCTTCATTTGCAATTTTTACTGAGGTAACTATTGCTGGCTTGCACCGGAATTGCTTATCTCAGGAATAGGTACCCTTGAGGAGTTGGAACAGTTTTTCTCCTGAACCAGACTTAGCAGGTAATTGTATCGCTGACGCAAAGCATCAATTTCAATTTGCTCTGCCTGACTGAGGTCCATAAAGAACCAGGGCACCAAAACAAACGCTCCGGCTATACCCAACGCTACGTTTTTACCGGTTTTGTATGTTTTGGGAATCAACCTTCTTATTTCCTCCTCGATGAAAACTATTTCACTTTCCAGAGCCGCACAGGAGCGATTGATATCCCCGTACTGTCGCACAGCAACCGGGTATGCATCCCTGCCTGCGCAGCCTACCTGCAGCAGCGTCAATGCCAGTAGTGATATCCCGGCGATTCGATGGTAATTTTTTAACAACATCATTTAATCTGAATACTCTATAAAACCCGGATATAGCGTAGACCAAACAGAGGATTGTTCGTTCATTTTTTGCACAAAAAACAATAAAACAAAAACCACTTCCAGAAACCTCATCCATGTTCATTTCTGCCGATACAAATCTAGCGCTACTCTGCAACTGATCACTGGATGACCTGATGAATAAAAATTATCTATTCCCACTGTTTCTACTTCTGTCTCCTGTCATACAAGCCAACCAAAAGCCTCTGAAACCGGTTGAACCCATAAAGGCTGAACAGTCTGTTGAGTCGGCCATTCAACCCGACCTCACTGACCAGTCTCCCATGCCACTGGTTTCTGTTGCAGTGCGGTACGGCATGATGGCTGACGCTTATTTGAGCAGCCCCAGTGGGATGGTGACGGAAGGCTATCGCTTTCAAATCAGAAGCCTCTACCTTACTTATCTGAAAGAGATGCTGGCAGAGCCGGGTCACACTGTTGAGAAAATAAACGAGACTCTGTTGGCACAATGGATGATGAGACTGGGGCGTGAAGGCTTTGGACCCGAGACACTCCTGGGTATTAAAAGTGGTATGCAGGACAAACTGGCCGAGTGGAGTCAGAAAAGCCTGTCAGGCCAAATCACTCCTTTTCTGGAGTCCACCGAAATCATGCCCAAGCTGGAACAGAAGATTACGGCCTGCAAGAGAATGACACCTCAACCCTCCAGTAACCCCGCCAAACGTCGCTCTTGTCATCAGGCTGAATCCCTGACCCGAGTTGAATCCAGCAAGTTGATTGACCCCAACCTGCTGCAAAGCGCCATGCTGAAATTGATTCCATCTTATGCGCACGGATTAATCGATGTGTCCAGTCGTCCCTACTACCGTGCATTCATTACATCCAGGGAAGATTTTCAGGAGAGCGTAAGCACTTTACTGAGTCAGGGTTACACTGCACGACAGCTCGCTGAAATTCTGGAATTTGCCGGTGTGGATTACCCAGAGGTATTTAACAACCTTTATTTTCACGCCCTCAGAAATGACAAGAGCATTCACGAGTCGGCCATAACCCGAAACTAAACATTTCACTCAAAAAAAAGAGCCGCGCTTATTACAGTCACGGCTCTTTTTATCAAGTCCCGGTGCCTCGATCAGCCGTATCGAACCTTGTAAAGCAGTGAATAGGTGACAGGCAGTACGATCAGTGTCAGAACGGTCGCAAAGCCCAGGCCAAAGATAATGGTTACCGCCATTGAGCTGAAGAACGCATCAAACACCAACGGTATCATACCCAGCATGGTCGTCAATGCCGCCATACAAACCGGACGCACCCTGCTGACAGAAGCATCAACAATGGACTTGGCAAGATTGCCGGTTTTCTTTTCTTCAATGTTGATTTGTTCCACCAGTACAATGCCATTCTTTATCAACATACCTGAAAGACTCAGTAAACCAAGCAGCGCTGTGAAAGTGAAAGGCATATTCAGTAACAGCAAGCCCGCAGACACACCGATGACGCCCAGAGGCACGGTAAACCAGATAGCCAGTGGCTGTCGGATCGTACTGAACAGGAAAACCGTAATAATAAACATCATCAGGTAACCCATTGGCAATGACTTAAAGATACTGCTTTGGGCGTCACTGGACATTTCGAACTCACCTCCCCATTCCAATGTGTAACCTTCTGGCAGGGTGATGGACTCAATTTTATCCTTGAGCTTCAATCGAACCGATTCGGGCGTGTCATCACTGAAGGGTCTTGCGTCTGCCATCACGGTCAGAACACGCTTCAGGTTGCGACGCACAATCAGCGGATTTTCTGTGGCCGATTCGAAGCTGCTCACCACCTGTGCCACCGGCACAAACGCACTTCGCTCCTGACTCCACACCTGAAGATCGGTCAGCGTATTGGCGTTCAGACGTTCTTCCTCCGGGGCTCTGGCTATAATCGGCAACAAATGACTGCCATCCCGGTAAACACCGACCTGCTTGCCGGTAAAGTTCACCAGCAAGGCCTCATCCAGCGCCTGTTTTGAAATACCGCTTCTGCGGCCTGCGGCTTCGTCAAACTGGGGGCGGGCAATAGTGACCTGCTCTCTCCAGGACTGTCTGACGTCCACAGCGGAAGGCTCTTCCTCCATGATGGCCATGGCTTTGGCCCCCAGTTTCCGGAGTACCCCGGGATCTGAGCCATAGAACCTTGCCTCAATGTTTGCGGCAGGTGCAGGACCGTTTTGCAACAGCTTGAATTTGAATTCAATGTCCGGGTATTTGGCGTTGATAGTCTTTTCCATAGGGCCAATCAGCGCTTTCATCCGATCTCTTTTGTCCACCTCGATAATCAGCTGGCCGTAGCTGCTATAACTCTTTTCCGGAGCATAGGTCAGAATAAAACGCTGGGCTCCCCTGCCCATCACCGAAGTAACATTTTCCACGCCCTCGTAACCCAGAACATCCTGCTCAAGCTGCTTGATGGCTTTTTCAGTAGCGCGAATATCACTACCTTCCTGCATCCAGACATCAACAAAAAAGATCGGCGTATTAGAGGGTGGAAAGAATGACTGTTTAACATAACCGAATCCGATAACAGCCATTGCCAAAGCAGCCACTGTGAGTAGCAGAGCTGTAATTCTGTGCTTCAGGGCTTTGCCCAGAAACCAGCGGTAGAAAGAGAACAGGGCTCCTTTATAGGGATCGGTTTCACTGCCCACCATAGCCTCAGAGGGTTCCTTAAACACCATATGACAGAAGAAAGGTGTCAACGTGATTGCCAGAACCCAGCTGATCATCAGGGAGAGTAGGAGCACCTGAAACAGGGATACCATGAAATCACCGGTGGTATCAGGCGACAGGCCGATAGGTGCGAAGGCGATAATAGCAATCACTGTAGCGCCCAACAAAGGCCACTGATTCTGAATCACCACCTGCCTGATGGCTTCCATTCGGGAAAGCCCTCTGTGTAAACCCACCAGAACGCCTTCGGTGACCACAATGGCATTATCCACCAGCATCCCCAGGGCAATGATTAATGCGCCCAGTGAAATGAGCTGCAAATCGACGCCCAGCACGTTCATACCGATGAAAGTACCCAGAATAGTCAGCAACAGAATACCGCCCATTAGCAGGCCTGAACGCAGCCCCATGGCAAATAGCAAGACGACAATGACAATGGCAATGGCTTCAGCGAGGCTGACCAGAAAGCCATTCACTGAAGCCCTGACTACTTCAGGCTGGTCATAAACAAAGGTAACGTCGATCCCTATTGGACGGCTTGACTCCAGTTCGGCCAGACGGGCATTAACGGCCTCCCCGACGTCCACTACATTCACGCCCTTGGCGAAAGATATACCGAGGGAAATCGCTTTCTCAGCGTTACTTCGATAGAGATTTTGGGGCGTGTCATCAAATGCAGTGTGAATGTCTGCAATATCACCCAGATAAATAAGCTCAGTGGTGCCTGGTGCGCTGATCAGCAACTGTTTCAGCTCACTAATATCCCTGAACTCTCCCGTGGGATGAATACGCACCGAAAAGCCATCAATAAACATGTTACCGGCATTGGATACAACATTCTGATTCTTGATCAGACCGTAGATATAGGCCGGATCGACCCCCAGGGCGGCCGATTTGGGCTGAGAGATTTCAATAACCACCTGTTCGTCGACCGTACCCGCCAGGCTGACTTTCTTGACGCCATCCACCAGAGAAAGTTCGCGCTGAAGAAAGTCGCCATAACTTTCCAGCTCACGATAATTAAAATCACGACTACTGATGTTCAGCATGATGCCAAAGACATCACTGAAGTTATCATTAACGATGGAAGGCAGCACACCGGGAGGCATAGAGGACTGGGTATCATTAACCTTACTGCGAAGCTCATCCCATATTTGTGGCTGGTCGCTGGCAGAGAACTCATCTTTGAGCTCTATCATGATCTGGGAAAGACCCGCGCTGGAGACGGAATCGATATTCTTTATATATTCCAGTTCCAGAATGGCCCGTTCCAGAGGCAAAGTCACCTCCTCTTCGACCTGCTGGGGTGAAGCCCCCGGGTAAGCTGTATTGACCATCGCCTGAGGAATCGGAAACTCCGGAAACTCCAATTTCCCCAGACCAAAGAACGATATCGTACCGCCGATCAACAGCAGAACCACAAACATCCAGCTGATGACTTTGTTTCGAATCGAATACTCCGCGATATTCATGTTTACAGCCCCCGCTCGCGCAGCAGTGGCTTGACGGTCATGCCAGGACGCAGACGATTAAGGCCCGCTGAAACGATTTGCACACCTTCACTGAGCCCTGAAGTGACTTCAATACCCGACTGGAGAAGAGTACCTAACGTCACTGCAACCGGCTTCACTGTATTATTCTGCTCATCGTATACCCACACCTGCTCCTTGCCGGTCACATTGTCTTTCAACACCGCAGACACAGGCACAACAAAGTGCTCACCGCCGTTGGTTGCTGGTGAAATTTTTGCTAAATCCATCGTCAGGGTTGCCCCCATCCCCGGATATACCGTTAAGTCCTCAGGAATGGGCATGGTGAAAACCGCCTCGTAAGACTGGGTACCGGGGCTTACCCTCGTAGCGTGCTCTTTGTAACTGACCTTATATTCAGTACCGGGTCTTCCGGCAAAAGTGACCACCGGTTGATAGCTGAAATCCACATCCTCTTCCCGGACATTGGCGACAATACTTTCCGGAACCTGAATACTGACATCAAGGGTATTGCTGCCCTCCAGAATAAGAGTGGTTTGCTGCGCCTGAACAAACTGGTAGTTCTCTACCAGAGTCTGGGCAACCCGGCCACCAAACGGCGCTTTCAGCACAGAGTACTTCAATTTATCGATGGCCAGTTCCAGAGCTGCTCCTGCGGACTTCAGTTTGGCGTTGGAATTATCCAGCTCGGACCGGGAGACCACTTTTTTCTGATACAGTGATTTAATCCGCTTATTTTCCGTTTCTGCCAGATCAAAATCTGCCTGTCGGGCAGCCAGCTCATTGCGAATATCACGGTCATCCAGCCTGGCCAGTAACTGCCCTTTCTTTACCACTTCAGCCTGTTTGACCGGAAACTCCACCAGCTCACCGGGAATACGAAAAGAAATCTCGGCTTCCCTGCTGGCGTAAACCTTGGCCGGGAACTGCCGTAAGTTCCCGGCATTGGAGTCTTCCACTTTGAACAGCTTCACAGGACGAACCAGCTCTTTTTGCTCTTCCTGTGGCTGCGAGCAACCCGTAAGCACCAGAATCGCAGCGACCAAGCCTACAAAAGCCGGAGAATGCCCCAACTTGTTGCTATTGAACAAAGCCTTGCTTTTGGGCAGGCTGAAAAGCGGTTTCATTATCTTTCTCCCTCTCAGACACAGGGCATCCAAACCCCGAATATCATTCGCAAAATAGTGTAAAAAATCCCCTGCCTGAGGGGATTAATATAAACAGCCATGGGCAAAGAACAACACTCTGCGCCACCTTCAAATGCCACAATTGCCAACCAAACTGTGTTTAACGTAAAACTTTCAGCAGACTGCTTCAAGGGCTGTATAGGCACCCACAACGTCTACCAGTTCAATAAGTCGTGATCTGGGAACGCTAGCATGAAGGTTCC
Organism: Endozoicomonas sp. ISHI1; assembly: GCF_024606225.1. Classification (GTDB taxonomy): domain Bacteria; phylum Pseudomonadota; class Gammaproteobacteria; order Pseudomonadales; family Endozoicomonadaceae; genus Endozoicomonas_A. The sequence continues at coordinate 79,355 of NZ_JAGRPU010000023.1, read as the reverse complement.
AGCCTGCCAGGTAGCGTTCAATATTTGCCAGGTGCAGATTGACTCCGTCGTCTTCTCGAAAGTCCGCATTGAACACGCCAAAACCTGACTCCTTAATTTGATAAAGACCACTGGACAGCCCCCAGAGCCCCATCAACAACTCGGCGACCAAGGTCTCAGACACTTCTTCATAACCATTCTCAACCAGTGTCTGCCGAACCAGAGTCTTGAGGAGATTGTCAATGTAGTCTCCCAACTCATTCATGGCATTACTGCGATTGGTCGAGGCTCTTTGCCAGACGCTTGGATTCATGGCCAGCTGACCGAGTGCAAAGTGCTCCGGATTTTCCTGATTCACCTGCCACATGCAGAGAGACATCATGACCATCTTTTCAATTGAAGTCAGATCTGCACCCAGAACACGTTGAAGCACCTGAATTTTTTGCCGGGCCAGAAAACAGGCGCACCCCAGAAGGAGATCCTCTTTACTGGAGAAATGAGAATAGATGGCTCCCATGGAACATTCTGCTGCTTTGGCAACATCGGACATTCGCAGATCAAGGAAGCTTTTCTCTTTCATCAGGAGGAGTGTGGCAGCAACGATTTCGGCCTCTCTCTGATTACGTTTCTGCTGTCTGGACATAAAGGACACTAACACTTGAAAATAAAGCCGAATATTATTCGTTTTTAGTAAACGGATACAAGTTCTTTTTTGTATTTGAATAGCTACCAGGCTGGAGAGCTGTTGCAAAACTCCGGTTCCCACGGTTTCAGGCTCTGTGGGTCGCGGCGTGGTTACGAATTGCTGAAATTTTGTGGCTGCCCCTTATGGAAGCATGGATTGAACTAATGAATGGCACTTTAGTCTAAAAATTAAGCACAGACTTTAATCAGTTCAGGCTGAATAAAAGTTTTTAATTTTATTGCATCTTCATAGACAAGGAGAAAAGTCATGATTAACGGTATGGACACTCTCAACTCTGTCGTTCCAACGACACTTCAGGGCGACACTAAAGAAACTCCCCCTGGTAAACCTGATGATATTACGCAAAAACATGACATCACTTCTTATCTGAAAACCGACAGCTTCCACGAACAACAAACCGTCGATCTTTCAAGCCGGACCATTACTGATTTAAAGACGCCTTCCAGAACGCCGTATTACGGTTCATCCGAAGCGAAAAAAGCCATTGTGGATAATAGTTCCATTGGCAATTACTGTGCTACCTATGCCCATCTATCGGATGAGTTTACACCGGAAACGGTCCGCATTGGTAATCAGGAATTGATGACACTGGACCCTTCGCAACCATTCGTTGATCCCACTCTGGCGGCAGACAGTTCGACTTTGGAATTGCATAACTTCAGCTTTCTGACTGACTTTTTACGCAAAAATAGCGCAATCAAATACATTGTTGATATTGGCTGCGGTGACGTAGAAGTATCCTTGTTAATGCAAAATCACCTCAAGGAGCTTGGATTCCAGATCAAAGTCATTCCTGTCGATGTCAACGATTGTCGTGCAGAAGCTGAACATTATGGCATTAAAGCAATCCCCTTCAACTTAATCCCGGCCCAGGAAATTGCTGGTGCTACACCGGCAACTACCCTGTTTACCGCCATACATCCTTTTACCGATGAGGGGGAAGAGGCAGAACAACTGAGCAGGGAGATCACGCAGGGGAAAACTGACTATTACATCACCACACTGATAAAAAATAATCCCGGCTGTTTTGTTCTGGCCACCGAAGATGCGTATATATCCTCACCCCAGCGTTACATACCCCTGGAATTGGTGTACACCAAACATTACCATGCTATCGCGAATAGCCATTTCCCGAAGGAATTTGAGACAAGGGCCCTCCGCCGGGCAAAAGCCACAGAAATGAACGCAGAAAACGGTAATATTCATCGGCTAAACCAATTGCTGGCGAAACTTCCCGAACAGCGGGACCGTTATCTGGCTTCAATCTCTCGAATTACAGATTGTTTAAAAGAACCCATTCTAGAAAAGCCAGAAGAATTCTGGCCAGATATCATCTCCAAGATCTATATGGATGAAACATTATTCAAGGCAAATGTCGATTTTTTCGAAGGCATCCAAAATGAAGTATTAAGGAATGACTTGGAGATGCATTGCTGGCATGTCTATCGACAGGGTATCAATACCTCAGAAGTTAATGGCCAGACTAAAGAGCCCTGATTTTTAAATAGAAGTTAACTGGCAGCACGGTTTACGAATGCCGCGACCGCACTGCGTAACAGACGGGTAGTGATTTGCAGGTTCCCTGACACTATCAGTTATTACTGTTTTAACCACTACCTCAAGTACAGGATTACCTTCATGGCAGCAGTTTTTTATAGCGTCCAAATTGCAGCAGCGCTGCCAGCACCTTATTATTGAAAGGCTTATTGACATGCATTTGCTGCAGCCTGAAATGATGATTTGTTATTGAGTTCTTGTCCAGGCAGCTATTAATGTAATCAGTCAGGGCTTGATCGGAAGGGTCAAGCGCTGCGAGCAACGCCTTTTTCTCAATACCACCCAGTTTTTCTGCCTTATGTAACAGGCTCATAATGGTGACTGGCCTCAAATGCAAAGGCGATGGTTGAGGGTCTGCCCATACAAAACTCAATGCTCCATTTTCAAAGCCTTCGGTCCTTATCTTGTCAATATAAGAGAGTGCCTCTGCATAGCGGCCTTTCCTGACAAAGTTTGACAATGTTTTAAGGACTTCATTCTCGGCACCCTTTCTTTCCATCTGCAGCTTGCAGGAAAAGGCCAGGGCTTTTAAAGCCTCCAGTGGCACTCCCATGTCCTGAGCCACTGGCGTATTTCCATAGGGAAGGAGAGAAAGATGGGCCTGGCCATTTTGCAACAGGGTCGAGGTCAGATTGGCGCCTTCACTTAACACCGGGAACCGGGAGCTTTGCACCAGTTTATTGAAACTTTGCCGTGGCAAACTGGGCATAAGACACAGTAACCATTGGCTCTTGACCGTGGCCCTCAAAGAGGCCCAGTCCTGCTGATCCCGAAAGTCAATCAGTGTAAAGCCTGTGGTGCTCGCGATTTCTTTTAACGAACTCGTTCCACTTTCATCCATATATTCATCTCCCTCTCTATCTTTATCCCTGAAAGCGCTGACCGTGGTGGTCACCACCACTGGGAGAGCATCCGCCAGCTGATCCTGATTCATTTTAATAGCACTAAGCCAATTGGTTAGTATCGTTTTTTTATACTGCCGCGGAACAGTATGCAAACCATAAACTACCGCAGTTTGTATTTTCCCGTTGGTAGATAAATCACAAAGCTCATCAATCGCAGAGATTAATGTTGCTTGATGGCTATCGACGGATTCAGTGGATATTTCCGTTCCCTGTGGTTGCAGATCATCGCTGGGGATAATGGAGTTTGCCGGTAGATGCAAAGGGATGATATTACAATCAGGCATTGCATCCTTGTCGTAAATGGAAGTTGTGGGAGATTTATCGATGAAAGTAGATCTCGAAAAATTGCAAGGCTGTGACCACTGAGGGTATTCGTTATTTTTATCATTCATTTTAACCGATGCTTTGGTATCCGAATACATCGTTTCGTGTTCAGAAAAAAAACGATAGGGTTTTAAAGTAATGTAGGATTCTTGTATGTATCCCAATTGCCAGTAAAGCATTTCAGGTCGGAAAAATGAAAGGGTAACGGCTGCATTGATTTTATTCTCCCTTCTAAGACTACAGCTTGAAATGATAACTCTCGTGTCTTTAATATAAATTTCCTGAGTGCCCGGCTTAAGCTTTATTCCCGGCAGTAAGTAAGCCAACATGGATAATGCTATACGCTGTTTCTTTATGTATCTTATCTGCTCTTTATGATTAAATTTTTGTCGTGTAATGAAATCGCTGAAATCCGGAGGTGACAATTGTGCATAGATAGTTTTGGCGCCCAGGGCAACAAGAGCCTTAATCAGTCCAACCGATGCTGCGGTATCACCCATAGCCATGAATTGACCTTTTTTATCTAAATTTTCTTCAATGATACAATGTACATAAACGCCTACTTCCTGCAACCCACTTAACAAGGCTTTAACTTGTGGCAGATATTTGCTGGACAATGATCTGTCGGCAAAACTGTTATCGGGCTGATCCGATAAATTGTCTCTCTTGGTATTTTTATTGAAAATTTTATCTTCTTCCTGCTGCAAGGCCTGTTGGAATAGTGTTTTATCGAAATTTTTCACCGGGCAAAAAGGCAACTTCACTTTCTCCCGGGCATCTCTGATCAGTTTTGCACAGGCACCATTTTCTTTACTCTCAAATTCAGAGGCATACCCCATTTTCGTCAGTTGTTTTATGACGAACGGCTGCTCGAGAAGATATTTTAGAATTTCATCATGGCCACGTTTTATAGCTAACCGGGTTAGTGGCTCCAAGTCATTTAAATCACCTTCTTCAGGTGTGAAAGCGTCTGGATAGGTTTGCACAAGCCATTTTACACAATCCAACTGGCCACACTCTACCCCATAGTGAAGAAGGTTATAGGGTTGAAAAAAAGTACCCGCAGTTTTTGCACTGTTAATAATAACTTCCGCACACTGTGTATGACCATTTTCTATCGCCAACCCGATAAGGAAATAATTGCCAACAAACACATTCCGGATACTTTCATAATCAAGCATGGCCATCAAACCAGCTTTATTTCCGTATTGAGCTGCCAGGTGTACCGGTGTAGCTCCTGATTTGTCTGTTGCCAGCAACTCTGTTTCCAATAATGACAAACTGGGGCAATTATCCAGAAAAAATCTCAAAAAATGGTTTTGTTCCTCTTTGGCTGCGATATGCAGAGGTCGTTCGCCGTTATTATTTGTTGCCTGCAACAGGTGTTGTGCCCTACTAACTAACAGTCGGCATAAGTCATCATGGCCGTGTAGCACTGCCAGATGCAGGACTGAGTTACCTTCTTTATTTTTAACAGCTAAAGCAAGGGGGTTATTGGTAATGCATTCTTTTACGCTTTTTGTATCACCCTGCTTTATCAGATTTATAAAGACTTGCGGGGATGAATTATCCAAAAGGTTGTGCTGACGACATTGCGCCTCCTTCGAAGAGACTTGCAGTTCTGTCAACTCCATCATCATTTGTTGCATCAGCACATTATTATATGAATTATTTGATGCCAAGAGTGCTTTTTTATTTTCGGGCCTGTAATAAGGGTGACCAAGAATGGAGCGAGCCGGTTTCAGTTTTACCCTTTTTGTGGTGCATAAGCCTTCAGATGGCACAGTGCTTTGCGTACGCGGAGTTGTCTCGCTCTGGACAAAGGGTATTCTTCTAGTCGAGGCTGTTACGGGATTATGCTTTTCAGATGTGGTTGTATCAACACCTTTCAGGTTTAGTGGATTGGATGACGCCCCTCCTGTTGGCAGCATTGTTTTTTTCCTCCTGAAAATATTGCCCACATCAGCCAGCTTTTATTAGACACGCTATCTTTTTACGACAACTGATGACTCAAAAAGTTCTGACTCAGGGAACTTCTATTCGATACCGGGAACAGCCTCACGCTCAGAAGTGACCAGCCAACCTGCTAAAGGGATTAAGCGCCCGATTGAGGACGCCCTGAAAAATGACAATATGACTGCCAATTTATGAATTGAACTAAGTATTAATATCTTGGTCAAAGTAAATAATCACAAACTTTTTATAAGTTCAAACTGAATAAAGTTTTTGATCTTATTACTGACTCATAGACATGGAGAGTAATCATGTTTAAAGGTATGGACACTGCCAATTCACACGTTCAGATGGCAGAACAAGGCATAACAGAACAAACTCCCCCTTGTAAACCTGAGGATGGCTCACAAAGCCATGACATCGCCCCTTATCTGAAGACCGACGGCAACGGAGTCCGCGAACAACAAACCGTCGGTCTTTCGAGTCGTACCGTGACTGATTTGAAGACGCCTTCCAGGCCATATCCCGGCACTTCCAAATATACACCAGTCCATATGGATAACAATCCCCGGAGCAATTACTGTGCGACCTATGCCAATATACCGCATGGCGTTGAACCGAAAACTGTCCGGATCGGCAACCAGAAACTGATGACGCTGGATACTTCGCAACCCTTTGTTGATCCTGCCCAGGCTACAAAAAGGCGCTTTTTGGATTTGTATAATTTCAGCTTTCTGGCTAATTTTTTAAGCAAAAACAACACAATCGAATGTATTGTGGATATTGGCTGTCACAACGCAAAACTATCCCTGTTAATGCAAAACTACCTCAATGAACAGGGATTCAGGATCAAAGTTATTCCTGTGGATGTGCGCAATGATTACGCCAATGAGGCTAACGATGCCAAGCCACTCCCCATAAACCTGATCCCGGCTCAGGAAATTGCTGACGCTTCACCGGCGACCACTTTGTTTACCGCTATACACCCTTTTACCGGCTCAGGCTCAGTTGCAAAACGACTGAACAGGGAGATTACAGAGGGAATGACTGACTTTTATCTGACCGCACTGATAAAAAACAATCCCGGCTGCTTTGTCCTGACCACTGAAGACCCTTATGTATCCTCACCGCAGCGCTATATTCCCCCGGAACTGCTGTACACCAGACATTATCACGCATTCGCGAATTTCTTTACTCCTGAGGCTACTGCGACAGAGACTGCCATTCGTGAGGCAAAAGCCGCAAGAATGAATGCAGAAAACAGTGATATTCACCGGTTAAACCAGTTGCTGGCAAAACTTCCTGAACAGCGGGATAGCTACCAAGCTGCGATCTCCACGTTGAAAGATCAATTACAACCGGAAATGCTCAGAAACCCTGATCAATGTTGGCCAGACTACATCTTCAGGAAGTATCTTCATGAAAGGTCACGTATCGAGAATTTTAGATCTTTCAATGATATTAAATATGACGCGGAAAGAAATGGATTGGAGCTGCGCTGCTGGCATGTCTATCGTCAGGATGTCAGTGCCTTAAAAGTTGCCAGCCAGGCGGCTAAATCAAATTGAAGCTATGGAAAAGCTGTCGACCAGACAGCCCGGTTTTGCGGTGGGGATACACAAGCTGCTAGAAACAGTTTGTAGGTCTGGGCAGACCTGCAATTCTGGCAGCCAGTTTGGCGGGGCTGCCGGGAAACAGCTTCATCAGATAGAGACTGTTACCTTTCTCTTTTCCCAGCTGGTTGGCAACGTATTTCACAAAAGGTCTTTGACTGGGAGCGTGTTCAAATTGCTGATAATATTCCCTGAGCAGATTAAGGATTTCCCAGTGTTCATCGGTCAGTTCAACATGGTCTTCTGCTGCCAACTGACCAGCGACCTCTGGATTCCAGTCACTAAGGTTGACCAGATAGCCGTCTTTATCAAGCTTCAAATCCGACATATTCTAAAACCAGCTCACCACTTTATCGTTGGCCACCGTCAACTCAACAAATCCCTGATAGTCCACCATATCGATATCCAGATCGTCTCTGTTCGTCATTCCCCGGGCCAGAACATCCGCCTCCAGCACATAGACGGCTATATGCCTGAGGAGATCAGACAAAACATCACTGGCTTCATACAAAGCGTAAACGCCCTCTTCCAGAAGCAGAACACTGTCACCCGGATTAAGGGCTCTCAGGCACAGTTCCAGGGGTTGTCCGGCTTTATTGACCGTATGTAAAGTAGCCATCAGAAACTCAATACCTTATCTTGCTGTGCCAGGAAAGATGCCACCGCGTCTCCTTCCAGAAGCGTGTACAGAGGTAACAACTGCTCGGGATCAAGATGACGCTCTGCCAGCGACTCTCCATCCACATAAACCGTTTCAATCCCATAGAGTTCGAGAGATTGGAACAGGGATGAAAGTTTTTTCTTTTCCAGCTGCCCGGGAGATTGTCCGTCCAATATCTGATAAACACCATCACCCATCAGCAACAGACTGGTTGGGATCTCATAGGAAGCAGAAACCAGGGCAGCGTCCAGCGCTTCTCTGGCAAACTGGCCACGATAAGGGGCCTGAGTTGAAATAATGCAAATAGATTGACTCATGCTCAGTCTCCAAAAGTCACCAGACGATCAGCTTCAACGGTCGCTTCGAGTAACTGACCTAATCCCGAGAGTTCATACCCCTCCCTGAAATTGCTGGCTGGCAGTTCATATCTTTCAGCTTCTTCAGTATTCACCACACCTCTGCGAAGAGCCGCTGCGATGCAGACTACCGCATCAATACCCTGCTCTGTGATCAGCTTTTGCCATTGCTCCGGCAGATTCACCTCATCCTGTGGCGGTGAAACCAGGCTGGAAGCATTGTGCACTCCATCCTGATAAAAAAAGACTCGAATGATCTCATGGCCCGCAGCCAGCAAGGCCCTGGCAAAAGAAAGTGCTGTCAGAGAAGACTGCCCGGTACCGGAAGCACCGTAGACAGCCAGTGCATATTTCATTCACAGACTCCCGTCTACAAAAAGTTTCTATAACCGTCACTGGTGCAAAAAAAATACCCCGGGAATACCGAGGTATTTTCATAAATTACTGAATACTTAGTCGTCAGACATGCCCAGCAGAGAGAGCAGAGCAGTAAACAGGTTGTAGATATTCAGGTAGAGAGAGACGGTAGCGCGGATGTAGTTGGTTTCGCCGCCGTGGATGATACGGCTGGTGTCAAACAGGATGAAGCCGGACATCAACAGCACAATAGCAGCAGACAGAGCCATGGATGCCGCCGGGATCTGGAAGAAGATCAGGGCGATACTGGCAATCACGGCCACAATCAGGCCCACCATCAGGAAGCCTCCCATAAATGAGAAGTCCTTGCGGGTAACCAGCACGTAGGCTGAGAGGGCAAAGAACACAACGGCTGTTCCGCCCAGCGCCTGCATCACCAGAGAAGGACCATTAGGCAGCGCCAGATAGAAGTTCAGCATAGGCCCAAGGGCAGCACCCAGAACGCCGGTGAAAGCAAAAACAGCCACCAGACCTTTGCCTGAGTCAGCGGTTTTATTGACAACAAAAATCAGACCAAAACCTACCAAGCTGAGCACCAGGGCAGTGATACGACTGATTTCCAGTGCCATAGCCACACCCGCAGTAAAAGCACTGAACAGCAGTGTCATACCTAGCAACAGGTAGGTGTTGCGCAAAACACTATTGATTTCAATGCCGCTGCCAACCTGTGTCGGCCTTGACGCTAAAACGGTGGATTTGCGTTCCATTTTTTATTCCTCGCATTGGGGCTTATATAGGGAGTATACCAGAGCTGAACACACCGGCTATATCGAGATTCTCTTTTTACAGGATGCCCACAGTACCCCGCAGGCATTACAAAACCGTAACAGCCGTAACTTTTTTCCGGTGCCATGCCGTAAAGATTTTTCCAATCAGGAGATATTCTTTGGTTTTCAAGGGTTTGACAGTTGATCGTTTTCAGGTAATATTCAATCCCGTTGCTGCGGAGGGATGGCTGAGCGGTTGAAAGCACCGGTCTTGAAAACCGGCGTGGGTTAATAGCCCACCCAGGGTTCGAATCCCTGTCCCTCCGCCACTTCTCAAAGTGCAGTAACATCCTCGGGGTTCAGCTGGTAAAAATCGGGTTGTTGCCATGTTCGTTGCTGCACTTTCAAACCTCTTTAGGTGGGTTGGCTGAGCGGTTGAAAGCACCGGTCTTGAAAACCGGCGAAGGTTAGTAGCCTTCCCAGAGTTCGAATCTCTGACCCACCGCCATTTATTGTCAGAGCGTCCAGAGCCCCGCTGATTAGTTGGCGGGTTTCCATCATTTACAGCATTTCTGCTTCTGACATCGCTATTAGCCTGCCTTAAGTGAAGACCCGGCATCTACAAAGCTTTTCAAGATACTTTGAGCCTATACATTACCCTCAGACGGAATTTGACTTTCCAACACAGTCGCTCGGAAAACAGAGATCCCGGGAGTCGTCGAAAACAATAAAAAAAGTTCAATCAACGTCAAATAGGGAGAATATCTTCCTGGCATTACGGGTGCTTGCAGCAGCAATCTCTTCTGCATCTACACCCAGCACTTCGCTCAGTGCATGGACCACATAGGGCAGATTAGCAGGGACATTATCAACTCTTTTTTTATTATCCGTCTTAGGATTATCTTTTCGGGACATCACCTGAAAGGGGCGTAAAAATGGTGCATCCGTCTCAATCATCAGACGGTCCCGCAGAACATCCCATCCAACAGTACTCAATGCTTCCACCAGATCTCTGTTATTGTTACCAGCAATCCATCCGGTAATTCCAATGGAGCACCCCATATCGATGTAATCTTGAAGAGCCTCGCCATTGCCGGTAAAACAGTGAACGCAGGCCATGTTTTTTGCAGGCAGCTGCCCAATATAACCCTCCAGAATTTCCTTGAAATCGTCATGGGCATCACGCTCATGCAAGAACAACGGTTTTTTCATTTCCACAGCCAGTGCCAGCTGCTGCCGGAAAGCCTCTCTTTGATCTCTCTCATCTGAGAAGTTACGGTCGTAATCCAACCCGCACTCACCCACTGCGACGCAGCGACTGTGATCTTTCTCAAGTATTTCTTTTATCGCCGGGATACCACCGTCTTTTAAAAAGTCTTTGGCCTTGTGAGGATGGCAACCCACCGTATAGTATAAAGAACATCGGGAGGCGTCAGAGGAAACGTCAATAGCTGTTGCCTGACCAGTTACTCTGTCTGACACAGGAGAGGATTCCACCCATTTCATTACCTCATCCTGAACCTGTCCAGATATTGGGATAGAAGTACCGGTTATAATGACGGTGCCGACCCCCGAACGGACAGCATCAGCCAGAACTCCACTTAAGTTATGAAATCTGTTGTTACCTACCAGATTGGCACCAATATCTATCAGCGGAGTATCGTACCGGGGCCTGACCGCCAAAGGTGTCAGCTTTACTTTTTTTCCTGGTGCAGGATTTAACTGAACACCGCCAAAATCATTACCTCTGGTAGAATCATTCAGCTGCAAACTGGCCCGTGTTGAGGACTGCCGACGTCGGAACTGCTGTCCTATGTCGACTTTAGCCTGCTGCCCCTGAACTGTATCCGGACGAGAGTTATCACGATAGCGGGCAGCGCAGGGTGGATACCCGGCAACAGACCTGCCTGTGGAACCTGAACGCTTTTTCTTTTTGCTTTTCAGTGCTCTTGAATCGCCGACCACCTGCCAGCCCCCTCCTGAACCGTTCACGTCAGCGTGAAGACTGACATTTTGTACATCTTCCTTGTGAGCAGCAGCTTGCTCTGAAGGAACAAATAGAGGGCTCCACTCCTGGGACAGTTCTTCAGGAACCATACCAAAGACCAAAAACATATTACGTACGAATTCGTCTTTTTTTTCTGGCCGAGTAAGTTTTAGTACCTCAACAAGTTGTTCTCTGGCTTTAAGGGTAAAAGTTCTTAAAAACTCAAGTTGCACACGAGGAACATCTTTTAGTAAAAAAGCGTGTTCCGGGAACACTTTTCTTAAACGTTCCGCAAACATTGATCTTATAATAACCAAAGCGGTAAACATTGCCCTAACATTTTCAGCTCCTGATGATTCATCGCCAGAAATATCTAATGCCAGTTTTTGAAGTGCTTGATGACTTCGACCCTCACGTAATCTATTCATGTTAGATCGGGTAATAAAAGAATATTGAATATGGTCCGGATAGCCCCACATAATAGTGTATCCCTCCCCCTGATCGTTAATATCCGGCAGACCAAAGTTATACTCAGCATAAATATCTCTGGCTAATCTATTAAACATCACTATTGTTTTATATTCCGATGGGACAATTTCTTCTTGTAGAGAACGACCAGTTATTTTAAACACCTGATAAATAAAATTAATTAGGCTTGCTTTCTTTTGTTGGGTTAACCCTGAATAATAAACCTGATCCCAGTCATCTGACACCAAGAGATCATTACTCTTTAAGTAGTGCAGTAATTCATTTCTGAATAGTTTTAATGCAACCTCGCTCTCATATATATTACTGTATAAAGCAAGCGATTTAATAATTCTCGTCACCTCAACATAATCATCGCCCCCCTGGGATTTTGCCAGTTCACCGACTTCTGAAATAAGGTGGTAAAGTTCTAAATTTCCTTTTGTAAATTCAACCCATTTCGAATGGAATTTACTTAGATTATTTTTGTCTGAAGCAAGGCCATGAGATAAGAGGTTATAAAGCTCTGGCAAATTACAGAAATCATTAGTGCGAAAATAACCCCCTCTCTTTTTTTCATTGAATCTCAAACTTTGGAACCATCGAAATACATGGATTGCTGAAGTATTAAAATCCTTTGCTTCAGACACCGGCATTTCTTTATCTCGTCTTATCGCAGCAAGCGGTTCTTCAGTCGCTTCCAGCTCGACCAGATCAGATTCACGATTCAGGCATTCACGGCATTTATTGAAGGCGAGTACAGGTTTCCTACACTTTTGGCATAACCCAGCGTTTGGAGACCCACCCGACCCATCGTCTCCCCCACTATTCCTTCCTCCACGGCTGCCTTGATTGTGCCGACCATAGTCTCTTTGAGATTGGGTATAGGTGGGTGGTTGCATACCAAGGCCGGCCATTTCCTTTTCAACCTGACTGGTTCCTCCAGAGCAACCGGTCCCAGTGGGGCAATAGCCCGGAAAAACGGACACACTGCGTAATTGTTCAGGACTTAAAATGAAACCTTGCTGTGCATAACGACTGTAGTCTTCTGTTTGTAATGGTTGTGCCCGGTTACTGTCCAGGTAATGATTAAATGCAGCTTCCGGATCATCGGGGCTTCTGGACAATGCCAGAAACAGTTCTGAACTCCGTTCAAGATTTGCCCTGCTTATCCTGTCCCACAGTGCCTGCGAAATAATGATCGTCTGCTCATTCCAACCCTGTTTAATTTTGAGCACAATCCGGCTATCCCAGATCCGTTTTTTAACGGTCTGGCCGTCATTGTCAGGCATCAGGACCATACTGCTGACCAGTTCACTCATCCATTCAAAATAGTAAAGTGGGGCCATCCCGTTTCCCGGCCTTTTCTTGAATAAATCGTCAAAATCATTCCCACCACCAAAACCGCCACCACCAGAGCTTGTGAATGACTCATGGTTATCGGCACTATCAGAAGCTACGGGTATAGCCAAAGCTCCACTTAAACGGCTTTTGTCTTCAGGATGGTCAGGCTCATTTTTTAGAGTCTCTGTGTTACGGAAAATAATATCGACAGATGATTTTTTTTTGTCACCGAAATTATGACCGTCGTGAACACTGCTATCCAAAGACGACGGTGAACCAGTGCTTTCTGAAACAATACCGCTACATTCTGGCTCTAAAACCCATCCACTCTCATTGTCTTCAATGGACAGAACCAAGGACTGATTACCTGGCGGTAAACGCCATCTGGCCAGGTACTCATGCTGCCAGCGATCACTGTCTGGTGCCAATGCGATCAGTCTTACTCCCCCGTTTTGCATATGAGGCATACTCTGGCCCGTCAAAGGCTTTGTAATGACCGGTGGGTAGGGCAAAGTTCCCGACGAAAATGCGGGAGGAGTTCTGAAACAAAAATTAAACAGGTCGCCCGGCTGGCTATTCAGGACGATATAAAGCTGATTGTCCTCTAGTTCAGAAACTGTCTTGATGTTCTCGTCAACCGTCTTGCCACCATAAGCAAGAAGGAGAGGCGGACCGCTACCTATAAACGACAGCTTGCTAATCCCTTCCGATACCGCTGTCCTTTTTTCAATGGCTTTGGAGGAACTCAACCAACCAGTCCAGCTCAATAGATTGGCATAAGCAGCACTGTAGGCATCAAACGGCAAAACGACAGATACTATGAATAAGAAAAACAGATGAGTCATAGTGAGAAGTCTTGCCGTTTTCATAATTGGATTTGCCTACAGGCTTTATTGATGAGGCATAACAATAGACCTTAAATTTGAAGATGTTTAATTTATCCCCCGTTTATTTTAGTGCCTTTCAAAAACGTTAGCCCTTCCTAAAAATGACAGCAGACAAAAGTTTACGCTTGGTTGGACGTACTCACCCTTCATTCCCGGCCATTAAAAAAGCCCCTGATCAGCATAAAAGTGGTCAGGGGCTTTTTTTATTCTGGTCATCTCAATCGTTCTTCAACAACTCAAGCTGCATGATGGACTGCTCAAACCCCTGACGGGCAGCCAGTTCATAATAGGCTTTAGAAAGCTCTCTGTTCATGGGGATTCCATGACCCATCTGGTACATTCTGGCCACCCAGTGCTGTGCACAGTCCAGCCCCTTGTCAGCCTCAGCTTTGAGCACCTCAAATGCTTTGGCATACTCTCCTGCGATATAGATGGCCAGACCTGATGAGCAGCGTTGATTATCTGCCACCTGTTCAGCCATCAGAGGCAAAGGAAATAAAATCAGCAAAAGTGCCAATCCGTTAGCTTTCATTTCAAACACTCCCTGTTTGTTCCAAGCACTTCACATAGTGACAGAAAATTAACAAAGAAACGAAATTTTTATGCTCACATGCGCTTAATCAATCACAATGTGTTCAAACCTTGCACTCGAGATGAAGCCGATTGATCTTTTGGGTCAGCTCTTCATAGACCAGCTGCCTGAACCAGATATGAGCAGGCTCTTTCATATACCTCTCATGCCATATGATTGAGTAGGTAAAAGGCTTTTGCTCCATGGGAAAAGGCAGTATTGCCAGCCCATAGTGATGAGCGCAGCTTCCCACCAAACCATAAGGCGCTGTCAATATATAATCGGTATTGGCAACCAGAGCCAGTGCCGCAATAAAATGCGGTACCCTCAGGGCAATTCGCCGGGACAATCCCCGCTCTTCCAACAAATAGTCGACAGCTCCCTTTCGCTCTCCTCCCATGGTGATCAATGCATGGGAATGACTGGCATAGCGCTCAATATCCATACCCTGCTCCACCAGAGGGTGAGAATCTCTGACAACACAGACAAACTTGTCCTGACCTATTCCTCGCCCATGAATCATTGCGGGTGCGTCGGTGATAGAGCAGGTTGCCAGATCGACATTCTGCTGATCCAGTTCATGGAGCAAATGCGAGCGCCAGGGCACAATTTCCAGCGAAATTCCCGGAGCCTCCCGACTCAACCTCTTTATGACTTCAGGCAATAACACATGGGCCCCGTAATCTGAAGACGCCAATCGAAAGCTATGTTCAGACTCTGCTGCTATGAAACGGGGAGGTTCAATTAACTGGCTGATATCTTGCAATGATTTCTGCAAACCCAGAGCGATATCCTCAGCCCGTGGAGTGGGCGCCAGCCCCTGGGGAGTTCGAGTGAATAGAGGATCATCAAAAAGTACCCGGAGTCTGGCCAGACTGCGGCTGATGGCAGGCTGAGTCAGATTTAATCGACCGGCAGCACGGGTCACACTGCGCTCCTCCAAGAGAACTTGCAAGACCGGCAGCAGATTTAAGTCAGAAGACGACAGATTATCAACAGGCAAAATCATTACTCACAATCATGACTACTATAACGATGATGCATTGGAGTCATATTGATTACAACGATAAATTACCTCTTAACTATCGTTTCAGGATTTCGGTTCATGTTTATAGAGAAAAGTCACGAGATTCACCTTGTCAGACGCCCCGAGGGTTTGCCTGACAGCAGCTGCTTCAAGCTGGTCTCTCAGCCAGTTGCAGAGCTGAAAGAAGGTGAAATTCTGGTTAAAAATCTTTGGATGTCAGTGGATCCCTACATGCGTGGACGCATGATCGATCGTAAAAGCTACATACCTCCTTTTGCTTTGGATGCCCCTCTTGAAGGCGCAGCCATCGGAGAAGTCGTAGAGTCAAGAAACCCATCCCTGCCCAAAGGCAGTAAAGTGTCCAGCATGAATGGCTGGCGAGAGTACTTCATTTCTGAGGGTCAAGACCTTCAGCTATTACCCAAGACACAGGTTGACGATCAGGCCTTCCTCGGAATTCTGGGTATGCCAGGTATGACAGCCTGGACGGGGTTAACACAAATTGCTGAACTGAAGGAAGGTGATCGTGTTTTTGTTTCTGCTGCATCCGGCGCTGTGGGGTCCACAGTCTGCCAGATTGCAAAGCTTAAAGGTTGCTATGTTGCCGGCAGTGTTGGCTCCGATGAAAAAGCACGCTACCTGAAGGAAGAATTGAAAATAGATGCTGTCGTCAATTACAAGGCCGCCCCCAATTTAGCCAATGCCATTGCCGAAGCCTGCCCTGAAGGTATTGATGTCTATTTTGAAAATGTTGGCGGCCCGCACCTTGAAGCCGCTCTCGACCTCATGAACGATCATGGTCGCATAGCTGTGTGTGGCATGATTGATCAGTATAACTCAACCTCTCCTGTTCCCGGACCGGCTAACCTGTCACAGATGATTGTGAAAAAATTAAAAATGCAGGGTTTTATTGTGTTTGAGCACTGGGACCACTACCCCGAATTTGTTCAACAAATGAGCCATTGGATACAGGAAAGCAAGATCTCCTGGAAAGAGACGGTTTTTGAAGGTATCGAGCAGGCCCCCGAGGCTTTCCTGGGCCTCTTCTCTGGCATTAATACCGGCAAAATGCTCGTTAAACTCAGTTAATTAGAATCAGGATCATTTATGAAAAACTTTTCGTTTCACAACCCAACGCGCATTCATTTTGGCAAAGGCATGATCGCCCGTATTACTGATGAAATCCCGCGCAATGCCAGAATCCTGATCACCTATGGTGGTGGTAGCATTAAAAAGAACGGCACTCTTGATCAAGTCAGGGAAGCCCTGAAAGACCACCCATCCATTACCGAGTTTGGTGGCATTGAACCAAACCCTTCTTTTGAAACACTGATGGAAGCAGTCGCTCTGGCAAAACAGGAAAACATTGATTTCTTGCTGGCGGTAGGCGGTGGCTCAGTGATTGACGGCACAAAATTTATTGCCGCCGCTATTCCATTTGAAGGCGACCCGTGGACCATTCTCAGTGACAAAGCCAGGATCCACCAGGCCATTCCTGCAGGCAATGTTCTTACCCTTCCAGCCACAGGCTCGGAAAGCAACTCCGGGTCTGTCATTACCCGCAGAGCCACGAATGACAAGCTGGCCTTTAGCAGTCCCGAAGTCTATCCACAATTTGCGGTGCTGGATCCGGAAACCACTTATAGCCTTCCCCAAAGCCAGACCGCTAACGGTGTAGTAGACGCCTTTGTTCATGTAATGGAGCAGTATCTCACCACCCGTGAGAATGCACCTGTTCAGGATCGCTATGCCGAAGGTTTACTGTCAACCCTGATTGAGCAGGGCCCGGTGGTTCTCAAACAACCGCAGGATTATGAATCAAGAGCCACGATCATGTGGACTGCAAACCAGGCCCTGAATGGTCTGATTGGCATGGGTGTGCCCCATGACTGGTCTACTCATATGATTGGCCATGAGATCACCGCCCTGTTTGGAGTGGATCACGCCCGGACACTGGCGATCGTGCTTCCCTCTGTCATGCATGTCATGAGAGAAGAGAAAGCGTCCAAGCTGCTTCAGTATGCCGACAGGATCTGGGGCATTAAGGAGGGCAGCGACCAGGAGAGGATGGATGCAGCCATCGACAAAACCCGTGATTTCTTTGAACAGATGGGCATTGGAACTCGTTTGTCCGATTATGGCATCGAAGAAAGCGCCATCGCCGACCTTGTTGATCAGCTGAAACGGCATAAAATGACTGCGTTGGGAGAAAAACAGAACATTACTCCTGAAGTAGCCAGCCAAATTCTCAGGCATGCCGCCTGACCATATGGAGATGAACTTATGAAGGTGCTATTCGTCCTGACCTCCCATGACAAGCTGGGAGACACGGGAGAGAAAACCGGTTTCTGGATCGAGGAGTTCGCAGCGCCCTACTACGTGTTTGCGGATCACAATGCTGAGATAACTCTGGCTTCCCCTGCGGGAGGACAACCGCCTGTTGATCCCAAAAGTGCCCTGCCAGACTTTCAGACGGTTGCCACCAAGAGGTTTGATTCTGACAGTGCCCTGCAAGATAAACTGTCGAATACCGTCAAGTTGTCTGAAGTCTCTGCAGACGACTATGATGCCGTCTTTTATCCGGGTGGACATGGTCCTTTATGGGATCTGGCCCATGACAAGCACTCCGTCGCCCTGATAGAGACATTTGCCAAACAAGGGAAACCAGTCTCTGCCGTATGCCATGCACCAGCCGTCTTGCTGAATGCTGTGAAAGGAGACAATACACCGCTGGTCAGTGGCAAGCGAGTCACTGGTTTCAGCAACAGCGAAGAAGCCGCTGTCGGGTTAACCGATGTCGTGCCCTTTCTTCTGGAAGATGAACTCAAAAATAAAGGGGCTGAATACAGTCAGGGAGATGACTGGTCACCCTACTGTATCACCGATGGTTTGTTGGTAACCGGACAAAATCCTGCCTCTTCAGAAGCTGTTGCAGAAGTTGTCTTGTCTATGCTCACCTGACGCTATCAACCTTCAAAGCCTGCTTTGGCAGAAATTTTCCATAGCGGGCTTTGAAAATTTCCATGCCCATCTTTCAATGTCAATTGTGAAGTAGCTTTGTCATTTATGCCCCGGGCTTTCCGGGAGGGGCCGGATTATTGCTCAGGGTATGATCACAAAGTATCAAATTTTCGAACAACTACCATGGAATCGAAGAGCCATCGTAAGCCAGGAACTGACCACTCTGCCCAGAACTTAGACGACGAATAACTTCCAACATCTGATGGACTGAGTGATTTGAAGAGAAGAGTTTTTCAGGTGGAACATTTTTTTTAAATGGCTCGGTAAGCTGAGTATCAACCGTGCCCGGATGCATGGCCACAACACAACCATCAGGCTTTTTCCTTCGCCACTCATGACTGAATGTTTTCAACACCATATTAAGAGCCGCTTTCGATGCCCTGTAACTGTACCAGCCACCCAACTGGTTATCTTCAATACTGCCCACTCTTGCAGACAGTGCAACAAATCGGGGGCAATCACTGCCCTTAAAATTATTCAGGAAATAACGCGCTAAAAAGAGAGTGGATAGAACATTGACCGCCATTGTCTTGTGAAAAAAATCTGCATCTACCTGAGTAATCGATTTTTCAGGCATCTGAGTCGATGTATGCAACATCCCCACGGCATTAATAATCCAGTCAATTGGCCCAACGCTATTGGCAAGTTGTTCTACAGATTCCGCATCGGTAAGATCTGCCTTGCGCCATAAAACGGAGTTTTCGAGGTGTTTATCTTCCGGGGCGTTTTCGAAACCTGGAGAGCCTCTGAAAAAAGTAGCATGCACTTCCGCTTGTGGCATTACACGTACGATCTCTTCGACGAAAGACCGGCCGATTCCGCCGCTGCCACCAGCAACCAATATTTTCATAAAAGCCTCAACTTGATGAGTTTTACCTCCTACGCATCCGGGTGAGTATCCGGATCACATTTTATGCGAACGACTCACCCTGAAGGAGCGAGCTTCAGCTTATGGCTCAACTCGCTTTGAGCCAGCTATCGGCTCACATCAGAGATTAGACAGTGGGTTGGCTGACTCTCCCCAGGGGGGGGCAAACATATCTGCTACTTTTTCCTGAGTCACCTCTTCAATCACCGAATAAGTCCATTGCGGCTGATTATCCTTGTCCACCAGCAGTGCCCTGACGCCTTCCTGCAAATCACCTTTCAGCACACAGTTGATAGAGAGTACCAGCTCACTCTGAAAGACTTCTTTCAAAGAGTCATAGCGACTCCTCTTCAGTTGCTCATAGGCAATCACAGCTGATAGAGCCGAGCCGGTCAGAGCTATATTTCGTGCCTGCTCAAGCCAGCTGTCTTCCGTTTCCAGCGCTTTCAAATCGGCAATGATTGCCGAAAGGTTTGACTTGCCCATCATACGGGCAATCAGATCGCGATGTTCCCTGATTTTAGAATAAGGCAACCAGCCAGCACTGTTATCCGCATAATACTGAACGACGTCAGAGGCCACCTGATAATGATCTTCAGACCAGTCAGCTGCCTGAAGTGATTCCAGAACTTTTTTTCTAAAGGCATGATCAATAAATCGGTTAGCCAGTCCCAGATACATGGCGTCTGCAGGGTTTAAACGACATCCGGTCAAGGCCATAAACAGACCTATTTTGGCGGGCAAGCGATTCAGAATCCATGAACCACCGACGTCCGGATAAAGCCCTATAGTAATTTCTGGCATGGCCATGACAGAAGTGTCGGTCACGACCCGGAAGTCTGCTCCCGCCATCAGGCCAAAGCCCCCCCCCATAATCACCCCGTTACCCCAGCAGATCACCGGTTTGCGGTAGGTATGAATCAGGTAGTCAAGACGATATTCTTTTTCAAAAAACTGAGCCGGGGCACTGGTATCCCCATCAATGACACTTTGGCTTAGAGAACGGACATCCCCTCCGGCACAAAAGGCTTTTTCCCCAGCAGCCTGAAGAAAAATACAGACGATCTTGCTGTCTTCCTGCCATTCATTTAATCGTTCGTAAAGACTGTCTAACATGCCCTTGTCAAGAGCGTTAAGACTGCGTTCAGCATTGAGTGTAATAACACCGACCTGATGCCCGGAAGCTGTATCAAGCCTGTCAAACAGGACCTTTTCGGTCATTTCTTCTTCTCCTGCCATGACCGGCGATAAACCGGTCAATCGTTATCCTATGCTTGCCCGGGGTCACTGGACAGGCAGTTCTCTCAGTGATCCACTATATGAGACCATCGCGGGCTTTTCAAACCCGGATAATGATCACAATACTGCCTGAACCTGATCTACATCAGACCCAGCAGCGCAGTCGCCAATAGCAAAATAAAAGACCCCCCTATTCTCGAAGAAATCTGAGCATAGGGCATGAGATACATACGACGACTGGCTGATAACACCGCCACATCTCCGGTTCCCCCCATATTGGCCATACAAAGACCAGCTGTTACGGAGGCCTCTATGGGATAAAAACCGAGGATTTTTCCTGTCAGGCCCGCCCCCAGTACCGCACCCATCACAGTAGTCACCACCAGAATGAAATACTGGAGGGAGATCATTTGTGCAACCTGATGCAGGTCCGTAAAGCCTATTCCTATGCAGGCCAGTAAAGCCGGCGTCAGAGACATCACCATAAAATCACCCCATAGAGCCGCCCCTTCTTCAAAGCGGGAAGGTAATATTCCCAGGGCTTTGACAAGGCCAACAAAGAAAATCATCAAGGCGTAAGGGTGCAAAGAAATGAAGTGACTGAGCAGATAGCCCACAACATAGAAACTGGTTGCAACAAACAGTCCGGTTCCCATCTTTGCCAGATCCGGAATACGCTCGACTCTCTCTTCATGGCGGACAGCCTTCTGGCTTTTCATCAGTTTGCCATTACCTGTTAATCCGGGCTTGATTTTGCCCAGCTTTTCAAGCATTCCAGCTGCAATAATGGCAACCAGATTACCCAGTACAACGGCCGGGACCATTTTTGACAAAACGGTTGCGGCGTCGGAGCCTGAAATGTTGGCAAAGATCTCCGCCAGCGGTACGGCTCCTGCCCCCATTCCGCCCCCCATGATGGGCAGACCAACATAGAAAACAGCTTCAACAAAACCAGTGCCAATGAGCATACCCGCGAGCCCTGCCAGCGTAATGGCACCAAGAACACCACCGACAACCACCGGCAAATACCAGAGTGCTGAACGCAGCAGCAGCCGCCTGTCCATTCCAAACAAACTGCCTGTAATAAGGCCTGATATAAACAAAGCGAGAAAACCCTGATTTCTGACGAAATCAGCGATTCTGGTAAAGAGTTCGGTTGGAATGCCCCCTGTCGCTACCAATAGGCTGGAGCCAAAAATGACCACAATCGGCCCTCCGCCCAAATAGTTGCGAACCCAGTCCAGATGCTCGCCAAGGGCGTTCAGCACACCGCCCAGTGCCATAAGAAAAGGAATCAGTCCAACCATGCCTGCTGGCAGACGTCCCGTGCAACCAGCAGCAATCACAACAACACATAGCAAACTCAGCCAGATCAACACCCCTCGCCGGGGTGATTGCCCCCCTGTCATCTGCTGCAACAAGGTTTCCATTAATGAACGCTATCCGTTAGTTTCAGGATGTATCTAACTAATAGCAAAGTTCAGGAAAATTGTGTTTTTCTTTCAGGGAGACATTCCATTCAGGGAGAAAAAAACAGGAGATTTTAAAAGTGGGAAGGGAGTAAAGATAAGACTCAAAACGGCCTTATGTATTCTCTCCACAACTTTCTGTGCCGCTGTCTGGTCAGCACATGAAATGCAATCTAATTCGTCAGGACAGTCTACATCCAATTATTTTTTTTGAATAAATCCAAGCCAGACAAATAGCCTGGCCTGAATAAGAAAACTCAGTTTTTATTAGCCGTCTGAGCCTTGCCAATCGACTCAACGATCAATCTTCCCTTGTCTTCAAGAATGGTATCCAGCGCCTGCTGAATCTCTTTGACGGAGACCGTTTTCACCTCTTCAGCAATCGACTTCTGGAAATCAAAGTCGGCTTCCTGACCGTCCAGAGACTGCCAGAAACGGGAGCTGCGCTCATCCAGATTGGCATCTTTTTTCAGAAGATCACCCAGCAAGCCCTGACGATACTGCTCCAACTCTTCATCGGTCAGGGATTTCATCCTCTCTTTCTGGCCCAGCAGAAATGCCTCTACCTTATCCTCTATACCCTCTGGCCCAAGCACGGGCGACTGCACCACAAAGATCAGGCCGGGATGACGTTCAACAGGACGGGGACCGGCAAAGACGATGTAACCCAGCTGCTGCTCAGTCCTCAACTGATTGAAGAAGGGGGTCGCCAAGAGTCTGCCCAGAAGGGAGTAGACAGCGCGATCTCTATCATCTGTGCCAGGACGCTGGTAGTAACTGACGTACAGAGAGTCATTATGGTTAAAGTCAGCCTTAATGGTACGCTTCCTGTCCTTCAGCAGATTGAGTGGCTGCCAGAACTGACTGCCACGGTTATCGTTCGTCAGCAAAGCTTTTTCGACCTGTTCGGCCAGCTTCATGCTCTCTTGAGAACTGAGATTACCGTGAACCAGCATTTGGATATAAATCGACCGGTAGAAGTCACTGGCAAACTGTTTAACATCACTCAGGGTGACCTTTTCCGCTGTCGCCAGCAGAGTCTGATCATCACGATAGTGGGGATAAAGCTCCTGACTTAAACGATCCATACCCAGTTTATAGGGAGGCTGAAACTGTTTGTTTTTTAGCCTTCTGATGAGCAGTGCCTTCTCTTGATCAAATCCGGCCTGATCGGGGTTGAACTGTTTGATGGCCTTGAGAATGTCGTCGAGCAGAAGTGCCTGCTTATCCTGATACCCGGACAGGGCAATGGTCAGTCCTTCCCGACCGGATGATACACCGTAGTTCAGCCCCGCTTCTTTGGCTGGATAGCCGTACTCATTCAGGCTACGCCTCAAAAGGATACTGTAGAGTTGCATTTCTACGAGATCGTATTCCGTTCCGGAAGCCTTCTCTGAAGATATTTTGATGCGAACATTGGCTTTGGGCACTTCAAAGCTGCTGTCTGTCATACTCCAGACTTTAAAGCCGGGTTCTTCCAGTAGTACCCCGGGTGCATCATCCGAACTGCTTGCTCGCAGTTTCAAATCCCTGGCAATGAAGCCGTTCGGCTCGGGAATGGTCATTTCTGCATGAACCTGAGGCGATAAAAGCCGCTTCACCAGAGTATCTGCCAAAGGCTCAATGCTGTAATGAGTCTTGAAATAGGGCTCGACCTGATCTGTGTCAAGGTCTCTGGCAATAACAACCTGTCTCATGTTCGAAGGCTTCATTTGATCCAGCAGATCACTGATCAGCTTGCGATCAAAGTCCTCGTACAGATAACTGGCCCGCAGAATATCCTGAGCCGGGATATCGTGAATACGAGTAGCCAGTCCGGATGCGGTCTGCTGCGGATTAGCATCTTCCTGGTAACGAAAGCCCAGATCAGCCAGCTGGCGAGCTTCTTCATATATCCGGGACTCCAGACCCTCTTTGCGAACCAGGTCCAGATAATCAAACACCTTGGCAGTCATCTCGTCTACCTGCTCCAGACCTTTTGGGGTCAGCTCCATACGCACCGTGAATTCACTGTATTCCCCCGGTACATGGCTGGAATAGGAGGCCAGAGATTCAATCAGACCACGCTCTTTCAGATAACTGTGCAGACTGCCCTCGCCTTCATAACCCAGTATTCTCGCCAAATAGCCCAAAGGCTTCTTGCGATAATTTTCATGTTGGCTCGGCATTGGGAAGCTCAAAGAAAGCGCCCGGATGTCTTTCAGAGGCACCAGGTGAATACGAACGCCCAGCTGCTCAGGTGTATAGGGAACCAGGCCAATATGAGTGTCTGGCGACTGACCTTCAGGTACTCCTGCAAATGACTCCCGTAACCATTTTTCCAGAACATCCGTTGATTCTTTGCCATAGATAACAACACCGATATTCTCAGCGACATAGTAGCTATCGTAGAACGTCTTCAGATCTTCCCAGAGAGATTTACCGTCTTCATTGGAAAGGGTTTCCAGGCTGCCAATATTGAAGCGACTGCGAGGGTGCGCCGGATTCGACGTCGCATTCTGAGCTGTCATCAAGCGCCAGCCATCCTCATTGGCATGAAGCTTATATTCAGAGTCCACCGCATTACGCTCACGATCAACATAAGTCGGATCCAGCGTTGGCGAGACGAAAAACTGTGCCAGCTGATCCAGCGCAGGTCTCAGTTTGTCACTGTTAATGTCGAAGAAATAGTTGGTTCGGGTATCCGCCGTATAGGCATTGGCAGAGCCGCCATTCGCGCGGATGTATTCAAAATAACCGTCTGTTTCCGGGTACTTTTCATTGCCCAGAAATAACATATGTTCAAGAAAATGAGCCAGGCCCAGACGATTGTCCGGGTCCTGAAAGCTACCTACTTTCACATCCACTGCCGCAGCGGCCTTATCCGTATCCGGATCAGAGATCAGCAGGGCCTTGAGACCGTTCTCCAACTCGACAAAACGGTAGTCACGATCATCTGCCGGACTTTTCACCACCACCTGGCTTTTTTCCATTGCATCTCGTTCAGCTGTCACTGTACACCCACTTACCAGCACCGTTGCCAGCACCCCGGCAATCAGAGACATGTGCTTTAGTAGCATAAAAATTTCCACACCTTTTAAAGGCCTTGATCCCAACTGAATACTTTCTGCAGACTGGGCCAATTATCAAGCACTGAGACAACCAATTTACCATCCTTTTACTGTTTGCAAAGATGCTCGTTAAAAGACTCATATAGAAAATGCCTGTATTTGTATTTATTTTTCTATTCGTCAAGATTTTTTAAACCAGAGTACAAAGGTAGCAGTCGCAATCTAATTACACTTGTAACACAGAAAGGATTAAAGATTCGAGCATTAATCAGCCACGTCTTATAGAGCTACCTTCGGGAAGAAGGATAGTCAAGTGGGTCGGCCCCCACTCGATGCGATCAGGATCAGTTATGAAGCATTGCCGCAGATCTCATCGCAACTCTTGAGGCCATTATCTGAAAGAAAGGCTTTTCTGGAACAGAGTTACCAGACAAATTAAAACGAAATGGATTCATCACGTTGAATAAAACCAGCACTGAGAGCTGGTTTTATTCTGTAGCGAATCAGAAGCCCAAAGGAATATTGAGGGCAAAGAACCCTATTAATGCAGCCGTCCAGATGGTGATAAAGGCAATAGAGTAAGGCATCATGATTCCGATCATGTCGCCAACGGTCAGATCAGGCTTGTACTTCCTCATGAAGGCCAGAATAACACCCGCATAAGTCATCATGGGTGTCACGATGTTGGTGGAAGAGTCTGCAACACGGAATGCCGCAGCCACCAGATCCGGGGTCATGGCCGGGTTTGCCTGGTACAACATGGGTACGAAGATGGGACCCAGCAGCATCCACTTGGCTGTCAGACCACCAACAAACAGGTTGATGACTGCGGTAGTAATAATGAAGCCAATGATCAACAGAATCGGGAAGTTATCCAGTCCCAGGAACTGAAGGAAACTGGCTCCCAGGTAGGTAATGTAAGTACCCAGTCCGGTAAAGCCCAACAGAGCCAGGAAGTTGTAGCAGAAGAAGGTCAACACCAGTACATAGCCGACCGTATTCATCTGCTTGACCATGGCACTGACAACATCCTGCATACCCTTGAATTTACCTGTTGATTTACCGTAGCAAATACCCACAATCAGGAACGTCATGGTAATCATAAGGATGATGTTATTCAGGAACGGATTGACCACTTTGCCCGCTTCATTGGTGTATTCAGCCAGCGGGCCCGTTGCCAGCCCCACCATAATGGCAATGGCAGCCAGCAGACCAAAGAACGCTGCTTTCAGACCTTTGTTTTCAGCCTCAGTGACTTCAAAACTGGTGATATCCAGATCTTCAGGTATCTGGTAATCCATTTTCTCCAGCTTGGGAGTGACAAACTTGTGAGTCACCCAGGCTCCCACAATCGCCAGAATAAACGTCGATGCAAGGATAAAGAAATAATGCATAGTAGCAGGCGTCAAAGCCTCACCCGCGGCATTAGTGAAAGGCACTCCCTGAGATTCAGCAAAAATCTGAGCGTTCACACCCACGACGACATCCACCGGCGTGGCAGGCAGCAGGTTAGCACTGAATCCTGCAGATACACCGGCAAAAGCAGCCGCCATTCCAATCAGAGGATTTTTGCCCAGACCTGCATACAAAAGACCGGCCAGTGGAATCAGAACCAGATAGCCGGCATCGGTGGCGACACTGCTCATGATACCGATGAATACCAGCAAAGCAGGCAAGTATTTATCGTTCACTTTCAGACCGGCTTTCTTGATCAGGGTGGATAGCAGACCAGAGTCTTCTGCAACACCGACACCCAGCATAACAATCAGGATGATACCCAGAACGCCGTGTCCAAAGGACAGCCAGTTCGCCAGAATGGCGTTTTCGAACATCCAGCGAACGTTTTCTGTGGTCAGCATGTTTTTGACAGAATGAACGATCTGACCACCATCCGCGCCCATGACTTCAAAGCTATGGCCTCCCAACAAGAAAGAAGCCGCCAGAGTCAGGCCAAATAGCCAGATAAAGATAATGACCGGGTCAGGAATCTTTTTCCCGATTCTCTCAATCATGGATTTCCTGCCGCCATTGGCAGAAGGTGCCACCGTTGCCGTTGTACTCATTAATACCAGCCTGTGTACCAAGGGTTATGTTGTTGATTGGCCCTTTCTGACCAGAGGCTTGAGAGCCCCTTCCTTCTGAAAGGCATTTTTAAAGGCAGGGAAAAATATTGAGTATGATTGACGTTAATTTCAGTCTGGAATGGCTTAAATCAAATCAACTACCCTGCCTGAAGGGGCAGAGCATGAAGTAAGCTCTGTGGGTCGTTCGCCGCAAGCGACGGGGAATATAACCCTCAGAGATGAATCTCTTTCACCTTCAAACATCTGCGCCCACTTATTATTAATATCTTGAGAGACGGTATTTTCATTGATAGAGACCAACTCAACAAATCGTATTAATACGAATACAAACAGTACTTTCAACCAAGAAAAGCCTACGTAACAAAAAATACTCCAAAAGTTCAAATAAAAACAAAGCAATGCCCTTTAATAAAGGTAACTCCCCTAAAGAAAAGCATGTGCGAACAGGGTATTAGATACACACTGTCGCTTATAAGCTTATAGTCAGGACGCACCGCAGTTGAACGAGTTCAGCCCAAACGTTATGGGATACAGCCAGACGACTTCGGTTTCACGACCTTCCCGGTTCATATACAATAAACTCACTGCATCAGCGAAGTATGAACATGGATATCAGCCATCTGCGAGAGAATTACACTCAGGCGGGTCTGGACCTGGACTCTCTTGACCCCGATCCATTCCAACAGTTTGACCTGTGGTTTCAGCAAGCGGTCGAAGCACAGCTGACCGAACCCAACGCCATGAGCCTGGCCACAACATCCAAAGAAGGTTTACCCAGCCTGCGTACCGTCCTGCTGAAATACGTAAGCCCCGGGGGCTTTGTCTTTTTTACCAACTACAGCAGCCGCAAGGCCCGGGACATTGCTGACAATCCGAATGTCGCGATTATGTTTCCCTGGGTTTCCCTGGAGAGACAGGTCACTGTCAGAGGCCGGGCCGAAAAAATTTCCAAAACCGACTCGTTAAAATATTTCACCAGCCGCCCCCACGGCAGCCAGCTGGGAGCCTGGGTTTCACAACAGAGTTCGGTCATCACTGGCAGAAAAGTGCTTGAGATGAAGCTCGAAGAAATGAAAAGAAAATTCAAAGAAGGCAAGGTACCTCTTCCGGATTTCTGGGGCGGCTACCGAATCATCCCTGACACCATAGAGTTCTGGCAGGGACGACCCAATCGTTTGCATGATCGCTTCCTCTATACACGGACAGCATCCAACTGGACGATAGAAAGGCTGTCACCATGAGTCAGAAAACGGCGGCCAGGATTGCCGTCAGAGACACTCTGATTCATATGGTAACCGTCAACAGACAATTTCGTGAGCAGGTCTATGATGACCAGCTCCTGCCCGTCTGGGTCATGAAATTGCCGGACGAGGACAAGAATGACCGCGCACTGGCAGCTGAAACCAGCACCCGGTTGATCTATACCGATCAGCAAAACAAACAGGAAACGGCCCGGCTGCCCGGAATCGTGGGCATTGCCAGAGACACCTTGCAGACAGGTATAAGGCTTAATGAAGCCCGGGAAAACTTCAAACAGGCCATGACCGAGTTCAGGAAGCTGTATGGAGACAGTATTGAAGCCATTGAAGAAACATCGGACGAGATCAGGGAGAAGATGCTGGGCGGCCTGCAGTTTGCCCACATCCATTTCGTCCAGAGTTATCGTCAACTGAAACTCTTTGAGACACCACCCCGTCGCATTGGCTTCAGCTGGGCAGCCCACCATAGCGGCTCTGTTAAGCTTTCCGCAAATGAAGCAATTGACCATCTACGCAAAAAATACCTGACTTCCAGTGCCATTCAGACAGACATTGAGATGCTTGAAGCGATGCCCGCCAGCGAGACCGTCATTATCAAAAGAGTTCTGAGCCCTCACCTCCGTGCCAATCTGACCTGGGCCAAAGAGATTGAACAGCTGAGAAAGGCGGATAAAGAGCTTCGCAAGCGCTATCCTGGCCAGATCAATACCCCACTCCCTGTTTTTGTCCAGCTCGAAAAAGGCCAGCCATTGCCAGAGTTCAACCGGATCAAACCCTTTAATCCCTCTGCCAAACAGGAGCGACTCACTCGCAGTGACGCCAGACTGGTGAAAATATCCGAAAACCCACACTCTCGAATTTATAAATATGCCTGAATTCGAAAGGTATTGGGTATTGGGTAGTTGATAGTAGATGGTGGCCAGTGGCGTGTCTGCTCATCAAAAATGCTTTTCGCTTCGGCCCAGTTTTCCATGGGAATGGCAGGGGCCAGATTCTGTTCCCAATACTGGTTGCGCAGACGTTCTTTTTCGGCATCGTCGGCCTGTTGAAAAACAGGGTCTGCAGTCTGGTCTTGCCAGCTGGTCGTAGTGTCATCCCTGATCTATGCTGTTTTTTCAGTTTTTGTCGGGATGGTTATGGAAAAGTCGTTATTTTCAGAGCTCAAGCGTATTGGCATTGATGAAGAACTGGCCAGTAAGGTCAGTGCTTCCCTTGATCCGGAATACAACGCCACTAAAAAGGACATCCTGATTATGCAGGAAGCCATTATGCAGTTACAGCTTCAGGGTGAGCGAAATTATCAGTCACTGAGTTCGGATATCAGTGCCTTGCGTACTGAGCTGCACAGGGATATAGCCGGTGTGCGAACCGAACTGCATAAAGAGATTGCCGGTGTTCGTGCTGAAATCAGCGATGTACGTGCTGAAATCAGCGATGTACGCACCGAAATGGGCTCTTTTAGTCGGCAATACATCATTACCTTTCTGAGCCTGATTACCACCATTGTCAGCGTTTTTGTCATTAATTGGCACTTTCACCAGTAACGCAAAGGCGTATGGGTTGTAGTGATTCTGCCCCTGATAGTAACGTCGAGCATCCTGATTGCTACCTTACATCGACGGGGCCGGACCATACCACGAATGACTGGCCTGAGGCGCAGCGACTGGCTGTCGACCTCAGCCTTGCAGGGATTCCACCATCTCTTCTTTCAGGTAAGCATCCAGCTCTGTGTAACCGCCAATGTACTTTTGACCATGAAAAATCTGAGGTACGGTTTCAACCCGCTTTCCTACTGTTTTTTCCAGATCTGCCTTGGTGATGCCTTCCGCATGAATATCCACGTAGAGCATTGGCAGTCCACGGCTTTCCAGCACTTCTTTAGCTCGTACACAATAACCACAGCCCGGACGACCAAAAACGGTAAAACGATCCATAAAACCCACCTGACTCTAATCAGTATTAACTTTCAGAAATAGGAAAACGCCCACTATAAACGAGTTAGCGTGACGCACGAAATCAGTATTTTTTAACGGTTTGATAGAGAAAGTCTATCCGTCATTACCGAATCCCCCTAAATGCCTGTTAGTGAGTTTTGAGCAGCGGATTGCCCAGCTTTATGTTCTGAACTCCCCTTCCGCAAAAGCCCGGACTTTTTGACATGGCTACAACAGTGAACGATTCCCTTGAGCTGTTGTCTAAAAATACAAAGTCAAGCAAATGAGCTTGTTCTGAAAAAGATGACCATTTTCATAAGTTAGAGAGGTGTTAGTTATGCACAAAAAATATCTGACGATAATTTTGGCTGCTGTTTTATTCAGTGGTGCAGTTTGGGCAGCGGACTGTGTAAGAGGCTTTATTTCAGGCAGGTATACTGCCTACCCTGTCCAGAACCAGGGCAACGGGCTAGACCATAAAATATGGATTCTGGATTCTGAAAGCGGAGACGTTAAGTTTTGTACCAGAAAAAACTTTGGCGGCCCAATTGAATGTACAGATTTCTCAGATTGACCGTTTAAGGTTTTGTCCCATACATAGGTGCCGGACACATTGCTTTAAAAATTGAACGGCCTGCTTTCTACCCGTCAGGCCATTCGCTTTTGCTATCTCTGACCACTCAGCCCCCTGAAGTACTTTGGCAATCAATCCATTCAAAGCGTCCTGCGAGACAGAGCCATCAGAAACTTTTGATAACAGTAGGGAGCGAACAGCAGGAAGGCAACTTTCAAGCAATCGATCTGAATGGACAAACGATTTCAGGTCCATCCGATCTCGCTTATCTAAAGCAGTCTCAATGCTGAAATGACTTAAGTGAAGCATTACACGAACCAGATCAGGAGCCATTTCTTTGAATACCCCGGACAGCTGCATCAGAAAACCTGAGGTAAAACGAGACTGCATTTCCTTTGTCAGGAGACTGAATGCTTCATTCAGTGACTTCAAAACCATCATTGAGTAACAGCCACTGGCTGCTTCACGGGTAATGCCAACACGAACCGGGAGATAGCCCGAATTCACCCAAAAAGCCGCCAGTTCTGACGTCGCACCAAAACTACTGCCCAGATAATCCAGTTTTCTGAGTTTTGCCTGCTTTTCAATGCACTTCAACAGATGAGTGCCCAGCCCATTCCCCTGTAATGAAGGATGTACCGCTATTCGGATAACCCTCAGGCCAGTAAAGGCTGAAGCTTCCGGGAAACCACAATGATTACTCAGGGACTGAGGAATAAGATGACCCCGAACCCTGCGTTGCCCTAGCCAGACAGCTTCCTGCAAGTCGTCTTCTATGCCTCCTTCAAGTGCCAGCAATGCCGTTGCAACGACTCGTTCCTGGTACCTGAGGCAATAGACCTCGATATTCGGGCCATCCAGAAGATGCCTGAGATCAAAAGGACGGGTTCGATAATGGGCGAATACCAGCAGACCAAACACATCAGCCAGCAGCCGATCGTCTTGAATCAGTTGAGCGGATTCAAGACGATCAAACGAACAATTATCAATACCTGCACCCTTTATCGTTTCATCTGAAGCGGGTGAGGCATTCAGCATCAACGCCCTGAAAACAAAGGCTTCGAAAGGGTCATTATCAGCCCAGCGGATTGGCTGATTCAGATGCAACCCCTGCCATTTTGGCGTCAGTTCAGACAGTGTTGACTTGAACTTAATGGCAAAGCCCCTGCCCGTCCCTTCATAGCCATGCTGAGTGGATGAGAAAACAATTCGAGAATGATTCTTTAACAATTGGGTCAGTAGTGGCACCGGGATAGCAGCAGCTTCGTCCACCAGCATAAGCTCACAGTCTGAGTCACCAGCAGAATGCA
Organism: Endozoicomonas sp. ISHI1; assembly: GCF_024606225.1. GTDB lineage: Bacteria > Pseudomonadota > Gammaproteobacteria > Pseudomonadales > Endozoicomonadaceae > Endozoicomonas_A. The sequence continues at coordinate 47,088 of NZ_JAGRPU010000023.1, read as the reverse complement.
GGAGTTCGTCGGGAGCTTTGAATTCGAGAATTTTGCCTTCCCAAAACAGTTTTCCCCGATGGGCTTCACACCCATCAAGTAGAGCTTCAGCAGAATGAAAGACGACTTCGGCAGAAGCCAGAGAGGGGGCTGTCACCCATATCCTTGAGAGCCCTGATTGCAGTAGCCGGACCGATGCAATACCCAGCGCAGCACTCTTGCCCCTGCCACGATCCGCAGTCAGCACTAATGGACGCCGACGATGGCCTTTTGCCACACGAAGAATGGACTCGACAGCCTTGGATTGATCCGATGTTCTGCAAATAGTGTCGTCTGGAGATTCTGCCTGCCCTGAATCAGGTAAACCACTGCAACAAATACCCTGTTGCCACCTTGCAACGCCGTTTTCACACAACAAAGAGAGTGTTTGTTCAGACTTGATAAGGTTGACCAGTCTTTTCAGATAGAGTCCCCGAATGTGCCCGGGTTGATATGGATAAACAGCGAGTCTTTTGTGGTCAGGGTCAGAGTATTCAGGCCAGTCATCCAGATCCGGTATCAGAAGTATGAAAAGCCCTCCACCTTTCAGAGCACCACTGAGCTGACCAAAGGCATCGACATCAAAACCGGAAAAGGCATTAAATACCACGAAGTCAATCTCACGCCCCAGCCAGCTGATAGCTTTTGGTGCAGAGATCGAAGTTTTATTTACCTTAAAGCGCTCACCCACCCAGAGTGTTTGCTGCCCTTGTGTCTTTGAAAACAGAAGTGCACTTGAAAGGAGACTCTCAGCCTGCTGTTGTGTCCAGGCTTCTGTTCCGGACAAAACCAACAAAGCACGGTGATTGTTTTCAGCCGCCCGTTTGAGGATAGAGGCAACGTTATCCATTCGCCGTCGTAATTTTTTCTGAAACCAAAGAATCCATCCATAATTCATACTCAGCAGGAACAAGACTGCCAAACTGCCTGGCGGGTGTAGCATAGTTGATGCCTCTTTCCACCGGGTAGCCTGAACCAGTCCAGGCTTTCAGCCCACCATTGAGAAGCCGAACATCCTTGACACCGGCATACTGAAGAACAAACAAAACGCGTGCAGCGGCAATCATATCGTCGCCATAAACGACGATTGGTGTATGTTTAGTGATACCCAGCCCAAGGAGAACTGATTTCAGCCGTTCTGACTCCTTGATAATCGACTCCAGGCTGCCTGTTTCAACGTGCAGAGCACCGGGAATATGCTGAACAACATAGCGAGCCCCTCTTCCCCAGGAGACATCCAGCACCATAAGGTCGGTATTCATCTTAAGTTGTTCATCCAACCACTCTGGTGTGACCAGTCGCTCATAACCCGGCAGTTTGGCAGGCTTGCCACCTTGAGCCAGCCAGTAAGAAAAGCCCTCTTCAAAAACACGAATCCGACCTTCATCAAAGCCCTGTTCAGCCACCAGCCACTGGGCTAACACCTGGGCATCCTGCTTATCACGACCATAGACAACGATGTTCTTGTCTGGCGATATTCCCTTACTGGTCAAAAGATTCCGGACGTGTTCAGGATCGGCTGTCATCAATGCCAGGTCAAAATTTCGGGCACCGGGAATATGTCCCCCGTCCGGGTCATTACCCGAAGGCCACCCGTTGTACCAGTTACTGTCTCGAACATCGACCAACACCCAGCCCTGCTCCCGAACCAGTGCTTCCATCGCAGGTTGATCAACCGATTTTAATGCCAGCCTGTCATTCCAAAAGCTGTCGCAAGCCGTGATGACCGGTAACAACATGATTAACAGACAATATTTTGCCCAATGCTTCATGGAACCTGATTTACCTGATAGTTATTGGGTTGCAGCGGTACTTATAGCCATATTACTTAGTGGGGGCGGTTTTGACTCTTTCAACTGTCAGAATTGTAATCGGGTCAACAGGCACATTTGCGTGAGGCCCTCTGTTCCCGGTTTTCACGGAAGCTATGGAATCCATAACCTCTTCACCTTTAATCACCTCGCCAAATACGGCATAGCCCGGACGACCGGGACGATTATTCAAAAACTCATTATTGACGAGATTGATGAAGAACTGAGAGGTAGCACTGTCCGGGTTAGCTGTTCTTGCCATTGAAATAGTGCCACGACGGTTCCTGAGGCCATTACCGGGCTCATTCCTGATGGGTGCGCTCGTTGGCTTTTGACTCATATCTGCAGTCATGCCACCTCCCTGGATCATAAAGCCGGGCATCACTCTGTGAAAAACCAGTCCCTCGTAGAAGCCCTTGTCCACATAAGCAAGAAAGTTCTCTACAGTGACAGGTGCCTTCCCGGGATTCAGACGAATTGTCATATCACCTTTACTGGTCTTGATAACGACATCAACAGGCTGCAAAGCCTCTGCAACAGGTTTATCAGGAGCGGTGGCTTTCTGCTCTGCCATCACATGGCCGGCAAACAGTAAAAAAGACACCGTCAGAACTTTTTTAATAGCTTTTAACACCTGCTTTAACCCATAAGTAAGATGATTGAGGTCGTTATACTACTGGAATCCATGTTCAGGCCATAGTTCATCACACCGAAAAAATGCACATTTCCCCATAATCTGCACGTTAATCCTACGCTGTTGGCACCCCCCACATTTTCAGAAGCTATGGTATAGAAGAAAATCAGCTCAAAGCTTGCAAATAGATAGTAGAAAGGTAATATACAGACCCACCGCACAGAGCGGACTCGGAGCGTAGCGCAGCCTGGTAGCGCACCACAATGGGGTTGTGGGGGTCGGAGGTTCGAATCCTCTCGCTCCGACCAGTCATACCAAGGGTTCCAGAGTTTTTCGCCCATCTCAAAAAACAGGGCGGGACACGTCTGGGACATGCAAGTCTTTTATTAATTTTCCTCTCTTTTTATCCTCCCGAATATCAAAAACCACCAACTTACAGCACATGGTGAGCATCTATCGAAATATGAGATACTGCAACAAGATTGCTTGAAAGCGCTGCTCAAAGACTCGCAATATACGAGAGGGTCTCAGGATGGCGCTGCACCAGCCTAAGCAGGGTAATGGCCTGACCATTGGGCACACTGCGTCCTTGTTCCCAGTTCTCCAGGGTACGGGCAGAAGTGTGCAATAAGCGGGCAAACACGCCCCTGGACATATTAAACGTTTCCCGGATGCCAAGAATCTCGTCCGGTGAAATACTTAGCTCTCCTCTGTCATTCAACTGATGACTTCTGAGTGTCAACTTGCCCTCTGAATGTTCCCTGGCTTCAGCAAGGGCTGTGCTGAGTTCCGAGAATAAATCACGACTGCTCATTGCGCCATGCCTCCATAAATTGTCTTAACTGCTTCCTCTGATTCGTAGTCAAGTCCGCCATCTCGTTTTTGCTGTAAAGGGTTAGCAAGTAGAAACGTTGGCGCTCACCCAGATAATAATAAATGACCCGCAGGCCAGCGCGCCTGCCTTTCCCCTTACCAGCAAAACGCACCTTACGCAAACCGCCAGTGCCCTGGATCACATCGCCTTGCCAAGGGTCAGCCATCAGCTCGACCTGAAGTGATCGGTATGTGGCCCGTAACCGTGACAAATCTTCATGCAGGTAGCCTGGAATACTCATCTACAATCTGAGAAAACCAGACTTTGAATAGTTAGACCGGAAGAATGAAACATTTTACGGACGATTCCGGCTGCTCCAGTCCAGATTTTGCCCGTTTAACTAAACCCTCGTTTTATCAAACTTCAATATGACTGTTTGATAAGGAATTTCATTTTTCCTGCACGGAATCAGGTGGTTAGCCCGATTTTATGAAGATTCCGCTCAGTTACGGGCCACGTTCCAGTACGCACCTTGTCCCAATGCTCCCGATGTTCTTCTAATGCCGTAACTCTATCTGCAAGACTCATACTGCACGCCCTAATGGTTTTTTATTCGGGATTTGAAAATAGCAATGCAACCTGTTCGAGCGCTCGGTAGACGTCGATAAAATAGCGAGCGAAGCTTAGGCAAGGAAAATCAACGGTAAGTGTTAGTACCTATTGCATAGAGCACCAATGACGTATAGATTGCAGAAAAAAATACAAGACTACTGAATTTCATAGGCAAAATATGTATATGGAAAATAGAGATCCAGATACTTCTCCACCTTTATACAGGTATTTATTACCTGGCTGATATTCGCACCTTTACTGGAACATAGCAGTAATACGTAATGCACTAACCCCTAAATCAAGTGCGCAAATACACTATTACGCAGACAAAAAATAACACTTAAGATGCTCTGCTAGCTTTCTCTATTTCGCTGTTACAGGATATTTGCAGAACAGGTGCTCAAAACCGATCAAGGCATCGAAAATACACAATTACCTGATCAAAACATAAATCTTAAAATGCTCAGCCAAATTTTCTATCTCGATGTTTCAGTCTATGCGTGCTTGTGTTTGTCCTACAACAACTCATAAAGCAAAGCTCGAAGGGCGGTAGCGTGTCTCGATATAAATCAATACAAAGCATCACGTAAATCTACTTATAGCTCGGGGAAACCTACGAACACCCTCTTCAAATATGCATTACACCAGAGATATTAATAGTAGATTCTAAATTCACAATCTAATCTCTTAAATCTTGTATTTAATACTTTGAATAAAACTCACTTACATACAGCCAAAGCTTTAAAGGTTTAATATGACTGAATTTTTTATCGGCAACAGACGAATTGGCCCAAATGACGAACCACTGGTTATTGCTGAAATTGGAATCAACCATGAAGGTTCATTGAAAACAGCATTTGAGATGGTAGATGCTGCGGCTGATGCCGGTGTAGAAGTGGTTAAGCATCAAACTCATGTTATTGAAGATGAAATGAGTGCAGATGCAAAAAAAGTCATCCCCGGCAATGCTGACGTTTCTATATACGAAATAATGGATAGATGCTCACTCAATGAAGAGGAAGAAATCAAGCTTAAACAATATGTCGAAAGTAAAGATATGATTTTTATTAGCACACCTTTCTCTCGTGCAGCTGCGGACAGACTAAAACGGATGGATATACCCGCCTATAAGATTGGTTCCGGTGAGTGCAACAACTACCCATTAATTGATCATGTTGCTTCATTTGGTAAACCTATAATACTCAGCACTGGAATGAATACCATAGAGAGTATTAAAAAAGCAGTCTCTATTTTTGAAAAGCATGGTGTGCCATATTCATTGTTGCACTGTACAAATGTCTACCCGACACCACCAGAATTAGTCAGACTGGGTGCTATGACTGAAATGCAGTCTGCATTTCCAAATGCTGTAATTGGTCTGTCAGACCATACTGTTGATAATTATGCATGCTTGGGTGCTGTAGCACTTGGCGCCAAAATCCTTGAAAGGCACTTTACAGATAAAATGGACCGACCAGGACCCGATATTATTTGTTCAAACGACACAAAAACCATGTCTGAGCTAATCATAGGATCTAAAACCATCCATAAGGCTTTAGGCGGAACAAAAACCCCAATTAAAGAAGAACAACCTACTATAGATTTTGCTTTCGCAACGGTTGTTGCAATCAAAGATATCGTAGAAGGTGATGTATTCAATAAAGACAACATCTGGGTCAAGCGCCCGGGCACAGGGGAAATATTGGCAGAAGACTTCAACTCGTTACTAGGTAAAGTCGCGACACGAAACATCAGCTCTGACGAGCATATTAGAAAGTCTGATGTAAATTAACTTACTCTTAGGAGCTGTCGAAGTTCATTCGACAGCTTTTCATATTCTCTTCTAAACAACAAAAGAAAGTCATGGAGCAACGTAAAATACTATTCCTTACAGGGACACGCGCTGATTACGGTAAGATGAAGGCTTTAATGCTTGCTACTGATAACCATGAAAGGTTTGAATGCCAAGTATTTATTACCGGCATGCATACACTACAACGCTATGGCTACACTGCCAAAGAAGTTGTAAGCGCAGGTTATAAATCTGTTTACACATTTATGAACCAGCATGTTGGCGACAGAATGGAGATGATTCTGGCCAGCACCATTAAAGGCCTCTCACGCTATATTCATGAAAATAAACCAGACATGCTCGTCATCCATGGTGACCGTGTCGAAGCCCTTGCGGGCGCTATTGTAGGAGCCCTTACTAATACACTGGTGTGTCATATTGAGGGGGGTGAGCGCTCTGGCACGATCGACGAATCTATTCGTCATTCTGTTTCTAAATTATCTCACTTACATATGGTGAGTAATAATGAGGCAGTAAAACGACTGGTCCAGATGGGAGAAAGGCAAGAATATATTCATAATATCGGCTCACCCGATATAGATGCCATGCTATCATCTGACCTGCCTGATTTGGATACGGTGAAGGAACATTATGCTATACCGTTTGAAAATTACAGCATTGTTCTATTTCATCCGGTAACCACTGATATTGATAATATGCCAGCCAATGCCAAGGCAATGGTTGACGCTTTATTGAAATGTCAAAAAAACTTTGTGGTTGTATACCCCAACAATGACGAAGGCTCAGATTATATTCTTAAAGAATACGATCGATTGAAGGACAGAGAAAACTTTAGAATTTACCCTTCTATCCGGTTTGAGTCATTCCTGACGTTACTGAAGAATTCTGAATGCATGATTGGCAACTCCAGCGCAGGTATTCGTGAAACACCCTTCTATGGTATGCCATCAATTAATATCGGCAACCGTCAGAATGCAAGATATTTTGCAAAAGGCATTATCAATACTGGTTACGATAGCGAAGATATATACAAAGCTATTCAAAAAGCCTCACACTATAAAAATACGGGAAGAGACAGCTATTTTGGTGATGGCAATAGTACAGAAAAGTTCATGTCAATTATACAGAAAGAAGAAATCTGGTCTGCTGCAGACCAAAAACTGTTCAATGACGTTGACTTTTCACTAATAGCACCAACCATTAAAGAAGTAGCCTGATGCAAAAAAATACCTATACCGCCATTATCACGGCCAGAGGAGGATCTAAGGGCTTACCCCGCAAAAATGTTCTTGACCTTGCTGGTAAACCGATGATTGCGCACACCATAACAGCAGCGCTGGAAAGCCAATGCTTTGAGCATATTGTTGTAACAACAGATTGCCCCGAAATTAAAGAGGTCAGTTTGGCCTGGGGGGCTGAGGTCATTGACCGGCCAAAAGAACTGGCAACAGATTCATCCAGCAGTCTTGATGTAGTCAAACATGCTTTATTGGAGCTTGTAAATCAGAATAAGGAAACGACGCATTTTATACTTTTACAGCCAACATCACCCTTGCGTAGTGCCACACACATCAAAGATGCCAAGGAAAGATTTAATGCGTCTAATGCTAAAAGCCTGGTAAGTGTCACCAAAACAGACCACCCTATTCAAAAGAATTTATATTTACGGAATGGTGTTATTGAACCGGTTTTTGACTGGGCTAGCCTTACCGCCCCAAGACAAAGTTTAGAGTCAACATACTTAATTAATGGAGCAATCTATATATCAAATTTTATGAATTTCATAAAACGATTAAATCTTTTTGAAAAGCCAGTCATTCCATTCGAGATGGAACATAAGTTTTCAATTGATATCGACAATATTGACGATTTGATTAATGCTGAATCCATTTATAAAAATTAAATCGTTTTTTATAAGAAGATATTTTTCTTTTTTTGGTAAAAAATCTTTAAACACTGAAAAATTAATTAAACTAGCCTGCAAGATCAGCCCAAAGACATTCCCTTTAGCTGTGAAATTCTCAAAAGTATATCGTAGGGCTAACAATAATTTTTCTGCTGAAAGAATTATACGTTTTTATGAAGTTCATGAGACTCTGAAAGTGGATATTGCCAGAGAACTCTTTAGAATGAGATCCTTTTATAAAGTTGTACGGCTGTTCTCTAAAGAAAGATATGATGAAATCCAGCATAAATACGGCTTGCCTATAGTTGAATTGATAGGTGACTCATATCATGCACTTAGAAATTTTGATCGAGCTTTGGGGTATTATGAATATATTATAAATACTCATAAAGCGGCTAAATCATCAAGAATAAAATCTGCTGAATGCTATTATCATTGCGGCAATTTTGAAATGAGTTTATTCAGATTGAAGCAATATATAATACGTAGCGGTATCAACCCACGATGTAGAATGCTATATGGCAATTTAGTTAGCAATAAGGCAAAAAAACAATATAAGAAAAAACTATTTCTAGAAAAAAAGTATGGCCTTAAAATCAACTACAAACTAGAAATCATTTAATATGGACTCATTTTCAATAAACCCTAAAGTTGTTGAAGAAAACATCAGTCGTATTGAACAAGAGTTTAACGTAAAAAACATAAAATTTAATAACTGGCATGTCTGGAACGCTGTAAAGTGCTTATTAGCAGGCCTTCACCTATGGTCTTTTGATAGTGCCGGACTATTGGCTTCTGCCAATAGAAAAACTTACTCAGTTTTTAATAGAGATTCCTCGTTCCGTCAAAACAAACTTTTCGCAAAAGAGGTTGGCGATAATTTGCTATTGGCGAAAGAAAAGCATTGCCTTAATAATAAGTATGACATTGTTTTTCTTGAAGCTGTTGACTCATTAATTTTGAACGAGAACGGTTCTTCAGAAAATAGAATTTTTCAGCCTATTCAAGATAAAATGTCAGAGTTTTCACAGTTGAGCATTCTTCCATTTGATAACAGCTTTAGAAAAATCAAATTTGAAAGAGATGTACTGTACTACAAGAAACCGATTGATAAATTTATACCCAATAATTTTAAAGAACGTAATATAAGAGGATTGAAAGAACTCTTCTTCTTCATTCGAAAGAACAAATTATTATGCCCATTCAGTTATGATTATGTTGACAGATGGATTAAATCTATCTTTATAAGATCAGATAATTTCATAGATATTTTATCTAACATCTCTCCCAAGCTTCTCATGTTAACCAGCTTTTATTCTTCTGAACGCCTGGCTGCGGTTATTGCCTGCAAACAGCTGGGAATAAAAACGGCAGAAGTACAACATGGGATTCTGGGGCCAAACTTTCATAACTTGAAACAATTTGATCATCAAAAGGATATCTTACCAGATACTTTTTGGGTCTGGGGTGAGACTTCAAGAAAATACATAAAGCCAGTAAAAGACGATTTAGCACCAGAAGTGCTAGTGGGTGGGAAGTTAGACTTATTTTCTTATAAGAATGGAAGCAATAGAGAAGGTAAAAAGATCAAGAATATTGTATTTATTGAGCAATATACTCACAACCATACAAAATCAATGATAACCAAGGCGGTTAACACGATAATTGACAATAATCTTCAGGATAAATTCAAGATCTCTTTAAGACTGCATCCTCGAAGTCACCATTTGATAGAAAAATATACAGACCATTTTTCTAGTTATACTTTTTTTGATATACAAGAAACCACCTCAAAAAATATATACGAACTCTTAAATCAGGCTTATGCGGTAGTTGTTGAAAGTTCTACAGTGGCATATGAAGCCAGTTTTTTCGGATGTAAAGTTCTGACCTATGGCGAAAATGCCAAGGAATATTTTTCAGAAGCGATCAGCAAAAAGTTATTCCATTATATCGATGATTACAAAAAGACTGTCGAATACATTGTTAACATACCTGAGATAACAAGCGATGGAGACAATGACTTTTTTGTCAATTGCAAAGGGCAGTCAGATTACAATCTGAATAAACTAAAAGAATACATAATTTGATTATTCATTTAATCTTTTTAAAATTTCATATAATGTCAGCTTATACAATTTGCTTAAAAAATACTCATCATTAAATTTCTCTAAACATGCAATTAAACATTCACTGGGTGATTGTTTTAATAACGATATTTTGATTGAGAACTTTACCAACAAACAATTTATTAATTTTTTTGAAAAAAATCATTCAAAACTGATTGTTAGTTGTTTTTCTGGATACATTGAGGGGGATGATGCAACCATTTTGTCCAGAGTACAGTCTGATCTAATATTATTCAATTGCCCCAACGATTACGAAAGATATATCGAATTATCGAAAGAGCTTGCTTTTTCACCAGACAACGCTTTTTGTTTTGGCTACCCTCAGCTTTTAAATATCAAAAACAACTTCGTCAACAAACAAAAGGATATAGTTTTTTTTGAACAGCTTGTTGCGCCCAGGAATTTTCGTGAAAGATGTTATTTACTAAAAAAACTCGTTCATTTAGCAAAATCAAAACCTCAGGAAACCATATTAATAAAGCCCCGTTGCAAACTTGGCGGCAGAACAATTCATAAACAAATATGGCACCTTGAAAGAATAAAAAAATTGCTGAAATTAAAATTTCCGGATAATTTGCGATTTACCTACAAACCGGTCGAAGAAATCCTTCAGCACACTGCCCTATGCATTACTGTCAGTTCAACTGTCGCAATAGAGGCTATGGCTCGCAGCATCCCAACAGCTATTTTAAGTGATTTTGGGATACGAAAAGATATTCATACAGCTAGCTTTGTAGGCAGTGGATGCCTGACAACCTTTGATCAACTGGCTGCTGGTTATGTGCCTAAGGTTAACCAACAGTGGTTACAAAAAAATGTAAAAAAACCTGACGTGGAGGCATTAAAAATAAAACTAAATGAGCTTCTGGTTCTTAAAAATAAAGGCCTGCTACCACATCGTCATATGCCAGATGGAGCTTTTTCAAAAGTACCAGATAACAGGCCATTATTGTTAAAAAGAATGAAAAAGCTAACGAGCGATCCAATAGGATTCTGTAATGACTCCAGGTATAAAGTTTTAAGAAATTTTGCAATATTTCTCGACTCAAAAACCATTAAACAGGGAATCTCACAATAAAGTCTGACCCACACAACATATTTTATATGTTGTGACCTCAATCTATTATAACACTTACCCGACAGTAGCCGTTTGCACCATTAGCTCAGAGATTGAGCACAGTGCTTTAGAAGCTTTCTATTTTTTTCTCAATAGTGTCGCGTAAATTTTCCGGAATGAGATCCTTATATTTTTTTAAATATCTTACAATGATAGGTTCATCAAGATAGCTATCAATTCTATTCAATCTTGACCAGATAACACCACTTTTAACCAACTTCGCTGGCGACCCGGCCCATACCGAAAACGGCGTCGTTTTCCCTGTAACAATTGAGTTAATACCAACGCTACTACATGGTTGGATTTGCGCCCCTTTCAAAACGGTTACATTTTTTCCTATCCAGCAATAGTCACCCACTTCAATACTCTTACATTGATTAATTTTTGTATCACTGGCTAAATCGAAAACAGGATGAGAATCGGTCGTCCTGAGCTGCACGCCTGCGGCTAACATACAATCGTCACCGAAGGTTATAGATTCTTTTTCGGCGATCAGTTCCAGTCTGTGTCCAAATCTGCATCTGTGACCAATATTAACATTAGCTTTATGGGAAACAGTAATAATTCCCTCAAAGAAAATTGCCCCTTTTCGAATAATAACACTATTACCATCACCAATAAGGTTGATCTTGAGATCGTTGATTTTAGCGCCAGATTCAATAATCAGTGTATTACCGCTCCCCTTAGCCATTATACTAAGACCATTGATATCACTATTCATTTTGTTGATAGTAATATCGTTGCAATGAGTGTCTGCGTTGATTGATATCATTTTAATCTGGTTTCATCTTTCAGTAGTTTCAGGAAAGCAGATTACCCAGCGGGTAAAGCAATTCAGAAATTTGACAGGATAAAGAGGGCTTAAGCTTAACTTGTAATGTGAGGGAACGCCTCTCGTCAGTTTCGGAAAAGCTAGCAGCCACACTTCTTTTTCTTGACCGATCTCCTCCTGTGTATCGACGTTTACAATGATGTCGAAATTACCGATCACAAGGATATCGATAAAGCCGTGTCCACATTACGCTATACGACGTGTACCCAGGAAATTTTCAAGATAAGCGAGACAAGGGATCAGGCTTACAGGCTTTAGAAGACTTCTGATTATATACCTCTACTTCAACCTGTCAAATAGTGCGCATGCCCTGAATCATTACTATTTTCGTTGACCTAATGCATGAGCCTGATTGTCATTTTTTTCAGGTAGAGCTTGGTTACACCAGAACTTGTGCGCAAACACCTTAGGCTGAGCGCAAAATGTGACTCACACTTTTTTTAATAAGGGTATAAGGGATTACACTTATTGCATAGAAAATCAGTGCCGTATAGATTACAAAAACTATACAGACTGTACATTCCATGGACAAAATATGAATATGGATATCAGAAACATAGATACTTTACCGCCTTTTTACACAGAGTTTTTTACCTTCCTTATTTTCGCACCTGCACATGAACGCCGCAGCAATAAGTAATGTAATCAAATCTTAATAATCAAGTGCGACAATACACAATTACCTGAATAAGACACAAAGTTTATAGTACACAGCCAAATTCCTAACACGCTGTTTCAGTATATGCGTGCTCGTACCTGTCCTATGACAATTCATGAAGCAAAACCCGAAGGGCGGTAGCGTGCCTGAATATAAATCGATGCAAATCCAGGCTACAAACCTGCTAGGAGGCTGACCGAGAATAGCGCCCGTAGCGAGGACGGCAGAAAATTGAGGATGAAAATTCGGTTTTGTGAGGAGAATAGCGAGCTATTTGACGAACAAAAGCGGATTTTCAGACCAATTTGCTGCCGCCGCAGTAGGGCAGTCTATTCTCGGTCAGCCTCCTAGTGGTTTGAGCTGGCTGACCTCATTTTTCTGATGCAATCAAGATCTCCCTTACAAATTCAGTATGCTGTACTGCATGCACTACTCATACGTGAACTCAAGACCCGCTTTGGAGCTTACCGGCTTGGTATAGCCTGGGCTTTTATCGAACCAATCCTGCAGATGGCCGTTTTCATGGGGCTGTTTTACTTTGGGGGACGAAGCTCTGTTGGAGGTCTTGAAATTCCTCTTTTTCTGGCAACAGGTATTGCTCCCTTTCTGTATTTCAAGAAAGTCGTAACGCAATCATTGAATGCAGTCAGTGCCAACAGAAACCTGCTCATATACCGTCAGGTAAGGGTCTTTGATACGTTTTTGTCCCGCTTCATACTTGAATTCATCACCTCTTTTATCGTCTTGTCCGGCATCATACTGATCACCTGGTGGGTTGGTTATGAAGTCAATCTGGTGAATAGTCTCATTATCATATATTCCTATCTGTTGCTGAGCATCATTGCATTCGGGTTAGGCTTGATATTTGGGGTTCTCAATACGCTTTACCCCGAACCTGGAAAATTTATACCCACCCTGCTCAGACCTCTCATGTTCATCTCTGGCACATTCTTCTCCATCAACGAGCTGCCTTCAGCCGCACAGGAAATCTTGCTGTGGAACCCACTGGTCCATATTTTTGAATTTATGCGCTCAGGCTTTTCATACGACTATGACACAAGCCTGCTCAGTCTTGAGTACGTAGAGATGTGGGCCTTAACAACGCTTACATTAGGCCTTCTGATGCTTCGGGCCAACTGGCGCAGGATGCTGACACAATGATCACCTTCAAGAACGTCACAAAGTATTACCCTACGCCAAACGGTCGCCACTACATACTCAGAGATGTAGACCTTGTTTTGCCGGGTGATAAAAACATCGGTGTGTTTGGTGCTAACGGCAGTGGCAAATCCACACTGATGCGACTGCTGGCCGGTGTTGACCACCCTAATAAGGGCAGCATTAAAGTAGCAGGTAATGTTTCATGGCCCCTGGGACTTTCCGGTTACCAGGGCAGCATGACAGGACGTGAGAACGCTGAGTTTATATGCCGGATATACGGAAAAGACAAAGAGGAAATCGGGGAGAAGATCGAATACATCAAAAACTTTTCTGAATTGAACGACTTTTTCGAAATGCCTCTCAAAAGCTACTCATCCGGTATGAGATCCAAGTTCTCATTCGCCGTTTGCATGGCTTTTGACTTTGACTACTACCTGATCGATGAGCTAACAGCCGTCGGTGACAAACGATTCAGAGAAAAATGTCGCAAAACCTTTGATGCCAAAAAAGGGATAGCCAACTTTCTTTTTGTTTCACACAACATCAATGAGCTAAAGCGGCAGTGCGATATTGGCATTTATATAAAAAATGGCTCTATCCATGTTCATGACAGCATCGACGATGCCATTGCCGCCTATAACTCCATGTAAATTTGACCTGACCCTATCGACATGCCAGATACCATTCAAACACCGCCTCAAGCCCCCCCGAAAGAAGCACAACCCGCCAGCAAAAGCGAAGTTCTTCGAACACCACCGAAGTCTAAAAAGCCCGACGCGCCTGCTTACACCATCAAGAAAAAGCTAAAAAGGCTTAAACTGACTCATAAGCTTAAGTCAGCGCTGCTGACTCATCAAACCGGGCAGTGGTTTACCGCCATAGTTCTTATTCCCTGGGCGCTCTCTGCCGTATACTTTACCCTGATCGCTTCAGATCGTTATGTCTCTGAAGCCAGCTTCCTTATTGAAAGAAGTGACTCAGGTGGCGGTTCTATTGAAGGCTTTAGCCTGTTTGGTGTGACACCACAGGCCAGCAATGACCAGCGAATCCTGGAGACCTTTATACAATCACCCGACATGCTGGACTACCTCAATCAAGAGGTGAGCCTGAGACAACATTACATTGAATCTGCCGACTGGATCTCCAGACTCTCCCCATCTGCCAGTCAGGAAGACTTTCTCGACTTTTATCGCAGTCATATCAACGTTCGATACAATGATACCAATGGCATGCTGGATATGGAGGTTCAGGGTTTTGAGCCCGAATACACCAAAAAAATCACCGACCTGATTCTTCTAAAGAGCGAAGGCTTTGTAAATGACATCAGTCACAATCTGGCTAATGAACAGTTGACGTTTGTCCGTTCAGAAGTTGAGCGAGCAGAACAAAGGCTCAAGGACTTCACTCGCAGACTGCTGAATTTCCAGAACGAAACCGGTTTGCTGAGCGTCGAGGAACAGGGAGCCGCCCTTAACGGTATTATGAATGAGCTTCAGGCAGAATTGATCAGAAGCCAAACCGAATTGCAGACCCTGACTTCTTATCTGAACGAGAACTCAAGCCAGGTCATTGCATTAAAACAACGGATCAGCGCGCTTCAGTCACAGATCACCACAGAAAAGGACAAGCTGGTCGACAGTGGATCTACTTCGCTGAACGATCTTGCCGCTCGACAACAAGAGTTACAACTGGATCTCGATCTGGCTACCCAAGCCTATACATCGGCACTGGTTGCCCTGGAAACAACACGCACCGAGGCGAGTCGTAAATTAAAACAGCTCGTCGTCGTCAGCAGTCCTTACCAGGCACAAGATGCCAAGTACCCCAAGGTGGCCTACTCCCTCATCAACATACTGCTGGTTTTGCTGATGATTTTTGCGCTGGCCCGTATGATTCGCGCCACCATCCATGAGCATCGTGATTGACGAAAGACCAATAAAACAGCATCGTTAAAGCATTCCCGATTTCCAAGACTATGAATCTATGAAACTACCACTCATTTCATCAACAGCCGCTCTCATGCTGAGCATGGCGGCTTATGCAAACACAGCGATCCCCGAATCCACCGAAACAGAAACAGTGGGCCCGGAACTGGTTGAAAACGTCACCCAGCGTACGGTATTCGGTCAAAATTTATTTGATGGCTTCAAGCAGGCCGAGTTTAAAGGGTTCAACCCTGAGTACACTCTGGCCATTGGCGACAGAGTCACTCTGCAAATGTGGGGAGCCTATGAAGTTTCCGTCGAACTCACGGTCGACGCCCAGGGCAATGTCTTTATCCCACAAGTAGGCCCTGTAAAACTGGAAGGCGTTGCCAACAAAGACCTTAATCAGGTGATCGAGAAAAAGGTTCGCAGTGTTTACCAAAAGAATGTCAACGTCTACGCCAGCCTGAATGCAGCAGAACCGGTCAAACTGTTTGTGACCGGCTTTGTGCAATCACCCGGCCTTTATGGTGGCTTCTCATCGGATTCAATACTGGCCTTTCTGGCAAAAGCCGGGGGTATACGCCCAGAGTCTGGTAGTTACCTGAATGTTGAATTAAAACGTAATGGCAAGACCAGAGCCACCTTTAACCTCTATGAGTTCCTTCTTACAGGCACCATTGAACAGATTCAGCTGGGCGATGGTGATACTCTGGTTGTCAACACACGACAAGGGGTGGCTGCCTTTGATGGCTTAGTGGAAAACCCGGTTCAGATTGAATTCGCCAACGGCCAGACAGCTCTGAAAGACGCACTGGATATGGTCGGTGTATTACCCGAGGCCACCCATGTTCGAATTGCCAGAAACCAAATGGCCAAGCGTAACGTGGAATACCTGCCTATTGCTAAAACAGCCGACGTTCAACTCCAGAGTGGCGATGAAGTCACCGTTGTTTCTGACAAAATGCCCGGAACCATCAGCGTTTCCGTAGAGGGCGAACACAATGGCCAGGCCGTTTATATCCTCCCTTATGGCAGCACCATTAAAGATCTAATGGCCCGCCTCTCCCCTAACGACCGCTCCAACATAGAAGCGATGCAACTCTTCAGAGAGTCAGTAGCAGAACGCCAAAAAGCCATGCTCGATGTACAGTTGAAGCAGCTTGAACAAGCGGCACTCTCAGCACGAAGCAAAAGCATAGGCGAAGCCAATTTAAGAAAAGCCGATGCAGACTCAATCCTTCAGTTCGTAGAAAGAGCCAGACAGACAAAACCACGTGGTCAGGTGCTGTTAGGTCAAAATAAAACTCGCATGGACGTATTGCTGAAAGACCAGGACAGAGTCGTTATTCCTAATAAAACCGTTTTGGTTCAGGTGCACGGCGAAGTTATGTTCCCGAATGCCATGGTTTTTGACAATGGCAAGACTATAGCGGATTACGTTTCCTCAGCAGGGGGATACTCTCAAAAAGCAGATCAGTCCCGTGTCCTGATACTCCATAGTGACGGCACTATTTCACGTATTGAGTATAACGATGGCTGGTTTAGCGGCGGCCTCGCCAAATACGACGTTAAACCCGGCGATGAAATTCTGGTTATGCCACAAGTGGATGAGAAAACCATGCAGTACACCAGTGATATCATGCAGGTGATTTATCAGGTGGCTATGAGCACCGCCGTGGTATTGAGCTTGTAAGGTGGCAATATCGGCAGCATACTGCGTTCAAAGCCTTCTGATCTTTGAGACGAACAATGCCACTCAATAAAAAATATCTATCCCTTTTTGAGCAAAACTGGTCTGAATCCCAAAGAGCCGTCAAACGCATGAAAGCCTCACTCAGTAGGCTTGAACAGCACTTTCCATTGACTGCTCAAACACTCAAGTCGGAAGATGAAGCGCTATTTGAAAAACTCGACGCTTTCAGAGTTCGATTTGCAGGCCTGCAAGACTGTATTGGCAACAAGCTCTTCAGAAACTTACTACGAATGGAAGATGAAGAAGGCTTGAATATGGCAGATACGTTATCACGGATGGAAAAGCGACATATCCTCAGTTCTGCTGACAGCTGGCGGAAAATGCGTGAAATTCGTAATGTACTTTCTCAAGACTACCCGGAAGCTGAGTCACAACGGGCTGATGCGCTCAACATAGCATGGGCTGTGGCTCCCGAACTGATTAAAATTACCGATCAGATCGAAGCTTACCTACTCAAGCTATACAATTTAAAGTTAGGTGGTGACGATTGAGACAGCCCGGAACAGAAAAACGACATCATTGAGCACCGTTGTAGATATGACGGCCCTACCCTCGCTCAACAATCACCGGTTTAATGGCGACCTCTCCAGATATGACATTAAAGGCGGCAATGTAATGCTTGTTATGCTACAAGCTGATGAAAAAAACATGCAATATACCAGCGATGTTGTGCAGGTTATCTATCAGTTTACGATGAGAGCTCATGTAATGTTGAGCCTCTAACAACCCGGCAATCAGGATCTAAGATGGGAAAATCTAACAGAAAAGGTATTATCCTGGCTGGAGGCTCTGGCACCCGCCTTTATCCCTTAACCCGTGTTGTCAGCAAACAGCTAATGCCGGTTTATGATAAACCCATGATCTATTACCCACTGGCAACATTAATGCTGTCGGGTATTACCGAAATAGCTCTTATCACCACACCTCAAGAACAGCATCGCTTTAAAGAGCTGTTAGGTGATGGCTCGCAGTGGGGTATCCGTCTTGAATATCTGGCTCAACCTTCACCAGATGGCCTCGCTCAGGCTTTTATATTGGCAGAAGAGTTTATAGGTTTAAGTGATTGCGTTCTGATATTGGGTGATAATCTGTTTTACGGTCACAAGTTTTCCAGTCTGCTTCAAAAGGCTGATAAACAACAAGGGGCCACAATCTTTAGTTACCGGGTCAGTAACCCTCGGGATTATGGTGTTATAGAACTGGATGAAAATAACAAAGCTTTGACCATTGAAGAAAAACCCTCAGTGCCCAAATCAAATTATGCTGTAACGGGTTTATATTTCTTCGATAACAAGGTTCTAGACTTTGCTAAATCGGTAAAGCCTTCAGCACGGGGTGAACTGGAAATCACGTCTGTAATTGACTGTTACCTTAAGGAAGGCAGTCTGAATGTTGCCACTATCGGTCGAGGCTCAACCTGGCTGGACACAGGTACTCATCAAAGCCTTCTTCATGCTGCAGCTTATATTGAAACTATTGAATCCAGACAGGGTTTGAAAATTGCCTGCCCTGAAGAAATAGCCTATAGAATGGGCTACATTGGTGCAGAACAATTGTTTGAAATTGCTGGCCCACTGCGTAAGAGCGGCTATGGTATTTACCTCATGAATATTATCGAAGAACTGGAAGGTATCAGCTGGTTCGAACAACATAAGACTGAAGTTGCCTGAGGTACCAAGACAGTGAAAGCATTGGAAACAGGCATTGAAGGTCTTAAGGTCATTGAGCCTCAGGTGTTTGGTGATGAACGCGGCTTTTTCATGGAGACCTGGCAAGCCAAAAAATTTGAAGAACTGGGTCTTCCAACCCACTTTGTTCAGGACAATCACAGCCGCTCAAAACAAGGGATATTGCGAGGCCTTCATATTCAAACTCAACACACTCAGGGAAAACTGGTAAGAGTGATTCAGGGCGAAGTGTTTGATGTCGCTGTAGACTTGAGAAAAGGCTCTGACACCTACGGTCAATGGCACGGTGTTTACCTTTCTTCAGAAAATAAACGTATGTTCTGGGTGCCCGAAGGTTTTGCCCACGGCTTTTATGTCACCAGTGAGAGTACTGATTTCGTTTATAAGTGCACAGATTATTATGCGCCTGAGTATGATTTGAGTATTGCCTGGGATGATCCTGAACTGGGGATTGAATGGCCGTTGGTTGATGGGGAGCAGCCTTTGCTGTCTGGTAAGGATGAGAATGCTGTTGCGTTTGTTGGAGCTGGAAGCTGGAAGCTGGAAGCTGGAAGCGATGGTGGAAGTGCCGAAAATGTCGGGAACAATTTTCGGTCTGGAAGGTGGGTTAGGGAAGGTTGAAGATGAGGGTTTTAATTACGGGTTGTGATGGGCAATTGGGGTATGAGTTGCAGAGGGCTGTGCCTGAAGGAATAGAGCTACTTTGTGCTGATCGATATCGACTGGATATTACCTGTCAGGTATCTGTTGATGCTTACTTTGATGCTCATCAGCCTGAAGCAGTGATCAATGCCGCGGCTTATACTGCGGTTGATAAAGCCGAGACAGACAGTGATTCAGCTTTCGCAGTGAACACCAAGGGCGCCGCTTTCCTGGCGCAAGCATGCTCAAAGCATGTCATCCCGATGGTTCAGGTTTCGACAGACTTTGTCTTTGATGGTTCTCAATCAACGCCCTATAAAGTGACAGACAAAACCAACCCTGTCAGTGTCTACGGAGAAAGCAAGCTTCAGGGCGAAAAGCAGGTACTTGAGATTCTCGGAAACAAAGCCGTTGTCATTCGCACAGCCTGGGTCTATTCCTCCCACGGTAATAATTTTGTAAAAACCATGCTCAACCTGATGCAAGAAAAAGATCAGCTAGGTATCGTTTTTGACCAAATTGGCACCCCCACTTCCGCCAAGTCACTAGCACAATGCTGCTGGCAATCACTAAAAAAGCTTCAAGCCTCCAGCTTCCAGCTTCCAGCTTTGACCGCCAAGGATGGTGGAAATGCAGAGAATGTCGGGAACAATTCTCTGCCCAGCTTCCAGCTTCCAGCTATCTTCAACTGGACCGACGCCGGAGTAGCAAGCTGGTACGACTTCGCTGTGGCGATCCAGGAAGAAGCGTTATCTCTTGGCATTCTGAAAAAAAGCATCCCGGTCAAACCAATTCCAACTTCGGCCTACCCTACTCCGGCTGAACGCCCTAAATACAGCGTTTTGGACAAACAGCTGACATACTCTGAGTTAGTGCTTCCCATTGAACATTGGCGAAGTGCTCTCAGGTCCGTGCTCACAGAGCTTAAGTCAGACAAACCAGTTTCATGAAATCACTATTAGTCACCGGTGGCGCCGGATTCATTGGAGCAAACTTTGTTCAATACTGGATAAAGCAATACCCCGAGCATAACATCGTAGTTCTTGATGCCCTGACTTATGCAGGAAATCTTGCCAGCCTTGATCCCATCAAAGATCACCCCAATTACACCTTTGTACACGGGAATATTCTGGTTACAAAACAGGTAGAAGGTTTACTGAGAAACCATAAAATCGACACCTTAGTCCACTTTGCAGCTGAATCCCATGTAGACCGCTCCATAACAGGCCCGGATGCATTCCTTGAAACGAATATCATAGGCACCCACAGCCTGCTCAAAGCGGCAAAAAAAGTGTGGTTGGACGAAGACCTGTTAAAAGGTAAAGAACATCGTTTCCATCATGTCTCTACTGACGAGGTATACGGCACTTTGTCGTTAAGTGAACCAGCCTTTACTGAAGAAACTGCTTACGCCCCGAACTCACCCTATGCAGCCAGCAAAGCATCCAGTGACCACCTGGTTCGCTCCTATCAGGAAACCTACGGCCTAAAGACCACAATTAGCAATTGCTCCAACAACTACGGCCCATACCATTTCCCGGAAAAACTGATCCCTCTGGTGATCACAAACATACTGCACGACAAGCCACTCCCCATATACGGCGACGGTAAACAAATCCGCGACTGGCTCTACGTAGAAGATCACGCCCGCGGAATCGAGCTGGTTCTCAACAAAGGCAAAGTCGGTGAAAACTACAACATTGGCGGCCACAACGAATGGCATAATATCGACATAGTTAAACTCGTCTGTAAGCTGATGAATGAAAGCTTCCAGCTTCCAGCTTTGATCGCCAAGGATGGTGGGAATGCAGAGAATGTCGGGAACAATTCTCTGTCTAGCCTCCAGCTCAAACAACGCTTCCCCAAAGCAAAGTCCGCGATAGTCGGCAACTCAGAATCACTGATCAAATACGTTAAAGACCGCCCCGGCCATGACCGTCGTTATGCGATTGATGCAGCAAAAACCCGTTCAGAGTTGGGCTATGAGCCTAAAGAATCCTTTGAAACCGGGATTCGGAAAACTGTTGAGTGGTACCTGGAGAATGAAGATTGGTGGAAAAGTGTGATGGATGGGTCATATCGTGAGTGGGCCCAGGCTCAGTATGTTATTTAATTAACTATAGAAATTGTAACTATTCATTTTTTGTAAGCAAAAATGTACATTTTGAGTGTAGCTTCCTTGTTTTTACTGGACAGCAACCATTCTAGCTAAAAATCGCTCACAAATCCTGAACGGTCACTATAAGATTACCATCATTTAAAGTTTTACCGGTTGCCGTATATGTTAAAAACCTTCAAATCAAAATCAACAAAAAAAGATAACGAAAAACCCTTGACGGGTTACATTGGCGTAATAGATGAAGTTAGTTGTGACAGGGTAAGGGGTTGGATCGCATCTGCCGGCAAAACAGCCATTAATAAACCAGTAACAATTAAAATAAATGAAAAACTAATTGAAGTAGAGCGAGTAATCTATAGAGATGATTTGAAATCACATGGTATTGCAGAGGGTAAAGCGGCCTTCGATATTTCTTTTGATGATGACTCTACAAGTCTGAACATTGGAGTATTTATTGAGGGCCCACTATCTTGAAAAACACCGACCTTCCCCTAGAGTCATTTGAAACTGGTATAAGAAAAACATTAGAGTGGCAGATGAAAAATCAATAGCTATAAGTGCTAAATTAATTTAATGTTTTTGACTTTTTGATTTTAATTTCAGATCAAAATAGAAGTCATTGATTTTTTTTGAATTGTTGATGTTGTTTGAATTTATCTACAATTCTGGATTCGATAAGTGAGTTGATAAGAAATGAAAGTTTGTTTGGTAACTGAAGAGTTAGCGGGTTTTCAGGGTTCTGGAGGCATTGGTGCAGCTTTTTATGAGTTGGCACTGCTTCTTGCAAAAGACCCAAAAAACAAAGTCGATATACTGTACTGTAGTGTTGGTGAGATATCTGCTCAGCTACAAAATAAAATGGTTGCGCTTCTCAAAGAAAAGCAGATTAATTTATCATTTTTGCGTGCACAAGCTTTTGTTCATCCAGTAGATAGTATTGAAGGGAGAGCTTATGCCGTCTATCAAACACTTAAAGGCGAAAGTTACGATACAATACATTTTCATGACTACAAAGCACTTGGTTTTTATTGTTTTTCTTCAAAAAAACAAGGTTTAGCTTTTGGTTCATCGAACTTAGTCCTTCAAATGCACGGCCCAACAGTATGGACTACAGCTATAAATCAATCAATGTATCACGAAGAAGGGCATTTGAAGCTTGATCATATGGAGAGGCAATGTGCGCGCGATGCGGACTACGTAGTTTCTCCAAGTCAATATCTTTTAGACTTTTTGAAAGAGAAAGCTGACTATTCGTTTCCGAAGAAAACTTGTGTAATTCAGAATCTTGGTTCTGTACTTGTTGATGAGCTTTCGATGTTTAGTGAGATTTCCGTTGAAAGGGAATGTAATAAAGTAAATGAGATTGTTCTATTTGCTAGGCATGAAGATAGAAAGGGCTTTGTTAAATTTTGTGATGCAATAGACAAACTAAAGGATAAGATTCTAAAAAACGGAGTCAAGGTGACGTTTCTTGGGAAGTTTGGTCAAATAAATGGGAAACATTCAGGTATATATTTAGCTAATAGAGCTAAGAGTTGGAATTTTCAACTCTCTATATATACTGATATGCATAGAAACGAAGCTGTTAAATATTTGTCCGCGAATAAAAACTCTCTCATCGTTATACCATCGGAGGAAAATTCTCCTTATACGGTTTTAGAAGCATTGCTGTTAAATAAGGCTTTTATTACTAGCTCAAAAGGTGGTGCGAAAGAGCTGATAAATAAAGACACTTGGCAGGACTGTTTAGCAGACACTGATACAAATTATGATTTGACTGATAAGATTGCAAGTTGGATTGATAGCCCTAAAAATGTTCCGTTACTATCAAAAACTCATAAGCAGATTGAAGACTGTTGGCAGCTTTTTCATAAGAAAATCTTAGCTCAAAAACCTGAAGCAGCTATAACGACCACCCAGCCTTTGGTCACCGTTGGGATAACGCATTATGAAAGGCCAGATAAACTATTTGATGCTTTAGATTCAATTATACAACAAACATATAATAATATTGAAATTATTGTTGTTGATGATGGCTCTAAATCTGAAAGTGCAAGTCAAGCACTAAATGAAATAAAAGGAATGTTTGACGGGACTCAGCATCGTCTTATTATTCAAGAAAATGCTTATCTTGGAGCTGCACGAAATACTGTAGCCAAAAATGCAAAGGGTGATTACCTTTGTTTTCTTGATGATGATGATATTGCTTTCCCATATTTAATTGAAAAGCTCGTGAAATCAATACAGTACTCTAAGAGTGATATTGTCAATTGTTTGAATTTATTTATGGATTTAAGCGAGCGAGAGAATGCTATCTTCCAACTAGAGAAATACCAGCAAAAAGTTTCTTATCTGCCATTAGGAGGACCTCTTTCACTTGCTTGTCAAGAAAATATACTGGGTGCTGCAACAGCGCTAATTCGAAAAGAATTTTTCGATAAAGTAGGTGGATATACTGAGGATAGAGGCGTTGGTCATGAGGACTATGAATTTTTCTTCAGGGCCTTGCAAATGAAAGGTGAAATTAGAATATTGCCCGAGCCCTTGTATCTCTATGAAGTTGGCCGACCTAGTATGATTTCAAATACTTCTGCATTCCAAAATTTCGATAGAGTTGTATCAAAAATAGATCCAAATCTACAACCAAATGCTTGCCTTGATTATATCCGACTAACAGTAGGTAAACAGGCTCGAAACTTGCAAGCTCAAAGAGTTGAGCACAGCATCGCTCAAACTGATTTCTCGGACCTTGCTTTACCTATACAGAGAGGAGATGTATGGCAGCATGATGAAGTTCGGAAGCAGTTAGTAACTTATGCAATAAAAATAGGAGCGATCAATGCAGCAAAGGCATTTGGTGAAAAATCGGCAGATTTAACATTCTCTGTAACTAAGATAAAAACAGAAAAAAATATGCAATTTAGAGTTCTTCTTGTAAATAAGAAATATAGAGAACTATTAAGCAGTTTGATTTCATTCTCAATTGTTAAGGAAAGTCATTTTCTAAAAGTTCTGAAATACTATAAAGCAATATTTGCAGACGAAGAATGCCATAAGCAGCTAGGCATAAACGACTTCAATCAGTTAGCAAAATCATTAAAGCCCTACTATGAAGGTTTGGCTATTGAAGCCCAGGCTGCTAGAGCATTAAAGCTCAAAGATGAATATGAAACTGCTTTGAATAGGTTGTTACAAAGGGATGAAAGTGAATATCTAGCAATGCATAGTGATGTGGCTGCAGCAGTTCAGAATGGGGATTTTAAATCAGGGTTGTTACATTTCAAGTCATTCGGAAAAAAAGAAGGACGGGTTGGTTTTTCTAATGTCGCATCTATAGATAAAGAATACCTTCACGCTTCAATGGAGTCAGCTTTGAATAAAATGATTGCCCCTCAAATAACGTCATCGAAGCAGTCTTCAAAATGGACTAAGTTTCTAAATAGGTAAGGCTGGCTCTGTTCTCAAGAACAGGGTCATGAATCAAATGCGTTGATCCGTATATCTGACGAACAAGTTTTTCTGCTACTCTGCTGATTTTCCTATAGCAGTCATTAAAGTTGTTTGCGTTCACTTTGATACACAGTTGTGGTCGTGAGAAACGGTAAAGCACCTTCAGGTATACAGCGCTACCTATGCAAAAGCTGCAAACAAAGCTTCCAGCTTGAGTTTGTCTACAACGCCAATAAGCCGGGTGCCCACGAACGCATAGTGAACATGGCCATGAACGGTTCTGGCATCTGGGATACAGGTCGTGTCCTGGGAGTCAGCCCTACTACGGTCATCAGTCACTTAAAAAACTTGACCCGCCAAAAGTAACATCACTTCCTTTCGACAATGAAGAATTGGTACTGATCTGTCAGATGGATGAACAATGGTCTTATGTTGGCAACAAAAAGAATCAGCGGTGGCTGTTCTATGCTTGGGAACCACGCTACCAGAGGGTAATCGCTCATGACTTTGGGCGTAGGTCAAGGAAAACGCTGAAGAAGCTGATAAAATTGACCAAGCCCTACAAATTCAAGTTTTACTGCACTGATGGCTGGAAGCCATACGGCTCAGAACTGCCAGAAGACATCCATGTTGTCCTAAGAAGCTGTCACAAAGTATCGAGAGAACAAACCTGACACTACGTACTCGACTGAAACGGTTAACCCGTAAGACTATCTGCTTTTCTCGATCAGAAGAATTGCATGACAAGGTCATCGGGGAGTTCATTGCGAGAATGTGGTATCAACTCATTTGAAACACGACTTAAGCTGTACAGTACCCGCTAGCTTATTATTATAGTTTGTGCTATCAGCTCTGGTGATTATTTGTGAGCTATTTTGCAATAAATGTATTATTTGCAGTTTGGCTAAGTATTTTGTGGATTTTCTAATATTTTCATGGCATAAGAAAATAATATCTTTGAGTGTTATTTAGATAAATGCCGTACTTTTTTTGGATTCTTTAATATGAAAACATTTTTTTTACAAACCGTACCAAATATTGTTAACCCAGAACTCTCTTTGAGAGAGAAATTAGATGTCACTGTTAGAAATACTGGTAATTATTTTTTTGAAACAGCAGTAAAAAAACAGCTTTCTGGGATGGAGGTTATTTCATCTTTTAATGAGCTACCTAAGGGTGCTGATAAACTTGTACTTTCGATGTCTAATTTCATGAGCCCTCATACTGATCTGGGCCCTATTGCAGATAACATCGAAAGGCTTAATGTAAAGCAGATTGTAATGATTGGTGCTGGTGCTCAAGCAAATAGCTATACTGAAGAGGTTAAACTCACAAAAGGAACAGAAAGGTTTTTGAAAGTAATTGCTAATAGAAGTGAAACTATTGGTGTCCGTGGCAACTTCACAAATAACCTTCTTGAAGAGTATGGAGTAACTAATGGTGAAGTGATCGGTTGTCCATCAATTTTTATGAACTTAGATCGAAACTTTAAGGTCAATAAGTCAGCTTTACCTAATTCACCTAAGCTAGTGACTCATTATACCCCAACTGGGCACTACCGGGATAATATTGCTCATATTAATAATTTTGCAATAGAAAATTGCGAATCATACATTGCGCAGAGTGAGGTTGATCTTTTATCAGCTGTTGAAAAGAAAGTTGAAGACAAAGATATTGAGTACATGTTTGGATACTACAATAACGGGAAGTACTCAAAAAGAGAATTTAGAGATTGGTTTCATGAAAATACAAAATGGTTCTTTGATATTGATGAATGGTTTAGTTACATGGCACAAGTTGATTTCTCTATCGGTACGAGATTTCACGGAAATATGGGAGCTATTCAGGCTGGAACACCAGCTCTGAATTTAGTATTTGACACTAGAACAAGAGAACTATGTGAGTATCTAAATCTCCCTACCATGTTCCTGGATGAATTCAACGGTGAGCATACGGTTGATGAGCTTTATGAAAAAGCTGATTATGGATTGTTTAATGCAAGTTACTCTCATAAGTATGATAAGTATGTTGATTTCTTGAACAAAAATGGAGTCAGTCATAATCTTGGTGAAGCTGACAGTGAGGTTTCTTCTTACTCTTTAAATCCAGTGGCTCAAAAGAATATAGTTGACTTGTTAAGTTCAATTGAAGGCAAGGAAGTAAATGATAAGCTGATTTCAGATTATTTACGCTCTAGAGTTCGAGGCGACAGAGCATATGAAATAAGAAAGTTAGCTGAAAAAGGTGAGTATGGCTTGAAAACTATCTAATAATTTTTGATAGAATAGTAATCAGAATTTAGATTT
Source organism: Endozoicomonas sp. ISHI1 (assembly GCF_024606225.1). Lineage (GTDB taxonomy): Bacteria > Pseudomonadota > Gammaproteobacteria > Pseudomonadales > Endozoicomonadaceae > Endozoicomonas_A. The sequence goes on along the minus strand of NZ_JAGRPU010000023.1, from coordinate 19,697 downwards.
TATGAAAACAAGGACGTTTTTCAACGTCTATGTATGGATATCCTATCCGTTTGCGAAAAGTACATATAAATCAGAGCAAGCTGCGAAAAAGTCCTGATAGTGTTTGATGTTTTTTACATAAATCTTACCAGAAAGTTGTCTTGAACTCGAAATAGTAACCCGCTTTTCAGGCAGATAGCTTTGCTAAAGTGTCGGAAACCAGAATGATCTGAAAATTGACAGCTTCCATAACCAGCATAAAAGTTAGGAGTTTTCAGGTTTTTTCGCAGAGTCCTCATTAATCGTCAGATATAATAGTAGATATATAGATCAAGTATATGGGAAATGAAATTAAAAAAGCTGTTTTTCCAGTAGCGGGTATGGGAACCCGGTTTTTGCCTGCAACAAAAGCCTGCCCAAAAGAGATGCTACCAGTTGTTGATAAGCCTTTGATTCAATATGCAGTGGAGGAAGCTATTGCGGCAGGGATTACTGATCTGGTTTTTGTCACATCGTGGACTAAACGCTCAATTGAAGACCACTTTGATAAAAACTTTGAGCTTGAATACAAGCTCGAGCAGGCAGGTAAAGCAGAATTGCTTGATACTGTAAAAAGTATTTTGCCCAAAGGCGTTAATTGCTTTTATGTGCGTCAACAGGAAGCACTAGGATTAGGCCACGCCGTGTTATGTGCAAAAGATATTGTTGGTAACGAACCTTTTACTGTTCTACTTGCTGACGATATGATCTATTGTGATAAAACACCCTGTCTGAACAGCATGATTAAATTGGCACAGGAAGATCAAAGCTCGGTTGTTGCTGTCGAGCAGGTTCCTATGGATCAGGTTAATAAGTATGGTGTTATTGATCCGGTTCAGTTGAGTGACCGGCTATACAAGCTAAAGGGGGTTGTTGAAAAACCTTCGGTAGATAAAGCACCTTCCAACCTTTCTATTGTTGGGCGCTATGTGCTGCAACCCCGTATTTTTGAGTTGCTTGAAAGCACACCTCGCGGGGCAGGTGGTGAAATTCAACTGACTGATGCTATCGCTACACTACTGCAAGAACAGACGATCCATGCTTATGAGTTTGATGGTATTCGTTATGATTGTGGCAGCAAGCTGGGTCATATGAAAGCTAATGTTGAATACGCACTGCGTCATCCTGAGCTTAATGGCCGGTTTAAGGAATATCTGCAGGACGTTATAGCTTCCTCGTTGAGCTAAGCGGTAGCGTTTTGAGCTGTGCTCCATTTATATCATCCTGGGTATTGCAGGAGCACTTTTTTAAGTCTGTGTGAGTTATGAAGTTATCTAAATCGGTAATTTTAAAAATGAAAAGCGTGTAAAAAAGTTGTTAGGTCAAATTCTTAATATCAGGCACTGGTTGAGCGTTAATCCCAAGTTTCGACTGTTACCCAAATCAGATCTTCGAGAAGCAAGCGGTGGTTTTGACTGGCAGTCAACAGGTGAAGACCCTGCATTTAAATTAAAACCTATGGCTTACCAGCCTAAAGGCTGGTATATGCTTGAGGTACAAGTCGAAAGTTCTGCTACACGGCTCAACAGCAAGCTTTACGTTGATTATGGAGAGGGTATTAATGAAGCGAACGCAATTCTCCTGCCCTTAACAAATGGTAAGCCTCTTAAAAGGGTCTGTTACTTTTCTCAGAGACCTTTAGCTATACGCTTTGATCCTTCAGAGCAGCCCTGTAGCTTTTCTGTAAAACAACTGAAAATGACCCGATTGACTTCTGCTTATGCTCGCAAGTTGATGATCAAAAAGTTAACGACCCGACATACTACGGACAGTCATAGCGGACTGGCCGTTACGGAGCTATTGGAGCGTTATAACCACTGCTTTTCACCTTGCAAGGCAACCCTGACCTATCCACAGTGGCAACAACGTCATGAACCTGCAGTATTCGATAAAAGAAAAATTACCAATGAACTCGAGCAGCTAAATAGAAAGCCTTTGATCAGTATTGTGATGGCTACTTATAATACTGAACCTTTATTTTTAAAGGCATGTATAGATTCTGTACTAGAGCAGTCTTATTGTCATTGGGAGTTGTGTATTGCTGACGACTGCTCTACTGATGAGCAGGTTCGCACCCTTCTTAATGAATATTCCGAAAAAGACACAAGAATTAAAGTCACATTTCGATCTGTGAATGGTCATATCTCCAAAGCCAGTAACACTGCCCTTGAACTGGCTACTGGTGACTATGTCGGCTTGCTCGACCATGATGACTGTCTGGCTGAACATGCTTTGTTTTATATCGCCAAGACCATCAATGAGCGACCGCAAGTCAGGTTACTTTATAGTGATGAAGACAAAATTGATGAAAAGGGTGTGAGATACGAGCCGCATTTCAAAACAGACTGGAATCGTGATCTTTTTTATTCACATAACTATATCACTCATTTTAGTGTGTTTGATGCAACATTAATAAAGGAAGTGGGAGGATTCCGATCTGGCCTGGAAGGTAGTCAGGACTATGATTTACTTCTTCGTTGTGTCGCTAAAATTGGAAATGGTCAAATTGCTCATATCCCTCATATTCTTTATCATTGGCGGGCTATAAAGGGCTCCACTGCTCTGTCTTCAGGCGAAAAAAACTACACAACAGAGGCAGGATACAAGGCTCTGCAAGATTTCTTTAAAGCAACTTATATACCTGTTGAAGTCAGAAAAGGCCAACTGGCAAACACCTATCGGACAATATGGCCTATGCCAAAGCCGTTGCCATTTGTCAGCTTATTGATACCTACTCGTGATGGCTATGAGATTCTGAAACAATGTATTGAAAGTATCAGGACGAAAACAACTTATCCGAACTATGAAATAGTTGTATTAAACAACCAGACTACTTGTGATAAAACACTTGATTACTTCGAAAGAATCTCAAGCTACAATAATATCCGAGTGCTCAATTACGATTTTCCATTTAATTATTCAGCCATCAATAACTTTGGTGTTCCACAAACTAAAGGCAGTATTATTGGACTGATTAATAACGATATTGAAGTGATCAGTCCCGACTGGCTTGATGAGATGGTCAGACAAGTGTCACGTCCTGATATCGGCTGTGTTGGTGCCAAACTATACTACCCTGACAATCGAATTCAACATGCCGGTGTCACTCTTGGAATAGGTGGCGTCGCTGGGCACACTCATAAGTATTTCTCAGATGTCAACCCTGGTTATTTTTCCAGGCTGAAACTGGTTCAGAATTTTTCTGCTGTCACAGCTGCTGCAATGCTGGTGCGTAAATCTGTTTTTGAAGAAGTCGAGGGTTTCGAAGAAAAACATCTTAAGGTTGCCTTTAATGATGTGGACTTTTGCCTAAAAGTTCGTGATAAAGGCTATAGAAATCTCTGGACTCCCTATGCTTGTCTTTATCATCACGAATCCCTAAGCAGAGGTGCCGAAGATAACCCTGAAAAGCAAGCTCGATTCCAAAAAGAAATCGAGTACATGAAACAGAAATGGGGAGACAAGCTAACGACTGATCCATACTACAGCCCGAATCTAACCCTCAATCATGAAGACTTTTCTTATAATGTTTAGGCTATTTTTAAAAACAACATTTTAACCAGACTATTAAAAGAGATAATTTTGAAAGAACCAATTTTGCTTATGGGTCCTTCTGGCATAGGTAAAACGACAGTTTCCAAATATGCAATGAAAGCAGTAAAGAATGCTCATTTCATTGTTTTGGATAATATTGTTCATAAGCAGGCAAGAGATTCAGGGCTGATTGATAAAAAAGAAGACTTGAATGCTTTAATCAAGTACTTTGAGAATGACAGAGATCGTTTCGTCAACTATGGATTAAATGTGCTTGAAGAGCACATGAAAGCTAGTGACAATCAGCCGATAATTGTTGATGTAGGAACAGGTTTTCTAGATGCCAAACACTCTCTGGAATGGGTTTCATCCTGTAAATCACTATCAATAATGGCTACACCTGCTGTGGCTTATGATCGTTTCAGGAAGGCGCGTAAACTGGATATCTCTTTTGAGCAATATATGACGACGCAGTTTTCACCAAAACGTATCGCACTTTATAACAGCGCAGATGTTGTTATAAAGTCTGATAAGTTGAGCCAGGAAGCTCTATCAAAGCAATTTTTGTTTAGTGCTTTAGCTATGATGCCAGATAGTGAACAGGCGTTAGTTCTGAAAAATTATATAGCTCGTTTTGAGTGATGTTAAAATTTCCAAAAAAAAAACAAGGTCTTTTCATACCTTCTGCAAATTATGATATTCGTTCATCTAAGAAGGTTGTTGTTTTTGGCAATCTAGAATCAGCTACTGTCGAGTTTTATCTCAGAAGTCGTAAAGAGAAAGATACTGATTATAGAGAAATTGATACTTGTGCCAGCGACTATGTATATCAATTACAAGAGCACATAACGGATGGCTGTACACTTATTCTTGTTCGTGACGTTCCATTAGATGCACTGAAATTCTTGAATGCATACAAATTTAATTTTTCTAATTTGGTATGGTTCATAGATGACGATATTCCAGCCGCTCATCTTGATCATACACTTCCAAAAAGCTATCGCAAACGACTTTCTTCCTGGTACAAAAAAGCAAGCCCTCTACTAACAAAGCTGTGTAACAAGATCTGGGTTTCTACTGCTCACTTGGCAGAAAAATATCAATTACCAGCAGAAACGGTTCTCCCCCCCTGTCAGATACTAAAAGAAAAGCGACCTTTGGTTCGATGTTTTTATCACGGTAGCAGCTCTCATCAAGAAGACTGGAAGTTTGTATTAAACGTTATTAGAAAAGTACAGTCGCGCAACCTGAATACCTGGTTTGAACTGATCGGTGACCATTCACTGTATAAAGCGGTAAGAGGTATTCCCCGTGTTCAGGTCATCCACCCCATGCCCTGGCCCGACTATCTCACCATGACTGTATCAAGGACCATGGATATTGGTCTGGCACCTCTGATGGACACCTCTTTCAACCATTCCCGATCCCATACTAAATTGCTTGACATCTGTCGTCAGAAGGCGGTGGGTGTCTATTCTGATCGCTTTCCTTTGTCGAAGAAGATAGAAGAAAGTAATGCTGGTTTAGTTGTTGATGACAGAGTGGATTCATGGGTTGAAGCGATTGAGTACCTTATGCAGTTGGATAAGCAGGATATGCTGAACAACGCAAATCAGTTGGTACTGGATGTTGAATCTTTGAGTCGTGTTCTCAGTGAAGGGGTTTGATTGTTGACATCGTTTAACTCTGTTCTATTTTTAAGGTACTTTGGCTCGTTCCCAAGTGTGGCAAAACAGTGGCTCCCGTACTGAACCCATACGACATCTCAAGTTGTTGAGCCTGTTTTCAGGTATGGGTTTGCATTTCCGCGCTGGTGCGTGGGAACGGATCATGACACCCCTCGGCCTGGTTTACCCACAGGGGACTTTCACCTCATAAGTTCGCCCATGCCGGGCGTACCAAAAAATTCCAGCGGACTGACTTCGGCAGCCACTGAATTTGGCGTTGCCCCCCTTATCTATCATTAAGTCTTAAACAAAGGATTATAATTAAGTTGTCGCAATTTATTTCGTTTTGGAGCAACTCTGGGTGGATTTCTAATTTATTAACAGTTGTATTAGGAACCATCACAATTGGTAGCATATTAAGAGAAATATATAAATATACTCGAAACAAGGCTGACTCATTCCATGATCATAGCAATATCAGTAATTATATAAAGTCTAATTATATTGAAAATAATATAGAAAGACTTAAAAAACGAAAAATTGCAATTATCGATGACGATCAAGATCAATACCCCATTGATCATCTTAGAAAAAGAGGATTCAACGTTACCTCTTATACGCAGGTTAGCCTTTCAGATTATGAGTTTATTAAAAATTATGATCTTATATTTCTTGATATTACTAATGTTGTTATCGAAGACCCACAAAAAGGAGGTTTTGAACTCATAAAACGTGTTCGGTCAGAGATAAACGGAATAGTTATAATTGGGGTTTCCTCAAAAAGATATGATCCGACACTCACAGAGTTTTTTAAACTTGCAGATGAGCAATCAAAAACACCGATTGATGAAAAAGCATGCGAAGAGTTGATTTTAAGGGTTCTTAATAAGCATTATTCTCCAACAGATATAGCCAAAGAAATTGACAGTCTATTAAACGACTGTGATCTTTCGCATAGACAGCATAAAAAAATAATTCACTGCGTTACAGACTACTTAAGTAAAAGTATCGATGAAGATAGACTAATCAAATCCGTAAATAAGTATTCGTACAAAGTCGATGCTTATAAACTCAAGGAAAAAAGCAAAAAATTGAAGGATCTGCTGTGAGTAAGTATTTGGTATCTGTATTAGAGGCTGACCTATTCTCAACACCGTGGCCTGTTTTTATAAATGATCATTTCATTCCTGGTGATAAATATATTACACCTGATATATGTGAAAGTTGTCATGTGAGAGATTGTTTAGATAGTGACACCTACCAGTATATATGCAAAAAAAATGTTGTTTCTTATATGCAAAAATCTGGAGAGGACAAAATCATATTAATTGGATTTCAGGGAAAGAATCAAAAGAAATCTAAGCTAAATAAGTTTTCATCTGAAACTTACAATCAATGGATAACTAGAGTAAAGAAACTGAACTCACAGTTTGAAGAGGAATCTTTGAAACGAATGTCAGAGACTCTTCATTATTTTCATGATCCCGTAAAGTGGGTTGAGCAAATCAAAATAAGTTCAGAGAAATTGATATTGTCTCTGCCTGGGGATAACTTCAAGAAAAAACTAGAAAATGCAAAAAATGAGCAAAAAGCACTCTATCAATCGTCTAGGATGCTTGCTGATTCAATACAGATGTTAGGTGTCTTTTTTAATCCAGCAAGTGCATCTTATGGTAGCAGCGTAAAGACAAATGTCTATAAATTATTTGATAAAGTTCAAGCAATAATATATTTCTCTGAAGGAAAGAAGTACAATAAAAAGTTCAATTTAACAGGGACATCATTCAAAGAAATATTTCTATATGAGTCTTTCCCTATTATCGCACTTACTCTTATACATAATGCTTTAAAATATTCTAAAACAAGAGAAGTTGAGATTAATATTGAAGATGTAAGAGATGGAGTAGAAGTTAAAGTTACCTCTCAAGGTCCAGTGATAAGTGAGGAAGATAAAGAGTTCATTTTTCATAAAGGTTATCGAGGAAAGCACGCTAATAGGCTACACCATGATGGGATGGGTATTGGTTTGTATGTCTCACAACATATAGCACAGGCACATAACTTTGAAATCCATGTTAACAGCACGGAAAAAGGTTATACAAGTGGTGGCATTGACATAGCTGAAAATTCTTTTTTCTTCACTGTCCCTGCAAACGGGGTATAAATCGGGTAAGGACTGGTCTTTCTCCAGCTCTCTCCACCCCAGTCGAGTCAACCAAGCCCCCCCCTCAGCTGCTCACAGATTCGGACATAAAAGTCCCCCTTCATCCGGCTCTTCTTACCCAACCGCTGACACACAACCAAAACGCCAGTGTGCCATTAACCATGGGGCTCGCTTTGCGACTCTCCCAAAACATCGGGAAGCACGCCTTTTTCACCCTCTCAATTTCTTGTATTTGCCCATAGCCCAGCGAACCAGTGTTGCTTCCTTGTAGTTCAGAACCTTCTTCAATAGACTGCAGGACAACCTGCGCTATTTCCATCAGTATCAGCCGTGTATTCGCTCCGGGACAGGTACGTAATGCGGCGGTTGCCTGCCCATTTCAAGGCAGAATTTTTTAAGCCTGTTTTGCAGCAGGCTTTATATCAGGAGGCGTTTGAATCCTGGTTTCGTGGTGAAGTATGTAAAGTGGATGGCATCGCCCTGGTCTCCAGCTGTTTGCTGATTAATCGTCAATGGTTTCTGGCGATGGGTGGCTTTCGTGAGGCGTTTGCTGGCCATGGCTATGAAGACTTTGATCTGATTCACCGACTGGCCATGTATTACCCTGTTGGCAAGCGACCTGCCGATTATCCTGAGGATGTGAAAAGTCGGTTTCCGGGTGATTACCGGGGCTTTCGCCGCCACTTCAGTTATTACGCGGTGCCGCATCTGTTTAACGGTTCATTTCTGCTGCACCAGTGGCACCCAAGGCCACTGACTCGACAATACCACCGTAAAAGAAAGGAGAATGAAGCTCGTTTTGCCGAGATTCTCAAGGACACCACGTTGACATTGCCAGAACCTTTGCCGGGCTTTCAGGCAGATGCTGAAATATTGGCTGTTTTAAAAAACGGTGTTTTCGACTCTGGTACGGTACTTTCTGATTTTCCTTGCTGGTTACGGGAGCAACAAACGTTGAATGGCTTTCCGGTTGAGGAATATCCTGGTCTGTTTCGTTTTCAGGCTGGTGTAAGAAAAAAGCATGGTGGTTTCTGGCGGAAATGGCGGAAGTTGTTTTTAAGTCCGGTGGCGTTTTTTCGGGATAGTGTGTTTGTGCGGAAAAGTTGGGAAAAAAGGGGCGGGTCTTGATTGTTGACATCGTTTGACTTTGTTTTATTTTTGAGGCTCTTTGGGTCGTTTTCTTGCCGTCATTCCCGTCATTCCCGCGAAGGCGGGAATCCACACTGACTCACCATCAGAACCATACTGCCCGGACTCCCCTGGCCTTGTCATCCTCGTGAAGGTGGAGACACACTGTTGACGCTGGATTCCCGCCTTCGCGGGAATGACGACCCTTCGCGGGAATGACGACCCTTCGCGGGAATGACGATCTCAGAGCTTGGGAACGAGCTGTTGGAGTTTTGCGTCACCCTCTGGGACCCACGAGGCCTGAAAGCGTGGGAACGAGTCAATGCACCGGAATAGCCAGTTGCTACCCAAATAAATCAGAATGTGATCCAGTTCTTTCAAAAAAGATTTCACTTCCAACCACTTTGTAGATCAATAACCAATCAGATTCTACATGACATTCTCTACGTCCTTTGTGATTTCCTGTCAGGTAATGATCTTTATGCTTCGGCTCAAGTGGTTCTTTTTTTGCGAGCTGAACCATAATCTTTTTAAGTTTCTTTAAATCCTTACCCTGGCGCTCGACTTTCTTATAATCCTTTTTGAATTTCGTCGACCTTACTGGAGTCAGCATCATTCTTTGTCCAGATCATCAAACATTTCTTCCATAGAATCATATCGGGTCAAACCTACACCCTTATCTGTATCTTCGAAAGTTTTCAGGGTTTCTTGATTAGGTATACGAACATCAAAAGGCAACCCATTACACAAGCCTACCTGCTTATAAAACAAAGTTATTGCGTCTGTTGCGTTCAGCCCAAGTTTCCTGAATATCGCCTCTGCGTGTTCCTTTACATCAGGCTCTATTCTGGCCCGGATCATTGCGCTTTTGCTCATTGTAAGTACCTTTGTATGTCATATTTGTTCCGTGCAGCTTCATTGTAGATCATTTGAGGTACAGTGCAAAGGCAACATAAAGTTGTAGAGTCCGTTTTCAGGTTTGAGACGCCTAAACGTTAAAGTACCAGTTTACTGCCAGTACGGAAGTAATGGTCAGCAGGGCACTGCCAAAGGTAACAAGGTATTGCCGGTTGATGGTGGTGTGGATTTCGGTTTTCAGTTCGGCGTATGCCTTGGAGTTTTCCACTTTCAGTTCGTAGTAGCGGGCATCTGTCTCAGCTTTCTGTTGGTGGTAGCGGGCGTCTGACTCGGCTTTGATGTCGGCCATTTTTTGATCGCTGCGAACCTGGTGCTGCAAGATAGCCTCCTGCATGATGAGCACGTCTTTCTTGCTGGCATTGTGGTCCGGGTCAAGGGAGGCACTGACTTTTGCCGCCAGCTCCTCATCAATGCCTATGTTTTTCAGTTCTGTAAACAGCGTTACCGACACACTCAGCTCTTGTTAACCGATGGAAGAGGTGCAAGCTTAGACCATGAATGACTTTAACAACAAACCGCCTGGTCTGATTATCCTCCCAGCTAGTGCCAGAAAAAAGGGTCAGGTCTTGATTATTGACATCGTTTAACTCTGTTCTATTTTCAAGATTCTTTGGCTCGTTTCCACGTTTGGCAGAACATTGGCTCCCATGCTGAGCCAATACGACAGAGTCCGTTTTCAGGTGTGGGTATACATTTCCACGCTGGGACCCACGGGGCCTAAAAGCGAGGGAACGAGTCAACCTATCAGTTCAAGGGTTATTGCTCTTTTCTTGAAAAAATTTGATGTAGTCGACGAATAATTTCATTAAACTTCTCTGCTTTGATGTGCCGTGAATAACTTTCCCGGACGCGCATAGCTCTCACGGTTAAGGGTACCCTGGTTGAAGTCGTTTGCAGCAATAACAACTGCTGTCGGATCAGAGTAGGGTTTACTGGTGATCTGGCAGAGAATAACATCACCTTTTCCAACGCTAGCAAGTACCAGAGCCGGGCGGCGTTTGGTTGACGTCAAGTCGGAGAACGGGAAATTGATAGTGACTATTGTTCCTGCTGAAGGCATTCCCATGCTTCATCCTCATCTGGCTTATTCCAGTCTGCTGCGAGTGACGGTTCACTTAACAGCACTTCATCATTAACCTGCTGGCCGGGTGACTCCTCAAGTATGGTTATCAATACGTTAGATCCTGAAGGCAAAACCAGATTATCTGGCAGTTTGAGGTTGACCTTACTATCTACAGTGGCTTTGTAAGTCTGAAACATATCCATGCTCCCTGTATCAATGGTTCATCAACGATAGCTTAGCTCTGTAGTGAGGGGAAGCTATTGACGCCTGGAAAACGAGGGTATGTTTTAAGAAAAGTGAAAAAGGAAGCTTGATGGTGCGATGAGAGAAGATGAGTGTCGAATTCGAAGTAATGCTGGAGCAGAAATTTTGGCAGACTTTAGACAGATTGCAGTCACTCTGCTAAACAGTTCGAAAACGTTCAAAGCAGGCCTGAAGGGAAAGCAAAGGAAAGCTGTTATGAGCACATGCTATCCGGCTGCAGTCCTGGCCAGGCACGAACTTTCATGATTTTACCGTGCTGGCCTGGTTGTTGATGATAGTGTTGATTCATGGGTTGAAGCGATTGAGTACCTTATGCAGGTGGATAAGCAGGATATGCTGAACAACGCGAATCAGTTGGTTTTGGATGTTGAATCTTTGAGTCGCGTTCTGAGTGGAGTGGTTTGATTTTTTCAGGTTTGGAACAAAAACAGCGAAATCGGGGGTCAGGTTTGGATTCTTGCTACCCGTTATGTCAAGGGTTGCGACCAGTCTTCAACCTCTAAGCCCGGCACTCTACAAAATTCTTTGGTGTTATTGGTAACCACGGTCAGCTCCAGACTTCGGGCATGTCCAGCTATCATATTGTCATAGCTGCCAATCAGCTGACCGGTAGATTTCAGGAAGTGTCGAATTTGAGAAGAGTGCTCTGCTGCATCCTCGTTAAAATCCAGTATTGGGATAACACTCAGGAGGGTATTTAACTCTTCCTGTTTTGTCTCCCGAAGTCTTTTTGGGGCGGAGCAAATGCCAAACATAAGCTCACCAAAAGTAACGGCTGATATAAACATACGACCATTGTTGTTTTTAAAATGTGCTTTAATACTACCTTTATCGCGCCCTCTCAGGATGTGAATCAGTACATTGGTGTCAAGTAAATATTTCATTATGACCAATCTCCAAAATCACGTTCTTGTGGTAGAGGCTGTTCTCTGTCAGGGTAATCCGGACAGACCGTGATGTTGTCAAAAAATTCGTCCCAGTCAACATCCACGGGGGAAATGGTCAAAGTATTCCCTTGTTTCTGGATTTGAACGTGCTTTACATTTTCGGGAAACGCAAACTCTTTGGGAATGCGTACAGCCTGCGTTCTGTTGTTTTTGAAAATGGTCGTTTTCATATTCGAACCTCCCTTGTATATACCTGAGTATATACAAGATTAAAAATTCAGGCCTTGCCTACAGATCTACAGATCTAGGGAAACCGGGGTCAGGGTCGAAACCGGGGTCAGGTCTTGATTGTTGAGCGAAACCGGGGTCAGGTCTTGATTGTTGACATCGTTTGACTCTGGGAAACCGGGGTCAGGTCTTGATTGTTGACATCGTTTGACTCTGTTCTATTTTTAAAGCTCTTTGGCTCGTTCCCACGTTTGGCAGAACACTGGCTCCCATGTTGAACTCATACGATATCTCTGGTTGTAGAGTCTGTTTTCGGGTGTGGATCCTTACTGGGCGTTTCGGTCAGTTAAGCAGTCAATAACTGCCGGGCTTTCTTAATCCTGTGATGCCGACACGACCTCAGCCCTCATAGCGTTAGCCTCCGGTTCCGCCGTGACCACTTGGCATGAGTTCCAGTGTTTGCTGGACTTGTCTGCGTCCGGTGTATCGAATAACAGAAACTATTCACCACTCTATACCGTTCAGGCTTTCACTGGCATACGCCAGCTACTATGCCGTCTGCTGACTTCTGTATAGCGATCAGGACACCTTACGATGACCTCAGTCTGAAATGTCAGACACTACACAGACCTCCCAAGGTAAGTCACACCGCCTTCACTGCACAACTGCCGGATCTACTGCCTGAATGTCCGGATGAGTATGGGACTTCGTTACCATACGCTAACTCGTCCCCACGCAGGCAGCCTCATATCCGATTTATGTTCGTCAGCTCGCAGTTTTGCTCCACACTGCCTTCAGCCTGTACCTCGCGATACAAACCTTGTGTTTCGCTAGCCCTTCACCCTCATCTGGCTGGGCAGGGGACTTTCACCCCCAAGCTGTGCAACATGCTCGGCACACCATATGCATTCCCACGCTGGAGCGTGGGAACGAGTAAACGAATAATATTTATTATGCCGGGCCATCTCTCACAGTGATGCACAACGCTGGTATGCTAGTTTTGACTGTTGTGCCTATCCACGAAGGAATGATGCAGTCTGTCGTTATGTCCCCCCTATGAAGGTGCTGGAAGCGATGGCAATGGAAAAACCGGTAGTGGTTTCTGATCTGCCACCGTTAACCGAAATGGTGGAACACGGGGTTACCGGTCTTATCTGTCGACCGGATAATGCAGATTCACTGGCAGAATGTCTTGAAAAACTGCTGGAAAAGCAACTGGCCGTGCGGCTGGCAACCGCTGCCAGAGAATGGGCTGAGAATAATCGTACCTGGGAGCAGAATGGTAAGCAGTATGTTCAGATGTACTCTACCATTTAGCACCTGAACAGCCTCTTTTGCAATAATGTGCTGAAATTTCTCCGCCCATCAGCGCAAAGCAATATGGCAACGGTGACGTCCTGGTTATTTCCTGTTGCGTTCTTAGTTACTAAATAAATAATACGAAAAGGCTTCCTTACCAATTGCCGATATTCAGTATTCCCGAACCGGGTCAGTTCCGGAACTATGGCACCTTTATAGGGCTGCTCCCTGAGGCTTTGCAAGGCGGTATTAAAAGTCTGCCTTAATTTCACTGCCCGGGGGTTGCCAAAGTGGTCTCTGGTGTAGGTGACAATATCCAGTATGTCCCGTCGGGCATCCTGAGTGAGAATAACTTTTGTCACGATTACTCCCCTGTGCTGTTTTGTGATTCTTCACCATTGTTATGGTCCCGGTTATTATCAGGAGCGTCATCCATCAGGAGTTGATCAATATCAGCCATTACACTGTCTGCCGTAACGGTGTGATGGTCGGCCAGCTGTCGTTTTCCCAAGGCCAGCAGTTTTAAGAGGGCGATATCTTCCTGCAATGCTTCATAACTGTGGATATCCTGAATAACAGCTTTAGCTTCACCGTTCTGGGTGATCACCAGCGGCTCCCGACTTTCTTGCAGCTGGTTCAGTACCTCAGCTGCATTGGCTTTCAGGTAGCTGATAGGCTTGACTTGTTGTGAGAGTTTCATCCTGAATTGCCTCCATGAGACTTAATTAAGACCTTATATAGTCTAGCTGGTTTACTATCATACACAAACCTTTTGGGCTGGTTTTAGCATTAACCGCCCTGCCTTTTCTATTGAGCCCTGCAAGATACTTTTCCTATCCTCTTATTCCTTTATTGATTTCCAATGACTAGAAAATACTTCGGTACCGACGGCATCCGTGGCCGTGTCGGTCAATTTCCTATTTATCGAGTTTTGCAAAAGTACCGTACAACCCAGGCTGAATCTGCATGGTCTGAAGATTGTGGTGGATGCCTCCAACGGCGCCTGTTACAAGGTGGAGCCTGCGGTATTTGCTGAGTTGGGGGCTGAGGTGATCAGCACCTGTATTGAGCCCAATGGCACCAATATTAATGACGGTTTGGGTTCCACCTGTATTAACCATTTGCAGCAGCAGGTGCTGGAACATCGTGCAGATCTGGGCATTGCCTTTGATGGCGATGGTGACCGGCTGATCATGGCGGATGGCAATGGCGCCGAGCTGGACGGCGATGAGTTGCTGTTTATTATGGCCTGCTCACTGCAAGACCGTGGTCTGTTGCAGGGCGGTGTGGTGGGCACGGTGATGTCCAACCTGGGGATGGAGCACGCCCTGGCCCAGCGCAATATTCCGTTTACCCGTGCAGCGGTGGGCGACCGTTATGTTAATGAGTTGCTGCTGGCCAATGGCTGGTATCTGGGAGGAGAACCCTCCGGCCATTTGATCTGCCGACAGGTGACTACAGCGGGTGATGGTATTGTGGCCGCTTTGCAGGTACTGGCAGCGGTTCAACATTCCGGAAAAACCCTGGCGGAACTGAAGCAAGGCATAAACAAGTACCCACAGCATCTGGTCAATATTGTTATGACCGAGCGCCGAGACCTTACCCGTATTCCTGCAGTGACCCGTGCCGTTACCGAATGCGAACAGGCACTGGCTGGCTGTGGCCGGGTATTGTTGCGCCCTTCCGGTACTGAACCCGTAGTTCGGGTGATGGTAGAAGGAGAGGATAAGGCGGAAATTACCCGGCACTGTCAGGTGTTGGCGGAGAAGGTTGAGCAGGTATTGAAGGTGTTGAACGGGTAATAGACCTTGAATACGCTTCTTTCCGTTATTATCCCCTTTCGGAAGCGGTCGGGCAATCGGGCTTCTGTTGAGCGTCTTGATCAGGCCATTGCCTGTTTTACAGATCAACCAGATATCGAACTCGTGGTTTTTGATACGGGGCGACAATCAACGCGCTTAAAATTGACTAATAGACAGCAGAACAACCTGCGCTATTTCCATCAGTATCAGCCAGGTGTATTCGCTCCGGGGCGGCAGGTACGTAATGCGACGGTTGCCTGCCCATTTTAAGGCAGAATTTTTTAAGCCTGTTTTGCAGCAGGCTTTATACCAGGAGGCGTTTGAATCCTGGTTTCGTGGTGAAGTCTGTAAAGTGGATGGCATCGCCTTGGCCTCCAGCTGTTTACTGATCCATCGTGAATGGTTTCTGGCGATGGGTGCCTTTCGTCAGGCGTTTGCTGGCCATGGCTATGAAGACTTTGATCTGATTCACCGACTGGCCATGTATTACCCTGTTGGCCAACGGCCTGCCGATTATCCGTTTCTCAAGGACGCCACAGTGACATTGCCAGAACCTTTGCCGGGCTTTCAGGCAGACGCTGAGATATTGGCTGTTTTAAAAAACGGTGTTTTTGACTCTGATACGGTGCTTTCTGATTTTCCTTGCTGGTTACGGGAGCAACAATCGTTGAATGGCTTTCCGGTTGAGGAATATCCCGGTCTGTTTCATTTTCAGGCTGGTGTAAGAAAAAAGAATGGTGGTTTTTGGCGGAAATTGCGGAAGTTGTTTTTGAATCCGGTGGCATTTTTTCGGGATAGTGTGCTTGTGCGGAAAAGCTGGAAAAAAGGGGTAGGTCTTGATTGTTGATGTCGTTTGACTCTGTTTTATTATTGATGCTCTTTGGGTCGTTTCCATGTTTGGCAGAACAGTGGTTCCTATGTTGGACTCATACGATATCTCGAGTTGTAGAGTTTGTTTTCGGGTGTGGGTATGCATTCCAACGCTGGAACCCACGGGGCCTAAAAGCGTGGGAACGAGTCAAACATTAAAGTACCAGTTTACTGCCAGTACGGAAGCAATGGTCAGCAGGGCACCGCCAAAGGTGACAAGGTATTGCCGGTTGATGGTGGTGTGGATTTCGGTTTTCAGTTCGGTGTATGCCTTGGAGTTTTCCATTTTCAGTTCGTAGTAGCGCGCGTCTGACTCGGCCTTCATGTCGGCCATTTTTTGATCGCTGCGAACCTGGTGCTGCAAGATAGCCTCCTGCATGATGAGCACGTCTTTCTTGCTAGCATTGTGGTCCGGGTCAAGGGAGGCACTGACTTCTGCCGCCAGCTCCTCATCAATGCCTATGTTTTTCAGTTCTTTGAACAGCGTTTGCGACACACTCAGCTCGTGTTAACCGACGGAAGAGATGCAAGCTTAGACCATGAATGACTTTAACAACAAACCGCCTGGTCTGATTATCCTACCAGCTAGTGCCAGAAAAAAGGGTCAGGTCTTGATTATTGACATCGTTTAACTCTGTTCTATTTTCAAGGTTCTTTGGCTCGTTTCCACGTTTGGCAGAACATTGGCTCCCATGCTGAGCCAATACGACAGAGTCCGTTTTCAGGTGTGGGTATGCATTTCCACGCTGGGACCCACGGGGCCTAAAAGCGAGGGAACGAGTCAACCTATCAGTTCAAGGGTTATTGCTCTTTTCTTGAAAAAATTTGATGTAGTCGACGAATAATTTCATTAAACTTCTCTGCTTTGATGTGCCGTGAATAACTTTCCCGGACGCGCATAGCTCTCACGGTTAAGGGTACCCTGGTTGAAGTCGTTTGCAGCAATAACAACTGCTGTCGGATCAGAGTAGGGTTTACTGGTAATCTGGCAGTTTGAGGTTGACCTTACTATCTACAGTGGCTTTGTAAGTCTGAAACATATCCATGCTCCCTGTATCAATGGTTCATCAACGATAGCTTAGCTCTGTAGTGAGGGGAAGCTATTGACGCCTGGAAAACGAGGGTATGTTTTAAGAAAAGTGAAAAAGGAAGCTTGATGGTGCGATGAGAGAAGATGAGTGTCGAATTCGAAGTCATGCTGGAGCAGAAATTTTGGCAGACTTTAGACAGATTGCAGTCACTCTGCCAAACAGTTCGAAAACGTTCAAAGCAGGCCTGAAGGGAAAGCAAAGGAAAGCTGTTATGAGCACATGCTATCCGGCTGCAGTCCTGGCCAGGCACGAACTTTCATGATTTTACCGTGACTCACTATCCAGCCTGTCCAGAATCTTCAGAGCTTCCTTTGGATTACCTGATTCTGCTCTGACCAAATAACGGTTATAGGTATCAAACTCTGCCAAGGCGATGGTCGATAATTCATCCATCAATTTGTTCAGACTGATATTTCTGGACTTGGCCAATTGCTTCAAGCGTTCATGTTTTTCTTCGGTCAGTCGAATGGTAAGTACGCTCATTGCCTGATCTCCCTGATAAAGTCTTCTGGATTACAAATGGTCAGGTGGTCAAACCTCAGTTCTCCGCGACCAACATCTTTAATGTTCTTGGTGATGATATGGCTGGCACCACCAGCCATTGCCAGTTCTACCAGGTGATTGTCAGCTTCGTCTGGTAAGTTTGGCCGCCAGAGATAATAGATCTCAACCCACTGGGTAATACTTAGCAGCGCGTTGAGCACCTGCTCACGTTCCGACTCGGTAGTACGGCTTTTATTCCAGAGCACTGGCCTGTTTAACAGCGACTCATACTCGGTATAAAGTGCATTGCCCATCAGAGGGTTCAACTGGCGATTCAGACACAACCTGAGAATTTCCCGGCTTGCGCCGCCAATACCGAGAAGCGCCGAAACAAAGCAGCTGGTATCAAGTACAATGGTTTTCATGAATTCAATGATAGCACATATGCTATCAAAAAAATATTTACTAATGACAGTGCCAACCTGCTTTTAGGTGGGCCTAAGATATCCATAGCCGCATACCAGATGAATTGAATGAAGCTATCGTCTGGTGAGTTAGTCGGGCAATAGCAAAATATTTAAAGCCCAAGACGAACCAATGGCAAGGTGATAGCTATCCGATCCAAGAAACAAGCCATGCTCGCACAGAAAACCAGATGCAGTTAGCCGGGTAGCCTATTTAATCGCAGGGCAGCCAGTCATCCTCAATAACTTGCCCGAAGGTCCAGGGGCAGTCAGGTGAGAAACTGTTGTTATTGAGCTGCTGGTGCTTCTGCACGTAGCGGTTCATTTCTTTAATAGCCATGCGCTTGGCACTAGGGTAAACCTCACGGAGTATTACGTCGGTCTCCCGTTTCAGAGATGGGTTTCTGCGGAGTAGCGACCCTATGGCATCCCTCGCCCTGTCTATGCTTGCAAACCATTCACGACAATTATATGGCTCCGGCAGCACCGGATTGATAACTTCTACCTGATACTGGTATTTCAGCAGATGTAATAAAAGAATCTTCAGATGTGATTCAAGTGTATGGTGGTTATTCCCCATTTCCTGTTCCATTGCCTCTAGCAGGTTGGGTATATCCAGTTCGTTAAGCCTGTTGTTTTTCAGAAGCTCACGTTGCCGGGCGATCCAGCCGTGATAATCGGTGTTATAGAGGTTTTCCATGATCATCTCTTAATGTTTAACTCCATTGGCCTTCCAACCTAGATCAACTTTTGTAAGTTATCCAGTTATTTCATAATGCATATGCGTCCCTTTGCTGATGCCTGGCCGACCTTCACCTCAGAACCAAATATCCAACAGACTATTGGATCAGGGAAAAATGATGAAAACCCCTGAAATTATTGGCACGTAGCTTATATTTGTTTTCTTTTTAATACGTCTATGGCCTTATAACTGCACACTAGGGTAAGGCCGCAGCATGAATGCTCACGATTTGATTTCACAACTCTCTATTATCAGTGACCCTCTGCAAGCTTGGAAAGTCGGCCACAAGCTAACAGACATCCTTTTGTTGACCATCTGCGCTGTTATTGTCGGCAATTCATAGGGTTAGTGCTTTCTCTGCGGCCAATAACGTGGGGCTGGGACAGCTTAAAACAGAAGAGAAATCTAATGAAATAACCGCCATCCCCGAACTCCTGAAGCTCCTGGAAATCAGGGGTTGTCTGGTGACCCTCGATGCCATGGGATGTCAGCGACATATAGCCCGGGCCATAGTCAAAAAGGAGGCTGACTATCTGTTAGCGGTCAAAGGCAATCAGGTTTAGCAGGCTTTAGACATATTGCAGTCAATCTGCTGAACAACACGAAAATCTTCGAAGCAGGTCTGAAGAGAAAACAAAAGTAAGCAGCTATGAGCAAACGCTATCTGGCTGATGTCCTTGCTGGGTAGGCACTTTCATGATTTTGCCGTGGTTTCTACCTTTTGACATCCTCTCGCCCCTGAAGGAGCGAGATTCCCGTTAGTCACCTAACAGGTTCCTGTTTCACAGTTCGTTGCTCAGGGAACAAGCGGGGCCGCCCAGGCTTGGTTCTCGCGTAAAAGTTCCACAGTGGGAACTTTTACGATGATGAATCATCGGGGGCGCCCAGCCCCGTGTTCCCCAAGTCTCACACGAACTCCGCAGGCTTAACATTCCTCCAGCCCGGAGGCCCGCTGTGTCAGGATAGATGTCGCCTCTTTTGATTCATGACTCTCAATAATTGAGAGCATACAAAAAGAGGCTGTTATGACTCGCTACTCCAAAGAAATGAAAGAGTCCATTATCCAGAAGATGAT
>NZ_JAGRPU010000022.1 GCF_024606225.1 Endozoicomonas sp. ISHI1 | reverse complement strand
GCATTCTTTTTAATAAAGAGCCTTACATAAACCAAAGCTCTCTATGAAATCTGGTGGGTGATGACGGGATCGAACCGCCGACCCTCTGCTTGTAAGGCAGATGCTCTCCCAGCTGAGCTAATCACCCCGATCTAAAGCCCTGCGACTTCAAAATGGATTGCGCCTGTCGTGCAATCTTTGCTTTCTATCAAACAGGATGGCGGACCGGACGGGACTCGAACCCGCGACCTCCGGCGTGACAGGCCGGCATTCTAACCAACTGAACTACCGGTCCGCATTCTTTTTAATAAAGAGCCTTACATAAACCAAAGCTCTCTATGAAATCTGGTGGGTGATGACGGGATCGAACCGCCGACCCTCTGCTTGTAAGGCAGATGCTCTCCCAGCTGAGCTAATCACCCAAAGCATTTTTTAACGACTCTTGCCTATGAGTCGGAACTGGACTGTACATAAAGACGTCTGTCGTTCAAACACTGATCGAGAGAAGGGATAAAAAACAAATCATCCACTACTGCATCTTGAATCAAGATGGCGGACCGGACGGGACTCGAACCCGCGACCTCCGGCGTGACAGGCCGGCATTCTAACCAACTGAACTACCGGTCCGCTAAACAGCTCAAATAACCTGCCATTTTGTGTCTTAACTTTCAAAATGGTGGGTGATGACGGGATCGAACCGCCGACCCTCTGCTTGTAAGGCAGATGCTCTCCCAGCTGAGCTAATCACCCTTTCGGTCTTGGCCATGTGTCTCTCAACAACGCGGCGCATTATAAGCAGCGAACCGAACTTCACGCAACAGCCTTTAGACACTTTTTTTATAAGTATCCGCAACAGAGTACTGCAAAACTGTATTAAGGCTGCAAAAATCCTAAACCGATCAAAGCAGTTTTATGAATGCTTTCGGGCCAGAAACAGCATGTACTTTCTCTCACGTAGCGGAAGCTTGATGCGTATAATGCAGACACTCAATTTTGCATGGACTCAATCATGTGGTTTAAAAACCTGATTTTCTATCGTTTTACCAAACCCGTTAAATGGAATAGTGAGGAGCTGGAAGAGAAGCTCTCTGAAAAACGCTTTCGTGGCTGCAACAGCCAGGACATTAGCTCATATGGCTGGGTTCCACCTTTGGGTCGCCATGGCGATATGCTGACACACACCACTGGTGACTTTGTCATGATCTGCGCCAGGAAAGAGGAGAAGATTCTTCCCGCCAGTGTTATCAAGGATGCCCTGGAAGAAAAAATAGAAACAATAGAACAAGAAGAACAACGAGAAGTGTTCAGCAAAGAAAAAAAAGCGCTCAAGGATGACATTACAATGGAATTGTTGCCCAGAGCCTTCACCAAACACCAGAAAACGTTCGCTTATGTGGATACAAAAGAGGGCTGGCTGGTTGTGGACGCATCCTCCTTCAAGAAAGCAGAAGAACTCACCAGCTGTTTAAGGGAATGCCTGGGCAGCCTGCCGATTATTAACCCCTCCCTAAAGAACCCGCCCTCAGCCTCCATGACACAATGGCTGTCCGAAAACCCTGCAGTGCCAGCGCCTTTTATTCTGGGTGACGAATGCGACCTGCGAGAGCCTGGTGACGAGGGTGGACAGATTAATGTTCGCAGACAGACGTTGATCACAGAAGAAATCCAGGCACACCTGGAAGGTGGCATGCAGGTAAGCAAATTATCCCTGCAATGGGACGAAGCACAGACTTTTGTGCTCAGCGATGACCTGACTGTTCGAAAACTAAAATTTAGTGAAGTGATCCAGGATCAACTGGACGAAGTGGAAGCGGAAACCGCAGCCGAACAATTTGATGCCGATTTCGCAGTCATGAGCCTCTCCCTGAGAAAGCTGATCAATGATCTGGTCGAGACTCTGGGCGGACTCACGGAAGCAACTGCTGAACCTTAATCGCCATCGGGCTTCCATTCACAGGAAGCCCGACTCACTAATCCATCAATGCATCAATGCATCAAGCCAAACAGCTTGCCTCGATAACGCTTGGCCAGTGAGCTTCCAGCACCCAGCTGATCAAAAACCTTCAGCATTAAAAGTCTGGCGCCGTCATCGCGGAAGGCACGGTCTCTCCTCACGATCAACAGAAGGTTTTCCAGAGCCTGCTCATTTTCATCGGCAACCACCTGACTGATAGCAAGTTGATAACGTGCCTCATGATCGTTTTCATTATCGTGAAGACAAGCTTCCAACTCTACCCTTTGCGGTGCTTCTACCATCATTTCATAAAAAGCCAGCTTTGCCCTGGGCTGGGCAATACCGGCAGTATCGTCAGGCAATGCAGCCATCAGTGTTTTGGCATCGTCAATGCGACCTACTGCCAGCAGCAGGTTAACCTGAAGCACCTGAAGCCCGTGATTTTCAGGCTCTTCCTGAAGAATCTGTTGTAACAGCGTCAGCGCCTGCTCATGCTGCCCCTCCTCAATCAACTGCTCAACCTGTAACCTGATCCGCTCCACAGGGCTCATGGTTAACGGGTCCAGCACTTCTTTCAGGGCAGCTTCAGTCTGCAAGCCGGACAACACCTGCACAGGCTGTCCCTGATGAAAGAAGACCAGAGTCGGTACACTACGCACCCCCAGCTGAGCCATTAACTGCTGGCCCAGAGGTTGCTCAGCATCCAGCTTGGCCAACAGAAACTTACCCTGATAGTTCTCTACCAGGCTGTCCAGAATCGGTAGCTGACTCTTGCAGGGCTCACACCACTCAGCCCAGATATCCAGTAGCACCGGTCGCTGGGCCGACTGCTCAATTAATACTTCTCGGACATTTTCTTCAGTCAGATCTACAATATTTGGCAATTCATTCATGCTCAGATTCTCTAGCCGACTCGTCAGGAGCCCAGCATTCTTTAATAAAAAGTTGTAATAAAGGGCTTTGGTGGCAGATTACATGACTTCCAGATGAAGCATTACTGAAATCTTACCCACAAAATCTGTGGATAAGTTTGTGGAAGAACCCGTGAAATCATTCAGAAAGACCTATTCTTACTGCCCCTCATACAAATCGATCATTTTTTGATCAATTATTTTTCTTTATTTTTCAATAGGTTACAACTCATCCTTATAAAATCAATTACTTAGACCAGATGCATTTTTTTGACGTCAAGGGCTTGACATTTGTGCATAAAAAACAGATGACGTAAGCCTTACGCGGACTATAAATTGAAAAAAGTAAGCCGATTCCCGTCATACTGCAGATTTTTATTAATAACCAATCGCTATTAAAAGACCACCCCCTCGTCAAACCGACCCAGAGAACCGAAGAACTCCGGACCAAAGTCATTAATCAATCAAACCATATTCATCCTTGAGAATGGTGACGACTTCAGCTTTGGGGTTGTCCGAGAGCTGAAGAGGCTCGCCTGTTATGCGCTCAGCAATGTCCAGGTAGGTTTTGGAAACGGCCATCATGATGGATGGGGGCAGCTCATTCTCTTCGGCCAGAGCCCGTCTCTCGTCCATCCTGTCCTTGTTGAGCAGGATGTCCGGATCAGGAAAATAACTCAGCAACTGCTGACGGAAACCTTCCTTGGAGTTTTCCACCACCTTACCGGTCCTGTAGAAAGCTCCGTCCCAAATTCTGGAAGAATCCGGTGTCCCCACTTCATCCATGTAAATGAGCTTGTCCTGACCGTCAACACCGGTGACATAACCAAACTCAAACTTGGTATCCACAAACACCTGGCCCAACTGACCCAGAGCTTGTGAAATGACACCGAAGCCTTCTCTCAGGAGCCTTTCATAACGATCAATATCTTCAGGCTTCTGAAAGCCGAAAGCGTCGTAATTCGTCAAAAGGTCAGCCCGGGTGATGTTAACATCATCCACCTCTGGCACACCGGGGATTCCTTTCAAAATACCTTTAGTGGAAGGTGTCACCAGTAATTCCGGTAATTTCTGGTCCTTCTCAAGACCATCCGGAAGCTGGATACCACAGAAATCACGCTCACCCTTGCTGTAAGCTCGCCACATCGACCCTGTAATGTATTGACGACAGATCGCTTCAATCATCACTGGCCGGGCTTTTTGAACAATCCAGACAAAGGGATGGGGAATATCCAGTATATGGCTGTCAGCCAGACCGGACTCCCTGAAAAGTTTGAACCAATGATTGGAGATCGCATTCAGGGCAGCCCCTTTACCGGGAACCCCCCTCATGTTGCCTTCGCCCCTCCAGATACAGTCAAAGGCACTCATTCGGTCAGAAATCACCATGATGGCCAAAGGGGTATCGTCAGCTACATCATAGCCCTTTTCCCTGATCAGGCGACGGCTGTCCGCCTCTGTCAACCAGTAAACAGAGCGGACCTTGCCTGAGTGCACGGGAAGCTCTGTTCGAATAGGAAGGTCGTTATTTACGGCCAGTACTTTACCAGCAAGGCTCATTGCCAATATCCTGCCTTCTACTAATGAACAATCAACAGGAGCGAAACTTAAAGCCGCCCCATGGAACTGTTTGCGTTGCCTGGCAAACAAAAACAAAAAAAAACCAGTCATGGAGACTGGCCTTAACACTGGGATTCTACACTACTTGAGGTTTTCCTTCACAAGATTCAGCAACTTACGACTGATGTCGGCAGGCGCTGAAGTATTGGCATCCTTTTCTACCGATACCCGGACGACCCCATTCAACTCTGAGACCCTCATTAACAAAACCTCTTTTGGTGTCTCTTTCTTTTCACCACCGCCAAACCAGCCACTGAACCAGCCACCGGACTCTTTCTCTTTCCTGACCACTCCTTTAGGGTCTACCTGCAGATAGAAGATACCTGCCGAACGGTTCTTGTCAGTCACATCCACCCCTGTCTGTTGCAGGGCCGCATCAACTGCAGACCAGCTACGGGCATAAGAGAGTTGATCCATTCTCAGTAGCGGGTTACCGGCACCGTCCTGTTCAATAACAGCCAGGTCACCCAGGTTCAGATCCTGAGCCAAGTAGGAGACGGATTTATCACTGTCATCCCGCACCATAAACAACAGCAGTTCGTTCAGGATACTGTCACGCATCTTCTGACTGCGCTCCGAAAGGTTGTTCCACTTGGGTTCGGTGGTCGACTGACTTTCCTCCAAAATGGCACGAGACTTGATCCTCAGGCGCACCTCAGTAGAATTCGGTTTCACACCCTGACGCACTTCAAACTGAAATCGGTCTTCAACAGGGCCAGTCACCTCAGCCCCCATCAGTTTACTGAATGCACTGGCGACATAACCTTTTTCGGGATCTTTACCCAGGTCAGTCCACTCAGTTTCAAGAACCCCCTGTTTTACATTTCGGGATCTGACCGGAATATTATTCTCTTCCAGGAAGGCCAGCAGCTTTGGCCAGAC
This sequence comes from Endozoicomonas sp. ISHI1, assembly GCF_024606225.1. Taxonomy (GTDB): domain Bacteria; phylum Pseudomonadota; class Gammaproteobacteria; order Pseudomonadales; family Endozoicomonadaceae; genus Endozoicomonas_A. The sequence continues at coordinate 103,916 of NZ_JAGRPU010000022.1, read as the reverse complement.
TTCATCAGGGGAATGACCCACCAGCAACCATTCTTCATCACCTGCCCTTTCGATGGTATAGACTCTTCCCTCCTCCTGAGTCAGGCGCTGGTCAGGCCTTGGCACATCAAACTCGGACTCCAGATGAGAGTGGTCCGCAGAAATGGGCGGAATAGACAAGGATTCCACCATAGGCTCAGTGTTCATCTGCTCCGGAATTTCCAACGGCCTGGTCACCCTCGCCTGGGTATAATCACCGGATTTATCCCGGAAATAGCCCTCCTTGCCGAATGGATTGGCACAACCTGTCAGCGCCAGAGCACAGGCCATAACCGGCAAGGTTTTCATCGCTCGCGACATACGATCTCCATTCTGAAAAGCTCCATAACAATCCCCCGGATGACATCTTTCATTTTCCCGGGCTGAGTCATAACCGGAGACTGAGGTCAGGCTGAACCCACCTGAACCTCTAATAATCAAATCAGCTCAGCCTGCTTCAGGGCTTCTCGCAAATCCGAGTGATAACCTTCTGATAAGGGTGTCAGAGGCAGGCGAATACCCTCTCCAATCAGCCCCATCTTCGACAGCGCCCATTTCACAGGAATTGGGTTTGCCTCAACAAACAGCTTCTGATGCAGTTCATCCAGTTTAGCGTTAATTGCTTCTGCTGTTGCCCGATCTCCATCCAGAGCCGCCACACACATCTCGTGCATTTTACGGGGAGCCAGGTTGTTGGTGACAGAAATGACGCCGTTAGCACCCTGCAACATCATTTCCATACCGGTAGCGTCATCGCCGGAGTATATAGCAAAGTCATCACCACACAGTTGACGAATCTCGATACCACGCTCCAGAATGCCGGTCGCTTCTTTTATGCCGACAATATTTTCATGACCGGACAGACGAGCCACAGTCTCAGGTAACATATCCACGGCAGTTCGACCGGGTACATTATAAAGAATTTGGGGAATGGCCACAGCATCAGCAATAGTTTTGAAATGCAGGTACAAACCTTCCTGGGTTGGCTTGTTGTAATAAGGAGTCACCAGCAGGCAAGCATCAGCTCCCAGAATTTTCGCTTCTGCTGTCAGCAGAACGGCTTCCTGGGTAGAATTCCCACCGGTACCGGCAATCACCGGAATCCGGCCATTAACCTGCCTGACAATCCGTTTAATCACTTCACAGTGTTCCTGCACGGTCAAAGTAGCAGATTCTCCGGTAGTACCCACGGCAACGATGCCATCAGTACCTTCCTCGACATGGAATTCAACCAGTTTCTGAAGACGCTCCCAATCCGGCTCTCCATCGTCCTGCATCGGGGTCACGAGCGCTACAAGGCTACCGGTAATCATCTATCCACTCCAAGAGATCAGTCATAAGCTGTGCGTAATGTTACTGACGCACACAGCCATTAACAAGGGCGGCGTTGACATTCCGCTCAACTCAGTCCAGCTTTATAGACCATTTCAGTAATTAGCATTATGCTACAGGCTTGCCAGATCTTGAGACAATCTGTTGATCAAGCTCATTTTGTGACCGAATATGAAAGCCTGACATTTGTTAAAGCCAGCTGAAGCAGAGACAACTGTTTACTATTTAAGACTTACTATCCAAGACAAGAGAATCGAAGGAAGAACAATGAGCTTTACCTTAGGCCAACCCGTTACGGAATTCACTGCTGAGGCGACCAATAATACCACCGTCACCCTGTCCGAACTGAAAGGCAGGAAGGTCGTCATTTATTTCTACCCTAAAGACAATACCCCAGGCTGCATCAGTGAAGGCCAGACTTTCCGCGATCTGTACTCAGAATTCCAGGAAGCTGGCACACTGATTTTCGGCGTCTCCCGTGACAGCCTGAAATCCCACGAAAACTTCAAGGCTAAACATGAGTTTCCGTTCGAACTGATCTCCGATCCCGATGAAGAACTCTGCAAGCTGTTTGATGTCATCAAGTTAAAGAATATGTACGGCAAGGAATATATGGGGATCGAGCGCAGCACTTTTCTTATTGACCGTGAAGGCATTCTGCAACACGAATGGCGCAAGGTCCGGATCAAAAATCATGTAGAAGACGTTCTGCAGGCTGCCCAGGCACTGGGTTAATCTTGACATCCTCCCACTGCTATAGAGGACGTCGTAAAACCTCTGAAGCAGTGGAATTCCTTCAGCGAGACGGCTATGCACAGCAGCAAGAATGTTCTTTGCTGCGTTTAAAAATTGCAGGCGTTCAGCTCCGCAATCTGCACAAGTCCATTTTCCTATTCGCAAACCTGCTCTGGCTTTCGGACTGCTGGACGGTGTGCTCGAACAAGCTTGGGTGAGTGCCGGTGGCAGCCATGCGGTCAGCGCTACAAGGTGAAAATAACTGAACTACAGAGTACTCATTCATTACTTGCTGTCATTGTCCGACGCCATTCTGCGGGTACTGCATAAAAATGGTTAGTTGTACTTAACAAAATGTTATGAACTTATCACTCCCGAGCAGTCTCTAACCTGCACACATAATTTATTAACGACTTTGTTGATCGAAGATAAATTCCAAATTTTTAAGGAGTCAGACATGCACAGAATAGATAATATTCCCATCGTTGAAGGTCCGGCCTCAACACCAACGCAAGCTCAATTGCCAACACCAACGACTGACAGCGCGGGCAGGAGCATCACTGTTATTGGCGAGGAAAAAATGGAAAGACCATCACTACTGTCTTTATCCTCACCTTCCATAATTTTTCGCTGTTTGCTGCAAAGAGATATTCACAATACAAGACTGACATGTTCGCGCCTTCAAACGGCTGTCAGAGAGGAGGACGCTCTGGCAAATGCCTGGTATCGCCAATTCTCTTCAGCGCACCAACATCAACTATGCTCGTCCATCAATGCAAAAGACAGGAATCAAATTCGTGATTGGTTGAAGCCCTTTACGGAAAACAAGGCGTTAGCCGAGTCAATGGCAAACCTCCCAATGGAGAGCGATAATTCGCCTGCACTGTTATATTTCATCAGAACCCGCCTAATGTCTCAATGTGAAACATTTAATCTAAATACAGAAGCCACTATTCACGAAAATAATTTTATCAACTCAGCCGCCCTCAGCCTCAATGGACGCCATCTGGTGACCGCCAATGAAAACAATAGTGCGATTATTTACGGCCAGGAAGCGGTCGGAGGACCATGGGTAATAAAATCCAGCATCCACAATCATTCCAGGGTCAAACCATCCACATTCAGCCCTGATGGTCAGCATTTGCTAACGATCAGTTGTGATCTCACGGTGAAAATATATAGCCTGGGGTCTGATGAATCATGGGCATTAACCGCCACCCTGCCCCATGATGGTCTTGTCCAATCAGCCACCTTCAGCAGCGATGGCTGCCATGTGATAACCGTATGCCGGGATCACACAGCGAAAATCCATAGCCGTATGGACGATGGATCATGGGCGGTAACGGCCACCCTTTCCCATGATTACATCGACTCAAGCAAATTCATGACAGAAGACTACAGAGAGATATCTGCCACCTTCAGCACCGATGGCAATCATTTGGCAATCACCTGGGGGAATCACACAGCGACGATCTATAACCAGAAACCCGATGGTTCATGGGAATTAGAGGGTATCATTCCCCACAGAGCGACTATCAACTCAGTCAGCTTCAGTCCCGATGGCCGCTATGTGGTGACTGCCAGCAATGACCAAACTGCGAAAATTTCTGGCAGGGCTAGCAATGGATTGTGGGTAGAAATCGCCACCCTTGACCACGAGGATTCTGTCAACTCAGCCACCTTCAGCCCCGATAGCCGCCATCTGGTGACTGCCAGTCAAAATGGCATGGTGAAAGTCTATTACCTGAACGCTCATGAAGCATGGAAAGAAAATGCCATCTTTAAACATTATTACAGCGTGTTCTCAGCCACCTTCGGCCCTGATGGCCACCATATAGTGACGGCTAGCGAGGACTGTACAGCAAAGGTCATTGGTCAGGCAAGCGATGGGACATGGTCAGAAAAAGCATGCATTACCCATTGTGACTGGGTTAATACAGCCACCTTTAGCGCTGATAATCGCTATGTGGTAACCGCCAGTTGGGATGGATCAGTGCAAATCACTGAACTACAGGGCAATGGCACCTGCTATGGCGAAAAACACACAGGAAACCCTTCGTTTTCACCCCGCTAATGGTAAAACTGTCTGACAAACAAAAGCGGATTTTCAGACCAATTTTCCGCTGCCGCACGACTGCATCGATACAGGAGCAGTTGCGGCGTAGGTCAGTCTGTTCTCAGTCAGCCTTCTGGCCCACCTGTTCCACATCATGCACACTGGGCCAGGCATTCATGACAGCTTTGAGCAAAGTCGCCAATGGAATCGCAAAGAATATTCCCCAAAAGCCCCAGACTCCCCCAAACACCAGAACCGCAACGATAATAGCAACCGGATGCAGATTAACCGCTTCGGAAAACAACAGGGGAACCAGAACATTGCCATCCAGAGCCTGAATGATGCCGTAAACAACCATCAGCATCATGAACTCCTGCCCTACACCCCACTGGAACAGACCGATCAGGGCGATAGGAATAGTGACCACAGTGGCACCAATGTAGGGGATCACGACTGAGAAGCCCACCAGCACAGATAGCAGAACAGCGTAATTTAGCCCTAGCCAGGCAAAAGCTACAAAGCTGACTCCGCCAACAATCAAAATCTCAATAACCTTGCCACGTATATAGTTGGCTATCTGGTCATTCATTTCGTCCGCCACCTGAATAATTAGCCGGCGTCGCACGGGTAAGCGACCACCAATCCAGCCTAGCAGTTCGGTTTTATCCTTAAGAAAAAAGAACACCAGAATGGGTACCAGAATCAGATAAACCAGGATACCTAACGCACCAGGCAACCTGGAGATAGAGAATGACAAAGCCCAGGGGCCGAACTTGGCCAGATGCATATTGATGGCATTGCTAATAGCCGCTGTCTGAGATTCCGAAATAAAGGCCGGATAGAGTTCTGGCAGCTCTTTCAGAATCAACTGCCACTGCTTCACCATATTCGGCAATTCATTCAGCAGGCCGGTAACCTGCTGCCAGATCAGTGGAATTAACAGAAATATTGAAATAAGCAGAACCGCCATGAAGAGAGCAAAAATCAGACTGACGGCCAAAAGATGGGGGATTCCCCATTTTTCGAATAAGTTCACCACGCCCTGCATCAAAAACGCCAATACCAGTGCCGCCAGGACCGGAGCCAACATATTCCCCATAAAGATGATGACCATAAACCCGGTCACCAGCATCAACAGCAGCACCAGGGCTTCATGATCCGACAGGTAACGGTTCAGCCAATCCCTGATGATATCCAGCATATTTTCTTCCTTTTGACTTACTCAGGAGCCTGACAAGGTTGTCTATTGCCAGTCAGACTTCGGATATTGAAGATCCAATCTTATTTATGCTCAAGGGTAAAGATAAATACCCCGGAAGCCTCATCACTGGACAGCAGTCTATGCCCACTGATGCGGGCAAAACTGGCAAAATCCCGAACCGAACCCGGGTCTGTGGCCTGAACCCGCAACACCTCGCCCTGATCCATTTTACTGAGTGCCTGCTTGGCTCTGAGCAGGGGAAGCGGACAACTCATCCCCTTCAGATCCAGTTCAACATTCACTTCTATCATGATGAAACTTATTCTCCTTAAGGAAAGCTGGAAGTCAGCTGTACAAGAAACCAGTCACCCCACCCGTCTCACAATAAAAGGTTATGGTGCAAATATCAGTGACGTGTAAAATGATGTGGAGACTGTTTTTTTCGATCACCCAGAGATACCAGTCGTGACACACGCACTATCGGCCAGACCCGAAAGGTAAGGAGGCCGTAAAATGCAATGTTTTTTTCATAGCTGTTTGAGCCAGCACCTCTATGACGATACAGTGTACCGCAGATTACATGAGTATGGATATTCTATGAAGCAACCGGGTTTCCTCGTGGCAGCCCTGCTAAGCACCTGGCTCGGAACTTCTTCCGCAGTTGTATGCGCGGCCCCAATTGAACTGCCCAGCCTGGGGGACAGCACCTCCGGAGTAGTCTCACCACAACAGGAATATGAGTTGGGGCAGACTTACCTGAAATATTTACGAAGCCGGACTCCTACCGTGAGTGACCCCGAGGTCAAGGAGTACCTCGAAAGACTCATCTACCGCCTGGCTGAATTCAGTGAGATTAAGGATCACCGATTAAATACCATAGTCATAGACAGTGCTGTACTAAACGCCTTTGCAGCACCAGGCGGAATCATTGGAGTCAACTCCGGTCTGTTCTTCAACGCTGACACAGAAGCTCAGTTTGCCGCCGTACTCGCTCACGAACTGGCCCACCTGAGCCAACGTCATTATGCCCGTAACGTAGAAGATGCCAAGAACAAGAGCCTGCCGACCGCTGCCGCCATTCTTGCATCGGTTGTCTTGATGGCAACAGTAGGCAGCGAGGTGGGTGCCGCAGCACTATCAACAACAGTGGCCGGTGTCCAGAGCAGTCGCCTGCGCTTCAGCAGGCAGTTTGAACGCGAGGCGGATAATATTGGTATTCAGACGCTTGCCAAGGCGGGCTTTGACCCTCAGGCCATGCCTGAAATATTCGAGAACATGAACAAGTCCAGACGTTACCAGAGCCGACCCCCTGAGTTTTTGCTGACACACCCCGTCACCGACAACCGAATTTCAGACTCAAGAGCCAGGGCTGCACAATTGCCTTCCGAGGGCTCTAAAGGCAGCCTTGATTATCAGCTAACCCGTATGAGACTGCTGGTTCTCAGCACCGAAGACCCGGCCCGCTATACACGACAATTATATAAGGAACTGGAGACCGGCCATACCAGCTCGGAAGACATAACCCGCTACGGTCTGGCTCTGGCCAGCGTGGAAGAACGGGATTACAAGACAGCAGAGAAAGAGCTGACCATTCTGTTGAAGAAACACCCCCGCAACCTGCATTTGATTATGGCTCAGGCCCGGCTGGAATCAGCTACCGGAAAATCCGATGAGGCGATTAAACGACTGGATGCAGCGCTTTCCATTCATCTGGATAACTATCCGCTAATGGCGACCAAGGCAGAGATTCTGATTCAAGCCAAAAAATTCAACGAAGCCAGAGATCTTCTTCTGAGGCTGAGTCGCAGCCGACCCAACGACCCGGATATCTGGTATGAACTGGCGGAAGCACAGGGGCTGTCGGATGACATTCTGGGCTTACATCAGGCCCGGGCAGAGTTCTTCTTCTTGACAGGCAACCTGGACGACGCTATCAAGCACCTTCAGTTTGCCCGCAAAATGGTGGGTGATAATTACGCCCTGAGGGCCAAGATCGATAAAAAGTTAAACGACATTTTCGAATATCGTAAGAAGCTTGAAAAAAGCTGACCAGACGAGGCCGCCGCTATGGGCGGCCTCGACTCATTCTTCCAGCTTGATATTGAGAGGATCAGGCTGACAGCGATGCCGTGAAGTCGAGCATACGATTCAGTGGAATCAGCGACTTCTCTCTGAGCTCACCATCCACTTTTACCAGATTCAACTGGCCTGGTTTTTCAAGACACTGAACCAGTGCTTCCAGAGAGTTCATGGCCATCCAGGGGCAATGAGCACAACTCTTGCAGGTAGCGCCGCTACCAGCAGTCGGAGCTTCTACAAAGGATTTGTCCGGGGACGCCTGCTGCATTTTGTAGAAAATACCTCGATCTGTCGCAACAATAAATGTGGCATTTTGCATTTCCTGAGATGCTTTCAGCAGTTGACTGGTAGAACCTACGACATCGGCCATCTGAACAACCGAGTCGGGTGATTCCGGATGCACAAGTACCGCTGCGTCCGGGTAAACCTGTTTGAGGTCTTCAATACCCTTGGCCTTGAACTCTTCATGAACGATACAGCTACTATTCCAGAGCAGCATGTCTGCCCCGGTGTTTTTTCGGATGTAACTGCCCAGATATTTATCCGGACCCCAGATGATTTTTTTGTCCTGATCCATCAGATGCTCAACGATGTCTACAGCACAACTGGAAGTCACCACCCAGTCTGCCCGGGCTTTTACCGCCGCGGATGTATTAGCATAGACAACCACTTCACGATCGGGATGCTGATCACAAAAAGCCGAAAACTCATCGACCGGACAACCAATATCCAGTGAACACTCCGCTTCCAGTGTTGGCATCAAAACACGCTTGTGAGGACTGAGAATTTTTGAGGTCTCACCCATAAACCGAACGCCGGCAACGACGAGGGTATCCGCAGAATGATCACGGCCAAAGCGAGCCATTTCAAGGGAGTCCGCTACAAAACCACCGGTTTCTTCAGCCAGAGCCTGAACGACAGGATCAGTGTAATAATGGGCAACAAGAACAGCATTTTCCTGTTCCAGAAGCTCTCGCACCTGCTGCTTCAGTGCTCGCTCTTTTGCTTCATCCAGGCCCTGAAAGGGTGCGCCACTGATATGCTCCTGAACAAATGCTCTATCACTAAGTACACTCATAAAAATCGGTCTGAAAGTCTCTACAAGACATAATTAGGCAAATCGCAAGGATTTTAACATAAATGAAAGATTCAGGCAGCCGGGAAAAAAGGGAAGGGTAACACCCTTAAAACTGACCAGCTACCCATCCGGTAAATTGCCGAATTTAGACTAGGATTACATCAATCTTTCTGAACCCGCTCTGACAAAGAACAAAGGTAGTCTCATGTCATTCAAAGGACTATGCCCTCTTTTCTTCTTTTGCGCTTATGCTTTATTTCCCTCAGAAGGTGTCAGTGCGAGTCAGAACGGCATTAGACTACTTGGCAGTAAAAAGCTGGATTACAGTGAAGATCAGCCCATTCTCGGAATTTCTTCCATCCGTTACGACAAAGCTCATCATCAATTCATTTTGCTTTCAGATGATACCGGGGCCGTTCCCAACTATTACAATAAAAACGGCCAACCCCGATACTACCTTGTACCGGAAGAAACTCTTATTAACAAGAACGGTCTGGTAAAAAACAAAGGCACTTTCCCGGAAGAGTCTGTCACCCGGATCAGGGAAGTTATCATTGAGCCTAATGACTCTGTTTTTTGGACAACCCATGGCCATATTGATACAGAAGGTTTTGACTTTCTTGGCGACAATGCCTTTCTGGTCGCTTCGGAACAAAGCGCAACCTTTCTGTTCAATTCGGTTTTCCCCTGGATTCGATTTCCCGGATGGAATATTCACAGCTCTCTTCTGAAAGTAGGTAGAGACGGGACTCTTCTGGGCGCGTACTATTACCCCGGCGAGTTCTCAAGTGTGAACTGGCGCTTTCACTGGAAGACTCCACACTGGGTGCCTGGCATCTATGACAGTGAGTTCAGCTTGCAAATCCAGTCCCCCTCCGACAAAGGGGTCAAGAGAAACCGGGGCTTCGAAACAGTGATCCACCTTCCGGGAACTTCTGATTACCTGGCTATCACTGAACAAGGCGTTATGCAGGATGAAAAAGACTGGGATTATCATAAAGGCCCTGTACCCAGCCGTGTATTACGTTTCTCGATGGTCGAAACGGCCAACCATCTTCTGGCAACTGTTGAACCGGACATTCAGTACCATTATCAGCCCACTTCTGTTCCTGTAGACCTTTATGACCCTCAGACAGACGTTATTGTCCAGAGCATCAGCGATGCTCAGGCCATCAATGATCATCAGCTCCTCGTCATCGAAAAAAATCACGTTAAAAAAGCCAATAGAAAAACCGTAAACTACTCCTACTCGGAAGTTTATCTGGTTGACCTGAATAACCCTGTACCTCCTTCCCGGGCTGTCGACGGCAGTGGTTCAGAAGAGGACAGCGATAAACTAACAGAGGCCACTAAAACGTCTCTACCGATGCTAGATAAACAGCGTCTACTAAGCACCAGGGATTTTGAAAAAACCTTCCCGGACTTTAAAAGAATCAATATTGAAGGGATAACACTAGGCCCTGACGGGTCTGACGGCACTAAACTACTGGTTCTGGTCAGCGATAATGGTGCCAACTCTCCCAAACCAAGAAACACTGACATTATCTTCTTTAAAGTGCCTGAAAAACTATTCAAGATGCAGTAGTTCGCCACACTGTCGCACTTCGTTGAGTCTGACAGTGTGAAATTGTAAAGGCTTTCAAACATTCAATAATCGGGTTAAACCGTTTAAGACCCTGCATATGGGGTTGGGTCGGCAACACCGGCTTCGGCAAACCCCTTTTTACGATAGCGGCAACTGTCACAGACTCCACAGGCACGGCCTTGCTCATCAGCTTGATAACAAGAAACGGTAATCCCGTAATCGACCCCGAGGCGGCTGCCTTCTTTTATAATCTCCGCCTTGGTCAGTTCCAGCAAAGGAGCACGAATATGAAAATGATCCCCTTCAACCCCCGCTTTGGTGGCCAGGTTAGCCATTTTCTCGAACGCTTCAAGGTACTCAGGACGACAATCCGGATATCCTGAATAATCCACATCATTGGCGCCAATGAAAACATCCCGGGCACCCAGGATTTCAGCCCAGCCCAGAGCGAGAGAGAGAAATACGGTATTGCGTGCTGGAACATAAGTCACAGGAATACCTTCACCCAGATCCTCAGGGACATCAATATCATCATCCGTCAGAGCAGACCCACCCAGATCTCGCAAGTCCAGCTTCAGGGTTTTATGATCTCTGGCACCCAGTGCTTCAGAAACACGAACCGAGGCGTCCAACTCTGCTCTGTGTCGCTGACCGTAATCAAAGCTGACGGTATAGCACTCATATCCCTGATCTCTGGCAATGGCCAGCACTGTGGAAGAATCCAGACCACCGGATAGCAAAATGACTGCTTTTTTTGTCATGCTCTTTATTCCTAATGTACTTCGCCAATGGCTGTTGCTATGAAAATGCGGACTGTTTTACTCAAACCCCGGTTTTGTCACCCCAGATTACACGGTGTAATTGCAACTGAAATCGAACCGGAAGCTTGTCTGAAATGATCCAGTCAGCCAGTTGATCCGGCCCCAACTGATCATTGACTGGAGAAAACAGCACATCCGACACCCGACTGAGCAGGTTGTACTGCAAAATTTTACTGACCGACCAGTCATAATCTTCCCGATTGGCGATAACAAACTTAACCTGGTCATTAGCGGTAAGATGCTCAATATTCTGGTACAGATTTCTGTGACTCTCGCCTGATGCGGGTGGTTTGAGGTCCAGCACCTTGACCACTCGCTCATCCACCAGAGAAACATCCAGAGCACCGCTAGTTTCCAGTGATACTTCAAAGCCTGTGTCTACAAGTCGTTCAAGCAACGGCAGGCAATTTGGCTGCCCAAGAGGCTCACCACCTGTGACACAGACATATTTAGCGCCATAGCCCTCCACCTTCCCGACAATCTCATCCAAAGACATACGAGTGCCACCGTGAAATGAATACTCCGTATCACACCAGCTACAACGAAGTGGGCAGCCCGTCAGACGGACGAACACAGTAGGTAAACCCGAGGTACGGGACTCTCCCTGCAGGGAGTGGAAAATTTCAGTAATTCTGAGGGTATCAGCAGTCATTGAACTCTCACCAGACATTCAGGCGGGCAATACTAGGAGTCCATCCGACTTAAGTCAATTTTGGTTTAACCGCCCGAACAGAGTGCAAGATTCCCTGTACAGACAAAAGTGGAAAGGATGTTAGCGCCGAAACAGGTTCAACGCCCATCCAGAGGTGGGCACAATCACTCAGGTATCGGACATATTTCTGAGATAGGTATCTGACAAACGAGCAGCCGCACTTCCGGGGTATTGACTGATCACTGATTCAAGGTACTTTCTGGCAGCATCTTTTTCGCCTTGTAAATCAAGAATACGACCCAGTTTGTAGGTAGCGTCAGATACTTTTGGGCTATCCGGATAATTGTCAATGAGGGACTGGAAGTCGTCCCGGGCTTCCTTATATCTGCCCTGAGCCATCTGAACTTCTCCTAACCAGTATTGAGCATTATCCGAAAACTGGCCTTTGGGAGAGTCTTTCAACAGCTTTTTCAAGGCGACTACAGCTTCATCAAAACGCTTGTCCTTGATCAGGGAGAATGCAGCCTGATAAGCAGCCTCTTCGCGGGTATCAGACTCAGTCACTGAAGACCCGCTACCCACCAAAGCCGGCAACGTCACCGGAGAGCCTGAAGAATTTCCTGTGGCAGCAGGCACCTTAATGGACGAGTCACCCTGACGGGAAATGCGCTGATCGAGATCCAGGTAACGATCCCTGCTCTCTTTCTGCAACTGCTTGATCCGGTAAGCCTGCTCTTCTAACTGTCCTCTGAGGGTCATAACCTCCTGACGAAGCTCATCCAACAGATTCAACAAGTGAGCTGAGCCACCCGCCGCTGGTTCCATGGAAGTCGATTCATGAATGTGAGAGCTCTCTACAGAGCTACTACTTCCAGAAGGCCGGGAATCAACCACTGGTACCTGTGCCTGAACTTGAGAGGCCACCAGGCTGGTTAGAACAAAAGCAGAGCAAACAGATCGTTTCAGACGCATTCAGTCTCATTCCCTGTCGGGCAGCCATGAGTTTGAAATGCCGCCCACCCAAGGGCTTCGCACCAATGAATGGGCCATGGCTGCATTATGAAATCAATATTTTTCTTTAGCTATGTATGGGCATCAGTTGATCACAATGTGAGCACGACGGTTCTTAGCCCAGGCTGCAGAATTGTGAGCTGGATCCAGAGGCTTCTCAAAGCCGAAGCTGATCACTTCAATACGGCTTGGGGAAACACTTTTGGAAACCAGGTAGTGCTTCACGGCATTGGCACGACGTTCGCCCAGAGCCAGGTTATAAGTGCGGGTTCCGCGCTCATCCGTATGACCCTGAATGATGACTTTCTTGCCACGGCCTTCAGAGGAGTTCAGGTAAATAGCCTGCACGTCCAGAGCCTTATAATCGCTTTCTTTCAGCTTGGAGCTGTCAAAACCGAAGTGGTAGGTTTTATGCGCCAGCAACCGTTCGATCTCTTCAGGGGAGGCCTGAATTTCACCGCTATCGATAACAGCTTGAACAGCAGGGTCGAGAGCAGGGAAGGTTTCAATCACAACTTCTTCAGTCGCGTACTCAGGAGTAGCTTCAACATCAGAAGTACTCTGACCACCTGTAGATGCACAACCAGCCAGCCAGAGTGCAATGGCAGATAGTGCGGTGGCTTTGACAAAATTGGCAAAACGCATGACAAGCTCCAATTGTTCGTTCAATGTTGGTAAATCAAAATCAATGTATTGATTGATGCAGTACAGTATCAGAACTGCAGACTTCGGACTAGCCCGAATACCAAGGGATTCAGCCGAACTTAAGACTTATTCAGCCTGAAATCCAGAAAGAGCGTCCTGCTCTCCAGATGAATTTGATCGAATAAACTGACTATTCGCACAAGACCACGTGAAGAGCTGGCTCACTCTACTGAATTATATGCTCGAATGCCAAGCCCGACTGACTCCGGCGAACCAATCCAACCCGATTTTAGCGCTGTGTAGCTATTGACGGCCCCCACACCGGCTCCCTGACATCACCCTTGGCCGATGGCAGGCGATATTTTACCCGACCATCGGCTGTGACAATGCCAAGCTCTCCGTTTTTGCCTCCCGATACCGCATAGATCAGACGACGGCCCCCTGGGGAAACACTGGGCGAATCTTCCAACCGGGCAGACGTCAGCTGACGCAATCGCCCAGTATCAAGATCCAGAATGGCGATGTTAAATTCGGTAGCTCCCTGACCTTTATGGACCAGTGCCAGCGATTTACCATCAGGGAATACTTTAGCACGAGCATTGAATTTACCTGTAAATGTCAGTCGTTTAGGTTTACCCTCAGCGACCACTGTACCGTTCGACAATCTGTTAACACCCACCTGATAAATCTGCGCACTACCTCCCCGGTTAGATGTAAAGATCAGACTCTTTCCGTCAGGCATCCAGTCCGGCTCAGTATCAATCGAGAAATGCGACGTAATCTGACTGAGTTCATTTGTGGCCAGATCCATCACATACACGTCCGGGTTTTCACCCTTGGACAGAACCAATGCTAACTGCCTGCCATCGGGAGAAAATACCGGAGAGCTGTTCAACCCCTTAAAATCCGTTATCTTCTGACGTTCACCGGTAGCCAGCTCCTGAACAAAGATCGCCGGACGGCCGGACTCAAAAGAAACATAGGCAACACGACTGCCGTCGGGTGACCAGCTCGGTGACAGTATAGGCTCTCTTGAACGAAGTATCTCGCGCTGACGCTGACCATCAGCATCGGCATAGTTTAGACGGTAATCCGTGTGCTCAGCACTTTTACGATCAGCCGTCACATACATGATACGGGTAGAGAAATCGCCGGGAATACCGGTAATCTTTTCATATACCGCATCACTGATATGGTGAGCTAACCCGCGCAGCTGACTCTCATCGCCTCGCACCTTGCCTTTCAGGATGCTTTTCTGGCGAACAATATCAAACAGCTGATAGTTTACTTCAAACCTGTTGCCTTCCTGCTTCACCTGTCCGGTGACCAGATAAGAAGCACCCAGTATATCCCAGTCACGGTAAACGACATCTTTCGCACTGGATGGGAAGCTGAGCATGTCTTTTCTGGGCAGGGGTGCAAAAAGACCACTGAGACGAAGATTTTCCTCTACGACAGAAGCCATGTCTTCCGGTAGAATTTTTTTACCATTCCAGCTGAAGGGCGACACGGCCACCCTGACAGCCTTGTCATTCCCCTGGGTCACTTCGATCGTAAGAATAGCCTGCACACTCTGCATTGACATCAGCAGGACAACGAACAGCCATGAACTCAAAAAAGCTCTACTTCGGAACCATGAAAATATCGCAGTAGAGGTTAATAAATAAACAAGACGATCAATGCCTTCCCTGAAGACAGCCTGTTCACTTTCCAATCTGCCCGACAATCTGGCAGAAAAACATTGCAGTAGTTGCTTCATCTCACCAGATCCTCTGGCCTGAACCTAAAGTTAAAGCGTTTGAAATTATTATCGAACACACGCCGCTCCATCTTTTTCAATTCAGGAAAAGGCGCAGCCCTCTGTATTGCCTGTACGACAGAACGATCATAGGCATCATTACCACTGCCTTCAAGCAGCCTTACTTCCAGCAAATCACCATAAGGAGACAGACTGAGCTGAACCAGCGCTACCATATTATTACGGGCACTGGGTGGACGGTTCCAGTTCCGGGCAATCAGGCTTTGCAGCAGTTCAGAATAGTAAGCCACTTCTCCAGCCTCTTGTTCTGCCTGTTCGGCGGCTGCGGCCTGTGCCTGCTCACGGGCAATTCGTTCCTGCTCGAGCTGCCTGAGCAACTCCTCCTGTTGCTTTTTCTTCTTTTTTTCCTCAGCCAGACGCTGCTGCCGCTCTCGTTCTTTACGAGCTGCTTTTTCCTTTCTTGCTTTCTCTTTGGCTGCCTGCTCTTTTTTCAGCGCCAGCTCTTTCTGTCTTTTGACTTCGGCCTGCCTGCGGGCTTCTTCCCTGCGCTTTTGTTCAGCAAGCCGGGCTTTTTCAGCCGAGTTGTCAACGACGGGGGTTGGTGCTGGCGGTCTGGGCTTTGGCTGAGCAATTTCAACGACGCTGGCTTTGATACTTTTTGGCGGTACGATCCTCAACTCATCATCAGAGGACCAACCCCAGAACAGAAGACTCAGTATCAGAACGTGCAGCAGTACGGAAACCAATCCTGCAAATCCATAACCCTGAAACAGCTTATGACTGAATAAAGCACCGATCAATGGAATCTTCTTCATTACAGTCCTGCGTTCCACAATACCATGATCATGGTTTGTTCTGTCTGACAGTCAAGCCAGGGGGTAACACTTACTGTCATCAGCGCTTCGCCCCTTCATTAAGCGACGCCGGATCTGTAATCAATCCCACATCGTTAACACCCACTGCCTGTAACCTGGCCATCAGCTCAACGACCGAGCCGTAGTCAACCCTGCGATCCCCTTTAATCAACACCCGGGTCTCGGGACTGGCAGAGAGAACCTTACCTACCTTTTCACTGATTTCATCCATGCCTTTGGCACTTTCATGGTTACCGCCCAGATCGATAAAATACTCAGCATTGGATTGGACAGAAATAATCAGGGTTTTGGCATCATCAGACAGTGGCATTGGTTTGCTGGTTGCTTTGGGCAGTTCTACCTTTACCCCCTGAGTCAACATCGGAGCGCTGACCATAAAGGCCACCAGCATGACCATCATGATGTCGATAAAAGGCACCATGTTAATTTCTGACATTGGCTTGCGCCGGGTTCTGGATCGAGCCATGATTTTTTACTCGCTCCCTCAATCTGCACGGTGACGACTGTATACCTTGCGATGAAGAATACTGGAAAACTCATCCGCAAAGGTTTCGTAATTCGCCAGCAGGGCTTCCACTCTGGACGCATAACGGTTATAGGCAACTACCGCAGGAATCGCAGCGACCAGACCCACCGCCGTGGTCATCAGGGCTTCAGCAATACCAGGCGCAACCGATGCCAGAGTGGCTTGCTGCACATTGGCCAGTCCACGGAAAGAGTTCATAATACCGACTACAGTACCGAACAGGCCAACATAAGGACAGGTCGAACCAACACTGGCCAGAAAGGGCAGATGCGTTTCCAGCTTCTCCTGCTCCCGGGAGATCGCCACTCTCATGGCTCTCTGGGTCGCTTCCATGACAGCATCGGCTTCTCCTGTACCCTGGGAGCGCATGCGGGTGAACTCACTGAAGCCTGAACGGAAGACCTGTTCGAGCCCACCCAGGTCTTCTTCTTTGTCCAGCTCTTTATATAACTGGGTCAGGTCCATTCCGGACCAGAAGCGATCCTCAAAGGCCAGCATGTTCTGATGAGCGGAGCGGATGAGTATGCCGCGCTGGACAATCATGACCCAGGAAACAACAGATACCATCACCAGCATTATCAGCACCAGCAAAACGATCCAGCTGGCATTGCCTACCAGTGACCATATGGACATACTATCTGCCACTGAAAACCTCGCTTTTCATTCGATTAATACTTGTTAGAGAAATGATGTTCAACATTCATTCCGGAATCTGACCAGACGGTGTGACTGCATTTTCACGATAAACAGGCAGTTAAGGATAATACCATCAATCTCACGGCGATTTGCCGTCAGGACTTAATTTATTCCGTAAGGATTCTGTAATCGCCGTAGGTTTTCTGCTCCGGCTGTCCAGGCAAGCCACGACGAACCGGCCTTCACACAGTAAGACATCTTCAAGAAAACACTGTTGCTGGAAAACCATTCTGGCCCTGCCCATACTTTCAACCCGGACTGTCACAATGACAGAGTCGTCCAGCTGGGCAATGTGCCTGAACTGAACGGAAGCATCGACCACCACCAACTGCTTTTTTTCCTTTAACAACTTCTGATGATCATAGCCGGTACTGCGCAGATATTCGGTTCTGGCTCGCTCCATGAACTTCAGATAATTAACGTGGTAGACGATACCACCGGCATCAGTGTCTTCATAATAGACTCGAACGGGAATGGAAAAGGTATCGGTCACAGGGATGGCCACATAACATAAAATCAGATCAGAGACTGCCAGAGACCCTGATGCTGTGGCAAGTCAATAACACCATAAACGACCACAACCATGGTGATAATGAGGCGGAGGATAAGCGCCTCTGGTCTTATAGGCATCGTTTTTTTCCTTATCCAGTCTCTGCTGGTTCAGGCGCTTTTCCTGCTCTATCCTGCGTTGCAACAGGTCAGCATCCGGGACCGGCTTGTTAAGACGTTTCAGGGCTTGAGTAGCTTCCGGAATCCCCCATCGCGCCGCCATAGAGTAACGATCAACCGCCTGGGCCAGGGACGGCGTGGTACCGACGCCCTGCTCATAACAGACTCCGGCATGATACAGATCAATCGGTAGCTGGCTGGTACCATGAAGCACTTGCGAGCAACTGGCCTCTGTGACAGAGAAAGGTACAGAATAAATCCCCTGTCCTACTGGGGTTGCATCCGTAGTGATATTCTGACACCCACTCAGGGTGGTGAGCGCCAGAACACAGAAACTGAATATTCGCAGAATTCTTATAAGCATTAGCATTTCCCTTCACTTTATCGTCTCAAAAAAACTCATATTGTCCTCACTATTATCACGCATCCAATGAGTGATAGATCGAATTCAAATTCAAACTGTCCAAAAACTCTCTGGCAATGGTTGTCAGCTCATCGGATTTGAGAAACAGAGCATTACCCGCTTTGTATGCCTGCCGTAAATACGCTTCCTTCAAAGCCCCCGGAAACTGTGAAGGGCTACGAATTTCAGACATCATGGCATACAGCTCTGCTGGTGAGGATGGATCATGAGCGCCATAGTTTTTATCACTTCCGTTCCCCCTGATGGAAGCATCGGCCCAACAATACGTCAAACGACCATTCTTTGAGTGAGTCACTTCATACAGGTAATGACTGAAGGCCTGTCGAATCGCTTGCTTGCATTTGGTTCTTAAATGATCCTTAGAGAATGCATCTTTCTGCGGTGTCTCAAGGGATTCCAGAGTGGGTTTGTACCTGTTGCGGATTTCAAGCTCTTTTTTCTCATATTCTTCTCTTGCATCCTGATATCGCCCGGCTGAAGAAAAGTCTTGATTGTGTCGTTGGTGCTGACTGCGATAATGGTATCCATTTTGACCAAGGGTGGAGCTATGCGCTGCTTTCAGTTCGCTGTTTATTTGAGCTAATATCTCACTGTATCTTCTTGCTTTTTCCATTGACCGCTTTAAGTTCGGGATAGTCTCAACTTTTCGTTGAAAGAGGACATTGGCCATTTCATCAAACACTGTGTCTTTCCAGGCAGGTTGCCCCATTATAATCACCGGGCGGTGGTTCGCCTTTCCCGAAATTAACTGCGCAAACGCAGGTTGGTGTACCAGCATTCGTTCTATATCGGGGACGCCTTCAGGATGATCTGTCCAGACGGGCTGTAAAGATGTGCTGGCTATTATATTTTCAAGGAATGACGAAAAACCACCATGACAATCAGTCACGAACAAGGTATCACCTTCTCTCTTTTGGAATTTTTTATAAGTTTCTCGCCATACCTGACTACTCCTTTCACTGAAAAATAATTCCTGATACCACTTCTTCAGGCAACCGGCGACTGTGACCTTCAACTCATCGACATTTTCCAGACACTGCAATCGATCAAGATATTCAATGACTTTAATAGTTCGGCTATCATAGGTCGGAACCGGATTCAACCATCCCGATTTCAAGGCTTCACGAGCAAAGTGAATTTCCGAAGATTTGGCAAAAATAGCAAATCTAGCAAACCTCAGGACATCCATTATTGAATCCAGCCACTGAAGAGGGCTTACTCCGCCCTTAACAACCATTTTTGAATGGAGTAATTTAAGCTGTTCAGTGATTTGATCTTCATTACTCTTGAACAATATATTGCCTACTGCATCCGCCATCGGTGTACAGGCACGCCAACCTGCACGCCAATCTTCACCCTCAGCGCAGACCAATCTCTTCTCGCAATCACCCAATACTTCTGTCTGCAGCGACTCCAGTAGTGAGACCCCCATCGAAAAACCGGCTAAATCTCTTTCTTTCCAAAGGTTCTCTACTGTTTCGGAAATATTAAGATTGGTTTCTGGCAATGCACTGTTTGTCTCAAGGGCTGTGCTCAGTTCCTCAAGGGCTATGCCGCATGCTTTAGCCAGAGTTTGCTGTTGTGCTGAATCCGCACCTTTCAGGACACTCTTCAGGACATCCTTGACCTTCTTTGAATCACTGCTGGAAAGACTGACCTTACCGGTGAGCTGGAAGTCAGATTTGATTTCTATTACATCGGCAGGCGCCCCGCCCAGATCCGCTGCGTCCCAGGTTTGGCCTCCATCCACGGAATACTCTGCAAAGCTGTGGTTAATGTTAGAAATTTTCCGACTTGGAATACCAAAATAACGACAAAGAGCAACAAAAACAGATACACGATGACGACAGCTACCTTGCCGTTGTGTGACGAGGAATCGAAAGAAATTCTTATGGCGCTCTGGTATAGCATTACCGGAAAACTGTTTGCAATAATCCTTGATCGCCACAATGCGTTGCTTCATGTTTTTAGCCTTTTGTATTGTTCGCAAAGGCTCCCGTACTTTCAGTGGCTGTCGGTTAATGTTCTCAAACACTTCCTTCAGTACTGTTTTCATACCCTGGGAACAGCGGGCGTCAAAACGTGTTGATTGCGCAGACCGGACTCCTCTGGTACGTGTTTTTCTGCACGCTCCTCTGTGTTCTACGACATAAGCAAACTGAATTTTCTGTTTGGTTTCGGCCACTGCAACAGACAGCGTGTGAAGCCCGGTATATTGATTCCTGACCAGCGTGTATGGCACATCCGGCTCTATGCGCAGGGCCACTATATAGTCGTCAGGCGTCAGGCTGGGCAATGCATATCGACCACTGCCGGATGTCCAGTCAAAGGTTGCCAGCGTTTGATCGCTGGCTAATGACACTGGCTGGTCACGCCCTGGTAACCGGGCCGGTGTGAGGGTTTCGACCCCGTAAATGTCTTTATCATTAAGAGCGATCTCTTTGACAGCACCCTTTTCAGACACAAAAATATCCTTTGCCCACCACCGATACATCACGCAAGAATAGTCCTGCGTATCAAAAATTCTGAAATCGTACAGTTCTGGCCTGTCAAAGCACTCATAGTTCGTTCTCTGGTCTATTGCCGGAGCCTCTTTCTCTTCGACTTCCGGATTGTATGGCTCAGGAGCGTTATCACCGCCAACAACTGACGCTTCGTTAATACTGCCCTCAATACTACCCTCAACTCGATGGTTCACCAGACCACTCATCTGATACCAAAACGCAGGCCATAGTTGAACATCGCGGCCATTCCATAACTCTATCTGCCGATCAGCCTCCTGAAGATAAGGCTGGGAAGCCGATAATTTCAGCGCTTGTGCCTCTTCTTTCGCCAGGGGAAACACGCTGTTAACCTCTACGCCCATCGGACCAAACTCACGAGCAAACCAGCGTTGCTGCCAGTATCGGTACAGTGCCTGAGTGAGAATATCGTCCGACGCGTCCGGCTGGAGGGAGAGACCGGATGCCTGCCATCTGGTCCGAGCCAGTCTCTTGATGATTTCCGCTCTGGCTTCGTCTTCATTCAGATGAGTGCTAACAAGAATTTCATGGTTTTTTTCATCAATACTGTTGAAATCACTGCTTCGTATCACCCACGGACGATCAGTGCCTGATACCGTTTGGTTGAACCATTTGCAAAGTTCAGAATCAAGCTCACCCCTACTCATATCGAGAGCCCTGACTTGAGCCGATGGCTCGGGCAGTTCATCCAGCGATATTTTTGCAGCCATCAGATAAAGCCGGTAGTGCTGATTGATGCATTGATGAAGTCCTTCTTCGGTAAAATCACCTCCTCGTATGACGGCCCTGGCCAGATTCTGTAAATCAAGGCTGGTCGGTTGCAACGGTAGTTTTTTCCTTTGCAGGTAAGCCCTCAGACGACAATGTTGCTTAGTCAGTTGTTTAGCGATGATTTTCCCTTGTGGAGTCTCTGGCAACACTTTCTCTGCAATGGTCTGCAATTCTGCCGGGCTATACTGCCGGATGGGCAAATGCCGGAAACGCCCTTTCAGTGCCGGTGATAAGGGTTTGCGCCCGCTGTACTCAGGTGGGTTGATGGTAGCAAACAGGTGGAATCCGGGATGCGCGTCACCGGCCAGAATATCGTTCAACTCACCTTCCAGGTGCTGGCTGTCGATGAGATTCATTTCTGAAATAATCACGATGCCGCCCTGCAATTTTGCCGTCTGGATCTTTTCACACAATCTATCCCAGGAACAATCACAGGCATTCAGGAGAAAGACCTCTGGCATGGATTCTCCCCGTTGCTCAGTCTGCTGTTTGACGCTTTGAATCATCAGGTTCAGGGTGGCATCCTTGCCCCGTCCGGCCGGACCTTCAATCAGCGTCGCCTGACGACCGTCGTGCTTCCTGTTGTGATGATAAGCCTGCTGACACCGGCTTAAATCCTGTCCCAGCCGTTGTACCAGCTCACTGACTGCCGATCCGGAGGTATCAAAGTCAGGCCGGGTTTGTTCGGTGAATGTTTTGAAAGCCTGCTGTATAAGGTGCAGGGTGGTCTGGTTATGAACTTTGTTGCTCAGGGTGTTGTCCGGTTCGTAACGGACAGAAAACCAGATGTCCAGTGCTGTCAGGGCATCCTGATGAGCTTCGCTGATTTCGGGACCCAGTACATCCCGGAAACTTTGTTGGATCAAACCGTTTATTTGCTTACCGGTAACACTGTCGTTTACGGGTAGCGCACGATCAAGATACCAACCCACCCAACTACAGATATCCGTTAAATCTCTGGGGGTAAAGGCGTGCTCTGGCAACAGTTCCTGATAATATTGCCAGAGTATCATCACACTCTCGCTAGCAATCTGTGCAATGTCGTTTATTTGGGAGTCCGGCAGATGCCGTTGTAATTGCTTAACCAGAGCCGGTTCCACCACCCTGTCCCGAAGGAAAGCCTGGTCCAAAGGTGGGTAGTAAGCCCCGGGCAGTTTCTCTTTCAGGGCCGGGTCCAGCTGGCGTCCGGTGTAATGATTCGGGTTACCAGTGAGAATCACCCGATGTTTTGAGCTGACCTTGACAGGATGACCATTCACATAGACGCAGGGTTCCGGCTCCCATAAGCCGTTCAATGAAGCCTGTAATCCGGTTTTAGTCAGGTTGGCTTCATCCAGAACCAGTGTTACGTATTCTCCATCTTTATCATGTGGGGTTTTGGCCCATTCCATCAGCATCCGGTTTTGCTGTTCCATAGAGCGATCGCCATCGGCCTGCTCTTGCCACTGCCAGCGTTTCATCAGGGTCTGTTCGCTGTCAGAAGGTCCAAGGGAAATCACCGAAGCCTGTCCTGAAGCTTTTGCCATACTGGCGGCAAAGTAACTTTTTCCGGTGCCGGTTTCTCCCTGCAGGAATATAACGGGTGAGTCTACAAGCCGGTCATGGAGTCGGGATAATCGACGGCTTTCACGATCCTTCTGACTCACCTTGCCGTGATAAAGATCACAGGCCAGTGCTGTCAGTGGCTGATCAGCGGAGCCCTCCCATGCCAGTGACTGAGAAAGCCGGTTCTCTATGCGTTCAATGGCCGCTGCATCAGAATGTGCTGTTCTGGCAATATGAAAACAATCGCTGGCTAAAGCGTGAATGGTATCGGATCGGGTCTGCCCTGATGACAGAGGTAACTGCCAGCCAGAAGCCAGTGCATCTTGTAAACGTTTAATCTGTCCTGAAGGCCTGATACCTAACCGGTAATATTGCTCTGCTGCTGCCGGATCAACTTCCAACTGATATGCCATTGCCTCTCGTTGTTTTTCGGGCGCATGGGCCACGATTATGGCACAGAGCCTGTTCAGAGAACCTTCTTCAGCCCCCCATGAAAATGGACTTTCATAGGACAGTTTTAACGCTTCAAATACATTGCCCTTAAAGACTGACGGGTCAGAGGCTCGGACGAGTGACCACAGGTTCTGCCTCACAAACGCTCTATCCAACCGCTGGGCACTGTTGATGATGGCATTTAACCGATCCGGGTCTACCGAGGCAGTTTGACCCTCATCGGACCTCCTATGAGCACCCGGCTTTTTACAGGCATCCGGCAGTAACCACCAACAGGCCACTTTCATAAAATCCCGCACTGACGGATTCTGTCGGGTGCCATGGGTGATGACGCTATTAATGGCCTTGCGCCAGTGTCGGGGCAGGAGCTTTGGGGACTGGTCAACCCGTTGTGCCCGCCGGGCAGCCAGTATCAGGTTATTCAACACCCCTTCGGTCAGTTCAGGCAGAGGGTTACAAAGGTCGGGAGGCACGGTTTTAAACGCTTCGTAAATTTGTTGAAGCGCTTTTCGTGGCATCTCAGCCCGGGGGATATCATGCTTAACCTCATTGATCCCCCAGATATCGACCCCGGGACACGGTTCACCCGTGGCTATTATCGAACGCCATAGTGGAGATGAACTTTTCAAAAACTCAGGCCAGAGAACGGTGACACGAGCTTCCGGGTAAGCCTGTAATTGGCCATTAACCAACAAAGGTTGCCCAACGGCCAGGGGCTCCAGAAGTTGCTGGAGGTTTGGATTAGTCTCGAGCCCCCGCAATATGACCGGCCCACCAGAGTTTAAAGCCTCCTGCAACTCACTCTGACGTCGTCCAAAATGTGCCTTTTGTTCCGAGGCGATATGGATATTATCAAACAGCTGACTGAAGCTGGTCTGTTCATTAAGCTGAATGACCAAAGGTGATTCAGAGTGATTATTGATCCAATGACTTGCCTGGGCATACTGTTGATACGTGACGGTACTAAAGGCGGCGTGACCGCTATTTTTTTCCTTTGAGTGAAGGTCAGCGAACAAAGGGTATTTATCGGTTTCTTCCAATTCCAGAGCTTTTGGTTGCCGTTTGGTATGAGCCACCTGCAGTCTGAGCTCCAGACCTGTCGTTTCCCGAATCCTGTGCAGTGAACCCAGTAAACAAAACCAAAGTGCCTCAGTGAGGGGAGATGTGACGGTGACTACACCACCCGCTCGAACTTGTTCCAACAGACCCGTATTAGGAACTGCATAGCCCTCCGGGACAATGGCAATGGGGCTCAGCCACTCCCTGATATTACTCTGGTTAATGATGATCGGGTCTTTTGGTTTATTTGGGGAGAGCCCTTTATCAAGTTTTTCCTCACTCAAGCCGGGCAGAGAGTGGAACAGGCTTTGGAACAGTGAATTAAGCTCATCTTTACCTACCGGCATCTGATAAAAATGAACATCGTCCGGTAACTGACAGATCTTGCCATTGCTCTCATAACTTTTTTGCGCCAGCATCTGTCGAATCGTCTGTTCAAAGGCCAGATCCTGCCAATTGGCCCCTTTCAGAATTACCCGTTGTCCGTCCTTCAATAGTTCAAACCTGCCGGGGATGTGCCGGATCCGCCCCTGCTCACTCACTCCGGGACCACCCAGAAGCAACTGTCGCCAGTGACTGTGCAAGTGACAGTTGATAAGAATGGTATTGCCGTCGTCCATAACCCTTTCGCCACAAGGAAGTTCAGCCAATAACGGAGGAACCTCGCTGATGTGCATCGATGAGTCCTTGCCATTCTCCGGGTCGAACTGCCAGGTATTTCCCGGCCGATTAATTCGCCGCCAGAAATCAGCCCCCGGAGCGTCATCACACCGGCCAACCGATGCCAACTGTGCAGGATCTGCCACCACCAGCAGAGCAACATGCTCACCCAGGGGGCGTTTACTCTGACTGACTTTGTCGTACAGACAGGGGTTGTCCGGGTCCAGCAGATCGTTAAATTTTGGTAGCTCCTCACTGGTGAGCTTACGGATATCTATCACCAGAGTGAGCGGCTTTGAACCTTCAAACAGCTTGCCTGAGCGGAGAGTGTGGCGACCATCAGCGGAGATGCTCAACCGGCTCACCAGATTAGCCTGAGAGAGACCATCGGGATGGGAGATAAGGGTGACATCCCGATGCTTATCGCCGGTCTCGGCCACTAAAAGCTGTCTAACCTCATCATCACTGGCGACAAAACGAAAATCGAAGGAATGGGAAGCCTTGCGGAACGGGGAATCTGCTGAAGATACAGTCCTCACTTTATCGGACAATGTCGTCGGGAGTGACGATATAGCCAGCTGGGATGTTACCCTGCGGCAGAGATCTCCATGCTCTTTCGACAATAACTCCAGCTTTGCTTTCTTGGGCGTTTCACCTTCATAAAGAGCAAGAGCGCGTTTGTTTATTTGCCCATCAATCCGACCATCCATAGTCAACCTCTCTCCTGTAATCTGAAGAACAGCATTGAAACCGTTTAATTGTATGACCTTCAGACAGGATAAAAGTTCTATTTGAATGGTTGCCCGAAACCATTGAAGGTATTAATCGGACTCGAAAAGCTCATCATGGCCAAACGGCTATCACGTATCCAGTGAATCACACATCGAATTCAAATTAACGCTTTTCAAAAACTCTTCGGCAATGTTCGTCAGCTGGTCGGAATTGAGCACCAGAGCGTCACTGACGTTGAGTGTTTGCCGCAGGTAGGCAAGATTAAGAGAGTTCTCAAACCCCAAAGAGCTATCAATTTCAGACATCATTGCATGTAGCTCTTCTGGCGAGGATGGGTCACGAGCACCGTACAAGTCTGGTGAGCTTTCGAAGATCGAAGCTTTGGCCCAACAATAGGTTAAACAACTGCCTTTCGAGTGGGTGACTCCATAAAGGTAATGACTGAAGGCCTGCTGAATCGCTTGTTTGCATTTGTTTCTTAAAGCATCCAAAGGCCCACAGTCCTTCTCAGGGGACTCTGGAATGGGTTTGCGCTGACATTGACCTGCCGTCGTATCAGATTGTTTCATTTTTTCCAATAACGGCTTCAAGTCCGGACTGTTCCCGACTTTTTGTTGATACAGGGCTTCGATCTTTTCATCCAGCACTTTGCCGCCCCAGACAGGTTGCCCCAGGATAATCACTGGACGGTGGTTCGCCCTGCCCGAGGTTAACTTTACAAACGCGGGTTGATGCACCAGCATTCGTTCTATATTCGGAATGCCCTCAGGTATGTCCGTCCAAGAGTTCTGTATAGATGAGCTGGCTATTTTACCTTCAAGAAATGGCGAAAACCCATCATGACAATCAGTGATGAAGAAGGCATTATTTTTTTCCCCCTGGAAGCGATTGTAAGCCAACCGCCACATAAAGATATTTTCATCCCTGGAAAACAATGCCTTATACCACTCTTTCAGGCACTGTGTAGCCTTAACTTTCAGTTCATCGATAGCTTCCAGACGCACCAACAGATTAAGAAGTTCATTGGGAGGGGTCCCAATTCTGCCCCAGTAGGTCCTTGGGTCCAGCCAACCCGATGCCAGAGCTTCATGGGCAAAAAAAATGACCGAAGGTATGGTCAAGTCACTTTGTATCAGCATGCCCACCATTGTAGATAACCAGTTGCAAGGATTTGCTCCGACCTGAACAATCATTTTTGTATGGAGTGACTTGAGTTTTTCAGTGATCTGATTTGCATCATGGTCAGACAATATTTGTTTTACTGCCTGCAACATCGGTCTATTGGTATATTTACTGGCGTCATACACCTGCACATCACCGGCCAGGCGCGTATCGATAGCGCTCCATGCTTTTGTCTCTAACGCCTCTAACATTGAGACACCCATGGAAAAACCGGTTAAATCTTTTCTCCCCCAGAGGTGCTTTACTATTTCGGAAATACTTAGATGGTTTTCTGGCAATGCACTGTTTCTTTCAAGCGCTTTGTTCAGTTCCCCAAGGCTCAAGCCAGAGGCTTCAGCCAGAATTTGCTGTTGCTCCGGGTCAGCCCCTTTCAGGAGATCCTGAAGGAGCTCCTTATTCTTCCTGAGCTGAGTGCTGGAATGGCTGGTATTTATGGTGTGCTGGAAGTCAGACTTGATTTCTGTTGCCTCTACAGGCGCCCCGCCCAAATCCACTGACACCCAGGTTTGGCCTCCATTTACGGAATATTCAGCAAAGCTGTGGTCTTTGTTATTAATTTCACGACATCGAATCCCAAAGTAACGACAAAGAGCAACAAAAACAGGCACACGATGGCGACAGCTGCCTTGCCGCTTTGTTACGAGGAAGTCAAAGAAATTTTCATGGCGCCCGGGTTGAGTCTCACCGGAAAATTGTTTGCAATATTCTGTGATCGCCTCAATTCGTTGCTCCGTGTCTTCAGCGTTTTCTATGGCCTGCAAAATCACCCGTACTTCGGGTGGGTGTTGGTCAACGTGGTTAACCGTCTCAAAAAGTCTCTTTATCACTGCCTTCATACCTTTTGAACAGCGGGCGTCAAAATGTGCTGGCCCTTCTGGTCTGGCTTCTTTAGCAGGTGCTTTTTTGCCCGGCTCTCTGGGTTCTATGACATAAGCACACCGAATAGTTTGCTCAGTGTAGTCCTCTGGAATAGTCAGTGTATGAAGCCCGGTATATACGTCCCTGGTCAGGATAAATGGAAAATCGGGTTCAGTACGCAAGGCCACTATATAGTCGTCAGGCGTCAGGCTGGGCAATGAATATTGACCATTTTTCGATGACAAGTACAAGGTAGCGAACGTTTGATCGCTGGTTAATGTCACTGACTGATCAGGCCCCGGTAAACGGTCCGGTCTGAGGGTTTCGACCCCATAAATGTGTATATTATCAAGATTGATCTTTTTGACTTTACCCTCAGCAGTCACATAAATATCCGCTGCCGACACCCGATAAGTCGCAGGAGAATGGTGCATATTAAAAACTATATAATCGGTAACAGATCGCGTCTCCTGCCAATCATAGTTCGTTTCCCGGTCCAATACCCCAGCCTGTTTTTCGTGGACTTGCGGATCGTATGGTTCAGGCGCGTTATTACTGCCAATAGCCAACGCTTTGTTAGTAACATCGTCAACCAAATGGTTCAGCCGATCACTCATCTGCTGCCAAAGCGCAGGACACGGTTTAGCTGTCTGGGCGATCCACGCCTCTACCCACTTCTCAGCCTCCTGAAGATAAAGCTGAGAAGCAGATAATTTCAGCGTTTGTTCCTCTTCTTCCGTCAGGACAAATACCCTGTTAACGTCTACGCTCGTCTCGCCAAACTCATGATTAAACCAGCGTTGCTGACAATGTCGGTAAAGTGCCCGGGTGAGAATATCATCTGACCGATCCGGCTTCAGGGAAAGACCGAACGCCTGCCATCTGGCCTGAGCCACCATTTTGATGATTTCTGTTCTGGCTTCCTCTCCATCCAGATCCGCCTTAATACGTATTTCGTGGCGTTTTTCATCGATACTGTTGAGGTAACTCTTTCGTATCAACCAGGGACGGTTAATACCCGATACCGTTTGGTTGAACCAACGGCAAAGTCCGGAATCAAGCTCACAGGTAGTCATGGCAAGCGCCGATGGCTCTGGCAGTTCCTCCAGCGATATCCCGGCGGCCATCAGGTAAAGCCGGTAATGCTGATTAAGGCACTGAAGAAGTCCGTCTTCGGTAAAATCCCCCCCCCGAATGACGGCTCTGGCCACATTCTGTAAATCAAGGCTGGTCGGCTGCAACGGCAAGTTGTGTCGTTGCAGGTAAGCCCTTAAATGACAATGTTTTTCTGTCAGCTTTTTAGCGACGAATTTCCCTTCTGAGGACTCTGGCAACACTTTCTCGGCAATGGTCTGTAATTCTGCCGGGCTGTACTGCCGAACAGGCAGATGCCGGAAACGCCCTTTCAGCGCCGGTGATAAGGGATTTCGCCCGCTGTACTCCGGTGGGTTGATGGTGGCGAACAAGTGGAAGCCCGGATGGGCGTCACCCGCAAGAATATCGTTCAATTCACCTTCCAGGTGCTGGCTGTCGATCAGATTCATCTCTGAAATAACCACGATGCCGCCATGCACTTTGGCCTTCTGGATCGCTTCACACACTTTGTCCCAGGAACAATCACAGGCATTCAGGAGAGAGACCTCTGGCATGGATTCTCCCCGTCGCTCAGCCTGCTGTTTGACACTTTCAATCATCAGGTTCAGCGTGGCATCCTTACCCCGACCGGCCGGGCCTTCAACCAGTGTCGCCTGACGGCCGTCGTGTTTCCTGTTGAAATGATAAGCCTGCTGACACCGGCTTAGATCTTGTCCCAAGCGTTGCACCAGCTCATGGACTGCCGATCCGGAGGTATCAAAGTCAGGTCGCGTTTGTTTGGTGATTTCTTTGAAGGCCTGCTGTATAGAGTGCAGGGTGGTCTGGTTATGAACTTTGTTGCTCAGGGTGTTGTCCGGGTCGTAACGGGCAGCAAACCAGATTTCCAGTGCTGACAGGGCATCCTGATGAGTTTCGCTGATTTCGGGACCCAGTACATCCCGAAAACTTTGCCGGATCAAACCGTTCATTTTTTCACTGGTAATACTGTCGTTTACAGGTAGCGCACAATCCAGATACCAACCCACCCAACTGCAGATATCCGTTAAATCCCTGGGGGTAAACTCATGCTCCGGTAACAGTTCCTGATAATATTGCCAGAGTGTCATCACACTTTCGGACGCACTGTGTGCAATGTCGTTTATTTGAGGCTCCGGCAGGTGCCGTTGTAGCTGTCTGACCAGAGCCGGTTCAACCACCAGGTCTCGAAGAAATGCCTGATCCAGACGAGGGTAATAAGCTCTGGGCAGTTTCTCTTCCAGCGCCGGGTCCAGCTGGCGTCCGGCATAATGATCCGGGTTACCGGTCAGAATCACCCGGTGCTTTGAGCTGACCTTGACAGGATGGCCATTCACATAGATGCAGGGTTCCGGTTCCCATAAGCCGTTTAATGACGCCAGCAATCCCGCTTTGGCGAGGTTGGCTTCATCCAGAATCAGGGTGACATAGCGCTCGTCTTTGTCGGGTGTTTTGGCCCATTCCATCAGCATCCGGTTTTGCTGCACCATAGAGCGGTCGCCATCGGCGTGTTTTTGCCACTGCCAGCGTTTCATCAGGGTCTGTTCGCTGTCAGAAGGCCCAAGGGAAATCACCGAAACCTCCCCTGAGGCTTTTGCCATCCTGGCGGAAAAGTAACTTTTCCCGGTGCCGGTTTCTCCCTGCAGGAATATAACGGGTGAGTCTGCCAACCGGTCATGGAGGCGGGACAATCGGCGACTTTCACGATCTTTTTGATTCATCAGGCCGTGATAAAGATCGTCAGCCAGTGCTGACAAGGGTTGATCAGCGGAACCCTGCCATACCAGTGATTCAGACAGGCGGTTGGCTATGCATTCAATGCATTGCACATCAGAATTTGCTGCCCTGGCCATGTGAAAACAATCAGTGGCCAGAGCGTGAATAGCTTCGGATCGGGTCTGCCCCGATGACAAAGCTAACTGCCAACCAGAAGCCAGTGCATCTTGCAAACGTTTAATCTGTCTTGATGGCCTGATGGCTAACCGTTGATAGGGCTCTGCTGCTGCCGGATCAACTGCCAACTGATACGCAATTGCCTGCCTTTGTTCTTCGGGAGCATGGGCCACGATTATTGCACAGAGCCTTCCCAGAATTTGATTTGCATACCGATGCGGAAATAAACTTTCATAGGACAGTTGAAATCCTTCAAATTGAGTGTCCTTAAAGACTGCCGGGTCAGAAGCTCTGGCCAGTGACCACAGGTTCTGTTTCACAAACTCTCTATCCAGCTGCGGGGCACTGCTGATGATGTCATTTAACCGATCCGGATCCACCGAGGCAGTTTGATCCTCATCGGGCTTTTTATGGGCATCCGGCAATAACTGCCAACAGGCTACTTTCATAAAATCACGCACTGCCGGATTCTGCCGGGTACCATGGGTGATGACGCTATCAACGGCCTTGCGCCAGTGACGGGGCAGGAGTTGCGGCGACTGGTCAACCTGCTGTGCTCGCCGGGCAGCCAGTATCAGGTTATGCAGTGATTGTTCGGTCAGTTCAGGCAGAGGGTTACAGAGCCTGGGAGGTACTGTTTTAAACGCTTCGTAAAGTTGCTGAAGTGCCTGTTTGGGCAACTCAGCCCGGGGGATACCATGCTTGAATGCATTGAAATCCCAGATATCGATCTCAGGACACGTTTTACCCGTGGCAACCAATGAACTGAATACCGAAGAAGGGCTTTTCGCAGACTCAGGCCATAGAAAAGTGACATGAGCATTCGGGTAGGCCTGTAGCTGGCCATTAACCAAAAGAGGTTGCCCCACAGCCAGGGGTTCCAGAAGTTGCTGAAGTCTTGGATTATTCTCGAGTCCCCGCAACACGACCGGTTTGCCAGCGGTTAATGCCTCCTGCAACTCACTTTGACGTCGGCCAAAATGTGCCTCTTGTTCTGAGGTGATATGAATATTATCAAACAGCTGACCGAGGCTGGTCTGTTCATTGATCTGAATCACCAAAGGTAATGTCTGGCGATTGATCCAGTGACTGGCCTGGGAAGGCTGCTGATACCTGACGGCATTAAAGGCGGCGTGGCCTTTGACTTTTTTCTGCAGCTGAAGGCTCTTCAGCAGCTGACGGCTCCTGAACGGCTGATGGCTTCTGGACAAAGAATGCTCATCGTTTTCTTCCAAACTCAGGGCTTTCGGCTGCCCTTTTGTATGAGCAACGTGCAGTCGGGGCTCCAGGCCCGTTGTCTCGCGAATAGTCTGCAGTGAACCCAGCAAACAAAACCAGAGTGCTTCATTGAGGGGGGACGTTATGGTGACTGAACCACCTGCCCGAACTTGTTCCAACAGACAGGTGTTAGGAACTGCATAGCCTTCCGGGGCAATGGCAATTGGGCTCAGCCATTCTGAAACATTACTCTGGTTAATGATGATCGGTTTTTTTACTGCGTGCTCTTTATCAAGTCCTTTATCAAGTTCTTTGTCGCTGGAGTGAGACAGGCTCTGGAACAGCGAATGAAGTTCGTCATTCCCTATCGGCATTTGATAAAACTGAACATCATCTGGTAACTGACAGATCTTGCCATTGCTCTCGAAACACTTTTGCGACTGCATCTGTCGGATAACCTGCTCGAACGCCAGATCCTGCCAGTTGGCTCCTTTCAGAATCACCCGCTGTCCGGCCCTCAACAGCTCAAGCCTGCCGGGGATGTGCCGGATTCGCCCCTGTTTATCGACTCCGGGACCGCCCAGCAGCAACTGTCGCCAGTGACTGTGCCAGTGACAGTCAATAACAACGGTATGATCGTCATCCATGGCACTTTCGGCACTCGGGAGTTCGGCCAATACCGGAGGAACTTTGTTGATCTCCGTCGCCTGGTCATTGCCGGTCTGTGCATCGAACTGCCAGGTATTTCCCGGTCGATTAATTCGCCGCCAGAAATCAGCGCCCGGAGCGGCGGCTCCCGAAGCGGCGGCTCCCGGAGCGGCGGCTCCCGAAGCAACGTCACTCTGAGCAACCGATGTCAACTGCGCAGGGCTTGCCAGAACCAGCAGATAAACATGCTTTCCCAAGGGGCATTTCTTCTGGCTGACCTTGTCATACAGACTGGGGTTAGCCGGGTCGAGCAAATCGTTAAATTTTGGCAGATGCTCGCTGGTGAGCTTTCGGATATCCATCACCAGGGTTAGTGGCTGTGGACCTTCAAAAAGCTTGCCCGCACGTAGAATGTGACGACCATCGCCGGAAATGCTCAACCGACTCACCAGATTAGCCTGTGAGAGGTCATCGGGATGGGAGATAAGGGTGACATCACGATTTTCGTCACCGGTCAGGGCCACTAAAAGCTGTCGAACCTCATCATCACTGGTGACAAAACGAAAATCGAAGGAATGAGAAGCACCGGGGAGCGAGGAATCCGTTGAGGATACGGTTCTCGCCTTGTCAGGCACCCTAATCGGAGATGACGATAGATTGAGATTGACCGATACATCAGAGCAGATCTTTGCAATCGGTTCACCAAGCTTTGCTTTCTTGGCTGGAATGCTGTTATCAGGCACGCCGTTGTTACGAATTGATTTGTTTAATTCTCCACGAATTGGGCCATCCATAGTTAATCTCCCTACTGCCATCTGAAGGATTTAATTGAGACTGTTTAATAATATGACCTTAAATTAGTATGAAAGTTCCATTTTGATAGCGGTTCGTTGCTTCGGAAGGAAGTTAATTATCTCGAAAAAACTCATCATGACGAAACTGTTATTACATATCCAATGAGTCACACAACGAGTTCAAATTCACGCTGCTCAAAAACTCTTCGGCAATTTTTGTCAGCTCATCGGATTTGAGTACCAAAGCGTTACTGGCATTGAGTGCCTGCCTTACGCAGGCATCCTTAACAGATTCCTGAAAATGGGAAGAGCTATTAATTGCAGACATCATGGCATACAGTTCTTCCGGTGAGGAGGGGTCATGAGCGCCGTAATGGTCTAAACCCCCGACCCCCTTGATAGCAGCATCGGCCCAACAATACGTCAAGCAACCGCCTTTCGAGTGTGTCGCTTCATAGAGGTAATGACTGAAGGCCTGCTGAATCGCTTGCCTGCATTTGTTTTCTATATCATCCATAGCCGTTTTCTCCCCATCAAACGCCTCAATGGACTTTAAGTACCTGCTGTTGAGATCATGCTTTTTTTCCTCATATTCTTCTTTTTGAATCCGGTAGTGATCATGAGGAGACATGGACTCGTTATAGCTTGTAGAAGCATCGGGCTTTTTCAATTCTTCCATAGCATCGACATATTGTTTTCTTATTGCTTTACGTTGATTAATTCTTGCCAGGAGCTGTTTCAAGTCAGGGCTGTTCTCGACTTTTTTGTGAAGCAAGGCTTCTGCTTTTTCATCAATCACTTCGTCGCTCAAGGGTTGCCCCATGATAATCACCAAACGGTGGTTCGTCTTGCCTGAGCTTAATTTCGAAAACGCGGGATGTTGCACCAGCAGTCGTTCTATATTCGGAGTGCCCTCAGGATTATCGGTCCAGATGGGCTTTAACGATGAATTAGAAATTTTATCTTCAAGGAATGACGAAAACCCATCATAACCATGAGTAATAAATAAGGCATTATCTTTACTCTTTTGGAAACCTTCATAAGCCAACTGCCATTTCTGGCTGTTTTTTTCCCTGAACAAGCATTGCTGATAAAACTTTTTCAGGCCATCAGCGGCTTTAGCCTTCAGTTCATCGACACCTTCCAGACGCAACAATAACTCATGATGTTCAGCAGCCTCTATAATATGACTCTCATACACCGACGGCGGATCCAGCCAACCCAAATCCAAAGCCGCATAGGCAAAGCGAATAACCGGAGGATTGCTCAGGTCACTGTGCATCAGTATATCCACTATTGAACTCAACCACTGTTGAGAACTTGCTCCCGCCTGATCAATCATTTTCGAATGAAGTGACTTGAGTTGTTCAATGACCTGATAGCCATCACTGTTGGACAGTATTCTTTTTACTGCCTCAGACATCGGTTTATAGTTGTTGAAGCTGCTGTCACGCACAGCGCCGACCAGTTTTTTCTCGTAATAGCCCAACGCTTTTGTCTCCAGCGACTCTAACATTGAGATACCCGCAGAAAAATGGGTTAAATCTTTTTCTTCCCAAAGTTTTTTGACTATTTCGAAAGTACTTAGATTAATGTTTGGAAATGCCATGTTTGTCTCAAGCGCTTTGTGCAGTTCCTCAGGACACATATCAAAGGTTTTGGCCAGAGCTTGCTGTTGTGCTAAATCAGCATTTTTCATCACCCCCTTCAGGTGACCCATATTCCTCTTTGACACAGAGCTGGAACGACTTACCTTTTTGGTGAGCTGGAAGTCAGGTCTGATTTCTGTTCGCAGTCTGGGCTCCCCACCCAAATCCACTGCTTCCCAGGTTCGACCACCATTCACGGAATACTCTGGAAAGCTGTGGTTAGGGTTAGTAATTTGCCGACAGCGAATCCCGAAATAACGACAAAGAGCAACAAAAACAGCCACACGATGACGACAGCTGCCTTGCCGCTGTGTTACCAGAAATCGAAAGAAATTCTCTCCGCTCTCCGGTTCAGTCTTACCGGTAAACTGTTTGCAATAGTCCGTGATCGCCTTAATGCGTTGCGCCCTGTCTTCAGTTTTTTGTAATGTCAGCAAAAACTCCTGTACTTCGGATGGTTGGTCTTTAATTTTCTCAAACAGATTGTTCAGTACTGTTTTTATACCTTCTGAACAGCGGGCATCAGGAGGTATTGATGGTTCTGAACGGGCATCTTTAGCAGCAGATGCTTTTCTGCGCGGTTTTCCGGGTTCTACGACATAAGTAAATTGAATAGCCTGATTGGCTCTGGTCCGGGCAACAGACAGTGTATGTAGCCCGGTATAATGGTCCCTGACCAGGGTAAATGGCAAATCGGGTACTATGCGCAGGGCCACGATATAGTCGATGGGCGTCAGGCTGGGCAACGCATATCGGCCATTGCCTGATTTCCAGTGAAAGGTCGCCAGCGTCTGATTGCTGGCTAATGTCACTGGCTGATCACGTGCTGGTAACCGGGCCGGCATGAGGGTTTCGAATCCCTCAATGTGTTGATCATTAATATTGGTCCGTCTGATATTACCCTCAGCAGTCACATAAATATCTTTTGCCCACCAACGATACATATGGGTGGAGTGCTTGTTCGTGTCAAAAATCTTGTAATGGAAAACGTGTTGCAACTCCAGAGCCTCATAGTTCGTTCTCCGATCCAATCTCTTACCCTGATTCTCGTCGACTTCTTGAATGTATTGTTCAGGAGCGTTATCACCGCCAATCGCTGAGGCCTCGTTAGAGTAATCACCCACCCAATGGTTCGGCAGATCACTTATCTCACGCCAGAACGCAGGCCACCATCGAACTTCATTAGCGTTCCATGCCCCTATCCGCCGGTCAGCCTCCCGCAGAAAAGGCTGGTTAGCTGATCTTTTCAGCGTTTTTTCCTCCTCTTCTGTCAGAGCAAACACGCTATTAGCATCCACGCCCGTACCGGCAAATTCATGATCAAACCAGCGTTGCTGCCAGTGTCGGTAGAGTGCCTGAGTGAGAATATCGTCTGACTGATCCGGCTTCAGGGCAAGACCGGATGCTCGCCATCTGGCCTGAGCCACTATCTTGATAACTTCCGTTTTAGCTTCCCCTTCGTTCAGACGAGTGCTGATAAGAATTTCATGGCGTTTTTCATCAATACTGTTGAGATAACTCCGTCGTATCAACCACGGACGATCAATCCCCGACGCTGTCTGGTTGAACCACTTGCAAAGTCCGGAATCAAACTTACCGTTGCTCATGGTTAGAGCCGATGAACCGGGCAGTTTCTCCAGCGATATTTTGGCGGCCATCAGATAAAGCCGGTAGTACTGATTGAAGCACTGTTGAAGTCCGTCTTGGGTAAAATCGCCCCCTCCGATGATGGCCCTGGCCACATTTTGCAAATCAAGACCGGTCGGCTGCAACGGTAAGTTTTGCCGTTGCAGGCAGGCCCTCAAACGACAATGTTGCTCAGTCAGCCATTCCGCCATGATTTTCCCCTGCCGGGTCTCTGGCAACACTTTCCCGGCAATGGCTTGCAGCTCTGCCGGGTTGTACTGCCGGATGGGTAAATGTCGGAAACGCCCTTTCAGCGCCGGTGATAACGGTTTTCGCCCGCTGTACTCAGGCGGGTTGATGGTGGCAAACAGATGGAAGCCCGGGTGGGCGTCACCGGCCAGAATATCGTTCAACTCGCCTTCCAGATGCTGGCTGTCAATCAGATTCATTTCCGAGATGACCACGATGCCGCCATGCACTTTTGCCGCCCGGATCTTTTCAGACACTTTGTCCCAGGAACAATCACAGGCATTCAGGGGAAAGACCTCCGGCATGGGTTCTCCCCGTTGTTCAGCCTGTCGTTTGACACTTTCAATCACCAGATTCAGAGTGACATCTTTACCCCGTCCGGCGGGGCCTTCAATCAGTGTCGCCTGACGACCGTCGTGTTTCCTGTTGAGATGATAAGCCTGCTGACAGCGGCTTAAATCCTGTCCCAGCCGTTGCACCAGCTCACTGACTGCCGATCCGGAAGTATCAAAGTCAGGTCGGTTTTTTTCGGTGAAGGTTTTGAAGGTCCGTTCTATATCCGGCAGAGTCTGGTTATGAACTTTGTTGCTCAGGGTATTGTCCGGGTCATAACGGGCAGCAAACCAGATTTCCAGTGCTGACAGGGCATCCTGATGAGTCTCGCTGATTTCGGAACCCAGTACATCACGAAAACTTTGTTGGATTAAACCGTTTATTTGCTGATAGGTAACACTGTTGTTAACGGGTAGTGCACGATCCAGATACCAACCCATCCAACTACAGATATCAGTCAAGTCCCTGGGGGTAAACTCATGCTCTGGCAACAGCTCCTGGTAATATTGCCAGAGCGCCATCACACTCTCGGTGGCATTTTTTTCAATATCAGTTATTTGATGGTCTGGCAGATGCCGCTGTAGCTGTTTGAGCAGAGTCGGCCCCACTACCCTGTCCCGCAGGAAAGCCCGGTCCAGGCGGGGGTAGTAAGCTCTGGGCAGTTTCTCTTTCAGAGCCGGGTCCAGCTGGCGCCCGCCATAATGATCGGGGTTACCGGTGAGAATCACCCGGTGTTTTGAGCTGACATTCACAGGATGACCATTGACATAAATGCAGGGTTTCGATTCCCATAAGCCATTCAATGACGCGAGCAATCCTGCGTTGGCGAGGTTAGCTTCATCCAGAACCAGGGTGACGTATTTTTCTCCGGCACAGTGCCTGTCTTCGTCCCGTGTCCTGGCCCATTCCATCAGCGCTCGATTTTGCTGCTCCATGGAGCGGTCGCCATCGTCGTGCTCTTGCCACTGCCAGCGTTTCATCAGAGTCTGTTCGCTGTCAGAAGGCCCAAGGGACAACACCAAAGCCTGTCCTGAAGCCTCAGCCATTCTTGCGGAAAAGTAACTTTTCCCAGTGCCGGTTTCACCCTGCAGGAAGATAACAGGAGAGTCCTTCAGCCGGTCATGAAGTCGTGATAATCGGCGGCTTTCACGATCCTTCTGATTCAGCTTGCCGTGATAAAGATCTTGAGCCAGTGCTAACAGGGGTTTATCAGTAGAACCTTGCCATTCCAGTGATTCAGACAGGCGATTTACTATGCGTTCAATGCCCGCTGAGTCAGCATTTGCTGCTCTGGTAATATGAAAGCAATCAGTGGCCAGAGAGTGAATGGCATCGGATCGGGTCTGTCCTGGTGGCAAAGGTAACTGCCAGCCAGAAGCCAGTGCGTCTTCCAAACGTTTAATCTGTCTTGATGGCCTTATGGCCAGCGTTTGACAGGGCTTGGCTTCCGACGGATCGACTGCCAACTGATTCGCCATTGCCTGTCTTTGTTCTTCAGGAGCATGGGCCACAATCATGACACAGAGCCTTTCCAGAATTTGTTTTTCACCCCGACCTGGAAATGGTTTTTCATAGGACAGTTCAAATTCAGTGCCCTTAAAGATTGCCGGGTCAAAAGCTCTGGCCAGTGGCCATAGGTTCTGCTTCACAAACGCTCTATCGAGCCGCGCAGCACAGTTGATAATGTCGTTTAACCAATCCGGGTCTACCCAGGCGGTTTGATGCTCATCGGGCTTCTTATGAGCATCCGGCTTTTCACAGGCGTCCGGCAATAACTGCCAACAGGCTACTTTCATAAAATCCCGTACTGCCGGATTCTGTCGGGTGCCATGGGTAATGACGCTATTGATGGCTTTGCGCCAATGGCGGGGTAAGAGCTCCGGGGACTGATCAATCGCCTGTGCTCTGCGGGCAGCCAGAATCAGGTTATTCAGCAACCCTTCGGTCACTCCGGGCAGAGGCTTACAAAAGTGATGAGGTACGCTTTTAAACGCTTCGTAAAGAGACTTAAGTGCCCGTTCGGGCAGCTCAGACCGTGGGATGTCATATCTGGTCCCATTGATTTGCCAGATGTCAACTGCAGGACAGGGTTTACCTATGGCGATCATCGAACCGAGTACTGAAGACTGTGCTTTCACAGACTCAGGCCACAGTAAGGTGACATGAGTTTGTGGGTAGGCTTGTAATTGGCCATTAACCAACAGAGGTTGCCCAACAGCCAGGGGTTCCAGAAGTTGCTGAAGTGTTGGATTACTCTCGAGTCCTCGCAATACAACCGGCTTGCCAGAGGTCAATGCCTCCTGCAACCCACTCTGCCGTCGTCCAAAATGCGCCTTTTGTTCCGAGGTGATATGGATATTATCAAACAGTTGGCTGAGACTGGTCTGTTCATTAACCTGAATCACCAAAGGTGATTCCTGATGATTGATCCAATGACTGGCCTGAGCCTGTTGCTGATACGTGACGGTATTAAAGACGGCCTGATCTCCCATTGAGCGCTCATCGTTTTCTGCCAATCCCAGGGCTTTCGGCTGCCGTTTTGTATGAGCAACCCGAAGTTGAGGCTTCAGGCCTGTCGTCTCGCGAATCACTTGCAGTGAACCCAGTAAACGAAACCAGAGTGCCTCACTGAGGGGAGATGTGACGGTGACGAAACCACCCGCTCGAACTTGTTTCAACAGACAGGTGTTAGGAACTGCATAGCCTTCCGGGGCAATGGCAATCGGGCCCAGCCATTCCCCGATATTACTCTGGTTAATAATGATCGGACTTCCTGATGCGTGCTCCTTATCAAGTTCTTTGTCACCTTCTTTTTTGTCACAAGAATGGGACAGGCTTTGGAACAGTGAATGAAGCTCGCCCTTCCCTACCGGCATCTGGTAAAACTGAACATCCTCTGGTAACTGACAAAGCTTGCCGTTGCTCTCAAAGCTCCTTTGCGCGATTATCTGTCGAATTGTCTGTTCAAATGCCAGATCCTTCCAACTGGCTCCTTTCAGAATCACCCTTTGTCCGGTCTTCAATAGCTCAAGCCTGCCGGGGATGTGCCGGATTCGCCCTTGTTTATCGACTCCGGGACCACCCAGAAGCAACTGTCGCCAGTTACTGTGCAAGTGACAGTCAATAAGAACGGTATGGTTGTCATCTCTATCACTTTCGGGAGATGAGAGTTGAGTCAATACAGGAGGAACCTCCTTGATGTCCATGGATGAGGCATTGTCTGTCTGTGGGTCGAACTGCCAGGTATTTCCCGGCCGATTAATTCGCCGCCAGAAATCAGCGCCCGGCGCGTCGTCACGCTGACCAGCCAACGCCAACTGTGCAGGGTCTGCCAACACCAGCAGGGCAACATGTTCTCCCAGAGGGCGTTTGTTCTGACTGACTTTGTCGAACAGGCAGGGATTATCCGGGTCCAGGAGATCGTTAAATTTTGGCAGATCGTTGCTGGTGAGCTTTCGGATATCCATCACCAGAGTGAGTGGCTGTGTCCCTTCAAACAGCCTGCCTGAACGCAGAATGTGGCGACCCTCTTCAGATATGCTCAACCGGCTGACCAGATTGGCCTGTGAGAGGTCATCAGGATGGGCAATAAGGGCGACATCCCGATGTTCATCGACGGTCAGGGTCACTAAAAGCTGTCGGACCTCATCATCACTGGCGACAAAACGAAAATCGAAGGGACAAGGGGCCTTAAGAAGCAAAGAATTCCTTGAGGATAAGCTTCTCGACTTGTCGGGCAACGTCATCGGAGGTGACGATCTATTTATTTTGGGCGTTATATCAGAGTAAGTTTTTACATCTTTTTCTGATGATGAATCCGGCTTTGCTTTCTTCTCCCGAACGCCACTTTCAAGAACGCGTTTGTTTATCTGTCCAGCGATAGAACTGTCCATAGTTAGTCTTCCTCCTCCAATCTGAAGGACTGTATTGAAATCTTTAATGATGTGACCTTCAGATAGCATGGAAGTTCCATTCGGATAGATCCCCCTGACCATCGCAAACGCGGCGGCCTCGTGGAGTCTTCATGGACAGTGGTAATCTGGGAAAAGATCTCTGCAGGGGATAATTTCGTAACAAATCTTGATATGCTTCCCTTCCGGCAACATCCGGTCAACAACCATTCTGGCAATTTTATCAAGCTCTATGCAGCTTCTGGCGAAGAAGAGCTTAAGCGTTATGAAAGTGCGGGTTTTACTTGTTCACTTTACCTTTCAGAGGTCGAAGTCTTCTGTTCTGCTCCATATCATCAGGCTTGCGTTTTCGATGTGCTCTTTGGTGATCAGTCAGAGCTTTAACACTCTTGCAGACCTTTCCACATGGCCACGGTTGGCCATCCTCCCCGACCACTAGCGTGACACAGGTTTGTTGCCGGGTGTGGACTTTTCTTTTGTGTTGCGACAGGGCTCTGACACTCATACAGACAATCCCGCATGGTTGCCACAGACCATCCTCCCCGATCACAGTTGCAGCACAGATTTGTTGTCTGCTGTGCTCTTTACTTTTGTGATTTGACAGAGTGGAAGCATTCTTGCAGATAATTCCGCATGGCCGCGACTGGCCGTCCTCTCCAACCACGGTCATGTCACAGGTTTTTTGCCCAGTGTGGAATTTGCTCTTGTGATTCGATAGATGCAGAGCATTCCTGAAGAGCTTCCCGCATGTTCTTTGCAGGCCATCCTCCCCGACCACCATCGCGTTACAGATTTGTTGCCCGCTATGGGCGCTTTTTCTGTGACTCGCCAGGGTTTGGGCATTCTTGAAGACCATCAGGCATGGCCGTAGCTGGCCATCATTGCCAACCACTGTAACATCACAGGTTCTGTACCCGTTATGGCATCTGTTTTTGTGAAGCGAGAGGGCTTGAGCATTCTTACAGACCATCCCACACGGCTGCACCTGACCATTTTCCGTGACCACTTTTACTTTACAGTCTTGCGGCCCGGTGTGGGCTCTTCTTTTGTGAACCCACATGACCTTCATATTCTTGCAGACCTTCCCGCATGCCTGCTGCTGACCATCCTTGCCGACCACTGTCAACTCGCAGATTGGTTGCTGCCGCCCGCTGTGAAATTTGCATTTATGATCCATCAGAGCTTGTGTATTCTTACAGACAATACCGCATGTCTGCTGCTGGCCGGCCTCATTGACCACTGCTACGTCACAGGTTTGCGGCCCGGTGTGGAATCTTCTTTTGTGAGCCCAAAGGGCTTGAGCATTGCCGCAGACCTTCCCGCATGACTGCTGCCGACCATCCTTGGCAATCACTGTCACCTCACAGGTTCGTTGCCTGGTGTGGAATTTGAACCTTTGATCTGACTGGGCCTTTACAGTGTTTGTCCCGGAAACGTGAGGTTGACTCTGACTCAATTGGAATGATCCTGTCGTTGTTTGTTGTTTCTCTGAAGTCTCCAATGGGGGAATGAACTGGGTAAGCGCAAGGGAAATTCCGGCTTCTTCGGGAAGGCTACGTGGAACGATTAACCCATTTATGGCCGAAACACCGCCAGCAGTGGCAGGAAAATTCACACCATCATTGGCCAGGCCGGGAGCGCCAGTTGTATTGAACGCCCCTGCGCCCATGAAATGTGGAGCGCTTACAGAATCAGAATAATTCATGCATCTAAAACAGTACCCATTGGCCAAGTGGGGACATGAGCTTTGTTCAGAGTCCGGTGGCCATTCAGCGGGCAATCTGCCATGAGATGACGGCCGGAATTGACAAACACCATGACACGGATTTACGAAACAATTAAACGCCAGAGAATGCAGGCGTTTATAAGGATCTCCGTTACCGCCGCCAGTGCCAGAATAAAAGGAGCTAATGCAAAAGCCTGCGGGGCGGGTGGTGGCTTCGGGAGTTTGTTGGCCCGATGATTCTGATGGTTGGTATGA
The DNA here is from genome assembly GCF_024606225.1 of Endozoicomonas sp. ISHI1. Classification (GTDB taxonomy): domain Bacteria; phylum Pseudomonadota; class Gammaproteobacteria; order Pseudomonadales; family Endozoicomonadaceae; genus Endozoicomonas_A. The sequence continues at coordinate 60,560 of NZ_JAGRPU010000022.1, read as the reverse complement.
TGATCGGTCAGATCCGGAGCCATACATCATAGTGATGGTCGCAAACGGATAATCCTGACTGGCCTCTTCTTGTCCAACCGGATTAAGCGACGATGAACCGGGGTTCCAACGGCTTTTTAAAAGCCAGATGATCGCGACAGCCGCTTCTGCAGTCAACCATGAGTATGGGGTGTTACTTAAAGGAGTCACTTTGATGGTCAGTGTCCGTTCGTAAGCAGCCAGCAGTTGAGTGGCATAAAGCGATTGCCACGCAATCGATTCGATCATGGTCGTTTTCACCCTGTAACCCCAAGATCTGCGCGGTGTGTCATCGGGCGATGAATCTGGTTCTGTGAAGCCGTTTGGGTCGAAAATGTCTGACGGGGTTCCCGCAGGTTTTATAGAAAAACTCTGGTTTGGAAAAATTCTATCCTGTTCAAGCTCGATAATATAACGTTCTGTCAACCTTTCGGCCTGACAGACGACAGACAATGTCGGCAACAGCAGCGCCGCAAAGAGTGAGTGTTTAATAATTCCAGCCCTGCGTTCCGATTGATAAGGACGAAGGATAGATCAAGAAAATAAGCGTGCTTTTCTGTCAAAGATTTTCTGTCAAAAACCAAAGGGGTCCCCGGGCAAATCATGGGCTCATTTCATATTGGAGAAGACTAAACCTGCCTCCTTGATTTACAGCGTCTACAATTATCGGTTTAAAGTAAATACAGGATTTGGAAAACACTCGCTATGACAAAACTACTGCTCGTACCCACAACAATAATACTGTGCAGCCTGCTAACAAGCTGTGTCACTGAGCCGATGGCTGAGGAAGATAGCTTCTATGACCATGAGCGCCCTGCCCCGGTATTGACAGAGGAAGAATCAGCCATCAGCCGCCAGAACCGCATCAATGCCAACCAATATCGGATGAAACACGGCCGGGGGGGCGACTACCAGCCCTCTCCCGGGCAGCCGGGCAAGCCCTCCTGGAAAATGACTTTTCCCTACAATGAACCGATCATTATAGAAACCGAATCACAATCACAATAACAGGAACGAAATGATGAAAATGGAGCGAAAGAGAGAGAAAATGCTGCCCGGTCTGTCAACTGGACAGCAAATTTGAATTCGGCGTTCAAGCGAGTTCAACTGGCAGGTGCAATTCGTAGCTGGATAACACCATTATCCTTGATTTTCACGTCACGAACTTCAGCCTGATAGTCCGATTGGGCCACATCGCCCGAAAGGGTAATACGAGCGACGACATCCAGACTTTCTGCATCTGACAGACTGCTGGCCCCCATCATCATGGCGGCATTATCATCCAGTATTACCTCTTTGGGAAGGTCACTCACCTTCAGAGGAATAGCAGCAATAGGGGGCTTTTTAACACCACTCTCACGGGCAAACACGATAACTCTAGCCTGAGCTGGAAGGTCACTGAGTTCGGGAGCCAATTCGACATTGATCCTCAATTCTGCAACCGCCTCACCCATCAGCTTACGTGCTTTGGTGATACCCACAGACAATGACTGTCGTGCAGTCATATCATTTTCAATAGAGAGTGCTTTGGTCCAGGCCTGCACAGCCTGTTTGTAATCTTCCCGTTCGAAAGCATCAATGCCCTTGAGCCCTAATGCCGTAGTATTGCTTTCGTCCTTGCTCAGAGCATCCTGATAGAGGCCACGAACTTCGCCATTAACCTGGTTACGGTTGGCCAGGAACAGTACCTGAGCCAGTTGAGCCGCTGCCTGAGGACTGCCTTCCGAGACCGTGTAGAGTGTCTTATAGGCGTCAATCGCCTTATCCACTTCCCCCTTTGCGATATAGCGGCCCGCCAGCAGATACCAGGCCTGAGCATTATCCGGTCGCTTGTCGCGCCAGGCTTCCAGCGCAGAGATCATCTCTTCATGAGAAGCATCCGGATTCATCATCATCCCAGTCACAGACAGCTCGGTCTGAGCTCCCAGATGCAGGTAGACCGGTACGGCCATAGTTGGAATCAGGAGGGCCAGGAATAAAGCAAGACCTTTGCTGCTACTGCTTGTGTAACTGAGTGTTTCTTCCTTATCAGTCACATCTTCCAGTAGTTTTTTTTTCAGCTCAGTGCGAATCAGTTCGGCATCCTCTGGCGTTACCAAACCCTGGTCCCGCTGCTTTGTCAGATCCGCTTCCTGCTCTCTGAAATAAGCGATGTTGGAAGCCTTGTCTGAAACATCCTGATCAGAACTGCGTCGACTGCGAAACCACAAAGGCAGCATGACCAGAGCCATACCAGTGAGAGTTAATATTGTGGCGATTATCCAGAACTGCGTCATTTATCTTTACCACCCAGTATCTTGTCAAGCTCGGCTTTGTTCTGCTCGTCCAGCCCTTCAACTTCGGTCTCCGGACGATGCTCTTTAAGGATTCTGAACAGTATAAAAATGCCCAGAAGCAGCAGAATCAGAGGGCCAAACCAGAGCATAATGGTGCGGGCATCCATTCTGGGTTTATAGAGTACAAAATCACCGTACCTATCCAGCATGAACTGGATAACAGTGTCATCATCCGCCTTTTCCTCAACGATCATACGGTGCACTTGACGACGCAGATCTTGCGCAACAGGCGCATTGGAATCAGCAATGGACTGATTCTGGCACTGAGGGCAGCGCAGCTGTTCGTTCAAACGGAAAAACTGTTCCTGCTGCCGGGGAGAGTCAAACTGATAGTTTTCAATGACCCCGGCATGGGCGCTCAAACTGACTAACAGCACAGCGAGCCCCATCAGCATGGAGACGCTTACAGATTCCAGCAGTGATGAGCGCCTGAAAAAAAAGTCGAGAGTCATTGCACTAACTCCTTTTGCAGGGCATCGTAAAGGGGCTTGAGATCTTTCTTCCAGACCCGGTCATCAAGGATCCCGATGTGCTTGTAACGAATCACACCGTGCTTGTCGATCAGGAAGGTTTCCGGTGCGCCATAGACCCCCAGATCAAGACCCAACCTGCCATCCTTATCAACAATATTGAAAAGGTAAGGGTCTTCCAGACGATCCAGCCATTCCAAAGCCCCCTGACGCTCATCCTTGTAGTTGACGCCAACAATATTGATGCCTTCGCGGGCAAGTTTCATCAGGTAGGGGTGCTCCACCTTACAGGCCGGACACCACGAGCCCCAGACATTAAGCAACAGAATCCTGCCTTTCAATGCTTCTTCAGTAACGGTCTCTGCGGGCTGCTGCAATTTTTTCAGGCTGAATTCAGGAACCGGCTTGTCCAGCAGCATAGAAGGCAGTTCATTTTTATCTTCCATGAACAAACCGATGTAGAGCAGAACACAGAAAGTCAAAAAGAAAGCTAACGGTAAAAACAGTTTCCAACGCTTCACGCCTGACCTCCTGTGGTGACGGTTGCATCTTTCCCTGAATCCAGGGAGGGCCCGGGATTACCCGCCAATGCAGCTTTTTTCCCGCTCAGGGCGACTTTCTTCTTGAGACGGACACGATAACGCTTGTCCGAAATGGCCAGCAAACCACCCAGAGCCATGAAGATAGAGCCTAGCCAGATGAAACGAATATAAGGCTTAACGTAGAGCCGAACAGCCCAGCTATCGTCACCCAGAGGCTCTCCCAGGGCTACATAAAGATCACGGGTCAGGCCCGAATCAATGGCAGCCTCTGTCATCGGCATACCCTGAACGGTATAGACACGCTTTTCGGGATTAAGGACAGCAATCTGCTGCTTATCTTTAAAGACCTTCACAGTACCGAAGTCAGAAACATAGTTAGGGCCCTGGCGCTGATTCACACCATCAAAACGAAAGACGTACTCACCCACCCGGGCTGTGTCGCCCGGATTCATACGCAGATCTTTCTGAACGCTGTAACCAGAGGTCAGAGCCACCCCTATAAAGGTCACTGCCAGTCCCAGGTGGGCCAGTTGCATACCATAATAGGCAGGTTTGAGCTTTCTCATTCCTTTCAGAAGGCCGATGTTTCGGGTTTTGTTGCGAACATCCTTACCGATGGTTAATACCATCCAGAGCACGAGTCCAATCGCCAGGGCTTCACTGACCAGGAAGCGGTCACCGTATAAGAAACTGAAGATGATGCCACCGACAACAGAAACGACCAATATCCAGCGCACCTGCTGCTTCAACCAGCTGAGAGAACCTTTTTTCCAGTTCAGCAGGATACCGATACCCAGACAGGCAGCCAGCAGCATGGAGAGTGGAACAAACAGCAGATTAAAGTAGGGAGGGCCAACAGAAATCATGCCCAGATCCAAAGAGTCAAGGAGTAGTGGGAACATAGTACCCAGCAGTACCGTGGCACAACTGGTCACCAGAATAATGTTATTGAGTAGCAACAAGGTTTCGCGCGATAGCAGTGAGAAACTGATTTTACTTCTCACTTCCGGTGCCCTGAATGCAAACAGGGTCAGGGAAGCCCCCACAACCACCAGCAGATAGCCGAGAATGAAGAGACCACGCTCAGGATCGTTGGCAAAGGCGTGAACAGAGGTCAGCACACCGGAACGAACCAGAAAGGTACCAAACAGACTCAGGGAGAATGTGGTGATAGCCAGCAGCAGTGTCCAGCTCTTGAACAGTCCGCGTTTTTCAGTCACCGCCAGAGAGTGAATAAGGGCCGTACCGGTCAGCCAGGGCATCAGGGAAGCATTTTCCACAGGGTCCCAGAACCACCAGCCACCCCAGCCCAGCTCGTAGTAAGCCCACCAGCTTCCCAGGGAAATGCCGGCAGTCAGGAAGCACCATGCCACAGTTGTCCAGGGACGAGCCCATCGAGCCCAGGCGCTGTCAAGCTGTCCACCGAGCAGGGCCGCAATAGCAAAAGCAAAGGCTACAGCAAAACCTACATACCCCATGTAAAGCATGGGTGGATGAACAATCATACCCAGATCCTGCAGTAGCGGATTCAAGTCAGAACCTTGAACAGGGGGGAATGGCAGAATACGAGCAAATGGGTTAGAAGTCAGCAGAATAAACAACAGAAAGCCAACGCTGATCATACCCATGACCGACAGAACTCTCGCAGACAGTTCCGGCGGCAATTTGTTGCTGCGCAGGGCAACCACCTGTCCCCAGCCCGTAAGAGTCAGAATCCAGAGCAGCAGAGAGCCTTCATGACCGCCCCAAACCGCAGTCACCTTGTAGTAAACAGGCAGCAGGGAGCTTGAATTGCTGGCAACGTACTGAACAGAGAAGTCATCCGAGACAAAAGCGAACACCAGACACATGAACGATAACAGGACAAAAACAAACTGCCCTGAAGCCAGCGTTTTACCAGTGGCCATCCAGTTCAGTCGACCATTGTAGCTACCCAGCAACGGAATAATGCTTTGCAGCAGTGCCAGACAGGTGGCCAGTATGAGGGCAAACAACCCCAGTTCAGGATTCATGACTGGCTCTCCGATGGTTGAGGCTGAGGGTTCTCTAAAGACTGTTGATTCTCTTTCTGGTACGACGGGGCGCCATTAGATTTATCTGACGGATTGCCTGACTTCGTACCATGAGCCTTGTCGATGGCCTTCTGTACTTCCGGAGGCATATAGTTTTCATCATGCTTGGCCAATAGCTCCTCGGCTACAAAACGACGGTTTTCATCCAGTTTTCCGGTTCCGACAATGCCCTGACCTTCTTTGAAAAGGTCCGGCAGGATTCCGGTATATTCCACTTCCACTTCACCATCGCCATCACTGATTCGGAAAGTGGCTTTCAGGCTATTCGGATCACGTTTGACCGTACCCGGAACCACGATACCGCCACCCCGGATCCTCTGACCAACGGGCGCTTCGCCAGTGGCCATCTGGGCTGGTGAGAAGTAATGGTTGATGTTTTCCTTCAGGGCAAACAGAGCAAGGGCCACAGCAATACCGACGCCGGCTACCAATAAAAGGATCAATAATAAGCGTTGTCTGCGAACCGGATTCATTCCACTTCCCCCTCCCGGGCACCCTGAGCTTTAATGTTGACGCTATCTTCCTGCTGACGGGCTATTGTTAGTTTTTGCTCTCTGTCAGCCCCGGAGCGTTGATTTTTGTTCCCGTTTGAGCTTTTACTGAGGCTGAGGCTCTTATCAACGCCAAGGTTCCAACCTCTGGATTGGCTGCTGCGCACCTGACGCTGAATCTGGGACACAATCCGCTCTCTGAACCGCAATGGGGAAACTATGTTGTAGACAATGATCAGTAGCCCCATGCCATAAGCTGACCACACATAAACACCGTGACCACCCATGTGTATCAAACTGGCCAGATTTTCAAAATACATAGTCATCAATTCTCCTGTCTGGCCAATACGGTCTTGTGAACCCATTTAGTTCGGCGCTCACGGTCCAGTATTTCGGTTCGCAAACGGAGAATAAGGACGACGGTAAAAAACAGATAAAAAGCCGCAATACTGATCAGCAGAGGCCAAAGCATCTCAGGTGCCATGGACGGCTTCTCGGTTAACTTGAGCGTGGCGCCCTGGTGCAGGGTATTCCACCACTGAACAGAAAATTTGATGATAGGGATATTAATCACCCCAACCAGAGTCAGGATGGCGCAGGCTTTGGCCGAGGTATTGGTGTTTCTCATGGCACCTCGAAGGGCGATGACCCCCATATAGAGGAACAGCAGAATCAGCATAGAGGTCAGTCTGGCATCCCAGACCCACCAGGTTCCCCAGGTCGGTTTACCCCAGATGGCACCTGTTATCAGAGCCAACAGGCAGAAAGAAGCCCCGATGGGTGCACAACACTTGAGTGCCATATCAGCCAGTTTCATTTTCCACACCAGAGTGACGATACCTGCAAAGGCCATCATCACGTAGATAGCGGATGCCAGAAAGGCGGTAGGAACGTGGATAAATATGATCCGGTAACTATTACCCTGCAGATAGTCCGGTGGCGCAAATACCAGGCCCCAGATCAAGCCGGTTGCCATTAACAGGGCTGCCACAATGGCCAACCAGGGCAACCATTTGCCACTGATCTCGTAAAACCATTTGGGCGAGCCCAGTTTGTGAAAAAAAGTCCAGTTCATTTTTTACTCTACCGTGACTGGTTCCTGTTGCTCAGTCTGCAACTATTCTCAGTGATGCGGCTATCGCCAGAGGCGCCAGACACAATCCAAATATCAGCAATGCTGCCATCCACAATAAGTGCCCTGAATAGGACATACCCTCCACTGCCGTCTGAACGGCACCTGTCCCGAAAATCAAAACAGGAATATATAAAGGTAAAGAGAGCAATGTCAGTAGTATTCCTCCCCTCTGAACACGCACTGTCAGCGCAGCACCAATAGCTCCGGCGAGACTCATCAGGGGTGTTCCCACCAGCAGACTCAGTATTAATGCAGGGAAAGCCTGTGTCGGTAAATGCAACATCAAGGCCAGTAAGGGGGCCATAACAATCAGTGCCACACCGGTCGTCAGCCAATGCGCAGAAATTTTAGCCAACACCAGTAAAGGCAATGGGTGGGGCGACAATAATAGCTGATCCAGTGAGCCGTCTTCCTGGTCACTTCTGAACAGGGAGTCGAGGGAGAGAAGGACTGCCAGCAAAGCACCTATCCAGACAATGCCCCCGGCTAACTGAGACAAAAGTTCTTTTTCAGGGGCGATACCCAGAGGAAACAGACTGGCGACCATCAGATAAAAGGCCACCGGATTCAAGGTCTGCCCCGGTGTCCGAAAGGCCAGTGTAAGGTCTCGTTTAACCATTCCCAGAAATGCCCGGCCACCCCGTAATGAAGTGTCACTCATAACCACAGGCCCCTGACTCTTCATGACCGGTCTCTTCATCTGAAGCGGCATATGCCTCCAGAGGCAGCTTTGTGACCCGGTCAGAGAGCTTTGACAAACTCTGATGGCTGGTCATTACCACAGCACCGTTTTTTTTGACATGCCGGGCCAGCAGTTGTTCAAGCCAGGCCACTCCCTCCATATCAATCGCCGTAAAGGGCTCATCGAGAATCCAGAGCGGCGTGGCTGACAACGAAAGGTCTGCCAGAGCCACCCGTCTGTGCTGCCCTGCCGAAAGCTGCCCACAGGGAATCTCTTCATAGCCAGCAAGGTTCACTTGCTCCAGCGCCGAAAAAATCGACGGTTCCGGGTAACGTTCGTTACGAAGGTTTGAGCGCCAGAGAATATTCTCAATCGGAGTGAGTTCAGTTTTAACGGCAGGCTTGTGACCAAAGTAAAATGTCGACAACCTAAATTCCGCATAGATGCTGGAAAGCTTCTGCCCCTGCCAGATCACCTCGCCACGATAATCGCCGCAGAGGCCAGCCAGCACTCTCAAAAGCGTGGTCTTACCCGCTCCGTTACAGCCTTCTACCTGTAGCAGTTGACCGGGGGACAGTTGAATGGAGAGATTTGAAAAAAGAACACGATCGTCTCGTTCACACTCCAGCTTAGCCACTTCGAGCAAGTCGTTTTCCCTAAAATCTGTCAGTCAAATGAGTCTTTCGGAGACCCTTGGCGTCTCAGCCCTTATACGGCTGAAATTTCATAGCAGTTTACGATTGACGTCTGTTGACTGTTCAAAAAACACTCTGACAGTCATAAAGTCGGACAGGATTATATCGAAAAAGACGTTCGTTCCGAAGTAATTAACTATCTAGATTGGGTAAATCCGCTGAAATTGAACTGACTCGAGCCAGCTCAGCGTTCTCATTCGCCGGAGTCATCAACGATCCCGGTTGTTCACCCACCAGACCCCAGCCTCAACCCGCGAAGCCACCCCTTGCCCTCATAGCCTTGAGTGTTTCCAGTCCATCCATACCTTTCATTTTCAGATCCGGCAGACAGTCCCGGAAAACAGACAGTGATAATAGCGGACAGCGCCTTAAATCGAATGAGCTACAGCAACATAGCTCTCTTTCTGTGATGTCTGGGCAAAAACCTGCCGATCAGGTGCAATCGGCAGGCATAGCAACGTGAAACCGGTACACTTGATTTCCGATCTACCTGAAGTGTTTTCCAATAATTAGATGGGGGGCAGGAAAAGTGCTTACCGGATAGCCTCTCAGGCCTATGATTCATTCATACATTTTTCATAGGCTTTTCTAAGCTCGCCTTTGTTGACGTCCCGGAAGAGTTCAGCTTTGGTTGAGTAATCTTTATACACCAGCCACCTTCCGCTAAGAAGAACACTAACACCGCCGTAATAATCTGTATCTGGTATGTTCTTGTCTCCGGCAATAATCAGGCAACAAGAATTATGCTTCCCAACCGGACAAGACACATCGTACTCTTTTAAAAGGGCGCATTGAGCCCCTGCGGCAGTATATGGATTTTCAGGCGTAAAATACCAAAATGTATCTGACGGGGTGTATAGATGCTGACAGTCACCTCCGGTGATTTGCGGGCCGGCATAACTTACATTGATAAAACCAATGCAAAACAAAAAAAGCAGCTCGTACTTCTTCATCACTTTCACCATGCCATCTTTTCGGCGAGTGGTAAGTATAGCCTTATCAATTTTGAGGGGCTTTTTTGTACTGAATATTTCACTCAGATTTCATGCCTGCAAAGCCCTGCTTCGGAAGGATTGCAACGCCATGAGCCAAAACGCCATGAGCCAAAATGGTGTCTCTGTAAAAAACCACCCATCAGGTGAAATCCGCAGGGATGCTTTCTAAAATCTTTTCGGGTGGGGCAAGACAGACGCTTATCGGAAATTCTCTCAGGACTATTACTCACTCATACATTTTTCATATCCCTTCCTGAGTTCGCCTTTATTAACGTCCCGGAAGAGCTCAGCTTTGGTTGAGTAATGCTTATACAACCTCCAGCCTTTAGTGAAGGTACTAACACCACCAAAATAGTCTGTATCAGACGTTTTACTGGCACCGGCAATAGTCAGACAACACCGATGATGCCTCCCAACAGGACAATCCATGTCATTGTAATTGCAAAGAGAACATTGGGCCCCTACGACAGTCGAAGGATCACTGGCAGGAGTAAAATACCAGAACGTATCAGCAGGAGTGTATAGAAACTCACAATCACTTTCCGTTATTTGTGAACCGGCATAACTTATATTAATAAAGCCAAGGCCAACCAAAATAAGAAGTTCGTGCTTCCTCATTATTTCCACCATTTTATCTATTTGGTGAGCATTAAGTGTAGCCCTGCCAAATGTCACGACCACATCAGCGATACCATTAAAACCAATCCATCCAGCTCCATCGGAGACTGGCAAACAACAACAACTGAAACACTCAATGCCTTTGCCCGCCAGGTTTCTGCAAGAAACCCGGAAAAAACCTACCTGCCAGAAGCTGAAAAAGGCGCTTTGAGCATAATCGATTATGGCAACATAAGGGTCAGTTTGAGTTTATTCCAACTCTTAAAACACCATCCCATATCGGGTTTGTGCAGACACAGCAAAAGCCTCTGATTATTAATCCTTTTCAGCAAAGATGGTTTTCCGGATAATCGCTTCTGCTTTTTCCCGGATAAATGATTCGGTTTGATTGTTCTTTTTTAACCAATCCGTGAAGTCACGTTCGAACGCTTGCCATTGCGCACCAAGCAGTTGTTGCAATGAGACTCTCTTATCTGGGTTGTTCTTAAGAGAACCCACGGTGTTATCAGGTAAGTTCGCACTAGCCGTTTTCCAAGGGGCTATCAAAAGAGCATATTGCTCATTTCCCGGAATTGCACAAAATTTTTCCATTGTTATCACCACTTCCTTAAATAGATACCATTTTTTATATTGCTCAATGATTGGGATTTTTCCTTTGGCAAGAACATCGGAGATGCTGATATCACCGGAACTCCAATTGATTACAGAACTTTGTTGTAAAAGATCAAAGTCACTATCTACTATTCGATCAGGGATAATAATGTTTACATTTTTTTCCTTCTGACCAACGGGATTTTGGAAAGTCATGATCACATCTTTTTTATCATCACTGTTGATTTTAAATAAATTAACTGACTTATAGGGAAAAAAGTCCGGCTGCTGTTCGGGGAAATGCTTGCTGAAGTAGCCCGGATTAAGCTGCCGAGAGCTGACTAACACCACATCTCTGTCGTTGTCTCCTTCCATCAGCACCAGAACTCTCAGCGCCTGAGCAAGAAAATATTCATCATGTCCATAGACAAAATAAAATACGCTCTGGTCATTCCCATCACTGCTTTTGCTCAGTGGGTTAGCGCAATACTTACGCAGTAAATCGTCCTTGAATACCGTGTCAGGGTATGTATTTTCCATCAGGTATAAACGCTGACAGCTAAAGCCCATATCAATCTCTTCTATTCCATGACGGCCTGTTTCACTATAATCTCCGCTTTTGGTTTCATATTCACTAACACCCACCGTTTTGCTGGCAAATTCACCTTTGCTGTTTGCCAGCGGTGCTATCAAACCACTCGGGCCATGCAAGATAAAATTGGCCTCATGCAGCAATTGACAGACTTCCTTTTCCTGATGCACTGCGGCTAACTGCTGCTGTTCAGGTGGCCGGAATCCTTGTTGATGGTGACCATCCAGAATGTAGGTTTTAACGTCATCAAAGGTGGCAATGGATCTTAATCGATTCAGCTCATCAATGTCAGCGGCATAGTGTTCAAAAACAAATGAGCAAGTTGCTTCAGGAAAGAGTTTCCTGACATAACCTAACTCCCTTACCCCGGATGCAATATCACCATACCCCCTCAATGCAATGGTATCGCCCATGAACTGCCGGGTAGCAACCACAATTTTGACCGGCTTTTTGTTAAATCTTGAGCTACCTTTTGGTTCAGGCTCATTTAAAAACATTGTCAGGTCTTGACTAAAAAGTCCTGAATCAAGCTCTGTAATATTCATGTTTTTTCTTAGCTCCTCTTTTGTAATACTTGTATCTTCCTTACCAGGGCAAAACAAAAAATGTATCCAAACCTTATCAAAAACATCACTTTTATATTTTGGATCAATGATAAAATAATTCCCTAACATAAATGTCAGCTACACTAATAATCCTGTAGGCGTAAGTAGTTGGCCAAATGAAATTCTTCGTTCAATTGTGAACCCGCATAACAGACCTCAATAAAACCTGAGCAGACAAAAAGAATCAGTTAATATTTTCCCATCATTCCCACCCTTTCATCTATTTTGATGTGCGTTATTATAATTTTATTAGTTTTTGCGATAAGAAAATCAAAAGTTACTTTCTTTCAAAAACTACGTATTGCATAAATCGCCTTAAAACAACGCTGCTGAGAGTAAAAGACAGCATGTTCGACAAAAACAGTAAATTCGGTCAAAAGTCTGATGCTATGCCGCAGGTTTGAAAGAAAAATACTCATGGAGGATGGTTATCTGGTTCTGAAAACAAAAATGAATGGAACTTTTTCACAGTTGTAGGATCGAACTAACTAAGAGCTTAAATTTAACTCTATTATCAGACTCAGTCACAGTCATTAGCCTGAGAATTTGATACTTATGGAAGCTCAGAAAACGACACAGTTTATGCAGACACAGCAAAAGCCTCTGTTTATTAATCCTTTTCAGCAAAGATGGTTTTCCGGATAATCGCTTCTGCTTTTTCCCGGATAAATGATTCGGTTTGATTGTTCTTTTTTAACCAATCCGTGAAGTCACGTTCGAACGCTTGCCATTGCGGGCCAAGCAGTCGTTGCAAGGAGACTCTCATAGCTGGTCTTTTCGTTAGAATACCTTTTCTGGCGTCATCAGCAAATTCCACACCAGCCGTTCTCCAGGGGCTCATCAAAGAACCATACTGCTCATTTCCCGGAATTGCACAAAATTGTTCCATTACATTTATCATTCCCCAAGATAGAACCCGTTTTTTAAATAGGTGAATGATTGGAATTTTTCCTTTGGCAAGAACATCGGAGACACTGATATCACCGGAACACCAATTGATTACAGAACCTTGTTGTAACAGATCAAAGTCACTATTTACTATTCGACCAGGGGTAATGATGTGTATATTTTTTTCCTGCTGCCCATCGGGATTTCGAAAATTCATGATCACATCTTTTTTATCATCACTGTTGATTTTAAATACCTTAACAGACTTATAGGGAAAAAAGTCCGGTCGCTGTTCAGAGAAATACTCACTGAAGTGGCCCGGATTAAGCTGCCGAGAGCTGACTAACACCACATCTCTGTCGTTGTTTCCTTCCATCAGCACCAGAACTCTCAGCACCTTAGCGAGAAAATATCTAGTATTTCCATAGGCAAAATAAAATACGCTCTGGTCATTCCCATCACTGCTTTTGCTCAGTGGATTAACGCAATACTTACGCAGTAAATCGTCCTTGAATACAGTGTCAGGGTATGTATTTTCCATCAGGTATAAACGCTGACAGCTAAAGCCCATACCCATCTCTTCTATTCCATGAGGGTCTGTTTCACTATAACCTCCGCTTCTGAGTTCATACTCACTAACACCCACCGTTTTGCTGGCAAATTTACCATCGCTGTTTGCCAACGGCGCTATCAAACCACTCGGGCCATGCAAGATAAAATTGGCCTCACACAGCAATTGATAGACTTCCTCTTCCTGGTGCACTGCGGCTAACGGCTGCTGTTCAGGTGGCCGGGATATTTCTTGATGGCGACCATCCAGAATGAAGGTTTTAACGTCATCAAAGGTGGCAATGGATCTTAATCGATTCAGCTCATCAATGTCAGCGGCATGGTGTTCAAAAACAAAAGAGTAATTTGCTTCAGGAAAGAGTTTCCTGACATAACTCAACGCCCTTACCCCGGTCGCAATATCACCATACCCCCTCTCAAAAAAGGTTTCGCTCATATACTGCCGGGTAGCAACCACAATTTCGATTGTTCGGCTATTAAAGCTTGAGCTACCTTTTGGTTCAGGCTCATTTAAAAACCTTGTCAGGTCTTGACTAAAAAGTCCTGAATTAAGCTCTGTAATATTCATGTTTTTTCTTGACTCCTCTTTTCTAATATTTGTATCTTCCTTACCAGGGCATAACAAAAAATGTATCCAAACATTACCGAAAAAATCACTTTTATATTTTGGATCAATGATAAAATAATTCCCTAACATAAATGTCAGCTACACTAATGATCCTGTAGGCGTAAGTAGTTGGCCAAATGGAATCCTTCGTTCAATTGTGAACCCGCATAACAGACCTCAATAAAACCTGAGCAGACCAAAAGAATCAGTTAATATTTTCCCATCATTACCACCCTTTCATCTATTTTGATGTGCGTTATTATAGTTTTATTAGTTTTTGCGATAAGAAAATCAAAAGTTACTTTCTTTCAAAAACTACGTATTGCATAAATCGTCTTAAAACAACGCTGCTGAGAGTAAAAGACAGCATGTTCGACAAAAACAGTAAATTCGGTCAAAAGTCTGATGCCATGCCGCAGGTTTGAAAGAAAAATACTCATGGAGGAGAGTTATCTGGTTCTGAAAATAAATAAGCGGAACTCTTTTATCGTTATATGGTCAAAAAGCAAACGAAGTTAACACTGTAAACCTGGCAATCTGGAAATGCATTTTGCCACTATTAATTGACTCATGGAGAGGAAATTATGCACATCAGCGATACCATTAAAACCAACCCATCCAGCTCCCTGGGAGACTGGCAAGCAGCAACCACTGAAACAGTCAATGCCTTTGCCCGCCAGGTTTCTGCAAGAAACCCGGAAAAAACCTACCTGCCAGAAGCTGAAAACGTCTATTTTAAGCACAATCGATTATGGCAACATAAGGGTCAGTTTGAGTTTATTCCAACTCTGAAAACACCATCCCATATCGGCATTGTATACAGAGGCGATTCGAGACCTCCGGAAACCATCTTCAAAACAGGATTTAATCGAAAATCAGATGATTCGGATTCAATTAACGATAATGACTTCCTTGAAGCTTTGCTGAATACGAAATTGAGCCCCTATCATCTAACATATGGACTATGCATTGGCAACTGCCAATTGGTGAATGACTCACAAAATAACATCATCAATACCAGCCGCAACATTGCGGTCGCAACTTGGTTCCCATGGTTTTCATCGCAGCATGAGACGGACGACTTGCCTGAGCCTTGGGAGGAAGACAGCACCTATGTTTATCAGTGTTATGTCAATACCGGTATCGACATTTGCAAAACAGCTGCAGATCTGACGGGAGGGGGGCTACACACTACTTCTATCACGTCTGCAGAAGAAGTACTCACGACAGGCATACCTCCTGAACATATAGTGAGTTCATGGCCGGTTAAACGAACGGTCTTTGATGCCGGGCGTCATTATATGTACGGTTTAAAAACCAGAATTCAGGAAAAAATAGAAAACCCTCACACTGATCAATGTGTAAAAACATTTACAGAAGCATTTCGGCCACCTTTGGATCCAATACATCGTAACCATTCAATTTCGTTAAGCATAGGCGCACATTTTGGAATAGTTACTGACCAGGAGGATGATGAGCTGTCATGAGGGCATTGCTCATAAGCTACCTGACATGACCTGAGTACCAGGCTGGGATTAGCTCACTCCCTGATACCATCCTCATACAGACTTCGGAATTCCGGCGGGGAAATACCGAAGTCTGCCCTCACGAAAACCAGAACAGTTAATCCTTTGCTTATCATTGTTTAAAAAACATATGCAACAAAGGAACTTTACTGAAATAAAGCAATCTATACCTTCAATCAGACAAGAATTAATTGTTTTGTCCTGAACATGACGTTTATATATTAAGGAGAATCACGATGTCACTCCCTGTTTCCAATCATTGCGCCATAATCCATGGTGGATCTGGCACTGTGCCAGAACAATCCACAAAATTGGACAAGAAAAAACAATGGGGTCGCCGAGAAGTAAGAGAAAACGCCCCCCTCCAAAAAACCAGTAAGAAAAATACGGCTGCAATCCATGGCAAAAAATTCACTGCTATGTCGATAACAGAACGTTTTGTTTTTGCTCTTGGTCTTTTTTCAGGTTTACAGAGTGTGTCTGCAAAAGGCAATGGAAAAAGTGACACGTGCAGTATGGCATCCCCAACAACAGCTGAACTCAACACTTGCCCAAAAGCTGGCTTTTCAGAATGGGTCGCAAAATTACAGGAAACAGGCCGAAAAGATGATGCACAGAAGGCGTGTCTGGCAGATACGTGCTCAGCCCCCAAAGAAACCATCCACAAAAAAAAATCAGCGCCTGAAAGAGAAAGTCAGTCTCAATCCTGTCAGAAACCAACCCTGATGGAACAGATCGGTCCAGCGGACAGAATGACCGGTGTTTATAAAAAATCAGACGAGACCAGTCTGGTCCTTGGTATTAAGAACCCTGAAACAGTTCCTGTCATAAAAAAATATAAAGACCTCGTCCGTATGGAGTCCAAGGCGTTAGAGTTAAAAAAGATTCTGGAACAGACTAACCAATACATCAAAATACACAACAATGATTTCGGAATGCTTGTTTATGATCATAAGCAATTTACTGTTCTAAAAAAGTATGATCTCTTTCCTTTAAGCCCCTGCATGAAAGGCCTGTTTGATGAACTCGACAGCTACGATACGGCATTAAAAGAAATTTTCATGTATCAGAAAGAATCCGGAGATTATCAAGCCTATGCTAAAGAACTGGACGAATTAATAAAAGGACGCAGGACTGTATGTGTAGGCTTATTACGATCATTAAAAAGCAAATTTAATGATTTAGAAAGACAGACATCAACTGCATTAAAAGTTAATAGTGATCGCAAAAAAGAGGATATTCTGCAGCACAGAAAATACATTGATTCCCAGATTAAAAAATCAGAAGCCATTCTTAGCTCTGTAGAAATAAAAAAAATGTTCCGTCAATGCATGAAGGATCGTCAAGATTGCCTCAACGAGCAAAAGTGGACTGAAGCCAGGGAGCTTGCTGAAAGAGTCAGAGCCAGGAGAGAAGCAAACAAGAAAAGCTATGGTATGAAGTTACTTAATTTACTGTCTGTAACTTACTTAGTATCTTGTCTGAGCCTGATAGGTTCTTCGCTTGCATTGATTCCTTTGCCAAGAAAAATAACCCGTTACTTCGCCGCCAGAAAAAAAATAGACACTAGTCGCATATTAGAAAAAATAATCAGAACCGAGAAACTGAAGATGCCAGTGGACATCAAAAAATCTATGGATAAGTGCGACACTGCTGAAGACGCAGCGATTTCAAGCAAGACCAGCATCAAGTTGAATCTGTACCCCAACGACTGGGAACACGTGTCTTTACCAAACTATCATGACTTTAAGCAAATCAGGAAAAATAAGCGACCCAAACAAAATATTGGAGCAATAGCTAAAATCAAGGATATCGTTATGCCAAAAGACGAGCTGCCTGTGAGGCCGTGGAAAGAGGATATACCGATAAACCACCAATGCATCAGGCCAATTTACAAAAGAGGTTTTACCCCATCCGGTAAAGAAACGGATACAAAAAACATCGTTGCCTATGCCTATTTTGATCCTTCATCAGATGCAATCAAAAGTACAATATCCGATGATGCCATTGAAAAAATGCAAAGCATTCATGAAACAGGCCGTTATGCGCCCCATGAAAGAGGCGCTACAGGCTACAAATGCTTTAGATATAAGGATGTGCCATTGTGGGAGTTTAAAGTGGCTGGAGATGAACGGGTATACGGCTTAACGATTCAAGCAAATGAGGAAGGTAGACAAGCGGGTGTTGCTCCCCTGGTTATATTCGACACGATATTGAATAAGAAATTATAAGCGCCAACCGGCTCTTACATTGCACTTATTGCATTAATCCAGCATACAGTGAGTTACAAATCGAATTCAAATTCACGCTACTTGAAAACTCTATGGCAATTTCTGTCAACTCATCGGATTTGAGCACAAGCGCGTTACTGGCGTTGAATGCCTCCCGCAAGTAGGCATTATTAACAGATGTCTGAAACGCGTCAGGGTTATCAATTGCAGACATCATGGCATAAAGCTCCTCAGGCGAGGATGGATCATAAGCGCCACATCTGTCCCTGACCGTATCGTGAGCCTCAATGGAAGCACCAACCCAACAATACGTTAAGCAGCCGCCTTTCGAGTGCGTCACTTCATACAGGTAATGCGCGAAGGCTTGACGAATCGCCCGCTTGCATATGTCTTTTAAGTCCCGGAAAAGCTTTTGCTCCTCATGTGACAATTCAAGGCGATCAAGAATAGGTCCATATTCGTTTTTGATATCATTCTCATTTTTCTGTTCTTCTTTTTGAAATCGAGATCGCTGATGAGGAGGCAGTGATTTAACGTAGCCTGGAAGAGAATTGGTTCTATCCAATAATGTTCTTATCTCACAGATTCTCAGAGCATGGATGTATTCTTCATATTTTGCATCATATTGATTGGATTTTTCCATTAGGTACGTCAAGTCGAAGTTTTTCTCAACGCTTAGCTGAAACAGGGCCTCGGTCTTTTCATGAATCACTCCTTTATACCAGAAAGGTTTCCCCATGATAATCACCGGACGGTGGTTCGCTTTGCCCGAGGTTAACTGCTTAAATGCAGGATAGTGCACCAACATACGCTCTATATTCGGAATGCCCTCAGGTTGGTCCGTCCAGGCAGCTTGTATAGATGAGCGTTTAATTTTATCTTCAAGGGATGGCGAAAACCCATCATGACAATGAGTCACGAATAAGGTCTCCCCTTCTTTCATTTGGAAGCTTTCATAAGCCAACCGCCATATCCGTCTACTTTTTTCTCTGGACAATAACACCCTGTACCACTTTTTCAGGCAATGGGCGGCTTTAACCTTCAGTTCATCGACCGCTTCCAGAGACACCAATAGTCCGTGAAGAGCACAGTTCAACATACCGTTATTCTCATAGGTCGGCAGTGGGTCCAGCCAACCCGATTCCATGGCTTCACGGGCAAAGTGGATAAACGAAGACTTGGCCAGGTCACTGTCTTGCTGCAATATGCGCAGTATTGAACTCAACCACAGGTGAGGGCTTGCTCCAGCCTGATCAATCATTTTTGAATAGAGAGACTTGAGGAGTTCAGTGACCTGATCTTCATCACTGACGGCTAATATCTGTTTTACTGCCTCCGGCATTGGTGCGGGTTTACAGTAGCTCGAATACACAGGGCTGATCAATGCCATCTCTTCCTCGCCCAATGCTTTTGTCTCCAGAGACTGTATCAGTGAGACGCCCATGGAAAGACCGGTTAAATCTTTTCTCTCCCAAAGGTTATTTATTATATTGGTGATTCTCAGATTTGTTGCTGGCCATGCACTGTTTCTATCAAGGGCTTTGTTCAGTTGTTCCAGGCTCATACCGCAGGCTTCAGCCAGAGCATGCTGTTGTGCTGAATCAGCATCTTTCAGAAGATCTTTCAGGAGAGCATTAATATTCTTTGACACATTGCTGAAACCACCGACGTTCCTGGTGGGCAGGAAGTCATGGGTGATTGCGATCAAAGGTGCCGGTGCCCCACCCAAATCCACCGATTCCCAGGTTTGGCCTCCATCCGCGGAATACTCGGCAAAGGCGTGGATAAAGCTCTGAATTTGCCGACATGGAATCCCGAAGTAACGACAAAAAGCAACAAAAACAGGCACACGATGACGACAGCTACCTTGTCGTTGTGTTACGAGGAATTTAAAGAAATTGACACCGTCCTCCGGTGCCGTCTCACCGGTAAACAGTTTGCAATAGTGTTTGATCGCTTCAATGCGTTGCATCGTGTCGTCAGTGTTTTTTATTGTCAGCAAAAGCGCCTTTATTTCGGGTGGGTGTATTTCGGTTGGGTGTTGGTCACTAATGGTCTCAAACAGTTCGTCCAGTACGGCTTTCATACCTTCTGAGCAGCGGGTGTCTGAACGGGTTGATTGTTCTGAACAGGCTTCTCTGAAAGGTATTATTCTGTCCGGCTCTCTCGGTTCTACGACATAGGCACATTGAATACTCCGGATGTCCCCGGCCCTGCGAAGAGTCAGTGTATGAAGCCCGGTGTATACGTCCCTGGTCAGGATAAATGGCAAATCGGGTTTAATACTCAAGGCCACGATGTAGTCGTCAGGCGTCAGGCTGGGCAAGGCATATAGACCATTGTGCGATGACATGCACAGAGTCGCCAGCGTTCCGCTGGCTAAAGTCATTTCCCGGGCATGTTCTGGTAATGGGTCCGGGATCAGTACATCGTACCCCTGAATGTGTTGATCAGCCATCTCGGTCAGCTTGATTTCACCCTCAGCAGTCACATCAATATCCTTTGCCCTCCAACGATACATTGCGGAAGGAAAGTCTTGCGTATTAAAAACTTTATAATCCTTAACATCTGGTATCGCCCGATGCTCAAAGTTCGTTCTCCGGTCTAATGTATTACGCTCTTTCCCGTGAACCATTGGGATGTATTGTTCAGAACCCTCAACCCAATGGTTCTGCACATCACTTATCTGATGCCAGAACGCAGGCCACAATCGAACCGCATTGGAGTTCCATGCGCTTATCCGCTGATCAACCTCCCGAAGATAAGGTTGGGAAGGCGATAATTCCAGCGTTTGTTTTTCTTCTTCCGTCAGAGGAAACACGCAATTGGCGTCCACGCCAGTCTGACCATACTCACGATCAAACCAGCTTTGCTGCCAGTATCGATAAAGTGCCCGGGTGAGCGTATCGTCGGACGGGTCCGGCTTCAGGGAAAGACCGGACGCCTGCCACCTGGCCTGAGCAACCCTACTGATTATTTCCGTTCTGGCTTTCTCTCCATCCGGATCAGCCTTAATACGAATTTCATGGCGTTTTTCATCGATACTGTTGAGATGACTGCGTCGTATTAACCAGGGACGATCAGTGCGCGTTACCGTTTGGTTGAACCACTCGCACAATTCATAATCAAGCTCACCCTCACTCATGTTAAGAGCCATGTTAAGAGCCGGTGACTCTGGCAGTTCCTCCAGCGACAGGTTGGCGGCCATCAGATAAAGCCGGTAGTGCTGATTGAGGCATTGATGAAGTCCTTCTTCGGTAAAATCACCTCTTCGCATGACGGCCCTGGCCACATTCTGTAAATCAAGGCTGGTGGGCTGCAACGGCAGTTTTTTCTGTTGCAGGCAAGTCCTCAGACGACAATGTTTCTCGGTCAGCTGTTTAGCCAGGACTTTCCCCTGCGGGTTATCTGGCAACACTTTCTCAGCAATGGTCTGCAATTCTGCCGTGTTGTATTGCCGGATCGGCAAATGTCGGAAACGCCCTTTCAGTGCCGGTGATAAGGGCTTGCGCCCGCTGTACTCCGGTGGATTGATGGTGGCAAACAGATGGAATCCGGGATGGGCGTCACCGGCCAGAATATCGTTTAACTCACCTTCCAGATGCTGGCTGTCGATCAGATTCATTTCTGAAATCACCACGATGCCGCCATGCACTTTTGCCGTCTGGATCTTTTCACACACTTTGTCCCAGGAACAATCACAGGCATTCAGGGAAAAGACCTCTGGCATGGATTCTCCTTGTTGTCCGGCCTGTCGTTTGACACTTTCAATCACCAGATTCAGAGTGGCGTCTTTACCCCGTCCAGCCGGGCCTTCAACCAGCGTCGCCTGACGACCGTCGTGTTTCCTGTTGAGATGATAAGCCTGCTGACAGCGGCTTAAATCCTGTCCAAGCTGTTGCACCAGCTCATGGACTGCCGATCCGGAGGTATCAAAGTCAGGTCGGGTTTGTCTGGTGAATGTTTTGAAGGCCTGCTGTACATCCAGAAGAGTGGTCTGGTGATGAACTTTGTCGCTCAGGGTGTTGTCTGGCTCGTAACGGGCAGCGAACCAGATTTCCAGTGCTGTCAGGGCATCCTGATGACTCTCGCTGATTTCGGGAGCCAGGACATCCCGAAAGCTTTGCTGGATCAAACCGTTCATTTGCTTACTGGTAACACTGTCGTTTACTGGTAGCGCACAATCCAGATACCACCCCACCCAACTGCAGATATCCGTTAAATCCCTGGGGGTAAACTCACGTTCTGGCAACAGTTCCTGATAATATTGCCAGAGCGCCATCACACTTTCGGTGGCACTTTGTGCAATGTCGTTTATTTGAGTCTCCGGCAGATGTCGTTGTAGCTGCCTGACCAGAGCCGGTTCCACCACCCTGTCCCGAAGGAAAGCCCGGTCCAGGCGGGGGTAGTAGGCTCTGGGCAGTTTTTCTTTCAGGGTCGGGTCCAGCTGGCGCCCGGCGTAATGATCCGGGTTACCGGTGAGAATCACCCGGTGTTTTGAGCTGACCTTGACAGGATGACCATTCACATAGATGCAGGGTTCGGGTTCCCATAAGCCGTTTAATGACGCCAATAATCCCGCTTTGGTGAGATTAGCTTCATCCAGAACCAGTGTTAGATATTCTCCGTCTTTGTCAGATCGGGTATTGGCCCATTTCATCAGCATCCGGTTTTGCTGCTCCATAGAGCGGTCGCCATCGGCGTGCTCTTGCCACTGCCAGCGTTTCATCAGGGTCTGTTCACTGTCAGAAGGTCCGAGGGAAATGACCGAAGCCTGTCCTGACGCTTTCGCCATTTTGGCAGAAAAGTAACTTTTTCCGGTGCCGGTTTCTCCCTGCAAGAATATAACGGGAGAGTCAGCAAGTCGGTCATGGAGTCGGGATAATCGACGACTTTCACGATCCTTTTGACTGATCTCGCCGTGATAAAGATCCCGGGCCAGTGCTGACAGGGGCTTATCAGCAGAACCCGTCCATTCCAGTGATTCAGACAGTCGGTTTTCGATGCGTTCAATGCGTTCTGCGTCAGAATTCTCTGTTACATATTCTCCCCGGGCCACATGAAAACAATCGGTGGCCAGAGCGTGAATAGCACCGGATCGGTTCTGCCCCGTGGGTAAAGATAACTGCCAGCCAGAATCCAGTGCATCTTGCAAACGTTTGATCTGTCTTGAGGGCCTGATGGCTAACCGGTGATATTGTTTTGCTGTTGCCGGATCGAATTCCAACTGGTGCGCCACTGCCTCTCGTTGTTGTTCAGGCATATGAGCTACGATCATGGCACAGACTCTGTCCAGAACTTCTTTTTCAATCCTTGGTGAAGGTGGCAATGGATTTCCATAGGACCGCTGTAACCCTGCAAATCGCCCGACTTTAAAGACTGCCGGGTCAAAGGCACGGGCCAGTTGCCACAGGTTCTGCTTTACAAATTCTCTATCCAACCTCAGGGAACTGTTGATGATGGCGGTTAACCGATCCGGATCGATCGAGAAAGTTTGATGCTCATCCGATTTCACATGAGCATCTGGCTTCTTATAAGCATCCGGCAGTAACTGCCAACAGACTACTTTCATAAAATCCCGCACTGACGGATTCTGCCGGGTGCCATGGGTGATGACGCTATTGACAGCCTTACGCCAGTGGCGGGCCAGGAGCTGTGGGGACTGGTCAACCTGCTGCGCTCGCCGGGCAGCCAGTATCAGGTTATTCAACAACCCTTCAGTGACCTCAGGCAGAGGGTTACAAAGGTCAGCAGGTACGGTTTTAAACGCTTCGTAAAGTTGCTGAAGCGCCTGTTCGGGCAGCTCCGCCCGGGGGATATCATGCCTGGCCCCATTGATACCCCAGATATCCACCTCTGGACACGGTTTACCTGTGGCGATCATCGTATTGAATAATGAAGACGGACTTTTCGCAGACTCAGGCCAGAGTACAGTAACATGAGCTTTCGGGTAGGCCTGTAACTGGCCATTAAGCAACAGGGGTTGCCCAATAACCAGGGGTTCCAGAAGTTGCTGAAGGTTTGGGTTACTTTCCAGTCCCCTCAATACCACAGGCTTGCCAGACGTTAATGCCTCCTGCAACTCAGTCTGACGTCGTCCAAAATGCGCCTTTTGTTCTGAGCTGATATGGATATTATCAAACAGTTGACTGAGGCTGGTCTGTTCATTGACCTGAATCACCAGAGGTGCCTGTTGCCGGTTTATCCAATGACTGGCCTGGACAGGTTGTTTATAAATGACGGCATTAAAGGCCGGATGATCTCTCACTGAGTGCTCATCGTTTTCTGCCAATTCCAGGGCTTTCGGTTGCCGTTTGATCTGAGCCACCTGCAGTCCGGGCTTCAGACCTGTCGTTTCGCTTATCGTCTGCAGTGAACCCAGTAAACGAAACCAGAGTGTTTCTGTGAGGGGAGACGTGACGGTGATTACACCACCCGCTCGAACTTGTTCCAACAGACGAGTATTGGGGACTGCGTAGCCTTCCGGGGTAATGGCAATCGAGCTCAGCCATTCCCTGATATTACTTTTGTTAATGATGATCGGGTCTCCCGGCGCCTTCAGGGAAAGTCCTTTATCCAGTTTTTTCTCAAGTCCTTCTTCATTCGA
Source organism: Endozoicomonas sp. ISHI1 (assembly GCF_024606225.1). Taxonomy (GTDB): domain Bacteria; phylum Pseudomonadota; class Gammaproteobacteria; order Pseudomonadales; family Endozoicomonadaceae; genus Endozoicomonas_A. Next base: position 36,289 of record NZ_JAGRPU010000022.1, on the reverse strand, counting down.
GTGGGATAGAGAGCGGGGCAGAGAGCGAAAGAGGGTTTGGAACAGTGAATGAAGCTCGTCCTTCCCTACCGGCATTTGATAAAACTGAATATCGTCGGGTAACTGACAGATCTTGCCATTGCTCTCATAGCTCTTTTGAGCCAACATTTGTCGAACTGTCTGTTCAAAGGCCAGATCCTGCCAGTCGGCCCCTTTCAGAATCACCCGTTGTCCAGCCCTTAACGACTCAAGCCTGCCGGGGATATGCTGGATTCGCCCCTGTTGATCGACTCCGGGGCCACCCAGCAGCAATTGTCGCCAGTGACTGTGCAAGTGACAGTCAATAAGAACGGTATTGTCGTTATCCATAGCACTTTCAGCGCTGGGACATTCAGCTAATACCGGAGGAACGTCGTTGATCTCCATCGCTTGGTCATTGCCGGACTGTGCATCAAACTGCCAGGTATTTCCCGGGCGATTAATTCGCCGCCAGAAATCAGCGCCCGGAGTAGCGTTTCCCAGCGCGTGATCACTCTGGCCAACCGATGCCAACTGCGCAAGATCTGCCAGAACCAGCAGGGCAACATGCTTTCCCAGGGGGCGTTTCTTCTGACTGACTTTGTCGTACAGACAGGGGTTATCCGGGTCCAGTAAATCGTTAAACTTTGGCAGCTCCTCACTGCTGAGCTTGCGGATATCCATCACCAGAGTGAGTGGCTTTGGACTTTCAAACAGCTTGCCTGAACGCAGAACGTGGCGACCGTCGTCCGAAATGCTCAACCGGCTCACCAGATTAGCCTGTGAGAGGTCATCGGGATGGGAAATAAGAGCGACATCCCGATGTTCATCGCCGGTCTCGGCCACTAAAAGCTGCCGAACCTCATCATCATTGGCGACAAAACGGAAATCGAAGGAATGAGAGGCGCTTCGGAGCGGGGAATCTGTTGAGGATACAGTTCTCACTTTGTCAGGCAACGTCACCGGAGGTGACGATCTATTGAGTTCGGGAGTTACCTCAGAGCAGGTGGCAACAATCTCTGACGATAACGCCAGCCTTGCTCTCTTGGCTGGCACGGCAATGTTAAGAACAGAGTTGTTTATTTGCTCACCAATCTGACCATCCATAGTCGATCTCCCATCCTGTCATCCGAAGAACTGTATTGAAATTCCTTTGTTGTTCGACCTTCAGGCAGGATGAAAGTTCCGTCTGGATTGTTAGCCGTAACTATTGAAGGAAGTCACAGATTCTGAATCACTCATCATGAGCAGACTTCAATGACACATCCAACGAGTCACAAATCGAATTCAAATTCATGGTGCTGAAAAACTCGCCGGTAATTATTTTCAGCTCATCGCCTCTGAGCACCACAGCGTTACTGGCGTTGAGTACATGCCTTAAGTAGGTATCCTTAATGGATAGACTAAACGAGGTGCTATGAATATTAGACATCATGGCATACAACTCTTCTGGTGAAGATGGATCATGAGCGCCATAGCTGTCACGCCTGTTAGACGTGAAGAAAGCACGGACCCAACAATAGGTTAAGCTACCGCCTTTCGAGTGTGTCACTCCATACAGGTAGTGACTGAGGGCTTGCTCAATCGCTTGTCTGCATTTGTGTTTTAAATCATCCAGAAGTTCTTTTTCCTCCGATGACAACCAAAGGGGTTCGAGAATGAGGTCATAACGTAGTTCGATATCGGTCTTTTTTTTCTGATATTCTTCATTTTGAGCTTTACATCGCTGATCTTTTGACAGTCGCACCCGTTCTATATAGTCCATATCATCCACATCGCTAGCGCTGAGACTTTCCAATGCCTTCATTTCATGCTGGTATCGTGCTTCCGCCACCTGAAGTTGATTGAGTTTTTCCAGTATCAGCTTCAGTTCCGGGCTCTTTTCAGCTTTTCGTTGAATCAGGGCTTCGACTTTTTCATCAAGCACTGGTCTGGCAAATTTATACTCCAGGATAATCACCGGGCGGTGGTTCGCTTTACCCGAGTTTAATTGTTGAAATGCAGGATGGTGCAGTAGCATTCGTTCTACATTCGGAATTCCCTCGGGTACGTCTGTCCAGGCGGCCCGTAACGATGAGTGGGTTATTTTTTCTTCAAGGGATCGCGAAAACCCATCATGACAATGAGTGATGAAAAAGGCATTACCTTCTTTTTCCCGGAAGCTTTTATAGTCCAACCGCCATACCTGACTATTTTTTTCCCTTGACAATAATTCCCGGTACCACTTTTTCAGGCTATGTGCGGCTATAACTTTCAGTTCATCGACACCTTCCAGAAGCACCAATAGTTCGTGATATAGATGGACCTTCTTAATATCGTTTTTATCGTTTGGCAGTGGGTCCAGCCAACCCGATAACAGGGCTTCACGGGCAAAGTGAATAACCGAAGGGTTGGCTAAGTCGCTGTTGCTCAGTATATCCACTATAGAATTCGACCATTCTTTGGAGCATGCTCCGGCCTGAACAACCATTTTTGAATGAAGTGACTTGAGTAGCTCAGCGATCTTACAGCCATCATTGTCGGGCAGTATTGCACTTACTGCCTCTGACATTGGGCTATATTGACTCAAATTGTCAAAAGCCATTTCACCAATCAACTTCCGTTCGTAGAAGCCCAATGATTTTGTCTCCTGCGACACCAATACTGAGACGCCCATGGAAAAACTGGTTAAATCTTTTTTCTCCCAAAGGTTCTTTACTATTTCTAAAGCACTTAGATTGGTTTTTGTTAATGCACTCTTTGTCACATGGGCTTTGTCCAGTTTCTCAAAGCTTATGCCGCAGGCTTCAGCCAGAGTTTGCTGTTGCGCTAAACCAACCCCTTTCATGAGATCATGAATCTTCTCTGATGCAGTGCTGAAACTACTGACTTTCTTGTTGGGCTGGAAGTCAGACAGGATTTTTGTCCTCTCGACAGGTGCCCCGCCCAAATCCACTGACTTCCAGGTTTGGCCTTCATCCACGGAATATTCAGCAAAGCCGTGGATGAGGCTACTTATTTTCCGACAAGGAATCCCGAAATAACGACAAAAAGCAATAAAAACAGGCACACGATGACGACAGCTACCTTGCCGCTTTGTTACCAGAAATTGAAAGAAATTCTTACCGCTCTCCGGTTCAGCCTTACCGGAAAAATGTTGGCAATACTTTGTGATCGCCTCAATGCGTTGCGTCGTGTCGTCGGCGTATTTAATGGTCCGCAAAAGCTTCTGTATTCTGCGTGGGTGTTCGCCAATAGTCGTAAACAGCTCGTCCAGTACTGTTTTCATACCTTCTGAACATTGGGCATCAGATAGTGTTGATCGTGCAGGCTGGACTTTTTTAGCACGTGTTTTTCCGCCAGGTTTTCTGGGTTCTACGATATAAGCAACTTCAATACTTTGTTTGCCTTTGGCCCCTGGAATGGACAGCGTATGAAGCCCGGTGTATCGGTCCCTGACCAGGGTAAATTCCGGTTCCACAGGTTGCCTGAAGAAGCTCATTGCCCGACTGCTCCATCTCAAATCTTTTATACGCAGGGCCACGATATAGTCGTCAGGCGTCAGGCTGGGCAATGCATATTGACCATCGTCTGATGACGCTTTGAAGGTTGCCAGCGTTTGATTGTGGGCTAATATCAGTTCCTGATCACGCCCCGGTAGCCGATCAGGTATAAGGGTTTCGACTCCCTGAATGTTCTTGCTAATCTCGATCAGTTCTACATCACCCTTGGCAGTCACTTTAATATCCATCGCCCGGTAGCGATACATTGTGGGTGAGTAGTCTTGCGTATCAAAAATTTTACATTCGTCAATTTGTGGCTTCATCAGGCACTCATAATTCGTGTCCTGGTCCAGGAAGGTGGTCTTTGTCTTTTCGACTTCCGGGCTGCGTTTTTCCGAAGCGTCATCACCACCGATAGCTAAAGCTTCGTCAGTATAATCGTCCACCCGATGGTTCGGCAGATCACTCATCTGATGCCAAAATGCAGACCAAAATTGAACGGCATGGGCGTTCCATGCCTCTATGCGCTTATCAGCCTCCCGAAGATAAGGTAGGGAAGCTGATGCATTCAGGGTTTGTTCCTCTTCTTTTGTCAGGGGAAATACGCTATTAGCGTTCACACCCGTCCGGCCATACTCACAAGCAAACCAGCTATGCTGCCAGTATCGGTAAAGTACCCGGGTGAGCGTATCGTCCGACGGGTCCGGCTTCAGGGAAAGACCGGACGCCTGCCACCTGGCCTGAGCTACTCTACTGATTATTTCCGTTCTGGTTTTCTCTCCATCCGGATCAGCCTTGATACGAATTTCATGGCGTTTTTCATCGATACTGTTGAGATGACTGCGTCGTATTAACCAGGGACGATCAGTGCGCGTTACCGTTTGGTTGAACCACTCGCACAATTCATAATCAAGCTCACCCTCACTCATGTTAAGAGCCATGTTAAGAGCCGGTGACTCTGGCAGTTCCTCCAGCAACAGGTTGGCGGCCATCAGATAAAGCCGGTAGTGCTGATTGAGGCATTGATGAAGTCCTTCTTCGGTAAAATCACCTCTTCGCATGACGGCCCTGGCCACATTCTGTAAATCAAGGCTGGTGGGCTGCAACGGCAGTTTTTTCTGTTGCAGGCAAGCCCTCAGACGACAATGTTTCTCGGTCAGCTGCTTAGCCAGGACTTTCCCCTGCGGGTTGTTTGGCAACACTTTCTCAGCAATGGTCTGCAATTCTGCCGGGTTGTATTGCCGGATCGGCAAATGTCGGAAACGCCCTTTCAGCGCCGGTGATAAGGGCTTGCGCCCGCTGTACTCCGGTGGATTGATGGTGGCAAACAGATGGAATCCGGGATGGGCGTCACCGGCCAGAATATCGTTTAACTCACCTTCCAGATGCTGGCTGTCGATCAGATTCATTTCTGAAATCACCACGATGCCGCCATGCACTTTTGCCGTCTGGATCTTTTCACACACTTTGTCCCAGGAACAATCACAGGCATTCAGGGAAAAGACCTCTGGCATGGATTCTCCTTGTTGCCCGGCCTGTCGTTTGACACTTTCAATCACCAGATTCAGAGTGGCGTCTTTACCCCGTCCAGCCGGGCCTTCAACCAGCGTCGCCTGACGACCGTCGTGTTTCCTGTTGAGATGATAAGCCTGCTGACAGCGGCTTAAATCCTGTCCAAGCTGTTGCACCAGCTCATGGACTGCCGATCCGGAGGTATCAAAGTCAGGTCGGGTTTGTCTGGTGAATGTTTTGAAGGCCTGCTGTACATCCAGAAGGGTGGTCTGGTGATGAACTTTGTCGCTCAGGGTGTTGTCTGGCTCGTAACGGGCAGCAAACCAGATTTCCAGTGCTGTCAGGGCATCCTGATGACTCTCGCTGATTTCGGGAGCCAGGACATCCCGAAAGCTTTGCTGGATCAAACCGTTCATTTGCTTACTGGTAACACTGTCGTTTACCGGTAGCGAACAATCCAGATACCAACCCACCCAACTGCAGATATCCGTTAAATCCCTGGGGGTAAACTCATGCTCTGGCAACAGTTCCTGATAATATTGCCAGAGTGTCATCACACTCTCGGTAGCACTTTGTGCAATGTCGTTTATTTGAGTCTCCGGCAGATGCCGTTGTAGCTGCCTGACCAGAGCCGGTTCCACCACCCTGTCCCGAAGGAAAGCCCGGTCCAGGCGAGGGTAGTAGGCTCTGGGCAGTTTTTCTTTCAGGGTCGGGTCCAGCTGGCGCCCGGCGTAATGATCCGGGTTACCGGTGAGAATCACCCGGTGTTTTGAGCTGACCTTGACAGGATGACCATTCACATAGATGCAGGGTTCGGGTTCCCATAAGCCGTTCAGTGACGCCAACAATCCGGTATTGGCCAGGTTGGCTTCATCCAGAACCAGTGTTAGGTATTCTCCGTCTTTGTCGTGTGAGGTAGTGGCCCATTCCATCAGCATCCGGTTTTGCTGCTCCATAGAGCGGTCACCATCGGCGCGCTCTTGCCATTGCCAGCGTTTCATCAGGGTCTGTTCGCTGTCAGAAGGTCCGAGGGAAATGACCGAAGCCTGCCCTGAAGCCTTCGCCACTCTGGCAGAAAAGTAACTTTTTCCGGTGCCGGTTTCTCCCTGCAAGAATATAACAGGAGAGTCCGCAAGTCGGTCATGGAGTCGGGATAATCGACGACTTTCACGATCCTTCTGACTCACCTCGCCGTGATAAAGATCATGAGCCAATGATGACAGTGGCTGATCAGCGGAACCCTGCCATTGCAGTGATTGAGACAGCCGATTTTCTACACGTTCAATGCCCACTGCATCAGAATGTGCTGTTCTGGCAATATGAAAACAATCGCTGGCAAGAGCGAGAATGGCATCGGGTCGGGTCTGCCCCGGTGACAGAGGTAACTGCCAGCCAGAAGCCAGTGCATCTTGCAAACGTTTAATCTGTCTTGAGGGTCTGATGACTAACCGTTGGTAGGGCTCTGCTGCTGCCGGATCGACTGCCAACTGGTGCGCCACTGCCTCTCGTTGTTGTGCAGGCGCCCAGGCCACGATCATGGCACAGAGCCTGTCCAGAACTTCTTTTTCACAGCTCCATGGTGGAAATGGACTTTCATAGGACAGTTGCAGTTCAGTGTCCTTAAAGACTGCCGGGTCAAAGGCTCTGGCCAGTGGCCACAGGTTCTGCTCCACAAACGCTCTATCCAGCTGCGGGGCACTATTAATGATGTCATTTAACCGATCCGGGTCTACCGAGGCAGTTTGATCCTCATCGGGCTTTCTATGGGCCCCCGGCGTTTTATGAGCATCCGGCAGTAAGTGCCAACAGACCACTTTCATAAAGTCACGCACTAACGGATTCTGTCGGGTGCCATGGGTGATGACGCTATTGATAGCCTTGCGCCAATGGCTGGGCAGGAGCTGTGGCGACTGGTCTACCTGCTGCGCTCGCCGGGCAGCCAGTATCAGGTTATTCAACAACCCTTCAGTGACCTCAGGCAGAGGGTTACAAAGGTCAGCAGGCACGGTTTTAAACGCTTCGTAAAGTTGCTGAAGTGCCTGTTCGGGCAGTTCAGTTCGGGAGATATCATGCCTGCCCCCATTGATATCCCAGATATCGACTTCAGGACAGGGTTCACCCCTGGCAACCATTGAACTGAATACTGGAGACGGGCTTTTCGCAGACTCAGGCCAGAGCACGGTGACATGAGCTTTCGGGTAGGCCTGTAATTGACCATTAACCAACAGAGGCTGCCCGAAAGCCAGAGGTTCCAGAAGCTGCTGAAGGTTTGGATTACTCTCGAGTCCCCGCAATAAAACCGGCTTGCCAGAGGTTAAAGCCTCCTGCAACTCACTTGGACACCGTCCAAAATGTGCCTTTTGTTCTGAGGTGATATGAATATTATCAAACAACTGGCTCAGGCCGGTCTGCTCATTGACTTGAATCACCAGAGGTGTTTTCTGATCATTGATCCAATGACTGGCCTGGGCAGGTTGCTGATACGTGACGGTATTAAAGGCGGCGTGACCTTCCATTGAGTGCTCATGGTTTTCTGCCAATCCCAGGGCTTTCGGCTGTCCTTTTGTGTCAGTAACCCGCAGTCGGGGTTCCAGACCGGTGGTCTTGCGAATCGTCTGCAGCGAACCCAGTAAACGAAACCAGAGTGCCTCAGTGAGTGGGGACGTTACTGTGACGACACCACCCGCCCGAACTTGTTCCAACAGAGTGGTGTTAGGTATGGCATGGCCTTCCGGGGTAATGGCAATCGGGCTCAACCATTGGGTAATATTACTCTGGTTAATGATGATCGGGTTTCCTGGCGCTTTACCGGAGCAGGACAAGCTTTGGAACAAGGAATGAAACTCGCCCTTACCTACCGGCATTTGATAAAACTGAACATCGTCGGGTAACTGACAGATCCTCCCATTGCTCTCAAAGCTCTTTTGTACCAGCATCTGTCGAATCGTCTGTTCGAAGACCAGGTCCTGCCAGTTGGCTCCTTTCAGAATCACCCTTTGTCCGGCCCTCAATGTTTCAAGCCTGCCGGGGATGTGCTGGATTCGCCCCTGTTTGTCGACCCCGGGGCCACCCATAAGCAAGTATCGCCAGTTACTGTGCAGGTGGCAGTCAATGAGAACGGCATTACCATCATCCATAGCACTCTTGGCGCTGGGGAGTTCAGCCAATAACGGAGGAACCTCGTTGATGTCCATCAATGATTCATCGCTGGTCTTTGGGTCGAACTGCCAGGTATTTCCTGGTCGATTAATTCGCCGCCAGAAATCAGCTCCCGGAGCACCGTCAGTCTGGCCAACGGATGCCAACTGTTCAGGGTTTGCCAAAACCAGCAGAGCAACATGCTCTCCCAAGGGTCGTTTCTCCTGGCTGACTTTGTCGTATAAACAGGGGTTGTCCGGGTCCAGCAGATCGTTAAATTTTGGCAGCTCCTCACTGGTGAGTTTGCGGATATCTATCACCAGGGTGAGCGGCTGTGAACCTTCAAACAGTTTGCCTGAAAGGAGAGTGTGGCGACCATCGTCAGAAATGCTCAACCGACTCACCAGACTAGCCTGTGAGAGGTCATCGGGGTGGGAGATAAGGATGACATCCTGATGTGCATCGCCGGTCTGAGCCACTAAAAGCTGTCGAACCTCATCATCACTAGCGACAAAACGAAAATCGAAGGAATGAGAAGCTCTGGAGAGCGAGGAATCTGTTCGGGATACAGTTCTCGCTTTGTCAGGCGACACAACCGGAGGTGATGATAGGGTTAATTTGGAGGTGAACTGTTCGCAGATTGTTACCTTCTTTTCTGACGATAACTCCAGCTTTGCTGTCTTGGTTGGCACGCCACTGTCAGGCACCTCACTACCAGAAATGATTTTGTTTGTTGTTGTGCCAATCTGACCATCCATAGTCAAACTCCCTACTGCAATTTGAAGAAATTTATCGAAAGTGTTTAGTTATAAGACTTACAAAAAGGACGAAAGTTTCACCTGGATTGTTACCCGTAACCATTAAAGGAAGTCATCGGTCTCGTAAAACGCATCGTCACCAGACTGCTATTAAATATCCATTGAGTCATAAAGAGTCATAAATCGAATTCAAATTCACACTGTTCAAAAACTCATTGGCAATTTTTGTCAGCTCATCGGATTTGAGCACCAGAGCGTTACTGGCGTTGAGCGTCTGCCGTAAGTATTCATCCTTAACCGATTTCTCAAACTCATAAGAGCACTCAATTTCAGACATCATGGCGTACAGCTCTCTTGGTGAGGATGGATCATGAGAGCCATAGTTGTTTAAAAAGCGTGGCCTGTTGATGGTAGCATTGCCCCAACAATACGTTAAGCAGCTGCCTTTCGAGTGTGTCAACCCATATAGATAATGACTGAAGGCCTGCTCAATCGCTTGCCTGCATTTCTCTCTTAAATCTTTCAGAAGTCTTTGTTCCACATCGGACACTTCAAGGGACTTTAGACTGTCTTGGTAATCGCTTTCGATAGTACGTTTTTTTTGCTCATATATTTTTGTTTGATCTTGAGATTTCTCACCAGAAGGCGTTCGCGTTAATGCGTCACGGCTTTCTTTTCTCAATTCATACAGAGCAGTATTGTATTGTTTACACTTCGCCTCATATTCATTGTTTTTTTTCACTAACTGCTTCAAAACCGGATTGTTCTCAACTTTTCGTTGAAGCAGGGCCTCGGCCTTTATATGAAACAACTCTATGTTGCTCCAGAAAGGTGTCCCCATGATAATCACCGGACGGTGGTTCGCCCCTCCTGAGATTAACTTTGGAAACGCCGGATGGTGAGCCAGCATTCGTTCTATATTGGGAATGCCCTCAGGCTCGCTCCTCCAGGCGGACTGAATAGATGGATAGGCAAGTTTACATTCAAGGGATGATGAAAACCCATCATGACAATGACTCAAGAAGAAAGCATCATCTGAACCCTCTCGAAAGCGTTTATAAGCCAGCAGCCATAGCAGACAATTTTTTTCCCTGGACAATAATTGCTTATACCATTTTTTCAGGCAACGGGCGGCCTCAACCATCAGTTCATCGACACCTTCCAGGCGTACCAATAGCCAATGATGTTTAACAGCACTAATAATATGTTTCTGATAGGTCGGCAATGGATCCAGCCAACCCGATTTCAGGACTTCAAGGGCAAAGCGATTAACCGAAGGCTTGGCCAAGCAACTGTCTTCCAATATTTTTACCATTGCGTGCAACCACATTTGAGCACCAAAGGGAACCTGATCAATTATTTTTGGATAGAGAGACCTGAGTAGTTCAGTGACCTGATCTTCATCACTATTGGACAATATTTGTTTGACTGTCTCAGGCATCATTCCCAAAATATCGTCGTAACTATTCAATACGTTTGTCTCTGGCAATTCGATTATTGAGACGCCCATGGAAAAACTGGTTAGGTCTCCTTCACTCCAAAGGTTCCAGACTATTTCGGAAAAACTTAGATTAGTTGCTAGCAATGCACTGTTTGTCTCAAGGGCTTTATTGAGTTCCTCAAAGCGTATGCCACAGGCTATAGCCAGAGCTTGCTGTTGTGCTAAATCAGCCCCTTTCATGAGATCCTGAATCTTCTTTGATGAAGTGCTGGAACTACCGATTTTCCTGCTGGGCTGGAAGTCAGGTATGATTTCCGTTGACTGTAGAGGTAGCCCGCCCAAATCCACTGGCTCCCAGGTTTGACCTCCATCTCCGGAATACTCGGCAAAGCAGTGGATACGGTTATCAATTTGCCGGGATGGAATCCCAAAATAACGACAAAAAGCGATAAAAACAGGCACACGATGTCGACAGCTACCTTGCCGCTGTGTTACCAGGAATTTAAAGAAATTGTTATGTTTCTTTGGTTTAGTATTACCGTCAAACTGTCTGCAATAGTCCGTGATCGCCTCAATCTGTTGAGGTATGTCTTCAGCGTCGTTTATGGCCCGCAAAAGCTTCGGGACTTCGCGTGGGCGTTTATCAATGGTTGTAAACAGCTTGTCCAGTACTGTTTTCATCCCTTCTGAGCAGCAGGCATCAAAACGTTTTGATGGTTCTGGTCGGGATTCGGTTGGTGTTTTTCTGTCTGTTTTTCTGGATTCAACAACATAGGCAATTTTAATCACCTGTTCCGCTTTGGCCTCAGGAATAGACAGTGTGTGAAGCCCGGTATATCGACCCCTTACCAGAGTACATGCCGAATGGGGTTCGATACGAAGGGCAACGATATAGTCGTTAACCGTAAGGCTGGGCAATCGATATTGACCATTCTTCGATGACATCTCTATGGTGGCCAGTGTTTGATCGCTTGCTAATACCAATTCCTGATCACACCCCGGTAATGGTTCCGGTGTAAGGATTTCAAACCCCTGAATATGTTCATCATTAAAATCGGTTAGTCTGATATCGCCCTTGGCAGAGACATCAATATTCTTTGCCCACCAGCGGTACATATGGGAAGAATGGTTCTGTGTATTGAAAATTTTATAATCGTTAACTTGCGGCATCTCAAGGTGCTGATAGTGTGTTTCCCGGTCTAATTTCTCAGCCTGTTTCTTGCGGACTTCTGGAATGTATCGTTCAGGCGCTTTATCACCCCCAACAGCTAACACTTCGTTAATAAGATCTCCAACCCAACGGTTTGGCAGATCGCTCATCTGATGCCAAAACTCCGGCCACAATCGAACTGCATTTGAGTTCCAACCCTCTATTCGCTTTTCAGCCTCTCTAAGATAAGGCCGGGACGCTGATAATTTCAGCGTTTGTTTCTCTTCTTCCGTCAGGGGAAATACCTGATTAGCATCCACGACCTTCTGGCTGAACTCACGATCAAACCAGCGTTGCTGCCAGTGTCGGTACAGTGCCCGGGTGAGCGTATCGTCCGACTGATCCGGCTCCAGGGAAAGACCAGATGCCTGCCACCTGGCCTGAGCCATCATTTTGATAATTTCTTTTCTGGCTTCCTCATCATTCAGATCAGCCTTAATACGAATTTCGTAGCGTTTTTCATCCACACTGTTGAGATTACTGCGTTGTATTAACCACGGACGATCAATGTTCGATACCGTTTGGTTGAACCATTTACAAAGCTCAGAATCAAGCCCGCCCTCTCTCATGGTAAGAGCCGAAGACTCTGGCAGTGCCTCCAACGATATTCCGGCAGCCATCAGATAAAGCCGGTAGTGCTGATTAAGGCATTGATGCAGCCCGTCTTCGGTAAAATCACCCCTTCGGATGACGGCCCTGGCCACATTCTGTAAATCAAGACTGGTGGGCTGTAACGGCAGTTTTTTCCGTTGCAGCTCAGCTCTTAGACGACAATGTATCTGAGTCAGTTTTTCAGCCACGGTTTTCCCCTGCAGGGTCTGTGGTAACACTTTCTCAGCAATGGTCTGTAATTCGGCCTGGCTGTACTGCCGGATGGGCAAATGTCGGAAACGCCCTTTCAGTGCCGGTGATAACGGTTTTCGCCCGCTGTACTCCGGTGGATTGATGGTGGCAAACAGATGGAATCCGGGATGAGCGTCACCGGCCAGAATGTCGTTTAACTCACCTTCCAGATGCTGACTATCGATCAGATTCATTTCCGAGATGACCACGATGCCACCCTGCACTTTTGCTGTCTGAATCTTTTCGCACACTTTCTCCCAGGAACAATCACAGGCATTCAGGGGAAAGACCTCTGGCATGGTTTCTCCCCGTTGCTCAGCCTGCTGTTTGAGGCTTTCAATCACCAGATTGAGAGTGGCATCCTTGCCCCGTCCAGCCGGACCTTCAATCAGCGTCGCCTGACGTCCGTCGTGTTTTCTGTCGAGATGATAAGCCTGCTGGCAGCGGCTTAGATCCTGTCCAAGCCGTTGCACCAGCTCCTGGACTGCCGATCCGGAGGTATCAAAGTCAGGTCGGGTTTGTTCGGTGAATGTTTTGAAGGCTTGCTGCATAAGCTTCAGGGTGGTCTGGTTATGAACTTTGTTGCTCAGAGTGTTGTCCGGGTGGTAACGGGCAGCAAACCAGATTTCCAGTGCTGACAGGGCATCCTGATGAGTCTCGCTGATTTCGGGACCCAGCACATCCCGAAAACTTTGTTGGATCAGACCGTTCATTTGTTCCTTGGAAACACTGTCGTTTACATGCGGTTCACAACTCAGATACCAACCCACCCAACTGCAGATATCCGTTAAATCCCTGGGGGTAAAATCGTGCTCTGGCAACAGCTCCTGATAATATTGCCAGAGTGTCATCACACTTTCGGCGGCACTTTTTGCAATTTTATTGACTTGATCGTCTGGCAGATGCCGTTGTAACTGTCTGATCAGAGCCGGTTCCACTACCCTGTCCCGAAGGAAAGCCCGGTCCAGGCGAGGGTAGTAAGCCCTGGGCAGTTTCTCTTTCAGGGTCGGGTCCAGCTGGCGCCCGGCGTAATGATCCGGGTTACCGGTGAGAATCACCCGATGTTTTGAGCTGACCTTGACAGGATGACCATTCACATAGATGCAGGGTTCCGGTTCCCATAAGCCGTTTAATGACGCAAGCAACCCCGTTTTGGCGAGGTTGGCTTCATCCAGAACCAGGGTTACATATTCACCGTCTCTGTCGTGTGTTGCCTTGGCCCATTCCATCAGCGCCCGGTTTTGTTGCTCCATAGAGCGGTCACCATCGGCATGGTCTTGCCACTGCCAGCGCTTCATCAGAGTCTGTTCGCTGTCAGAAGGTCCAAGGGAAATAATCGAAGCCTGTCCTGAAGCCTTCGCCATTCTTGCGGAAAAATAACTTTTCCCGGTACCGGTTTCCCCTTGCAGGAATATAACGGGTGAGTCCGTAAGCCGGTCATGGAGTCGGGATAAGCGACGGCTTTCACGATCTTTCTGATTCATTGAGCCGTGATAAAGATCCCGGGCCAGTGCCGACAATGGCTGACCAGCGGAACCGTGCCGCGTCAGTGATAGGGACAGTCGGTTTTCGATGCGTTCAATGAGTTCTGCGTCAAAATTCTCTGTTACATATTCTCCCCGGGCCAAGTGAAAACAATCGGTGGCCAGAGCGTGAATGGCCTCGGAACGGGTCTGCCCCGGTAGCAAAGGTAACTGCCAGCCAGAAGCCAGTGCATCTTGCAAACGTTTAATCTGTCTTGATGGCCTGATGGCTAACCGTTGATATGGCTCTGCTGCTGCCGGATCGACTGCCAACTGATACGCTATTGCCTGTCGTTGATGTTCTGGAGCATGGGCCACGATCATGGCACAGAGCCTGTCCAGAGATTCTTTTTCAGCCCCACATGAAAATGGACTTTCATAAGACAGTTGCAGTTCATTGCCCTTAAAGACTGCCGGGTCAAAGGCTCTGGCCAGTGGCCACAGGTTCTGCTTCACAAACGCTCTATCCAGCCGCAGGGCACTATTAATGATGTCATTTAACCGATCCGGGTCTACCGAGGCAGTCTGATTCTCAATGGGCTTTCTATGGGCCCCCGGCGTTTTATGAGCATCCGGCAGTAAATGCCAACAGGCCACTTTCATAAAATCTCGCACCGACGGATTCTGTCGGGTGCCATGGGTGATGACACTATCGACAGCCTTGCGCCAGTGGCGAGGCAGAAGCTGCGGGGACTGGTCAACCTGTTGTGCTCGCCGGGCAGCCAGTATCAGGTTATTCAGCAATCCTTCGGTCATTTCAGGCAGAGGGTTACAAAGGTGACGAGGTACGGTTTTAAACGCTTCGTAAAGTTGCTGAAGTGCCTGTTCGGGCAGTTCAGTCCGGGGGATATCATGCCTGACCCCATTGGTATCCCAGATATCGACCTCAGGACAGGGTTTACCCTTGGCAACCATTGAACTGAATACCAGAGACAGACTTTTCGCAGACTCAGGCCAGAGCAGGGTAACATGAGCATCTGGGTAGGCTTGTAATTGGCCATTCACCAACAGAGGCTGCCCGACAGCCAGAGGTTCCAAAAGCTGCTGAAGGTCTGGATTACTCTCGAGCCCTCGCAATATAACCGGCTTGCCAGAGGTTAAAGCCACCTGCAACTCACTTGGACAGCGTCCAAAATGCGCCTTTTGTTCCGAGGTGATATGGATATTATCAAACAGCTGACTGAGGCTGGTCTGTTCATTGACTTGAATCACCAGAGGTGTTTTCTGATCATTAATCCAATAACTGGCCTGGGCAGGTTGCTGATACGTGACAGTATTAAAGGCGGCGTGACCTTCCATTGAGTGCTCATGGCTTTTTGCCAATCCCAGGGCTTTCGGCTGTCCTTTTGTGTGAGTAACCCGAAGTCCGGGCTCCAGACCGGTCGTCTCGCGAATCGTCTGCAGCGAACCCAATAGACAAAACCAGAGTGCTTCAGTGAGTGGAGACGTTACGGTGACGACACCACCCGCCCGAACTTGTTCCAACAGACAGTTGTTAGGAACAGCATGGCCTTCCGGGGCAATGGCAATCGGGTTCAACCATTGGGAAATATTAGTTTGGTTAATGATGATCGGGTTTTCTGGTGCGTTAACAGGGTGTGACAGAGGTTGTGACAGGCTGTGGAACAGTGAATGAAGTTCGTCCTTCCCTAACGGCATTTGATAAAACTGAACATTTTCGGGTAACTGCCGGAGCTTCCCATTGCTCTCAAAGCTCTTCTGCGCCAGCATCTGTCGAATCGTCTGTTCAAAGGCCAGATCCTGCCAGTTGGCACCTTTCAGAATCACCCGTTGTCCGGCCCTCAATGTTTCAAGCTTGCCGGGGATGTGCTGGATTCGTCCCTGTTTATCCACTCCGGGACCGCCCAGTAGCAACTGGCGCCAGTTACTGTGCAGGTGGCAGTCAATAAGAACAGTATTGTTGTCATCCATAGCGCTTTCCATAGTGCTTTCGTCAGAGGAAAGTTCAGCCAATACCGGAGGAACCTCATTGATCTCCATCGATGAGTCATCGCTGGTCTGTGCATCAAACTGCCAGGTATTGCCCGGTCGGTTAATTCGCCGCCAGAAATCTGCACCCGGTGCATCGTTGGCCCGCCCAACCGATGCCAACTGTTCAGGATTTGCCAGAACCAGCAGATCAACATGCTCACCCAGGGAGCGTTTCTTCTGGCTGACTTTGTCGTATAAACAGGGGTTATCCGGGTCCAGCAGATCGTTAAATTTTGGCAACTCTTCACTGGTGAGTTTGCGGATATCCATCACCAGAGTGAGTGGCTTTAGACCGTCAAACAGCTTGCCTGAACGCAGAACGTGGCGACCATCGTCAGCAATGCTCAACCGGCTCACCAGATTAGCCCGTGAAAGATCCTCGGGATGGGAAATAAGGGTAACATCCCGATGTTTATCGCCAGACTGGGCAACCAGAAGTTGTCGAACCTCATCATCACTGGTGACAAAACGAAAATCAAAAGAGTGAGCAAGCCTGCGAAGCAAGGAATCCCCTAAGGACAGGGTTCTCGCCCTGTCAGGCATTGCACCCGGAGTCGGCGACCTATTGAGTCTGACAGTTACGCCAGTAACCTCTGCAATCTCTGGTGGTGAATCCAGCTTTGCTCTCCTGTCTGGTAAACCACTACCAGGAACAGGTTCCTTTATTTTCCCGCCAATCAGACCATCCATAGTCAATCTCCCTCCTGTCATCTGAAGGACTGCATTGAAATTGTTTATTGATATGACCTTCAGAAAGAAGGAAAGTTCGATTTGGATAGTTGGCCGTAACCATTAAACAAAGCCACCGGTCTCGAAAAACTCATCGTGACCAAACTATGATCAGATATCCAATGACTCAGACATCGAATTCAAGTTCACACTGCCCAAAAACTCTCCAGCAATGATGTTCAGCTCTTTGGACTTTAGCACCAGAGCATCACTGCCGTTGTGTGCTTGTCGCAAGTAGGCGTCCTTGATAGATTCCTCAACAGAGCGAGGGATATAAATATCAGACATCATGGCAAACAGCTCTTCTGGTGAGGATGGATCATGAGCGCCGTAGCTAAAGTAGGTACACCCAGTCTCAGAATTCATGATAGCTTCAACCCAACAATAGGTTAAGCAACCGCCTTTTGAGTGTGTCAATCCATACAGATAATGACTGAGGGCATGCTCAATCGCTTGCTTGCATTTAGTTTTGAAGTCATCCAGCGTTTTTTTCTCCTCATCCGACATCTTGAGGGGAGTTAGACTCGGGTGATCTCCTGCTTCGATCAAACGCTCTTTTTTACTAAATGCTTCATCTGATTCTTCAAGATCTTTGAGGAGTTGTTTTCTCACAAGCTCATATTGATTGTTTTTTTCCATTATCCGCTTAAGTTGTGGACTGTTCTCTGCTTTTCGTTCAAGCATGGCTTGAACCTTTTCATCAATTACATAACACCACCAGGAGGGTTCCCCCATGATAATCACCGGACGGTGTTTTCCCCTGCCCGAGTTTAACTGTGGAAAAGCAGGCTGTTGCACCAGCATTCGTTCTATATTCGGAATGCCCTCAGGATTGTTCGTCCAGACGTCTTGAATAGATCGATGGGCAATTTTATTTTCAAGGGATGGCGAAAACCCGTCATGGCAATGAGTGACGAGCAAGGTATCACCTGTTTCCCTTTGGAACTTTTTATAATTTGAACGCCATACCTCACTATTTTTTTCCTTGGACAACAATGCGTTATAAAACTTTTTCAGACAATGGTCGGCTTTAACCTTCAGTTCATCGATGCCTTCCAGGGACACCAAAAGCTCATGATGTTCAGAGGCATTGATAATATCACTGTCATAATCTGGCAGTGGATCCAGCCAACCCGATTCCATGGCTTTAAGGGCAAACTGAATAACCGAAGGTTTGTTCAGGTCGCTCTGACTCAATATATACACCATTGAACTCAACCACTCTTGAGGATTTGCTCCGCCTTGAATAATCATTTTTGAGTACAGTGACTCAAGTTGTTCACTGACCTGATCTTCATCATTGTCGAACAAGATTTGTATGACTGCCTCTGACATTGGTTTATAGTCGCGAGATTCATTCCTCCAATCCAGATCGAAGCCAGGCCCACCAACGACTTCATCCATCATGTCAAAGAAACGTGGTATGTCTTCCGCCGACTCATCCTGATCGTCGAGAGCCACAACACCGAGCAATTTCTTCTCGTCATCGCTCAATGCTTTTGTCTTTGATAACAATGAGACACCCATGGCAAAACTGGTTGAATCTTTTTGTCCCCAAAGGTTTTTTACCGTCTGGAAAGTACTTGGAATTGTTTTTGGCAATGCACTGTTTGATAACAATGAGACACCCATAGCAAAACTGGTTGAATCTTTTTGTCCCCAAAGGTTTTTTGCCATCTGGAAAGTACTTGGAATTGTTTCTGGCAATGCACTGTTAGTCTGAAGGGCTTTGTTCGTTTTCTCGGGGCTCGTAGCACAGGCTTTAGCCAGAGTTTGCTGTTGTGCTAAATCTGCCCCTTTCAGGGGATCCTTAATTTTCTTTGGCGCAGCGCTGGAGCTATGCACCTTTCTGGTGGGCTGAAATTTTGGTATCACTTTTGTGTCCTTTACAGGCGCCCCGCCCAAATCCACTGACATCCAGGTTTGGCCTCCATCCCCGGAACACTCGGCAAAGATGTGGGTAGTGTTAGTCATTTGCCGACATGGAATCCCGAAATAACGACAAAGAGCAATAAAAACAGGCACACGATGGCGACAGCTCCCTTGCCGCCGTGTTACCAGGAATTTAAAGAAATTCTCTTTGCGCTTTGGTTTAACACCACCGGAAAACTGTTCGCAATACTCCGTTATTGCCTGAATGCGTTCTGCCGTGCCTTGAGCGGCTGCTATTTTCCGCAAAGGTTCCCGTATTTCGGTTGTTTGTTGCTCAATGTTCGTAAACAACTCGTCCAGTACTGTTTTCATGCCTTCTGAACAGACGGCGTCAAACCATGTTGACCGTTCTGGGCGGGCTCCTTTTGCAGGTGTTTTTTCGTCAGGTTTTCTGGGTTCTACGATATAAGTAACTTCAATATTTTGTTCGCCTTTGGCCTCTGGAATGGACAGTGTATGAAGCCCGGTGTATCGGTCCCTGACCAGGGTAAAATCCGGTTCTACAGGTTGCCTGAAGAAGCTCATTGCCCGGCTGCTCCATGTCAAATCTTCTATACGCAGGGCCACGATATAGTCGTCAGGCGTCAGGCTGGGCAATGCATATTGACCATCGTCTGATGACGCTTTGAAGGTTGCCAGCGTTTGATCGCTGGCTAATGCCACTTCCTTATCACGCCCTGGTAACCGATCCGGTACGAGGCTTTCGACCCCCAGAATGGGTACGGCATCAATAGCGATCTCTTTGATATCACCCTTGGCAGTCACATAAATATCCTTTGCCGACCAGCGATACATAGCGGGAGGATGGTTCTGCGTATTAAAAATTTGGCAACTGTTATGTTTTGGCATCTTCTGACGCTCATAGTCCGTTCTCTGATCCAATGCCGGAGCTTGTTTCTCGTAGACTTGCGGGCTGTATTTTTCAGAATCATCAACCCAATGGTTTGGCAGACTCCTGATCTGATGCCAAAACGCAGGCCGCTGCTGAACGGCATGGCCGTCCCATGCCGCTTCCCATGCCGCTATCCTCTTTTCAACCTCCCGAAGATAAGGCTGGTTAGCCGGTATTTTCAGCGTTTGTTTCTCTTCTTCCGTCATTGGAAATAAGCGCTTGGCGTCCACGCCCGTCTGGCCAAACTTACGATTAAACCAGCTTTGCTGCCAGCATCGGTAGAGAGCCCGGGTGAGAATATTGTCCGATTGATCCGGCTTCAGGGACAGATCGAATGCCAGCCACCGGGCCTGTGCCACCATTTTGATCATTTCCGTCTTGGCTTCCTCGTCACTCAGACGAGTCTTAATACTTATTTCATGGCGTTTTTCATCAACACTGTTGAGATCACTGCGTCGTATCAACCACGGACGATCAATGTCCGATACTGTCTGGTTTAACCAATTGCAAAGTCCGGAATCAGGCTTACTGTTCCCCATGACAAGCGCCGATGACTCTGGCAGTGCCTCCAACGATACCCCGGCAGCCATCAGATAAAGTCGGTAGTGCTGATTAAGACATTGATGCAGTCCGTCTTCGGTAAAATCACCCCCTCGGATGACGGCCCTGGCCACATTCTGCAAATCATGGCTGGTGGGCTGTAACGGTAGCTTTTTCCGGTGCAGGTCAATCCTTAGACGACAATGTATCTGAGTCAGCTTTTCAGCCACGGTTTTCCCCTGCAGGGTCTGTGGTAACACTTTCTCAGCAATGGTCTGTAATTCGGCCTGGCTATACTGCCGGATGGGCAAATGTCGGAAACGCCCTTTCAATGCCGGTGATAACTGTTTTCGTCCGCTGTACTCCGGTGGATTGATGGTGGCAAACAGATGGAATCCGGGATGGGCGTCACCGGCCAGAATGTCGTTCAGCTCACCTTCCAGATGCTGGCTGTCGATCAGATTCATTTCTGAAATAACCACGATGCCGCCCTGCACTTTTGCCGTCTGGATCTTTTCGCACACTTTGTCCCAGGAACAATCACAGGCATTCAGGGGAAAGACCTCTGGCATGGTTTCTCCCCGTTGCTCAGCCTGCTGTTTGACGCTTTCAATCACCAGATTGAGAGTGGCATCCTTGCCCCGTCCAGCCGGACCTTCAATCAGCGTCGCCTGACGTCCGTCGTGTTTTCTGTCGAGATGATAAGCTTGCTGACAGCGACTTAAATCCTGTCCAAGCCGTTGCACCAGCTCCTGGACTGCCGATCCGGAGGTATCAAAGTCAGGTCGGGTTTGTTCGGTGAATGTTTTGAAGGCCTGCTGCATAAGCTTCAGGGTGGTCTGGTTATGAACTTTGTTGCTCAGGGTGTTGTTCGACTGGTAACGGGCAGCAAACCAGATTTCCAGTGCTGTCAGAGCATCCTGATGAGTTTCGCTGATTTCGGGACCCAGCACATCCCGAAAACTTTGCTGGATCAAACCGTACATTTTTTCCTTATTAACACTGTCGTTTACATGCAGTGCACAATCCAGATACCAGCCCACCCAACTGCAGATATCCGTTAAATCCCTGGGGGTAAAATCGTGCTCTGGCAACAGCTCCTGATAATATTGCCAGAGTGTCATCACACTTTCGGTGGCACTTTTTGCAATTTTATTGACTTGATCGTCTGGCAGATGCCGTTGTAACTGTTTGATCAGAGCCGGTTCCACTACCCTGTCCCGAAGGAAAGCCCGGTCCAGGCGAGGGTAGTAAGCCTTGGGCAGTTTCTCTTTCAGGGTCGGGTCCAGCTGGCGCCCGGCGTAATGATCCGGGTTACCGGTGAGAATCACCCGATGTTTTGAGCTGACCTTGACAGGATGACCATTCACATAGATGCAGGGTTCCGGTTCCCATAAGCCGTTTAATGACGCCAGCAATCCGGTTTTAGCCAGGTTGGCTTCATCCAGAATAAGGGTTACATATTCTCCGTCTTTGTCGTGTGTTGTTTTGGCCCATTCCATCAGCATCCGGTTTTGCTGCTCCATAGAGCGGTCACCATCAGCGTGCTCTTGCCACTGCCAGCGTTTCATCAGAGTCTGTTCGCTGTCAGAAGGTCCAAGGGACATCACCGAAACCTGTCCTGAAGCCTCTGCCACCCTGGCCGAAAAGTAACTTTTGCCGGTGCCGGTTTCTCCCTGCAGGAATAGCACGGGAGAGTCTGCAAGCCGGTCATGGAGTCGGGATAATCGACGACTTTCACGATCCTTCTGATTCATCGAACCGTAATAAAGATCCTGAGCCAGTGCTGACAAGGGCCGGTCAGCGGAACCCTGCCATGCCAGTGATTCAGAGAGTCGATTTTCTATACGTTCAATACGTTCAATACGTTCTGCGTCAGAATTCTCTGTTACATATTCTCCCCGGGCAATGTGAAAACAATCGGCGGCCAGAGCCTCAATGGCATCGGATCGGGTCTGCCCCGGTGGCAAAGGTAACTGCCAGCCAGAGGCCAGCGCATCTTGCAAACGTTTAATCTGCCTTGATGGCCTGATAGCTAAGGATTGATATTGCGCTGCTGCTGCCGGATCAACTTCCAACTGATACGCTATTGCATCTCGTTGTGGTTCAGGAGCATGAGCCACGATTGAGGCACAGAGCCTGTTCAGGGTTTGTTTTCTGGCAAACGGTGGAAAGGGTCTTTCATAGGACAATTGCAATCCTGCCGGGTCAAAGGCTCTGGCCAGTGACCACAGGTTCTGCGTCACAAACTCTCTATCCAACTGCGGGGCACCATTGATGATGGCATTTAACCGATCCGGGTCCACCGAGGCAGTTTGATTCTCATCCGGCTTTTTGCAGACATCCGGCAGTAAATGCCAGCAAGCCACTTTCATAAAATCACGTACCGAACGGTTCTGCCGGGTACCGTGGGTGATGACGCTATTGACAGCCTTGCACCAATGGCGAGGCAGAAGCTGCGGGGACTGGTCAACCTGTTGTGCTCGCCGGGCAGCCAGTATCAGGTTATTCAGCAATCCTTTGGTCATTTCAGGCAGAGGGTTACAAAGGTGACGAGGTACGGTTTTAAACGCTTCGTAAAGTTGCTGAAGTGCCTGTTCGGGCAGTTCAGTTCGGGGGATATCATGCCTGGCCCTATTGATCTCCCAGATATCAACCTCAGGGCAGGGTTCACCCTTGGCAACCAGTGAACTGAATACCGGAGACGGGCTTTTCGCAGACTCAGGCCAGAGCAGGGTAACATGAGCTTGTGGGTAGGCTTGTAATTGGCCATTCACCAACAGAGGCTGCCCGACAGCCAGAGGTTCCAGAAGCTGCTGAAGATCTGGATTACCCTCGAGCCCCCGCAATACAACCGGCTTGCCAGAGGTTAAAGCCTCCTGCAACTCACTTGGACACCGTCCAAAATGTGCCTTTTGCACTGAGGTGATATGGATATTATCAAACAGCTGGCTGAGGCCGGTCTGTTCATTGACTTGAATCACCAGAGGTGTTTTCTGATCATTGATCCATTGACTGGCCTCGGCAGGTTGCTGATACGTGACGGTATTAAAGGGGGCGTGACCTTTCATTGAGTACTCATGGCTTTTTGTCAATCCCAGGGCTTTCGGCTGTCCTTTTGTGTGAGTAACCCGCAGCCGGGGCTCCAGACCGGTCGTCTTGCGAATCGTCTGCAGCGAGCCCAGTAGACAAAACCAGAGTGCCTCAGTGAGTGGAGACGTTACGGTGACGACACCACCCGCCCGAACTTGTTCCAACAGACAGTTGTTAGGAACGGCATGGCCTTCCGGGGCAATGGCAATCGGGTTCAGCCATCCCGAAATATTACTTTGGTTAATGATGATCGGGTTTTCTGGTGCGTTAACAGGCTGTGACAGAGGGTATGACAGGCTTTGGAACAGTGAATGAAGCTCGTCCTTCCCTACCGGCATTTGATAAAACTGAACATTGTCGGGTAACTGCCGGAGCTTCCCATTACTCTCAAAGCTCCTCTGCACCAGCATCTGTCGAATCGTCTGTTCAAAGGCCAGATCCTGCCAGTTGGCGCCTTTCAGAATCACCCGTTGTCCGGCCCTTAATGTTTCAAGCCTGCCGGGGATATGCTGGATTCGCCCTTGTTTATCCACTCCGGGGCCACCCAACAGCAACTGTCGCCAGTTACTGTGCAAGTGGCAGTCAATAAGAATGGTATTGTCGTCATCCATAGCGCTTGCGTCAGAGGAAAGTTCAGCCAATACCGATGGAACTTCATTGATGTCCATCGATGAGTCATCGCTGGTCTGTGCATCAAATTGCCAGGTATTGCCCGGTCGGTTAATTCGCCGCCAGAAATCAGCACCCGGTGCATCGTCGGCCCGGCCAACCGATGCCAACTGTTCAGGGTTTGCCAGAACCAACAGATCAACATGCTCTCTCAGGGGGCGTTTTTTCTGGCTGACTTTGTCGTATAAACAGGGGTTATCCGGGTCCAGCAGATCGTTAAATTTTGGCAGCTCCTCACTGGTGAGTTTCCGGATATCCATCACCAGAGTGAGTGGCTTTGAACCTTCAAACAGCTTGCCTGAGCGGAGAACGTTGCGACCATCTTGAGAAATGCTCAACCGGCTCACCAGATTAGCCTGTGAAAGGTCATCGGGATGGGAGATAAGGGTAACGTCGCGATTTTCGTTGCCGGTGCGGGCCACTAAAAGCTGTCGAACCTCATCATCACTGGTGACAAAACGAAAATCGAAGGAATGAGAGGCTCTGGCGATTGAGGAATCTATTGAAGATACGGTTCTCGCTTTGTCAGGCGACACAGTCGGAGGTGAGGATATCGTCAGTTTGGAGGTGAACTCATCGCAGATTTTTACCTTATCTTTTGACGATGACTCCAACTTTGGTGCCCTGGGAGGCACGCCACTATGGCTCTCTTTTCTATCAGGAGCGCGTTTGTTTATTTGCCCATCAATCCGACCATCCATAGTCAACCTCTTACATCTAATCTCAGGAACTGCGTTGAAACCGTTTAATAATGTGACCTTAAAATAGGATGAAAGTTCCATTTGGATAGAGACCCACAGCTATCTCATGTTGCGAAGGTAGTATGGACAATCGTAAAATTATGGACTCAGAGCATCTTTGATTGGTCAAAAAGCCTCAAACCGAACGCATGTGATACTGGAATGCCGATGTTTATCCGTTTTTCAGATCGCCGGAATATCCCTCAGGTCAAGTCATCCTGCTCCGCTAAAGCCCCGCCGGTTGCATTAGGCCTGATCTGCCAGAGCGAAAAAACCTTTTGCGTTACATCATCAGCATTGTCAGGGCGCAAACTGGTAACCTGAAGGTTGCGGCTGCAAGGGCTGAAGCAAAATTTCTTAATCCTGCCTTCTGTTCGCAAACGGGTCCTTTCCAGCCAGCTCCCGTCTGCCGACAACCCGAACAGAATCAGCCTGTGCATGTCCGATTGAGGAATCACAGCCAGAAGGCAACTTTCTTCATTGAAATCGGCTTTATTGATGGGAAATTCGATGCGTTGATTGATCCACTCACCGTCAGGTTCACCGCAAAGTTCACCAGCAGGCTTACGTTGATAAATATCCGTATGGCCCGCAGGATCATTACAAACAATGGTTTCACCGCTGGGACTGATTACTACCAGGGACCCAGCCGGAAATGATTGTGTCTGGCCCCAGATTCCGGACGCCGCCTTGCGCCAGATCGTTACACTCTCCCCGCTCCTTCTGATGAACTCACGAGGGTCCACAGAAAAGTGAATCACACCACCACCGCTTTCGGGCGCCTCCTGAACAGAGGGTAGCCATTGGTCGTCAGTCGTTAATTCCCAGATCTGAAAACTGTCTTCGGTGGTGATAATCAGAAGCCGACCATCGGGGCTAAATTCAGGTTTAAGATAGAAATACCGACTTGGCTGGCTACAGTATTCAATTATTCTCTCTTTTTCACGCCACTGCCCTTCCGGGCCACGGGCAAAAATGACGACAAAGAAATAATCCCGTTCAATATCACTGTCATAGGTATCCTCACCGGCATCATCAAACCATGTGGCGAAATGGCGGTTATCCGGGCTGAATATAACGTCGAGATCAAAATCAAATTCGCTCACTTGTTCGCCACTGGGCGTGAATTTGTCGTCATCGGCAGGATCTCTGACATTAATATCGCCGGTTTGTAACCAGGATTCATCGTCTGCCTGCCCCATCAGCATAATGAATGATCCATCATAAAGCGCAAGATGTTTGCTGTCGGCACTGAACAGCAAATGATGATTAAGGCCTGTATTAATGTTGCCTCTATTGACCCACCGTCCATCGGCCCCCTGACCGAGAATAGCACCCGCTCGCCCCGTGTTAATGCAGACCAGTGATCTGGCATCCGGTGACAGGTGGATGTTACTCAGATACTTGTCCTCACATTCAGGAAAAACGTCACCTGTTGTCAGCTGTTGCTCAACCCACGAATCATTTTTGCATTCATAAACAGACAGTAAATGCTCTTTACCACTGTAATTGTGGCGAAAAATTTTTAACGGAACGGGTTGCGGGACAAATAAAATATGGTCGGCCCGCTGATGTCCATAATTGACCATACCACCGTGTTTGATCTCAGCTTTTCTGGCCCAGTGACCATCACCATCCAGAGCCAGAATATCACTGTAGTTCCGCGACTTCCCCTCAATGATAATGGGAATATGATCACGCAAGTGATAGTTAAAATCTTTAACATTTAAACTGCCAATAGGTATGAGGGTCAGTGCAGCCCCATCAAGAACCTGCTGGCGCATATGGCTAGCATAATAGGAGTAAAAAGCCGGACCCAGTTGTGCAGGGAAGTGGCGAACAGAAAATATGGACAAGGTTCTGAGGTACTCAAGGAGTATATGACTGGACTGAATGATTGCCCGGCAAGAAGACTGCCTTTGCCCGGTCTGGGAGAGAAAGTGCCGGACCTCTCCGAGGCCGCAATATCTCAGGCGATTGTCCATGGACGACGAAGTTTTCCCAAAATGATTGATATCGTTGATTGATAAATAGCTGGCGATTCTGTTGAACACTTCCTGGGGCAAGCGGAGTAACGGGTAGTCGGAGTGAGTCACAGCAGGTGTCAGTTCAGGCTTGATTTCACCCGTTCCATCGGCAGCAGTGCCGGTCTTCACCCATGTTGCAGCTGGCGATAATGCCCATTGACCCTTGTTCGATGAGGTTTCAGATGTAGCATCAGGCTCCCTTTTAACCATGGCAAGAGCCGGTGGCTCTGACAGTTCCTGCAACGATATCCTGGCGGCCAGCAGATAAAGCCGGTAGTGCTGATTGAGGCACTGGTTAATTCCATCTTCGGAAAAATCGCCTCCCCGGACAACGGCCCTGGCCACATTCTGTAAATCAAGGCTGGTGAGCTGCAACGGCAGTTTTTTCCGTTGCAGCTCAGCCCTCAGACGACAATGTTGCCGAGTCAGCTGTTCAGCCACGGTTTTTCCCAGTGGGGTTTCTGGCAGCACTTTCCCGGCAATGGTCTGCAACTCTTCCTGGCTGTATTGCCGGATGGGCAACTGTCGGAAACGCCCCTTCAGCGTCGGTGATAATGGTTTTCGCCCGCTGTACCCGGGTGGGTTGATAGTGGCAAACAAGTGGAATCCGGGATGGGCGTCACCGGCCAGAAGATCGTTTAGCTCACCTTCCAGATGCTGGCTGTCGATCAGATTCATTTCTGAAATAACCACGATGCCACCATCGATTTGTGCTGTCCGGATGGCTTCAAAGAGTTTGTCCCGGGAACCATCACAGGCATTCAGGCGAAAGACCTCTGGCATGGATTCCCCCCGCTGCACAGCCTGCCGTTTAACACTTTCAATCACCAGATTCAGTGTGGCGTCCTTACCCCGTCCGGTCGGGCCTTCAATCAGTGTCGCCCGACGACCGTCGTGTTTTCTGTTGAGATGATAAGCCTGCTGACAGCGACTTAAATCCTGTCCAAGCCGTTGCACCAGCTCACTGACTGCTGAACCGGATGTATCAAAGTCAGGTCGGGTTTGTTCGGTGAATTTTTTGAAGGCCTGCTGTATGTGGGGCAGGATGCTCTGATTATGAACTTTGTCGCTCAGGGTGTTGTCCGGGGAGTAACGGGCAGCAAACCTAAGCTCCAGCGCTGACAGTGCATCCTGATGAGTCTCGCTGATTTCAGGACCCAGCACATCGCGAAAACTTTGCTGGATCAAACCGTTCATTTGCTCACAGGTAACACTGTCACTGACGGGTAATGCACCATCCAGATACCAACCCACCCAGCTGCAGATATCCGTTAAATCCCTGGGGGTAAAGTCATGCTCTGGCAACAGTTCCTGATAATATTGCCAGAGCGCCATCACACTCCCGGTGGCACTTTGTGCAAGAGTGTCTATTTGATAGTCGGGCAGATGCGGTTGTAAATGCCTGATCAGAGCCGGTTCCACCACTCTGTCCCGAAGGAAAGCCCGGTTCAGGGTGGGGGAGTATGTCCTGGACAACTTCTCTTTCACGGTCGGGTCGAGCTGGCACCCGGCGTCATGGTCCGGGTTACTGGTGATAATTACCCGGTGTTTTGAGCTGACCCTGACAGGATGACTATTCACATAGATACAGGGCTCCGCTTCCCATAAGCCGTTCAATGACGCCAGCAGTCCGGTTTTGGTGAGGTTGGCTTCATCCAGAACCAGGGTGACATATTTTTCTTCAACATATTTTTTTTCAACATGGCGCCCGTCTTTGTGTTCGTCTTTGTCGGCCCGGATGTTGGCCCATTCCATCAGTACCTGGTTTTGCTGTTCCGCAGAGCAGTCGCCATCTCCGTGCTTTCGCCACTGCCAGCGTTTCATCAGGGCTTTTTCGCTGTCAGCAGGCCCAAGGGAAATGACCGAAGCCTGCCCTGAAGTCTTCGTCATTCTGGCGAAAAAATAACTTTTCCCGGTGCCGGTTTCTCCCTGCAGAAATATAACGGGTGAGTCCGCAAACCGGTCATAGAGTGAGGATAATCGACGGCTTTCACGATCCTTCTGATTCATCAGGCCGTGATAAAGATCGTCAGCCAGTGCTGACAAAGGCTGATCGGCGGAACCCTGCCACTCCAATGATTGAGACAGTCGACTTTCTATCTGTTCAATGCCTGCCGCGTCAGAATGTGCTGTTCTGGCAATATGAAAACAATCTCTGGCCAGAGCGTGAATGGCATCGGATCGGATCTGCCCCAATGGCAAGGGTAACTGCCAGCCGGAAGCCAGAGCATCTTGTAAACGTTTAATCTGTCTTGATGGTCTGATGGCCAAGCGCTGATAAGGCTCTGCTGCCGCCGGTTCGACGGCTAACTGATACGCTATTGCTGCTCGTTGTGCTTCAGGCGCATGGGCCAGGATGATGGCACAAAGCCTGTCCAGAATCTCTTCTTCACCCCGCACTGGAAATGGAGTTTCGTAGGACAGTTGTAATCCTGCAAATTGGCTGTCCTCAAGGACTGTCAGGTCAAAGGCTCTGGCCAGTGGCCACAGGTTCTGCTTCACAAACGCTCTATCCAACTGCGGGGCACTGCCGATGATGGCATTCAACCGATCCGGGTCTACCGAGGCAGTTTGATGCTGACCCGGCTCCTCATGAGCGTCGGGCAGTATGTGCCAACAGGCCACTTTCATAAAATCCCGCACTGCCGGATTCTGTCGGGTGTCGTGGGTGATGACGCTATTGATGGCCTTGCGCCAGTGTCGGGGCAGGAGCTTTGGGGACTGGTCGATCTGCTGTGCTCGCCGGGCAGCCAGTATCAGGTTATTTAATAACCCTTCGGTCAACTCAGGCAGTGGGTTACAAAGGTGGGGAGGTACGGTTTTAAACGCTTCGTAAAGTGCGTGAAGTGCTCGTTCTGGCAGCTCTGGCCGGGAGATACCATGATTGACTGCACTGATATCCCAGATATCCACCTCAGGACACGGTTTACCCCTGGCAACCATTGAACTGAATATCGAAGATGGGCTGTTCGCAGACTCAGGCCAAAGCAGGGTGATATGAGCTTGTGGGTAGGCTTGTAATTGGCCATTGACCAACAGCGGTTGTCCAACCATCAAGGGTTCCAGAAGCTGCTGAAGTGTTGGATTACTTTCCAGTCCCCACAATACAATCGGTTTGCCAGCAGTGAATGCCTCCTGCAACTCACTCTGACGCCGACCCAAATGTGCCTTTTGTTCTGAGGTGATTTGAATAGTATCAAATAGCTGACTGAAGCTGGTCTGTTCATTGACCTGAATCACCAGAGGTGCTGGCTGCTGGTGCTTTATCCAATGACTGGCCTGAGAAGGTTGCTGATACGTGACGGCATCGAAGGCAGCATGATCTCGAATGGAGTACTCATCTTTTTCTTCCAACCCCAGAGCTTCAGGCTGCTGTTTTGAATGAGCTACCTGAAGTCGGGGCTCCAGGCCTGTTGTTTCACGAATCGTCTGCAGAGTGCCCAGCAAACAAAACCATAGCGCCTCTGTGAGGGGAGAGGTTACGGTGACTGCACCACCCGCCCGAATCTGTTCCAACAAACAAGTGTTAGGCACTGCATAGCCTTCCGGGGCAATGGCAATGGGGTTCAGCCATTCTGCGATATTACCCTGGTTAATGATGATCGGGGTTCCTGGTGCATTACCAGCTTGGGATAAGGAGTGGGGCAGGCTTTGGAACAGTGAATGAAGCTCGGCATTCTCCACCGGCATCTGATAAAACTGAACATCGTCTGGTAACTGACGGATCTCACCATTGGTCTCAAAGCACTTTCGCGCCAGCATCTGTCGAATTGTCTGTTCAAAGGCCAGATCCTGCCAGTTGGCTCCTTTCAGAATCACCCTTTGTCCGGCCCTCAATGTTTCAAGCCTGCCGGGTATATGCTGGATTCGCCCCTGTTTATCCACTCCTGGGCCGCCCAGCAGCAACTGTCGCCAGTGACTGTGCAAGTGACAGTCAATAAGAACAGTATTGTCGTCATCCATAACGCTTTCGGCACAGGGGAGTTCAGCCAATAGCGGAGAAACCTCGTCGATCTCCATCGAAGGGTCATTGCCGATCAGTGGGTCGCATTGCCAGGTATTTTCCGGTCGATTAATTCGCCGCCAGAAATCAGCGCCCGGAGCGGCGGCTCCCGAAGCAGCGGCTCCCGAAGCGTCGTCACGCTGGTCAACCGATGTCAACTGTGCAGGGTCTGCCAGAACCAGCAGGGCAACATGCTCTCCCAGAGGGCGTTGTTTCTGACTGACTTTGTCGTATAGACAGGGGTTATCCGGGTCCAGTAGATCGTTAAATTTTGGCAGTTCCTCATTGGAGAGTTTGCGGATATCTATCACCAGGGTGAGTGGCTGCGACCCTTCAAACAACTTGCCTGAACGCAGAACCTGGCGACCCTCTTCAGAAATACTCAACCGGCTCACCAGATTAGCCTGTGAGAGGTCATCGGGGTGGGAAATAAGGGTGACATCCCGATGTTCATCGCCGGTCCGGGCCATTAAAAGTTGTCGAATCTCATCATCACTGGCGACAAAACGAAAATCGAAGGAATCAGGGGTTTTGCGAAGCGAGGAATCCATTGAGGATACGGTTCTCGCTTTATAAGGCAGTGCCATTGAAGGTGACGATCTATTGAGTTCGGGAGTTACCTCACTGCAGATTTCAACACGCTCATTCGACGATAATTCCAGCTTTGACGTCCTGTCTGGCAAGCCGCTCTGAGGCACGCCTCTATCAGGCACCTCTCTATCAGGCATATCTCTGGCAGGAATACGTTTGTTTATTGCCCCATCAATATGGCCATCCATAATTAATCTCACTCCTGTAATCTGAAAGACTGCATTAAAAATTATTTGACTATATGACCTTCAGACAGGATAAAAGTTTCATTTGGATAGATACCCGTAACTATCACAAATGTAATAGCTTCACGAAAGATTCATAAACAGCACAGGGAACCAAATGGCTAGACAATGATCTAAAACAATAAGCTATTTGAGAAATAGCGATAGACAGGAAACTTGCTCTGAACGCAACAGATGCAATCACTTTGTTTTATAAGCAGGTAGGCTTGTGTAACGGGTTGCCTTTTGATGTTCGTATACCTAATGAAGAAACCCTTAAAACTTTCGAAGACACAGGCAAGGGTTTAGGTTTGACTCGATATGATTCTATGGAAGAAATGTTTAATGATCTGGACAAATAATGATGCTTACTCCAGTACGGTCAACGAAATTCAAAAAGGATTATAGATCTGGATCACATTCTGATTTATTTGGCTAGCGACATAACATAATCGGGATTGGGCAGAGCCTCACGGCTCTGCTCCTCCCGCACCACGAGCCATACGGATCACGTAGCGGGGAAGTTCCCTCTGGCGACTCGACTGGGAACGAAGAGATCGTGTTTAGCCATCATTGTGGCGGTTTTTCAGTTCGTTATACAGAGTTTCAGAATAGGCATTTGACACCAGCTTGATATATTCATCGAGGGCCATTTTTCTGAGTTCATCCGTGAACAACAAAGAACCAATAGCGGCATCCGATATCAAATTAGTTGTAATCTCTTTTCCTTCTTTTTCGAACTTCTCCAGTTTTTCCCTTGAGTCCCGGATGGATTTATTTACTTCCTCCCTCACAGCACCCCGGCAGTTTGCCACAAACTGGCGTTCTTGCTCGGGAGTAAGAGCAGGTAAAGGTACATTGCTGTACTGAATCTTTTTTGCCACCAGCTCGAGTAATTCAGAAAAGTTTTTACCACCTGGAAAAAATTGCTGAATGCCTGCCTGAGACAGGTTGAGTACGGGTGAATTCCCCATTAGCTTTAGCATTTTAATCCCGTCTTCACCCGTGAATGACTCGGGTTGTTCTTTAATCCCCAACGCAAGCTCCCGGGCTTCTTTGAAAATAAGACCGGCATTGAAAGAATCCCCTCCCATATCTTTAATCCAGCCTTTTACGGCTTTTTTAAAGAAGCTATGGGATAGCTTCTGACGCAAAGCAGTATGATCCTGGCCGTACTGAATATCAAAGTCAGTCTGATAAGCAGTGTCAGAATCGTCCAACCCATTTCTTCTTATTAGATAGGAACGCAGATCATCTACCAACATAATCGACTTCGATTCTTTATCGTATTGAAACACCAATGCATCACTCGTCAAATCAACAGCAGCATTATCAGGCTTTTGCGCAGAATCTTTCTGTGGAGGCAGCTTCAACGCATTTAATAGCAACAGAGCCTCTTTTTCGGTTATTTTGTGCGTTGCGGGGTCATACCCCCGAGAAAAACAAGCATCAAATACCTTATTGACGTCAGCGTCAGGAAAAGCATTCTGAAGTGCAGCTTTGAAACTATCATTGACCTCAACACGCGTTGGCTCTTTATGCTTTGGCCTGAACAGTCGGCCAATCCAAGACGTTTTCGGAACAATCTCACCCGATTTGGAATTATAACTAACACATTCTGTGAGATACGCTGCCTGATGCTTATCCGTCTCAGAAGAAAAAGCAGACAAAATAGCCCGGGAAAAGTGAACCGGGGCACGCTTACTTAAAACAGGTGAAGGGGGTGTGGCTGCCACATCCCGTGCCAAAATACTTTTCTCCTCCAAGGTAGAACCGGAGGCTTCAGGCGATGGAGTATATCGCCGGGAATTATCCACCGAACTGACCCGATATCCAAATATTAGTGCTTTAGCAGCCCTACTAACCGCAGCAATACGACCCTCGCCCTGATCCAGAGTCATTCTGTAAGTATGCTTGCACCCCTCCATACGGCTCATTGGCTTTTGATCCATTGGTTTATCATCTTTGTATTCACCTTATGTGCTATGTCGGCTAAAAACTCAGGTGGATTAAATGAGTGAGACTTTCTTTTGATCCCGAGCAACGGCCTTGACAATAGCATCAGCGTCTTTAATCACACGAACCCTGGCAAACAAACCCTGAACCTCCGGATAGGCCTTGCGCAGATAATTCAGCCATTGCTTTAAACGAGAAGGGTAGTATTTCCATTTACCATTTGCGAGATCACGCTCACCCAGCTCAATCATCAACCTCAGCACAGACGACCATGGAATTGCACCACGGCGCTCAAGAATCATACCGGTAATATCCGGGATGGTGAGAGAAGCACGCCCTACCAGTAAATCGGAACAGCCAGACACTGCACGGCATTTTTCAGCATCGTCATGATTCCAGATTTCGCCATTGGCAATCACCGGAATATCCAGAGACTCCCGGATGAGAGAATCACGGCAAAGCACTCCTTACAGGTCGATATAACCACTGTATAACATTATTGCCGAAGCAGGACATTGGCGAAAAACCATGGATGCGCAGGACTTTCTGCTACTTTTGGTTTCGGATCTGTACTGGAGAAAAAAACATGAAGCTTGTTGTATTCGGATTTACACTATTACACCACCTCTTGCCGGTGTGTTATGCAGTTGAAGAATACGAAAGTATTTTTTGGGATTGGCCTTTATTTTCGCATGAAGTGAATACAACCCTGTATGTAAGACTGGGTTCACAGATAAATATTATTTGTCCAAACTTTGACATTGTTACAAAGAAACGAGTTTACTATCGACAAGCCCATACAATGTACGACAATGCATGGTTGGTCTACAACAAAACGAGCTATGATGACTGTCGGGTAGATAACAAGTACGATCCTGATGCACGTATTTTCTTATGCAAAGATCCTTTAAATCTGATTCGTCTAAAACTCCCTTTTTATCCACCTGAGTACTCTCAAGAACCTGGAGATGAGGCCTTTGAAGGGGGTAAAGATTACTATTTGATATCCACATCTGATGGCTCTGAGTCTTCAATCAACCGCCGTGAAGGTGGGCATTGCCTTACACATAATATGCGTATCCGGATTCATATCTGTAAAGAATCTGGCGACCCTGATCCCAGCTGCCTTGGCCCATTTGACCCAGAGTCAAATATTTGCCCTGCAACCGATCCTGTTGCTGATCTTTATCATGCAACGACTCTTGCTCCTGTCACGACTCCTGTTCCTGTCAATATTTCCAAGATCTATAATGAAACTGATTCTGATACCGCAACAGTTACCAAAACAGTGACTAAAACCGTTATTGCAAAGGCTACTGAAGCTGTTCCAACCGGATATAACTATTCACTGGCACGTCCCATTGAGTTAGTGTGGGAGATCGGCTACAACCAGACCCGAACTGAACATATTTCTGAAGCTGCGCATCACCCGGTGGTTGCACTTTGTGAGGAATCCAACAGCAAGGTCAGCCTGCTGAACGATAAAGGAGTGATTGTCGATAGTTGGTTGTGTCAGCATGCAGGCGAGCGTCTGGTTATTCTCAAACCGGAATACCGAAATAGTGACGTTTATCTGTTTGAGGCATTACCCGAATATGGCAGTGTGCGGCTGTGGAAATCGACCCTGACCGTCAATGTAGGTAGCATCAGGCAACGCCTGATCAATCAGGCAAACTCCCTCTACAACCCGCCGGGGTTTGCCCTTTTGGTCGCAATGTACCTTGTTGCTGCAAGCATGCTCTGACATGCTTAAGAATCGTCCCGGACACTTGACCAGACAAATGAATAGTCTGGTCAAGTGTTTTATTGGAACAAACCATTGCAGGCTATTACTCTTTACCGTTTTACCATCTGGCACTATGCTTGGCTCCATAGCAAACAAAACATATGTACTAAATGACCAGCAACCATTCGCCCACCGATAAAACACCGGAACGATTAGTGCAGCTAAGTGTTAATTTCCGTACCATTTCAATTCGCTCCCATGCTGCTGCATCGGAGTGTGAACAGCTCCCCGTATTTATTCCCAGGCAGAGCAGTGTGCCACGACAGCAGAGTCGGTCTGCTCGTAACTGCAATTCCAGTGGAAGGAATGGATCAACCAAATTAGTCGGGATGAATCTATGACTGAAGCAAAACCGTTTACAATTTCTAAAGGGCTTGTTTGGCAAGTCTGGCTGAGAGTGAAAGCCAATAAGGGAGCTACCGGTATTGATGGTCAGTCTCGGGCTGACTTTGAAAATAATCCGGGCGGTAACCTGTACAAGCTATGGAACAGGATGTTATCGGTTGACATCCTCCCCCACTGATTCAAGAAATCAGTGGGGGATTCCCATGGGGGCGCCTAGCCCAGGCTGCTACTTTCTCACGATTTCGCAGTGGTTCCTGCTTCGTCACAGGTTCCAACGAACCCGCTCCACAGGCTAACACGCCATGTCCTGACGCTAAGATATTCTTGGCAGCGTTAATGTCGGCATTTTCGGCATGACCACAAGCAACACATTTAAAACCTGCCTGTGACTTGCGGTTGTCCTTGTGAACGTGACCACAGGCACTACAAGTCTGGCTGGTGTATTGTGGTTTCACTGAGACCACATCACCACCCAACCAGTGCTGCTTATACTCAAGCTGTCGTCTGAACTCATACCATCCCTGATCGAGAATGGACTTGTTCAGCCCTGATTTGGCCTTGACGTTAACGCCCGGCTTTTCAGCAGTGCCTTTCGCCGATCTGGACATATTCGATACCTTCAAATCCTCAATGACAACCCTTGCGTGTTTCTTGCTGATTTCCGTTGAGGTCTTGTGAAGGAAGTCCTGACGACAGGCGGCTATCTTGCTGTGAAGCCGGTTAATACGCTGCTTTTGCCTCTGCCAGTTGGCAGAGAATTTCATCTTGCGAGAGAGTTTTCTTTGCTCTACTGCAAGCTGTAGCTGGTGCTTTTTGAAAGCATTAAGGGGTTGGTACTGCTCTCCATTAGAGAGGGTGACAAACCT
>NZ_JAGRPU010000021.1 GCF_024606225.1 Endozoicomonas sp. ISHI1 | reverse complement strand
AAGAACAAGGGCTTCATTTAAGGCTTTCCCCAGATGGCGAAAGCCTTTATGTAACAGGCAAAAGTGAAGACGACACGCCCTATCCTCTGTTTATCCGACAGTACGACAGTCAACAGCTAAAACCCGCTGCCTCTTTTGGCGACAATGGCAAAGCGATAATAACTATCAACGACATTGATACGGTCAAGAGTCAGCAGGACATTCTGATACAAAAAGACCAGATCTACTTTGCCCTATTCAGTTCTGAGGATGAGGTGTTGTTTATTCGCCGTTTCGCCACTGACAATGGACAGGTGGATAGTGCTTTTATGATTGACGACAAGATTGATTTTTCTTCCCGAACACCTGATTCGTTAGCAACCGTCAAGCTGATGACCACGGAAGATTATTTGCACGCCATTATTTACCACAGTGATGGACAACTGTCCGTGTTTACTTATCAAGATCAGGTTAATGTCCATCGTTTTGACACCACCATTAAACCAGAGGCAGCAAAGTCCATGCGCCTTGTTTTTGTCGATGATAAAGTCTATCTGGCTTTTGAAGATGCTGATATTGACGAGGGTAGTCGGCAGCTACGGATGCAAGAAATTTCACTGGATTTTGAAAACTATAACTATCAAAAATCGGCTGCCGTTTTATCCTCTGCGGGATCGTCTTCGGCCATTCAAGGTTGGGGAATTGGGCTTATTACAACGGGCACTGTGTTGGCTGTATCGGTTGCGGTTATCGTAGCCATTAAGAAGTTTAAAAGACAATCACTTGGAACAAAAATGGAAACCACTGAATTACTACCTTTAGGTAAGCTTGAATAACCGACAAATAGGAGCAACTTCAAGAGCAATCGCCAAAAACATTATCATTTTCACAAAGGGGTATCGGGCCAATAGCTTATCCGGAAAAAGTTGGCCCTTGGTATCCCCCTGCTCAAACGTAAGTTTTTCCCGGTTACCCGCATGTTTATGCATGATGACCCAACGTAGTCTATATGTACGGACACAAATACGAGTAGTTCTCATCATTGTTTTTCAGGGTACTCACTCAATGAATAACGGCCCGATGAAAGATCAGTATCGGAAAAGTCCGACTATATTTACAAAGTCGTCTGTATTGTTCTTATCACTTGTCGTTTGTTTTTCAGACTGGAACAGTTGGGCCAGCACTGTTGAGCTGGACAATAATAATTTCAAGCACTACCTGAATGCCGACCACCCGGTAGAAGGTCGCTATCGGTTGATCAGTGATATTGACCTTAGCAAATTCATTCGCTGGAAACCCATTGGCAATACCTCCAGACCGTTCTCTGTCACTCTGCTTGGCAATGGTCACGTTATTTCCGGTCTTAAATGTTCAACATGGGCAGCGAATAAAACCACAGGCTTGTTCGGAGTTCTGCAAGACAGCACCATCAGACAGATCATGCTAAACCAGCCCGAAGTTACCAGTTATGGAAGTTCAAGCCCCACAGGTGCACTTGCAGGAGAGTTGCAACGCAGCAGGATAGAAGAAGTGGTCAATTCTGCCGGTACCATCAAAACGACCGGTTCTAAGAGCCATTGCGGAGGTATTGCGGGGAGTATCTCTGACAGCGTCATACGCGATAGCGTGAACACAGGCACCGTTATTACAACCGGAAAAGCCACTGCTGGCGGTATCGCTGGATTGGCTGATCAGGCGTCTTCTCTTTCAAATGACCTGAATACCGGAACAATAATCTCCAGGAAAAGATTGAGCCTACCTGCCGGTGGCATTGTCGGAACACTGAAAAGCAACAGCGTTGCTAACAATAATATGAATACCGGCGAAGTCACGGTTACGTTTACCGACAGTTCCGGGGGGATTGCAGGAGAAGCGCAAGCAGCCAGGGTATTGCATAACCTGAACACCGGATACGTTGCCTCAGATCTTGTGATAGGTTCCAGTTATATCGGAGGAGGCAGTAGTGGCGGAATAGTGGGGAAGAGCAGTCAAGCCCTGGTCAGCCAAAACCTCAACACAGGCAGTATTTATTCAAAGCATTATTCAAGTGCGGGCGGGATAGCAGGGGAAGTCAGCAACGCTCCGGTTATTCAAAATGTAAATGTTGGAACGGTCACCTGTGACTGCAATTATGGAGCTGCGGGAGGTATTGCCGGAAAGCTTTCAGGTGGAAGCATTCATGACAACCTGAATGCTGGAGCAGTAGCAGAGAAAAACAGGATGGCAGTTTATGTCGGTGGAATTGCCGGGATCGCCTATGATTCGGCCTCGGTTTATAACAATGTCAATACGGGGGCAGTTGAAGCACATTCAAGCTATATAAGCCCAGCAGTCGGAAGTCCTTATGGAGCAGGTCGTATTGGGAATAACCTGGATACTTTCACAAGGTATAAATGGACTCCTAGCAGTAATTATGGATACAACTTAGGTGTCTTAAGAATATCGAAAAGTTCTCTCAAATCAAACCTGTATGGTTTAAACAGCGATCTCTGGAATGCCGGTAATGCAACACAGCTGCCGATGCTCAAAAGCGTTAACACCCCTTACCGTGACCTTGCCCGAATAGATGGTACCCAACAGACTGATAACCAGTTTCCCACCGTCCTGAATGAGTTTGCAGATCCTGGTGGTGCCATAGATGCTACCTCTTTCACTCGTACTATCTGGAACGGATGGGATGGTTATTTACCCTTTCCAAAAGTTTTCTCCAAACCACAAACATCACTGGCTGGAATTGATTGCACACCAGGGGGATTTGACTGCGGCCAGGAAAAACCTCCTCAATTAATCCATGAAATTGCAATAGATCCAAACAGGTTGCCGGTGCATGCTGCTCCAACGCCTACAGGAGGCGTTGTCCCACCAAGTTATTGCGGGCCCCACAGGGTTTTGAGTGTCTCATGGAATATGAACAGTATGCTCATGGCTGTGGGAATAGGTTCCGGTGGCGGTTCCGGATGCCCTGTTTCAGGCTCCGTACAAATCTTTGATATGAGTGACCCGGCGAGGCCCAGACTCCTGCATACCTTGCACGATGCTAAACACTGGGTGGAGACTGTTGCCTTCAACCACGACGGTACCCAGCTGGCAGTCGGGGGGTATGATAAAAAGGTCAGGATTTATGACCCAGTGAACCCGTCCACTCCCCTTGCCACCCTGTCCGATGCGAAAGGCCCGATAGACGGCGTTAAATACAATCACGGAGGTACTCAGCTGGCAGTTGGTAGATATAATAAGGTCAGGATTTATGACCCGAGGGATCTGTCCATTCGCCCGACAATTCTGACCAATGCAAATGATTGGGTACTGAGCCTTGACTACAATCACGACGGTACCCAGCTGGCAGTGGGGGGGTACGGTAAAAAGGTCAGGATTTATGACCCGTGGGATCTGACCATTGCCCCGCAAGCTGTGATCCCTGGGCTTTATCGTATGAGCGCTAAATTCAACCACGACGGCACGCTGCTGGCAACTGGGGGAAGTGACTATAGGTACAGAGGACACAGTGTTGAGGTTTATGACATAAAGAACCTGGACAGCCCAAAGTATACTCTGGGGGATACGCCATGGACGGTCACGAGCATTGACTTCAATCACGACAGCACCCGACTCGCCTTTGGGGCTGGGAGGAGTGTCAGGATATATGACATGTTGAATCCAACTGGGGTTCTGTACACCCTCTCTGATGCGACAAGTGCTATAAAGAGCGTTAACTACAACCACGACGGCACCTTGCTGGCAGTCGGGACGCACGCTGGAAAGGTCAGGATTTATCGGGTCGGTATAAAAGCTTCAGCGACAACATCGCCATCTGCAAGTCTCTCAACCAGTCAACCCACCACTGCTTCTACAACCATTTCGGGAACTCCATCAGAAAATTCAACGCTGGTCAGGCATTCATCGTCGTATACACAGCCATCAGCCGACGAATTGACGACCACTTCTGTTCCCACTACTTTGCCCAGTTCGGAGACACTATCAGCAACACCATCTGCTCTATCATCAACGTCTGAACGGTCATCAACCAGTGAATTGAGCACTCATTCTGAAGCCCGTACTTCAGCCAGTTCGGTGTCACATTCTGAAGTTTCATCTGCTGTCCCATCGTCATCAGCACAACCTTCAAGCAGTGAATTGAGCACGGCTTCTGTAGCCCAAACTTCAGCCAGTTTGGTGTCACCGTCAGAAGTTTCATCTGCTGCCCCATCGTCATCAGCACAACCTTCAAGCAGTGAATTGATCACTACTTCTGTAGCCCGAACTTCAGCCAGTTCGGTGCCACCTTCAGAAATTTCATCCGCTGCTCCATCATCAGCACAACCTTCAACCAGTGAATTGAGCACGGCTACTGTAGCCCGAACTTCATCCAGTTCAATGTTACCTTCAAGAGCTACGCCCAATGCCCCATCGTCATCCGCACAGCCAGCAATCAGCAGGGCCAGCACTGTTCAGCTGGACAATAGTAATTTCAATCAATATCTGAATGCCGACCACCCGGTCGAGGGACGCTATGAGTTAATCAGTGATATTGACCTGAGCGGATCTGAATGGAAACCGGTCGGCAATACCTCCAAACCCTTATCTGTCACTCTGCTTGGCAACGGCCACGTTATTTCCGGCCTTAAAATTTCAACATGGGCAGTGAATAAAGCCACGGGCTTGTTCGGAGTTCTGCAAGACAGCACCATCAGGCAGATCATTCTAAACCAGCCCGAAGTTAACAGTTATGGAAGTTCAAGCCCCACAGGTGCACTTGCAGGAGAGTTGCAACGCAGCAGGATAGAAGAAGTAGTCAATTCTGCCGGAACCATCAAAACGGCCGGTGCTCAGAGTCATTGCGGAGGTATTGCTGGCAGTCACTTTAATAGTGTCATACGCGATAGCGTGAACACCGGTACCGTTTTCACAACTGGACTCAGCAGCTCAGGCGGTATTGCTGGATTGGCCGATCAGTCATCTACCGTTTCAAATGACCTGAATACTGGAAAAATAATCTCCGGGTATGGGGGTTTATCATCTGCCGGTGGCATTGTCGGCACACTGAAAAGCAACAGTATTGCTAACAATAATATGAATACCGGCGAAGTCACTGTTAGCCATTACGAAATTTCCGGGGGAATTGCAGGAGAAGCAGAAGCAGCCCAAATATCACGTAACCTGAACACTGGAAAAATTGACTCAGATTATTTGACAGGCTCCAGACATAGAGAAGGTGGCTACAGTGGTGGAATAGTAGGGAAGAACAGGCAAACCCTTGTCAGCAAAAACATCAATACAGGTAGTGTTTCTACAGTAGGCTTTAACATTGTGGGTGGAATAGTAGGGGAAGTATGGGACGCTCCTGTGATTCAAAATGTAAATGTCGGAACGGTCACTAATGACGGTGGTTATGCAGACGCTGGAGGTATTGCCGGTAAGGTTTCAGGTGGAAGCATTCATGACAACCTGAATGCCGGAGCAGTAACAGAAAAATACGACATTATGGCTTACGTCGGTGGTATTGCTGCGACTGCCAGGTACTCGGCCTCGGTTTATAACAATGTCAATACCGGATCAGTTGAAGCCAAATCAAGATATAGCCATATGAGCCCGGCAGTCGGGCGCCCTCTTGATGTACGTCATATTGCGAATAACCTGGGCACTTTTACAAGGCCTGAATGGCCTGGTTATGAACGACAAAAATACAATAAAGGTGTCGTAAGTCTATCGAAAAGTGCTCTCAAATCAGGCTTGCACGGTTTGAGCAGAGAATTCTGGAACGCCGGTGACGCAACACAGTTGCCGATACTCAAAGGCGTTAACACCCCCTACCGTGACCTTGTCCGAATAAATGGTACCAAACAGGCAAACAACCAGTTTCCCATCGTCCTGAACGAGTTTGCTGACCCCGGTGGTGCCATAGATGCTACCTCTTTCAATTGTACTGTCTGGAACGGTCGGGATGGCTATTTACCTTTTCCAAAGGTTTTCTCCAAACCACAAACATTACTGGCTGGAATTGATTGCACACCAGGGGGATTTGACTGCAGCGGGGTAAAAGACAACACGACAACTCTGTTGACTATAACATTGTCATCTGGAAAGCCGCTAACCACTGAATTGACCACAGCTGCTGCATCCAGTGCCTTGCCTGACAGTACATACCCAACAACCGATGCACTCAGCCTGTCAGACAACTGCCAGCCACCAGAAGGCACACCGCTCTTTCAAACCTATGACTCGGAAAGCCAGCGGATATACGTCGTCATTCAGCCTGAGTCCACTTCCAAAGGGATCATTCTGGCACGCTATAGTGGTTCTGAACTGGATCAACAATTTGGCCGGTGCGGCATTGTGACTTACACCACATCTGCCGACCACTCCATAATACTGGACTCCTACCAGTCTCTGGCAGGACGGGTGACTCACGAAAACACTGGCTCTCAACTTAACCTTGTTGCAACAACACCTTCAGGGAAAACAGCTCTGTTCGAGTTCCCTTTAAGTGACACCCAGAAATATCCGGCACAATTCATCGTGCTTGACAAGGTATTCCCTGAAAGTGTGCAAATTAATGATACTGCTTATCATAATGGCTTCATGTATTTAACAGGTACTCTCGATAACAGACTATTTGTTGGCCGCTACCACCAGCGTCGGCTCTTTTTTCCTGAAAACACTGACCTGTATGATAAAGAACAGGGACTTAGTCTAAGGCTCTCCCCGGATGGCGAACGCCTTTATGTAACCGGCAAAAATGTAGGCGACTCGCCCTATCCTCTGTTTATCCGAAAATACGACAGTCAGCAGCTAAAACCCGCCACCTCTTTTGACAACAATGGCAAAGCGATAATAACTATCAACGACATTGATACGGTCAAGAGTCAGCAGGACATCCTGATACAAAAAGACCAGATCTACTTTGCCATATTCAGTCCTGAGGAAGAGAAACTTTCTTTTCGCCGCTTCGCCGCCGACAATGGACAGATGGATAGCGCTTTTATGATTGACGACAAGTTTTATTTTGCTTCCCAAACAACCGATTCGTTTGCAACCGTCAAGCTGATGACCACGGAAGATTATTTGCACGCCATTATTTACCACAGTGATGGGCGACTGTCCGTGTTTACTTATCAAGATCAGGTCAATATCTATCGTTTTGACACCACCATTCAACCTGCAGCAGCAAAGTCTATGCGCCCTGTTTTTGTTGGTGATAAAGTCTATCTGGCTGTTGAAAATGCTTATGTTGAGGGAGGTAGCCGGCAGGTACAGATGCAAGCAATTTCACTGGGTCTTGAAAACTATAACTATCAAAAATCCGCTGTCGCTTTATCCTCTGCGGGATCATCTTCGGCCATTCAAGGTGGGGGAATTAGGCTTATTAGAACGGGCACTGTGTTGGCTGTATCGGTTGCAGTTATCGTGGCCATTAAGAAGTTTTAAAGACAACCACTTGAAACAAAAATGGAAACTTCTGAGTTGCCCCCTGCTCAAAATTAAGTTTTTAATGGCTATCTGCATGATGATTCATTGTGGTCTATACATACGAATGCTGAATACGAGTACGAATATTTATTCTATCTGTGGTTGTGCCTCAATGAACAAAAACGTGATAAAAAATCAAAATCGGCAAAGCTTGGTTATCAGCAAAAAGCCACTAGCATTATTACTGTCACTTGTCGTTTTTTTTCCAAGCTGGAACAATTGCGCCGACACTATTGAGCTGGACAATAATAATTTCAATCAATATCTGAATGCCGAGCACCCGGTCAAAGGTCGCTATCGGTTAATCGGTGATATTGACCTGAGCCGATTCATTCCCTGGAAACCCGTAGGCAATACCTCTAATCCGTTTTCTCTCATCCTGTATGGCAACGGCCATGTTATTTCCAACCTTGAGGTTGCAACGTTAGCAAATAACACTGCCTCAGGATTGTTCGGGTCATTGCAAAACAGCACCATCAGGCAGATCCTGCTAAAACAACCAAAAGTGACCAGCACCGGAAATATGAGCCCAACGGGTGCACTGGTGGGAGAGTTGAAAGGCAGCAGGATTGAAGAGGTGGTCAATTATGCCGGTACCATCAAAACGTCAGGGTTTCGCAGTCATGCCGGAGGTTTAGCGGGCAGTGTTTCTGATAGCGTCATACGCGATAGTGTCAACACCGGCACCGTTCTTACAACCGGTCCTGCCAGCACAGGTGGCATTGCTGGATTTGCAAGTCGGGCATCGTCCCTGTCAAATGCCCTGAATACCGGAAAAATAGTCTCCAGAAATTTACATTCCTCGCCTGCCGGCGGCATTGTCGGTACCCTGAAAGGCGACAGCCTTGCTAACAACAATGTCAATACCGGTGAAGTTAATGTTGGCTTTACCGAATATTCCGGGGGCATCGCAGGAGAAGCA
Organism: Endozoicomonas sp. ISHI1; assembly: GCF_024606225.1. Taxonomy (GTDB): domain Bacteria; phylum Pseudomonadota; class Gammaproteobacteria; order Pseudomonadales; family Endozoicomonadaceae; genus Endozoicomonas_A. Next base: position 104,765 of record NZ_JAGRPU010000021.1, on the reverse strand, counting down.
GAAGCAGCGGAGGTATTATATAACCTCAACACTGGAAACATTGCCTCAGATTATTCGAGAGCCTACTGTAGGCTAGGTGGAAGCAGTGGTGGAATAGTGGGGCACGCCTCCAGGCAAAGCCTGGTCAGCAAAAATCTCAATACGGGTAGCATTTTTACCAGGGATTGGCGTACCTACGGAGGAGGAATAGCAGGAGATGTAGTCAACACTACTGTTATTCAAAATGTTAATGCCGGAACGGTCACGACTCACGACTATCAGTCATCTGCCGGGGGAATTACCGGAGAAGCTGCTGAAGGTTCAGGCATTCGGGACAACCTGAATGCCGGAGCAATCATAACAAAAGGTGTGAATGGTCACTTGGGTGGTATTACCGGGGCTGCCACTCTTTCAACCTCAGTGTACAACAATGTTAATACAGGGTCGGTTGAAGCCCGGGAAATCTATAGCTATGAAAGCGGTGGAGCGGGCAGAGTTTGGAGAGCAGGTTCCATTGAGCATAACCTGGATACTTTCACAAAGTATCAATGGATCAGGAGAGGTAGTGGATTTAATGGACGCAATCAAGGTGTCATAAGACTATCGAAAAGTGCCCTCAAATCAAACGTAACCCTATTGAACAGCACGCTCTGGAATGCCGGTGATGCCTCACAGCTTCCAATGCTCAGAGGCATTAATACTCCCTACCGTGAACTTGCCCGAATAAATGGTACCAAACAAACAAACAATCAGTTCCCGTCGGCCCTGAATGAGTTTGCAGATCCCGGTGGTGCTTCAAATGCCACCTCTTTCAATCGTACTGTCTGGAACAATCGGGATGGCTATTTGCCGTTTCTGAAAGTTTTCTCCAAACCACAAACATCACTGGCCGGGATTGACTGTACAGAAGGGGGATTTGATTGCGGCAAGGAGAATACTCCGTCAGCGATACAGTCTTCAACCACCTATTCTCAAGGCTTGTCAGGTAACTGCCCGCCACCAGAAGGCACGCCACTCTTTCAAGCGTATGATCCTGAAAACCAGCAGGTGTATGTTGTCATTCAACCTGAGCCGTCTTCTGAAGGGGCTTCCACAGGAGTTATTCTGGCACGCTATAAAGGTTCTGAACTGGATCAACAATTTGGACGGTGCGGCGTTGTAACTTACACCACCTCTTCCGACTACTCTGGAATACTGGATTCCTACCCGTCTCTGACTGGGCAGGTTATTCACGAAAAGGCAAGTTCTCACCTGTTTCTTGTTGCAACAACACAGTCAGGAAAAGCAGTTCTATTCGAGTTCTCGTTAAGTGCTGCCCGGAGCTACCGGGCAGAATTCACTGTACGTAACGACCTATTCCCTGAAAATGTACAAATTAAGGATACCGCTTATCATCAGGGCGTCATGTATTTAACAGGCACCCTCGATAACAGCCTGTTGGTTGGCCGTTACCAGCAGCGACGGCTCTTTTTTCCTGAAACCAGTGATCCGTATGATAAAGAACAAGGATTTCATTTAAAGCTATCCCAAGATGGCGAACGCCTTTATGTAACCGGTAAAAGTGAAGAAGATGCGTCCTATCCTCTGTTTATCAGACAATACGACAGTCAACATCTAAAACCCGCTGCCTCTTTTGGCAATAATGGCAAAGAGATAATCACTATCAATAGCGGTGACACGGTCAACAGCCAGCAGGACGTCCTGATACAAGAAGATCAGGCCTTCGTTGCCGTATTCAGCCCTGGGGAAGAAACACTTTCTATTCGCCGGTTCGCCACGGACAATGGAAAGATTGACAGTGCTTATATGATTGACGACAGGGTTGATTTTCCTTCCCTCGCACCGGGTTCATTTGCGACCGTCAGGCTGATGGCAACGGAAGATTATTTGCACGCCATTATTTACAACAGCGATGGACAACTGTCCGTATTTACTTATAAAGATCAGGTCAATGTCCATCGTTTCGACACCACCATTAAACCTGCGGCGGCAAAGTCTATGCGTCCGGTTTTTGTGGGTAACAAAGTCTATCTGGCCTCTGAAAATACAGATATTGAGGAGGATAGTCGGCAGCTACAGATGCAAGAAATCGCTTTGGATTTTGAAAACTTTAACTATCCAAAATCCCTTGGCACTTCATCGTCTGCCGGATCGTCTGCGGTTCTCCCTGATTGGGGAATTGGGCCTTTCGCAGTGGGCTCTGTGATGGTTGCAACGTTTGCAGTTCTCGTAGCCATTAAGTGGTTCAAAAGACAACCACCCGGATCAAAAATGGAAACCACTGAATAACTACCCTTAGATGAACTTAAATAACCAACAAACAGGTGCATCCCTCAAGGGCAATCGCCATAAACATTATCATTGCCTCAAAGGGGTATCGGGCCAATAGCTTATCCAGAAAAAGTTGGCCCCTGCTGCCCCCCCCTGCTCAAACGTAAGTTTTTCCAGGTTACCCGCATGTTAATGCATGACGCCCCCTCATAGTCTATATATACGGGTCACAAATACGGATAGTTCTCATCATTGTTTTTCATGGTACTCACTCAATGAATAACAGCCCGATGAAAGATCAGTATCGGCAAAGCCCGACTATCTTCACAAAGTCGTCTGTACTTTTATTGTCACTTGTCGTGTTTTTTCCAAACTGGAACAGTTGGGCCAGTACTGTTCAGCTGGACAATAGTAATTTCAACCAATACCTGAATGCCGACCACCCGGTCGAAGGACGCTATGAGTTAATCGGTAATATTGACCTGAGCGGATCTCAATGGAAGCCTGTCGGCAATACCTCCAAATCCTTCTCTGTCACTCTGCTTGGCAATGGTTACGTTATTTCCGGTCTCGAACTTTCAACGTCAGCAGGTAACACTCCCTCGGGCTTGTTCGGGTCATTGCACAACAGCACCATCCAACAAATCCTGTTTAAACAACCAAAAGTGACCAGTACCGGAAATACGAGCCCCACAGGTGTGCTTGTGGGAGTGTTGAAAGGCAGCAGGGTTGAAGAGGTGGTCAATTCTGCCGGAGCTATTCAAACAGGCGGTTTTCACAGTCATGCAGGAGGTATAGCGGGCAGTATTTCTGATAGCGTCATTCGCGATAGTGTGAACACCGGCACCGTTTCCACAACCGGGAGTGCCAGTACCGGCGGTATCGCTGGGGTGGTGGATCAGGGGTCTTCTGTATCAAACAACCTGAATATTGGAAGAATAACTCCCAGAAACAAACAAAAATCACCTACCGGTGGTATTGTCGGAGGGCTGAAAAGCAATAGCGTTGCCAACAACAATGTGAATGCCGGAGAGATTAATGTTGGCAATAACGGAGATTCCGGAGGGATTGCAGGAATAGCAACAGCAGCCAGGGTTTTACATAACCTGAACACCGGAAAAATTGCCACCTATTATGTGGATGGCGCTGACTTGTGGGAAGGTGGAAGCATTGGCGGAATAACAGGGGAGGCTACCAGCCAAACCCTGATTAGCAAAAACCTCAATACAGGTAGCATTTCTGGGAAGTACCGCTCCCAAGTGGGTGGAATAACCGGGCAAACAGTCAGCGCTCCTATTGTTCAAAATGTGAACGCCGGATCTGTCACTACGGATGGTGGTTTTGCATACACTGGAGGTATCGCCGGAGAAGCCAGACGTGTAGTCATCCGTGACAACCTTAATGCTGGAGCAATTATAGGGAAAGGTTATCGTAGTCCAGTCGGTGGTATTTCAGCAGCCGCCCGCAGTGCTGAGGTTTACAATAATGTTAATACGGGCTCCGTTAATGCGACCGAGCTAGTAAGAGTAAGCGGCGTAGTTGCATACCCTTACTGGAGAGGCCTCATTGCGTATAATATAGACACTTTCACAAAGTATCACTGGTTTTCCACTTCCAATTCCACTTCCAATTCCACTTCCACTTTCAATAGGTATGGATACAATTCCGGTGTCGTACGGCTATCAAAAAGTGCTCTCAAATCAGGCTTAAACGGTTTGAACAGCACGCTCTGGAATGCCGGTGATGCAACACAGCTGCCGATGCTCAAAGGCGTTAACACCCCCTACCGTGACCTTGTCCGAATTAATGGCACCCAACAGGCAAATAACCAGTTTCCCATCGTCCTGAATGAGTTTGCCGACCCTGGTGGTGCCACAGAGGCGACCTCTTTTAATCGTACTGTCTGGAATGGCCAGGATGGCTATTTACCCTTTCCAAAAGTTTTCTCCAAACCACAAACACTACTGGCTGGAATTGATTGCACACCAGGGGGATTTGACTGCGGCCAGGAAAGACCTCCTCCATTAAACCATGAAATTGCAATGGATCAAAACAGGTTGTCGGCGCGTGCTGCACCAATACCCACAGTGCGTCCCTCAACCAGTCAACTCACCACTGCTTCTACAACCATTCCTGCAACCTCCACTCCTGCAACCTCTATTTCTACACTCCCCCCCATAACGGTACCATGCGATTCTCTTAAAGATCAGGCGACAGGGGTTCTTCAGCGGCTAAACCAATATAGAGACCTTGTTAGAGGACGACACTGCATTGTTCTCAGCACCAACTCGTCAGAGAGTTTAAGTAAGTTTCTCAATGAGATTCCAGAGAACATCGTTATTTTGTTCTCTTCCGAAACGACTTCTGGCGCAACGCTTTCTCAATCCGTTACCCCCGCATTAGGTAAAATCCCGGTTAAGTATTTAATTAACAGTGAAATAGTTTTGAAAGATGGACAGGACATTATCGGGGCTCCAAATGAAGGTTACGAAATCGTCATATCGCCTGATGCAACTTATACAGATTTATATATGATCACCCTTGGATCCTTTAACGAATTTAGTTTCAGTGAAACAAAAGACAACTATATAAGACACATTAATTTCCAGCCAACTGCACCTAATGGCCGCAAACCAATTAGCACTATTATTTCAGCACGCTGTACTAACCGGAGACTGTTTGTAGAAAACAACGTATTCAATCTCAATTGCCAGGACGGAGTCAGAATTGATTGCAGACTACCTCTGGATGCATCTGTCAGTGCTTTGCGCCCCGGGCCGGGCCTGATGTTCGCCAATAACATGGTCACCGGTGATACCATCGGTTCATGGCACCGCGACTATATTGCTGATGGAGGGCTATTTATTAAACTTCCCGCCATCAAAAGCCAGTTTCTCAGGATTGCGATTAACGGGAACATATTCCAGGGCAAGATGGGGTGGGCGGCTGAGTTACATATTGGGCCGGGAAGCAGTATCGACATCTTTAGAAACACGATCGACATTGACAATACAGGCCAAATTTTGTGGGAAACTGTGTCGCCGGGATATAAAAAAGAAAAGTTTGCTTTCTCTCTTGTCGGTCATTCGGATACCCATGAAGAACCTCCTGTTTATAATCTCGCGGGCAATCAGATCCAGGTAAAAAATACAGCTATCGAAATCAAAGGAATCGTTAAGCTGGTTCTCGCTTGCAACCAATTTCAGGCAGTCAAACTCTGGCGACAAGAGCAGCATGAATACAGCATTAAAAGCGCAGATCCATTCGTTTTGGCATACAATTGCGAAAGCTTCGTGAATTCAAGCATGGCAACTACCGGCCCACTTACACTCACCCAGATTGTGAATATCTGGACACCCATCGGGAATTCCACAGCCAGTGCTTTAAGTGGACTGACCAACTTCGAGGGTCAATTCTACTTTAACTCGTCTGTCTGGCTGACAGTCAATTCGTCCTCTGTTTCTCCTTCTGGCCAGACCTTCACTTCATCAGCACAGCCTCCAACCAGCGAATTGATCACCACTTCTGTAGCCAGCACTTCAACCAGTTCAGTGTCACCTTCTGAAGTTACATCTCTTGACCTATCGTCATCAGCAAAGCCTTCAACCAGTGAATTGAGCACGGCCTCTTTAGCCCGAACTTCATCCAGTTCGATGCCACTTTCTGAAGTTTCATCTGCTGTCCTATCATCATCAGCACCGCCTTCAACCCGTGAATTGAGCACGGCTTCTATAGCACGTACTTCATCCGGTTCGGCTTCACCTTCTGAAGTGTCATCTGCTGCCCCATCGTCATCAGTGCAGCCTTCAACCCGTGAATTGAGCACGACTTCTATAGCACGTACTTCATTCGGTTCGGTGCCACCTTCTGAAGTTTTATCTGTTGCCTTATCGTCATCAGCGCAGCCTTCAGGCAGCGAATTGAGTACGGCTTCTGTAGCCCGAACTTCATCCGGTTCGGCGACACCTTCTGGAGTTTCATCCGTTGTCCCATCGTCATCAGCACAGCCTTCAACCAAGGAATTGATCACGGCTGCTGCAATCAAAGCCTTAGCTGATTCGGAATCACCATCAGACACTTCATCCGCTTTTGAAATATCATCCACAACAAACACACGGCAAACTAAATATTCATCGTCGTTTATATCCTCGTCTAACAGAACATCCCCCACAACTCATTCACCCAGTCTGTCTGGTAACTGCCAACCCCCGGAAGGCACACCGCTCTTTCAAACCTATGACCCGGAAAACCAGCGGATATACGTCGTCATTCAGCCTGAGTCGCCTACCAAAGGGGTTGTTCTGGCGCGCTATCAAGGTTCTGAACTGGATCAACAATTTGGCCGGTGCGGCGTTGTGACTTATACGACTTCTGCCGACTACTACAGAATACTGGATTCCTACCCATCTCTGACAGGGCAGGTTATTCATGAACAGACGGGGTCTCACCTTGCCCTTATTGCAACAACGACGTCAGGAAAAGCCGTTCTGTTCGAGTTCCCGCTAAGTGCCACCCGGAGTTATCGGGCAGAGTACACTGTACGTAACGAGCTATTTCCTGAAAATGTACAAATTAATGATACCGCTTATCATCAGGGCGTCATGTATTTAACAGGCACCCTCGATAACAGCCTGTTGGTTGGCCGTTACCAGCAGCGACGGCTCTTTTTTCCTGAAACCAGTGATCCGTATGACAAAGAACAGGGACTTCATTTAAAGCTATCCCAAGACGGCGAACGCCTTTATGTAGCCGGTAAAAGTGAAGAAGATGCGTCCTATCCTCTGTTTATCAGACAATACGACAGTCAGCAGCTAAAACCCGCTGCCTCTTTTGGCAACAATGGTAAAGAGATAATCACTATCAATAGCGGTGACACGGTCAACAGTCAGCAGGACATCCTGATACAAGAAGATCAGGCCTTCGTTGCCGTATTCAGCCCTGGGGAAGAAACACTTTCTATTCGCCGGTTCGCCACTGACAATGGACAGATGGACAGTGCTTATATGATTGACGACAGGGTTGATTTACCTTCCCTCACACCAGGTTCATTTGCGACCGTCAGGCTGATGGCAACGGAAGATTACCTGTACGCCATTATTTACAACAGCGATGGACGACTGTCCGTGTTGACCTACGAAGATCAGGTCAATGTCCATCGTTTCGACACCACTATTAAACCTGCGGCGGCAAAGTCTATGCATCCGGTATTTGTGGGTAAAAAAGTCTATCTGGCCTTTGAAAATACAGATATTGAGGAGGATAGTCGGCAGGTACAGATGCAAGAAATCGTTCTGGCTCTTGAAAGCTATAACAATCCAAAATCCCGTGCTGCTTCATCATCTGCCGGATTGTCTGCGGTCCTTCCTGATTGGGGAGTTGCGCCTATTGCAGTGGGCTCTGTGATGGTTGCAACGGTTGCAGTTCTCGTAGCCTTGAAGTGGTTCAAAAGACAACCACCCGGATCAAAAATGGAAACCTCTGAATTACTACCCTTAGAAAAACGTAAATAACCGACAACCAGAAGATTCCTGGCAGCATTTATGCTGGCGTTCCCGGCATGACAACAGGCAAGATACTTAAAACCTGCCTGTGAGAACAACAAAACGCAAAACTGAATCCGACAGCTGAAGGTTTCCAAGTTAACGCAGTTTAGGTATCTTACGCCGACTTTTTCATTTGCAGACTATGTGCCTTTTATGACCGACCCAGTTGAACCTGATCACAGCCCCGATGCGACTAAACGTCGAGAAATAAAAAGTTTTGTCCTGCGCACTGGTCGTATGACCACAGGGCAGCGTCGTGGCTGGGATGAATGCTGGGACAAGTGGGGCCTGCAAAAGGAAGACGGTCCATTAAACATCCGTGAAGTCTTTGGTCGGGAGGCACCTGTCGTACTGGAAATCGGCTACGGCATGGGTCTGTCTCTGGTTGCCATGGCAAAAGCCGAGAGCGACAAGAATTTTATCGGTATTGAAGTGCATCGCCCGGGGGTTGGCAGCCTGTTGAATGAATCCCGGCTGGCAGGTGTTACCAATGTTCGCAGCTATTGTGACGATGCTGTTGAAGTGCTTCGTGAATGCATAGCCGATGGCAGCCTGTCCAGAGTTCAGATTTATTTCCCTGACCCCTGGCACAAAAAGCGTCATCACAAGCGTCGCCTGGTTCAACCCAAATTTATTGCAGCCATCAGACCGAAACTGGCTCTGGGTGGTGTTATCCATCTGGCCACAGACTGGGAAAACTATGCTGAACAGATGATGGAAGTCATGACGGCCGCTGAAGGTTTTAAAAATCAGGAAGATCAAGGCCAATACGCACCAAGGCCTGACTTCAGACCGCTGACCAAGTTTGAAAAGCGCGGTCAAAGACTGGGTCACGGAGTTTGGGATCTGCTGTTTGAGAGAACAGAATAAATCTTACCCCACCCGGAAGGGGCAGAGTTTCAATCGCTTTGCTCCCCTTAGCAACGCCCCAGTTTCTCCGACAATATCCCGACACAGATTGTGATCACCAGCAATACCGGAGCGAGAGTGTAATGATTGAAGTAGCCCAGTAAGTTGCCGAGCCATTGAGGCGCAAAATAAAAGATTGCACCAAACAGGGCGAGATTCAAAACAGCTCTTGCAGGAATTCTCACAGCGGCATGAAGCCGGTTCATCCAATCAGTGCTCCATGAGGCAATAAAACGTCCCACAAAGGCCACTGCTACTGCTGTCAGGGCCATAGCGATAACATCAAGATGCTCACGAGCCAACTTTGACAGAAAAATAATGTTGTCTGTTATCCATTCCATAGTTCACCCTTCGTTTTGAGTAAGGATACAGTTCCCAACAGATTCCAGAAAATGGCGTCCAGTCGCTAATTGAGTGGGAACATCATCCATCAGTAAACAGAGCCAGCAGATCATTCAAAAAGAGTCGTCCCTGTTTCGTTGGCTGTAATCGATCCTGCTCGAGCAAACCTTTTTGAATCGCTTGCTGACATTGAACGTCTATGTCTGAGTAGGCCATTCCGGTTCTTTGCTGAAACAATGAGTGATCAACCCCCTGGTTAAGACGCAGAACATTCATCATAAACTCAATCGGCAGATCATCCTCATTCAATATTCTACTGCCCGCTTCAAAGGGTTTATCCGCTGCCAGATAGTCTGAGGGCATTCTGGTTTTCCAGTTTCGATAAATTCTGCCCATCTCCTGCTGGGTCATCTTGCCATGAGCCCCCGCACCAATGCCGATATAGTCACCAAACTGCCAATAGTTCAAATTATGTTTTGCCTGTCTGCCGGGACGACTATAGGCTGAAATCTCGTACTGCTGATAGCCTGCCTCTGCCAGTAAATCCCACCCTTTTTCCTGAATGGACCAGAGGGTATCGTCCTCGGGTAAGACCGGAGGTTTTGAATAGAAAACCGTATTGGGTTCAATGGTGAGCTGGTACCAGGAAATATGAGTCGGTTCCAGTGCAATTGCTTTCTTCAGATCTGACAGACCGTCCTGAATGCTCTGGCCGGGCAGTCCGTGCATCAGATCAATATTGAAGTTGTCAAAGCCCATCCCCCTCAGGGACTCAATCGCCTTGCGCGCTTCATCTGAACTGTGAATACGACCCAGCGTCTTGAGCTTTTCGTCCTGAAAACTCTGAACCCCCAATGACAATCGGTTGATACCGGCTTTTCGATAATCTTTGAACCGGTCATGTTCATAGGTCCCGGGGTTGGCTTCCATGGTGATTTCAATATCCGGCGAGAAACGGATTCTCTTTTCCAGCTCACAGAGAAAACGATCAAAACCTCTGGCAGACATCAAACTGGGGGTACCGCCACCGAAGAAAATCGTATTAAGCGCTCTTCCCTGGAGAGTATTCACTTCACTGTCAAAGTCTGTTAACAGGGCATCGATATAAGCGTCTTCTGGAATACCATCGCTGAGCGCATGGGAGTTGAAGTCACAGTAAGGGCATTTTTTGACACACCAGGGAATGTGCACGTAAAGGCTCAATGGAGGAAGTTCGAGCATATTGAGAATCAGGCCAAGTGATTAAAGCGACCAGGTGTCATCACCGGCCGCATTGAGAAAAAGTAACATGCGTCTGTCAGAGGCGTTGCTTCAACTGCTTCAAAAGCTGTGTCATGGCTTTTGCCCGGTGGCTGATGCTGTTTTTCTGTTCCCGACTGAGTTCAGCCGCTGCACAGTTCTGATCAGGCACATAAAAAAGAGGATCATAACCAAAACCCCGATCACCAGAAGGTGCCTCCAGGATGTAGCCCTCCCAGCTTCCATGACATATCAGAGGAGTGGGGTCTTCTGCATGGCGCATGTAGACCAGTACACTGTGAAAACGAGCGGTTCTTTGCTCTTTGGGCAATCCTTCCAGTCTCTGCAAGAGCTTCTGATTGTTCTCTCTATCGGTGGCCTCTTCACCGGCAAATCGTGCCGAGTAAATACCTGGCTGGCCATTCAGGGCATCCACTTCAATCCCGGAGTCATCAGCAATGGCTGCAAGACCTGTGATTTTTGCCGCATTTCTGGCCTTGATCAAAGCGTTTTCTACAAAGGTCAGCCCTGTTTCCTCAACAGAACCTAGGCTGAACTCACTTTGAGCCAATACTTCAAAATCCAGCCCTGAGAGCATCTGCTGAAGCTCCTTCAGCTTGCCCTGATTACCACTGGCCAATACTACTTTCTTTGGCTCTTGCTTTGGCTCTTGCTTTAGCTCTTTTTTTACCAATGACTTCACTGGCCACCCTCGTAAAATTTCTGGCTGAACTGAATGGTATGACTCTGACTGGCGCCTTCAGGGTGTACTTTGATGGTGAATTTTAGCATTTCTTCATTACTGAACCGGAAACCTGCCAGATAATAGATGGCATCACCTTCCCTGATTTCCTTGAATTTCAGCGCTGACTGCTGACCCAGAAGGTTGGCGGTTTTGCCATCAAAAGAGGCTTTTACTGCCTTGCCTTCCTCACTGTCCCTGACGTTTCGGACAACCATATTGACCAAGCCATTTTTTGGCCCGCGCTCCAGGTCATAAGTCTTGGCTATGTCAGGCTGAATAAAGGTGCTGGGGAATGCACTGTAATACACTTCATAGTCGCCAAACCGGGCCGGTTTGTCATTCATGACACGGGCTTCGGGTACCGGGGCAGCATGGGCCCCCGAAAAAACGGCCAGCGCCAACAGTAGACTGAACAGCCTTACACAAGCCATGACTTCACTCTCCTCGAGTCAGATGATAGATAGCCACTTCTCCCATCAGGTTGGGCAGCAGGCGGGTTCTCCAGCCTCCCCTGTTGGCGCTATCTGTTACCATACGATTAATGATCTTCAGCTTTTTCTGATGGCAAAGATCTTCAAAATCCTTAAACGTGCAGAAGTGTATATTAGGTGTGTCATACCAGGTATAAGGCATAAATTTGGATACCGGCATTCTACCTTTGGTAGCCAGATACCAACGGCAACGCCAGTGACCAAAATTTGGGAAGGTAACAATGCACTCCCGGCCCACTCTCAGCATTTCATCGAGTGCTAAATGGGGAAACTGCAAGGCCTGTAGAGCTTGAGTCATCACCACGGTATCAAAACTTTGATCGCCAAAATTGTCCAACCCCTGGTCAATGTTTTGCTCAAGAACGTTCACGCCACTTTCAATACAGTTCTGAATATTCTGTGGATTAATCTCCAGCCCATAACCCCGAACCTGCTTGTTTTTGCCCAGGTCTGCCAGCAGAGTGCCTTCACCGCAGGCCAGATCAAGAACCCGACTGCCCTGGTCAATCCAGTCACTGATAATGGCAAAATCAACACGGTTACTCATACAGCAGCCTCTTTGCACTCGACAGCGACTCGTTTCATATAGCCCGAAATGGCATTCACATATCGGGGAATGTTCATCAGGAATGCATCGTGCCCCTGGGGAGCATCCACTTCCATGTAAGAGACCTGCTTGCCCGCCTTCAGGAGTGCATCGGTAATCTCTCTGGAACGCTCCGGGGAGAAACGCCAGTCGGTAGTGAATGAAACCAGCAAAAAGTGTGCTTTGGCTGGAGACAGGGCCTGAGCAAGATCATCATTAAACTTCCGGGCCGGATCAAAATAATCCAGTGCCCGGGTCATCAGCAGATAGGTGTTGGCATCAAAGCTGCCAGAGAAGTGTTCCCCCTGATAGCGGAGATAGCTCTCTACCTGGAACTGAGCGCCATAATCGAAACTGTACTCCCCACTCTTGAGTTCACGGCCAAACTTCTGTCCCATGGCATCATCGGACAGATAGGTGATGTGGCCTACCATCCTGGCTAATCCCAGGCCGCTCTTGGGTAGCGTTCCCTCTTCAAGATATTGGCCATCCCGAAAGTTTTCATCGGAGCGAATGGCCTGACGGGCCACTTCATTGAAGGCAATATTCTGTGCCGACAGTTTCGGTGCAGAGGCAATGACTACAGCATGACGCAGACGTTCAGGATAAGCCATAGACCAGTAAAGCGTTTGCATGCCGCCAAGACTGCCACCCACCACCGCAGCCCATTGTCGAATACCCAGATGATCTGCCAGTCTGGCCTGGCTCTCGACCCAATCTTCCACAGTCAGTATGGGAAAATCAGAACCGTAGAGTTTGCCAGTTTGTGGGTTGATACTGATCGGGCCTGTGCTGCCATGACAACCCCCGAGATTGTTCAGACTGACAACAAAGAAGTGATTGGTATCCAGAGGCTTGCCGGGACCAATAAAGTTATCCCACCAGCCAGGCTTACGGTCTTCCATGGTGTGATAACCGGCTGCATGGTGATGGCCACTGAGCGCGTGGCAAATCAAAACACCATTATTCTTTTCGGTATTCAGCTCACCATAGGTTTCAATTACCAGGTCATATTCGTTCAGGGTTTGACCACAACTTAGCCGAAGGGGCCGATCAAAATGAACCGTTTCGGGTTCGACCAGGCCCACCGAGTCAGGGGGAATAGTTTCTGGCATAGTTACCTATCTATCACTTGTTACCGTGAAACACTTTTCAGCACGTCGAGTGATGAAAAACTGTTCTTTTACTCATGGTGCTTTCCACGGATTGTCCATCGGCATGCATGATCATCAGACGAACACAGTTAACCTGGAAACCCAATCTGCATTCACAATCGGTAGAGGCTGCTGCAAAAGTTGCGAGCATAGCGCAGCACTTTTGCGGCAACCTCAGAACGGGGGAGTGTATCTATTTGATGGATACTTGTCAGTATGCAAGCCGGAGATCGCAAGAGTGAGTTCAGTGAAACAACACTCATCACATCAAATTCCTGGTTTGATACTTCATTGCAGGTGTCATTTTCAATAAAAATGACTTCATCCCCATGAAGATGAAATCTCTTTTTCTGAAATAGAAAATAGCCATTAAAAAATAAATACTGACTCAAGACCTCAGGTTCTTTAGTGGCTAAGCAGAAAACAACGGTCCAGAGCCAACTCCGTCAAAGCCAGCAGATGACTCAGGAAAACACCTTCTACCTGACGTGAAGAAAAGTAAAGATGCTGATCTTGAATGTATTCGTCGACGCTCTGATTACAGGTCAGGGAGATGTAAAAAGCCCTCATCGCTTCATCCTCGACATTGAGAACAGAGACAATTGTTGCGTCGGGTAGTGTCGTTTCGCTCATGCAAAACTCCTTGAGGCATTCCACCTCTATTACACAGGATCTTTGGCTGTCCTGTGCAATTCTGAAAAGCATCAAGATTCCTGAATGACTTCAGTAAAATTCCTGTGAGCCACACCAGCGACCTTTATTACCGTGAAGGTTGTCCCGCTGCACCGACATTAGAGATGGATCAGGAAAAGGGAAGTAATGAGTCGGTAGCAGACTGTTCAACCGGTAAGCGATGCTCGTCGTTTTCAAAGCATTTCTGAAACGATAGATTCACTTCAGAACAGAGTCATAAACATTCGCCTATCACCCTCATTCTTGTGTAATTACTTCGCAAGTATAGCCTGCATATAAGTAACTTATCTGAACTTAGCCTGAAGTATGTGCTATCGTAGAGCCAGTGTAAAAGTCACCCTTAACTGCACAGAAGCCTGCCAAACTGCTGCTTCGTTAGAATAGGCAGGCAGCTATCTGTTACAGACAGGCTGATTTCGTCCGAACTATTTCCCGGTGAAAAAGTAACAACTATGTCCATTGAATCCTTAAGCCAACTTGAAAACAAGCTTCAAAACCTGATCGACAAACTTGAGCTCACTCGAATGGAGCTTGAGGAATTGCGTTCAACCAATAACCGTCTGGAAGACGAAAACACTCATCTGAAACAGGAATTAAGTTCCTGGAGCGACAGGGTGGGTACTCTGTTAGGCAAACTGGACAGCGTATCCGATGAAGCTGAAGATGTGGCATACGAGCAGGCATAAAAGGTCATAAATCAGGTTCATGGCCCATGCTTCGGGAATGAAGCTCCTGCTCTTTAGCTGCCAGGCAGTTTCTACCGCCTGATTGTCATCAGGCGGAGAATGATCCGCTTTCCATTGCTTCAAGTTGCTCCAGCGCTTCAATCCACTCTTCTTCGGTTTCCGCGATGCCCTTCTTATATCGAGTCTGTTGATCGAGCAATAATTTCAAACGTTCTTTTTCTGCACTTTCATAGAGCTCCGGACTGGCCAGTTCAGATTCAACCTCAACCAGCAACGATTGCAACTTCTCCAGTTTTTGCTCCAGAGAATCCACTTTCTTTTTCATCGGCCTGAGCTGCTTACGACGCTCTGCATCCAGACGTTTCTGCTCTTTGCGGGCTTGTGCCGAGTGAGTCGATTGAACCGTTTCAGAAATATTTTCTGATTTATCTTCCTGACGCTGCTGAGTTAACCAGACGCTATAATCCTCCAGATCGCCTTCAAAAGCTTCAACCCGGCCATCATGGACCAGAAAAAGATCGTCTGTAGTACTGCGCAGGAGATTACGATCATGCGACACCAGTATCATGGCTCCTTCGAATGTCTGCAGAGCCATAGTCAGAGCATGACGCATCTCAAGGTCAAGGTGGTTGGTTGGTTCATCCAGCAACAGCAGGTTTGGCTTTTGCCAGGCTACAATAGCCAGGGCCAGCCTCGCCTGTTCGCCACCAGAAAAACCTGCAATCGTTTCCAGAGCCTTATCACCATGAAAACCAAAACCGCCCAGAAAGTTTCTCAACTCCTGTTCCCGTGCCCCAGGCGACATTCGTTGTAGATGAAGCAATGGGCTGGCATCGGCATCGAGTTTTTCCAATTGATGCTGGGCAAAATATCCTACTCTCAGGTGCTCTCCATCATGTCTCTGGCCAGCTACCAGAGGAAGCTCTCCAGCCAGTGTCCGAATCAAGGTTGATTTACCCGCACCGTTAGCCCCCAGCAAACCAATGCGACTGCCAGGCAGGATATTCAGTTTCAGCCTGATAAGTGTGTTGCCTTTATAACCCAACTCCGCCTTGTCGAGGGTCAGCAGTGGTGAAGACATTTTTTCAGGATCAGGAAAGCTGAAGCTGAAAGGTGAATCGACGTGGGCCGGCGCTATTTCTTCCAGTCTGGCCAGCGCTTTTAGGCGACTCTGTGCCTGTTTCGCCTTGGTCGCTTTGGCACGAAACCGCTCAACAAACGTCTCCATGTGAGCGCGCTGCTTTTGTTGCTTTTCAAAAGCAGCCTGCTGCTGTTGAAGACGCTCAGAGCGCATCCGTTCAAAAGCAGAATAGTTACCACGATAGGTGTGCAGTTTCCGATGCTCAATATGGAGGGTAATGTCAATCACTGCGTCCAGAAAATCACGGTCGTGAGAGATGATAATCAACGTCCCCTGGTAACGCTTAAGAAAACTTTCCAACCAGACAATAGCGTCCAGATCAAGGTGGTTGGTTGGCTCATCAAGGAAAAGTAAATCCGAACGACACATGAGAGTTCTTGCCAGATTCAATCTCATTCTCCAGCCACCGGAGAAATCTTTTACGCTACAGTCGATTTTTTCATGGGAAAATCCAAGACCATGGAGCATTTGTTCGGCACGGGAACGTGCTGTGTAGCCATCTGCCTGAAGCAGCTTTTCGTGAAGTTCAGCAAGCCTGCCATGCTCTTGTTCTTGTTCGGCACACTTGATGGATTTTTCTATTTCCCGAAGTGTTTCATCACCGTCCAGCACATAATCGACGGCTTTCTGGTCCAGAGCCAAAACCTCCTGGGCCATATGAGCAATCCCCCGACCCGCATCGATGCCGACATCGCCCTTGTCCGGTTGCAGGTTACCCATAATCAGGGCCAGCAGACTCGACTTGCCACACCCATTGGCGCCCACCAGTCCAACATGCTGGCCGTGATGAATTGTTGCGCTGGTTTCTTCCAGCAAAACCTTGCCAGAGCGCAATAAACTGACTGAGTTCAAATTAATCATGGCGCGCATTATAAACGCTGTTTCACTGGCATTCCTACGGGAATATGAACCCACTGTGGATTCAAAGATCGACATACTACAAGAAGTTAATATCTGGCAGGCTGATCAAGACATTCGAGATCAAAACCCAGGGCAGGCTACTTCCAAAAATGTGGCAACGTAATCATTGCCACAAAGAAGTACTCGCTGATAGCTGGCGAGAGGGATACGGATTATTTGGTTTTATTGCAGGAGAGGCTTTCCTCTCCTGCGGATACTGCTTAAGAGATTAACGCTTGTCTTTTCTCTTGGCTGTCGCTTTCTTCCTGGCTGGAGCCTTTTTGGCAGCGGCCTTGCGAACTGGCGCTTTTTTCTTCACTACCGCCTTATTGGCAGCTGCTTTACGAGCAGGCGCCTTTTTCTTAGCTACCGTCTTTTTGGCAGCCGCCTTACGAGCAGGCGCCTTTTTCTTGGCGGGCGCTTTTTTCTTGGCATCGGCCTTAGCCTTGGTCTTTGCTTTCTTCAAAGACTCTTTAGCCTTATCCAGTTTTTTCTTAAGCGCTTCAATTTCTTTTTCCAGCTTCTTAACCGGATCTACCTTGCGGGTAGTCTTCTTCGCTGCAGTTTTTTTAACTGCAGGCTTTTTGGCGGCTGCTTTTTTAGCTGCAGGCTTTTTGGCGGCTGCTTTTTTAGCTGCAGGCTTTTTGGCTGCTGCTTTTTTAGCTGCCGGTTTTTTTTCAACTGGCTTTTTAGCCGCTGGTTTTTTAACAGCCTTTTTAGCGGCTGGTTTCTTTTTGGCTACAGGCATTTGGTCATCCCTCGTCATTGCCTTTAGAAGTACCTCTATATAAAAGCTGAATAATTTATATCCAGTTTTAATTAGAAAATAGAGTGCTTATCACGCGACTGCAAATTTTTTTATACATTTTTTTATATAAAATGATTTTTTTCCTTCAAAAAAAACTTGCCGCCTCTCGTTTTATTTTTTTATGAGAGTCATTTAACCCTTGTATTTAAGGCATTTTTGTATAACCAATGTTCCATAGCACTTGCTATCTCTTGATGTTTGCACAAAGATGGAGGAACTTTTGTACTAAGAAAAATTTGACCCTTTCTTTGTCGAGCTAACACAAACACTCATGAGCCGGAAATGCAGCCTGGTCGGAACATGAAAACAATCACTGCAAATTCAGGAAGAGCTGCATTTTCGCAATAAATAGAGAGACTTCATGAGACTAAAAGCACTTGCTAGCATCGCCCTGATGTCCTGTTCCATGCAATCAGTTGCTGTCCTGGAGAAAGAGTCAGACAAACTCAGCTACAGTCTGGGTGCAATTTTGGCCGAGCAACTCAAGCAGTTCGAGGGCATTAACTCAGACGCATTGTCTCAGGGAATCAAGGATACTCTGGAGAACAAACCTTTGGCTTTTGACAAGCAGGAAATGTTCAAGCTGATCGAAAAAGCCCGGAAGGATCAAGAGAAAAAACGTCAGGAACAACTGGCAGAAGAAGCAAAAAAGAACCTTGAAAAAGGTCAGGCTTTCCTGAAAGATAACTCTAAAAAATCAGGCATAAAGACACTGAAAAGTGGCCTTCAATACAAAGTGATTAAAAGCGGTCAAGGTATTAAACCACAAGAAAACAGTGAAGTGACTGTCCATTACGAAGGACGTCTTGTTGATGGCAGGGTCTTTGACAGTTCATACAGCATAAACCAACCGGTGACGTTCAAACTGAATCAGGTCATCAAAGGCTGGACTGAAGGTCTGAAGCAGATGCAAGAAGGCTCCATTTGGGAACTTTATATCCCTTCGGACCTCGCTTATGGTCCCGGAGGTATTCCCGGGAGAATCAGACCTAATGAGGTGCTGATTTTTAAAGTTGAGCTTTTGAGTGTGAGAAAAGACTCACAGGTCAATGAGGAGAAACAGAAGTAAATATCCCCATCATTGACTGAGCGGTTTCCTTCATACTGCGTGCTGGAAGATATTCAGACTATCTGCCGGCATTACTAATGCTGGGAGAGCAATTCTCTGTGAGATTCGTGAAGCACTTCAATCATCTGGTCTTCCAGAGAAAAACGTTCTTCCAAAGCTTCACCTAGCTCGGACAGGTGAGCCTGCAGCATAGACACACTACTAAGGGACTCACAACCGTCGTTAAAATCCAGACAAACCTGCGTATTTTTTTCCAGTTCGGGCAGAATAGAGTGAGCCATTTCTACTCCCCCATCATTAAAATCAATACCTTCCTGAATCAGTTGTTCGTAGACTTCGAAATGACCAGCTGAAACATAATCAACCAGAATCTGGCACATTTCTTTCAATTTATTTGCAACAGGCCTTTTATCATCGTGAAATTGATTCACTCCATTGATTGAGCAGTAGAGAACGATCAGAGCCTGCCGCTCGTTTAGCCAGCGGTCAATGATTTCTGATACGCCACCCCAACGTTCTCTGGCCGTTTTGCACCCCTCCAGCATGACTATTCCTCTTCGTTTGGATCTCATCTACTCGAAACGGGATCACTTTATCGCCCCTTAAAAATGACGACTCAGTTGCTAGGTTATGACAGTGGATTTTTTGCGGCAAGAGGTAATTTCAATTTACTGTAAATTTCGATCTGAATTATATTTGTACACTCGCTCCAAAAGTCGTTTTTTCAGGGATTTGAGCGTTTTTTAATTCTATTAAGGATAAGAAGATCAGATTTCATTAAAAAAAATTATTTAATAATGCAGTCAAAAAAGAGACTCTGTCTTCCATGCCCTGAACTCCCGGCTCATCTAAAAACAGGGTATGACCAATGACATAAAAATAACACAGGAGAAAACAGTTAAAACAACTTTATACCCTCCATCAGGAAAGGGTTTTCCAGTAAAAAGAAAGCTCCATGCGTGAGAAAGTCTGACAGGATCCGAAGATCATTCGACTTACTCACCAGATCCGTTTTTTCAAAAAATCATGAATCATTCAGATTCAAAATAATGTTTCAGAAACTCATCAAAATGGGTCGAGTCAGACGCTTTCAATCGCTCCTGGTCTGCTCTCGATTCTGCGGCTATACGCCCAAAATACTCCAACCTTTCAGGCTCAATCTCTTGTTGGCTGAAATAGCGGGAGTGCTCTTCAGACTGCTTGAGCATCCAATTAATATAACCGTCTCCGCTGCTTTTTAGTGCCTGCAGGATTCTGGCTGAGGGTGTGCACTCAGAATCCAGTAGCTTTTCTTTCTGCTGAATCAGAGATTCCGAGAACAGATCAGACTCATTGGCCTGATCCAGTATCCGGGCCACGGGCATCATTTTGTCGATTAAACTCAGTCCCCAATCAGTCAGAGTGACCGGACCTTGCTCATCATTTAACTTCAAGCCGGGACGTCTTCCTTCTGAAACAGTTCGGGCAAAGTTTTCAGTCACTCTCTGGCACTCTGCATGATTAATTTCAGGACTGTCCATCAAAGCAGTAAACACCAGAAAAACATCCAGAAACGCAGCATCGACCATGGACAACCCCAGCGGCTCCATTGGATTAATGTCCATGCAGCGCACTTCAACGTATTCAACGCCATAATGTGATAATGCGGTCAGGGGCTTTTCGCCCCGTTTGGCAATTCGCTTGGGTCGAATGTTGCTGTAATACTCGTTCTCGATCTGGAGAAGATTGGTATTCAGCTGTAGATAACGATCGCCATTTTTGAGCCCGATCTCTTCATAAGGCTGATAGGGGGTTTTAATGGCTTTAGCAAGGCTGGAAACGTACTCTCCCAGAGTGTTGTAACAAATACTCAAAGATGACTGAGCATTATTGGTGTAGCCCAGGTCACTCATTCGCAGAGAGGTTGCCCAGGGCAAATACAATGTGTCTTCATCCAGTTTTGCCAGTGATTCGATGGGTTTTTGCTGAGTAAAGAAACTCTTGCTCACTGCAGGTGAAGCTCCGAAAAGATACATCAGCAGCCAGGAATATCGGCGAAAGTTTCTGATCATTGCCAGATAGGATTCTGACTGGAAATCTTCCAGAGAACGATCTGAAGACTCAGCATCAGACAACAACTGCCAGAGTGACTCCGGCAACGAAAAGTTATAGTGAATGCCGGCAATAGTCTGCATCGCCTTGCCATAACGATGCGCCAGTCCTTCACGGTAGACAGTCTTCATTTTGCCTGGGTTAGAGTCGCCATAACGGGCAATAGGAATACTCTGCTCACCTTCCAGCAAAGCCGGCATACTGCCCGCCCAGAGCGTTTCACTATCAAGGTTTTGGCAGGTGTAGCTATGAAGCTCTTCCAGAAACTTCATGACATCTTCCAGCTTGCAGTAGACCGGAGTAATGAACTCTAGCAAAGCTTCAGAGTAGTCAGTCGTGATATAGGGATGCGTCAGAGTCCTGCCCAAGACTTCCGGATGAGAAAACTGCGACAAACGTGCGTCAGCCGATACCCTCAGCCCTTCACGTTCGATTCCGTGTCGTATACCACTGAGCAGGTTTTGGTTGGACGACTGCTGAAGCAGTTGCAGACGAAACTCATACTGGCTAGTCAAAATACAATTCCAATCCAGGTGCGTTTTTTTGAGATCAACACTCTGCCCGGGAGCCTGCGAGCAGTGTATAAGGCGGTAATCATTTCTTGGAACGGACTATATAACGTTAGAATCTGCCTTGCACCTATCGAATAACTGCGAAGCCTCTCAGACCGTGAGCAGCCTCTCAGAGGCTGCTCCTGTGACCCACTTACTTTCTCAGCTTTTTAGCATTGGCAAACAGATCAGCAAAAGAACCAGCGGACTGCTCTTTTTTAACCTGCTGGTTATTTCTTTTGCCACCACGATTTTGAGGTTTTGTGCCACCAGTGCGTTCACCACGAGGCTGCTGCCTCGCCTGAGCCACTTCTTCAGCCTTGTCACCCATGCGCATGGAGAGTCCAATACGCTTGCGCTGGACGTCTACTTCCATGACTTTGACCTTGACGATATCACCGGCCTTAACCACTTCAGCAGGATCTTTTACGAAGGTGTTGGACAGCGCAGAAATATGCACCAGACCATCCTGATGAACACCCACATCAACAAAGGCACCAAAGTTGGTAACGTTGGTAACAACGCCTTCCAGCTCCATGTTCAGCTTCAGGTCACTGATTTTTTCAACACCTTCCTGGAATTCCGGCGCCTTGAATTCTGGACGAGGGTCACGTCCGGGCTTGTCCAGTTCAGAAATAATGTCGGTCACGGTGGGCAGACCAAAGCTTTCATCCGTAAACGTTTTGGGATCCAGAGACCTCAGGAACAGGGAGTCACCAATCAGGCCGTGCACTGCGCGCTCGGACTGACTGGCAATCTTTTCCACAACCGGATATGACTCAGGGTGCACTGCAGAAGCATCCAGAGGGTTTTCACCATTCATGACGCGCAGGAAACCTGCAGCCTGTTCAAATGCTTTAGGACCAAAACGACCTACTTTCTTGAGTGCTTCACGATCAGAAAACACACCGTTCTGGTCTCGGAAGGCAACAATGTTATCTGCCAGCGTTCTGTTTAAGCCGGACACACGGGTCAGCAAAGCACTGGAAGCTGTGTTTACATCAACACCGACAGCGTTTACACAATCTTCAACAACCGCTTCCAAAGAGCGCGACAACTGAGTCTGACTGACATCGTGCTGATACTGGCCGACACCAATCGCTTTAGGTTCAATTTTAACCAGTTCAGCCAGTGGGTCTTGCAGACGACGAGCAATGGATACGGCACCACGAATAGAAACATCCAGGTCCGGGAATTCACGAGCTGCCAGTTCAGAGGCAGAATAAACCGATGCACCGGCTTCACTGACGACAATTTTAGTCAGACCCAGTTTGGGGTAAGCTCTCATCAGTTCTGCGACGAGACGATCCGTTTCACGGGATGCCGTGCCATTGCCAATACTGACCAGCTCGACACTGTGAGTCAGACAGAGAGTTGCCAGTGTACCCAGAGCCTCTTTCCACTGACGCTGAGGCGCGTGGGGGAAGATGGTGGTGTGCTCTACCAGTTTGCCTGTAGCGTCCACGACGGCCACTTTAACACCCGTTCGCAGACCCGGATCAAGACCCAGAGTTGGGCGCAGCCCCGCAGGAGCTGCCAAAAGCAGATCTTTCAGGTTCTTGGCAAAAACCTTGATCGCTTCTTCCTCTGCACTTTCACGTATGCGGGTCATCAAGTCAGTTTCAAGCTGGGTCAGGAGCTTTACTCTCCAGGTCCAGCGCACGACATCTTTTAGCCACTTGTCAGCCGCTCTGCCCTGATCAGCAATGTGCCAGTGGTCCGCAATGACTTTTTCGCAGGGATGCGTTTCCAGACGCGAATCAGGTTCATTCTCCAAACGAATGTTAGACTGAAGCACACCTTCATTACGGCCACGGAAGATCGCCAGAGCACGATGAGAAGGAACCTGTTTGATCGGCTCATCATGTTCAAAGTAGTCGCGGAACTTCGCACCCTCTTCTTCCTTGCCTTCAACACTCCGGCTGGAAAGAATGCCTTGACTCCATAACATATCCCGGAGTTTGCCCAGCAGTTCAGCGTCTTCACTGAACCTTTCCATCAGAATGTAGCGGGCACCTTCGAGTGCCGCCTTACTGTCAGCAACGCCTTTATTAACATCAACAAAATCGGCAGCAACCGCTTCCGGATCGGTATCCGGCTCGTTGAACAGTTGATCAGCCAAAGCTTCCAAACCGGCTTCAATGGCGATCTGACCTTTGGTACGACGTTTCGGCTTATAGGGAAGATAAAGATCTTCAAGGCGGGTTTTAGTGTCCGCAGCACGAATGTCCTTTTCCAGCTCAGGCGTCAGTTTCTCCTGATCCCGAATACTGTTCAGAACCGTTTCACGACGCTCCTCCAACTCACGAAGATACCGCAGACGCTCTTCCAGCGTACGCAGTTGTGTATCATCAAGAGCGCCTGTAGCCTCTTTACGGTATCGGGCAATAAAAGGAACGGTTGCGCCATCATCCAGCAATGCAACAGCACTGGTGACCTGCTCCGGACGAACGTTCAGCTCTTCAGCGATACGCTGAAAGATGATTTCCATAGAACCCACTCAATGTTAACTTTGAATTTATCGAATACGGTACAAAATAATATCCGCACCATTAGAGCAGACTGACAGGCATTTAGGCAAAAGTCCTGAAAACGTTCCTGCCTGGAAGCTATCAACTTGTCTTCACCCAGCTTGCCAGAGTATTGAGGGTCGAGGGCGTGTTCAGCATCAGCAAACGCATAGTTAGCACTCTGCTTGCGGTCACCCATACGCATGACTGCGCGCTTGCCAAACTGCCTGTCAATCTGACCAGGGCTGCGACCACGACTCTTTTCTATCGTCATCCGTTGTTGATACCCTCAACGAGCTCTTTTTGACAAGAGACTGTGTGAATGACTCCCACCAAACTGCCTAATGCAGCTATGGCCAGAGCTTCTATAGTCCGTAGGCCGTATTCTAATGACAATCGATTGATTGTCACGGGGTGATGGCAGCGATTCTGTTATCTTAAGCAGACTTTGCTACACAATATTGGAGTAACTGATAAGACCCTTTGTGCCAGTCGGGGCTGTCCGCAACAGAAGTACGCTCCCTGTACACCGGATAAGCCGACTGTCATCTTAATCCTTCTTCGTCCATTTAAGAAAGAGACAGCCTCAACTTCTGTACAAAACTAGTCTTTGAATCGCCCTGGTACCAAGACTTGACGCCCTGACTTGGTTGAAACCAGATTTTCATCCGTGTCTTTTGAACGCTTGCGCTTAAGCGCTTGTTTATCGTTATCCTCGTCCTTTTTACCTTCACCCTCATCCTTTGATTGACGCCTTTTGGTGGTATGGCTGATGGTGGTATGGCTGGGCAGTGACGTTTTTACCGGTTGTACTTTGCTGGCAGTACTTCTTCTGTCTGTCCTGAGATACTCGAGTTTAGCCCTCCAATTAAAGTCGATATTGCATCTGTCAATTTCCATGTCGAGCCACAATACCATCAGAGCCATTTCAGTGGGCTTCATCATGCTGGTCTCACGGAATAAAGCATCCAGAACTGACAAGAGAGTGTCCTCGAACACTTTAAATTCCTCAAGGGATTTATTCTTTATGAATCCTTCCAATTCGCTAAAGTGAAAAAGAAGATTCCATAATACCTGTGAACGGAAATCTTTTTTGTTGAGCTTATTAGCACGCAATGCTGTAAGTGTTAGCTTGTTGTGCTCCATATAATCCTGCCCCCATTTTGATAATTGATTTCTGTGAAAAAGGGGTATTTCCTCATAATCAAAGAGAAAATAAGACAACTCTTTTTCCTTGAGTAGCCAACTTTCGACATTTATACGATTATTGCTTTTTATGAGTCCATATTTGAGCCAGGTCTTGCAGAGATTTGCTATTTTCTGGCCTTCCGTTGCTTCCAACATTGCTCTTAATACCAGTTCTAGTGCAGGATCGAACTTTGTTAACATTTTGGAAAAGTCCATTTCGACTTCACTGGAGCCTCGATTGGATCTCAGTGCATCATGAACTTCATGCATTATCATCCATACGACCAAAGGACAATCTTCAGGTATAAGATCTGTAGTCACCTCTTCCCATGTAATCCCGAGTGCAGCTGCCTCAGCTTTAAGTGCCTCTAGCCTCAACTCTTCAATAAAAGCACTGTATGATTTTTCAGCTGTTTTTTTGTTCCTTTTCTTACTTGCGTTTTTTTCCTTTCCAGAGGGGGCTTTGTTTGCAAAAGACTCTTTCTGGGCCGCAACCTGCCGGGGGTCTGAATGATCAGCACTTTCCACCCCTTCATTATTGGACTGAGTCTGTGAATTGGACTGAGTCTCTGAATTGCTCTGACTCTTTGATGAATCTTTAGATGTGGCAGCGTTATCAGGCACTGACCTGATTCTCCACGAATAATCATTGAAGCGGCCGGATAAGAAAAAATCATCTATCCAGCGCATGAACTTTTCATAGCTTATGGAAGGTTCATGGCCAGCTAAATCCAGCCTCTGTGCACTGTTGCTCCCCAATCCATGAACATTAAGCATCATACTCAAAATACTGGGTGAAAGTGGCCTCAACTCATTGAGCATCGGGGGTGCGTAAGGCTGGGAAAACATGTCATAAGTCTCATCACAGTGAACCGCTGCCGATTTTAAAAAAACAAGAAAAAATACAAGAAGATGCACGACACTAGACAAAGTTCTTTGTATTAACATAAAAAACTCTAACAGTTGTTGGTCATACTAAATATTTACAAGTTCGGCAAACAAGCTAAGCCATGCAAACATTACTTTTGTAGCCTGACTTGTGAAAACAACATGCAACAGAGAGGAAAACGACATCCAGAGCATGTATTCATACCACTGAAGTTAAAATCTCATTTTTCTCAGATTGCACTAAAAGCAGATCAACAGGATGGCACTAAATCATCAAATTGCCAGTAAATGTATGGGAATATTACTCGATCGGGGGCAAATTTTTATTTTTTATTATGGCATTATCGCAACATCAGGCACTTAAGAAAGGTTGACCAGCTTGACACTGTCTTTCACCACTAGCCAGCCACTTCATGATTCCAGACGTCAAACTATAACGGATGGCAATGGGCTCTCTTCCTCTGCGTGGAAAAACTGCGGGCATAAAAAACTGCCGGACAAAAGCGCTTAAAACACCTGTTGAACGACAGTTTTTATTTGTATCAATCTCAATCCAGTGATGGACCAGCGGCGATTAGAGCCTTGCCTTCGTCGATATCAGTAAACTTGCTGAAGTTGGTGATGAAGCGATCAGCCAGATCACGAGCTTTATTATCCCAGTCTTCTTTGCTCTCATAGGTATCCTGAGGATTCAGGATACCATTTTCCACGCCTTCAACATGGGTTGGAACTTTCAGACCAAAGTAAGGAAGCGTCAACGTTTCCGCTTCATCAATGCTGCCATCAATGATGGCATCAATGATGGCACGGGTGGCCTTGATGGAGATACGTTTGCCTGTGCCATTCCAGCCGGTGTTAACAAGGTAGGCCGTTGCACCATTGGCTTCCATCTTTTTCACCAGTTCTTGAGCGTATCGGGTCGGATGCAAGGTCAGAAACGCTGCGCCAAAGCAAGCAGAAAATGTTGGCGTTGGCTCAGTAATGCCACGCTCAGTACCCGCCAGCTTGGCGGTGAAACCAGACAGGAAATGGTACTTGGTTTGCTCTGGCGTCAGCTTGGATACCGGAGGTAGCACACCAAAGGCATCAGCCGTCAGGAAAATCACTTTTTTGGCATGTCCGGCCTTTGAAACAGGTTTAACGATGTTTTCAATGTGCTCAATCGGATAGGAAACACGAGTGTTTTCTGTCTTGGAGCCATCGGCAAAATCGATCGTGCCGTCTTCAAGAACCGTCACGTTCTCCAGAAGCGCATCACGGCGAATAGCGTTGTAGATGTCGGGCTCGTTTTCCTTACTCAGATTGATAGTCTTGGCATAGCAACCACCTTCAAAGTTGAAAACACCATCGTCATCCCAGCCATGCTCATCATCACCTACCAAAGCCCGCTTTGGATCAGCAGACAGGGTGGTTTTACCGGTACCGGACAATCCGAAGAATATTGCAACATCGCCGTCTTTACCGACATTCGCAGAGCAGTGCATGGAAGCCATACCCTTCAGAGGCAGTAGGTAGTTCATGATGGAGAACATCCCTTTCTTCATCTCGCCACCGTACCAGGTGCCACCAATAATCTGTACCCGCTCAGTCAGGTTAAAGGCTACGAAATTCTCAGAGTTCAGACCCTGCTCCTGCCAGTCAGGATTAGTGCACTTCGCACCATTCATAACCACGAAGTCAGGTTCAAAGGCTGCCAGCTCACCTTGAGAAGGACGAATAAACATGTTCTTAACAAAGTGGGCCTGCCAGGCTACTTCAGTGATGAAACGAACACTCAAACGGGTTTCTTCGTTGGCACCACAGAAACCATCAATCACGAACAGACGTTTGCCGGACAACTGCTGGGTCACAAGACCTTTCAGATCAGTCCAGACGCTCTGAGTGATCGCCTTGTTGTCATTTTTACCCTGGTCAGACCACCACAGGGTATCGCGGGTCGTATCATCTTTTACGATGTATTTGTCTTTTGGGGAACGGCCGGTAAAAATGCCCGTATCAACAGAGACAGCCCCTAGCTCGGTTACTACGCCTTTTTCATAACCTTCCAGCTCAGGGCGTGTCTCCTCCTCAAATAGAAGCTCGTAGGACGGGTTGTAAACAATGTCCGCTACGTCTCTGATACCAAGACTGTCCAGAGCTTCTTTGTTCAGCTCAACATTTGCGCTAACTTCTGCCATTAAGAGCTCTCCCAAGCTTCAAGAAAGTTGTTATGTTTGCATTTGTGATTCTATGATAATCGATGAAGCGGCACCTATGATAGGGGATATATTGGTTCAGATAAACGCTTAAGTCGCTTATTTATCCGTTAAAGTTTGATTGCCTGAGTTCAGTGGAGTGAGGATTTGGCCGGAGAACCTCCGGCCAGGAAGCGCATTCGCAAAGTAGCGAGGCCCATCAGTGCATCCTGGGTTCATTACCCCGAAAGATCTCAGCCACATCCTGTGCTGTAAAAGTATAAGTCTGACTACAGAACTGACAAGCCATCTCGATCTTTCCAAGATCGGCTACCATGGACTCAGCCTCTTCCTGACCCAGGCCAGCCAGTATTTTTGCACTGCGAGGACGTGAGCAGTTGCAGCTGAAGGCCACCGTTTCACGATCAAAAACCCGAACTTTTTCTTCATGGAAGAGTCTGATTAACAGAGATTCGTGCTTAAGCTCAAGCATCTCTGCTTCGGTTGCTGTATCTGCCAACATCACCATGCGACCCCAGGACTCCTGACGCTCACCTTCTTCCCGCTCAATGCTGGCTGGCAAAGCCTGCAACAAAATGCCAGCCCCCTGATCACCATTACTGGCCAACCAGAAACGGGTTGGCAACTGTTCGGATTGCTTGAAGTAGGCATTCAGACCTTCTGCCAGGGTTTCATGATGTAGGGGCACAATACCCTGATAACGATTGCCCTTGTGAGGATCAATAGTCATTACCAGCTGGCCATTACCCAGAAGACCTGAAAGGCCTTTTGCTGTGAGCTTGCTTGTATTCTCCTCATCCCAACGCGCCAGAGCACGGAAGGTTTTTTGGTCGGTACACTCAACCATCAACAGCGACAGAGGACCATCACCCTTAGCCTGAAGGCTCAGAATACCTTCAAACTTGAGGGTAGAGCTCAGCAGAACGGCAGCAGCCACCAGCTCTCCCAGCAACGCTTTAACATTAACCGGATAGTCGTGGGCTGCCAGAGACTCCCTAAGACTGCTGCTCAAAGAGACAATTTCCCCCCTGAGATCAGCATTCTCAAATATAAATCGCTGAGCACAGTCATTCTGGCTCACGGCTTCTTTCTGGCTCACGGCTTCTTTCTGCCGCAAGGCTGTATCTTGTTTACTCATCAACGGCTCTATCTGCTGCTTTCGCTTCTGGCTGGCCAGCTCCGGTGTCTGAGCGGGACCAGGAGCCTGACATTATAGCGATTTCGTGCCTCCATCTCATTTGTTGCTTTTACTGACCGATAACAAAGCAATAAGTTAAATAGCTAGCAGCCTGTCGGACTTAAGCGTCCGTAGCGAGGATTGCAACCGCAGTAGGACAGCCTTAAGTCCGACAGGCTGCTAGAAGCATTTAAGGTTAATTTATTCGGGAATAAGCTATGTCTACAGGTGGTGGAAATATACCTCCTTCGCGGCCAGGATCTCATATTCCGGTTGTGACTGGGCCTCAGCCCCCCTCATCGTCAGGCACGGGAGGGATCGAACCGCACACACAACCCAATGCACTCCCCGGTGGTCAGAGCGAAACAGCTGATACCCCAATCGGCCAGCGCCGCACAGTACCGACAGCCACCGCAACCCAGCTCAGCCGATTAAAGGCGCTGGAGGGTGAATATCATGAACAATTCAACCAAGTGCTTTCCTTTCAGGCTCAACATGATTTCCTGAACTTTATCCCCAGTCTGCAACAACGCCTTCATGATCCATCACAGTTTCAGGATGACCTGCCTTTCGAAATTGTGTATGTAAAAGATGGCAAAATGACCTCTGTTTTGCCGCCAGACCCTGACCTTCCGGAGGATTCGGAAGAAGCCGCCCGTCTCAGAAAGTCACTGCAAGAAAAACTGACGGTGATTGATCAGAAAAACGGTCCTGAAGAAAAGAGGGCGCTCAGAGAACAGATAGAGGACTCCACAACACTACTGGGTCACATTGGCAGAGAGATTGAAGATGCTGGCGGAACCGTCCCTGCGCCGCCTATCCCGAACATCACTCTGGTGATTGATGAAAATCAGTTCACCGCCCGGGCTCCGGCGAGACGTTTCAACCCTGATGAAGCACGTCAAAAACAAAAGGATCAGGGCCAGTTCCTCATGATTCCAAAAGGCCCTTCCAGACGTATGTCGCCCCCCGTAGCCACAAAATCGTTCAGGTCCGTGCCTATACGTGATGAAGGTACCAGCACCCGATCAACCGAAGTCCAGCCTCCCCACCCTGTACCGGTTGTCAGTGATGTGGAACTTGTTGAACGGGAGATTCCGGTTAACGGAGAAGGTCAATACTCAGATATTTACCTGACGAGGGAGACAGAGGCCGATTACGGCAAAACAGGCAACATTGCCTCCGTGAACGCAGGTTCTGTCGATTTGGTATTTGGAAAAAAAGCCTCCGGAATCAATGCCCGGTTTGGGGAATTTTTTACAGACACTCAGCAAGAGGCTATAGAAGAGGTTCAGAAAGATTTTTTGGAAACAGCGAGTCAGGAAGAATACACAGGAGACGTCTTCGCTGGCAGAGAGCTCACTGATAATACCCCTCTGGCAGCCATGTACGGTTTTGTCAGCAAAGAGAGCGATAACCAGGGCACGGTTCTCGTCAGCGTTTTCAGGGATGAACACTGCCCGGCAGGGATCAAGAAGAACCGTGCCATGATTTATGTGGTGCCTCCGAAAGGGTCTAACGAGAACTTTTTAGACAAAAATGACTTTCTTGCAAATGTCCGAATGACCGCTAAAAACGTTGTTGCGACACAGAACAAATACAATCATTGGGCAGCCAAAAAAGATCACCCCACTTTACCTGTACTGCGCACCTGCGCATTTGGTGGCGATATTTATCGTCACCCTGACGCCAATCAGCCGGAAGTGGCGAAGGCCATTCGAGAGGGCATTGCGGATTACTTTCATGAAATCAGCCCTGATCAGAATACGATCAGGGAAGTTCAATACGAACATGGCGTCTGAACGTTTCTCAACGGAAGAATATTATGAGCATACCTCCTTCCAACCCCAATAGGCCTCTGGTTCATGGATCAGAATCACCCAACGGGCCGGGACAACGGTCAGGTGATGAAACACAGCCTGTGATTCCCAGAGGAGAGCATCCTCCATCGCAAAGGTCTCTGGCGGGTCGTAAAGCATCACAAACCGTGCCCGTTCCCTATTCAACGTCCTCGCCCGCAACTCTCCCACCCACAAACCCGGAAGAAGCCGAAAAGCATTTCATTCAGCAGCGCTTCAGGGTAGAAGCCCTTGAAACCCGAACAACGCTGGCCAGATTTGCAGACAGCTTGAGCCAGCATATTGCTTCAGGCAACCCCGACAGGGCCGAAGCACCACTGCTGATCATTCATGTTGGCAGCAATGGCAAGATGACCAATATCATCCCTGCCGATGAGGCCATCAGAGACCCACAAACATCAAAAACACTCCGGGAGTCATTGGCAAAAACGTTTAAGGAAATTAATGAATATTACACACCGGAAAAAAAGGCTGCGCTGCAAAAGGATCTCGCCGAGGCCAAAAAGGAGTTGGCAAGCAGCGAACAAACTTTGCTGGACCTGCAACGCCCCCTGCCTCAACCTGATTTGAAAGGGCGAGGTATTCCCATTGATACGTCTTCATTGAAAAAGCCACCGGAACTTTCAGAAACTTTTCCGCCACCCAGGCCCAATAGCCACAGGCCAGGCACCTATGCAGTGTCACATGATCTTTCAGAGACAGATGGGCGTACTGAAAAAATTGTCTTTGATAATGTGTCCGGTAAACTCAAATACCCACCCTCAGAAGAAGACTCGGAGCCGAATCTGGCTGCGGGCAGTGACCCAGCGATCGAAACGCTTCAGTTTTATCAAGCGGATTTTTATCAAGATAGCACTGCAATCAGAGATTTTGACTCATCGGGAGATAAGGCCATTCTTTTAAGGCAGGGCGACCCGCTTGAGGACGAAGCTTCTGTCGGTGCTCCGCTGGCCTTATTGGCGGGTCAAAAAAACCACGACTGTCAGGGTTCTGATCACTCTGCAAGGAAAGCTCTGTTGTTCCCGCTACTCATGAATTTCATGCGAAAGCACCGACACCCATCAGCCAATCAATTTCCCAAAGAGGCTACCTATGCCTATCAGGTGGGATTGGCTGCTACCTTGCCTAATACCGTTAAGGTCCTTGAAGGCTACGGCAGTGATACAGAGAGAGAACGTTGTCAGAAGCTGCTGACTGATCTTGAAGATATGCACCCGGCCGTAGCCGAAATAGTTGCCAGGGACGTCACTGGCAGCCAGAAGACCCATCCTCAGGTCGGTGACGAAAAGCCCGGAACAGCACTCTACGACACTCTTACAGCCTCGATCATCCGGGATATCGAGAGGCTTGAAATGGCCCGGTTCGAAAACCGGATGGATGTAGAAGATCTTGAAATTTATAAGAAGCTCAGACAGTCCATGTCTGAAGAAGAGTGGCAGAGTAGGGTATCTGACATCTCACTTGACCTGGCTCAATTGTGTTATTGCTGGATGAAAGGCCTTAAAGAGCAGGGTGAGGTTACTGATGACTGCCAGATCTATCTGCAGGAAAAACCTCTGGATTTTATTGACGAAACCAGACCTTCCCTCGGACTCAATGCCGTCGGTGCATACTCGCGACAGAGAGACTGGATGCTCAGTTATGAGCACCTGCAAAGCCTCTATGACTGGGACGAGCAAGACGATTTCGAGGACGAGGACTGACCAGAGTTCACTCCTGACCCAGTTGCGCCATCACCGCTTCCGGATTCCGAATCGCTTCTGATACAGGTACCTTGATGACCCTCAGATCCCTGAAGCGCTCTTCACCATCAACCGTAATATCCACCGCCAGAATTGCAACATCAGCCTCTTCTACATCCTGAAGGGTGATTTCGTTCTCGATGCCCATAGCCCCCTGAGTTTCTACCTTGATGTCATGCCCCTGATTGAGTGCAGCCTCGGTGAGTTTCTCGGCAGACATATAGGTATGAGCAATACCGGTTGGGCAGGCAGTTACAGCAAGTATTTTCATTGATCGACCCTCTGGAACCACTGTTACCAGTGGAACAGCCCTACTTCATTGTCCCTGTAAGGCTAGTAGAAGATTTCAGGAGTGGGAAAGTATTGATCAAAACTTGCAGAGGTTAGATCAAGTCAGCACCAGAGCAGTGTATTGCTCTGGTGCATCAGTCATTAATGATTATTCCTGCTCGTGCCAGCCTACAGGAAGGTTAATTTCCAGGTTATCCAGCAGCTCCCCGGTAGCAGCAACAATCCGGAATCGAGCGAAAACTTCCTGATAAATCGCGCTAGTCAGGTTGCGGCTTGACTGGAAAAGCTCATTCTCACTGTCCAGAAGGTCCAACAGGGTTCGTTTACCAATATTAAACTGCTCCTGATAAGCCTTAACGGTTTTTTTACTGGATGCCTCATGTTGGCGAAGGTATTCCATCTGCTCACCAACAAACTCGTGGGCAGACCAGGCCAGCCGCAATGTTTCTTCGACATTCCTCAGCATCCTGTCCCGTTGTGCCCTGCTCTCTTGAGTCCTGTAGGCACTTTCTTTGGAACGGGCCCTGTCAGAACCTCCGCGAAAAAGGTTATAGCTGAGCTTCAGAACTGCTGTCGTGTCGACATGGGTGCCCAACTGGCCATCGGCATTATGTTTCCAGCTCTTATCGATATTCACATCCAACGATGGGAAAAAGCTGCTGTCAGTAGCGGATTCTTCTGACTCGGAGGCCTTGATATCCTTCTCCGTCGCCAGGATACCCGGATGCCTCCTGACGCTGGCCTGAAGCGCCTCATCAAAACTCCCATGAACGGCCAGCTTATAAGCGTCCGGCTGCTCCAGATCGCCGGGCATGGAGCCCACCAGACTGTAGTACTCGCTCTCAGCATCTATGAGATTATTACGGGCATTAATCACGTTGACTGTTGCTCTGGCCACTCGCCCCTCGACCTGATTCAGGTCTGAACTTCTGGCAACACCCTGACGACTGCGCTGGGCAATCTGCTTGAGGATGGAGTTGTGGAGTTTCAGGTTCTCTTCAGCGAGCTCCACCATCTCCCTTCTTTCCAGCACCTTCAGATAGACATCGGTGATTTCCAGAGTCAGATCCTGCAGGGTACTCCTCAGGCGCAGATATTCAGCAGCGGCAGTATGGCGGGCCTGCTCAACACTGCTACTGGTATTGAATCCGGAAAACAGATTCTGGCTAATGGAAAAAGAGGCTTCCTTGCGGGTAAAGCTCTTGTCACCCACAGTTTCATTGGGCTGATCATCAGGGTAACTCTTTTTCTGGCCACCAATCCCTGTTGTGATATCAACAGAAGGCCACCAACCTCCCCAGGCTACATCAATATTTTCAGTAGCTGCCCGGTATCGACTCAAGCCAGCCTGAGTCTGAGGGTGGCTGATCAAGGCCTTGTTGATCACCTCACTCAGGGTCTCTGCCATTGAGAGGCTGCTGAACAGAAAACTGCCGGCCAAAGAAATGCCCAGCAGGCATGAACGAGAAAGGCGAAGCAGTAACACTTGCCTCGAAGACGATATCGGATTGAATTTCATAAGCATCCCTGTCCGCCAGATAGTTCAGTTGGATGATTGTCCAATACATCGGCGCGCAAAGAATGGGCTTGAGTCAAAACCCCCTCAGTTCGTCAGGCTAATGGCTCACTTATCGTCTGGCTATTCACCGGCAAATTGTGTTAAAAGATGGAGAACTCTGACTGGAATAAAGCCCTTTCAGAATGAACATAAATCGGCCATGAACGACTGAAACCATTTTTCGTCTCCCTCGGGGATGAAAAATTTTTCATGGTAAAAAGTTCAAAAATCTTGAGTCATCAATGCTCTTATCTTCTCAATGAGGATTGAGAAAAGTAAAAAAACAAAGAGCCATGAGCGGAAAAGACTGACCATCAAGACGTAAAAGCAGATCAGTATTGCCATGGTAAACAAAATGAAAAGCACCTGAAGCAGAAGGATCAGATTTCAGGTGATCAGAGTGTGTACGGACAAAAGCATGAACAGCTATGAGTCAAACGTTTTGTCACCAGTGGGTCATAAAAAGGGGGTTGCAACCCTTGATCACCTGAAAGTTATGGTAATCGACGACAGCAAAACCATTCGCAGAACCGCAGAAACACTCCTGAGAAAAGAAGGCTGTGAAGTGGTAACAGCCATTGATGGTTTTGATGCCCTGGCAAAGATTGCTGAAAATCAGCCCAACATTATTTTCGTCGATATCATGATGCCACGTCTGGATGGCTATCAAACCTGCACACTGATCAAGAACAATCACTCGTACCGGGAAACCCCTGTCATCATGCTATCCAGCAAAGATGGACTTTTTGACCGGGCGAAAGGCCGTGTAGCCGGGTCCGATCATTACCTGACCAAACCTTTCAGTAAAGATGAACTACTGGGTGCTATCAGGAATTACTGTCCAGCCATTGCCAGGTGAGGACAGCTCTGAACGGAAGGCAGTCCATTGCAGACGTTGAAAAGGGCAACAAAGTCTTGTTGGGCTGCATTTTCGTAGTAAAAAATGTTAAAAAATCTGGTATAAACGTTTACTGAGTCTTCTAACCACTCGTTCTGGCATGAACCTGATTATTCCAAAACAGAAACAGCCCATAGCCAGCACAGGAAAATAACCCCATTCCAACGAAGAATATTGGGTGTTTCCGTGGTAAGAAAGAACAGCTAATAACAATGAAAAAAGCTTGGCCCTGAGGATTTGGGCAAAAGCAGTAACAGGGGAACATAATGGCAAACATTCTCATTGTTGATGACTCGCCCACTGAGTTATTCCAATTGAAAGCCATGCTGGAAAAACACGGACACAGCGTATTGACCGCAGAAAATGGTGCCGACGGTGTAGCACTGTGCCGGGCTGAGCATCCCGATGCTGTATTAATGGATATTGTCATGCCGGGTCTGAATGGTTTTCAGGCTACACGTCAGCTGTCTAAAGGTAAGGACACTTCCCATATTCCGGTAGTGATTGTCACCACCAAAGACCAGGAAACCGACAGAGTCTGGGGAATCAGGCAAGGTGCGAAAGATTATCTGACCAAGCCTATCAGTGAAGGAACCCTGCTCAAAACACTGGATAATGTTCTGGAAACCAAACCAGCATGAATAACCCCCACACCCCTTTTGAGGCATTGGTGGCGCTGGATGCCAAGGTCAGCCAGCATGCTTTTGACCTTCCTGAAAAACAGGCACGGGTAGAGTCTTGGAGTGGCGTTGGCTTCACACTGAATGATCAGCAATTTGCCGTACAGATTGGTGAGGTAACGGCCATTCTCCCCGTTCCGTCCACCACCCCCCTCCCAGGTGTACAACCTTGGGCAAAAGGCGTCTCAAACGTACGCGGGCGTTTACTTCCCATCATAGATCTGGGAGAGTTTCTGGGTAAGGTCAGAGACAGTCACACATCGACCAACCGGATTATGATGGTTGAGCGGGGAGAAGTATCTGTTGGTCTAATCGTTGATGAAGTGCAGGGGATGGTGCATTTTTCCACCAGCCAATTCAGCGATGCAGTACCTGACCATCTCTTTGATGAAGCTAAACCATTTACTGTTGGTCATTATCAGCAAGAAAAAGATTACATGGTATTCAATACGCAGCTGTTAGTGAATGATTCTCGCTTTCTCAAAGCAGCCATAGCGTAATCAGCTTTAAGCTGGATAAGAAACAGAAACCATCTTTCCTCACCACAGGTGACGAAAGAGGTTACACGATAAAAAGCATTCGAACAAAAACAAACAACAAAGCGAGCATTCCGAAGAAGTCACCGGGGACCACAATAATGAAAGGCAAAACCGCAACCAAGGCCCAGGGAGCAGGGGCAAGCCGAGCCATTCTGGCCTCGATTATCCTGTTAATCGTCTCTCTTTCCGTTATCACCGGCTCATTTATTTTTATTAGCCAACAAAGTGAACTTGACCAACAGCATCTGACTGACGCCGGCGAGCTCCGGGTACTCTCTCAGCGAATTGCAACCAGTGCCACCGAGGCTTCGGCTGGTAAGGAAGAAGCCTTTGTCCTGTTGCGTGAAGCACGGAATGAGTTCGATGCACGTTTTACCTCCCTGAAAAACACCAGACTTTCTGTGGCTCCGTTTCTTAGTCCCGGTGACAAACACGCCAGAACTCAGATCGAAACGCTCGACGCAGCCTGGTCTGAATTGAAAATAGAAGCGGACAACATTCTGGCCGCAGAAGAAACCGTATTGGCCCTGCACGATGTGGCAAAAACACTGGGTGAAACCATTCCCCAGCTGCAGGTAGAGTATGACGAGGTGGTGGAGATTCTTCTTGAGAGTGGTGCTCCCAATGACCAGATCGCACTGGCACAGCGTCAGCCATGGCTCGCAGAACGCATTATTCGAAGTGTTTCGAAAGTACTGGAAGGGGGTGAAGACTCCATTATGGCAGCAGATAGCTTTGGTCGTGACGCCAAGCTGTTTGGTCGAGTACTGAACGGTATGCTGGAAGGTAACCTGGCCATGCGCATCAGTCAGGTCACCGATGAAGAAGCTATTGATCGTCTGGCCGAAATCTCCGACCTGTTCGGATTTGTAGAAGGCAGTGTTGACGAGATTCTGGAGACCTCCCCGGAACTGTTCCAGGTACGTGCCGCTTCTGACCAGATTTTCACTGACTCCCAGCAATTGCTGCAACAGACTTCCATTCTCGTAGACACCTTCGAGACTCTGACGGACCAGCGCCTGATCAACAACACCGTCATCAGTATTGCCGGTGTAATTGCGCTGCTCTCCGTGTTGATTATCGCCGTGGCCATCGTCAGAGACACCCGTCAGCGTCTGGCTGAAACTGCCGCCCGAAATGAAGCCAACCAAGCTGCCATCCAGCGACTGCTGGATGAAATGGATGGTCTCGCGGACGGTGACCTGACCGTACAGGCAACAGTCACCGAAGACTTTACTGGTATCATCGCCGACTCCATAAACGTCTCTATTGAGCAGCTCCGGGCATTGGTTAAGACCATCAACGAAACAGCGGTGGAAGTCGATACCTCAGCTCAGGAAACACAGAGTACCGCGAAAGAACTGGCTGAAGCTGCAGGCCATCAGGCAGAAGAAATCAACTATGCCAGCCAGGCGGTCAACGACATGAGCGAGTCAATGACCATCGTATCCGCAAACGCTTCCGAGTCAGCACAGGTAGCAGAAAGATCGTTAGAAATTGCCACCAGTGGTGGTCAGGTAGTGCGTAATACCATCGAGGGCATGGATACTATCCGTGAACAGATTCAGGACACCTCAAAGCGCATCAAGCGTCTGGGCGAGTCCTCCCAGGAAATTGGTGACATCATTGCCCTGATCAACGATATCGCAGACCAGACCAATATTCTGTCCCTGAACGCCGCCATTCAGGCCTCCATGGCAGGTGAAGCCGGTCGGGGCTTTGCAGTGGTGGCGGATGAGGTACAGCGTCTTGCGGAACGTGTATCCGGCGCAACCAGACAGATTGAGGCATTGGTATCCACCATCCAGACTGATACCAACGAAGCCGTTATCTCCATGGAACAAACCACTTCAGAGGTGGTAAACGGTGCCAGACTGGCACAGGATGCGGGTGTTGCCCTGGAAGAGATTGAGAAAGTATCCAGTAACCTCGCCAATCTGATCCGTAACATTTCCGACACAGCGAAGAAGCAGACTGGTTCTGCAGAACAGATAGCCCTGCGTATGACCACCATCCGTGACATCACCACCCGGACGGCTTCCAGTACCACAGCAACAGCCGGTTCGGTAGGTAACCTGGCGGAAATGGCTCTGGAAATGCGTCAGTCTGTATCCGGCTTCCGCCTGCCTTCAGCAGCAGAAAGTGGAGCGACGAATACAGCGCAAGAAGACGAAATAACCGTCTGATGAGTATTTTTATTCCAGCAGCATGGGTTGCTGGCACGGAATAACGGGGGCCGGCAATGGCTGAACAACAGGATTATGCAGGCCTGGACTGGGTTAAGGAAGAGATTGAGCAGACGCTCGTTGAAGCCCGCCAGGCATTGGAAAAGCACCAGCAAGAGCCAGACAACCCCGCCCATATCAATGCCGGGCAGAGCTCATTCAGCCAGATCCATGGCGCACTCAAAATGTTGCAGTATGAAGGTGCAACCCACCTGAGCCTGGAAATGAACAAACTGTCCGAGGCCTTGCTCAGTGAGCGGGTGCCTGATGCGGGTGTGGCCCTGGAAGTCCTGATGCAAGCTACCTTGCAGCTGCCAGGTTACATTCAAAAGACTCTGAACAGTGGCGTTGATCGTCCATTGTCGCTTCTGCCGCTGATCAATGAACTGCGGCAGCTGCGGGGCGAAGATCCTCTGTCGGAGGCCACTTTTTTCTTTCCGGATACCCACTCACTGATCGATCCTGTCGAGCCATCACAGCTGGACACGCTTGAACAGAGTGGTTTGGTACCATTACTGAGAAAAATACGACAGAAATATCAGTTGACGCTCGCAGGTTATCTGCGAGGTCAGAACCGGACTCAACAGATTAAAATTCTGGCCAAATTGTTTGCCAAACTTCAGGACCTTTCCTGGGGCACTCCCCTTTCTCCCCTCTGGGAAGCCAGTATTGGCCTGACTGAAGGGCTGGATAATCAGTCGATCGTACAGAACATCCATGTCGCCAATTTGCTCAGAGAACTGGATGGCCAGATCCGTCTGTTCATCCAACAGGGTGCTCCCTTCATCAATACTCATCCCGATGATGCACTGTTTCGGGGATTGCTCTACTGCATCGCCACTTCAGCAGGTCATGATGGTTTCACCGGTGCCCTGAAATCGCGCTACCATCTGGAAGAAGAACTGAACAGGGCTCAGGCAGGTATTTCGGATATTCTGACGGGCGTGAATGCTACCCAGCCTGTTGTGGAAGCTTTGAACTATGAGCTGACAGGTGTCAAGGAAGCACTGGACCTTTATCTTCTCTCAGCCGACCCTGATCCAATGGTTCTGCAAACCCAGCTACCGGTCATTCAGCAAGTGGCGGATACCCTGACCATCCTGGGCATGGACGACCTGAAAAGCCGACTGCTGCAGAAAAAAGCGCTGATCCAGAATGTGATCAATAGCGGTCAAAATGCTGAAGAGCATCTGATGGAGGTAGCAGGCACCATTCTTGATCTTGAGACTGCACTCTCCAGATACGCTGCGGGCGAAGGTCCGCAGACAAGCGATGGCTCACCCTTGCTGGAAGAAGTCTATCAGGCGGTTATCAAAGAGGCTCGCTATTATCTTGAGCAGAGCAAAGATGCCATCGTTGATTTTGTGGACAGTCATCATCACCCGGACTTCTTGAGCCCAATTCCCGAACTGCTCCATAAAGTCCAGGGCGGTTTGTCCATGACACCTCTGACCCGGGCCGCCGATCTGGTCAGAGCCTGTTCAGAACACATCAGTAAAGAGTGGGTAGAAAACAGTAAAACACCTGAAAAAATGGAACTGGAATACCTGGCTGATGCAGTGACCAGCATTGAATACTACCTGGAGAGGTTGAGTGACAAAAATCAGGAAGAACATGAAGTCATTCTGGATGTCGCAGAAGCAAGCCTGTCTGCCCTGCGTGTGACCGATCCTGAACAGCTTGAAAGTCCCGCCAAACCAAATGAAGTCTTTTCTGAACAGACAGAAGGCTCTTACCCACCGGCTGAGGGTTCTTACACTCTGGCTGAGAGCTCTCTGGAATTGCAGATTGATGAGCAAAGCTTTCTGGACGGGTCAGCCCCCGTCACCCTCGATGAAGATCAATTACAAGAGCCCTTGGCGGAAGAAAAACAGAGTTCAACAGAAACCAATGATCTGGCAGTTCAGGCTTCTGTGACCCTCACCAACAGACAAAGACCTGTAGAAGTCAGCCCATACGATGTGGTCCAGTTCAATTTCACCACGTCAGGCAGCGCAGAGGCAGAGGCTCCGACTCAAGCTTCACGGGTGGCTGAGCCCGGACAGCCGCAAGCCCCTGCTTCGATAGTCGAAGAAGTCCCTGCTGAACAGGAAAGCATCATCGACGACGAGCTACTGGCAGTCTTCATTGAAGAAGCCGGCGAAGTTCAGGCGCAACTGACTGAAGGTGTCACGGGCTGGGTCAATGATCAGGATGACCTCAAAGCCCTGAAAGATGTCCGCAGGGCTTTCCATACCCTGAAAGGCAGTGGTCGCATGGTGGGCGCCAGCGTTGTGGGTGAGCTGGCATGGTCCATAGAAAACATGTTGAACCGCCTGATCGACGGAACCGTACATAACAGCCCTGAATTGAGCAAACTGGTTAGCCGGGTTACCCATATGCTGCCGGGACTGATTTCGGACTTTGCCGAGCAGAGTCAGGTTCTGACTCACGATGTTCTGGTCTGCATGGAGCAGGCAGATGCCTTATCCAAAGGTGAAAAATACACCATTGAGGACGAGGAAGACTCTATTGATGACGCCATCGTCAGTGATCCGGATATCGATTTCGAGCGGACAGATCAACCCGACCCAATGGTGACGCAACTGGCCATTGTTGAAGCGTTATCAAAGCCAGTGCCAGAGTCCGAAGCAGAGATACAGGTTCAGAAAGACATTTCAGAGTCGACCGAACAGGATGCTTACGACATCCAACTGCTCAACGTATTTCTCGGCGAGTCCAGGGCTCATCTGGAAGTCGTCCAATCCTTTGTTGACCAGGTAAAAGTTCAGGGCGGTAAACGTCAAATCAGTGACCAGGTACAACGCTCTCTCCATACCATGAAGGGTATTGCCCTGATGGCAGAGATAGCCCCCCTCGCTGAGATCATTGTTGCCCTTGAAAAGAACATCAAGGATTTCAGAGCTCACCTGATTCCGGCCAATGACCGGGTGATCAGTATGCTGGAGAAGGGTCTTGAGCTAATTGAAGACGGCCTCGAGCAGCTGGCCCTGTCACCCGGGCAACCAGAACTGGACTCTGAAAATTACCTGTCCTGGCTGGAAGCACTTAATGCCCAGCTCATCTCCGAGCAATATAAGGCACAGTCCACCAAAAGAAAATACACTGGCGGTCAGGATACCCAGCTGTTTGCCCACAGCGATCTGAGCCTTTTGCTGGATGCCGATGAGTATCTGTCTACCTGGCGCAACGCTCTACCCGGGGAAGAGTTGGCACTGTTCCAGAAAGAACTGACAATATTGGCTGAACGGGCAAACGAAGCACGACTAACGTCTCTGGCTGAGCTATGTGACGTGCTTCTGGATGTCATGAACTATCTGGACAAGCATCAAAACATTCTACCGGGGGTTCTTGCAGCACCACTATCCAACGGCTTTGAAGCCCTGGTCGATATGATGAATATGGTTGCAGCCCAGCAAACTCCGGTGCCACCGCAATCGGTATTTGCAGAGCTCAGGGAGTCTCTGGAAGCTCTGCTCGTCGCTGAAGCGGCTCAGGCAGAGCCCGTCTTTGAAAATATTGAAATTGAAGAGGTTGTTCTGGCGTCATCTACTCCAGAGTTCGTGATTAAAAGCCCTGAAGTTGAAGAAGTCGTTCTGGAGTCCCTGACAAAAGAGCCTGCCATTGAAGAGCAACCTGCTCTTGAGCCAGAGGCTGAAGCAACTGTCGTTGTTAAAGATGTTGAAGAAATGCTGCTGGAGCCCATAGTTACTGAGAAGGCAGCGGCTCTCAACATTGAAACGGAATTGGAAGAGCATGACCTTGAACTGCTGGAACTGTTCCTGGAGGAGGCTACTGATCTTGCAGAAGATTGCCACCATGCTCTGGATGACTGGCTGAATAATCGCGAGAACCTGACAACCCTGACCGATCTGCAGCGTTCTCTGCATACTCTCAAGGGCAGTGCTCGAATGGCTGATCAGCCGGAACTGGGTGATCTCAGTCACGCCATTGAAGCTATCTACAGTGCTATTGCCACAGGCAGAAGTGCTGCAGATAAAGCACCGGTTCACCTGTTGCAGGCTGCTCACGATCAGGTCGACCAGATGCTGATTGCCCTTAAACACCAGCAGACACCCGATTCAGTCATTCCGATGGTAGAAAAGCTGGAGATGTGGGCTATCAATAATGACTCTGAAGCAGAATTGCCCACCCC
Source organism: Endozoicomonas sp. ISHI1 (assembly GCF_024606225.1). Lineage (GTDB taxonomy): Bacteria > Pseudomonadota > Gammaproteobacteria > Pseudomonadales > Endozoicomonadaceae > Endozoicomonas_A. The sequence continues at coordinate 61,661 of NZ_JAGRPU010000021.1, read as the reverse complement.
TGCAACCACTCAAGCACCTTTAGAGGTTCTTCCTGACTATTTAGGTCGGGTCAAAAAAGAGACTGACACAACCTGTGAACAGCCCGCGGACACGGCAGTGGGTGACACTCTGGTTTTTGTTGAAGAACCTCTGAACAAGGACGTTTTCAGAGAGCCCGAATCCGGAAAAAATGCCTCTAATGCGCCTGAAATTATCGTAGAAGAGCCTGCTCTTGCGACGACACGCATAGAAACGCCTGTTACCAGCAGCGCAGCCCATAGGCTGTCCAAGGATATCGAATTGATTCGTGTCCCTGCGCAGCTTCTGGAATCGTTGATTAATCTTTCTGGTGAGTCGAATATTCATCGGGGTCGTATTGAGCAGCAGATTCACGACATCGGTAGCATCCTCGTGGAGATGAACAGCACCATCGACCGGGTAAAAGAACAACTGAGTCGTCTGGATACCGAAACTCAGGCCCAGATTATTTCCACCTTTGAAGAAGAGTACGGCAGTAACCCTGAATTTGATCCGCTGGAAATGGACCAGTATTCAGAACTAAGCCAGCTATCCCGCTCGCTCGTTGAATCTGCGACTGACCTTCAGGATCTGAAGGAAGGTATTCAGGAAAAAAATCGTGATGCAGAATCCCTGCTGCTTCAACAATCCAGAACTCTGATTGAGCTTCAGGAAAAATTGATGCAGGCCCGAATGGTTTCATTCAGTCGTCTACTGCCGCGCCTTCGTAAGATTACCCGTCAGTTGTCAACTGAATTGGACAAGCCGGTTAACCTGAATGTCACCAACGCCGAAGGTGAGATGGACCGTACTATGCTGGAACGGATCCTCGCACCATTGGAACATCTGCTTCGAAATGCCATTGACCACGGTATTGAGCCGTCTGTTGAGGACCGTCTGAGACTGGGCAAACCAAAAACCGGCAATCTGACGCTTGCTATCGCCCGGGATGGTGCCGACATTGTTATTGAACTCAGCGACGATGGCCGGGGCATCAATCTTCAGGCAGTGCACGCCAAGGCACTGGAAAAACATCTGATCACTCCGGAAGATGAGCTAACCGACCAGGAGATTGCCCAGCTGATTCTGGAGCCAGACTTCAGTACGGCTGAATCTGTCACCCAAATTTCCGGTCGAGGTCTGGGTCTGGATGTGGTCAATACTGAAATGCGTCAGATGGGTGGTAGCATCCAGATTAATAGCGAGCCTGGCAAAGGCACCTCCTTCAAGCTCCGTTTACCGTTCACTCTGTCGGTAAACCGTGCCTTGATGGTTGAGGTTGCCGACAACCTTTACGCCCTGCCTATGCAGGCTATTGATGGTATTACGGTATTGGATCGCAAAGTCCTGATCGATTGCTACCAGAACAATACCCCCCTGCAGTACGGCGGTGAGGGGCACCAGCTCATCTTCCTGGGGGAACTTCTGGGGGATGCTAACCCCAAAATTCAGCCCGAACAGTGCCCGGTTGTGATCGTACAGCGGGGCGGCAAGAATCTGGCTCTGCACGTGGATGAAATCATGGGTGGTAGTGAAATTTTTGCCAAAAGTCTGGGTCCACAGTTTGCTGGTCTTGTAGGTGTCAATGGTGCCACTATTCTTGGAGATGGCCGTGTCGCCATCATTATCGATCCTGCCACACTGTTTCACAGACACCGGATTGAACAGCACTGTGTAGAACTGACCAGCCAGATGGAAGAAGAAGCAGAAACCATCCAGCGTGTTCTGGTGGTGGACGATTCAGTGACTGTACGTAAAGTAACCACCCGTCTGCTGGAGCGAAATGGCTACCTGGTTGAAACTGCGAGGGACGGTGTCGAAGCCATGACCAGGCTGGCTGAAAGCAGCTATGACATCATACTTCTGGATATCGAAATGCCGAAGATGGATGGCTATGAGGTGGCCAGTGCCGTTCGCAATGATGGCAGACTGAAGTCTTTGCCGATCATCATGATCACCTCCAGAACCGGTGAGAAACATAAAGCCAGAGCCTTCAGCCTGGGTGTTAATGAATATTTGGGTAAACCTTTTCAGGAAAATGAAATGCTGGCCTCCATCGAAAAATTGATCGGAGCCAAAGCTCACAATAATCAATAAAGGAGTAGCGTCATGACCGGCAGTGCTGAACAGATTGACAGCCCTGAACAGGTGAACAGCCCTGAGCGGATGAGCAGCCCTGAGCGAATAAAGAGCAGATGCCTGAACTCCCGTTTGATCCCAATGCAGCAGAAACCGCTTCTGCTCCCTGTCTCCTGTATTGCCGATGTTGTGGACTACAGTCGTCCATCCGGTGGCAGTGAGACAAGCCCATGGTTGCTTGGTGAAATTGACTGGCGGGGACAAGCGCTCCCGTTGATTTCCTTCGAACGAATCAATGGTGGTCGCTTTGCAGAATTCTCTGCCACAGCAAAGATTGCTGTTATGCACAGCATTACCGGGAATGAACAGCTGCCTTTTTATGGCATGGTGATACAGGGCATTCCTCAGGCTCTGGATCTGACAGCGGGTGAACTTCAGCCCGCTATCGAAGCCAATAACAGTAAAGGTTCAGCAGAAACATCCAGGGTCATTATCAGGGGTATCCCCGCCGCCATTCCTGATCTTGAAAAAGTGGAACAACAGCTGTCAGCAATAATTACAGATCGCCCCAGAGATACTGCATCACACTGATTGCAGTGATCGGAGCGGTTTCCGTTCTCAGAACTCTGGGACCCAGTGCCAGCGCTCGAAAGCCTGACGACTCCGCGCTGGTAATTTCTTCCTGAGTCAACCCACCTTCCGGACCGATCAACAGAGTAACCGTTTCTGGCTGATCAAATCTCTCCAGTTTTTTTTCGGTTCGGTGGTGAAGTACAAACTTCAGGTCAGCGTTTTGCTTCGCCATCCAGCCCACCACAGACTCAGGCGAGTGAATAACCGGAACTCTGTTCAAACCACACTGTTCACAGGCACTGATAGCGATCTGTTGCCAGTGTCTGACTCGCTTTGCCTGACGTTCTGCATTCAACTTGACTTCACAGCGCTCAGAAAAGAGCGGCGTTATTTCAGTCACGCCCATCTCGGTGGCCTTCTGGATAGCGTAATCCATTCGCTCACCTCTGCTAAGACTCTGACCCACGTGGACTTTCAAGGGAGATTCCGTGACCTGACTCAATTCTGCTTCCAGGACAACAGTAACGGTTTTTTTTGCAACAGACTGAATCGTTCCCTGCCACGACGCCCCAATGCCATTAAACAGGACAAGGGGCTCCTCAAGCTTCATGCGAAGAACCTTACCGACATGGTTGGCAGCACTGTCGGTTAACTCAACGACCTGACCTTTTGCCAAAGGCTGATCGGTATAGATTCGAGGATTTCTCATGACGTTCCCATGGCAAGGTCGTGACTCCCTGAGAGTGAGAAAAGACAATGGATTAAGGCCAAAAGCACTCCCGGCCTCCGGCCGCGGGTTCAGAACAACTTGAGGTTCTGACAGATTGCTTTGGAGGGTGCAGCCTGATTCAGGGCATAGAAGTGCAGCCCGGGAACACCTTGCTCAACGAGTCTTTCACACATCCGGGTGACCACTTCTTCACCAAACTGTTTGATGCTGTTGATATCATCACCATAAGCTTCCAGCTGCTTGCGAACCCATCTTGGAATTTCTGCACCGCAGGCATCGGAGAAACGAGCCAGACGGGTGTAGTTGGTGATAGGCATAATACCCGGGATAATCGGCAGATCAATCCCCAGACCTCTGGCACGATCGACAAAGTTAAAATAGCTGTCAGCGTTGAAGAAGTACTGGGTAATGGCTGAACTGGCCCCTGCATCCACCTTGCGTTTGAAGTGAACCAGGTCCGCTTCAAAGTTTTGCGCCTGAGGGTGGGCTTCCGGATAAGCAGCGACTTCCAGATGAAAATGATCACCGGTTTCTGCCCGGATAAATTCCACCAGTTCATTAGCGTACTGCAACTCTCCGTTTGAGCGCCCCATACCCGATGGCAGATCGCCGCGTAGAGCAATGATTCGATTAATTCCCAGACTCCGGTATTGCTCCAGCAGGCTTTTCAACCGGGCTTTGCTATCGCCCACACAGGAGAGATGAGGGGCAGTAGGAATATCAGTGCAATTGCGAACACTCAATACGGTATCAAGTGTTCTGTCACGGGTGGAACCACCAGCACCATAAGTTACAGAAAAAAACTCTGGCTGGCATTTGGAGAGCTCGATCGCGGTCTGATCAAGCTTTTTAGCACCCTCTTCCGTTTTGGTCGGAAAAAACTCAAAGCTGATAGTCAGCTTTTTATCGCTAGTCGTCATCTTTAATTTAAACCTTCGTCACTGCTCTGGCGCTTGTGGTTCTTTATAAGCGCCAGGAGCCTGCACAGAGGCGCAGGCTCAATGCTGATCAGTACTTGTACTCATCCGCTTTGAATGGACCTTCAACAGCAACATTAATGTAGTCTGCCTGTTGTTCGGTCAGCTGGGTGATGACCCCGCCAAAGCCCTCCACCATGTAGCTTGCCACCTCTTCGTCCAGCTTCTTGGGCAGAACCTTCACGTACAGGCTCCGGGCTTTCTCGTCAGCGGGCAGGTTGGCAAAGCCTTCTTCATACAAATGAATTTGGGCCAGAACCTGGTTAGCAAATGAACCGTCCATGATACGAGACGGATGACCTGTGGCATTACCCAGATTGACCAGCCGACCTTCGGAGAGCAGAATCAGGTGATCATTGCTGTCCTTGTCACGCCAGATCTTGTGGACCTGAGGCTTAACTTCTTCCCACGCCCATGTCTCTCTCATGAAAGCCGTATCAATTTCGGTATCAAAGTGACCAATATTGCAGACAACACAGCTGCTCTTCAGCGCTTTCAGCATTTCACGGTCACAAACGTGCAGGTTACCGGTGGTGGTTACCAGCAAATCGGTAGTGCCCAATAAGTCTGTGTTGATACTGGCAGCAGTGCCGTCGTTGAGACCGTTAATGTATGGAGACACCACTTCAAAACCGTCCATGCAGGCCTGCATGGCGCAGATAGGATCAATCTCGGTGACTTTTACGATCATACCTTCCTGACTCAGGGAAGCAGCAGAACCTTTGCCGACATCACCGTAACCAATCACCAGGGCTTTTTTACCCGCAAGCAGGTGATCTGTACCCCGCTTGATAGCATCATTCAATGAGTGACGACAGCCGTATTTGTTGTCGTTCTTGCTCTTGGTAACCGCGTCGTTAACGTTGATCGCCGGTACTTTCAGAGTGCCTTTCTCGAGCATTTCCAGCAGACGATGAACCCCGGTAGTGGTCTCTTCGGAGATACCGTGGATGTTATCCAGAATCTGAGGGTATTTGTCGTGCATCATCAGAGTCAGGTCGCCGCCGTCGTCCAGAATCATATTGGCATCCCAGGGCTGACCACCTTCTGTCAGAATGGTCTGTTCAATACACCACCAGAACTCTTCTTCCGTCTCCCCCTTCCAGGCAAATACAGGAATACCCGCAGCAGCTATTGCCGCAGCAGCATGATCCTGGGTGGAGAAGATGTTACAGGAAGACCAGCGTACATCAGCACCCAGATCGACCAGGGTCTCAATCAGTACAGCGGTCTGAATGGTCATGTGAATACAGCCCATGATCTTCGCTCCTTTCAGAGGCTGCTGATCTTGGTACTTCTGGCGGATAGCCATCAGGGCAGGCATTTCACCTTCAGCGATCTGTATTTCGCGGCGACCCCACTCGGCCAGGGAAATGTCGGCAACCCGATAGTCAGTAAAGCTCTGAACAACTGCAGGAGTGGCGCTCATGGGTATAATCCTGTTATGCGTAATTACCGAAAAACAGGTTGAAGTCTAACAGTCACCTTAATCTATATCAATTTTTTTTGATATAGATTTTGAATAAGCAATACTCCGGGAATGCAATCGACTGGTCAGCTTTTTCACTGCCTCAGCCAGTAGTTGGCTACATCGAGCATACGGTTGGAGAAGCCCCACTCATTATCAAACCAGCAAAGCAGCTTGATCAGCTTGCCAGAAGTTACTTTGGTCTGGGTACCGTCGACCACACATGAGCGGGCATCATGGTTGAAGTCTACTGATGCGTGGGGTTCATTGGAGAAGCCCAGAATTCCTTCCAGACGACCATGGGTAGCCTGTTCCAGAATCCGGTTGACTTCTTCTGCTGTTGTTTCCTGTTTGACATGAACGCAGAGATCCATACACGAAACATTGATGGTGGGCACCCGGATGGAATTGGCTTTGAAGCAGCCCCGAAGGTCAGGAAGCAGTCTGTCAATACCCCTTGCCAGTCCGGTATCCACAGGAATGATCGACTGCAACGCACTTCGGGTCAGCCTGAGATCGCTATGGTGGTATGCATCGATTACCGGCTGATCATTCATCGCTGAATGAATAGTTGTGATACTACCGTACTCTATACCAAGGGCATCATTCAGGGTCTTGATAACAGGCACAATGCAATTGGTGGTACAGGAAGCACTGGAGACAATGCGCTGATCACGGTTGAGATCCTGCTCATTGATACCAAAGACAATCGTGGCGTCTACATCCGGCTTTGCAGGCTGTGAAAAAAGCAGTTTACGGGCACCACTCTCTACGTGTTGTTCCGCTGACGCCCTTTCTCTGAATGACCCTGAGCACTCCAGTAACAGATCAATATCAAGGCTTTTCCAGTCAATATTTTCAGGCCGGGCTTCGTGAATAAGCTGGATTCGGTCGCCTGCTACTATGAGCTGATTTTCTGAAGACTCCACTCTGGCGGGAAAGCGACCGTGGGTAGTGTCATAGCGGGTCAGGTAGGTCAGGGTGTCCTGGTCAGACAGCTCGTTGATGGCAACGACCTGCAAGTCTTTGCGATAACCATTCTCGTAAAGAGCACGAAGAACACACTGGCCAATACGGCCGTACCCGTTGATGGCTATTCGAAACATAGTCTTGCTGTCAGGCTCATTACTGCTGAATGGGTCGCTATTATAAGCGCAATACCAGAGGCGATAAAAAATATTTGCCCCACCGTACTGCCAAGGCAGGGCTCTGGTTCGATCAGGCAGGCGTCTGGACTTCTGAATCTGAAGTGCCTTCCGGCGTCACTTCATCCGATGGGATGCACTTGTTCCTGACCAGTAACAAGGATGCAAAGGAGAGCAAACCACAGACGGCTATCACGGCTGTCATAGGTATATTAGTACCATTATGAAGCAGACCTACTACCGCAGAAGCAATACCACCAATAGTGAAGCGAAGTGCACCGGACATAGCATTGGCTGTGCCTGCAGATCTTGGAAAGTGAGACAAGGCCAGAGCATTGGAGTTAGGGCCTGTCAGACCAATGCAGCTGACGTAAATCACCACAGGAATCATCAACCCAACCAGCCCACCGATTTCAAACTTTGCATTAACCACCATCACTACAGCGCTGATACTGGCAAGAATGCTGCCTGTTTTCAGGATAGTGAACAGTGGCAGGCGATCTATCAGACGAATATTGATCATATTCATGACCATCATCGCAATGATATTGACGGCAAACAGCAGGCCATAATGCTCTGGCTTGACCCCATACAGGTCGATATATACGTAGGGTGAGCCGGTAATAAAAGCAAACATACCGCCAAAGAAAAACCCATGACAGAGGATACAGCCCATAGCCTCCCGGTTTTTCAGGACGGACAGGTAGATCAGGAACAGCTGACTGGCAGGAATCACCAGTCTTTTCTCCTCCGGGAGGGTTTCCGGAACTTTTGAAGCAGCCAGCACCATGGCAAGTGCTGACATGACAGCCAGAAAAATAAACAGACTTTCCCAACCCATGAATTTAAGCATCTGACCTCCCAGCAGGGGGGCAATCAGAGGAGCTATTGTCATGACCATTAAAATAGACGACATAATCTTTGCGCTTTGCTGCCGTGAGAACAGATCCCGGACCATGGCGGGAATGGTGACCATGACTGCAGCAGCGGCCATGGCCTGCAGAATTCGGACAACAATAAGTTGCAGACCGTTTTCACAGAGTGCAGCCATGACACTGGTCACCATAAAAGCAACCAGACCCGGAAACATTATTTTCCTGCGGCCAAAACGGTCTGAGAGAGGTCCATACAACAGCTGCCCCAAGGCAAAGCCCACAGTGTAGGCGCTGAGTGTATACTGGATAATGCTCAGGGGTTCTCCCAACTCTTTTGCAATCGCAGGGATTGCCGGGAGATAGAGATCGACTGCCATAGGGCCAAGTGCGGTTAAGGCACCCAGGGTCAGTATGAAAAGTAGCCTGTCGCGGCTATGGCTCATTGAAATGCCATGTTTTTTATCTTCTTGCCTGGTTGCTTTTGGCTCAGGACTGCTTTCGATATTGATGGTCATGTACTTCCTTGGATCACGCGGATGAGTCGCTGAAATCATTAAATGTTTGTGCTGTATTCCTTCTGTCTGGGCTGCACAGATGCAAGGTTGCGACACTGCCGTCGCAAGGTTGAGGAATAAAAATAAGTTCGCTGTCGTATACAGAAGAGATGGCAGTTTTATAACGCTATCTTAAGTCTTATCGACATAAAAAAATATATTTGATAGGCAAATTTATAATATCAGGGGTGCACTCTGGTATATCTCGTAAGCTTTGCCGTTATCAGTGTTTTGTCAGTGCTGATCGACAAACTCAGGCCACACACGGCTTAAATGCATGAGAGGACAACAATGAGCAATCCTGACTGGGTTAATCGCTGGAAAGAAGGACGGATTGGTTTTCACAGATCTGAATTCAACGGGACATTATTGAAATTCTGGCCACAACTGAACCTGTCAGAAGTCCGCTCAGTGCTGGTGCCATTGTGTGGCAAGAGTCTGGATATGGTCTGGCTCAGACAACAGGGGCTGGAAGTGATCGGTACAGAGCTGGTAAAAGCCGCTGTGGAATCGTTCTATCAGGAGCAGTCACTGCAACCGGCAGTGACAGAGGTTCAGGCTTACCGACATTGGCAAGCCGATGATATACATATCCTCGAAGGTGATTTCTTTGCTTTACCCAAGGGCTTCATTGACAGCACCGTTTTTTACGACCGTGCCGCTCTGGTTGCATTGCCCCGGGAGATGAGACAGCAATACGTTGAACAACTGTTAAACACTGCACCCCATTTACAGGAAGGCCTTTTGATCACGGTTGAGTATGATCAGGATCTGGTTTCGGGCCCTCCTTTTTCGGTTCAGGAGCAGGAAGTCAGAGCTTTATATTCACCGCGGTTTGAAGTGATCAAGCTGGATACACACAACTCACCGGCTTCAACCAACTTGAGGGAGAAAGGCATTAGCGAGTTGATCGAAGCGGTCTACAAACTCGTAGCAGTAACTTAAGCTTTCAACTTCCCGGTCTTTTTCTAAAATATTTGCGTTTTTCGCAAGGTAACAAGGAACTCTGGTTGATTATTGCTGTCTTAGCTGGTTATGGAATGAAATTTCCAATTGGGTTTACATAAAATTACTTACGGAGATGTTTAAGTATGGATATATCAAAAGCTGGCATTCAGCCATTCAATTATGATGGACTGACTGCTAATGAAGTGACTACTAAAGTTACACACGATAAAGATGGTAAGCTTTCTTCGATTAACGTATTCGCAAGGTTAGAGCTACCACTGCGAATAAATTTACGAAAAAGTGATACCCAAGACTCTGCCACACCCATCGTGGATCGTAATATTCAAGCGTATTCACAAGCTTCAACTTCAAATGAAGCTGCTCAGAGTGATAGTAGTGATAGTTTCAAAACACAGAAAAAGCCATTCACTGATGACTCAGAGGCCGAATCCCAACAGCGCAATATAATGAAAAGAGAGGCTATGGCTATCTCTACAGGAGATGCCAACCCGGAGCGTTTTGCAGAGAGCCTTGTAAAGGTGATTACAGACCCTGATAGCACTGACCCTGATACTTCGGAAGCTGTAAGGTTGATAGCTGAGTACGGTGCCGATGAACTTGCCAGGTTAACAATCCCGTTTTCTTTTCATATGAAGACCACTAGAAGTTTCCCTGCTATTACTCTATTTGCTCTTGCATGCAGATTCGGTAAGCTGGATTTAGTTAAGGCTCTGTACGTGAATCAGGAACAATTAAACCAGACATTTGATATGGAAAATGGGACTAATGGAAATACAGCAATCATGCTTGCAGTTATTCATGGCCATGCAAATGTAGTGAAGTATTTATTAGACTTGGGGGCTGATCCTCTAATTCTTAATGAAGATAACAGGTTTGCCGAGCATCTTAATTCAGCTCATAACGCAGGCAGGCCTGATTCATACATTGAAATCAGAGAATTATTAGCAGACTATCGCAAAGAAAGGAATCTACCACCTCTTGAAGAACCCGCTATGAGTGGTTATTACATTGAAGGTACTGAGAAAAGGGTGATTTCTGTTAACATTCCGGAATTCTTTTCTGAACATCCGGAATTTCTTGAAAAATTCATTTCTGATAACCCGGGTTTTCTGAGTCAACTCGCTGGTGAAAGCCCACAGTTTTTGTCATACCTCGTTATTAAATACCCGGAATTACTTGAAAGATTCTTTTCTGAAAAACCGGGTTTTCTCAGTCATATTCGTCGTGAAAGCCCGGAGCTTATGGAACTCCTCCTTTCTAAAAACCCGGATCTTCTCGAATCTTTATCCAAGGAATAGTCATGGGGTCATAACCCATGACTATTCCTTGGATTTATTGCGGTTAGTTCCTGAATTTAATAGCCCTTGCTATGAAGAGATTAACGCCTTAAGTCAGTGACATTGATCTACAAAATGAAGACAGCCATAAGTCACAGGAAGGTTTTTAAATGTCTTGCCTGTGGTCAGGATTAACGTTGCCAAGGATATCTTGGCGTCAGGACATGGCTTGTTAGCATGTTATCCCACTCTTTTTGAGAAATTAGCGTTTTTGCCAAAGTAAAAAGGAACTTTGGCTGATTAGCGCTGTCTGAGTAACTATGTAATGAAATTCCAAAGCATGTTTACATAAAAATAAATCAAGGAGTTATTAAAATATGGATATATCAAAAACTGGCACTCAGCCATTATGTTATGGTGATATGACTACTGTAGTTACACGAGATAAGAAAGTTAGTGCTTTTATGAGTGACATTGCCGCAAAGACAGGGCTACCACGGCAAACAACTTTACAAGAAAGTTATCCCCAAGACTCTGCCCCTTTCATCGTGGATCGTAATATTAGCGCGTACGCTCAATCAGATGAAGCGGCTCAAAGCGATAGTAGGGATAGTTTAAACGCACAGAAAAGGCCATTGGCTGATGGCTCAGACACCGTATCTCAACTGTGCAAAATAATGAAAAGTGATGCTATGGCTATCTCTGGCGGACGTGTCAGCTTTGAACGTTTTGCAGAGAGCCTTGCTAAAGTGATTACAGACCCTGATAGCACTGATGCTGATACTTCTGAAGCCGTAAGGTTAGTATCCGAGTATGGGGCCGATGAACTTGCCAAGTATACAGTCCCATTTTCTTTTCATGTAAATACCACCAGATCTTATCCTGCTATTACACATTTTGCTCTTGCATGCAGATTCGGTAAGCTGGATTTAGTCAAGGCTCTGTACGTGAATCAGGAACAATTAAACCAGACATTTGATATAGAAAATGGGACTAATGGACGTACAGCACTCATGCTTGCAGTTATTCATGGTCATGCCAATGTAGTGGAGCAATTGTTAACATGGGGAGCTAATGTTCTAATTCTTGATGAAGATAACAATTGTGTTGATCGTCTTAATTTAGGTTTTAACGCGAACAATCCAGGATTATGCATTAAAATCAGAGATTTATTAATAGACTATCGTAATGAAAGGGGTCTACCGCCTTTTAAAGAACCCGCTCTTATTAATGATTACATTACAGATACTGGGGAAGATAATCATTATTGTGACTTTACAGGAATTCTTTCTGAACGCCCGGAACTTCTTGAAAAATTCCTATCTGTAAACCCCGTTGCTTTCGCTATAATCTGTGATGGAGACCCGGTTCTTCACGCACTTTTCCGTTCTACTCTCCGTTCTACAAACCCGAGTCTTCTCGAATCTTTATCCAAGGAATAGTCATGGGTGTATAATCCGTGACCCTTCCTTGGGTCTATTCCGGTTAATGCCTGAATGTGATAGCTCTCGCTATGGAGAAATTAACGGCTTAATTCAGCTCCATTGATCTACAGACCCCGTCTTTTTTAGCAATTTTCGTTTTTCTAAATATTAGAAGAAAACTTAGGAACCTTGGTTAATTAATATTGTCAGAGCAATTGTAATGTTAAATGACATGGTTGTTTTCAATCACAATATTAAATACGGAGGTGTTTAAATATGGATATCCCAAAGGCTGGCACTCAGCCACGACGTCTAAATGAAATGACTCATGCCGTTGCACAAGATAAGAGTGATGCGACTTTTACAGGTGCCGGTGTCACAACCATTGGTCCACAGTCACAAATAACTTCACAAGAAAATGATAATAAAGTACATTATTCTCCCGTCGTGGAACGCAAGGTTGAAGCCTCTTCCCAGGTTACAGCTTCAGATGAAGCTACTCCAAATAATTGTTGGCATAGCTCCAAAGCACAGGTAAGGTCAAACACTGATGACCCGGGCGCCGAAGCTGTACCGTGCAAAATGATGAAAAGAGATGCTATGGCTATCTCGACAGATCGTGACAAACTGGAGCGTATTGTTGAGAGGCTTTTCAAGATAATTACAGACGCTGATAATACTGATGCTGATATTGAAAAAGCTAAAAGCCTGATATCCGAGTATGGGGCCGATGAACTTGCCAAGTGCACAGGCGTATTTTCAATTGATGAGAACCTTTTTTACCCTGCTATTACGCCTTTTGCTCTTGCATGCAGATTCGGAAAACTGGATTTAGTTAAGGCTCTGTTCGTCAATCAGGAACAATTAGACCAGACATTTGAATTAACTAATGGGACTAATGGGCGAACAGTACTCATGCTTGCAACCATGAAAGGGCATGCAAATGTAGTGGAACAATTATTAGTCTGGGGAGCTAACCCTCAAATTCTTGATGAAGCTAACAATGGTGTTAATGCTATTAATTTCGCTTATAACGGGTACAATCAAGATTTGTGCTCGAAAATCATAGTTTTATTACAAAACGCTCGTAGAGAAAGGAATCTGCCATCTTTTGAAGATGCAGAACCTGATAGAGTGCGTTATCAGGCAGTGGGCTCTGAGGGATACACTTTTACTTTTAATCGTGAAAAGCTTAAACGTAAATTCTTGGATTATCTCGAATCCAAATACGGGAAGTAGTCACCTTTTGAACTTAAAACTGTCCTTACGGTCAAAAAATTGGAATACCAAATAGAACCATGGAGGATATGACAATGCAACCCACTGGATCTGGGCTTGGCCAAATGCCAAGGTTACGTCGATTTGACGAAGTGGACACGGCTGCTCCCCCGGCAAAAAAATCATGCTTACGGCAAGTTGAAGAAAGCGAGGTAGCCGAGAAATCTCTGCCATCCAGTTGCAAGCATGGTTGTTTTGATGCGACGGAGACGATATTTAAACATTCAATGGATCTTTTAAAAGCCAGAAGGACCAGAGTAGTTCCCGGAGAAAATTATTCAAAAATCATAAAAAGCCTGTCATCTTTTAAGGACTTGATATCCTCTGAACTTCTACGTTTTACTCAGAATGGTGGAAATCCTGCTGCTGATGGACAAGGAGCAATGTATTCCCCTGAATCTCCGGCTTCAGAAAGAGCATCGACACCAACATCGCCAGGGACTGAATCATTCACCACTCCCGGTATAAAAAGTTCAACAGAAGGCGTGGTACACGGTACCGGTGTCATTGCTACCCGGAGCTTTAAAAAGGATGAGGAAGTATGTCACTACGATGGACCGCTGGTTTACAGAATCCGTAATTTTCATACTGGCAAATATCATGTCTTTACGATGAAGGATATGGGCAATCAGATCGATTTCCCGGAAAACGACTCCTATGTCGCCTGGTCGGGTGCTTTTATTGCAAAATCTGGCAGACCGGCCATTGAAATTGGCCGTGACGGTAAGAAGGATATCCGATTCCTGAATCACTCCAAGGAACCCAATGTCATGATCCGCTGTTCAGGCAGTGATACGGTAGAATGGGGGAATCAGGACAGTATTCAGCTAGTGGTTGTCGCTATAAGCGATATAAAACCGGGGGAAGAGCTGCTATTCGATTACGATAAAAACAAGCAAGACTCTGAAATAGACTTCAGCAAGTCAGACGTAGAAATAGCAACCGAAAAACAAAAAAACAAAATAATCAACAGAGTTAAAAACCTGAATCAAAAAGGTTTACACACCGAAGAAAAAAGATCAGCCAGAACAATGCAAAAAGAGATTATACTGCCATCAGAGCTTGATGATGAAATTGGTGAGATCTTGGAAACGCTCCGCGAAGTTCGTCGTGCAAATTGTGCACCCGCAACGCTTGATGACATAAATAAAGAATTAGATGACTCTCAGAAGAGACTTCTCAATATCATTTTCTCTGATAATCCCTCAGTTTTAAAGGATCTGGCTTCACATTTATTCCCGGGAAAAACCGGACCAAAAAAACAAGCTTTTATGAAAAAATTAACCATTGAAAATATTGAACAATTGAAAACCTATTTATCTCGATCCATTTTTAATGGCAGTCAAACCTGGTTTAAGGTTCCAGAATTAAAACGACATATCTCTTCTTATAGATAGAATTAAAAAACGGCAGTTGATATCAACCATCTGCCGTTTTTTCGCAGGCTTTTAAAAGCCATTCAGGGCGTCAGGTTCCCTGTTGTTGCTATCAGTCCAGAATCTCTTCAGCGGCAGCAACAATATTTTCTACAGTAAACCCAAAGTATGGAAAGAGATCACCGGCCGGTGCAGACTCACCGAAAGTGGTCATGCCGATGACCCGTCCGTCCAGGCCAACGTACTTGTACCAGAAGTCAGCCGCAGCGGCTTCAATCGCGATACGGGCAGGGACTTCAAGAGGCAAAACCATCTGCTTGTATTGCGCATCCTGAGCATCGAAAACCTCAGTGGATGGCATGGATACAACGCGGACCTTACGGCCCTGAGCGGTCAGGGCAGCTTCAGCGTTCATGGCCAGTTCCACTTCAGAACCGGTAGCAATCAGGATCAGTTCAGGAGTACCTTCGGAATCCTTCAGTACATAACCACCACGGGCAATGTCCACTACCTGATCAGCTTCACGATGCATACAGGGCAGACCCTGACGGGAGAAGATCAGTGCACTGGGGCCATCTTCACGCTCGATCGCATGTTTCCAGGCCACCGCCGATTCAACGGTGTCACAAGGACGCCATGCATTCACGTTAGGCGTCAGGCGCAGGCTGGCAATCTGTTCTACTGGCTGGTGTGTGGGACCGTCTTCACCCAGACCAATAGAGTCGTGAGTATAAACCAGAATACTGCGCTGCTTCATCAGAGCCGCCATGCGCACAGCGTTACAGGCGTATTCCATGAAGACCAGGAAGGTTGCACCGTAAGGTACGAAACCACCGTGCAAGGCGATACCGTTCATCATGGCGGTCATGCCGAATTCACGGACGCCGTAGAACACGTAGTTACCAGTGGCGTCAGCAGGCTTAACGCCTTTGGAACCACTCCACAGAGTCAGGTTGGAGCCCGCCAGATCAGCAGAACCACCCAGCAGTTCTGGCAACAGCGGACCAAAAGCATTCAGGGTGTTCTGGGAAGCCTTACGACTGGCGACTTTCTCGCCTTCTGCCTGACAGGACTTAATGAAGTCATCTGCCTTGGCAGAGAAGTCAGCAGGGAGTTCGCCTTTCTGACGACGAACAAATTCAGCCGCCAGTTCAGGGTGAGCAGACTGGTAAGCAGCAAACTTTTCGTTCCATACGGTTTCTTTAGCGGTACCGGTTTCTTTGGCATCCCAATGGCTGTAGATGTCGGACGGGATTTCAAAAGCAGGATGTTCCCAACCCAGACGCTCACGGGTTAATTTGATCTCTTCGTCACCCAGGGGGGCACCATGACACTCTTCCTTGCCTTCCTTGTTGGGAGAACCAAAACCGATGACAGTCTTGCAGCAGATCAGAGTAGGTTTGGTTTTTTCCGCACGGCCTGCTTCGATAGCAACACGTATTGCTTCAGGGTCATGACCGTCAACATTTGGAACAACGTGCCAGTTGTAGGCTTCGAAACGCTGCACGGTGTCGTCGGTGAACCAGCCTTCTACTTCGCCATCAATGGAGATACCATTGTCGTCGTAGAAAACGATCAGTTTACCCAGCTCCAGAGTGCCTGCCAGAGAGCACACCTCATGGGAAATACCTTCCATCATGCAGCCATCACCCATGAAGACATAGGTGTGGTGGTCAACAATGTTGTGACCTTCCCGGTTGAACTGAGCCGCCAAAGTCTTTTCGGCAACTGCCATACCCACGGCATTGGCAATACCCTGACCCAGAGGACCGGTAGTAGTCTCGATGCCCGGAGCGTAACCGTACTCAGGGTGGCCTGCGGTTTTGGAGTGCAACTGACGGAAGTTCTTGAGGTCTTCAACAGACACATCGTAACCGCTCAAATGCAGCAAAGAGTAAAGCAGCATGGAGCCGTGACCGTTGGACAGAACAAAACGGTCCCGGTCAGCCCACTGAGGGTTAACCGGGTTGTGATTCAGATAATCACGCCACAATACTTCAGCAATATCAGCCATACCCATTGGGGCACCGGGGTGTCCGGACTTGGCTTTCTGTACAGCGTCCATACTCAGGGCGCGGATGGCATTGGCTAGCTCACGACGTGAGGACATAGGAATCAGGGCTCCGAAGATCCAGTCTGTTTTAAATTGGCGCTATTCTAATGCCTTCAGCCACAAACTGAAATCGCTATATATGACTATCCTGAATCTCCTGAACACTTTATTGATAGCCATTGCCTCTGAAAATCCGGGGTGTCTGCGATTCGAAAGTCACTGATCAGGAAGACTCCCGTTCAGTGAATGACTGTCGTGTTCGATTAGCATAGGCAACCAGTGACAACATCACCGGCACTTCCACCAAAACACCCACAACCGTTGCCAAAGCGGCCCCGGAATTCAGTCCAAAAAGACTGATGGCCACGGCAACAGCCAGTTCAAAAAAGTTGGAGGCACCAATCATTGCACCAGGTGAGGCAATGTTATGGGGTTGCTTCCACTTCTTCATCCATAAATAGGTGATGGCAAAAATCAGATAGGTCTGGATGATCAGGGGTATGGCAATCAGGAAGATATCCAGGGGATGGGCAATAATCGTGTTGGCCTGAATCCCAAACAGAAGAATGACTGTGCCAATTAACCCAATGATCGAAAAGGGCTTGATGCCTGTCAGAAATAGACTCAGTGCTTGTTCGCTGCGAACAGCTTTTCGGGTCAACCAGCCTGCAAGCACTGGTATCACCACAAACAGTCCGACGGACAGAAACAGGGTATTCCAGGGTACAAATACCTCTGTTACTCCCAGCAAAAAGGCGGCAAGGGGAGCAAACGCAATGAGCATGATCAGGTCATTGATGGCGACCTGAACCAGAGTGTAGTTAGGGTCTCCCCTGGTCAACTGACTCCAGACAAAAACCATGGCAGTACAGGGTGCGACACCCAGTAGAATCATACCGGCAGTATACTCTTTACCCAGCTCAGGACTGATCCAGTCGCCAAAAACATAGCGAATAAACAATACGGCCAGCAGTGCCATGGTGAAGGGCTTGATCAACCAGTTAATAGTGACGGTGATGATCAACCCTTTTGAACGACGATGAACGTTTTTAATGGCAGAGAAATCCACCTGCATCATCATTGGATAGATCATCAGCCAGATCAGTACCGCGATAACCAGATTAATGCTGGCGTATTGCCATTGGCCAAGAGCCTCAAAGAATTCTGGAAATTGCAGTCCACCAAAAAGCCCTGCAAATATGCCCAAAGCAACCCAAAGGCTGAGATAGCGTTCAAAAATCCCCATAGCTGACCTCATATTCTTAAATCGCCAGATGTCACGGCAAAAGCTATTATCAGTGGACCGGATGGAAAGTCTATAGGTTTTTAGGGCTGTCTGGACCAGCCGCGGATTTTATCGATCTCCTCTTTATCAATGCCCAGTGACTCCAGAAATTCCTGATGCGCCTGCGGCTCCATTTTTTCAAACTGCTGATGCCAGCTTTTCATATCCTCCTCGCTGAACCCGGCCGCTTTCATAATTTCTACCCAACGATCTTTGTTGACCATATTTTGCTCCAGTAATAAAGGTTGTTTAAGCAGCAATACAGTGGCTTTTTGCTGCTGGCGCAACTTCTGAATCTCATGCTCAAGAGCCAGCAGCTGGCCACGCAAAATGCGTTCTTGCTCCCTATCGTCTTCACCGTCGAGAAGTCGCACAATATTGCTGACCGGTGTGCCGAAAGCACGGTAAGCCATGATCGCTTCAAGACGTTTGATTTCATTCTGCCCATACCATCGATAGCCATTCTCTGATCGAGTGTGGGGCATTAGCAGACCTTCACGCTCATAATGTTGCGGAAGATCGACAGGTTGGTGGAAGCTGATCCGGCATACCGAACCCGCTCTGGTTTCCTTCAGGAAATCGCGCGCGCCAAGCTGCACACAATAGGATAAAGGGATTATCAGGGAAGGAGATGAACTCATTTCAAGCAAAATACATGAAGAGCCAGTAACAGGTCGCACCTGGCTCCGGCTCAAGTATTACGCGGTATCGTACAAATGCCCGAGCTTCCAGACCTTGGTGGTCAGGTACTTCTCATTGTGGGGATTCTGCCCGGTCTGATGGGGCTGACGATGAACAACATCAACCCCCTGACGGGCCAGGGCTTCCACCTTCTTTGGGTTGTTGGTCATCAGTACTAGTTGTGTAACCCCCAGGTGATCCAGCATGGTCTTGCACATATCGTATTTGCGCAAGTCAGCGGCGAAACCCAGCTCTTCATTGGCTTCTACAGTATCCAGACCCGTGTCCTGAAGCTGATAGGCCCGGACTTTGTTCATCAAACCAATGCCACGGCCTTCCTGACGCAGATAGAGAATAACCCCGCGACCAGCTTCGGCAATCTTGCGCATGGCTGCCTCAAGCTGGGGACCGCAATCACAGCGCATGCTGAAAAGAGCGTCTCCGGTCAGACACTCTGAATGGACCCGCGCCAGAACGGGACCACCCTGGCTCACATCCCCCATGGTGAGAGCCAGATGCTCCTTGCCAGTGCCACTCTCTTCAAATCCATGCATGATGAACTCACCGAAAGGGGTGGGCAAGCGAGACTCTGCAACGTAACGAACAGACACTCACTACTCCTTAAGACAGTCGTGCGATGGAATTGTAACAGTACAAGATGTTACAGGCGAGCTAATAAGGAGCCTGCAGTGTCATGACCCCGCCTTCTTCACTGAATCGGATATGCTTGAGATAGCTCATGCCCAGTAGCACGTTTTCAGGCCTGCTGCCTTCAATGACGGTGGCTTCAACATTAGCAACCCGTATGCCACCGATTGCCACGAAATTCAGCATCACCCGAAAACCTCTGACCACACCACTGGCAGTTTCAACACGAACCGGACTGCCACTTTTGTAGCGGATGCCAAGCCGTTCAGCCGTGGCACTATTGATAGCCACAACATTTGCTCCGGTATCGACCAACACCTGGACCGGGTTATTGTTAATAACACTTTGGGCAAGGTACTGCCCATCATTGTTTCTGTTGATTCGAAATATCAAAAGCTCTGGCGATTGAATGCCATCCCCCATATCACGACTGAGAAAATAATCTTTCGCCACGCCATTGATTTCAACCCGGGCTTTTCGACTGCTGGCATCAATCAGTCTGACGCCTTTCACCGGTTCTTGACCGACCTTAAGAAATTGACGTTCACCATCAATGAATACCAGAGCTTTGTCTGGAAACAGGGCTACCACCCTGACATCGACAGCATGGGAAAGCGAAGAAAAAAACAACAAGAGGCTGGTAAAGAACCAACAAGCAAAGACGGATTTCATTCTATTTTTTTATTACCTTAAATAATCTTTCACCACCAAAGGCGATAAAAGATTATTTTGATCGCTCATGGTGGGTTCTAGCCCAATTCCGTTTAGGCTCTATCTTGAGCACGTCAGACATTGGGGTCAAGTCGCTGGTATGAGACCTGATACACCTATAATTTCCATTGTCGTATAAGCACCAAAAAACGAAAAAGAAATCTCAGGCCGCATAAGTATTTATTCGTACAAACCAAGAGACACAGGAGTTCAGATCAGGTAGAGTTAGTCGCCCATATGTCGCCTAATAAAGAAGAATCTAAAGAGACATGAGAAAGTACTATTATCTACCGCTATTGTTTTCACTGCTGGGCATAACGGCCTGTAGTCCACTCCCTCAAGCCAACAATGTCATTCAAACCTCTCAGGCAAAACTCCAGTCTGCTCAACATTGGGGAGTGATCGCGGATCACCTTTCAGACCAGTTGACACAGGATGGGGATTTGCTCGGTAAGTCTCTTTACATTGATGAAAGTCGTTATAACACTGATTTTTCAAAAGTATTTTCAAAGCAACTGGTCAGTGAGCTGGTCAAAAAAGATGTGGATGTCAATCTTTCCTCTTCACCCACTTTTTCAGAGCTGGAAATTGATGTCGATGTTGTTCGTCATCCCAATGACAGGGACAAAGGCACCGGATTCCCAATGTCTATCGGACTTGCAAGTGCCTGGTTTATCGTTAAAACCAAAGGTTACGGGGTGATCCCTGCGGTCGTAGCGGCTGAATATATGAGCAGTGAACCCAGTCGGACAAACACTGAAATTGCTGTGACAACAAGAGTTATGGAAGGCAATAGTATCCAGTTTTCAGAAACCCATATTTACTACATAACGGATCAATCTATTAAGCAGTTCAAAACACCAGGTTCTGTTAGTTTGACAGATAAAGAAGTTCCGGGAGGTTTGTGAGATGAAAGCCATATTTATCCGATTGTCTATCCTACTGGTTTCTGTCTTCTTGGCAGCTTGTGAAAGCCAACCCGTTTACGAAGAGCCACCGCGCATAGATCTGGTTGGAATCAGTAACATTGCGGCTGCAACTTTACACTCCAAAGCCAGTGACTTATTACCGGAAGGTTCCACCATTTTGTCAACCAGTCTGGCCGATATCGATAGTTTGAGTGCTACCTCAACACTGGGAAGAATTTTATCTGAGCAACTTTCATCAAGACTTTCTGACCGGGGTTACGAACTGATTGAAATCAAAATGCGAAACAGTGTTTTTATCAGTAATGAACGAGGGGGCGAATTTACTTTATCTCGCCAACTTGCCGCTATCAGCAAAGATTACAACGCAGATGCAATTTTAACTGGAACCTATGCGCTTGGCAGTCAGACCGTTTACATCAACGCTCGTCTGATAGATACAGTGGATAATATTGTACTGTCCACTGTGGACTTTCAGTTACCCATAGATTCTGACATTCGGATGATGACTAAAAAGTCTTATTAATCAGCTTCAGGTTGTGGTCTTTTTCCATTTTCAGGAATCTATCGCGAAAGTACACAAGTTCAGAAGTGTTCTTAAACCATCATCTCCGCATAAGCGGAGATCATATTTTTATTGTGGATTGACGCCTTTGCGAGCAAGGCAATGGAGTCAATTTCCCCGGGCGATTAAAAACGTCAAAGTCACTTGGTAGTTAGCCCTTGGTGTTAACACTCTTTCAGGAAATGGACAGCCGGACTGTAATGAGATTGATCATCGGGGGAAACAAGTGGCAGAACCTGCATTCCTTAAACAAGGCTACCACTTGGATATGAATGCACTACTTTAACTTAATCAAAGACATTATTTGTGAGCCAATTAATTCAGTAGAAATAGTATCCAAGATTCAAGGACCATTGCCCAACTTTACTTTTCTCATAACCCAATCTAAGGTCCCAGTTTCTTGCCAAAGCCATACGAGCTTGTAATAGATACTGTTCTTTCTCCTTACTGACTCCGTTTGCATCAGGCAGATAGC
The DNA here is from genome assembly GCF_024606225.1 of Endozoicomonas sp. ISHI1. Taxonomy (GTDB): domain Bacteria; phylum Pseudomonadota; class Gammaproteobacteria; order Pseudomonadales; family Endozoicomonadaceae; genus Endozoicomonas_A. Next base: position 39,594 of record NZ_JAGRPU010000021.1, on the reverse strand, counting down.
TACGTCGATATTCAGCCAACCCGCGGAGCCCGTAAGGAAACTCATAAACCATCGAAACAGTCCCTCTGAACTCTACATTTCCCTGTCGCTGTATATTATCCTGAATTGCCCCCCCTAAATAACCTGAAAGCGCAAGTCCTGATAATGGCGACCAGACATAACCTTTGTCTGCTTCAAGCTTAAACTGGAGGCAGTCGCTCCAGCATTCTTGCGTAGCTGGCTGCCAACCGCCCCTTAATCTCCATGCCACAGGCTTATCTCCGTGCAAACCGGTCGCTTCTGGCCTTACGTTTTCAATACTCACCAGATCCAGCGAGCGCAGCTTAAGCTCCCCATTAAAACTCGCTAATTGCGTCTTCAGCATGCTAAGTCCAGCATAGGGAACATGCTGAGCCGCCGAATCCAGAGCATCATAATAAGCAGGCCGCAGAGTCAAAGAATAGCCACTGCCAAGCTCTTTATTACTCAATATTCCAACCTGTATAAGACTTGGCCTTCTTCCTTCATCAGGAGATTCTTCAGGCCAGGAAACAGATTGACTGCGAACAGGCGGAAGTTGATATCTCTCTGACAGAATTTCGCGATATGGCTCAGCCACTGCCTCTTCACCCTCTTCAAGGGCCAGGAAACGGTAATAATCTAAAAGGGTGTCCAAAGCCTGATATTTATCGTCCAGTGATAACTCAAGATATCCACCACTTCGCTTGAGTTGTCTTTGATCAACACTCTCATTAACAACAACCTTTGCAGCATCATTAAGTTTGAAATATCGGCCACTCAAACGCTCCTGACGCGATGGCCAGAAACGAATATCACTGATCTGCTGTCGTCCAGATGGGGGCATTTGTGAAAGTTGCTGAACCTGAGATTGAGGCATTATCCAGAAGGCATTATCTGGATTCACTGTAAAGTCTTCAACTACTTCGAGCAATTCGCCTAATCGATAAGAACAGTTTTTATTTGCAAAGTAGTAAGTAAACGAACGACCCTTAAGCTCCCAAATATGAGCCAAAACCATATCCAGCTCTTCAGGCTCCAGATTCAACTGATATTCCCAGAGATTACGCAACTCTAATTCACGATAATTCTGGTTGTGCAGATAGTATTCACTATCTGTGAACGACCCCTCATACCAACCAAACAAGCCACTGAGTATATATTTAACAGGTCCATCTTCTCGAGAGAAATCAGCACCAAAATTTATGCTGCTATCCAGAAGCCTTGAGCCACCTGAACCATTTGCTTTCAGAAAAGTATGCCCATAATATGATGCTGGATTACCCAAATAACCCGATGCAAATATCACACTAAGAGACTCAACACTATCTTCTTCTCGCCAAGCTTTATATTCAAGGCAATTAATTTCAGGAAAATCAGTAAAACGCTCACCCAAATGACTTTTGAGAAAAAGATATCTTGCCGGAAATCGACACTGAGCATGATCAAAACCTTCTATTTCAGGTTTTACCATCGCTAATACTGTCTCCCTGAGCTCTGACTCAGGATCATATTTTCCAGAAGGGGACAAAAAGTAATCTTCATTCAGAACAGCGCTTTGCAGCCGTGAACCCGGGAGCAATCCTTTCTCATATGCGATTAAGCGATGCCAGGTGCGCATTTGGGAAAGTTTTAAATTGTTTGCATGGTCAATCAAATATTCAACATCATCTGCCTGAACGCTATTGAAAGTCCAAACGGCCATTAGAAGAAAATAACTAAAAAATCTATTGATCAAGGTACTACTCTGCATCAACCATGTAAGAACGAAAGGGTCAGCACAGGCAGCTGACCCTGAAACTGCGTCAGGCTGCGCAACTGGCTGAATTACGGGCAACCCCAGACATCACCGCCTGGTAGTAATAAGCAGACTTTTTCGCGTCATCAGCAGAGGAATAGGAAGGCAGAGCAACAAAAGAAGTCATTTCCTGACGAATAGCACCAGTAATGGCCTGACGTGCAGCTACTGAGCAGCCTCGAATTTCCAACATAGCATTCAAGTGCTCGCCTTGACCTTCAGCTGTCTCCTCAGCCAAATTGTCATAGTTGTCGATGATAAACTGAGCTACTGCAACATTTTTGCCATTACAGGTTTCAGGGCTGGCAGTTGCAGAGGTCACTGCTGTTGTACCAATATCCCAAATTATATTACTTGATACTGCCGCCCACTTTACTGTTGGAAACAATGCAGCACCAATACCACAATCAGAGAATGGATTTGGACCACTTCCTGGTGTCTTGTCTTTAGCTAAAACAGAAGTTGCGGATGTAGAAATCACTGCGGCAAATGCACAAACCGCCAAAACTTTACTGGAACGCAAAGGAATATACTCCCTTAATTTTGTATTTATTTTATTGATAACAAAAGCCAGTCTGGTCGTCCTTAGAACCACTTTTCACTATACCTTTGGCCGACATTATATACGTATATGAACGTATTTTGAAGAATTAGTCTCTTCCAATATGAAATGAGCCTGAAGGGGAGCCCAGTTTCCAACATGAAATGAGCCTGTAAAATCCAGCACTGTCGTTCATGATGAGAGGATGAAGATCATCATGAACACCACTTTCATCAAAACACTGAAGGACGTGCAAAGCCTTCTTTCACAGGCCTCTTGTCTGGAGCCGGGTTGGGATTCCAAAGATGAGTGCTATCGCTGGATAGAGCTGAACCTAAGCCATTTCAAGTACCGCTCTCTTGGGAAGGAGGACAAAGGGCTTGTCCGCCGTTACCTGTTGGTGGCAACCGGTTACTCAAGAGCCCAGATTACCCGGCTGATCAACCAGTACATAACCCAAGGCGGACTGAAGCGGAGACAGCGCACCATTAACGGTTTCCAGACCCGTTACACCAAGGCCGATATCAGACTGCTTGCCTACACCGATCAGCTTCACAGTGATCTGAACGGCGCTGCCATCAAGAAGATCTGTGAAAGAGCCTATAGGGGAGGCGATAAGCGTTATGAACGCCTGGCTACTATCTCGGTCTCTCACTTGTATAACCTCAGACAATCAACCACCTATGAGTGTGTGAGGAGATACAAGGACGGCACTCACCCCACCAAGACAGTCATCGGAACCCGGCGTAAACCTGTCCCTGAGGGACGCCCCGGTTTTATTCGTGTAGACACGGTTCACCAGGGTGACAGAGATGGTGTGAAGGGGCTTTATCACATTAATGCTGTTGATGGAGTGACCCAATATGAAGTGATTTGCACCGTTGAGCAGATCAGCGAACGATATCTGGTGCCGGTGCTCGAAAGCCTGCTGGCGGACTTTCCATTCAAGCTGCGGGAGTTTCATTCTGACAATGGCTCGGAGTTCATTAACCGCAGAGTGGCGAAGTTGTTAAACAAGCTTCATATAGAACTGACCAAATCCCGCTCCCGTCACAGCAATGACAACGCCCTGGTGGAGAGTAAAAACGGTTCAGTGATCCGGAAAATGCTGGGGCATGCTCATATTCCACAATGCTATGCTGAGCCATTTAACCAGTTTGACCATGACCACCTGACTCCTTACGTGAACTATCATCGCCCATGTTTTTACCCGGAAACCAAGACAGACGACAGAGGCAGAGAAAAGAAGATCTACAGGTACGAAAACATGATGACACCTTACGAGAAGCTCCTGTCGCTGAACAAGCCTGAGCAGTATCTGAGGGAAGGCGTCACACTGAAGCGGCTGAAGGAAAAGGCTGAAGAAATGACTGATAATGAAGCTGCGGAACAACTTCAACGAGCCAGAGAGGCCCTGTTCAAAACTGTTCATGAACGACAAGCTGGATTATAGGTGGTAATACCTATCTTCAGGCTCATTTCAGGATTGGAAAATACTGAATTTCTTTTACATGAAAAACTATTAAGAAGGACAAAATGCTGTATATGCTGCTCGAAGACACCCACCCCCTCAAAGCCTTCAGTCAACTTGATGGCTTTGAGACTCAGCAGGCTGCAAACCATCACAGCACTATATAAGCAATCACCTGAAGAAAGATAAGCGCAAAAATACCGGCAACGATGTCGTCTATCATAATACCCAGGCCACCATGCACTTTCTTGTCCAGCCAACCGATGGGCCAGGGTTTCCAGATATCAAAGATTCGGAACAGGATAAATCCGGCCAATACCCACTCCCAGCCACTGGGAGCAGCCAGCATAGTGATCCAGTAACCGACGAACTCATCCCAGACAATACCCGGATGGTCGTGGACACCGAGGTCTTTAGAGGTCTTTCCACATAGCCAGACACCCAACACAATGCTGACAGCCAGTACGAGCAGATAATTCCACAGCGGCAGGTACTGAAAAAGCAAATAGAAAGGAATGGCCGCTATGGTGCCGAAAGTTCCCGGCGCGACAGGCGACAGACCACTACCCAGACCAAAGGCAAAAAAGTGAACCGGATTTTTCCAGACTGAAGGTGTTTTACTCATAAGTACCTGTAGCCCATGAAAGAATGTTCTTTCATAAAAAAGAAGTCACTAAAAGTGCTGATAGGCTCGGGGAGAAAGGGGCTGTGCCGTCTCTGCATCCACCAGCCCGGGAGCGGAAGTTATACGACCGATGCAGGTTACAGGATTATCTGTCAATAAGCTGTCAGGAAGCAGTAGCTTTTTCCGATCGGGCCATGTAAAACACAACTCATAATCATCACCACCGGTCAGCGCCAGCTCTGTGGCTTTCTCCATACCCAGCAAACTTTCCAGCTCTTTGGAGACGGGTACCGATGAAGTATTAAGTTCAGCACCAACCCGACTGGTTTTGAGAATGTGCCCCAGGTCGCCCAAGAGACCATCGGAAATATCCAGAGCAGCCGTGGCGCCATTTTCCAGCAACCACTGACCCAATGCGATTCTGGGTGTCGGTCGATAGTAGCGCTCCAGCAGATGGCGCTGTTCAAGGGTGCGAGCACTCTTTGGGTTCTCATCTCGCAAAACATCAGGTAGTGCACCAGCTGCGTCCCCAAGACAACCGCTGACATAAATCAGATCCCCGACTTGTGCGCCATTTCGCCGTAGCGCAATGGCTCCGGATAATGTTCCCTGTACCTGTATCGAGAGGGTTAAAGGCCCTTGGGTGGTGTCTCCCCCGATCAGCCCTATCTGGTGGATTGACGCCAGCTCTGCCAAACCGTCAGAAAACGACTGAAGCCAGGTATCATTCGATTCTGGCATGGTCAAACCCAGCATAAAGCTGTGGGGTTTTGCCCCCATAGCAGCGAGATCACTGAGATTAACGGCCAACGCACGATAACCCAGCAGATAGGGGTCACAGTTTTTCGGGAAGTGAATGCCTTCAACCAGCGTATCCAGAGACTGGGCCAGTTGCTGACCGGGTTGAAGAGACAGAAGTGCACAATCGTCGCCTATACCAACGACATCAGTTGATGACGATCGAAGACCCGGACGATCGAAGAAACTGCGAATCAGATCAAATTCGCCAAGCGCCATGTGAGGTTCCAGCCAAGCTAAAATACGAGTTTAACGCGCTGCAATGCGGGTTAACAGATCAGGAGAGAATAGCATTATCTCCTGATCGAAAACCGACTACTTCCGACGGAAGTTGCGCACTTCATCAGGGCGAACACGGGGTGCCAGCTTGTCCAGGATGCCGTTGATGTAACGGTGAGAATCCTGGGCACCAAAACGCTTAACCAACTCAATCGCTTCGTTGATGACAACACGGTACGGGACATCGGAGCGGTTCATGAGTTCATAGCAACCAATGCGAAGGGCCGACATTTCAACCGGGTCCAATTGTGCGATAGGACGATCCAGCAGTGGCGACATGGCGTCATCCAGTCGACTGGCTTCACGGGCAATCCCGGTCAGCAGCATGTGAAAATAGCCGTCGTCCACCTTGCTGAAATCGTTGTCCGCACGAAACTGCATTTCAATCTGGGTGATGGATGCCTGGGACATCTGCCACTGGTATAACGCCTGCAACGCCAGTTGACGTGCACGACGACGGGCAGATGGTTTTGGACGCGGGGCAGATTTCTGCCCGGCTTCCTGCTTCTCAGTAGACAACTCAGGCCTCCAGTTTCTTGAGCAGGGATACCATTTCGAAAGCCGCCATGGCAGCCTCTTCACCCTTGTTACCCGCTTTGGTACCGGAACGCTCGATAGCCTGCTCGATGGTATCTACGGTCAGAACACCGAAACTCACTGGAATTTCTTCGTCCAGATTCACGTGGGAAAGGCCTTTCACACATTCGTTAGCAACGAATTCAAAGTGTGGTGTGCCACCACGAATGACAGCACCCAGGGCAATAATGGCGTCGAAGCGTTGGGTTTTGGCAACTTTCTTAACCGTCAGTGGAATTTCGAACGCGCCCGGGCACCGGACGATAGTGATATCCTGTTCCGCAACACCGTGACGGGTCAAACTGTCCACAGCAGCATTGAGCAGACTTTCTACAACAAAGGCATTCCAGCGGCCAACAACGATCGCATACTTGCCGCCATTTGCCTGCAGAGTACCTTCGATGGTTTGCAGTGACATTGCGTTTTCCTCAATAAATCTTTGTGTCTGTTGCACTTACAACAATGTGCTCTGACAATCAGTCTTCACACGGAATATATTCAACAATTTCCAGATCAAATCCGGACAGGGCCGCGAAGCGAATCGGTGAGCTAAGCAGGCGCATTTTACCCACTCCCAGATCACGCAGAATCTGTGAACCAGTGCCTATGGTCAGATACGCGCCGGACATACCGTTGCTGTTACTCTTGCCTTCCGAGAACTTTTCCAGGGCCCCGCCCAGATCAAGCCTCGACTCGGAGTCGAGCAACACAATCACGCCACGCCCCTCACTGGCGACCTTGGCCATTGCTTTGTGCAGTGGCCAGCTGGATTTACCGTTTTCAGGATGTGCCGACAGCAGATCACGAAAAGGTTCCATAGCATGAACTCGCACCAGCGCCGGTGAGTTCGGTGTAATATAGCCCTTGGTCAGGGCAATGTGCGTCGCACCGCTGATGGAATCCTTGTAGGCCGTCATATCAAACTGGCCAAAATCGGTATCCAGAGAGCGCCGCTCTAGCTTTTCGACGGTTTTCTCATTCAGGATTCGGTAGTTGATCAGATCGGCGATGGTGCCGATTTTCAGATCATGCTCTTTGGCAAACACTTCCAGATCAGGACGACGAGCCATGGTGCCGTCTTCATTCATGATCTCAATAATAGCGGCTGCCGGCGTCAGTCCGGCCAGACGGGCCAGATCACAACCGGCTTCAGTATGACCCGCACGGCTGAGTACACCGCCAGGCTGGGCTCTCAATGGGAACACGTGACCTGGCTGAACAATATCGCCGGGGCGAGTCAGAGGATCCGCGGCTACCCGAATCGTTCTTGCCCGGTCATGGGCCGAAATACCTGTTGTTACCCCTTCTGCCGCTTCTATGGAAACGGTAAAGGGTGTACCAAAGCCCGATGAATTGTCTTCCGAAGTCACCATCGGTGGCAGTCCCAGAAAATCGCAGCGTTCTCCGGTCAGAGTCAGGCATAGCAAACCTCTGGCTTCACGGGCCATGAAATTCACGATCTCAGGAGTGATCTTCTCAGCAGCGATTATCAGGTCACCTTCGTTTTCACGATCTTCATCATCCATCAGGATGACAGGTCTTCCGAGGCGGATATCCTCAATAATCTCTTCGATGGAGTTAAGCTGCATAACACCCCCGTGTGTGTTTTCTATACATCCGGTATGCGAAACCGGCGTATTCTAACGGTTTCATACCCAAGCTGGAAGCGATCACTTCATAAAGCCATGTTCGGCAAGAAAACCGGCGGTCAGACTGACAGGAGCCGATGGGCTCTCTTCCCTGAGGCTGGGGTCCATCAGCCTTTCCAGATACCGGGCCAGCACATCCACTTCCAGATTGATTTCTGTTCCTGCCCGATAGCCGGTAATAATGGTTTCCTGCTGAGTATGAGGCACGATGTTCAGGGCAAAGCGACAGCCGTCCACCTTGTTGACCGTCAGGCTGACACCATCTACCGTGATCGATCCCTTGTGGGCAATATACCGGGCCAGATTGGAGGGCGCCTCCACCCAGTAGACCGTTGAACGCCCCGAAGGTTCAATGGAGACTATTTTACCAACACCATCAACATGACCACTGACCAGGTGACCACCCAGCCGGGTTGAAGGTGTCAGAGCTTTTTCCAGATTCAGAGCAGAACCGACGGCCAGGCCCGAAAGCGTTGAATATTCGAGCGTTTCCAGGGAAACATCAGCCACATATCCCTGCCCGGTCAATTCAACTACGGTCAGGCAGACACCATTGGTGGCAATGCTGTCACCGAGTTTTACGTCTGAAAGATCCAAACAACCTGAGTTAACCGTTAGCCTCAGATCACCAGAGCGGGGTTCTACTTTTTGCAGGCTACCAACAGCCTCGATAATACCTGTAAACATGAATAGCGAATCTCAGTCGTCAGTGTTCTGTTTGAAAGTGGCCTTAAGGAGCCAGTCAGTACCAATAGCGCGAATATCAGAGATATTCAGTGCCAGCTTTTCTGACATCGACTGAAAGGGAAGGTTCAGCAATGGCCGGGCCGCTGACCCCATCAAGGTTGGGGCCATGAAGATATTCAGCTCATCCACCAGTCCTTCACTGACAGCCGCTCCGGCAAGGGTCGCCCCTGTTTCGAGCAAGACCTCCTGACAATCTCTCTGAGCCAGTTCGCTCATTAATGCGTTCAGATCAACCTGTCTGCCGGGGTTCAATCTAATCACTTCGGCACCGGCAGCCTCCAGCTGCGCCAGCCGGTTCTGTTCTGCCTGATCCGTGCAGACAACCAGAACCTTTCCGGGCCCGGTGACTACTTTCGCGTCTACAGGGGTTTGCAGAGATGAATCCAGAACGACCCTTAGTGGTTGTCTTCGAGCGAGTTTTTCAGCATCTGGGAGCCCCAACTCTTGCGCTCTGACGGTCAAAGAAGAATTATCGTGAAGAATAGAGCCAACACCCGTAATAACAGCACAACTTTGCGCCCGGAGCTTTTGAACTTCACTGCGGGCATCGGGTCCGGTAATCCATTGGGATTCACCACTTGCCATGGCCGTTCTGCCGTCCAGACTCATGGCCAGCTTCAGCCGGACATAAGGTTGTCCAGTCACCATCTTTTTGATAAAGCCTGGGTTCAGTGTTTTCGCTTCAAGCTCAAGAACACCCGATTCAACCTCAATGCCAGCGTCACTTAGCAGGCTCATACCACGACCGGACACCAGTGGGTTAGGGTCCTCCATAGCAGCAACCACTCTGCCCACTCGAGCTCTGATCAGTGCTTGCGCACAGGGCGGTGTTTTTCCAAAATGACTACAGGGCTCAAGGGTGACATAGGCTGTTGCTCCCTCAGCCCGGTCACCCGCCATTTCCAGAGCATGCACTTCAGCATGGGGCTCGCCCGAACGCTCATGAAAGCCTTCACCAACAATGACGCCATCCTTCACGATCACACAACCAACCCTGGGATTGGGCATTGTGGTGTACAACCCTTTCCGTGCCAGTTGCAGGGCTCGGGACATCATTTCATGATCAATGGCAGACGCCATAGGAGGCTCTCCGGGCTAAGTCAGAAATGGGGGCAGTTTATATGATTTTGCGGCCAGCATCACTCACTGACGGAATAGCCCGAGCACATCAATCGTAAGCATTCGCACTGTTCATCACACTCGATACCCTAGTAGAATCAAGCAACTACAAATGAGAAGAGTTGAGAGCAAGCAAGTGCAGCAACTTCGTTTTCACCATGTCGGGATACCTACCCGGGAAAAGCTATCAGACGATTGCTATAACGAGAAACTGAAACATCATGCCACCGGGTATTTCGAAACCCCTTATGGTGTTGAGTGGATGAATTTTGATGAAGACAATACATTACCGGAGATTATAAAAACCACGCCCCATATTGCCTTTGAGGTGGACGATATTCAGGAAGCCATAAAAGGGAAAGAAGTCGTTCTTGAGCCCACCTCTCCTGCAGAACATGTCACTGTAGCTTTCATCAAAGATGGAAGAACGCTCATTGAGTTGATTCAGTTTGATCGGCCAGAGAGTGAGATCTGGCCGCATCCGGAAAAATTCCTGCTGAAGTAAGCCATCGGGGCTTTTAGCGGGATATTTCCAGTTAAAAGCCCTTATCAGAGCGGGCTGACAAAGGAGGCCAGGGACGCGAATCTTCACTTTCGATCCAGGCTTTTACCCAACCTTCCGGCTCTGGAGACCAGTCTTCCATATCCATGGCTTTTCTGACGCGTTCAGTAGCGACTATCCGGCCCTTCTCGGTAACAGCCGTTCTTAACAGGACTGAAGAAGCCGGTTCACCTTTCACCCACATGGACTGGATGATATAAACCCATCGCTCATCCATCGCGGTCACCTGGGTGTACGTAGTCACTTTGTCGAACATTCGGACCCGCTTTCGATAACGAGTGGTACTGCCTGCCACCACCAATCCCCATTTCTCCCTTTTAAGGACAGCAGACAGCCCGCTCTGAATAGAAAGAGTAAACCGGCCCAGATCGAACAGCGTCAAAACCCGACCATTATTCATTTCCATGAACAGATCTAAATCCCATGGCATACAGCGAAAGCGATTCTCACTGATGGCGTCAACAGAAATTTTGGGGGCTTTGTTGGCCCTGCGGAGAGTGGTCAGGAGTCGAATGAATGGATACATGCTCAAATCTTCTAGTAATAATGCCCAGCATCATAGCCATTCAAACAGCATAAAGAAACAATCGTTTAACACTGAGTGATTCATGCATATTAATGAATGGATCAGCCGTTTTTTGTCTAAACTAGCCACGGCGACTTTCAGCCTGTAAGAGGTGTTTCATGGCTAAAAACAAGCTCATGCAAGTGATGAAAGTACGTGATGACAGCGCCCCTCCACAGACAATGTAACCATTGATAAAACCTGCTGGAACGGTGAGAAATTCAAAAATAAGTGAGGGAGAGGCTCAGAAAACAAGACTTCCTTCCGGAGTAAGCTATGAAAAAATCATTATTTATTATTGTATGCTGGTTTATTACCAGGCCTGTATTGGCATTAACAACTTTCCTCTGCATTGACTCCTCTGATTACATGCGCAACGGCGACTATAGTCCCAACCGTATCATGGCTGTCCAGGAAGCCTGCTCCCTCCTTTGCGAAGCCCTCATCCAACGCAACCCCGAAAACGTCATTGGTTTGCTCACCTTCGGCGGCAATGCCTGCTCCGTCCGTGAAACCCTCACTGAAGACATCGACCGCATCTCTGCTAGCCTCGCCTCGATTGCCGTCGGTGGCGAATCCCACTTTGCTAATGGTGTCCGAATCGCCATGCTCGCTCTCTCCCACGCCAAGAACAACCGCTCCCAAAAGCAAGTCGTCATCTTTGTAGGCTCCCCTGTCACCGACAGCCCTGACAAGCTTCGTCAACTCGCCACCGCCCTCCGCAAGCATAATGTCGGTGTTAGTATCATTAGTCTTGGATGCCCCTCTAACACATCAATCTTGAAGGAATTCACCGAACAAGTCCGAAAGAACGCCTACTTTTATGTCGTCCCTGAACACGGTAGCGTTATTGATTTATTGTTCTCTACTGCCTTGATGGGAGATGGACCTGGTTCTGGTAGCTTTGGTGTTCATACAGGCGTCAGTGCCACTGGTGGTGCCTTCAACTTCGGCACCGAAGCTGACGATCCTCAATTAGCTATGGCTATTCTTGCATCATTAGAAGAAGAACAAAGACGTCAAGCTGCTGCCGCTGCCAATAGTGACAATAACAATCAACAAACTACTACGACTACACAACAAGCTGATATTCCTATTACTAATAATCAAGATGCTGCTCCTGAAGATGATTTGGAACTTGCTCTTCTTTTGTCTATGGAAGAAGCTTTGAGAGCTGAACAACAAGCTGCTGAAGAATCGAATAAACCTACAAGCTCTGATGCTGCTCCTTAGCGGTTCTCACTGACAGCATTAACAGAAATTTTGGGGGCTTTTTTGGCCCTGCGGAGATTGGCCAGGAGTCGAATGAATGAATGGATACATGCTCAAATCTTCTAGTAATAATGCCCAGCATCATAGCCATTCAAACAGCATAAAGAAACAAGCGTTTAAAACTGAGTGATTCATGCATATTAATGAATGGATCAGTCGTTTTTGTCTAAACTAGCGACAGCGGCTTTCAGCCTGTAAGAGGTGTTTCATGGCTAAAAGCAAGCTCATACAAGTAATGAAAGAACCTGGTTAGCGCCCCTCCAAAGACGACATAACCTTTGATAAAACCTGCTGGAAAGGTGAGAAATTCAAAAATAAGTGAGGGGAAGACTCGGAAAACAAGACCTCCTGCTGGAGTAAACTATGAAAAAATTATTATTTATTATTGTATGCTGGCTTATTACCAGCCCTGTATTGGCATTACCAACTATTAAACCGCCCCCTCTGAATAAAGGCGATACCGTTGCCTTCATTTCCAGTGGCTTTCGTGTTAATGACGCTCAGGATGTGCAATTTGCAACAGAGCGACTTCAGGCATTGGGATTGAACGTTATCTACGGTAAAACGATTTTTCAACAGAGCGGATATTTTGCGGGTACTGATCAGGCACGTGCTGCTGATATTAATGACATGTTTGCCAACCCGGAAGTTAAAGCCATCATTGAGTTACGTGGTGGCTGGGGGTCGGCCAGAACACTGGAGTATCTGGACTTTCCTTTAATCAAAAAGAACCCCAAGATTTTTATGGGTTTTAGTGACATTACCACCTTGCTGTTAGCCATCTACCAGAAAACTGGCTTAATAACGTTTCATGGCCCGATGGCTGCGGCTTTTCCCTGGACGCAATACACCGTCAATTATTTGGAGAAAATTCTCTTTCAAGGTAATGCCATTACTATGGGTAACCCGATCATCAAAAGCGATGATTTAACCCGGACTATTGCGCGAATTCAAACTATTCACCCTGGCATTGCCACAGGGGAAATTCTGGGGGGCAACTTATCCGTGTTAGTTTCCATGCTGGGAAGCACCTATTTACCCAGTTTTAAAAATAAAATTCTGTTTTTGGAGGACACAGGTGAAGATGTTTATCAAATTGATCGCATGTTAACCCAATTACAAACTGCCGGTATTTTAAAAGAAATCTCTGGCTTTATTTTTGGTCAATGTACACATTGTAATGCCAAGGTTCCTTATGGCTCTTTCCGCTTGCAGGAAGTGCTGGAACAACACATTTCACCCTTGCAGATTCCAGCCTGGAATGGGGCAATGATTGGCCACCAGGATAATATATTTACCATTGCCGAAGGTGTAAACGTCCGTGTCGACGCGAGTGAGGGCACCATTGAGATGCTAGAGCCTGCTGTTAACCCCTGACCCGGAAATTTCAATCACTGCTTCGGTAATTCCTCTGGATATCGGCCTCTTAACTCAATATACTCACCCATCACTCGGGGGAGTAGCCTGCCTGGCAGACAGCAGGTGTATACGTCAACATCATTGGTCATTCGACTGTGGCGTATACGACAGTGTGGCAACACATTGTTTGGCGAGACTCGGTTGGCAGCACTGGTTTATGAGGGCCTGGTGATTGCTGACTGTGTCAGAAGCCCTCTCACCTATTGATATGATTGAAATTCTTTCCTTTGTTGCCGCTATAGCGGTGGGCTTTGTTGTTCTATCCACCAGCGCTGATCGTTTGATCGAAGTAGCTTCTACCCTGGCCTCTCGACTGGGTATGTCCATTCTCACCATTGGCATGACCATTGTTGCCTTTGGTACTTCAGCACCAGAACTTCTGGTATCTTCTGTTGCCGCACTGGACGGTTCTGCCGGTATTGCCATTGGTAATGCCCTTGGCTCTAACATCATCAATATCGGTTTGGTGCTGGCATTGTGCGGAATTATTTACCCCTTAGTAGTCAGCCGTCGCATTATTACCCGTGAGCTACCGCTTTTAGTGCTGGTCGTCGCTTTCGCAATGGCTCTAATGCTCGATGGCGACCTCAGCCAGATGGACGGCTTTATCCTGGCCGGGGCCCTGCTCGCTTATTGCTACTATCTGGCAAAACATTCCGGTGGTGACAATGAAGATGAAGACGAAGTGGTTATTCTCTCTATTTCTACCACCCGCGCCGTTGTGGAAAGTCTGGTTCTGCTGGCCTTGCTTATGGGCAGTTCAAAATTGCTGGTTTGGGGTGCCAGTGAACTGGCCCGCTCATTCGGTATCAGTGAAATGATTATCGGCCTTACCGTCATCGCCTTCGGAACCAGTCTGCCAGAAATGGCTGCTGCTTTGGCCAGTGCCCGAAAGGGTCTGTTTGATCTGGTCATGGCCACGGTTATTGGCTCCAATATATTCAACCTGTTGGGGGTTCTGGCTTTTCCCGGGATTCTCAGCGGCGGACTGGCAATTGATTCATCGGTTCTACAGAGAGATGGTCTGGCAATGGCGGGGCTTACTGCGCTTCTGGCGATTTGCATAGTCACCAGTTTGGCAATGGATCGCGACGAAACAAGCTCATCATCCATGACCCTGGGAAGGGTCACTTGCAGCAGAGTACCGCGCTATAAGAGCGCCATTATTCTTGCTGCATTTACCACCTATATGGGTGTGCTGGCCCTCTCTATCATTAGCTGATAAACGAAAACTCTGCACTGAGGTCAGCAATGACCTCAGTGCTTATCAGTCGTCTCCAGTCGTTCAATCTCTTCCCGGAATTCATTCAGATCCTTGAAGTGACGATAAACGGAGGCAAACCGGATGTAGGCGATTTCGTCGAGTTCCCGAAGTTCATGCATGACTTCTTCACCCAGAACCAGAGATTTGATTTCCCGCTCACCGGTGGCCCGGAGCCGAAGCTTGATACGGGTCACTGACTCTTCGATCTGTTCCATGCTGACAGGGCGTTTTTCCAGAGCCTTAGACATGCCCGCACGTAACTTTTCTTCATTGAAGGGTTCACGGGAACCATCTCTCTTGACCAGTCTGGGAATCAACAACTCTGCCATTTCATAAGTCGTAAATCGTTCACTGCAAGTCAAACATTCACGACGACGGCGCACCTGGTTTCCATCTGCCACCAGGCGGGAATCAATGACTTTGGTATCGACAGCGTTGCAAAAAGGGCAGTGCATGGGTAATGGAAACGTTCTTCAGAGTGAGTCTTCCATCATAATTCACCCTTGCAGAATTACCAACACTTTGCAGCAATGAAGCGAGAAGTGTGAGAAGCCCACTGACCCGTTTCAGATCAGCGGTCTTCAGTTGAAAAGCAGTCTCAGATTAGCTGTATACAGGCAGACGCTTGCAAATTGCCAGAACATTCACCTTTACATCCGCTACAACCTGCTCATTACCGATGTTTTCCAGTACGTCGCAGATCCACCCCGCCAGAGCAGCGGAATCTTCTTCGTTGAAACCACGGCGGGTAATGGCTGGAGTACCAATACGCAGACCACTGGTGACAAAGGGTGAGCGCGGATCGTTTGGAACCGCATTCTTGTTGACAGTAATGTTAGCTTCACCCAGTGCCGCTTCAGCGTCTTTACCAGTGTACTCTTTACCGATCAGATCCATCAGGAACAGGTGATCGTCGGTACCGCCAGAGACAATTTTGATACCACGCTCAAGCATCACGCGGGTCATCGCCTGAGCATTTCTCACAACCTGCTGCTGGTAAGTCTTGAAGTCATCGGACATCGCTTCCTTGAAGCAAACCGCCTTGGCTGCAATCACATGGCACAGAGGACCACCCTGAGACTCAGGGAATACAGCAAAGTTAAACTTCTTATTCAGCTCTTCATTATCGTTAGCCAAAATCAGGCCGCCACGGGGACCACCCAGTGTTTTGTGAGTAGTTGTCGTGACGACATCGGCAATGCCTACAGGAGACGGGTAAACACCAGCAGCCACCAGGCCAGCCACGTGAGCCATATCGACCAGCAGGTAAGCACCTACCTTGTCGGCAATATCACGGAAGCGCTGCCAGTCCACAACACGGGAGTAGGCAGAGAAGCCTGCAACGATCATTTTTGGCTTGTGCTCATCCGCCAGACGCTCAACTTCCTGATAGTCGATCTCACCGGTTTCAGGGTTCAGTCCGTACTGAACTGCTTCATAAATGCGACCGGAAAAACTGACCTTGGCACCGTGAGTCAAGTGGCCTCCGTGAGCCAGACTCATACCCAGAACCTTGTCACCGGGCTTAATCAGAGCCATGTAGACCGCCGCATTGGCCTGAGAGCCGGAATGAGGCTGAACGTTAGCGTAGCTGGCACCAAACAGCTCTTTAGCGCGATCAATAGCCAGCTGTTCAGTGACATCAACATGCTCACAGCCACCGTAGTAGCGCTTACCCGGGTAACCTTCTGCGTATTTATTGGTCAGGACAGACCCTTGTGCTTCCATCACTCTGGGGCTAGTGTAATTTTCGGAAGCAATCAGCTCGATGTGCTCTTCCTGGCGAACCGTTTCAGCATCGATAGCAGCCTTGAGTTCAGGGTCGAACTCAGCGATGGACATGTCCTTTCTGAACATTAATGATTCCTCGGAATGTTGCCTGTTAATGAGGTTTTTCGGCGACCATTCTAATACACCTGTTCAGGATTTCGTATCGAAAAAGTTTCATGTCAATTTGAGCAAGGCTCATGGGCCCTGACTTAACTTTCCGGCAGCCAGTCCTCAGTCATGATTTGCTCAAAGCTCCAGGGGCACTCAGCCGGGAAATCATCGGGCTTATATTTCATGTCAGCCGCTGCATCCCTCTTTGCAGACCGATAAGCTTTTGGTAAGACCTCATCAATCTTACTGTTTAGGCTGGGGTTATCTTCGAGAAGATCGAGGATGACGCCTCGTTGTTTAGCGACGCTGACCAGCCAGCTCCTGTACCAGTCCGTCATTGTGTGCTGATCGTCTTTTCCGGACTGTATTTGCCATTTGAGCAGGTGCAGGAGCAATTCTTTAGTACAACTGCGTAAAGCCTGATACTGAGCCTTGCCCATATCTTCAATTTCCTCTACCAGGTTGGCAATATCAAGCTCATCAAAGCGTCCTTGCTTAATCAACTCGGCCTGACGATAGGACCAGCTATAGAAGTCAGTGTCATACAGGTTTTCCATAAAAAATCCTCCATTGCCCTACCACTCTAGGCGTAAACCAGAAGGGAATCAAAATGGACTGCAGTTGCAGGCACCATTGCGGTCGGGATTTTGCCCGAGAGTTTGACATTATTGACAGTAGGTACGAGCATACAGAAAAGCCTCAAAAGTGCTATTATTCCGGGGTTTCAGTCAAACCTATTATGGATGCCTAAATTGTCACAATACGTCTATACCATGAATCGGGTGAGCAAGACCGTTCCCCCGAAGCGCCAGATTCTTAAAGACATTTCCCTCTCTTTTTTCCCCGGTGCCAAAATTGGTGTCCTGGGTCTGAACGGTGCCGGTAAGTCCACTCTGCTGCGCATCATGGCCGGTGTTGACCAGGAATTTGATGGTGAAGCCCGTCCGCAACCCAACCTGAAGGTTGGCTATCTGCCTCAGGAGCCTCAACTGACACCCGGTAAAACGGTTCGTGAAGTAGTGGAAGAAGCCCTGGGTGAAATCAAGGAAGCTCAGGACAAGCTGGAAGCGGTTTACGCCGCCTACGCCGAGCCAGATGCCGACTTTGATGCCCTGGCGGCAGAACAGGCCAGACTGGAAAACATTATTCAGGCGGCGGATGCCCACAACCTGGAGCGCAAACTGGACGTTGCTGCCGACGCCTTGCGTCTTCCTGAATGGGACGCTGTCGTAGACAAGCTGTCTGGCGGTGAACGCCGTCGTGTAGCACTTTGTCGCCTGTTGCTCTCCAGCCCCGAAATGTTGTTGCTGGACGAACCTACTAACCACCTGGATGCCGAATCAGTTGCCTGGCTCGAGCGCTTCCTTGTTGAATATCCGGGAACCGTTGTGGCTATTACCCACGACCGTTACTTTCTGGATAACGCAGCGGGCTGGATTCTGGAACTGGACCGTGGTCATGGTATTCCGTGGGAAGGTAACTACAGTGACTGGCTGGAGCAGAAAGAAGCTCGACTTGAACAGGAAAGCAAGCAGCAGGACGCTCATCGTAAAGCAATGCAGCAGGAACTGGAATGGTCACGCTCCAACACCAAAGGTCGTCAGTCTAAATCCAAGGCACGTCTGGCGCGCTTTGAAGAAATGCAGTCACAGGAATTTCAGGCCCGTAACGAAACCAACGAAATCTACATTCCACCTGGCCCGCGTCTGGGCGATAAAGTTCTGGAATTCAATCATGTTTCCAAAGGCTTTGGTGATCGCCTGCTGATCGACGACCTGAGTTTCAGCATTCCCAAGGGCGCTATTGTCGGTATTATCGGTGGTAACGGTGCCGGTAAAACCACACTGTTCAGGATGATTACCGGAGACGAACAGCCTGATTCCGGAACCATTGAACACGGTGAGACGATCAAAATCTCTAATGTTCAGCAGATGCGTGACGAGCTGAAAGATGACAAGACGGTTTTCGAAGCGATCTCCGATGGCCAGGACATCCTGCGCATCAATGGATACGAAATGCAGTCCCGTAAGTATATTGGTCGGTTCAACTTCAAAGGTGGCGACCAGCAGAAACGCGTGGGTGAACTCTCCGGTGGTGAGCGTGGACGACTGCAACTGGCAGCGACACTGAAAGAAGGCGGCAATGTACTACTACTCGACGAGCCCTCCAACGACCTTGATGTAGAAACCCTGCGTGCCCTGGAAGATGCACTTCTGGCTTTCCCGGGCTGCGCCATGGTGATCTCTCACGATCGCTGGTTCCTGGATCGTGTTGCTACTCATATCCTGGCGTATGAAGGCGATTCCAAAGTCACCTTCTTTGAAGGCAACTACACTGAGTACGAAGCCGATCGCAAGGAGCGCCTGGGTGAAGAAGCTGCAGGCCCCCACCGCATCAAATACAAGCGTATTGATGCTTGATTGTCAGACGTTTAGAGCGTAGCTTTCTGGCTACGCTCGCCCCACACCACCGCGTATGAGTCAACACTGCGTGATTCGTACGATTACGCCGCCATTGAGCGAGGGACCTGAAAAAAGTCCACCAGCAATATTAAAAAAACCATCAATATCTGCTTCAGCCGAGCGGCAAAGACCCGGAAAGAACTGGAAGCATTTGTTCTATGTGCTCTCAATTTGTCGACTGCGCGCTAAAAGTTGCTGGCGTCATAGGGCCAGGGAACAAATTTGGCTTTGAACCTATAAAGTTCAGCCATTGGATTTCCAGCGTTGAATAACGGCAGCTTTTCATCAAGTTTATTTGAGTAGTCGATAACACAATCAGTATTGTATCCACTCAGTTGCGAAACCTGTGAAATTATTTCATTTGGATCTGTCGTTCCATCCAACTGTCTTATTAATAGCCCCTCTTCGGAATTTTCGCCTGCGTATATCCTCATCCCCCTCCCTACAATGGAGAATGGTTCATCGGTTCCTAACTCTGTTGCAACCTTTAGTGCTGATCTTAATTTTATATAGTGGACTCTTTTTCCATTAATAGAAATTGGTGGCTTCAACCTGAATTGCTGTTCGTAAAATAGCGATCCTTCATTATTTTCAACACACTCCATTGTCTTCGTTATTGCGAAAGCTCCTGATGACGTGCTCATCATAATAGCTACTGACAATATCAGCCTGAGTCTAAACATCTTCTATACCTTTTTACAAAAAATGTAAGGGTGGTACAGATTCTATTTTTTTCAATAGCAGCTAACGATTCTGTAGAAAAAGAAGATAAGAACAACTGCTTCTGGATTGTTCTCAATCATTGCCTGAACTCACTTTGTATGACTTCACATCACTGCTGACCTATAAAGGTTATTCATTTATGAGGAGGCAGACTTTTCTTTTGATAGCACCCATGCCGCTTTATCCATTGACTCGCTGCGCGCTTCAGCATAGTAATGAGGCAATGGGACAAAAAATCAATCAGCACTTAAGTACCTTTTTCAGGCCCTGAACATTTAATTCTGAGTGAGCGTAGAGCTTTCCAGAGAATAGGCTAATCTTTTCAACTCTGCTGATGAACTCAGGATTTACGACGATGCTTTTTAGGGTACTCAATGGCCTGTCTCTTGGTGTGCTGTCCATTATTACAGGCTCAATACTTTCAAATAATGCACAATCTTCCGAGGCTGTTTTTGTTGGGAGAATGGGAGGGTTGGAAGTTCAGGTTCAGGGAGATAAAGCCCTGTTTAGAAACAACGAATTAATTCATAACAGCAATCCTTTGTCTCTGGCAATGAATAATAAAGGTGTTCAAAAAATAGAAATAGAACCAGACAAGATAGAAATTTACACCTACAAAAACAACTTGCCAGACACTATTTATTTTCCACTACTGATTGAACCAACCCCAACGGCCTCAGGCATTCAAAGCATTGACCAAACCAGAGGATTTCAACTACTGAACGACAGCGTCATATCACTGGCAACCACTGTAATCGATAAAACCATAGTTCTTCCAACGCCCACACTGAATTACTTGCCAACGGAATACAACCCTAAAACGATCACTCACTCTGAGATAGAGCTTTATCAGGAGACTCAACATACGTTTTATGCGACTGCCTCTATCCCTATGTTACCTCCTGTGTCCTCAGTAGCGTCCGGGGGAGATTATATTGACCTTGACTTTGAAGCACCGGATACCATCAGGGTTTACCCAAAAGGAAAAGACAATAGTTCCGAATCCGGTTTTTTTGAGCAGATTATCAGAAAAGTGGCTGATAGCCCTGAGAAAAAAAACGACAATGACAGGCAACAGGAAAAGCAGACAACCACTTCGTCTACACAAAGTGATGCCACCAACTCAGAAAGCACTACTACCACAACAACAAACTCCTCTACCGGAGCCGAAGCTGCTTCAACTTCCACGCTTCGATCAGAAGCCTCAGCCTCGGATGAAGATGCGGATGAAACGCTCAAAAAACCTTTATCCGAACAATTCAATTCCTATCACTCAATAGAAAACAGTTCGAATCAAAAGGTCCTTGATGCCATCAGAGCACTCATTGAAGAAAATGATGAGCACGACCTGCCATGGGTAGTACTTGAAAAAATTCATGGCTGTAATTACAGCTTCTGGACTGATGGCACCGTTGTCAGGGTGGGTAGGAGGAATGACTGGGTGGGCGATGATGAAAAGTTTTTTAATCACCGCCCAGTATATGAACAATACAGAGAAATGATTCTTGATATGTACCGAAAGTTCTGTAAAGAAGGAGACATTTTAAATGTCACGGGCGAACTCTATGGCAAATCTATACAGAAACAAATTTTTTACCAGGACAATATCAAATTTGCAGCTTTCGACATTTTCGTCAACAAACAAAAAATAGATTATAACACTTTTAAACAATGGACTTTGGCGACGGGTATCCCTACCGTTATAGAGTTAAAAATGTGTGACTCCTTTGAAGACGCTCTTTCTTACAACCCGGTTTTTAAAAGTCTTCATAGTCAAACTGCTGACATTGCAGAAGGTGTTGTCATTAAACCTGTTGAGCCCAAATTTTTAAAATATCATCAACCCGTTATTTTAAAAATAAAAAATTCGAACTTTGATGAAACCAATTCAAAAAAAGCATTACCTAAAACTAAAAAAGTCCAACACATCAGTGAAGAAAACCAGATTCTACTTGCTTCACTTCTTGCAAAAGTTACAGAAAACCGTCTTGATTCCGTTACTTCCAAGTCAGGTGAATTAACAAAAAAGAACAATAATAAAATCAGAGGCGAATTTCTTCAGGATATTTTAGATGAATATAAAAGAGAAAATGAGTTAACCGCAAAGGATAAAGTGAACGATGTTAAGCAGTGGAAGCTTTTAATTGGGGAATTATTTAAAGCAATAAATGAACTTATACGGCCTAAGACATATCAATAAATGAGTAAAATTATTGAGTTGTTCCCACGCTCCTGAGGGTGTTGCAAAACCGTTAAGCTACCTCATGAGCGTGAGAACGAGACAACATCAGCTTGCTCGAGTATTTTTTTTGAAGCTCTTTCCCAACAGCTGCATAATTTTCAAGGTCATAAACAGAAGACTGAAACGATGTTTTTTAATCACTAAAAATAATCATTATAAAAATTTATGTGCCTTGTAATATCGCTGCAATTAAGATCTTTATCTTGATAACTCAAGCTCAGTGTTATATTGACCAATATAATAAGAGCAGTATCATTGCCATACTCGTTAATCCAGACCAACAGGCTATCTAACAATTCATCATTCCCGAGAACTCTTGATAAAACATTGAACCTTTCAGAAAAAATCAATATCGAATCATCGAAAATAGCTTTTAGTATTATCCCTACTAATGACCGTTTCTGTGATGGGGTATAAAAAACGTCCTCTATTATATATTCAATCCAGACGCTAATCCCGGTAGTACTCTTTTGTCTAAGAAGAATATCTTCTAAAAGAAGATCACACGATACATTCAGTGGCATAAAAAAAACAACAAACAACACAATCGATTTAACATTCAACATCAGGCAGATCCCCAATACTCATTTTTGAGAGCTGTACGTTTAACGCCTGCTTCAAGTCCTCCATGTATCAAAATAGAAATCGCCCTATTTATCGACGACTCTCACTATATGAAAACCGATGGAAAGAGACTGTAATGGATCGTTACTCTGAAGAAATGATTTCAGCGGCTCAGCTTAAAAGAGAGAAACCGGCAGTGCTTCATAATAGCTGATAGATTCATTGAGATGAATTCAACAATGACCCTATTGTGAATCTCTGCTGGCTTGGAAAAGCAAATAGTCCTGCGGGTTAGACTGTTTAACCAGGTTCTCAGCGTTCTGACTTCTGACTGTTATTTCCTCTAAACCTGAATGAGCAAAAATCCCCACTGACTAAAGACTGTTAATTGCGTACAATACGCAGTCCGAGAAACGTCACCTTCGCTTCGCAAGACGATAAAACAGCAGAGCCCGGGAGTAGGAAAGTGATCAGCAAACTGAACCAACAGGCCGTCAATGCCAACAGCGCAGAAGGGACGCTGTATCAGAACTTTGCCGATCGGTTGGCCAGCTCCGGATTCCAGGGCGATATAGAGCTGGGTTATGCAGAACGGACTGTGCTGGCCACCGACAACTCGATCTATCAGGTGTATCCGGAAGGTGTCCTGTACCCCAAAGGCACTGAAGATCTGAGCAAAATGCTGTCATTGGCCAATGCACCTTCTTTCCAAACTATTGTGCTCTCTCCGAGGGGAGGGGGTACCGGCACTAATGGCCAGTCACTCACCTCGGGATTTATGGTAGACACCAGCCGCTATATGAATCAGGTTCTGGAGATCAATCCTGAAGAGCGCTGGGCGAGAGTTCAAAGCGGCACCGTCAAAGACCATCTGAATGACCTGGCCGCCAGGCACGGTCTGTTTTTCGCCCCGGAACTGTCCACCAGCAACCGGGCTACGATCGGCGGCATGGTAAACACCGATGCCAGTGGTCAGGGATCGGTTGTCTATGGCAAAACCCGCCACCACGTCCTGGAACTGACTTCAGTCTTCGCTGATGGCACCGTGTGGAACTCATCGCCTCTGACAGAACAGGAGCTTGACGACATCTGTCAACGTGAAGACCGTGCAGGGCAGATTCACAAAACGCTGATTGAAGCCTATAACCAGAACAAAGAGCGAGTCGAAGCCGTTTTTCCAAAGCTCAACCGAAATTTGACCGGTTATGATCTGGCCAATATCCGCAGAAAAGACCCTGTGAACCCTGAAGACTCTGGCAAGTTTGATCTCAATGCCATTCTCTGCGGTTCCGAAGGGACACTGGCCATGATCAGTGAGATTAAGGTCAACCTTCTGCCAATACCCGAAACCTCAGCACTGGTTCTGGTGTTCTATTCAAGCTTTCAGGAATCGCTGAGGGATGCCCGGTCTCTTATGCAAGCCACCCCCAGCTCTGTTGAGACCATTGACTCCAAAGTCCTGTCGCTCGCCAAAGCAGACAGTGTCTGGGAGACCGTGAAAGCCTATTTCCCGGATGATATTAACCGGATTGACGGCATTAACTTTGTTGAATACACCGGACAATCGGAAGCCGATATTCAGGAAGGTATTGAGCGCTTGAAAGCGGAGCTGAACAAGCCTTCGGAAATCCAGCGGGTGGGTCACAGCATTGTGACAGGCACCCCAAACGTCAAAAAGATCTGGAATATGCGCAAGCAGTCCGTGGGCCTGTTGGGCAACATGGAAGGCGACGCACGACCTATACCCTTTGTAGAAGACGTAGCCGTGCCACCAGAGAATCTGGCTGCTTTTATCGCTCGCTTTCGGGCTTTGCTCGATAGTCATAACCTGTCTTATGGCATGTTTGGTCATGTCGATGCAGGGGTTCTCCACGTTAGACCCGCTATCGACATGAAAGATGTGCAACAGGAGGTTCTGGTCAGAACGATCAGTGATGAAGTTTCTGCACTGGCAAAAGCGCATGGTGGTGTTCTCTGGGGAGAACATGGCAAAGGCGTTCGCTCTGAATACGCACCCGACTTTTTCCAGGATCTTTACCCGGTACTGCAAAACATTAAAAGTGCTTTCGACCCCCATAATCAGCTGAATCCGGGGAAAATAGCGACCCCCTCCACCCGGGTCTCAGAAACCCTGCTGAAGATTGACGGTGTGCAAACCCGTGGCCAGCTTGACAGAACCATCGAAAGAAAGGCCTTCGAGGTTTTTACCCGAGGCATGTACTGCAATGGCAATGGTGCCTGCTTCAATTACAACCCCAACAGCGCCATGTGTCCAACCTGGAAGGCCACTCTGGATAGAACTCAATCACCCAAAGGTCGTTCAGGACTGGTACGTGAATGGCTGAGACTGCAGAGCACATCGGGCAGCAATATCTCTGAAGCAATCGGCGAGGCACGCCAGTCCGGACATTTCTATAATGCCTTGGATAAGACCCGTAACAGCATTGACAAGCTGCGGGGCAAAGGAGATTTCAGCCATGAAGTCTACGAAGCTCTGGACAGCTGTATGAGCTGTAAATCCTGTGCAGGTCAATGTCCTGTTCAGGTGAATGTGCCTGATTTGAGATCCCGGTACTTTGAGCTCTACCACACTCGCTACCTGCGTCCCGCCAAACATCACGCTGCTGCCATGCTGGAGCCCATGCTGCCGGCACTGGCAAAAGCCAAATCCGTTTATAATCGGGTAGCCAGCTCGGGTTTGATGAACAAGCTTTCGGCTAAAACATCAGGTCTTCAGGATCTACCGGCTATCACCAGTGCATCGCCTTTGGAAGACAGTTGTCGTTCTGGTGCTTCTGTGGCTTCAGACAGTCTGCTGGCTTCCATGACAGAAAAAGAGCTGGCTCGAACG
This sequence comes from Endozoicomonas sp. ISHI1, assembly GCF_024606225.1. GTDB lineage: Bacteria > Pseudomonadota > Gammaproteobacteria > Pseudomonadales > Endozoicomonadaceae > Endozoicomonas_A. The sequence continues at coordinate 14,189 of NZ_JAGRPU010000021.1, read as the reverse complement.
GTGGTGATTGTCCAGGACGCCTTTACCAGTTTTTTCGAAACCCCGGTACTGACTGATCTGGTGGAGCTGTTAGTCAGACTTGGGTATCGCCCCCTGGTTGCACCTTATAAACCCAACGGAAAAGTACTGCATGTCTATGGTTTCCTGGGACGCTTTGAAAAAGTCGCAAAAACCAATGCCAGGGCACTCAAAAAGCTTGCCGATAAGGGCGTAGCCCTGATCGGGATTGATGCCGCCGTTACCCTGACTTACCGGGATGAGTATCATGAGATCATGGGTGAAGAGGCTCCTGAAGTGCAATTACTCTCGGAGTGGTTCGCCAGTCAGGCGGATACTATTCGTGAGCTTCAGTTAAACCTGAGTGGTGAGTTCAAGCTGCTGGGTCACTGTACGGAGACCACCAATGCACCTGCTGCACCGGCACAATGGCAAAAGCTGTTTTCCGCCTGTGGACTAAAACTGACATATCAGGCAACTGGCTGTTGCGGCATGGCGGGCATCTATGGGCACGAAACCCGCAACCAGAAAACGTCCCGAAAGCTATACGACATGAGCTGGAAGCCTGTAGTGGAGAGTCCTGAAAACCAAGGCCAACTCGTGGCTACAGGCTACTCCTGCCGAAGTCAGGTAAAGCGTTTTGGGGATACCGAGATTCCTCACCCGGTTTCAAAGCTGCTGGTCTTAATGGACGGGTAGAATAATCGTGCTCAACCCACTGCCAACAGCTCTGACAACTCATGACGATTTCCAATCAGATCAGCAAGCGTGTAACCATCCAGAACCGCCATGAATGCAGCCATGGCATCAGCTAAAACCCTTTTTAAACGACAAACATCTGATATACGACACGCTGGCTCATCACAGTCCACCAATACCAGGGTGGATTCCATCATTCTCACCAACACCCCCAGGTTGATATCTTCAGCAGAACGTCCCATCCGGAAACCACCACCTTTACCACGGATTGTTGACAGATAGCCTTCCTGACCCAGCCGCTGGACAATCTTCATGACATGATTTCGCGAGAGATCATACACCTCTGTCACTTCCTGAATTGAGATCAACCGGAGCCTTGGCTGTAAAGCCGAGTAGATCAGGATTCTCAGCGCATAATCGGTTTGCTTGGTCAATTTCATGGGAGCTATAGACTTTTTTTAAAGATGCATCTAGGATGCACCTAATAAAGATGCATTACAAATACATCTTTTAAAAAACCCATTTGGAGCTCCCCATGAACCTGAGTGAAAAGACCATCTGCATCGTCAAAGCCACTGCCCCTGTTATGGCTGAATGTGGCGAAGCGATTACCCGCCACTTCTATCAGCGTCTGTTCAGCCATCATCCTGAACTGCTGAATATTTTCAACGCTTCCCACCAGAAGACAGGGCGTCAACAAGCCGCTCTGGCAGCGGCTGTCTATGGCTACGCTGCCCACATTGATAACCCGGGAGCACTGAGTGACGCCATACAACGTATTGCCCACAAGCATGCCAGCTTTAATGTCAACCCCGAACACTACCCTATCGTAGGTGAACACCTGCTGGCAGCAGTGGCCCATGTTCTGGGTGATGCTGCAACGGGCGAGATTCTTGAAGCCTGGGGAGAGGCGTATCACTTCCTGGCCAATATCTTTATCGAAATGGAAGAAAGTATTTATCAGGAAAGTGAGGGCCAAAAAGGTGGCTGGCGCGGTACCCGCACATTCAAAGTGACCCGAAAAGTGAAAGAGAGTGATCTGATCACTTCCTTCTACTTTGAGCCAGTGGACGGAAAACCCGTCGCCGACTTTAAACCGGGACAATACATCGGCCTCTACATAACCCCGGAAAACAGTGTTAACCGTTGTATCCGTCAGTACAGCCTGTCCGATGCGAGTAACGGCAAAAGCTACAGAATTTCGGTAAAACGAGAAGGAAGTGGAGATATTCAAGGCCATATTTCTAACTACCTGCACGACCATGTACAAGAAGGTGATGCAGTAGAACTGAGCCCTCCAGCGGGAGACTTTTTTCTGGATACCCGCAATCAAAGCCCGGTCGTTCTGCTCAGCGGCGGTGTCGGTGTCACACCGCTACTCAGTATGTTGAATACCCTGACAGCCTCAAATATTTCAGAACCTGTTCGTTTTGTTCACAGTGCAATAAACGGCAGTGTTCATGCTTTTTTTGATCATGTAAGCACTCTGGCAGAGCAACGTGACAATATTGAACAGATTGTTTTCTATGATCAGCCTGAGGAAGGTGATCAGAACTATGATCATGCTGGCCGTACTGACCTGAACCTGATTCGTGAACAGATAGAAATACCGGGGGCTCACTACTACTTTTGTGGTCCGTTGGGCTACATGAACATGGTCAACGAGACACTCCTGGGCTGGGGTGTGCCACCAGCAAACATTCACTATGAGGTATTTGGTCCTCACAAGAACATCTGACCTTTGCTGGAGAGAGCTAAATGCGCTCTCCTCCTGACGCTTTTTTGTCAGTTCCCCCACCTGCTTATAGTTATGGGTTACCAAGGCTGATTTCTGACACTTATATGGCTTCCTCTTTTGTTGCTAGATTCTTGATAGAGAAGCATTAAAACAGGGAAGTAAGCGATGACTCCAGGTCTTTATGAACAGGTTCGAGATCTTACTCTGGATCAAAAAAAGTTTTCACCGGGTACCAAGGTTGGACTCAACAGCGAATACGAATTGGTGGAAGTGGTAACCAGCTATAAAGACTGGATTGTCACCCACCCAGCCCCGGTACGCCTCAGAAACCTTCTTGGCTCACTGATTCAATCAGCTCACAATGTGAATCAGCACCTCAACCTCAGTGATCGTTGTGCCTCAACGCTTGAAGCAAAGGTAGCGGGAGAACTGCACTTCTCGATACTGACCGGACAGGTCGCAGAGTTCCTGAAAACCCCCGCCTGTCAGATCATACGCACCAGAGAGCAGCTAAATAAAGCACTGCAAGCTTCTGTCCGGGCCAAAAAGCCCGAGAAGAATCTTCAGGACAAGCTGAAAAAAGCAATGCATGAAAGCTTTTCAAGATTCTATGACTTTATGGACACCAGTGATCTTAACCAGCTTGTCGGATTCTATAGAGCAGCACTGCTTGAATGGCTGGACGAATTCCGTCATCAATGCGCCTGTCAGGGCGACCTGAACAATGTGTATCAGGCCACCCGGAACAGTGTTGATGTGTTCACCAGAAACCTTATCACTGAGATACCGCCTTCTAATGCGGGGGCTGTTGATTATGGTGCAGAAGCTGTGTGGCATGGGTGGGGTGAAAATGCCGAATCACTGCGTGAAATGGATGGCTGGTTACAGGCAGCCCAAGCTGAAGATCTGGAAAAGCTGCTAACAAAAATCCGTCAGGATAAAGACCTTGGTGAGAGGTTTCTGAAAGTCAGGGAGCCTGAACTCAGATCCCGTCTGGCAAAACGCCCTGACGCCGTTGCCAGAAATCTGCTGGGCATGAAACTTTCTCTGGATGATCATCTTCTATGCACTCTAAAGCGGCAGCGCAAGAAACAAGATCCCCTTTATCAAATCTTAGTCTCTGTCGCCATGCAACAAAGCGCCGAGATTATCCCCCGACTGCCACAGAATGATCCTGACATGTTGGGCCTTAGTCTTTATTTGAAATACCCGAAAGTGCTGGCTCGATGTAAGTCGACTCTGGTGCATCAACTCATTTTTCTGATTCAACTCAGCCCGGAAATGGAAGAGCAGCATATTGCCGTGGCTGCTCAACACTATCTGAGGCATCATGAAGGTTTGATGATGGTTCAGTCACCGATTTTTTACAAAGCCGCCCGAGATACACTACTGCTATCTGACTTTACTCTGACAGAGTCCATTACCCTGGCGTTTATCAAACAGTATCCAAAAGCTGCTCTGGACATTGAGCCAGCTCTTTTTAAACAATTACTTACTCACCCTGAACTGGTCGACTTCTGGCCTGTGTTTATCACAGAAAATGCGACCCGGCTCAGTGTTGAAAACTGGCAACAGCTCTTTTCTGGAAATCTTCCCGGATTTCATAAATTGATTACCCGACAAATTTCTGCAACACCGCCACTGGTTTGCCGATTCCCCAACGCTTTCACCGCTCAGTTAAAGAGCTTCTTGAAAAACAACCCGGATGTCTTAAGCAAAGTGCTGAAATTACCCAGACAAGTGGAGAATGCTGGTTACAGAACGTTGATAGCCATCGCCAAATCACTCTCTTTTGAAGTTGACATCCTCCCCGACGTCAAACCCGACCCGGGGAGCCTGACATCAGGCAGGCCAACGCTGCTTAATGACCAGACTCAACAACATTAAAAATTGAAAACAGGAGAAAATAGTTTACCTCCTCAATAAGTAAAATATATGAATGTCCTTTTTATTGTTCTTTTTATTGTTTTCTTGATCTAAAAACTTTCTGGTCTAGCCTTTTCATTTCAAAAAAACGAAATAGTTATTAAGGATAAACTCTTGAAAGAAGCATTTTCTGCGGCACTGCTGTTCTTGCTAGTGTCATTGTCCATTATCTGTTGCGCCGAGCCGGGCGACAGCGCCCTGAGCGCCAAACCTTATTCGATACCGGTCGAAGCATTTGTCGCCGTTGGCATGGTATTGAAAAACTATTGGAACCCCAATTCATTGCTGTTCAACCCGACGAATCAACCGGGGGCCAGTCAGGATCATCCGTTTGCCATCACCACTATGGTACTTCCCGGACCGGGTCAACAAAAGAATGACCAGCAAAGCCAGGCATCAGCATCATCCGGTCAGCAGGCCTCAGGAACAACCAGCCGCCTTAAAAGATTTTTCGCCAAGTTCCTGCCTAACCGCAGCGACGGTGATGGAAACCCCGAACAACACCAACATACTTACGGTTTAAATTGTTACGCCGATTCCTGCAATGGCGTTTGTCGATTCCGACCACCCTCCGATAGCGAAAGGCTAGATGAAGCAGATGACACAGATGACACAGATGACACAGATGAAAAGTGCATTATATGTTTTGAACCCCTTCAAAAAGAGATGACTGTGGTTCTTCACTGTTGTTCGATAAAAATTAGCACAAAGTGTTTAAGGAGATTAGCGCCAACGAGAGGCTGCCCAATTTGCAGAAGAGATCTGCATTCATTATTACAACCAGAGGATTTTCCAGTAAGCGCAGAGGCACAGCAGGACTTATCAGATTCTTATAACGAGCCCCCGGGTGCCACTGCCTCACAAACAGCCTCCTTCGTTATCCCTCCTGACTACGTTGAAGGCCTTGAACAACACCAACATACTGTCGGTTTAGATGGTTACGTCGATTCTGCTAATACCGCTTGTCGATTCCAAACACCATCCGATAGCGAAAGGCTGGCTGAAGCAGATGAAGCAGGCGAGGAGTGCCCTATATGTTTTAGCCCGCTTAAAAAAGAGACGACTGTTGCTGTTCCCTGTTGTTCAAAAAAAATTGACTCAGACTGTTTAAGAAGATTGCCAACGAGTAGCTGCCCATTTTGCAGAGCAGATTTGTTTTTTCTGGCTGAAACACCGGATTTTTCTCTAAGTGAAGCACGTGAGACTTGCCCTATATGCCTTGAAATGCTTGGCGATGATACGATTGTTACTCCCTGTTGTTCGCAAAGAATGGACAGATATTGTCTACTGAACGCTTTAGTATGTTCGGGATGCTGCCCGCTGTGCAGAACAGGCATTTCTTCAGTATTACAATCATTAGGTTTTGCAACAGGCGCAGAGGCACGGCCGAGCTTAACAGTTTCTTTTAGCGAGCCCCAAGGTGACATTCTCTCACAAACGGTCTCTTCCGATATGACTGCGAGGGCAAGCGTGCTGGTCTGTGACGTGCCCGTATTCCGCGGTCGCTGCCTGAAGTCCTTTAAAAATTCCCGAGCCCTGTTGCATCACAAAGCAAAAATACACGACGGGCACTCGATCTGTGATGAAACAGTGATCGGGCAGGATGGCCAGCAGCGACTATGTGGGGCGATCTGCAAAAATCGCCCAGCCCTGATAGCTCACAAAAAGGGATACCACGGACGGCGATGAACCTGTGATGTGACCGTGCCCGGGTGACTGCCAGCCCGGTCACTGATCTGACACCCGTCCTCTCAGGAAATTATGTCCGGCGCACACTTTGATTTTTAACTGAGTTTTCTAATTGAAGTTCTTTGATAGAGGTTCTTTAACAGAAGGCCTTTTAAAGAAACATCCACTGATCTTGTTATTGGTCTACTTTGCACGTAAAGAAAAGTTGTATGGACATAATGATGAAAAAAACACTTTCTACGATGTTTCTTTTTCTGCTGCTCCCGTTGTCTGTGATTTGCCAGGCCGAAATTGTGACAAGACGTTTTGTTGTCGAGCTGTTACAGAATCAGGATACAGCTTCTCCGGACCAGGTCTTTTCTACAAAGCGTGACCTGAATACATTGTCAGGCAGCTCATTAGACATCGACAACACAAACGACTTTACAGGCCCTGATTTTCCGGCTGATGACAATCTACATGGATTTAATGGTTACGGATTAGCAACAACCTTTATTAAGTCGATTTCGTGGCAATTGCTTTATGCCACTCCCCTGCTGGTTGCTTACGAACTGGCTCTGACCACCCATGAAGCCCCCCCGGGCTCCAAACCTTATTCGTGGCTACCTGGAGAAGCATTGATTGCCGTTGGCTGGCTTTTGAAAAGCTATTGGAACCCCAATTCATTGCTGTTTAGCCCGATGGATCAACCGGAGGGAAGTCAGGATCATCCGTTTGCGATCACCACTTCGGGGCTCAGCGAACAGGGTGAACAAGATAATGGTCCACCAAACCAGCCACCTGCATCATCCGATCAGCAGGCTTCAGGAACAACCACACAGTCTACAGGTTTTTTCACCAACCCTCTAAATTACGGCTCTGACGACGGTAACGAAGACCCTCAACAACAGCAGCATACTTTTGCTTTAAACTGTTTCGTCCATCCCTGTCATGGCGTTTGTCGATTCCGACCACCCTCCGCTAGCGGAGGGCTGGATGAAGCAGATGAGGAGTGCCCTATATGCACTGAAATGTTTAGAAATGAGATTGTTACTCCCTGTTGTTCGAAGAGAATTGACACGCATTGTTTACGAAGGGCGTTTCTTAGCACTCCGGGATCGTCAACGAAAACCTGCCCATTTTGCAGGGAAGACCTGTCTTGGTTAGCACAATCACCGGCCTTTTCAGTAAGCGAAGAGGCACAGCAGGGCTTGGCAGATCCTTTTCACGAGCCCCCAGGTAACAGCTCTTCACAAACGGACCCTTTCGTTTTTGCTAGCGGGCAAAGAATCTGTGAGGCGCCCATAATGGGCGAGGATGGTCAGATTCGGCCATGCGGGGTGCTCTGCCCAAGTGCTAAAGACCTGAGCTATCACAATTTCAGAATGCACACCAAACAACGAATCTGTGGAGAAACAGCAACCGGCGTGAATGGCTGGGAGCGGCAATGCAAAAGGGTCTTCAGGAATTCAAAAGCCCTGGCGAAACACAAAGCAAAATACCACAGAGAGCGACGAGCCAGTGACGTGAGATCGCAATATGAGAACCTCTGAGTTGGAGCCAACGCAACAACAGGCTACCATAGAGTTTTGTCTGAAAGGTTCTGATGGCCAAAGCAAAATCCAGAAAAGCCTACGTCTGCACCGAGTGCGGCAGTGAGTCCTCAAAGTGGCAGGGGCAATGCCCGGATTGTAAAGCCTGGAATACGTTCAAAGAAGTCAACCTGGGCCCTGCGGCTTCCCCTTCTATCGGTGCTACTAATAAATCCGGCTTTGCAGGCACACTCAGCGGCCTTCAAACCCTCAGTGATGTGGATGTTGCTGAAGCGCCCAGATTCAGCAGCGGCACGTCAGAGTTTGACAGGGTACTGGGTGGTGGGTTTGTCAAAGGCAGTGCCGTCCTGATTGGTGGCCATCCGGGGGCTGGCAAGAGCACCATTTTGCTCCAGGTATTGTGCCATGTCGCCGAGAGCATGAATGCCCTCTATGTTTCCGGTGAGGAATCGCTGCAACAGATTGCAGCCCGGGCCAAGCGCCTCGACCTGCCTACTGATCGCCTGAGGATGCTGGCAGAGACTTCAGCCGAGAACATTGTCGCTGTCGCCGAACAGGAGAAGCCGGGTGTTATAGTGATTGACTCTATCCAGGTGATGTACATGAATGGCGTGGATGCTGCTCCCGGAGGCGTCGCCCAGGTCAGGGAGTCCGCTGCCTTCCTTACCCGCTTTGCCAAGCAGACGGGCACTGTCTTGTTGTTGGTCGGTCATGTAACCAAGGATAATTCTCTGGCAGGCCCCATGACCCTGTCCCATATTATTGATACCCAGATCATGCTTGGAAATACCGATGATTCACGCTTCAGGGTTATGCGGGCTACCAAGAACCGATTTGGTCAGGTGAATGAGCTGGGCATTTTTGCCATGACGGAAAGGGGAATGAAAGAAGTCAAAAACCCTTCGGCCATTTTCCTGTCCCGGGCAGCCGAGCCAACCTCAGGCAGCATTATCAATGTTTTGTGGGAAGGTACTCGCCCTCTGTTGGTGGAAATTCAGGCTCTGGTTGTGGACTCGCAACTAGGAAATCCGAGACGTGTAACCGTAGGACTGGATCAAAACAGGCTGGCCATGCTGCTGGCAATACTGACTCGACACGGTGGCATTTTTACCAGTGATCAGGACGTTTTTCTCAACGTGGTCGGGGGTGTTAAAGTCACGGAAACCAGTGCCGATCTGGCCGGTTTGCTGGCGGTTGTTTCCAGTCTGCGCGACAGTGCCCTACCCCAGGATCTTTTTGCCTTTGGGGAAGTGGGCCTTGCCGGTGAGATCAGGCCTGTTGCCAACGGCCAGGAACGCCTGACAGAAGCGGCCAAACATGGCTTCAGAAGAGCCATTGTCCCGGCGGCAAACGCTCCCAGAAAACCCATTGAAGGGTTAACCGTCGTCGGTGTGCACAAATTGTCTGAGGCACTGGAGGCTATCTGAATTATTCGGGTCAACATTGATCCTGTTATACTTTGCGACGAAAATGTTTGAAATCAGGTTAGAAGATGCTCAAAGGTCTATACGGTGTAACCGACAGCCAGCTTCTCCCCGACGATCGTATTCTGATGGAAGCGGTTGAACAGGCTTTGATGGGAGGCATGAAAGTACTTCAGTACCGAGACAAGAGTCTGGATCGTGAAAAGAGGCTCCGTCAGGCCAGCACACTGCGAGTACTCTGCCACAATTACGGTGCGCTGTTTATTATCAATGATGACATTGAACTGGCTGCCGAATCGGAAGCAGATGGCGTACACTTGGGACAACAGGATGAATCCGTAGACTCCGCCCGGAAAAGGCTTGGGGATTACGCTATCATCGGTGTCAGCTGCGAAGGCTCTCTCGATCTGGCTCACACGGCTGTTGAGGAGGGCGCCAATTACATTGCCTTCGGACGTTTTTTCCCCTCACGCACCAAGCCGGACGCCAAACCTGCTGAGCTGTCACTTTTGCCATCTGCCAAAGAGGTCTTTAAAGTCCCTGTTGTAGCTATTGGAGGAATTACCGTGGATAATGCCCCGCAGCTTATTGAAGCGGGTACTGATATGGTGGCAGTGGTTCATAATCTCTTTGCTTCCGCGGATATCCGGACTCGTGCCCGCAGTTTTACTGAATTGTTTAATCAGGAATAGATCATGTCCCTTCCCCATGAGCGCTCCAGCACTCTGTTTACTGAAGCCCAGGCTGTCATTCCGGGGGGTGTGAACTCACCGGTCAGAGCGTTCAAAGGTGTGGGTGGCGAGCCAATCTTCTTCAAAAGCGCCAAAGGGGCCTATGTGCAGGATGTTGATGGCAACCACCTGATTGATTACGTGGGCTCCTGGGGTCCGATGATTCTCGGACATAACCATCCGGATGTTGTCAGCGCCGTTCGCGATCAGTCACTGGATGGACTGAGCTTTGGTGCGCCCACGGCCCTGGAGACCGAACTGGCTTTGAAAGTTCGCGAAATCTTTCCCTCCATGGAACTGCTCAGAATGGTCAACTCAGGCACCGAGGCCACCATGAGTGCTATTCGTCTGGCCCGGGGCTTTACCGGCCGGGACAAGATTGTGAAGTTTGAAGGCAACTACCATGGTCACTCTGACTCACTGCTGGTAAAGGCTGGCTCTGGCGCACTGACTCTGGGGGTTCCAAGCTCTCCTGGCGTCCCTGAAGCGCTGGCAGAAAGTACTATTACTCTGACGTACAACGACCTGAATTCTGTTAAACAGGCCTTTGCAGAAGTAGGCAGTGAAGTCGCCTGCATTATCGTTGAGCCAGTGGCCGGCAACATGAACTGTATTCCCCCCGTCAAAGGTTTTCTTGAAGGTCTGAGAGCAGTGTGCGATGAGCACGGTGCCCTTCTGATCTTTGACGAAGTTATGACCGGATTCCGTGTTGCCCTTGGTGGCGCCCAGGCTCACTATGACGTTAGGCCGGACCTGACAACACTGGGTAAAATCATCGGTGGCGGTCTACCGGTTGGTGCGTTTGGTGGCCGAAAAAAGGTCATGGAGCACCTGGCTCCGCTGGGGCCGGTTTATCAGGCCGGAACCCTCTCTGGTAACCCGTTGGCTATGGCCGCAGGTCTGGCGACACTGAGAAACCTGAGCCGTCCCGGCTTCCACGCAGAACTCACTGAAAAAGCAACCAGCTTACTGACAGGCCTCAGGGAAAAAGCTTCAGAACACGGTATTGCCCTGCACACCTCTCAAGTCGGAGGCATGTTCGGTTTATTCTTCACTGACCAGCCCAGCGTCAACCGCTTTGACCAGGTCATGGCCTGCGATGGAGCGCTCTACGGTCGCTTCTTTCATGCCATGCTGGATGAGGGAATCTATCTGGCTCCTTCTGCGTTCGAAGCCGGTTTTATATCCGAAGCCCACGGTGATCCGGAGATTCAGAAAACCATTGAGGCAGCGGGCCGCGCTTTCAGAAACTGTCAATAAGGTAATCAATTGACCGTGAAAAATAGTTTGCTGCGTCGTGTTTCATACATGCTTTATTCATGTTTTGGGATGACGCAAAGTAGTTTTCTTCGCTCACGGCTGTTTTCACTATGAGTTCACTGGCTCTTTCAGATGCGGTGCTGGCCGCTGCCAGCACCTTTGCGGTCTTCCTGCTTTGTCAGCAACAGGCATTTGCCGAGATTCACAGAACGGCTACCAAAGGTGCTCTTCTGGGGTTCCTCCTGGTCGCGCTTGCCTCGGCAGCAGGCACCCTGAAGTACGGGTTTTCAGAGATCTGGACCGGCGCCTATCTCTTTCTGAATAATGCTGCCACTTACCTCTCTCCCCCTCTGGTCGGTACGGCGATCGCTCTGCTTCTGTCTAACAGGGAATGGAGTAAACCGGCCTGGGGAAGGATGATCATCGGGCTCTGTCTGGCTTATGAAATAACCCGCTGGTACGGAATTGAAACACTCTACAGGGATGCCCTGCTGGCTGTCAGTCTGCTCATAGCCCTGTACAGTGTCCTCAGAGCCCAGATAGAACCCGGCCCCAAAGGTCTGCTGCTCATTGCCTTCACCAGTTTTTTTATTGGCGGTCTGGTCATTGGCAATCAGGGTACCTTGGGAGGATACCTCAGGCTTAACCTGTTCCGCTATATGATTGCCCTGGGAAGTCTCCTGCTGTCAACCGGTTTGTTTATGCTATTGAAAAACCAGAACCGGACTTTCGAACAGGCAGACACACATCAGGAATGAACAACCACTTTCGCCTGACGGACCAGAAGGTGGCGGGCGCAACCAACGCGTGGGTGCAAACCCTGAGGCTCACGCTGGAGGCAAAGGAAATAGTCTGACGTTATTGCCCTTGGCTTCAGACACCTTGGCTGCCCCTTCTTTTTCAACTTCGTCAATACGGATAATAGACGACAGAGGAATATAACTCCGCTTCACGCCTTCGAAAGTGCTCTTGAGTTTCTCTTCACTGGGGTCGACCAACAACTGGCTGCGCTCACCAAAGGCAAACTCTTCAACTTCAATAAACCCCCAGAGTTCACTCTGGAAAATCTGCCGGGCATAAACTTCAAAGACTTCAGATTCGTTCTGAAAAATAACGCGAAAAACCTGAGATTTCGACATTGACTCCAAACACCTGTGACGCCGGAAAACCTTAATGAAAAACGTTCATTTCCAGAGGCAACCAGGATCTGGTTCTAACGCCTATGGTGTTTTCGGGCATGTAATAACAAAAGGCGGCTAGCATAACACAGACTGTTCGGCCATGAGCCAAAAACAGGGAGTTCATTGGACTTTAGTAATTTTTCAATATCTAAACTATATTTCACGATGGGCTGGTTATGAACATGGTTAAGATTCGGTATGTTTACGGTACGGCAAGTTTCGGGCCCGGTCTTCTTTTTAGCTAATTCTGGTGAACTTAAGCCTCTTGAGTCAGGCATGTCGATTTCTGAAAACACGCTAATTTCCAGCCCCAATGGACATTATGTCATTCTTCAGGGGGATTCAGGATCCCCAATCTCTGTTTCAGTGAAAGACCTTCAGTCTCTGGCCAGTATCTTGTTGAATAATGCTGCTGACTCTGAGGGAGACAATACCTATTCAGCTAGTGATTTACCTGAAAACAGCCTGGATGAAGCAGTAAAGGAAACTAAAACAGTTCAAGCCCACAAGGTCTTGCATTTTACTGAATTTGAAGATGGGCATCATAAGCCAGCGGCTGTTGTAGAACGCGACAACCTTGAAGTAGATGTCTCAAAAGGGCAAGCAATTGCCGGAGACTGGCCTACACACGACTACAGTAGTGTTTTAAATACAGATTCCGGATCAGCTTTGCCATTTGATGAGAAATCTGTTTCAAATTCACTAAATGGGATCGCTGCTCCGCAAGTAACAGAAGCCACATCAGAGTTATCAGGGAGGGTTGCTTCGAACGATTTACCCCTGACGATTGTCGGTAGTTTTGTTAATCAGGTATACGAAGATTCGCAGATCAGTGCTCACGGGCAATTTGATTTAAAGGGTGGGGAAGGCACTTTTCCCAGACAAACTTATCAGGGGAAATATGGTGTTCTGACTATTGAGGCAAATGGCGTATGGGGCTATTCGCTGGATAACAGCGCATCCAATGTTCAGGGGCTTAAGGACGGACAGCGTGTATCTGAGCATTTTGTCGTATATGCTCAAAATGCAAATGGCGTTGATTTCTCCCATGCTTTTACTGTTGATGTTCAGGGTACTAACGATCTGCCAGTGGTAAATGGCGGGCACGTTGGCAAATCAATTGAAGGTGCCAGCCAGCCGACCACCGGAAGAATGACCTCCACCGATGTTGATGCGGGCGACACTGCAACCTACTCCACCACGGTGAAAGTGCCAGGGTTTACGTTAAGTGCCGATGGCACCTATTCTTTCGATCCGACCCATCCGGCCTACAATGGTCTTGCTCAAGGCGACACGCAAAGAATCGTGATCCCGGTCACGGTGACTGACGGTAGTGGCGGTTCTGATACTAAAGCTTTAGTGATGACAGTCAGCGGTACTAACGACGCCCCTGTGCTTGATCAGATACAGACGCAAAGTGCTACTGAATATGGTCGTCAACTGAAGGGCCAGATTACTTCACAAGACCCGGACGCCCACGCAACAGCCACATACTCAATCGCTTCTCCGGTTGGTGGCTTTGCGCTCAACCGTGATGGTCATTATATCTTCGATCCGGGCCACACCGCGTATCAACACCTTGCCGCCGGTCAGGATAAAACAGTGACTATCCCCATTACGGTCACTGATCAACACGGAGCCACCGACACGCAAAATCTGGTGGTTATCGTACATGGTCAATCCCGTTCGGCAGTGATCATCGGAACAGACTCCGGTAGCGTCACTGAGGACGTTTCATTACAAGTCACTGGTAGCCTGAGTATCACCGATAAAGACGCTGGGCAGGATCACTTTCAGGCAGGTAACTACACAGCACCCCATGGCACCCTGAATCTTGATGCTGATGGTCACTGGGCTTACAACCTGGATAACGCCCATGCCGACGTCCAGGCGCTGGGGGTTGGCGCAACAACCACCAATAGCCTGACCGATACCATTCAGATTCAGAGTGCGGATGGCACAACGCATAATATTGTTATCACTATTAACGGTTCCAACGATGGTCCGGTACT
>NZ_JAGRPU010000020.1 GCF_024606225.1 Endozoicomonas sp. ISHI1 | reverse complement strand
GTCGATTAATTCGCCGCCAGAAATCAGCACCGGGGGCGTCATCACACGGGCCAACCGATGCCAACTGCGCAGGGTCAGCCAAGACCAACAGTGAAACATGCCTGCCCAGAGGACGTTTCTGCTGGCTGACTTTGTCGTACAGACAGGGATTATCCGGGTCCAGTAAATCGTTAAATTTGGGCAGCGCCTCACTGGTTAGCTTGCGGACATCGATCACCAGAGTGAATGGTTTTGATCCTTTAAAGAGCTTTCCTGAACGCAGAGTGTGACGGCCATCGCCGGAAATGCTCAACCGGCTCACCAGATTAGCCTGTGAGAGGTCATCAGGGTGGGAGATCAGCGTGACATCGCGATTTTCGTCGCCGGTCTCGGCCACTAAAAGCTGTCGAACCTCATCATCATTGGCGACAAAACGAAAATCGAAGGAATGGGAGACCCCGGAGAGCGAGGAATCTGTTGAGGATACGGCTCTCTCTTTATCAGGCGATGCCATCGGAGGTGATGATAGCGTTTGTTTGGAGATTGGCTCAGCACGGATTTCCACCTTCTTTTTTGACGGTAATTCCAGTTTTGCGACCTTGGTTGGCACGGCGCTATCAGGCATCTCGCTGCCAAGAGCGCGTTTGTTTATTGCCTTACCAATCTGACCATCCATAGTCAATCTCCCTACTGCAATCTGAAGGACTGTATTGAAAGTGTTTAATAATATGACCTTAAGAAAGACCTAAAGTTTCATTTGGATGGTTAGCCGGAATCATTGAAGGAAATCACCGATCTCGAAAAGCTCATCATGACCCAATGGTTATCACGCATCCAATGCGTCATAAATCGAATTCAAATTCATACTGCTCAAAAACTCTTCGGCAATTTTTGTCAGCTCACGGGATTTGAGCACCAGAGCGTTACTGGCATTGTGTACCTCCCGTAAGTAAGCATCATTAATAGAATTCTGAAACGATAAAGAGCTATTAATATGAGACATCATGTCAAACAACTTTTCTGGTGAGGATGGCTCATGAGAGCCATAGAAATTTTTCATTTTGGACTTCCACATGGAAGCTTCAGCCCAACAATACGTTAAACTACTGCCCTTTGAGTGTGTTACTTCATACAGGTAATAACTGAAGGCCTGCTGAATCGCTTGCTGGTATTTGTCTCTTAAATCATCTAAACGCCTTTGATCCTCCGAGGACACCTCAGAGGACTTCAATTTGATTTTTTCCAATAACAGCTTCAGGTCAGGGCTGTTCTCAACTTTTCGTTGAAACAGAGCGTCGGCTTGTTCGTTAATCACTGTGCTGTCCCAGGCAGGTTGCCCCAGGATAATCACCGGTCGGTGGCTCGCCCTGCCTGAGTTTAACTTCCTGAACGCAGGCTGCTGCACCAGCATTCGCTCTATATTTGGAATGCCCTCAGGTTCGTCCGACCAGGAAGTCTGTAAAGATAAGCAGGCTATTGCACTTTTAAGAAATGGCGAAAACCCATCATGACCATGAGTGACAAACATGGTACTACTTTCTTCCTCTTGGTAGTGTGCAC
This sequence comes from Endozoicomonas sp. ISHI1, assembly GCF_024606225.1. Lineage (GTDB taxonomy): Bacteria > Pseudomonadota > Gammaproteobacteria > Pseudomonadales > Endozoicomonadaceae > Endozoicomonas_A. The sequence goes on along the minus strand of NZ_JAGRPU010000020.1, from coordinate 114,585 downwards.
AAGATAACAACCATATATGGCCATCTTTTTCCTTGGACAAATATTCCTTGTACCACTTTTTCAGGCAGTGGGCTGCTTTAACTTTCAGTTCATCAACAGCTTCCAAGCTTACCAATAGCCGGTGATACTCATCGATCTTGACCCTATTCAAATCATCGGTCGACGGTGGATCCAGCCAATCCAATTTCAGGGCTTCGCTGGCAAAGTGAATAACCGAAGGTTTAGTTAAGTCACTGCCTTTCAGTATATCCACCATTGAATTCAACCAGAGGGCAGTGCTTGTTCCGGCCTGAAGAATCATTTTTGAATGAAGTAACTTAAGTTGTTCAATGATTTGATCTTCATCGTTGTTTGACACTATTTTTCTTACTGCCTCTGACATTGGTTCAGAGACATTCCCACCTATATCAGTCGTAATACTGAGCAATAATATCTCGTCCTTGGTCAATTCTTTTGTCTCAAGCAACACCAGTAATGAGACGCCCACGGAAAAACTGCTTAAATTGTTTTCCTCCCATAGGTTCTTGACTATTTTGGAAATATTTAGATTAATTTCCGGTAATGCACTGTTTGTCTCAAGGGCTTTGTTCAGTTTCTCCGGGCTCACGCCACACGCTTTAGCCAGAGTTTGTTGTTGTGTTAAATCAGCACCTTTCAGGAAATCCTTCAGGAGAGCCTTGATCTTCTTTGACTTAGCCATGGAGTCTTCGATCTTTATGTTGGGCTGGAAATCACTAGTCGTTTTTACTGTCACTACAGGTGCCCCACTTAAATCCACTGATTCCCAGGTTTGCCCTCCATCCCCGGAATACTCAGCAAAGCGGTGGACAAAGCTCTCGACCTGCCGACATGGAATCCCGAAATAACGACAAAAAGCAATAAAAACAGGCACACGATGACGACAGCTACCCTGCCGCCGTGTTACCAGAAATTCAAAGAAATTGGCATGGCGCTTTGGTTTAGCCTTACCGGAAAACTGTTCGCAATACGCCTTGATCGCTTTGATTCGTTGATCAGTGTCTTTAGCGTCTTTTATGGCCTGCAAAAGCTCCCGTACTTTGGCTGAGCGTTGTTGGTCAATGGTCGTAAACACTTTGTTCAGTACTTTTTTCATGCCTTCTGAACAGTAGGTGTCCAAATCTGTTGCAGGTCGGGTTTGTTTAACACGTGTTTCTTTGCCCGGCTCTCTCGGTTCTACGACATAAGTCACTTTAATAGTCTGGTTGGCTTTGGCCTCAGGAATAGACAGTGTGTGAAGCCCGGTATAGTTGTCCCTGACCAGGGTAAATCGCAAATCGGGTTCTGTACGCAGGGCCACGATATAATCGTTAGCCTTCAGGCTGGGCAATGCATATTGACCGTTGTCCGATGACACGTCCAGGGTTCCCAGCGTTTGATCGCTGGCTAATGTCAATGTCTGGTCACGTCCGGGTAACCGGTCAGGCATGAGGGTTTCGACCCCCCTGATGTGTATATCCTTAAGATTGATCGATTTGATATGACCCTCAGCAGTCACATAAATATCCAGTACTGAGCACCGATACATATGGGAAATATCCTCATACGTATCAAAAATTATATGATCCCCGGACTCTGTAACCTTCCGGGCCTCAAAGTTCGTGCTCCGGTCCAATGCCGGAGCCTCTTTCTCGAGGACTTCAGGATTGTATGGTTCAGGAGCGTTATCACCGTCCACAGCCAGCGCTTTGTTAATATCATCGCCAACCCAATGGTTCGGCAGACCGCTTATCTGATACCAAAACCCAGGCCATAACTGGACGGCATTGGAATTCCATGCGCTTATCCGTTGATCAGCCTCCCGGAGATAAGGCTGGGAAGTCGGCATATTCAGCGTTTGTTCCTCTTCATCCGTCATGGGAAATACGCTATTGGCGTCCACGGTCGTCTGGCCAAAATGACGGTTAAACCAGCTGTGCTGCCAGTGTCGGTACAGTGCCCGGATGAATATATCGTCCGACTCATCCGGCTTCTGGGGAAGACCGGATTTCTGCCACCTGGCCTGAGCCAACTTCGTGATGATTTCTGTTTTGGCTTCTTCTTTATCCAGACGAGTTTTAATACAAATCTCATGGTGTTTTTCATCAATACTGTCGCGATCACTGTGTCGTATAAACCACGGGCGATTAATGCCGGATACCGTTTGGTAGAACCATTGGCTCATTTCAGGATCAAGCGCTCCGTTACCCACCGCAAGAGCCGGTGGCTCTGGCAGTTCCTCCAGTGACAGGTTGGTGGCCATCAGATAAAGCCGGTAGTGCCGATTGAGGCATTGACGAAGTCCGTTTTCAGTAAAATCCCCTGCTCTGATAACGGCCCTGGCCACATTCTGTAAATCAAGACTGGTCGGTTGCAACGGCAGGTTTTTTTGTTGCAGGTAAGTCCTTAATCGACAATGTGCTTCTGTCAGCTTTTTAGCCATGATTTTCCCTTCCGGGGTCTGTGGTAACACTTTCTCAGCAATGGTCTGCAATTCTGCCGGGTTATACTGCCGGATCGGCAAATGTCGGAAACGTCCTTTCAGCGCCGGTGATAAAGGTTTTCGCCCGCTGTACTCCGGTGGGTTGATGGTGGCAAACAGATGGAAGCCCGGGTGGGCGTCACCGGCCAGAATATCATTCAGCTCACCTTCCAGATGTTGGCTGTCGATCAGATTCATTTCCGAGATCACCACGATGCCGCCATGCACTTTTGCTGTCTGGATCTTTTCACACACTTTGTCCCAGGAACAATCACAGGCATTCAGGGGAAAGACCTCTGGCGTCGATTCTCCCCGTTCTTCAGCCTGCCGTTTGACAGTTTTAACCACCAGGTTCAGCGTGGCATCTTTACCACGCCCGGCGGGGCCTTCAATCAGTGTTGCTTGACGACCGCCGTGTTTCCTGTTGAGATGATAAGCCTGCTGACAACGGCTTAAATCCTGTCCCAGCCGTTGCACCAGCTCAGAGACTGCCGATCCGGAGGTATCAAAGTCGGGTCGGGTTTGTTGGGTGAATGTTTTGAAGGCCTGCTGTATATGATGCAGGGTGGTTTGGTGATGAACTTTGTCGCTCAGGGTGTTGTCCGGTTCGTAACGGGCAGCAAACCAGATTTCCAGTGCTGACAGGGCATCCTGATGGGTGTCACTGATTTCGGCACCCAGTACGTCCCGAAAACTTTGCTGGATCAAACCGTGCATTTGTCTATCGGTAACACTGTCGTTTATGGGTAGCGCACGATCCAGATACCATCCCACCCAGCTGCAGATATCCGTTAAATCCCTGGGCGTAAACTCATGCTCTGGCAACAGTTCCTGGTAATATCGCCAGAGTGTCATCACACTTTCGGTGGCAATATGTGCAATGTCGTCTATTTGCTGTTCTGGCAGATGCCGTTGTAACTGCCTGACCAGAGCCGGTTCCACCACTCTGTCCCGAAGGAAAGCCCGGTCCAGGCGGGGGTAGTATGCTCTGGGCAATTTCTCTTTCAGGGCGGGGTCCATCTGGCGCCCGGCGTAGTGATCCGGGTTACCGGTAAGAATCACCCGGTGTTTTTTGCTGACCTTGACGGTATGACCATTCACGTAAATGCAGGGTTCCGGTTCCCATAAGCCGTTCAATGATGTCAGCAATCCGGCTTTGGCCAGGTTGGCTTCATCCAGGATCAGGGTGACATATTCTCCGTCTTTGTCGTCTGGTGTCTTGGCCCATTCCATCAGCAACCGGTTTTGTTGCGCCATAGAGCGGTCGCCATCGGCGTGCTCTTGCCACTGCCAGCGTTTCATCAGGGTCTGTTCGCTGTCGGAAGGTCCAAGGGAAATGACCGAAGCCGGTCCTGAAGCTTTCGCCAGTTTGGCGGAAAAGTAACTTTTGCCAGTGCCGGTTTCACCCTGCAGGAATATCACGGGGGAGTCCGCAAGCCGGTCATGGAGTCGGGATAACCGACGGTTTTCACGATCCTTCTGGCCCACCTTGCCGTGATAAAGATCATGAGCCAGTGCTGACAGGGGCTTGTCGGTGGAACCCGTCCATTCCAGCGATTCAGACAGTCGATTTTCTATGTGCTCAATGCCTGCTGCGTCGGAATTCGCTGTTTTGGCGATGTAAAAACAATCGGTGGCCAGAGAGTGAATGGCATCGGATCTGGTCTGCCCCGGTGGCAAAGGCAACTGCCAGCCAGAAGCCAGTGCATCCTGCAAACGTTTAATCTGTCTTGAAGGCCTGATGGCTAAGGATTGATAGAGCTCTGTTGACTCCGGATCGACTGCCAACTGATACGCCATTGCCTGTCGTTGTTGTTCGGGCGCATTGGCCACGATCAGGGTGCAGAGCCTGTCCAGAATTTCTTTTCGATCCTCCCATGGCAATGAACTTTCATAGGACAGCTCTAATGGCTTAAATACGCCCGGGTCAAAAGCTTTGAACAGTGGCCAAAGGTGCTGCTCCACAGACGCTCTGTCCAATCGTGGGGCACTACTGATAATGTCATTTAACTGATCCGGGTCTACCCAGGCGGTCTGATTCTCATGAGCATCGGGCAGTAACCGCCAACAAGCCACTTTCATAAAATCACGCACTGACGGATTCTGCCGGGTGCCATGGGTGATGATGCTATGGATGGCCTTGCGCCAATGGCGGGGTAAAAGTTGTGGGGACTGGTCAACCTGCTGTGCTCGCCGGGCAGCCAGTATCAGATTATTCAACAACCCTTCGGTCATTTCAGGCAGAGGGTTACAAAGGTCGAGAGGTACGGTTTTAAATGCTTCGTAAAGTTCATCAAGCGCTTGTTCTGGCAGCTCAATCCGGGGGATTCCGTGTTTGAGGGCATTAATAGCCCAGAGATCGACCTCAGGACACGGCTTACCCATGGCAACCATCGAATTAAATATGGAAGACCGGCTTCTTGTAAACTCAGGCCAGAGCAGGGTGACATGAGCTTCCGGGTAGGTCTGTAATTGGCCATTCACCAACAGAGGTTGCCCGACAACCAGAGGTTCCAGAAGCTGCTGAAGTGTCGGATTACGCTCGAGTCCCAGAAATACAACCGGTTTGCCAGCGGTTAATGCTTCCTGCAATTTGCTCTGACGTCGTCCAAAATGCGCCTTTTGTTCCGAGCTGATATGAATATTATCAAACAGCTGACTGAAGCCGGTCTGTTCATTGACCTGAATGACCAGAGATGCTTGCGGCTGATCGTTTATCCAATGACTGGCTTGGGCAGGTTGTTGATAAGTGACGGTATTAAAGACGACACGATCTCTGATTGGATGCTCATCGTTTTCTGCTAATCCAAGCGCTTTCGGTTGTCGTCCGGAATCAGCCACCTGAAGTGGGGGCTCCAGGCCGGTCGTCTCGCGAATCGTCTGTAGTGAGCCCAGTAAACAAAACCAGAGCGCCTCGCTAAGCGGAGAAGTCACGACGACTGCATCACCTGCCCGAACTTGTTCCAGCAGGCAGATGTTAGGGATTGCATAGCCACCCGGTGCAATGGCAATCGGGTTCAGCCATTCGCTAATATTACTCTGGTTAATGATGATCGGGTTTCGTGGTGTGTGCGGTTTATCAAGTCCCTTGTCAGCTGGTTGTGACAGACTTTGGAACAGTGAACGAAGCTCGTCATTGCCTACTGACATCTGATAAAACTGAACATCGTCGGGTAATGGACAGATCTTTCCGTTGCTCTCAAAACACTTTTGCGCCAGCATTTGTCGAATCGTCTGTTCAAAGGCCAGATCTTTCCAGTTGGCCCCTTTCAGAATCACCCGTTGTCCGGCCATCAAAGACTCAAGCCTGCCGGGGAGGTGCCGGATTCGCCCCTGTTTATCCACTCCGGGGCCGCCCAGCAGCAACTGTCGCCAGTTGTTGTGCAAATGGCAGTCAATTAAAACGGTATTGTCGTCATCCATAGCACTTTCGGCACAGGGGAGTTCAGCCAATAGCGGAGGAGCTTTTAACGGAGGAGCTCTGTCTATAGCCATCGATGGGTCATTATTGGCCTGAGCATTGAACTGCCAGGTATTTCCCGGTCGATTAATTCGTCGCCAGAAATCAGCCCCAGGTGCGGTGGCTCCCGCAGCGTCATCACACTGACCAAGCGATGCCAACTGTGCAGGGTTTGCCAGAACCAGTAGAGCAACATGTTCTCCCAGGGGGCGTTTCTTCTGACTGACTTTGTCGTATAGGCAGGGGTTATCCGGGTCCAGCAGATCGTTAAATTTCGGCAGTTCGTCGCTGGTGAGCTTGCGGATATCGATCACCAGGGTGAATGGTTTTGATCCTTCAAAGAGCTTGCCTGAACGCAGAGTGTGGCGGCCATCGCCGGAAATACTCAACCGGCTCACCAGATTAGCCTGTGAGAGGTCATCGGGATGGGAGATCAGCGTGACATCGCGATTTTCGTCGCCGGTCTCGGCCACTAAAAGCTGTCGAACCTCATCATCACTGGCGACAAAACGAAAATCGAAGGAATGGGAGACCCCGGAGAGCGAGGAATCTGTTGAGGATATGGCTCTCTCTTTATCAGGCGATGCAATCGGAGGTGATGATAGCGTTTGTTTGGAGATTGGCTCAGCACGGATTTCCACCTTCTTTTTTGACGGTAATTCCAGCTTTGCGGCCTTGGTTGGCACGGCACTATCAGGCATCTCACTGCCAAGAGCGCGTTTGTTTATTGCCTTACCAATCTGACCATCCATAGTCAATCTCCCTACTGCAATCTGAAGGACTGTATTGAAAGTGTTTAATAATATGACCTTAAGAAAGACCTAAAGTTCCATTTGGATAGTTAGCCGTAACCATTGAAGGACATCATTGATTTCGAAATACTCGTCATGAACAAACTATGGCCATGTACCCAATGAATCACACAAGGAATTCAAATTCACGCTGTTCAAAAACTCTTGGGCAATTTTTGTCAGCTCATCGGATTTGAGCACCAGAGCGTTATTGGCGTTGAGTGCTTGCCTTAAGTGGGCATCCATAACAGATGTCTGAAGCTCTGAAGAGCTATTGATGACAGACATCATGGCATACAGCTCTTCCGGTGAGGATGGCTCATGAGCGCCATAGTTGTTCCGACCATCGTCAAGCGGGGCAGGAGCCTCGCCCGAAGCAAACGATAAGTGACTGCCTTTGAAGTGTTTTATATGAAAATGGTGCAGCATCTTCAACAGGAATGGATCAGGCTTATCAAAGACATCCTGATGACCGTATGGAAGAACGGAAGCATCACCCCAACAATAGGTTAAGCAACCTCCTTTCGAGTGTGTCACTCCATACAGGTAATGACTGAAGGCGTGCTGAATTGCTTGCAGGCATTTTCCTTTTAAATCATTCAGAAGCTTCATGTCCCTCGGTGATACCCGAAGGGGATGTAGTTTGATTTTTTCCAATAACTGCTTCAAGTTCGGGCTACTCTCAGCTTTTATTTGCAACAGAGCTTCGATCTTTTCATACAACACTGTGCTGCCGGACCAGGAAGGTTGCCCCAGGATAATCACCGGACGGTGGTTCGCCTTGTCCGAGGTTAATTGCTCAAAGGCAGGCTGGCGCACCAGCATTCGTTCTATATTCGGTACGCCCTCAGGTTCGTCTGTCCAGGCGGTCTGCAAAGATGGATCGGTAATGTTAGCTTTAAGAAATGGCGAAAACCCATCATGACAATGAGTAACGAACAAGACATTACCTTTTTTATTTTGGAATTCTTCATAAGCCGACTGCCATTGCTGACTATTTTTTTCCTTGGACAACAATTCCTTATACCAATTTTTCAGGCATTGGGCGGCTTTAACTTTCAGTTCATCAATACGTTCCAGACGCAACAATAGTTCATGATGCTCAAAGGCGTTTACAATACGCCTCTCGTCGGTCGGCAACGGATTTAGCCAACCCGATTCCAGGGCTGCATCGGCAAGTCGAATAATCGAAGGCTTGTTTAAGTCACTGTCCTTCAGTATTTCGATGATTGAACTCAACCACTGGTGAGGGCTTGCTCCGGCCTGAACAATCATTTTTGAATGGAGTAGCTTGAGCTGTTCAGTGATTTGCTCTCCATCACTGTTGGACAATATTTTTTTTACCGCCTCCGACATGAGTTTATACTTACGCCTGCCTGGGTCATAGACATCGCCGACCAATTCCTTCTCGGAATAGCTCAATGTTTCTGTCTCCAGTAATATTGAGACACCCATGGAAAACTCAGGTAAATCTTTTTTCTCCCAAAGCTTCTTAACTATTGTGAATGTGCTCGGATCGGTTATTGGCAATGCACCACCTGTCTCAATGGCTCTCTTCAATTCCTCAAGGCTAATACCATAGGCTTCAGTCAGAGCTTGCTGTTGTGCTAAATCAGCCCCTTTCAGGAGATCCTTAAGCTTCTTTGACCCAGCGCCAGAGCCACTGACCTCTCTGATGGGCTGGAAGTTAGATTTGATGATTGTTTTCTCGACAGATGATCCGCTCAAATCCACTCGTGCCCAGGTTTCGCCTCCATCCGGGGAATACTCTGCAAAGGCGTGGATACGGCTGGAAATTAGTCGGCATGGAATGCCAAAATAACGACAAAGAGCAATAAAAACAGGCACACGATGACGACAGCTTCCTTGTCGCCGTGTTACCAGGAATTGAAAGAAATTCTCATAGCGCCCTGGTTCAGCATCGCCAGAAAACTGTTTGCAATAGTGCGCGATCGCCTCAATGCATTGCCTCGTGTTTGTAGTGTCCTGTATTCCCTGCAAAAGCACCTTTACATCGGCTGGTTGTTGGCGATTGACGTCAAACAGGTTTTTCAGTACGTTTTTCATACCTTCGGAACAACGGGCATCAAAACGTGTTGGTCGCGATGGTCCGGCTCCTCTGGCAGGTGTTTTTCTGACCGCTATTCTGGGTTCTACGACATAAGCAATTTGAATACTCTGGTTGGGTTTGGCCTCTGGAATAAACAGTGTGTGAAGCCCGGTATATCGGTCCCTGATCAGAGTAAATTTCATATCGGGCTCGAGGCGCAGGGCTACGATATAGTCGTTAGGCGTCAGGTCGGGCAATTCACATTGATCATCGTCCGATGTCCAGTCAAAGGTTGCCAGTGTTTGGTCACTGGCCAATGTCACTTCCTGGTCTTGCCCTGGTAACCGGTCAGGAATGAGGACTTCGGCTCCCTGCATATGAAGATCATTAATAGTGATCCTTGAGATCTCGCCCTTATCAGACACATAAACGTCCTCTGCCCTAAACCGATAAAAGCTGGGAAGATGTCTCTGGCTATTAAAAATTATATATTCGTTACGTTTTGGCTTACTCCGATTCTCATAGTTTGTTATCCGATCCAATGTCGGAGCCATTTCCGCGTGGGCTTCTGGAATGTATTTTTCAGGCGCTTCATCAGTGCCAATAGTCAACGCTTCGTTAACAGGTTGTGGCTCATGGTTCGTATTCTGATCCAATGCCGGAGCCTGTTTTTCGTGGACTTGTGGCAGGTATTGTTCAGAATCGTTATCACTGCCAATTACGGGTGCTTCGTCAATATAATCATCAACGAGATGGCTCAGCAGATCACTCATCTGATGCCAAAATACAGGCCAACATTGAACGGCATTGGTATTCCATGCCTCTATCCGCTGATCAGCCTCCCGAAGATAAGGCTGGTTAGCTGATAATTTCAGCGTTTGTTTTTCTTCTTCCGTCAGGGGAAATACGCTATTAACGTCCACGCCAGTCTGGCCAAACTTATGATCAAACCAGCGTTGCTGCCAGTGTCGGTATAGCGCCTGGGTGAGAATATCGTCGGACTCACCCGGTTTCACGGAAAGACCGGATGCTTGCCAACTGGCCTGAGCTACCCTCTTGATGATTTCGGTTCTGGCTTCCTCTCCACTCAGGTCAGACTTGATACAAATTTCGTGGCGTTTTTCATCAATGCTGTTGAGATCACCGATTCGTATCAACCATGGACGATCAATGTCTGATACCGTTTCGTTGAACCATTTGCAAAGTTTAGAATCAAGATCAGCATTACTCGTGAGAAGAGCCGATGACTCTGGCAATGCCTCCAGCGATATCCCAGCAGCCATCAGATAAAGCCGGTAATGCTGATTAATACATTGGTTTAGTCCGTCTTCGGTAAAATCGCCCCCTCGGATGACGGCTATGGCCACATTTTGTAAGTCAAGACTGGTCGGCTGCAACGGCAGTTTTTTCCGTTGCAGTTCAGTTCTTAAACGACAATGTTGCTTAGTCAGATGTTCAGCGATGATTTTCCCCTGCAGGGTCTTCGGCAGCACTTTTTCGGCAATGGTCTGCAATTCTGCCGAGCTGTACTGCCGGATAGGCAAATGCCGGAAACGCCCTTTCAGCGCCGGTGATAAGGGTTTTCGCCCGCTGTACTCAGGTGGGTTGATGGTGGTAAACAGATGGAATCCTGGATGGGCGTCGCCGGCCAGAATATCGTTCAATTCACCTTCCAGATGCTGGCTGTCGATCAGATTCATTTCTGAAATAACCACGATGCCGCCATGCACTTTTGCCGTCTGGATCTTTTCACACACTTTGTCCCAGGAACAATCACAGGCATTCAGGGGAAAGACCTCTGGCATGGATTCTCCCCGGTGCTCAGCCTGCCGTTTGACACTTTCAATGATCAGGTTAAGCGTGGCATCCTTACCCCGTCCGGCGGGGCCTTCGATCAGCGTCGCCTGACGTCCGTCGTGTTGTCTGTTGAGCTGATAAGCTTGCTGACAGCGGCTTAAATCCTGTCCAAGCCGTTGCACCAGTTCATGGACTGCTGATCCGGAAATATCAAAGTCAGGTCGGGTTTGTTCGGTGAATTTTTTAAAGGCCTGCTGTATAGGCAGCAGGGTGGTCTGGTGATGAACTTTGTTGCTCAGGGTGTTGTCCGAGTGGTAACGAGTAGCAAACCAGATTTCCAGTGCTGTCAGGGCATCCTGATCAGTCTCGCTGATTTCGGAACCCAGCACATCCCGAAAACTTTGCTGGATCAAACCATTGATTTGCTTGTAGTTAACACTGTCGCTTACCGGTAGTGCACAATCCAGATACCAACCCATCCAGCTGCAGATATCCGTTAGATCTCTGGGGGTAAACTCATGCTCTGGCAACAGTTCCTGATAATATTGCCAGAGTGCCATCACACTCTTGGTGGCAATGTGTGCAATGTCGTTTATTTGAGGCTCCGGCAGATGCCGTTGTAACTGCTTGATCAGAGCCGGTTCCACCACCCTGTCCCGAAGGAAAGCCCGATCCAGGCGAGGGTAGTAAGCCCTCGGCAATTTCTCTTTCAGGGCCGGGTCCAGCTGGCGTCCGGCGTAATGATCCGGGTTACCGGTGAGAATCACCCGGTGTTTTGAGCTGACCTTGACAGGATGACCATTCACATAGATGCAGGGTTGCGGCTCCCACAGGCCATTCAGTGACGCCAGTAATCCCGTTTTGGCGAGGTTGGCTTCATCCAGAATAAGGGTTACATATTCTCCGTCTTTGTCGTGTGTTGTCCGGGCCCATTCCATGAGCATCCGGTTTTGCTGCTTCATAGCGCGGTCGCCATTGGCGTGCTCCTGCCACTGCCAGCGTTTCATCAGGGTTTGTTCGCTGTCAGAAGGTCCAAGGGAAATCACTGAAGCCTGTCCTGAAGCCTTTGCCATTCTGGCGGAAAAGTAACTTTTGCCGGTGCCGGTTTCTCCTTGCAGGAACAGAACGGGAGAGTCCGCAAGCCGGTCATGGAGTCGGGATAATCGACGGCTTTCACGATCCTTCTGATCCACCAGACCGTGATAAAGATCATGGGCCAGTGCCGACAGTGGCTGATCAGCAGTACCCTGCCATTCCAGTGATTGAGACAGTCGATTCTCTATGTGTTTAATGCCTGCTACGTCGGAATTGACTGTTCTGGCAATATGAAAACAATCGTTGGCCAGAGCCTGAATGGCATCGGATCGGGTCTGTCCTGATGACAAAGGTAACTGCCAGCCAGATGCCAGTGCATCCTCCAAACGTTTCATCTGTCTTGAGGGTCTGATAGCTAACGTTTGATATTGCTCTGCTGCCGCTGGATCAACTTCCAACAGATGGGCTATTGCCTGTCGTTGTTGTTCCGGGACATGGGCAACGATCATGGCACAGAGCTTATCCAATGATTCACTAGTCCAAAAAGATGGAAATGGATTTTTATAGGACAGTTCTAATGCTCTAAATCGAGTCTCCTTAAAGGTTGCCGGGTCAAAGGCTCTGGCCAGTGGCCATGGGCTCTGCTGCACACAGGTTCTATCCAACTGCGGGGCACTATTGATGAAGTCATTTAACCGATCCGGGTCAACCGAGGCGGTTTGATGCTCATCCGGTTTCTCATAGGCATCTGGCAGTAGCTGACAACAGGCCACTTTCATAAAATCCCGCACTGACGGATTCTGCCGGGTGCCGTGGGTGATGACACTATTGATGGCCTTGCGCCAGTGGCGGGGCAGCAGCTGTGGTGACTGATCAACCTGCTGAGCCCGCCGGGCAGCCAGTATCAGGTTATTCAACAATCCTTCAGTTAGTTCAGGCAGGGGGTTACAAAGGTCGCCAGGTACGGTTTTAAACGCTTCGTAAAGTTGGTGAAGTGCCTGTTCGGGCAGCTCAGTCAGGGGGATATCATGCTTGTTCCCATTGATATCCCAGATATCGACACCAAAGCATGGTTCTGCTGTGGCAACCATTGAACTGATTACCGAAGATTGAGTTTTTGCAGACTCGGGCCAGAGCAGGGTGACATGAGCTTGAGGGTAGGCCTGTAATTGACCATTGACCAACAGAGGTTGCCCAATAACCAGAGGTTCCAGAAGCCGCTGAAGGTTTGGATTACTTTCCAGTCCTCGCAATACAACTGGCCTGCCAGAGGTTAATGCATCCTGTAACGCACTCTGACGTCGGCCAAAACGTGCCTTTTGTTCCGAGGTGATATGGATATTGTCAAAAAGCTGGCTGAGACTGGTCTGTTCATTAACCTGAATCACCAGGGATGTTTTCTGATTATTATTGATCCAATAGCTTGCCTGAGCAGGTTGCTGATACGTCACGCTGTTAAAGATGGCCCGATCTCTCACGGGGCGCTCATCGTTTTCTGCCAATCCCAAAGCTTCCGGCTGCTGTTTTGAATGAGCTACCTGAAGTCGGGGCTCCAGACCTGTGTTCTCGCGAATCGTTTGCAGTGAACCCAGTAAACGAAACCAGAGTGCCTCGGTGAGGGGAGACGTTACGGTGATGACACCACCCGCCCGAACTTGTTCCAACAGGCAGGTGTTAGGGACTGCATGGCCTTCCGGGGCGATGGCAATCGGGCTCAGCCATTCCCTGATATTACTCTGGTTAATGATGATCGGGTTTTGTGGTGCTTGCTCTTTTTCAAGAGAGCGTGACAGGCTTTGGAACAGTGCCTGAAGCTCGTCCTTCCCTACCGGCATTTGATAAAACTGAATATCGTCAGGTAACTGACAGATTTCCCCGTTGCTCTCATAGCACTTTTGCGCCAGCATCTGCCGGATCGCCTGCTCAAAGGCCAGATCCTGCCAGTCGGCTCCTTTCAGAATCACCCTTTGTCCTGCCCTCAATGACTCAAGTCTGCCGGGAATATGCTGGATTCGCCCCTGTTCATCCACTCCGGGGCCACCCAACAGCAATTGTCGCCAGTTGCTGTGCAAGTGACAGTCAATCAGGACGGTATGGCCGTCATCCATAGCACTTTTGGCGCTGGGGAATTCAGCCAATACCGGGGGAGCTTCGTTGATCTCCATCGCCTGGTCGTTTCCGGTCTGTGGGTCAAACTGCCAGGTATTTCCCGGTCGATTAATTCGCCGCCAAAAATCAGCGCCCGGAGCGGCGGCTCCCGGAGCGGCGGCTCCCGGAGCGTCGTCACGCTGGCCAACCGATGCCAACTGTTCAGGGTTTGCCAGAACCAGCAGGGCAACGTGTTCTCCCAGAGGGCGTTTCTTCTTGCTGACTTTGTCGTATAGGCAGGGGTTATCCGGGTCCAGTAGATCGTTAAATTTCGGCAGTTCCCCGCTGGTGAGCTTGCGGATATCCATCACCAGAGTGAGTGGCTTTGGACCTTCAAACAGCTTGCCTGAACGGAGAACGTGGCGACCATCGCCGGAAATACTCAACCGGCTCACCAGATTATCCTGCGAGAGGTCATCGGGATCGGAGATAAGTGTGACATCACGATTTTCGTCGCTGGCCTCGGCCACTAAAAGCTGTCGAACCTCATCATCACTGGCGACAAAACGAAAGTCGAAGGAATGAGAGACCCCGGAGAGCGGGGAATCTGTTGAGGATACGGCTCTCTCTGTGTCAGGCGACACAATCGGAGGTGATGACAGAGTGAGTTTCGAGGTTAACTCAGCGCAGATTTTCACCTTCTTTTCTGACGATAACTCCAGCTTTGCCGCCTTGGGTGGCACGCCACCATGAGGCAGCTCACTGCCAAGAATGCGTTTGTTTGTTGTTCTGCCAATCTGACCATCCATAGTCAATCTCCGTACTGCAATCCGAAGGACTGTATTGAAAGTGTTTAGTTATATGACCTACAAATAGGATGAAAGTTTCATTTGGATAGCTGTCCGCAACCATCGCAAATGCGATGGTCTCATGGAAGATTCATGGACAATGGTCATTTGCAAAAAATACTGTCCGGGCTTGTACCAATGAGTCACAGATCGAATTCAAATTCACGCTGCTCACAAACTCTTCTGCAATGGTCGTCAGCTCGTCGGACCTGAGCACCAGAGCGTTACTGACGTTGAGTGCCTGCTGTAAGTTGGCATCTTTAACAGAGTTCTGAAACGATAGAGAGCTATTAATGTTACACATCATGAGAAACAGCTCTTCTGGTGAAGACGGATCATAAGCGCCATAGTAGTCTGTCTCCGTGGAGTCCCCGATGGCAGCTTTGACCCAACAATAGGTTAAACATCCGCCTTTTGAGTGCGTCACTCTATACAGGTAATGAGTGAAGGCCTGGTGAATCGATTGCACGGCTTTGTATTTTAAATCATCAACAAGGGTTGGGTTCTTCAGTGGCAGTTCAAGGGACTCTAAAATGGGTTTGTACTTGCCTTCGATATCAGGTTTTTGCGCAAGATCACATTGACTGTCGAATGCTTGCAGAGCATTGGGGCGTTGTTCTTTCACTGCTTCATCTTGATTGATTTTTTCCAACAGTTGCTTCAGGTTCGGGCTGTTCTCAGCTAACAGGGCTTCGACCTTTTGATTAATCATGGTCCTGTACCAGTCAGGCTGCCCCAGAACAATCACCGGACGGTGGTGCGCCTTGCTTGAGGTTAACTGCGAAAATGCGGGATGGTACACCAACATTCGTTCTATATTCGGAACGCCCTTGGGTTCGTCGGTCCAGGTGGTCTGTAAAGATGGGTTGGCAATTTTATTTTCAAGGAATTTCGAAAACCCCTCATGATCATGAGTGATGAACAAGGGGCCACCTTCTTCTTTTTGGAAGTATTGATAAGCCGACTGCCATATCTGGCTATTTTTTCCCCTGGACAATAATTCCTTATACCACTTTTTGAGGCAATGAGCGGCTTCAACCTTTAGTTCATCGATGCCTTCCAGGCGCACCAATAGCTGATGATGCCAGTGGGCGTCCAGGCTATGGCCCTCAGGGGTTGTCACTGCATCAAGCCAACCCGATTTCAGGGCTTCACGGGCAAAGTAAATCACCGAAGGTTTGGTCAGGTCGCTGTGTTTCAGTATATCTACTATTGAGCGAAGCCACTCATGAGGGCTTGCTCCGGTCTGATCAATGATTTTTGAATGGAGTGACTTGAGTTGTTCACTGACCTGATCTTCATCATTTTTGCTCAATATTTCTCTCACTGCCTCTGACATCAGCTTATAGATATGTTCATCACCGTCAGTCTCATCGTCGGCCAATTCCTGATCGTCATTGCCCAGTGCTTCTGTTTCCAGCAACATTGAGAGACCCATGGAAACCAACATTGAGACACCCACGGAAAAACCGGTTAAATCTTTTTCCTTCCAAAGGTTCTTTATCATGTCGGAAGTACTTGGATTTGTGCCCGGTAGTGCATTGTGTGTCTCCAGAACTTTCTTCAGTTCCTCAAGACTCATGCCAATGGCTTCAGCCAGAATTTGCTGTTGTGTTAAATCAGCACCTTTCAGGACATCTTTCAGGAGATCCTTGATATTCCTTGACTCAGTGCCGGAAGCACAGACCTTCCTGGTGGTCTGGAAGTCAGATGTGATTTCAGTCGGCTCCAGGGGCGCCCCACCCAAATCCACTGACTCCCAGGTTCGGCCTCCATCCCCGGAATACTCGGCAAAACTGTGAATAAGGCTATCAACTTGCCGGGATGGAATCCCGTAATAACGGCAAAAAGCAATAAAAACAGGCACTCGATGACGACAGCTACCTTGCCGTCTGGTTACGAGGAATTGAAAGAAATTCATCCAGCGTTCTGGTTGAGCCTCACCGGAAAAATTCTGGCAATAGTCCGTGATCGCTTCAATTCTTTGCTTCGTGTCTTTAGCGCTTTTTATTTTCCACAAAATCCCCTGGTCCTGGTCAGTGTTCCTGAACAGTTTGTTCAGTACTGTTTTCATACCTTCTGAACAGTGGGTGTCAAAATGTAATGATCGTTCTGGCAGGGCTTTTTTAGCAGGTGTTTTTTCGCCTGATCCTCTGGGTTCCAGGATATAAGCCACCTGGAAACTCTGGTTAGCTTTGGCTTCAGGAATAGACAGTCTGTGAAGCCCGGTATATCGGTTCCTGACCAGAGTAAATGCCAGGTCGGGTTCTATACGCAGGGCTACGATATAGTCGTTAGGCGTCAGGCTGGGCAAGGCATATTGACCATTTTTCGGTGACACCTCAAAGGTTGCCAGGGTTTGATCGCTGGCTAATGTCACTTCCTGATCACGCCCCGGTAACCGGGCTGGCATGAGGGTTTCGAACCCTTGAATGTGTTGATCACTAATCTCGATCAGTTTGACATCACCCTTAGCAGTCACATAAGTATCTATTACCTGGCAGCGATACATGTGGGAAGGATATTTCTGCGTATTAAAAATTTTATAATCGCAAACTGTTGGGAGCTCCAGACCCTCATATTTCGTTCTTCTGTCCAGTGCCGGAGCGTGTTTCTCTTCGACTTCCGGTTTGTATTTTTCAGAATCGTCAACCCAGTGGTTCGACAGGTCACTTATCTGATGCCAAAACCCGGGCCACAATCGAACTGCATTGGAGTTCCACGCCTCTATCCGTTTCTCAGCCTCCCGAAGATGAGGCTGAGAAACGGATAATTTCAGTGTCAGTGCCTGTTCTTCCGTCAGGCAAAATACGCTGTTGGCGTCCGTGCCCGTCTCGCCAAACTTACGATCAAACCAGCGTTGCTGCCAGTGTCGGTAAAGTGCCTGAGTGAGAATATCGTCCGACTGATCCGGCTTCAGGGAAAGACCGGATGCCAGCCATCTGATCCGGGCCACGCTTTTGATAATTTCGGCTCTGGCTTCCTCTCCATTCAGCTCGGCCTTAATACGAATTTCGTGGCGTTTTTCATCAATACTGTTGAGATAACTCCGTCGTATCAACCACGGACGATCAACGTCGGATACCGTTTGGTTGAACCATTTGCAAAGTCCGGAATCAAGCTCACCGTTACTCATGGTAAGAGCCGTGACAAGAGCCGATGATTCTGGCAGTGCCTCCAGCGATATCCCGGCCGCCATCAGATAAAGCCGGTAGTGCCGATTGAGGCATTGGTGAAGTCCTTTTTCGGTAAAATCGCCCCACCGGACGACGGCTCTGGCCACATTCTGTAAGTCAAGGCTGGTCGGCTGCAACGGTAGTTTTTTTCGTTGCAGGTAAGCCCTCAAACGACAATGTTGCTCAGTCAGCTGTTTAGCCAGAATTTTCCCTTGCGCGTTCTGCGGCAACACTTTCTCAGCAATGGTCTGCAATTCTGCCAGGCTGTACTGCCGTATAGGCAAATGTCGAAAACGTCCTTTCAGCGCTGGTGATAGCGGTTTTCGCCCGCTGTACTCAGGTGGGTTGATGGTGGCAAACAGGTGAAAGCCCGGATGGGCGTCTCCGGCCAGAATATCGTTTAACTCACCTTCCAGGTGCTGGCTGTCGATCAGATTCATTTCCGAAATAACCACGATCCCGCCATGCACTTTTGCCGTCTGGATCTTTTCACACACTTTGTTCCAGGAACAGTCACAGGCATTCAGGAGAAAGACCTCTGGCATGGATTCTCCCCGTTGCTGGGCCTGTCGTTTGACGCTTTCAATCACCAGATTCAGAGTGGCATCTTTACCCCGTCCAGCCGGACCTTTAATCAGTGTCGCCTGACGACCGTCGTGTTTTCTGCCAAGATGATAAGCCTGCTGACAGCGGCTTAAATCCTGTCCCAGCCGTTGCACCAGCTCACAGATTGCCGATCCGGAGGTATCAAAGTCAGGTCGGGTTCGTTGGGTGACCGTTTTGAAGGCCTGCTGTATATCCCGCAGGGTCTGGATATGAACTTTGTCGCTCAGGGTCTTGTCCGGTTCGTAACGGGCAGCAAACCAGATTTCCAGTGCTGTCAGGGCATCCTGATGAGTTTCGCTGATTGCGGAACCCAGTACATCCCGAAAACTTTGCTGGATCAAACCGTTTATTTGTCTACCGGTAACAGTGTCGTTTACGGGTAGCGCACAATCCAGATACCACCCCACCCAACTGCAGATATCCGTTAAATCCCTGGGGGTAAACTCATGCTCTGGTAACAGTTCCTGATAATATAGCCACAGTATCATCACACTCTCAGTGGCACTGCGTGCAAGAGTGTTGATTGGTTGGTCTGGCAGATGCCGTTGTAACTGTTTGACGAGAGCTGGTTCCACCACCCTGTCCCGAAGGAAAGCCCTGTCTAAGCGAGGGTAGTAAGTCCCGGGCAGTTTCTCTTTCAGGGCCGGGTCCAGCTGGCGCCCGACATAATGATCCGGGTTACCGGTGAGAATCACCCGATGTTTTGAGCTGACCTTGACAGGATGACCATTCACATAGATGCAGGGTTGCGGTTCCCATAAGCCGTTCAGTGATGCCAGCAATCCGGTTTTGGTCAGATTGGCTTCATCCAGAATCAGGGTGACATATTTTTCTCCAACAGGGTGTCCGTCTTTTTTTTCGTCTTCGCAGGCCGGGGTTTTGGCCCATTCCATCAGCGCCCGGTTTTGCTCCTCCATAGAGCGGTCGCCATCGGCGTGCTCTTGCCACTGCCAGCGTTTGATCAGGGTTTGTTCGCTGTCAGAAGGCCCGAGGGAAATAACCGAAGCCCGTCCTGAAGCCTTTGCCATTCTGGCGGAAAAGTAACTTTTCCCGGTGCCGGTTTCCCCCTGCAGGAATATAACGGGAGAGTCCGCAAGCCGGTCATGGAGTCGGGATAATCGACGGCTTTCGCGATCCTTCTGGCTCATCTTGCTGTGATAAAGATCATGAGCCAGTGCTGACAGGGGCTTGTCGGTGGAGCCCGTCCATTTCAGTGATTCAGACAGTCGAGTTTCTGTGTGCTCGATGCCTGCGGCGTCAGAATTCGCTGTTCTGGCGATGTAAAAACAATCGGTGGCCAGAGATTGAATGGCATCGGATCGGGTCTGCCCCGGTGGTAATGGCAACTGCCAGCCAGAAGCCAGCGCATCCTCCAAACGTTTAATCTGTCTTGATGGCCTGATGGCTGAGGGTTGATGCAGCTCTGCTACCGCCGGATCGACTGCTAACTGATACGCCATTGCATGTCTTTGTTGTTCAGGAGCATGGGCCACGATCATGGCACAGAGCCTATCCAGAGATTCTCCTTCAGCCCGGGATGATGGAAATGGACATTCATAGGACAGTTGTAATCCGTCAAATTCGTTGCCCTTAAAGACGGCCGGGTCAAGGGCTCTGGCCAGTGGCCACAGGTTCTGCTTCACAAACGCTCTATCCAACACTGGGGCACTATTGATGATGGCATTTAAACGATCCGGGTCTACCGAGGCGGTTTGATTCTTATCCGACGTCTTATGAGCATCCGGCAGTAAATGCCAGCAAGCCACTTTCATAAAATCACGTACTGACGGATTTTGCCGGGTGCCATGGGTGATGACGCTATTGATGGCCTTGCGCCAGTGGCAAGGAAGGAGTTGTGAGGACTGGTCAACCTGCTGTGCTCGCCGGGCAGCCAGAATCAGGTTGTTCAACAACCCTTCGCTTATCTCAGGCAGAGGGTTACAAAGGTGGCCAGATACACTAGTAAACGCCTCGTACAGTTGGTGAAGTGCCTGTTCTGGCAGCCCCGCCCGGGGGATATCATGCTTAACCGCGTTGATATCCCAAATATTGACCTCAGGACACGGTTTACTCTTGGCAACCATTGAACTGAATACCGAAGATGGGCTTTTCGCAGACTCAGGCCAGAGTAGGGTGACATGAGCTTTCGGGTAGGCCTGTAACTGGCCATTAATCAACAGAGGTTGTCCAACAGCCAGGGGTTCCAGAAGTTGTTGAAGGGTTGGATTGCTTTCCAGGCCTCGCAATAGGACATGCTTGCCAGAGGTTAATGCCTTCTGCAACTCAGTTTGACGTCGTCCAAAATGTGCCTTTTGTTCCGAGCTGATATAGATATTATCAAACAGCTGGCTGAGACTGGTCTGTTCATTGACTTGAATCACCAAAGGCGACTTCTGATGATTGACCCAATAACTGGCCTGAGCCTGTTGCCGATATGTGATGGTTTCAAAGGCGGTGTTATCTGCCATCGAGTGCTCATCGTTTTCTGCCAGCCTGAGAGCTTTCGGCTGCCGTCTTGTATGAGCCACCTGAAGCCGGGGCTCCATACCGGTCGTCTTGCGAGTCGTCTGCAGTGAACCCAGTAAACGAAACCAGAGTGCCTCGGTGAGGGGAGACGTTACGGTGACTACACCACCCGCCTGAAGTTGTTCCAACAGACGGGTGTTAGGGACTGCATGGCCTTCAGGGGCAATGGCAATCGGGTTTAGCCATTGGGAAATATTACTCTGGTTAATGATGATCGGGTTTTTCACTGCGCTAACAGAGTGTGACAGGCTTTGGAACAGTGAATGTAGCTCGTTATTCCCTATCGGCATCTGATAAAACTCAACATCGTCTGGTAACTGACAGATCTTGCCATTGCTCTCAAAACACTTTTGCACCAGCATCTGTCGAATCGACTGCTCAAAGGCCAGATCCTGCCAGTTGGCCCCTTTCAGAATCACCCGTTGTCCAGCCCTCAATGTTTCAAGCCTGCCGGGGATATGCTGGATTCGCCCCTGTTTATCAACTCCGGGGCCGCCTAGCAGCAACTGTCGCCAGCTAGTGTGCAAATGACAGTCAATCAGAACTGTATCACCGTCATCCATAGCACTTTCGGCACTGGGGAATTCAGCCAATAACGGAGGAACCTCGTTGATGTCCATTGATGAGTCATCGTTGGTCTGTGCGTCGAACTGCCAGGTATTTCCCGGTCGATTAATTCGTCGCCAGAAATCAGCACCCGGGGCGGCGGCTCGGGGAGTGTCGTCACGCTGGCCAACCGATGCCAACTGTGTAGGGTCTGCCATCACAAGCAGGGTAACATGCTCTCCAAGAGGTCGTTTCTTCTGGCTGACGTTGTCGTATAGACAGGGATTATCCGGGTCCAGTAGATCGTTAAATTTTGGTAGATCCTCGCTGGTGAGCTTTCGGATATCCATCACCAGAGTCAGTGGCTGTGACCCTTCAAATAGCTTGCCTGAATGCAGAGTGTGGCGACCATCGTCAGAAATGCTCAACCGGCTCACCAGATTAGCCTGTGAGAGGTCATCGGGATGGGAGATAAGGATGACATCCCGAAGTTTATCGCCAGTTTGGGCCAATAAAAGCTGTCGAACTTCATCATCACTGGTGACAAAACAAAAGTCGAAGGAATGAGAGGGCCCGGAGAGTGAGGAATCCGTTGAGGATAAGGTTCTCGCTTTATCAGGCAACGTAATCAGAAGTGACGGTCTACTAAATTTGGGAGTGACATCAGAGCAGATTTCTACTTTTGACGATAGCTCCAGCTTTGGTCTCTTGGCTGTCATGCCACTATGAGGCTGCTCACTGGCAAGAGTGCGTTTGTTTATTACCCCATCAATCCGACCATCCATAGTCAATTTCTCACCTGTATAATGAAGGACTGTATTGAAATGGTTTGACCAATTGACCTTCAGATAAGATGAAAGTTCCATTTGAATGGACATCTGTGACTATTGAAGGAAGTCACCGACCTCGAAAAATTCAACATGACCAAACAGTGGTCACGTATCCAATGAATCAAAAATCGACTTCAAATTCACGCTGCTCAAAAACTCTTCGGCAATGGTTGTTAGCTCATGTGATCTGAGTACCAGGGCATCACTGGCGTTGAGTGCCTCCCGCAGGTAGTCATCCTTAACCGCTTCCTGAAACCCGGGAGAGTCATCAATGGTAGACATCATGGCATACAGCTCTTCTGGTGAGGATGGATCATGAGCGCCATATGTATTTGTAAGCATGAACTCCTCGTTGGAAGCGTCGGCCCAACAATACGTCAGGCAACCGCCGTTTGAGTGCGTCATTCCATAGAGGTAATGACTGAAGGCCTGCAGAATCGCCCGATTGCATTCGTCTATTTCATTATGCAAAGGAAGTCGCTCTTCAGGGGGGACAGATTTGATAAAGTTTGCACGATAATTCTGAGTTTCCGATTTTTTCAAAGCATCGCAGATTTGTTTTCGCGCTGACTCACGTTGATTGATTTTTTCCAATATCTGCTTCAAGTTCGGCCTGCTCTCAACTTTTAGTAGAAACAGGGCTTCGACCTTTTCATTAATCATCGTGTCGCACCAGGAAGGTTGCCCCATAATAATTACCGGACGATGGCTCGCTTTGCCGGAAATTAGCCTCTGAAATGCGGGGTGGTGAAGCAGCATTCGTTCTATATTCGGAACGCCTTCAGGTTCGTCCGTCCAGGCGGCCTGGAGCGATGAGCTGGCGATTTTACTTTCAAGGGATCGCGAAAACCCATCATGACAGTGAGTGACAAAAAAGACATCACCTTTTCTCTGACGGAAATTTTTATAAGCCAACCGCCATGCCTGGCTATTTTTTTCCCTGGACAAGAATTCCCTGTACCACTTTTTCAGACAATGAGCGGCTTCAATCTTCAGTTCATCGATGCGTTCCAGATGCAGCAATAGCTGATGATGTTGAAAGGCCCCTGTAATATGCTCATAGTAGTTCGGCACCGGATCAAGCCAGCCTGATTTAAGGGCTTCAAGGGCGAAGCGAAGAAACGAAGGTCTGGCCAAGTCACTGCCGTTCAGTATTTTCTCCATTGAACCCAACCATAGCAGAGGGTTCGCTCCCCACTGGACAAACATTTTTGAGTGCAACAACTTGAGTTGTTCAGTGACCTGATCTTTATCACTGTTAGACAATATGTGTTTGACGGCCTCCGACATCGGGTTATACCCGTCATCGCCGACCAATTGCTTCTCGTTATAACCAAATGCTTGTGTCTCCAGCGACTCTAGCAGTGCGACGCCCATGGAAAAACGGGTTAGATCTTTTTCCTCCCAAAGGTTCCTGACTATTTCGGAAATTCTCAGATTGGTTTCTGGTAATGCACTGTTCGTCTCAAGGGCTTTGTTGAGCTCCGCCAGACTCATGCCACAGGCTTTAGCCAGAATTTGCTGTTGTGCTGAATCAGCTCGTTTCAGAAAGTCCTTCAGGAGAGCCTTTATCTTCCTTGACTCAGTGCTGAAAACATTGACCCTTCTGATGGGTTGGAAGTGAGATGTGATTTCTATTATCTCTGCATCTGCTCCGCCCAAATCCGCCGATTTCCAGGTTTGCCCTCCATCCAGGGAATACTCGGCAAAGCAGTGGACACGGTTATCAATTTGTCGGCATGGAATCCCGAAATAACGGCAAAAGGCAATGAAAACAGGCACACGATGACGACAGCTACCTTGCCGCTTGGTTACGAGGAATTTAAAGAAATTTTTCTTGCGCCTGGGTTTAGCCTTACCGGAAAACTGTTCGCAATACTCCGTGATCGCTTTAATTTGCTGCTTTGCGTTTTTAGCGTTCTGTATTTTTTGCAGTGATACCTTTAATTCGGATGGTTGCTCGCCAATGTTCTGAAACAGTTCGTGCAGTACTTTTTTCATACCTTCTGAACAATAGGTGTCCAAAAGTGTTGGTCGGGTTCGTTTAGCAGGTGTTTTATTGCCCGTTGCCCTGGGTTCTACGACATAAGTCACTCGAAGACTCTGATCGGCTTTGGTCTCAGGAACAGTCAGTGTGTGAAGCCCGGTATATTGGTCTCTGACCAGGGTAAATGGCAAATCGGGCTCTATTCGCAGGGCCACGATATAGTCGTCAGGCGTCAGGCTTGGCAATGCGTACCGACCATTTTTCGATAACATTTCCACGGTTCCCAGCGTTTGATCGCTGGCTAATGCCACTGCCTGATCACGCCCCGGTAACCGAACCGGCAGGAGGGCTTCGACCTCCTGAATGTGTCTATTATTAAGAACGATCTCTTTGACATCACCCTTAGCAGACACAAAAATATCCCTTGCCCACCACCGATACATACGGGAAGAGTGTCTGGAACTATTAAAAACTATATAATCCATGGATGTTGGAACCGGCAGGCTCTCATAGTTTGTTCTCTGGTCCAGTGCCGGAGCCCATTTCCCCAGGACTTCCGGATTGTATGTTTCTGGCGTGTTATCACCGCCCATAGCTGGCGCTTTGTTAATACAATCGTCAACCCGAGGGTTCGGCAGATTACTTGTCTGCTGCCAAAACGCGGGCCACCATTGAACTGCATTGGCGTCCCATGCGCTTATCCGCTGATCAATTTCCTGAAGATAAGGCTCGGAAGTCGGCATTTTCAGCGTTTGTTGCTGTTCTTCCGTCAGGGGAAATACGCTATTGGCGTCCACGCCCACAGAACCAAAATGACGAACAAACCAGCGTTGCTGCCAGTACCGGTAGAGTGCCCCGGTGAGAATGTTGTCCGACCTTTCTGGCTCTGGGGAAAGACCGGATGTCAGCCATTTTGCCCGAGCCATTCCCTTGAGAATTTCCGTTCTGGCTTCCTCTTCACCCAGATCTGTTTTAATACGAATTTCATGGCGTTTTTCATCCATACTGTTGAGATCACTGCGGCGTATCAACCAGGGACGATCAATACCCGATACCGTTTGGTTCAACCATTTGCAAAGCCCGGAATCAAGCTCACCCCTGCTCATGGTAAGAGCCGTGACAAGAGCCGATGACTCTGGCAGTGCCTCCAGCGATATCCCGGCCGCCATCAGAAAAAGCCGGTAGTGCCGATTGAGGCATTGGTGAAGTCCTTTTTCGGTAAAATCGCCCGCCCGGACGACGGCTCTGGCCACGTTCTGTAAGTCAAGGCTGGTCGGTTGCAACGGTAGTTTTTTCCGTTGCAGGTCAGCCCTCAAACGACAATGTTGCTCAGTCAGCTGTTTAGCCAGAATTTTCCCTTGCACGTTCTGCGGCAGCACTTTCTCAGCAATGGTCTGCAATTCTTCCGGGCTGTACTGCCGGATAGGCAAATGTCGAAAACGTCCTTTCAGCGCCGGTGATAACGGTTTTCGCCCGCTGTAATCGGGTGGGTTGGTGGTGGCAAACAGGTGAAAGCCCGGATGAGCATCACCGGCCAGAGTGTCGTTTAACTCACCTTCCAGGTGCTGGCTGTCAATCAGATTCATTTCCGAAATAACCACGATGCCGCCATGGACTTTTGCCGTCTGGATCTTTTCACACACTTTGTCCCAGGAACAATCACAGGCATTCAGGGGGAATACCTTTGGCATGGATTCTCCCCGTTGCTCAGCCTGCTTTTTGACGCTTTGAATCACCAGATTCAGAGTGGCATCCTTACCTCGTCCAGCCGGACCTTCAACCAGCGTCGCCTGACGACCGTCGTGTTTTCTGCCGAGATGATAAGCCTGCTGACAGCGGCTTAAATCCTGTCCAAGTCGTTGCACCAGCTCATTGACTGCCGACCCGGAGGTATCAAAGTCAGGTTGGGTTTCTTCGGTGAATGTTTTGAAGGCCTGCTGTAAAGGCTGCAGGGTGGTCTGGTTATGAACTCTGTCGCTCAGTGTATTGTCCGAGTCGAAACGGGCAGCAAACCAGAGTTCCAGTACTGACAGGGCATCCTGATGACTCTCGCTGATTTCGGGACCCAGTACATCCCGAAAACTTTGCTGGATTAAACCATTTATGTGTTTAACGGTAACACTGTCGCTTGCCGGTAGCGCACAATCCAGATACCAACCGACCCAGCTGCAGATATCGGTCAAATCCCTGGGGGTAAAGACATGCTCTGGCAACAGCTCCTGATAATATTGCCAGAGTGTCATCGCACTTTCGACGGCACTCTGCGCAACGGTATTTATCTGGTGTTCTGGCAGATGCCGTTGTAACTGTCTGACCAGGGCCGGTTCCACCACCCTGTCTCGAAGGAAGGCCCGGTCCAAAGGTGGGTAGTAAGCCCCGGGCAGTTTCTCTTTCAGAGCCGGGTCCAGCTGGCGCCCGGCGTAATGATCCGGGTTACCGGTGAGAATCACCCGGTGTTTTGAGCTGACCTTGACAGGGTGGCCATTCACATAGATGCAGGGTTCCGGTTCCCATAAGCCGTTGAGTGACGCCAGTAATCCGGCTTTGGCCAGGTTGGCTTCATCCAGAACCAGAGTAAGATAGTGTCCGTCTTTGTCGGGTGTCCCGGCCCATTCCATCAGCATCCGGTTTTGCTGTTCCATAGAGCGGTCACCGTCGGCGTGCTCTTGCCACTGCCAGCGTTTCATCAGGGTCTGTTCACTGTCAGAAGGTCCAAGTGACATCACCGAAACCTGTCCCGAAGCCTTTGCCATTCTGGCACAAAAGTAACTTTTCCCGGTGCCGGTTTCCCCCTGCAGGAATATAACGGGAGAGTCCGCCAACCGGTCATGGAGTCGGGATAATCGACGGCTTTCACGATCCTTTTGGTTCATCTCGCCGTGATAAAGATCGTGAGCCAGTGCTGACAAGGGTTGATCGGCAGAACCCTGCCATTCCAGTGATTCAGACAGTCGTTTTTCTATGTGTTCAATAGCTGCTGTGTCAGAATTTGCTGTTCTGGCTATGTGAAAACAGTCGGTGGCCAGAGCGTGAATAGCATCGTATCGGGTCTGCCCTGGTGGCAAAGCCAGCTGCCAGCCGGAAGCCAGCGCATCTTGCAAACGTTTAATCTGTCTTGATGGCCTGATGCCAAAGCGTTGATATAGCTCTGTTTCCGACGGATCAACTGCCAACTGGTACGCCATTGCCTCTCGATGTTGTTCAGGCACAAGAGCCACGATCAGGGCACAGAGCCTGTTCATGACTTCTTTTCCACCCTGCCATGGGAATGGATGTTCGTAGAACAGTTGTAATCCTTCAGAGTTTCGGCCCTTAAGTACTGTTGGGTCAAACGCTCTGGCCAGTGGCCATAGGTTCTTATCCACAAACGCTCTATCCAACCTCGGGGCACTGTTGATGATGGCAGTTAACTGATCCGTGTCTACCAAGGCGGTTTGATCCTCATCCGGCTCATTAGTAGCATCCGGCAGTAACTGCCAACAGGCCACTTTCATAAAGTCATGTACTGTCGGATTCTGGCGGGTGCCATGGGTGACAACGCTATTGATGGCCTTGCGCCAATGGCGGGGCAGGAGCTGTGGGGACTGGTCAACCTGCTGCGCGCGCCGGGCAGCCAGTATCAGGTTATTCAACAACCCTTCGGTCAGTTCAGGCAGAGGGTTACAAAGGTGGGGAGGCACGGTTTTAAACGCTTCGTAAAGTTGGTGAAGTGCTTGTTCAGGTAGCTCAGCCCGGGAGATATCATGCCTGCCCCCATTGATATCCCAGATATCGACCTCAGGACACGGTTTCCCTGCGGCGATCATCGAACTGAATACTGAAGATGTGCTTTTCGCAGACTCAGGCCAGAGTAGGGTGACATGAGCTTGTGGGTAGGCTTGTAATTGGCCATTAACCAACAGAGGTTGCCCGACAGCCAGGGGTTCCAGAAGTTGTTGGAGTGTTGGATTACTTTCGAGACCCCGCAATACTACTGGCTTGCCAGCGGCTAATGCCTCCTGCAACTCACTCTGACGCCGACCAAAATGCGCCTTTTGTTCCGAGGTGACATGGATATTATCAAATAGCTGACTGAGGCTGGTCTGTTCATTGACCTGAATCACCAAAGGTGCTTCGAGATCATTGATCCAATGACTGGCCTGGGCTTGTTGCTGATACGTGATGGTCTTAAAGGCGGCCTGATCGCTCATTGAGTGCTCATCGTTTTCTGTCAATCCCAGTGCTTTTGGCTGCCGTTTTGAATGAGCCATCTGAAGTCGGGGCTCCAGGCCAGTGGTCTCGCGTATCGTCTGCAGTGAACCCAGCAAACGAAACCAGAGTGCCTCTGTAAGGGGAGAAGTGACGGTGACGACACCACCTGCCCGAACCTGTTCCAACAGAGAGTTGTTGGGAACTGCATAGCCCTCTGGGGCAATGGCAATCGGGTTCAGCCATTCGGCAATATTACTCTGGTTGATGATGATCGGGTTTCGTGGTGCGTTACCAGAGTGAGAAATGCTCCTGAACAGTGAATGAAGCTCGTTCTTCCCTACCGGCATTTGATAAAACTGAACATCCTCGGGTAACTGACAGATCTTGCCATTACTCTCAAAACACTTTTGAACCAGAATCTGCCGAATCGTCTGTTCAAAGGCCAGATCCTGCCAGTTAGCCCCTTTCAGAATCACCCTCTGACCGGCACTCAACGACTCAAGCCTGCCGGGAATATGCCGGATTCGCCCTTGTTTATCCACTCCGGGGCCACCCAGCAGCAACTGTCGCCAATGACTATGCCAGTGACAATCAATAAGAACAGTATCACTTTCATCCATAGCACTTTCCGTAGCACTTTCGGTGCTGGGGAATTCAGCCAATACAGGATGGACTTTGTTGAAGTCCATCGCTTGGTCATTGCCAGTCTGTGGGTCGAACTGCCAGGTATTTCCCGGCCGATTAATTCTCCGCCAGAAATCAGCACCCGGAGCAACGGCTCCCGAAGCAACGGCTCCCGAAGCGACGGCTCCCGAAGTGACGGCTCCCGGGGAGTCTTCAGTTTGGCCAACCGATGCCAATTGTGCAGGGTCTGCCACGACCAGCAGAGAAACATGCTCGGCCAGGGGGCGTTTCTTCTGGCTGACTTTGTCGTACAGACAGGGGGTAGCCGGGTCCAGCAGATCGTTAAATTTGGGCAGATCCTCGCTGGTGAGCTTGCGGATATCGATCACCAGGGTTAATGGCTGTGGACTTTCAAACAGCTTGCCCGCTAGCAGAGTGTGGCGACCATCGTCAGCAATGTTCAACCGGCTCACCAGATTAGCCTGTGAGAGGTCATCGGGGTGGGAGATAAGTGTGACATCGCGATTTTCGTCGATGGTCTGGGTCACTAGCAGCTGTCGAACCTCATCATCGCTGGCGACAAAACGAAAATCGAAGGAATTAGAGGTCTTACGGAACGAGGTATCTGTTGGGGATACGGTTCTCGCTTTGTCAGGAAAGGTAATCTGAGGAAACGATCTATTGAATTCGGTAGTGACATCAGAGCAGATGTCTACCTTTGACAATGAATCCAGCTTTGCTCTCTTCCTCGCTGGCACGTTATTATTAAGCTGTTCACTAGCAAGAATGCGTTTGCTTTTTTCCACACCAATATGACCATCCATAGTCAATCTCTCTCCTGTCATTCGAAGAACTGCATTGAAACTGCTTGATCGTTTGACCTTAAAATCAGGTTGAAGTTCCTTTTAGACATAGGTTGCTAGCTGGCTAGTTGGTTAGTTAGATACTTATTGCCGAAAGAGTATTTCTCAGTACGCTTGATTAATAGCTAATCCATTACTACTTTTGGATGCAGTTAATTGAATAACTAAAGAATGCTGTGAATAACTTTTAGTACTGTAATGTGTACAAAAGTACCACTTATTAATAATTGGAGTGTTCAATTGTAGGTCTTGAGCATGCTCTTTAACAGACATAGCGACAGGGATTACTGAAGAGGCATTATACGAATTATTAAATTTTAAAAAATGACTAAAAATGGAATTTTCTTACTATGAAATTATTGATGTTTTTTTGCTGCCTGTTTCTGAATGCTTCGCACGTGCTAGCTTTTGGCTCACTTTCTCATGATAATCATCATAAAGTCTTAACTCCGGCGCTTAATGGGAAGTCTTTTTCTCAAATGGTTCCTATTGAAAAAAATAGTGCTGATAAAATGTTAGTTGATGCTTTTAAGGAAAAAGAAATAGCGATTTTTAAAGGCTGGAAAGACCCCTTTCTTGAAAGTAGAACAAACAAAGTGACAAAAGAGTTCCAGGAACTCGATTACAAAAAGAATACAGGTGTGTCTAAAAAAGAAAAGGATAATTTCTACCAGCCAGGCCATGAAAAAAATGAGGATGACAATAGCGCATCTGTCTTGAATGTTTTTTTACCTTTATTACTCGGTACTGCTAACAATGTTTTTTTGAAAGTTGATACAAGTGACATACACGGAATTATCAGCCTCGGTAATTCAAAAAAAGAGGGAGCAGCGAGTGAAAGAGGTGATAGGGTACCTGAACAAAATAGTGAACAGGCCAGGGGGCAAAACCAACAGGCATCATCGCGGGTGAAATCTGGAAAGCGCAAGAGAGATAAGGATGCAGAGCTTAACTTTGATGTATCGGACTTGTCACCTCAGGAGGCAGCCGGGCATTTTTTAGATACTGTTAATACACTGGCCAGGGAGCATGATTTATCCATCGAAAGAGTCATCGGACATAAGAAGTGGAAGAAAAAAGGTTTTTTGCGTATTTATACTGATTACGCCACTACCAAAAATAATGTTAAACAAATATTTGTAGATTTTATATTATTCACGGAAGGATTGTTAAGAGATCAGAAATTTATTTATAGTGACGAGGCAGATAAGTATCGTTCTGGCCAAACAATTAGTAAAGAACGAGTCGAAATAATAGATTCAGTATTGTCAGAGATATTTGCTCATCGACAAATTGAGGTGTCAAATAGATATGATAAAAATTATTATCTTGGAGAGTTATTGTCCGATTACCTTTATGAGAACTTCAAGGGCTATGACGATAGCAGGGACTATCGATTAGTTGGGCATAAGACATTTCAATTCTTTGAAAGGATTCTTTTTGGAGATGGCTATTTTTCAGAATATGATCAGTTTATGAGATTTATCGATCGCTACAAGAAAGAACTGTTTGATGAGATAAGAAAGAATACTGTTGAATGTAATGAGTGCAAGAATGCCATTATTGCTGCCCTGAGAATTAATGATGAACTTAGAATGACTTTTAATAAAGAAGTCATGGCATCGAAATTTGAAAGACGCTGGTTAGATGCTCTTCATGATATGTTTGAAGAAAAGCCAGATGCAGCTGGACAGAGTATTCCACTTAACAACTCTATTGATCTCAAATTTGGTGAAGAGTTGGAATATGATTTGATTTCTAAAGCTGAACAATGGGGTGGGCCAAGTTACTATTATCTTGAGATAGTAAGAGCTCATATGGAAAGATTAGGAGCAAATGAGGCAAGCTGTGATTCTGGAAGCTTTACTTTTGATGGACACTTCTATGTGACTCCTTTTTTAGATTATAGGAAATGGCTTGAGTTTAATTGTACGCCTTACCATGATGGTGACGCCGATGCGAACAATGCTTTAGAAAAAGTTTTTGAATTGGTTGACTCAATGATTAAAGATGAACTCATAGATCATGCTTCTGGCCACAAACATGTTGATGCGCTCTCTGCTACGCACGGTAACCCCGCTGTTCTACTGGAATTACAGAGGGAGATTGAGAGCAATTCTTATCTACTCAGGGCGTTCGGTAATAATGATCGAATTGTTAAGAATAATGAAAGTCAATGGTATAAATTGTTTTCTGATTATTCTGATATGAGAGAGTTAGCCATTGAACGGATAAATTGGATGATTGCCACGTATAATGAAAAATTGGCTGCTTTCAATTATGAAGTCGTGAATGGCGATTGGCTAACGGACTCAGAAAAATTGGATAAGCTTAAACAGTTTGCAAAAATATATAGTCATTTTGTGCAAATGGCCCCTTTGCAACAGATGTTCGGTGAAGCGGGTAATATGATGTTAGAAAAATATATGGCTATATCTTTGATGCATATTCCGGGAACCGAGGTGATTGATCCTTATGCAACAATAGAGTTTCGCTTTTTCCGTTGTCCTGAAAATATGCAGGAATTGAAACTGATTAATCAGTTTTTAAAAGCCTGGTTCGAATATATCCATGACCGTCGAATGCGAAATGAGCCGATTGAGGTTGTACCTCATGACGTCAAAGCCAGTGAAGATTATACTGCTGAAGAAGTTGTTCATAATACTATTCAATACTTGCAGAAACTGGGGCTGAACCCCGATGACTATCAGAGCTTCCTGAATAAAGTATCAAAAGGATTTAGCAAACTTTGAACACAGCAGGGGCTGCTGCTTCACCTGTGTTGTAGAGTCAGGATCATTTTTTCTTATGTCAGATGCAGCTTCCCCTTACCCCGTTGTTTATTTCGTGCAGGGAGCACAAAGCTCCTTTTACGCAGATCACGGATGGGCAAAGGCACTTCAGGAGGCTCTCTAAGAAAAAGGTAACCAAAAGGAACCCGAAGCTTGCTCGCCAGCTTCTGAGCCAGGGCATAAATGGACCGACTTTTGCCCTGCTCCCACTCAGCAGCTATTCGGGCTTCTGTTTTAGCTTTCCTGCCAGATCAGCAGGAGCCATCCCGCTAGGTTCTCGCGCCCAGTGGACAATCTCCGGATTGATCATGGCTTCGTTCATTATTGGCGTCTATCGTGTAATGTTTGGAATGGTGTCATTATCGGAACCGCACCAGAGCCATCTTAAGTACTACAGCCTCCCAGTATCTATATTAGGTATCTTTGAATGGGTCATGGGGTGGAAGTTGTTGAGTATAAAAACGGGTATACCTTTCTTATGGTTGGCCTGGCTATTTCTGGCCGTATTCTGTGCGTGCTCTACTGATTTGTCCGGCGATACCATTCCAGATAGCTCATCTTATTGTCCACAATTGTCTGTTCCCGGTGTCTCTGTCAGTTTTCCGTTAAACCTTGAAGATGTGGGGGCAGCGGCAGTTGTGCAGCTGGCGGTATCGTCTGCAATCGTGATATCAGCGTTAGTTTGTCAGGGTTCTGCCGCGTCGTGTAGTCCGGTTATCTACCCTGTTATGCGGGTTTACGGTATTTCGGCTGGTCTGCTGAACCGTTTTCTCTTGATTGATGCCTTACGGCAATGGGCTTCGTGGCTTGTATTTTCCGGTTCGCAGTGGAACCCCGTGAGAATACCCGATTCTGCCACTGCTGAGGCTGGAACCTTCAATCCGGTGCTTGGCTACCTGACTCTGGCAGAAGCTGATCCAAACTATCGGATACAGCACGATAATTTTGCCAGCCTGCACAGTCTTGTGGCCTATGTTACTGAGCTTAATAAGCAGCTTGCACCCGGTCAGTCGGTCGTGAAAAGTCGTGATGGAAAAGCGGAACTGCAGGTTGTGCAACAAGATTCAACTACAACTGTATTCTCGGTCATTCTGCCAAACAGTGACAACACAACCAGCACTTACCAGGTGGGGAGTAATCGAGGCATTTTCTGGATAAAAAAAATCAATGACATTAACGTTGAGCGTTATCAACAGGTTGTCTGGAGCGAACCGAAAGAAGG
The DNA here is from genome assembly GCF_024606225.1 of Endozoicomonas sp. ISHI1. Lineage (GTDB taxonomy): Bacteria > Pseudomonadota > Gammaproteobacteria > Pseudomonadales > Endozoicomonadaceae > Endozoicomonas_A. The sequence goes on along the minus strand of NZ_JAGRPU010000020.1, from coordinate 80,674 downwards.
CAGTACCACTACTTGTTTAACTGTCCAGCTTATTGCTCCAGAGAAAGCAAATGAGTCTGGGTTGCAAATTGCATTGACGGTGCCATCCTGGCTGACTCATCGGCTTCTGGCAGCCAGCTCTGCAAAGACCACAGCCGGGTTCAGCCGGTTGTTTCTGAATTGGTATTGGTCTGCTTATATCATGTCTGAACCGATGAAGGCTTTGATGCTCCGGCCATATCAAGAATTGGGCTTGCAAGGACTGACTCCTGTGGTTCCTGCCTGCTACTCTGACAATCAGCATTGTTTTGGTTGGATGACCATGCAAGCTTTCTCTGCTGGTCCTGTTCCACAGTCGTATATATTGGGTCCAGCTGCGGAGGAAAACAGGTTTTCCAGCAGCGGAGAAAGCTTCACTCTCAACAAAAGTGACGAAAGGGAGCCAGAGGGTTCCGGGGAGGATGAGGGCGAGGGGGCAGAAGGTGAAAAAGATAAGGACAAAGGTGCAGGCTCCCCATTTTCTGAAAAGTCCGGTTTGTCCCCTGTCGCATCAGCAGAGAGTCTACTGTGGCAGGCAACAAAGCAGTTTTTTTTAAACAGTGGATTGAGTGTGGGGCAGTCACCCGAAGCCGCTCTTCAGGATGCCTACGACTTAATGCGCAAGCTAAGCCATGCAGGCATGCTGCAGGTTTTGCCTGTTGAAGATCGTCAGCCGACGGAAGACTGGGCAATGGTTGTGAGTAACCGTCTTGCTCGTTATATCAATCACTCCATGAGCCCTGCAGGTGATACAGATCCACCTGCTTTTTCTGATCACTGTCGCAGCAGTGATGATGAGTACATTGTGCCCATGACGCAAGTTATGTTTAATCGTGTCGTTGATAGCTCTGATAAATATGGTCAGTTTGCTCAGACTATTATTAATTTGCGCGATGGCCTCAAGGATATTATCGAAGCCTTTTGTGTAGAGAAAAAAACGGGTAGCTGCCTGTATGGAGGAGAGTCTGTAAGAGCGTACATAACCAAACACGGGTTTGGACATCAGCTTAAATTCAAGGATAACGAGCCTGTGACGAATGATATTGATGTTCTGATGGCGTACGACAAAGTAGATGATTTAAAACAGTGGCTGGATACAAAACTGGATGGTTTTAAAGTATCAGAACCCCGCCAAAAAATGTTGTTTTCTTTCCCCGGGCAGGGGCCTGATCCTGAAGCCTATAACCTGTTTGTGTTTGATTTTACGGTTGAAGGCGGGTCAATAAACGCCTACCTCCCAAGCCTGGATGTCGCTATGGCGCTTACCGGGTCACAGGCCACTTTCCAGTCCGAGGAACTGGTTATTTATGAGAGCATCGTCAGGGGGCTAAACGGTGATGCGGCTAAGCGCGATACCTCTATTCGGAAGCAGGGCAAACATTGGCATCGTGCCCTCTATTTGAAAACGGTTTTCTCAAAGAATTATTTCTTCAGCATGCTTTTAGACGACATAGATCGGCGGTCAGGTGAATTACCATTACAGCCAAATCACAGAAGTACTCATTTCAAGTCAGCCAGGATTGAAGTGATGAAGGAGCGCATTGATGAACTGACCCGTGAATTAAATAATAAGGAACAAGAGTTAATGCTTTCGAAACAAAAAGTTTTGGATGCTTTAAAAGCTAATGAAATCAGCCTTGCCAAAAAGGAAGAGCAACGAAACCAATTTTTTCATGAATTTGAGAAAAAGCTGTCGAGGAAAGATAAAGAGATAGCTGACAGGCGGTCTGCTAATAAGAGAATGGGTGAAAAAATTGCGTCATTAAATAAGCTGGCTAAAAGCTATGAGGAAAAAAATGTAAGTCTTGATAAGGAACTAAAAAGTCTGGAGCAACAACTAAAAAAAATAAAGCAAGATCAAGCCCAAGATAAGAGTGAGGAAATTGATGGGTATAAAGAGAAAATTAGTCAGCTTGATCTTGAAGTACTCGATATTAAACGAAAATTGGAAGTATCAAATACCAAGTATACCGATTTGCAGGCAGATAATGAATGGCTTCAAAATGAAGTTTCAGAATATAAAAAACGGCATAAAAAACTCCTTGGAGACTATAATGAAGCCTCGAAAAATTTAAAAAAGTCGATTGAGGCTTTTAGCCACCGATTAGATGAAAATGATCAGTTAACCGGGAAAAAAACCAAGCGTAAAGCTAAATTAAAAGGCTCAGGAGGGTATGTGAATGAAGCGACTGGAAGGTTATTTTACAGAGGTTTTGTAGTAGGCATTGCAACTTATATAGGCTATAACCTACGAGGTATTCCTATGCAGGAATCCGCTAGTGATGGCATAGGGAGTCTTTGCCTTGATTTAGATGATTACACAGGACTAAATAGGGATATACTGAAGACAATGTGCGGTTTTGATAAAAGTTATAGAGTTGTTGATTATCAGATTTACTCGTTCATTCGTAAAAAATTAGCTCTTAATTTTATGAATAAAGAGACTTTTTTCGAGAACCAATGGGCACAAAAAATAAAGAAGGGAAGCAAGTTCTTATTAGCACATGCCAGACACTATCAGCTAAGTCAAATGACAAAAAAGCAACTGTTGCAGGTTGTCGGTGGCATCAGAGCTGGCAAGAAATCGGTCGGCGATAAACTTTCATTGAATGAAACCATCACTGGTGTCGTTGATTATTGTGGCTTGATGCCTGATATAAAATGGCAGTACGACTGTGGTCGTAAGGCAGTTCAAAGAATGCTTTCGAAGCAACTTGAGAATGAGTATTATGTTGTTGTCAATGGAAGAAGAGATATCAAGCTTGAAAATCCAGACCGGGTTATCAATTTCCTTCCTGTCTGGGACATAACTTCAGACCAACTGGGCTGGTACGATGTTTGGCCTTATCGTCTTGACAAAGAAGGATATACCATTCTGGGCAATTCAAATTCAAAACAAGATACCACATTGGTACTGCCAAAATGCCCAGGTGAACTCTATAAAGATATTCAGTTAAAAGTATTCACTGATTTTAAGTGGCACATCAAGGGTTTCATATGTTCTATGCCAACTGAAATAAAAGCGAAACATGATTCAGTCTATTGGTGGAATCATGATTACCCGGAGGCACATCGCAGTACAGCTGGGTCTAAGGATGAAAAGGGGCTGTACCATGGAGCGTGGAAAGATCCTGACAAGTAGTTACTCAAGGGGCTGTTGAGGTTTTAAGATAGGCTCAACAGCGCTGTTTTTTTATGAATGTAATCGTCAAGATTGGCAACACTTGTTGGAAACACCATAAGCTGGTGAGAAAACGATCCCAACTCATTGATTTTTGGCGTAAAGTGCATATGAAAACGAGGATGTTTTTCCAGCCACTCTCGCTTCTTCGGGTGTTTGTAAGTCGCATAGTTGTCGCAAATCAGGTGCAGCTCTTTGTCTTTTGCCGTTTCCCTATTTATCTGTTTAAGAAACTTCAGCCATTCCACATGAGTATGACGCTGCTGGCACTGACCGATGACAGCACCATCAAGCACATGCAAAGAGAGTGGTTCAGATCACCCAACCCCAAAATTTTACTCCGTGTAGATTTTTGTCCCGTAGTTCAATTGTTCAACAATGAGATCATCGGCAGTTCTCATGCCCATATAGCCTTCTGGGATTCTTGACCTGAAGATGGGCTTGATTGAGCACAACGCACTTGACGCACAATCATATTGTGCATATGTTTACCTTTAATGCACAACAATATTATGCGTAAAGGGCATGTATGTCTGTTGAGTTCAGAGATAAGTGGCTAGAGTCCTTTTATGAAGATGACAGGCAGGACAAACGGATACCAAAAAAGCTTGAATCAGTGCTATTCAGGAAAATACAAATCCTGGATGGAGCTTGCAAAGAATCGGATTTAAGGATACCGCCGGGAAACCGGTTTGAACATTTGACCAACAACCTCAGCGAATGGTGTTCAATCCGGGTCAACAGGCAATACCGCCTGGTATTCAAATGGATAGATGGCGTGGCTGTAGACACACATCTTGATCCACACACTTACAAGGGATAAGACTATGAGGGCAACCAAGAGAAGACCTGTATCCGTAGGCGACATGCTGAGGATGGAATTCATGGAGCCGATGGAACTGAAGATTATTGATCTGGCTGAAGCCATGGGCGTCCACAGAAATACTGTCAGTAATATTCTGAATGACAGAACGGTGCTGACAGCACCACTGGCCATCAAACTGGCGGCGGCTTTAGGTAATACTCCCGAGTTCTGGCTTAATATCCAGCATGCATGCGACTTATGGGATACCAGGACCCGGTATAACGAGGAGTCGAAGGCTGTGAGACCTGTCACAGCGTTCAAAAGACAAACAGCTTGATAAGAGCCACACTCAGGAAATCTCCACCAAATCCCCTTTAGCCTCAAGCCAGCTCTTGCGATCGCCAGCCCGCTTTTTAGCCAGCAGCATGTCCATCTCTTCACGGGTCAGTTCAAAGTCTTCCAGTGTCAACTGAACCAAACGACGAGTGTCGGCAGACATGGTGGTTTCACGAAGCTGTAACGGGTTCATTTCTCCCAGACCCTTGAAGCGCTGAACGTTGACTTTGCCCCGTTTCTTTTCGGCCTTGATTCGTTCCAGTACACCTTCTTTTTCTGCTTCATCGAGGGCGTAGTAAACGTCTTTGGCGACATCGATTCGATAAAGAGGTGGCATGGCTACGTAGATATGTCCTTGTTCTACCAGAGCTTTGAAGTGTTGTACGAACAGTGCACAGAGCAGAGTGGCAATGTGCAGACCGTCAGAGTCGGCGTCCGCCAGGATGCAGATTTTTCCGTAGCGCAGTCCGTCGAGTTTGTCTGAACCAGGGTCAACGCCCAGGGCGACAGAAATATCATGAATTTCACGAGAGGCCAGTACTTCGCTGGAATCCACTTCCCAAGTGTTCAGGATTTTACCGCGTAGCGGCAGAATCGCCTGATATTCACGATCCCGTGCCTGTTTTGCAGAGCCCCCTGCAGAATCGCCTTCGACCAGGAATAACTCGGTGTAGTTCAAATCCTGACTTGAGCAGTCTGCCAGCTTTCCGGGCAGGGCAGGTCCCTGAGTGACTTTTTTACGGGCTACTTTTTTGGATTTGCGCATCCGCTTCTGGGCGTTGTTGATACACAGCTCTGCCAGCAGCTCGCCCTCTGCATGGTGCTGGTTAAGCCAGAGACTGAAGGCATCTTTGGCCACGCCGGAAACAAACGAAGCGCATTCTCTTGAAGACAGGCGTTCTTTGGTTTGACCTGAAAACTGTGGGTCTGCCAGTTTGGCAGAGAGAACGTAAGAGCAATTTTCCCAGATATCGTCCGGGCTCAACTTAACGCTTTTGGGTAAAAGGTTACGGAATTCGCAGAATTCGCGAATCGCTTCCAGCAAGCCGGTTCTTAAACCATTGACGTGTGTTCCGCCAAGGGGGGTTGGAATTAGGTTGACGTAGCTTTCTGTCAGCAATTCACCGCCTTCAGGAAGCCATTGAACTGCCCAGTCTGCCGCTTCTTTTTCACCTTGCAGTGAACCTGTGAAAGGTTCCTGCGGCAGGGTTTCATAGCCTTGGGTCGAACCTTTCAGGTAGTCGGTCAGGCCATCTTCGTAGTACCACTCCTCGGTATCACCGGTGTGGTGATCAACAAACTCGATGTTGAGGCCGGGGCAGAGTACGGCTTTAGCGCGCAGTACATGCCTGAGCTTGGAAACCGAGAATTTGGCTGAATCAAAGTAGCTGGCATCGGGCCAGAAACGAACCATTGTGCCGGTATTGCGACGGCCACAGGTGTCGATCTCGTGCAGATCCTGATCTTTGTAGCCATCCTTGAATGTGATCAGGGATACTTTTGCATCTCTGCGAACGGTGACTTCAAGGCGAGTCGATAATGCGTTGACAACCGAGACACCCACTCCGTGAAGACCACCTGAGAACTGGTAGTTCTTATTGGAGAATTTACCACCTGCGTGCAGCCGGGTCAGGATCAGTTCTATGCCGGTTATTCCGTGTTCCGGATGAATATCCGTAGGCATACCCCGACCATCATCAATGACTTCCAATGAGTTGTCTTTGTGCAGGATAACCTTGATTTTACTGGCAAAGCCGGCCAACGCTTCGTCGACACTGTTGTCGATGATTTCCTGAGCCAAGTGGTTGGGCCGGGTCGTGTCTGTGTACATGCCCGGACGTTTGCGAACCGGGTCCAGGCCACTGAGTACCTCAATGGCTTCCGCTGTATAGTCGTTACGCATGAAATCCTTGTTGGGTCTGATTGCGCGTTAACTCATTAGTGTACCTAAAGCCTTGGCGTTAGTCAGTGTTGAGAGTGCTTAATATTGTTATGGGTATTTGTTCTGAGGATTTCAGTGAGGGAAGACCTTTTTTACCGTGAAAAATTTTTCATCTGAGGGTAACGAAAAATTGTTTCAGTCGCTCATGGCTGATTTATTTTGATGGAAGGCTTATGGGTTGTGGTGTCGTCGTGCTGAACTCGATGGTTGGGTCAGGGTGCCTGTTTTCCCAAAGCCAGAGGAGTAAGAGTAATAGCAGAGCCAGCAAGCTGGCACCGGCTAACAGTTGGAAGCAGGCATCCCAACCATAGAGGTCAAGCACTTTTCCCAGTAGCAGGTTGGCGGAAGTGGCTCCGAAAATATACCCAAAGAGTCCACAGAAACCGGCTGCAGTGGCTGCAAAGGGGAGAGGCACCAGATCAATGATATGAACGTGTACCAGCATGACAGGGCCGTAGATTAAAAATCCGGTCGAAATCAGTGAGAGTACGGCATAAGAGGTGTCACCCGGTGGTGAGTTCCAGTAGGCAATGACTGAAATGAGTACCAGTGCCATAAAGAGAGCATTCATGGGAGCACGCTTGCCTTTGAAATGCTTATCGCTCATATAGCCACAAATAAGGGTTCCGGGTATAGCAGCATACTCAAAAGCAAAAAAAGCCCAGCTCGAAGCATTGAAACTAAAGCCCTTGGTTTCTGTCAGGTAGACCGGAGCCCAGTCAATGACACCATAGCGAATGAAATAAGTGCAGGCGTTAACAATGGCCAGAATCCAGAGCGGGGGCATTGTCAGGCAATGCTGGCCGAAGAGTTGGAGCGTTCGGATAAAAGACGTTTTGTGCTGTTCTATCTCCAGCTCCTCCGACAACTCCGGAGAAGGCGGTGGTAAATGACACTGAGAAGGTCTGTCCCTCAGGAGCAGGTGCCCCATCATAGCAATGACGATGGCTATAAAGGCCGGAAAGTAGAGCTTGCTTTGCCAGGTGCCAAAAAGAGTGACTGCCAGGATGGCAATGGGCCCCAGCAGGCCGCAGCCTACATTATGCGACAAATTCCATATGCTCATGGCCGTGCCACGCTCTTGCCTGACGAACCAGTGGGCAATCAGTTTGGCACTGCACGGCCATCCTGAACCCTGTATAAAGCCATTGAGGGCCAGGGTCATCACTATCATAATCAGTGGGAACTGGAGCACCGGTGAAAAGCCAAGAAACAGAGAGAGCAGTGCTGAGCCCAGAAGGCACAGGGGCATTAGCTTACGGACATCAATCCGGTCTGCCAGGTAACCCATGAGCAGATTGCTGATCCCATAACTGAGAGCCAGTGCTGATAGAGCCACTCCGAGTTCAGATTTGCTATAGCCCTCTGAAATCAGGTCGGGCATGACCATGACAAAGTTTTTCCGAACCAGATAATAGGCCGAATAAGAAAGAAAAGCCCCGATCAGAATTTGCAATCTTAATTTTGAATAACGTTCGTGTTGTTTTTTGGAATAACCATCAGGGACAACAGAGCATTTTAAAAAAGATCTCATGAACACTTCCATGAATTGCTATGAAAAGGTGGAACGCGCTAGGAGAGAAGGGACTGTAAAAACGCAACTATCAGTGTTTTCATGGTAAAAAAGTCTTTTACCAGCAGAGGAGACGAAAGATCATCTTTGTCGTTCATCTGTTCAGTCTCTGAGTCAACTTAGGAAATAATGTAGCACCATTCAGAAAAAATGCCGGTCGAGTTACCGCCTTATTGTGGTTGATCAGGGAGGCTGCTTCCATGCAGCCACATTTGAATGACGGGTCAGTCACGCTCACGAAGGTGAACAAACCAATAGCTCAAACCCACCATGACACCACCACCCATGATGTTACCGATGGTGGCGGGGATGATGTTCATGACAATCATGTTGAAGATCGTGATATTGCTGAAATAATCAGCACTATAGCCTGTGGCTGCCCAGAATTCGGGCGAAGCAGTATTTTTGATCAGCCAGCCCATGGGGAGCAGGAACATGTTGGCAATGGAGTGCTCAAATCCGGCTGCCAGGAAGCAGGCAACAGGTAACATGCAAGCAAGCATTTTTCCGGCTGCAGAACGTGCGCTCAGGGTCATCCAATAAGTGAGACAGACGACAAGATTGCAGAGGATACCCAGCAGCATGGCCTGAATAAAATTATGGCCCATTTTGGCATTGGCAACATACATGTAGTTGATACCCACTTCACCCTGAGCGCCTTGGTATTGGCTCACTCCCATCAGCATGGCGACCATGAAAAAGGCACCGGTCATGTTACCGAAGTAGACAAGCGTCCAGTTCCTGGTGATTTGAGCAATGTTGAGGCGACGAGTGGCACGACCCATCAGCAACAGGGTGTTACTGGTAAAAAGCTCGGCTCCACAGAGTACGACCATCATCAGGCCCATACTGAAAGTCAATCCTCCGACCAGTTTTGCCATACCATAAGGCAGGCCCTCAGCCCCAGTGGTAACGATGGTATAAAACATGCCTGCCAGAGAGATAAAAATACCGGCCAGAACGGCCAGTACAAAGGTCACCTCAGGGTGTTTTTTGGTTTTACCCACAGCAGCATCTTCTGCCATACGGGCAATCTCAGAAGGAGGTACGCAGCCAGATTGTGGGGTGTTGTCGGTTTGCATATCAGGATCCGGGAGGGAACAAACTAAAGGGTCATGAGCGATTGAAACTATTTCTCATCACACTTGTTGATGAGGGCGATGAGAATTTTTTCATGAAGAGAAGATAGTTTATCAATAACGGCGTCAGATGATCAGACGGAAAATTCGTGAACTCATTTCAGGATTCACTCGTTGAATGGTTGACTTGCTTCGGCTTTTCCGGAGACGATAGGGGGAAGATCCCTGTTCCGAATCATGACTCCCGGAGAAAGGATAATGAACGGCGGTCCTTCAATTTTTGCAGTCTGTATGATGCTTTCCATAAATACTCTGGCAGATGATTCCGGCATTATTCCGGCAGAATCGGGCGGTGAGGTTGTCAGTGCCCAACAGGAAGCAAGCAGCCCTGCCTTTGGTCTTCGCGCTTATACGATGGTTAGCGATGATTTTTCCGCCCCCGATACCCATAGCTCTGCGACAAAAAATGGTTTGGTGATTGATTATTACCCCTTTGAGAGCGGCTTCAGGGTATCTGCAGGGGCTTTTTCGGGGGACTCGAAGAAACTGGGTAAGGCCTATTTCTCTGGTGAAGGGCAGCGAGCCTATGTAGGTGTTGGTTGGAAAAAGCTTCTTGATGATGCCAAACGGGTTGATCTCAGTGTCGACGTTGGTACTTTTCTGGACACAGGGCCTGAGGTGGCTGAGAGTACTGTTTTAGAGTCCACAGCCAGCACTCTGTTGCAACGCACCAAGTTTGACAGTAAAGAGCAGCCTGTCATAAGTCTGGGGATTGAATTCAGGTTCTGAAATGCGTTGAATCTATATAGCTATATATTTTGTTGGCTCATTTTTGAGGGCGCAAAAAAACCGTCTGGATGGCTCCAGACGGTTTTTTTGTATTCTTATGAATCTTAAAGAGTTGTTGCTGTCTTCATAGCCTCTTCAGGTTCTTTGGCTATCGCGGAGGGCTTTTTCTCATTCCGGATAGCATTGATGTGGATACCTTTAAGAACATTCAGAGCCTGACTTAACTGATAATCCTGCTCGGCCAGTGAACGAGATTCCTCCTTCTGCTTGCCTTTCTGCTGCATGCCTTTTTCTTGTTTGCTCTTTTCTTGTTTGCCTTTTTTTGCCTGTTTATTGCCGTTGGTGAGGTGACCCTGTAAGTCCGCTTCCTTGTAATCGGATACGTCTTCTTCAGGTGTCACTTTAGCTCTTGGTACAAAAATGTCAGGTTTGATACCCTCGGCCTGTATTGATCGGCCACTGGGAGTGTAGTAAAGGGCCGTGGTGAGTTTCAGACCTTTCTCATCATTATTGCTCAGGGGCATTACCGTTTGAACGGAGCCTTTGCCAAAAGATTCGGTACCGACAAGAACGGCTCTGCTATGGTCCTGCAGGGCGCCAGCGACGATTTCAGAAGCCGAAGCCGAACCGCCATTGATCAGCACTACCAGAGGAATACCTTCGGAAGGGTCATCTTTGTTGGCTTTAAAGCTCAGCTGTGGGTTGGGAGCACGTCCTTTGGTGTAGACGATCAGTCCGTCTTTGATAAAGGCGTCTACAACCCCCACTGCTGCCTGAAGAACTCCACCGGGGTTGTTTCGAAGATCAAGTACCAGGCCTTTTAGTTTCCCGTTCTGAGACTTTTTGAGTTTGTTGAGGTGTTCAACCACTTCCTTATCGGACTCAGTCTGGAACTGGCTCATGCGAATGTATCCGTAGCCGTCCTCCAGAATCCAGGATTTGACACTCTGCACCTTGATAATGTCGCGCTTGACGATCAGAGTGATGGGCTTGGGAGCTCCTTCACGAACAATCGTCAGCTTGATGGGCTCTCCGGGCTTGCCTCGCATTTTATCCACAGACTCCATCAGAGTCATACCCTTTACAGAAGTGTCATCCAGCTTGATGATCAGGTCGCCAGCCAGAACGCCAGCTTTCTGGGCAGGAGTGTCATCAATGGGTGCGATGACTTTGATAAAACCGTTTTCCATACCGACTTCGATACCCAGTCCACCAAACTTGCCGGAGGTATTGATTTCAAGTTCTTTGAAGGCGTCTGGCTTGAGGTAGGCGGAGTGTGGGTCCAGACCCGAGAGCATACCCTGGATGGCATTATCCAGAAGCGTTTTGTCATCTACCTCTTCAACATAGGTAGTTTTGATCAGTTGCATGACCTCGGTGAAGGTGCGCAACTCCTCCAGCGGTAGTGTACCTTTCTTCTCTTCTTTTGCCGGTTTAGCATCGGTTATTGGCCTGGCAGGCTCAACAGCTGCCGGGGCAGGCTTCTCTTCCTGATTAACCGGTGCCGACCAGCCTTGCAGGGCAACCCCGGATGCCAGGGCCAACACAGCGGCTTTTATCCATTGTGGCATTGGCTGTCGGGAAGTAGAAAAGGATTTTGTCATGAATTCTCCCTGCACATTTATGATGAAAATGCCGCTATTGCTGATTTTGCGACAATCTCCGTGGTTTGGGTGGCCCGGCACTCCGGTGGTCCGGCACTCCGGTGGCCCGGCACCCGGGTTATCCGGTATTGAAGTATAGGCAGCTTTATTTAACAGACTGCGCTGTTGTTTTGTCTGTCACCACTTCAGGTTTCGGCGGAAAAATAGGGGATAAGAAAACCTGATGCCTTCTGTTTTATCGGTTCACCCGATCGTTTCTGCAATCTTTTATCGGACGATGTTTTACGATCTCTCTTAAGATTTTGATAACCATGGAACCGGGTTCTGGGGCTTACCGTTGTGTCGGATTTCCAGATAGACCCCGGGCTCGTTCTGTCCTCCGGATTGACCGCTGAGTGCCAGCTCTTCTCCGGCCAGAACAGAATCACCTTCTTTCTTAAGTAACCATTGGTTGTGTGCGTAAAGTGACAGGTAGTTATTGCCATGGTCGACAATGATGAGTTGACCGTAACCTCTCAGCCAGTTAGAAAAAATGACAGTCCCGTCATGGATGGCGTTGACTTTGGTTCCGGCTTTTACCGAGATAAGAACCCCCTGCCAGCGAATTCGGGTATCTGGCCGCTGCTGGTTGAAACCATACACAACCCGACCCTTGACCGGCCAGGGCAGTTTTCCCTTGGACTGTTGGATGGGGGAACTGGCTGGTTTTCTGGCGGCGAGCCGGGCCAATACCGCTTGCAGCTGTTGCTTTTGTTGATTGAGGGCGTCCAGTTCCCGGTCATTGCTGTTGAATTGACGGTTGATTGTAGAGATTAATTGTTTCCGGTCACTTCTGGATTTAATCAAACGGTCCTGTTTTTGGGTAAGGTCCGCTTGCTGCCCTTCGAGTCTGTCATTCAGAGCCTGCTGTTGTTGCCTGTTGTCTTCTATATCGACCAGCGTTTTCTCAAAGGCTTCGATAGCTTCCAGCTGAGCTTTCTGGAGATGCCTCAGGTAGGTCAGGTGTCTGGATACTGCTTCCGGATCTTCCTGATTCAAGAGTAACTTCAGCCGGTTATCCCGGCTGGCAAGATAAACGGATCGCACACTGTTGGCGATGCGACTCTTTTCGTTATTTTTCTGCGCCGTCAGCGCCTGCTGACGGCTTTGAAGCTTTTTTACGTCGGCTTTTCCCTGTTCAAGCGCTTGTTCTATTTTACGAATAGAGTTTTGCAGCTGGCTCATTTCTGTTTCGGTGGATTGCAAATGCCTCTCGGCAGATGAGCGTTCTTTGTTGAGCTTCTCCAGCAGTTTTCTCAGATGTTCAATGTCTACGTTGATCGCCTCCAGCTGAGCCTGGGGAGTTTCTTGTTCCACGGATTCTGCGTGGGCCGTTTTGCTGTTCATAAAATTGAACAGAGTCAGGGTTACGGCGAACATCAGGGTTACAGCCGTGATTCTCATACTCAAGCGCCATTGATTTTTTTGATGGAGGTTCCAGTATGCCTTGAATAATCAGGCTTTCACATACCTAAATGGCATTAAGTAACTGATGGAGACTTATATTCAGGTCGCATCCGATTTATTTTCCGTTCCCTGTAACGTGTTATGCTGTTTTAAAAGCAGAAAAACAGCAGAACCCTTTGGGGGAAAACTGTGCAGGTAAACGACAACTTTATGAAATTTACTTTTCTGGGAACCTCGGCAGGTTCTCCTACCGCAGAAAGAAATGTGACCGCAATGGCTCTGGCTCTGGATGAAAGTCGAGACTGGTATTTGGTCGATTGTGGTGAAGGAACTCAGCAGCGACTTTTGGCGAAGAGCCCTCAGCAGATGGAGAGCTCTCAGCGGATGGAGAGCCATCGGGGAACCAGGAACCGTTACACGCTGTCCGGCCTGGCAGGTATTTTCATTACTCATGTTCATGGTGACCATATCTTTGGACTGCCAGGCTTGATCACCAGTGCCAGCATGCAAGGCAGGAAAGACCCTTTAACGATTTGTGCACCGGAAGGTGTAGAGAGTTTTGTCAGGCACTCTCTCAAGTGTGCTGCCGTTTGTAATATGCCTTTTGAGCTGAATTTTATTCGCAGTGATCAAGCGGACTTTCACTTTCAGGATCAGCACTTTAAAGTGACGTCCCATGAACTGTCCCATCGCGTTCCCAGCTATGCCTATCGCTTTGCGGAGCGGCCTGTTACGCAATCAATGGATCAAGACAAACTGGAAGCGTTGAACGTGCCAAGGGGGCCCCTTTGGGGTGAGTTGCAGAGTGGCAATAGTGTCACCTTACCAGATGGTAGTATTGTTCATCCTCAAGATGTCAGACAGCCGCTCCGGTCAGGCAGGGTGGCGATTATTGGTGGTGATAATGACCAGCCTGATCTCCTGATAGATGCCATGAAAGGTGTTGATGTTTTAGTGCATGAAGCCACTTTTACGGAGCCTGTTCTGGAAAAAGTCGGCCCCCAATATATGCACAGTACAGCCAGAATGGTGGGTGAGGCGGCTGAAAAAGGTGGAGTGAGTCATGTCATCCTCACTCACATTAGTGGCCGTTATCGAAAACAGTCGTCTGATTTTGCCTTATCGGTTGAAGCGCTCAGAAGCGAAGCTCAGTCGGTTTTCAGAGGGCAGGTTGAGCTGGCTGAAGATTTCGGTTGCTGGGCTCTGGACAGGGATAGAAAACTGACTCGAATGGAATAATGCTGGAGAAATGCATGGACATGGCACCTCTCCTGCTTATTGAGCTCAGTGATGAGACTGGCGGAGTGAGTCCAGCGTCTCCAGAGCTCCAGCTACTAGCAATTGAGAAGTTTGCACTTTATTGATGATGGAGTAAGTCAGCCCCCACTCTTGCAGGTGCTTTCTGAACAAGGCATTGACAAAATCAATCCCGTTGATTTCGGCGTACTCCCCCAGAAAGTAAACATGGGGCGGATTGGATTTTCCCTTTTTTGCCGCTTTGGCGATCAGGCCTGCGGCACGTTTTTGTATCTCGTCCAGAGTGGGTTGCATGGTGGCTTTCATGTGGCCAATATACCAATCTTTGAGAATTGCCGGTGCCTGATATGAATCCTGCAGTCTGAGTAACAAGATTCTATGGCCCAGCTGGTTTATTCTCTTGCCTTGGGCGTAGCGGTTAACGAACTCTTGGTCCGAGGTTGTTGGATCGATGTGTTTCTTCAGATAAATGAGGGCAGCGAGCTTTCCTGCCTCAAGTTTCACTTCTGCCAGACAGGACTTTGCATCGGCAAGGCAAGAAGATGCGTCTGAAGCAAGCTCCTTATACTCATGGTCAGACATATATTTTTCCGATCGTGCAAGCGTTACGTCACATCTCTCTATGATGTCTGTGCAATTTGTTTCGAAAAGGGTAAAAAACTGTTCACTGGCGGAGGCTCCGATGCTGTAAACGCTACCACTGGGAAGCTTCTTAACGGGTCTCGGTTGGATGAGGATAAGGGGCTGGACGCTGCCAGGAATGTCAGTATTGGGAAGCCTATTGTCATCAACATAAGGCATTTTCCTCTTGTCATCACCATAAGGCATTTTCATATCAACGGTTTTTAACTCGCCCTGTTCCATAGAACACACCAGATCGTAGGTGGTTTTAAGGACAAACAGCTCATCTTCTGCTTGCATCAATTTCATCGCTTCCCCGATCAGGACGGTATCCCGGGTAGTCAGTATTTCAGCCAAAGTTATCCCGCCCTGTTGAAAGGTTTCTTTTATGGCTGTTTCTGCCTGTTTCTGAATGTCGATAACATCCTGTGGGGCATAGTAAGTGTAAAGTTTATCGCCTTCTTTGGCCCTGGTGGCATCAAAGCCAGCTGCTGCATAGAGGAATGAAGCGGATGTTTTTGCTGGATCTATACCCCTTTGGGCCAGTATCAGCTTCTGCTCTTCAAGCATTTCCCGGGACATTTTTCTGGCTACAGCCGCAGTGTTTCGGGAGGGGTCATAATCGTCGCTCTTCATGGCTGTGTGGGTTCTTTTGGAAGCAATGTTCCCAACATGGTCCAGATAAGCTTCGTCGATGCTCATGTCCCGCCTGATCGAGGCCAGAAGCACTCCGGGCTTATCATTGCCCGGACGAAGAACCAGATACATCTCTGCTCGGGAGTTGAGGCTCCAGAGTACATAAACCAGCTCTTCCTGAGCCTGAAGGATGGCACTGAAGCTTATCGAAGACAGGACCACAAACAGGAGAACTGCTTTTCTGAACATCACGGTTCGCTCTTGACTGCTGATAAGGACAGTAATCTTAGACTGGACTTTCAGTGTGTGGGTTCCTTTTTTGTCAATAAGTCTGTTTTATCAACAGCATAAAGCTACTTTTACGGAGCCTGTTCTGGAAAAAGTTGGACCTCAATTTATGCATAGTACAGCCAGAATGGTGGGTGAGGCGGCTGAAAAAGGTGGAGTGTGTCATGTCATCGTCACTCACATCAGTGGCTGTTATCGAGAACAGTCGCCTGTGGAATAATGCCGGAGAGCTGCATGGACATGGCACCTCTCCTGCTTATTGAGCTCAGTGATGAGACTGGCGGAGTGAGTCCATCGCCTTCAAAGCTCCAGCGGCTACTAATTGATCGGTCTCTTGTTTGTTGATGTAGGAGTAGGTCAGCCCCCACTCTTTAAAGCGCTCCCGGAACAAGGTACTCACAAAGTCAATCTCAATGATTTCGGCGTACTCTCCCAGAAAGTAAACATTGGGCGGATTGGGTTTACCCTTTTCTGCCGCTTTGGCAATCAGGCTTGCAGCACGTTCCTGCACCTCGTCCAGAGTAGGTTGCATGGTGGCTTTCATGTGGCCAACATACCAATCTTTAAGAGCTGCTGGTGCCTGTGAGTCCTGCAGTCTGAGTAACAGGATTCTATGGCCCAGCTCGTTTTTTCTCTTGCGCTGGGAATAGCGGTCAAAGAACTCTCTGGGTGATGCCTCCGGGTCAATGTGTTGTTTCAGATAGAGATGGGCAGGGATCTTTTGTGCATTCATTTTCAGCTCTGACAGACAGGTCTTTGTTCCTTCAAGACAAGCAGATGAGTCTAAAGCAACCTCCTGAAACTGGTGGTTGGACTTGTATTCTTCCCATCGTGCCAGCTTTGCCTGACATCTCTCTAATGTGTCTCTGCAATCTGTTTCGAAATTGGAAAAAAATTGATCACTGGCGAAGGCTCCGATGCTGTGAACGCTACCACTGGGAATGGATTTGGGTGGTTTGGGTGGCCTGGGCCTGGGAATAATCATTGGCATGTCAAGGTTACCAGCGTGAAGCGCCTTTTTATCTTTATAACGCATTTTCATATCAACGGTTTTTAATTCGCCATGTTCCACGGAGCACACCAGATCGTAGGTGGTTTTAAAAACGAACAGCTCATCTTCTGCTTGCATCAGTTTCATGGCTTCCCCGATCAGGACGGTATCCCGGGTAGTCTGTATTTCAGTCAGAGCTATCCCGCCGCTTTGAAACGTCTCTTTAATGGCTGTCTCTGCCTGCTTCTGAATGTCGATAACATCCTGCGGGTCAAAGAAGATGTACAATTCATCGCCTTCTTTGGCTGTGGCGGCATCAAAGCCTGCTACTGCATAGAGGAATGAAGCGGATGTTTTTGCTGGATCTATACCCCTTTGAGCCAATACCGGCTTTTGCTCTTCAAGCATTTCCCGGGACATTTTTCTGGCCACGGCCGCAGCGTTCAGGGAGGGGTCATAACCACCGGCCTTGACAACATTGCGGGTTCGTTTGGAAGCAATGTTTCCGGAATGGTCCAGATAAGCCTCGTCAATGCTCATGTCCCGCTTGATCGAGACCAGAACCCTGGGTTTGTCATTGTCCAGACGCTGAACCAGATACATTTCTGCTCGGGAGTTCAAGCTCCAGAGTACATAGACCAGCTCTTCCTGAGCCTGGAGAATGGCACTGAAGCTTATCGTAAACAGGGCTACGAACAAAATGGGTACTTTTCTGATAATCATGAATTACTCCTTATAAATTCATAAAGACTCAAATTTTAGACAGGAGTTTCAGGCTTTTAGTTCCTTTCCGGTCGACATTCTTGTTTTATCAACACTTATGGTTTTAAGTCTGAAGTCGGGCAGGTTCGTGGTACAATGGCCTTCTTTCGCCATGAGAATACTGAAAAGGCAGGCTTTTGGCGTCACCTTGAGCGATGTGAATCGCTTACACCAGTTTCACCCAAAGTGAATAATTGAATGTCTGAATATAAAAGTGTCGAAGAGCGCGTAAGCTATGGAATTGGTCGTCAAATGGGCGACCAGCTGGCCAGCAACCCTATTGAAGGCCTGTCCATTGATGCCGTTCTGGCCGGTCTGGCTGACTCCCTGAACGGGGCTCCAAGTGCTGTTGAGCATTCCGCTTTGCAGGAAGCGTTCAACGAAATGCACCAGCGCATTCAGGCTCAGGAAGCTGATAAAGCTAAAGAGTTGTCTGCTGAGGGTGAAAAGTTTCTGGCTGAAAATGCCAAACGTGATGAAGTGACTGTCACCGAGTCAGGTCTGCAGTATGAAGTACTGGTAGCAGGTGATGAGAATGGCGAAAAACCAGGACCCAACGCCACCGTTCGCACTCACTACCATGGTACCCTGCTCAACGGTTCTGTGTTTGACAGCTCTGTGGATCGTGGTCAGCCTATCGAATTCGCTGTTAACGGCGTTATTGCCGGCTGGACAGAAGCCCTGCAGCTCATGACCGTTGGCTCCAAGTGGAAGCTGTTTATTCCATACAACCTGGCCTACGGTGCCCAGGGCGCGGGTGGCGCTATTGGCCCATACGCCACTCTGGTTTTTGAAGTAGAGCTGCTGGCAATTTCCTGATAGCAGTCCCGGACTGGTAGCGTCCTGCTTCCAGTCCTGTTCTGTTTTCCAATGCTCTGAAAGCATCAGCCTGCCAGAGACTTACCGGTCATCTCTTCAGGCTGTTCGAGACCCATCAGATCCAGCAGGGTGGGAGCCAGATCAGACAGAATACCGTCTTTCAGCTCAATGGCTTTGGGACCAAAGTAAACGAGGGGAACCAGCTCGCAAGTATGAGCTGTGTGAGCCTGCCCGGTTTTGGGGTTAACCATCTGCTCAGCGTTACCGTGATCGGCGGTAATCAGACACTGACCACCGGTTTCATCCAGGGCTTCAATCACTCTGCCAATGGATTGATCGACCGCTTCCACGGCTTTCACAGCTGCATCAAATACACCGGTATGACCCACCATGTCGCAGTTAGCGTAGTTGCAGACAATCAGGTCGTGCTTGCCGCTCTTGATCTCAGCGACCAGCTTGTCAGTCACTTCCGGAGCGCTCATTTCAGGCTTAAGGTCATAGGTGGCTACTTTGGGTGATGGAACCAGAATTCTTTCTTCTCCTTGATAGGGCTCCTCACGGCCGCCACTGAAGAAGAAGGTGACGTGGGCATACTTTTCAGTCTCGGCGATACGCAGCTGTGTTTTACCCAGCTTTTCCATGTATTCACCCAGAGTATTAGGCAGCTCGAAAGGTGGATAGGCACATATTGTGTCGATGCTGGCAGCGTATTGAGTCAACATGACAAATCCGGCCATGACCGGTTGTTTGGTACGTCGGAAACCGTCAAACTCTTTTTCTACAAAGGCACGGGTGATTTCACGGGCTCTGTCTGCACGGAAATTCATGAACAGAACCGCATCACCGTCATTAATGGTGGCAGGACTTTCACCCAGGGTAGTGGCTTTTACAAATTCGTCATTCTCATCACGCTCATAAGCCGCGTGCAGGCCTTCTACAGCGGTTTTGGCAGAAAACTCTGCTTTGCCGAGAGTCATCAGGTCATAGGCCTGCTGCACCCGTTCCCAGCGGTTATCACGATCCATAGCGTAGTAACGACCGATCAGGCTGGCGACTCTGCCAATACCTTTTTCTTTCAGAATCGCGTCGGTTTTTGCCAGAGACGTTTCGGCGCTGCGTGGCGGTGTATCACGGCCATCCAGAAATGCGTGAACATACACTTCTTTAGCGCCACGCTTGGCAGCCAGTGCCACCATGGCATTGATATGATCTTCATGGCTGTGAACACCGCCGGGAGACATCAGCCCCATGATATGGACCGCTTTTCCCGTTGAGACGGCTTTGTCGATAGTGTCGGTAAACGCTTTGTTCTCGAAGAAGTCACCGTCCTCAATGGATTTTGTGATGCGGGTAAAGTCCTGGTAGACCACTCGACCGGCACCGAGGTTCATGTGACCGACTTCACTGTTACCCATCTGGCCATCGGGCAGGCCCACATCCATGCCGGAGCCTGAGACAAAACTGAAAGGATGTTCCTTCCGGAGACGATCCATGACGGGCGTATTGGCAGCCAGTATAGCGTTGGAGTCAGATTCTTTTCGGTAACCGTAACCATCGAGGATGATCAGGGCGGTGGTGGTGCGCTTGTCAGTCATGGATCAAACCTTGGGCATATTGGCCAAAAGCAGTGTCTTTGAAATACTGCTCTCAGAGACATTGCAGCTATTCTCAGAAACCGGATTGAGCAGCATCTTTGGCTCAGGGCTGTTTTGAGAGGTGAAGGCCTTGAATTCTACCTGCTTTACAGCTCGTTTCCAGAGACAGAGTGATAGAAATCAACTATTTGCAGGATAGAACAGATGTTGGTGTCAAAGCCTGATTTCCTCTATTGTAAGATGCTGATTGATGCCCCACGGCACTGATGCTCACTACCGTGTTCTTTTAGCGCACACAGTCGTAACTCTATTTAGCAGAATGTATACTTGTCGCCCTACGGCAATTAATTACGACAATTAATCACGAAAATGGGTGCGATTTTCACCATCAATGGTGAGAGGCTAAGCTGTTTTCCCCTCGTTAAGGCATATATTAGTACTGGTTCGGTATGGAACAGATTATTGAATTTATAGGTAACCACCCTCTGCTGGTGGGTTCTCTGGCAGCTCTGTTGTGTGTGCTGCTCTTTACCGAGATGCGCAAAGGTGGTCAGAGTGTCGGTTCTCAGGAAGTGACTCAGCTGATTAACCAGCAAGGAGCTATAGTACTCGACGTCAGGGAAAAAGCCGATTTTAGTAAAGGCCACATCGTTGATGCCATGAGCATGCCTTTTGGCAAAGTCGCTGAGCGAATCGGTGAGCTGAACAAACACAAAGACAAGCCGATTGTTATCGTAGACGCCATGGGCCAGCACAGTGGCTCCGTTGGCAAGCAGTTAAAAGACGCCGGGTTTGAGCAGGTTGTTCGACTGAAGGGTGGAATTGGCACCTGGACGGCAGACAGCCTGCCTCTGGTTAAAAAGTAAAGTAACAGGCCATGATGCTCTCCCCGGAGGGCGAGTGCATCATGGCCAGCATTCCTGGAATAAAAATGGCTCCGGTTACCCTTTATATTTCTGCTTATTGCCCATTTTGCCATCAGGCGCTCAGGCTACTGGACAGCAAAGGGGTCAGCTACCAAACTATCAGCGTCGACGGCAAGCCCGATGTTCGTCAGGAAATGACGCTCAAAGCAGGTGCGCGCACCGTCCCCCAGATATGGATTGGAGACACCCATGTAGGTGGTTGTGATGATCTGTATGCTCTGGAATCTGCCGGGAAACTGGACGACCTGCTGAGATAAAAACAGATCCGTTTCCTCAACCTTCTGAGGAGCGAGCCTGTTTTTGAGAGTTGCTAGTAACCTCACTTGATACTGGTATTTTTATCCCCATTATAAGTGGGAAGTGAATTTAGAACCGACGTTTTAAGGAAATGATAATGGCTGAGAATCAGCAGCAAGACCAGGCGCAGTTTGCGCTGCAGCGAATCTACGTAAAGGATCTGTCCTTTGAGTCGCCAAAGTCTCCGGAAATGTTTCAGGCGCAGTGGCAGCCGGAAGTTAAGCTGGACCTGAACACCACTAACCGTCTGCTGCACGATGATATGTATGAAGTCGTACTGTCTCTGACCATTACTGTTCAGAATGGCACTGAAGAAGAGAAAGAGACCGCATTCCTGGCTGAAGTTCAGCAGGCGGGCGTTTTCCTGGTCAAGGGGCTGAGTGATGATGAACTGCACCGTACGCTGGGTGCTTTCTGCCCGAACATTCTGTTCCCATACGCTCGTGAAGCCATAGATAACCTGGTTCTGCGTGGCAGCTTCCCTCCGCTGATGCTGGCGCCTGTCAACTTCGACGCCCTGTATCTGCAGGCGCGTGAACAGCAGGACGCTACTGTTAACTGATAGTGAACTGAACAGTGCCGGACACTGACCGGCACACTCTTCTCTCACTCCCCTCCGGGAAATTCCAGCTGCTTCCAGGCCTCGTAGACCATAACGGCTACGGTATTGGATAAGTTCAGGCTTCTGCTTTCGGGCAGCATTGGTAAGCGCAGTACCTGATCCTTTGGCAGACTATTCAAAATGTCGATTGGCAAGCCTCTGGTTTCCGGTCCGAACATCAAAGCGTCTCCGGGCTCAAAGGCATGTTCCGAATAGCGAGTGGTGCCTTTGGTGCTCAAAGCCAACACCCTTGTGGGTTTCACTGTCCGAAGAAAGTCCTGATAGTGATCATGAATCTGCAAATTGGCGTATTCATGGTAATCCAGCCCGGCCCGTTTCAGGCGTTGATCATCAAGATCGAATCCCAGAGGCCTGATCAGATGCAGGCGAAAGCCTGTATTGGCACAGAGTCGGATAATATTCCCCGTATTGGGAGGGATTTCCGGCTGGTATAGAACGATATCAAGCATATTGGCGGGAACTGATTCAGTACATCGAGGGTGAATTATAAGGCTATTCGCGCGATGACTGTCAGTGAATCTATACCCATCACTACATCTTCAAAGGCGATGGATACAGAAACGTTTGTTAACCTTTCAGACAGAAGCCTGAGCCAGTCCTGAGATCAGAACCATGGTTAACAAGAGAGCAACAAGGTTGCAGGTGCGTCCGATGCTACATTGCTTTTCATCGCAGCGACATTGGTCGTAGGGTGACAGATTCATCTTCAGAAGCCTCTTTAAATTCCCTGAGGGTTTGCTGATACACGCTTCGAATACTGCTCTGCCTTGGAAGCCACACAATTAATAGTAGTAAAGCTGGTCAGGGCCGAAAGAAAATTTCTTGCCCTTATAAATCTGTCGGAATAATACTATTTTTTCAGGGGTTTTACAGGTTATCTTGATAAGTGTTGCATTTCTGGCGTATTCGAAAAAATGTATGCTCAATTCATCCCAGCTCAACCCGGAGGAACTGTTTCATCTTTCGAAGCATAATATTCAGCAACCTTTTCATGGGTAGCAGCCATTGCCTGAAGAGTACCGCTCCACATCAGATTGAAGACACCTCCCATGGCAGTTGCATAGGCTAACTGGGCAGCAAAAACCTTAGGGTTTTTAGCGGCAGTGGCTGACAGTTGTCTGAAAACCTCCTGATGGGTTTTGCCCAGTATCCGGCCATTGGCGTGGGTCTTGAGGATATTGTTGATAAAACCTACCGTTGCACCCACACCAAACTGTGTTGCCTTCATTTCAAAATCACTCAGCTTCCCTTCATCCCGTCGTTTTACCTGCTGCCTGTCCATTGAATCCATCGAAAACATCAGCAGAGCGGAAAAACAATTGCTTGTAACGCCTCGAAAAGGCGATGTTAGCGATCTTTTGAAACCCTGTTGCAGAATAGTTTTAGAGCCCTGAGCTTTTTTTACACTGCGATCTCTCATCTGCTGTTTAATTTGCATCGCTGCAAAAGGCTGGCTGGCGACTGTTATTAGTGTGGCAGTGGTGCCGTTGACTGCAAAATTAGCTTTACCCTGGGCGTCTTCGGGCAGCTCCATTGTAGAAGACACGCCATAAAGCAATTGGGCAGATACTGTTCGAACCGTATCAGCCATCACATAACGAGTCACAGTGCGGGCAATGGCTGGCGTCCAGCCGGCCGAAGATAAAGCCGCCGACAACTTAGGCAGCTGACCGGTTTGCTGTGACTGAACCAGCGGCCGGAGTAGGGAGGAAGTCGCAGGTGTATTCAATACAGCAGGAAGAAGCATATTGTCTTTAGCAAACTTACTTACGTACAAAAGTAAAGGAGTACCCTTCAAAGGGGGTTCAGGAGGCAGCTCTGTTTTTCGGCTTGCAAGTGATGTTTGGCTGCCTGTTTCTGCGTGACTGGCGTCAGGAAGGTACTTTGACGATTCAATGTTAGCAGAGGGTTTATTATCAGGTGAGACAGTACTCAGGCCCGGTGGTTGCTGTGTGTTGCTGGTTAGTGGGTCCATTATCAACTCCCTTTAAATAAATCATATTTATTCTGATTCCCTCGCCGGTAAAAAGTTCATTTTATAGTGTGTTTGCGCTCATCTCCTATGCGTACCGCTCAACAAAAGAATAAAAGCAGAATCGCCAGAATGTAGTACTTTGCGTTAATTATTAACACAAATGGTGCGGAGCTAGAACAACATCGGTAACTGAAAAAGAAGAACAGGAATACGAAGCCAGATTACAGGCACTGAGGGACAAAATAGAAGCCGGTCGTAACAGCCCGATTGTAAACGACTTTGATATGGATCGTTTGCTTGATGAATTAAACGGGAGGGGGGGGTGTCGGGTAGTTGCGATCACATTGACGACCTGAAAACAAATGTCTATCTAAAAAAGTCTGCTCAAAAGTTTAATATATAAACTTATATTGATGAATCCGCTTACATTGGCGCGGGAAGTACTTGTTTTCAAAATCTTTAAATATGAGATGTTGACATGGATCAATATATCTTTCATAGGTGTTTTTGTGAGCAATTGTTTATGTTAACCTGTTCGAAAAATAGGTGCAGTCATCAGCTCTGAGCTGACGATTGTGTCCAGAGTATGAAGTATCGGTTTCAGGAAAAGTCAGTCATAAGAATAATAAAAAGACAGTGGTTGTTTAATTCTTTTTATCATTCTCCATGTCTGCTTTGTTGTTCCGAAAGAAGTGTGAAAAATGGCTTCGAGATCAGGGTGTAGGAAAACACCTGAAGCTTAGAAAAATAGACAACGGACTAGTTCTGAATATTGGAGAAAGTGATGGAATTTAAAAAAGTAGCTGTGGCTATAGCACTGTCTGCAGGGCTGGCCTCTGTTGGGCTTCAGGCTGCGCAAGATGGAGAGCTTGGTACAGACTCAACTGGGTCTACAGGCAACTTTGATATTAATTTATACAATAACGCCCAATCCAGAGTGTTCGGTCTTCAAGATATTAATCTTGATTCAGGCGAAAGCACTGAGTCATATAATTTCTGTGTGTACAGCAACACCGACTTCGCTAGGTTTGAAGTAAGCTCCGCAAGTGGAGACTTTAGTCTGACTTCTGGTGGAGGTTCTGCTCTTCCCTATACACTTGCGCTTGATGAAATAAGTGGTAGTTCTCCTGCGACTTGGGGAGAAAGCAACTTAGGTAGTGGTGAGGTTTCTACTAAAAACTTTCCCGCAACGGGAAGCGGTGTTGTAGATAATAATACTGTTTGTTCAGCATTTGGTGAGAACGTAACAGTTACAGTAAATGTTGATACTTCTACTGTAGCTGACCCCGGTGCATACAGTGATCGTGTAACGCTTACCGTAACTGCAATTTAATCTCAAACAAGTCAGCGTAGTCGATTTCGATGTCTTCGCTGACCCTCCTATAAATATAAAAATAGCCGTGGGTGACAGCCCAAGCAAACCCACGGTAAAAGAACCAGAGCAGTAACAAAAAGGATTTCTCCGGGCCATGACTAGGTGGAAATGCATTGACATTTTATGTATTGCATTGCCCATGGTTTTTGTTTTCTCGAAAGCTATGGCCAGTCAGTCCCTTTTCCTTGCGCAGAATAAAGTCCCTGAAGGTTTTGAAACGCTCAGTGAGCCCCAGCAGTCGCTGGTGGATATCTATTACGGTAACCGCTTTTTAACTTCCCAGCTGGCCACCTTCCAACCCGGTAAAATCACCCTTTCCAACGTTAATGAAGTGGTTCGCCTTATTGGTTCGGTGAATGATCCCGCTTTTTTGACGACGGCTTTGTCGGGCGAGTTGAATACCCATGCCGAGGCGATCTGTCCGCCCAATGTCACCAGAGATTGTGGTGTTCTTAATCCTCCCATTGCCGGTGTGATTTTTGATGAATCCCGATTCCGGGTCGATGTGTTTGTGAATCCCCGCTTCTTGTTGACCAGAGCTGCCGATGTCAGAAAATATCTGCCGCCTTCCGATGCAGGCTTTGCCATGATGCAGAACTTTTCGGCAGCGGCCACGGGTACATCGCAAGACACTAATGGCAGTGATTACACTTTGAATGGTCTGACACTGTTGTCTTATTATGAAAACAGTGTCTTGTGGAGTTGGGACTATTCAAAGTCTCAACAGTTCTCGGTCAATCAGCTTTATGGTCAGAGGGAGTATGAAGGCTTTGAATACAATCTTGGCTTGCTCTCAAGTCAGGGGTTTGGCCTGAACTTTACGTCCGATCAGCCTCTTGTGGGTGCTCGCTTTCAAAGTTCGAATAACACCCGAAACGACACCGACTTCAGTGGCGGTATGCCGGTTGAAATCTTTATGCCCCTCAGGGGCAGGGTTGAAATCAGAAAAGATGGGCGACTGATAGCGTCTTATTTCCATGAAGCCGGTCTTCAGGCTCTGGATACCACTAACTTTCCCAGCGGCGCCTACGACATAGAAATCAGGATTCTGGATGAGCAGGGTAACTTGCAGTCTCAGGAAACTCGTTTCTTTTCCAAACAGTATCAAATCCCCCCCGAAGGTGAATGGCTGCTTTTTGCTGAGACAGGGCGTGTGATGACATCGGTTTTTGATGGCGCTCTGCCTCAAGGTACCGAGCAGTGGCTGACCCGGGCCGGTGTGAGTCGAAGAATTTTCGATACTATGGCAGGAACTCTCTCTGCTGCCGCGACTTTAGATACTTCATTGCTCGAGCTGGGTCTGTTTAACCTGGGGTATCGTTATGAGTTATCACCGTCAGTGATGGTAGCCGATAACGGCAGCTATGGTATGACCCTGACAGGCAGAACCTGGCTGGGTAGCGTCTCTTTGAATGGCAGTTATCGCCGACTCTGGAGAGATGACAGTGAAGAAGAAAACACAGATCGCCCGGCACTGATCGGTGATGCCTTTGAGCAAGGCAGTTTTTCTGTTTCTGCACCTGTCTGGAGGGGCAGTGCCAATTACCGGTTCAGCAGCAACAGAAATAATACCGATGGCAGAACAGAAACTCACGGAGTGAGTTATACCGCTACCGTTTTCAGAACACTGGATTACGATACCAGCGCGACATTCAGTTTGAGTGAGTCCGAAGGTAACACCGTTGCACTGCTGAGTTTTGAGTGGCGATTCCGTCAGGACCGATGGAATTTCCGGGTTAACCCCCGGGCAGAGATTCAAAACAATAACGGCGTCAGAGACAGAACAGAAAAAATGAGGCTGTCAGCCTCCTGGGATGATGGTGATCTTTATGATGGTCAACTGACGTCCAGTGTCTCCGCAGAGGCGGGCAGTGGCGAACGCAGGCTCGACGGCACTTTGCAGTACGGTAACCGGTTTGGCAGGGCAGCATTATCGGTTAACCATAGCTCAACAGAGGCTGGCCAGATTACTAACTATAACGGCAGTTTCAGTACCAGCTTCCTGACTGATGGCAGTGTTGTGGCCATGGGAGGCGAGCAAAGAGCAGAGAGTGCTCTGGTGGTCAATCTTGATGGACGTGAAGGCGACGTTTTTGATGTAAAAATTGATGGTCAGAGAAGAGGTTATGCTGTAGCGGGCAGACCGTCGGTGATTCCGCTGACACCTTTTGAACAATATACCGTTACCTTGTCGCCTTCAGGGGATACCCTGTATAGTTTTGATGAGCGGGAGCGTCGTTTCACTCTGTATCCCGGAAACGTCGTGACACTCGACTATGAGGCTATACCCCTGCAACTGCTCTTTGGTCGTTTGTTGGTGAACGGTGAACCTCTGGGCAGAGCCCGGATTACCGGTGGACTTTATCCCTCCAGCTCAGATGATATTGGCATGTTCCAGATAGAAGCCCGCTCAGATATTAATGAGTTGAGGATTGAGCTGGAGAATGGTTGGCAATGCACTGTCCCCGTTGAACCGGATGACGAGCAATACATACTAAGAATGGGAACTCTGGAACTATCCGAGTCTGATTGTGTTCCCGAGCTGGAAGGTCAGTTGGCCATCGGCAAACGGGACGATTCCTGAGCAGGATGCATTTTCAGGAAGTAATGGATATAACAATAATGGAGTCCTGCCGTGTTCAGGGTCATTGATTACAAGAAGGCCGTTTGTTCAAAGGCCCGGGGTTGTTGACATTGAAGTATTTTATCAAAGTGTTTTTTTCGGCACTGATACTCTTTTCGACAGAGGCATGGGCTTTCTTTGAATTCTCTGGTTATGTCGCCGACCCACTTAACGTGACCTCAGGAAATGCAAACCCCACCTACAATTTCACGGTGTCCTTCAGGGCATATTGTGATTCGGGCTGTGAAGGTCAGGATTATCGTCTGGCTCTTTCAGATTCAGATCCCGGCAGCCAGAGCCCTTCAAGTAATGTTCCTGACAGCTATCAGGCGGATGAATTGTCAGAGTTTTTGATCAGTGCCCAATACAGTCAGAATGGAAATCAGGGAAGTTTAGTACCCGGAGAATGGACGCACTCTGATAGCTCTTCCTCATTTTATCAGACCACTACCAATGGGACGGTAACGGGCTCGTTTACATTTACCTTCAATCAGAATCGACTGCTACAGCTTGAGGCTGGTACATACGACTTCAGCTTCTATATAGCCGGTGAAGATATGTACAATACGCGCCATCTGGATAGCATTCTGGTAACCATTCCGATCGTGGTACCTGAGTTTGTACAAATATCTGGCTTGGAAGATGTGGCTCTGGATGCTAATGACTTGTCCGGAAATAATCTTGATGCTGACTTTGGTGTCTGTGTGTTCAGTAATACGGGTGAAGTCTCTATAGACTTTGATAGCAGCAGTAATCCAGGGGATGACTTTATGCTCAGTAAACAGGGTCAGTGTGTGAATGCATCGGATTGTGTTAATTATCGCATGAGGGTCAGAACCCCCAGTGAAAGCTGGGCCACTTATCGCAGGCAGGGGCAACGACCTAACAGGGGCTGGACTGCCAGTGCTCAGCAGGATTGCGGTGGTCAGGACAACATGACGTTGCGGGTCAGGATCAAAGGCAATGATCTTGATAATATTGA
Source organism: Endozoicomonas sp. ISHI1 (assembly GCF_024606225.1). Classification (GTDB taxonomy): domain Bacteria; phylum Pseudomonadota; class Gammaproteobacteria; order Pseudomonadales; family Endozoicomonadaceae; genus Endozoicomonas_A. Next base: position 52,132 of record NZ_JAGRPU010000020.1, on the reverse strand, counting down.
CTCGGGTGTTTATAGCGATACCATGACAGTTACCATAAGGGCCCAATAAAGACAGACTGGAATGTCTTTCTCTCTTCTGTGCTGCGATTGAATAATCCGTACTCAACCTCGGTGTTGCTACTGAGAATTTTCAATGTTCAGCTCTTTCTGGAATACAGTCGTTTAATCTTTAATATAAAAATACTGACTCTTTGGCTTCATAAGATTTTTCCATTACGCATTACAGAATGAATCAACAATAAATATAAACGACAAAGTTATATTATTCGTTAAATCTATTGAGGCCGTGAGCTTCTTTATGTCTGCTACACTGTTCCAATGACGCTTGGAGAGAGTCTTCAGGTTCAGGATCCCGTTTGGCATCTGAAATACAGAAGCAAAGCGGATTACGAACTGGTTGGATAAAGGGGAAAGCAATGGAGTTAAAGAAGTAGTTGTAGCTGTTGCTTTATCTTCAGGATTGGCCTCGTCATGGCTCCAGGCTGCTGTAAACCCAACAGAGCCGACTGCGGACTTGTCTTCTGGCAACTTTGAAATTACTTACAGAAGAAAGGTTCAGATACAGCTCTTTGGTCTGGAGGACATAACATTCGATAAATCCGCTGCTTCTAAAGGAGATCTCGAAGGTTCAACCCCTTCTTGTGTTGACTCGAACATTGAACGCTACGAAGTCAGTCTGGACAGCAGAAATGATTTTAATTTGACTGCAGGCCTGGGCCCGGGATCGGACAAGATCCCTTATTTATTGACCTATTCTCAGAAAAAAGGTGCAAAAGACCAGGTATGGGGAGCTGGCAACCTCGGGCCTGGCGTTACAGCGGGCAATTTTGCAATAGACGGTCCCATTGACAGTAAGACTTGCGACCCTGCTCTGGACTCTAAAATCACTGTGGACATTAAAGAAGCGGATTACACCGGTAAGCCTGAAGGCGTTTATTCAGACACGGTTACAGTGATCGTCTCATCAATTTAATTCTTGATAGTCAGTGGAGTTGGCACCAGCCTCTATGCTGGCTGTACGAAAAATATGAAACGGCTGTGAGTAAGAGTCCCGAGCCAGTCCACGATATAAACAAGCAATGTAGTTTTTTGTTCCGGGTAGTTCATAAATCCACGAGTAATACGACAAATGTAAATTATCTAGATAAACGATAAAGACTGATTAATAGGTGTATCGATTGAGTTCAGGTATGACTCCATACGTCTGCTACACTGTTGCAATCAAAGTTTGAAAAGAGGCATTGAACTCAGGGTGTCTTAAAGTACTTGGGGCGCAGAAACAAAACGCATTAAAAACAGCTTAGGTAAAGGAGAAAGAGATGCAATTAAAGAAGTAGTTAAAAGTGTGGCGCTATCGGCAGGGCTTTTCTCTTTCGGGCTTCAGGCAGCTGAAAACCCAACAGGACCGACTGCAGACTCATCTACCGGCAAGTTTGATATCTTTCTTAGAAACGAGGTTCAAATGAGGCTCTTTGCTCTGATGGACGTAACTTTCAATACCACCTCTGCCACTACCGGTGATCTCACTGGTTTCACTCCTTCCTGTGTTGATTCAAATGTTGAACGATACGAAGTCAGTCTGGCAAGCGACCATAATTTTACATTGGAACCATCAGGAGCAGGTCCTGCAGACGAAATCCCTTATTTGTTGACCTATTCTCAGAAAGGTGGTGCGGCGGATCAGGTCTGGGGAGCGGGTCAGTTGGTGTCGGGTGCTGTGGCAGGTGATTTTAAAAGAGATGGCCCTATTGGAGGTAACACTTGTGATGCTGCTCTGGACTCTAAAATTACTGTAGACATTAAAGAAGCGGACTATAAAGGTAAAAGTGTAGGCGTATATTCAGACACTGTCACAGTCGTAGTCACAGCTATTTAATCCCTAATGGCCGGTAAAGTTGACTCTGGTCTGGTCACTGGCTTTCCAAAAAATATGAAAGCGGCGCTGAGTAACAGCCCTGAGTCGGCCCTCGGTGTAAAGTACCTCTGTCAGGTAATTAAGTATCAGAGCAGTAACGAAAATGATTGTTTCGGGCCATGACAAAATGGAAATGCGTTGACATTTTATGTGTTGCGTTGCTCATGGTTTTTGTTTGCTCGAAAACTATGGCCAATCAGGCGCTTTTTCTTGCCCAGAATAAAGCTCCCAAAGGTTTTGAGACCCTTAGTCAGCCTCAGCGATCGCTGGTGGATATTTATTATGGCAACCGCTATTTAACCTCCCAGCTGGCTACCTTCCAACCCGGTGAAATTACCCTTTCCAATGTTAATGATGTGGTTCGCCTTATCGGTTCGGTGAACGATCCTGTTTTTTTGGCTTCGGCTTTATCCGGCGAGTTGAATACCCATACTGAGGCTATTTGTCCGCCCGGTGTCACCAAAGATTGTGGTGTTCTTAACCCTCCCGTTGCCGGTGTGATTTTTGATGAATCCCGCTTCAGGGTCGATGTGTTTGTTAATCCCCGCTTCCTGTTAACCCGAGCTGCCGATGTCAGAAAATACCTGCCGCCTTCTGACTCAGGCTTTGCCATGATGCAAAACTTTTCGGCAGCAGTAACCGGTATATCTGAAGATGCCAATGGCAGTGACTATACTTTGTACGGCCTGACGCTGCTCTCTTATCATGAAAATAGTGTGTTGTGGAGCTGGGACTATTCAAAGTCTCAAGACTTCTCGGTCAATCAGCTATACGGTCAGAGGGATTTTGAAGGCTTTGAGTACGATGTTGGCCTGCTTTCAAGTCGGGGGTTTGGCCTCAATTTTACGTCTGATCAGCCCCTTGTCGGAGCCCGGTTTCGGACTTCTGATAACACCAGAGAAGATACCGATTTCAGTGGCGGTATGCCGATCGATATCTTTATGCCGCTCAGGGGCAGGGTTGAAGTCAGACGAGATGGACGACTGATTGCGTCTTATTTTCTTGAAGCGGGTCTTCAGGCTCTGAATACCACTACTTTTCCCACGGGTGCCTACGATATAGACATCCGGATTCTGGATGAGCAGGGTAACCTTCAGTCTGAGGAAACCCGTTTCTTTGCCAAGCAGTTTCAACTACCGCCTGAAGGTGAATGGCTGTTTTTTGCTGAGACCGGGCGTGTGATGACATCGGTTTTTGATGGGGTTCTGCCTGATAGTACTCAACAGTGGTTGACCCGGGCCGGTGTGAGTCGGAGAATTTTTGAGACGGTGGCAGGGACTTTGTCTGCTGCCGCTACTTTAGATACTTCATTGCTTGAGCTGGGGCTATTCAAGTTGGGCTATCGTTATGAGTTATCACCCTCGGTGATGCTGGCAGATAATGGCAGCTATGGTATGACTCTCATAGCCAGAACCTGGCTGGGCAACGCCTCTTTGAATGGCAGTTATCGACGACTCTGGAGGGACGATAGTGAAGTGGAAAATTCCGATCGCCCGGCATTGATCGGTGATGCTTTTGAGCAAAGCAGTTTTTCTATTGCAGTACCCCTCTGGAGAGGCGCTGCCAATTACCGATTCAGCAGTAATAGAAATAATAACGATGGCAGAACAGAAACCCACGGAGTGAGTTATACCGCTACCGTTTTCAGAACGCTGGATTACGATACGAATGTTACTTTCAGTTTCAGTGAGTCAGAAGGTAACTCAGTAGCATTGTTGAGTCTGGAGTGGCGATTTCGTCAGGATCGATGGACTTTCCGGGTTAACCCCCGGGCTGAGGTTCAAGACACTAACGGCCTGGAAGACAGAACAGAAAAAATGAGGCTGTCAGCCTCCTGGGATGATGGTGACCTTTATGATGGTCAGCTGATTTCTACTGTCTCTGCAGAAGCGGGAAGTGGCGAACGAAGACTTGATGGTGTCTTGCAATACGGTGACCGTTTTGGCAAAGCAGCATTGACGGTTAACCATCGTTCAACAGAGGCCAATCGGGTTACTAACTATAACGGCAGTTTCAGTACCAGCTTTCTGACCGATGGCAATGTTGTGGCTATGGGTGGAGAGCGAGTGGCAGAGAGTGCTCTGGTGGTCAATCTGAAGGGTCGTGAAGGCGACGTGTTTGATGTAACCATTGACGGTCACAGAAGAGGTTATGCCGTGGCAGACAGACCGTCGGTGATCCCGCTGGCACCTTTTGAACAATATACCGTAACCCTGTCGCCTTCAGGGGATACGCTCTACAGTTTTGATGAGCGGGAGCGACGTGTCACCCTGTATCCCGGCAACGTCGTGACGCTGGACTATGAGGCTATACCCCTGAGACTGCTTTTTGGTCGCTTGTTGATGAAGGGTAAGCCTCTGGACGGAGCTCGGATTATTGGAGGACTTTATCCTGCCAGTTCGGACGATATTGGCATGTTCCAGATAGAAGCCCGCTCAGATACTCATGAGTTGAGGATTGAACTCGAGAATGGTTGGCAATGCACTGTGCCCGTCGTACCGGATGACAAGCAGTACATACTAAGAATGGGAACCCTGGATCTTTCCGAGTATGATTGTGGTCCCGATCTTCAAGGCCAGTTGACCAATGGCGAACGGTAAGGCTCCTGAGTATTAATGATACTCGGTTGTACAGCGATACTTCGATGGTTAAAGTTGGGGTCCGGTCAAAATAAAGCAGATGTTGTTTTCTTATGATGTTTCTCAGAGGAGTACTTGCGCTAATTGCACTGACATTAGCTAACACAGCTTCGGGCTTTTTCGTTTTTGGTCAGCCTCAGTATACTGCGCCGCTTGTTACCTGGGCCGGTGGGGATGTTGACATCGACCTACCTTTGCAGTTGCAGTCGTGCAATGGCACCGGTCTTGGGTCGCGCTTTCCTCGCTGTGGCTGGTTTCGACAATCTGAAGATTACACCATTGAAGCTTCTGGTTTTGATTTCATCTCTTCAGGGAGTGCTCCTGCTATAGAAATGTCCCGGGTGGTCTTTGAGCAGGGGGTAAATTCATTGTTGCTAAAAGATGGTAGCAATATTCCGGATACGAGTTCGACATTCCTGGCTCCGGGGACTTGGAGACAGGTTGGAGGGCAAGTATCGGTCAAGGTGAATGCTATCGAGTTAGAAGGGCGTCAACCCGGAAATTATCAGGCGGTATTAAAGCTCAAAGGCATGGAGAGTGGTGGTTTTATTCCTTATACCGATAACACTGACCTTATCTTTGAGCTGAAAATTCCTGATCGCATCCAGATCAGTGGCCTTAAAGACATGGCGCTTAGTGACAAGAATCTTCAGGGTAATATGGATTTTTGTGTATACACTCAAAGCGGATCTGACTTCACTGTCAGAGCCACTGGGTTGACGGGTGCTTTTCTTTTATCAGGTCGGGTGGGTTATCAGTTAAGAGTTGGGCAAGGGGGCTCCATGGAAACTCTGGTGCCGGGAGTGGATGGGCAGCCCTGGAAAGGTTCTACTCTGCAGTATTGTGGCGGTGGCTCCAATATGAATTTTGAAATTACCGTACCTTCATCAGAAGTATCCGGGCTCGAACCCGGCATCTACAAAGATACGGTAACGGTGACAGTATCAGTTCATTAAATCAGAACGTCTTTCTTTCCTCAGTGCTGCCGTTGAACAAACCGTATTCGACTTCAGTGTTGCTGCTGGGGATTTTCAATGTCCAGCTCTGCCCGGCATAGAGCCGTTTAATATCATCAATGTCAGTGCACTGACGCTTGCCTTTCTGGCCTGAGCAGAATTGCCCATTTCGTAATACCACATTAATGTTGCCACTGTTGGTAAAAGTGATTGAGTCTCTCTCTCGCTTGGCTGTCACTTTGTATTCCGGATTTTCCGGGCGAACAAAGACCAGCGCCTGGTATGCAATCAGCAGTTTAATAGCGTTCTGAGTGGCTTCCAGGTCACCGACGACGGGTTTGAAGGTCACCCTGTAGACCGACTCTACTTTTTTTGGTGTTTCAAGGCTGACCAGTCGAACTGTTTTTCGGCTGTTGGGGGCGACAATGGTTTTCTGTGGCGTGCTGAGTAATTTCAGCTCGGAGGGGTCGGTAATACGAACCCTTTCTTCCTGATCAGTTCCGGGGTTAACGACTTTGTAGACCTCAGTCTGCAGATACAGATTTTCCTTATCCGGATTGGTAACGACTATGTCCTGACGAGGGGATTTGTCCGGCTCGAAATAAACGATCATTTTATCCAGAGACATGGCACCATAGGTATTGAGGGACATAGCCAGAGATACCATAGCCAGAGATGCCATAGCTAATAATTGAGGTAAGCGAGGAAGTTTAAGCCATGACCGCATCTGTTGGGCCCTTGTGTTTCTGTAATCTGGTCCAGTCACTCAAGTGATCTCTTTTTCATCATCACTATGAATATCAGGCAATAGTCTTGGGGTTCCATTTTACGGGCACTATTGCCTGTGGTAAACCATCTTATTCGGCATTGATAATCAAGTTCAGTTCACCTTTGAGGGGCTGCTGAGCGACGTCTTGAGGTAGCTTCACCATAAAACCCGTTCGACTGCTATCGCAGTCTGAGTTGCCTGATAGTGCATTGATCGGGTTGCTGTTCTGACCGCTGTTAAGGGCCTGGGCTTCCTGATTAGAAGGCCACAGGTCGACTTCATAGTTATAGGATCTTTGATCATTTCTCAGAGCATAGGAGCCACCCGCTCCTGAACCTTCTGTGACAACAGAATACTGATTAATCCCTGTGCCCCTGATGCAAATAGGCTCCACTTCATTGAATGTGGCAACGGTTGAAGTCGCATCATTGAGGTTGGGAGCGTTTGAATCAGCGTCATCCGTTTGAGATATGGACGGGGTTGCTATGGAGGCTTGCAAGTTAGGCTTTATGACCAGGCGAATACCGAAAGAACCTGTGGAGGTTTTTCCAATGCTGCCTTGCTGTGCAGAATAAGTCGAAGACGTGATTAGAATAAACAACGAGGCAACTAAGCCTCTGCAGACCATTGCTGAGAGTTTCATATTACACCTACTTCCTGTCTGGTGTTACTTAAGTCGAGTATAGAAATTCTCAGAAACTTGATTGGCAGGACAGTTTAACGGGTGGCAGAGCAAGATATTCGGGCGTGTTGATGTGCTCAGAGGGAGAATAACGTCAGAAACGGCTCTCCCTGGTTGTCACAAACGTTATTCTGTCAAAGCTTTGTCAGACATTTTCAGCTCTTTCATTTTACGGGTCAGGGTGTTTCTTCCCCAGCCTAAGAGCTCGGAAGCATCTCTTTTTCGACCTCCCGTATGTTGCAGAGCTGATTCAATCATGATCTTTTCAAAAGCGGGGATCGCTTTGTCCAGAATGCTGCTGTGACCGGCCGCAAGCTCTCTGTCTGCCCAGAGACGAAGCTGTTGCTCCCAGTTGCCTGGCTGGAGCGTCACTGGGCCACTGTCGGGCTGGCTTAACAGTTCAGGTGGAAGGTCAGAGATCAGTACTTCCCGGCCTGAAGCCATTACCGTCAACCAACGACAAGTGTTCTCCAGCTGTCTGACATTGCCGGGCCATTCCAGACTGGCAATAAATTTCGCCGTTTCCTGGGTCAGTACTTTGGGTTCAACGTTCAGCTCCTTGGCGGCCCTGTCCAGAAAATGTCTGGCCAGAACAGGGATATCTTCTGAACGCTCTCTCAGTCTCGGCAGGTGAATCCGAATAACATTGAGTCGATGGAATAAGTCCTCACGAAATGTGCCTTCCTCAACCAGCTTTTCGAGATTCTGGTGAGTGGCTGCAATAATACGGACATCGACTCTAACCGGGGTATGGCCACCCACTCGATAGAACTCACCATCAGCAAGTACCCGAAGCAATCGGGTTTGTGTTTCTGCGGGCATGTCCCCTATTTCATCAAGAAACAGTGTGCCATTCTGGGACTGTTCAAAGCGTCCCTTGCGCATGGCTCCGGCACCAGTAAACGCCCCTTTTTCATGACCAAAGAGTTCTGATTCAATCAAATCTCTGGGTATGGCTGCCATATTGAGGGCAATAAAAGGATTGCTGGCTCTGGGGCTATGCTTGTGCAGTGCGTGGGCAACCAGTTCTTTACCTGTACCGGATTCACCATTGATGAGTACGGTAATATTCGATTGCGATAACCTGCCAATGGCACGGAAGACTTCCTGCATGGCGGGTGCTTCACCGATAATCTCAGTGCCGTTATCAACCGCCTCGATCACCTGTTCTGTCTTTTTCTGACAACTGTGCTCAATGGCGCGTTTGGCCAACGAAACGGCGTCGTCTATATCAAAGGGTTTGGGAAGGTATTCAAAAGCGCCACCCTGATAGGAAGAGACAGCACTTTCAAGATCAGAATGGGCAGTCATAATGATGACAGGCAGGTCCGGGTAGGTTTCGTGAACTTCCTTGAGAAATTCCAGCCCATTGGTACCAGGCATTCTGACATCGCTGATAATAGCTTCAGGCTGAGAGTATTGCAGCTCCCGCAGAGCCTTATCGGCAGAATCAAAGACATCGGCTTCGATCTGTTCTCCGGCCAGTGCTTTTTCCAGCACCCAGCGGATAGAACGATCATCATCAATAATCCAGACTTTAGAATCCGTACTCATTAATTACTCCTGTTGTTTATCCGCTCAAGACTGCCTGAGGTAAGAAGGTTGGGATGTAGGCTCATTCACCGTTAGCGGGAGATAGACGTGAAAGCAGGTCTGCCCCGGTTTACTGTCACATTCAATTAACCCCTGATGCTGGCTGATAATGTACTGAGCCATTGGTAGCCCCAGGCCGGTTCCTTCCGCTCTGCCGCTGATCATGGGATAAAAAATATTTTCCTTGAGGTGTTCGGGAATGCCGGGACCATTGTCAATGATGGACAGATGACAAACAAGCTTCCGGCGTTGATTGCCAATTGTGAACTGTCTGGATATACGGCTTTGAATGGTTATTTGACCATCACTCAGAGGCATATGTTGCTCTATGGCCTGCATGGCGTTTCGCACCAGGTTGAGGATAGCTTGAATCAACCGCTCTCTGTCTGCAGGAAGATCAGGAATACTGGGATCATAATCTTTGACAACAGACAGCTGGCCGCCGGTCTCTGCATGTATTAACTGGATAACCCTTTCCAGCACTTCATGAATATTCAAACTGTTCATATTGGGAGGCTTGATGGGGCCGAGCATCTGGTCAACGAGATCTCTGAGCCTGTCCGCTTCCTCAATAATGATCTGTGTGAACTCGCTGAGTTCTTTGTCATCCAGTTGTTTGTCCAGCAGCTGGGCTGCGCCCCTTATACCTCCAAGAGGATTTTTGATTTCATGGGCGAGTCCACGGGCAAGAATACGAGAGGTTTCCTGTTTGGCGATCAGGGATTCTTCACGAGTGATGCGCTGCAACCTGTCTCTTGGGTGAATCTCCACTAACAGGCAGGCGTGCTGGTTTTCTATGGGGGTAATGGTGTAATCAACCAGTACCGAGGTTCCATGAATGACGATTTCTGATTCTCTGCGGGTAAACTGCTGGTTCTGTTCCAGGGCACGCTGCAGATCTTTCATCATAGAGCCATGGTCAAGCGACTGCGATGGTGGCAATTGCAGGCCACTTTTTTCGCTGATATCCAGGAGTGCTTCAGCAGCATGGTTCATGAAAGCGACACGAAGCTCTTGATCCAGAGCGATAATGGCCGTGTTTAGATTTTCCAGTACAAATTCATTGATCACCGACTGACACCCGGATAAGTGGTGGTTGTTATTTCGTTGTCTGATAAAACATAACGCAAGAATTGAACCAACTGTTGCCAATCTCTTTCAGTACGTGACCTTTTTGCATCAGGTTGCACTTCTGAAAAAAATTGGGAGAACTGGAATTATAAGTCAGTTTGTTTGAGTGCACCAAAATAGTGCGACAACAGTCTTCAAAGGGCTGGCGCTGGTACCGGTACGGGAGGTCTGAAAACTGTTCTCTGTACGTGCACAGTGCTGTTGGCGGTTTTTAAGGTCTTGCCGTTTCGGTCAAGAATAGCCACTGATAACTGGTGAGTACCCCGATCGACATTTTTTAGTTTGAACTGAGTTTTTCTCTGTGGTTTGCCCTGCTGAACACCATCGATTGACAAGGACAGACTATGACCTGAGGCCAGCCTCGGTTCCAGACTGACTTCAACTGTGAAGTTGCCATTATCTCTGACGGTCGAATCATTGGCAGGCCTGGTAATCGTGAAGACTGGATAAATGTCTTCTTTATGGTCATCCAACACCTTGATGGTCGAATGACCCGTTGTCTGGGTCGGAGGTATGCTGGTAATGGGGGTGAGCTGCACAGGTTCGGCCTTTTTATTGGCACCAGGGCTGTCAGTGAATGTGACATTGCCATTCTTATCGACTGTTCTATAAATCTCAGAGGTCTGTCCAGGCAGGGGTAGGGCCAGCAATAAGATAACTATTATTCTTTTCATGATGGTCTGCGACTGATTCCGGATTTTCCTAGGTTACTTTAGAGCAGGCTTGTTTGCATCCGTTCAGTGAAGAAAGGGTGATGAAAGAAGTTTATTTCGGGTTTGCTGAAAGGCTTGCTAATTTGGGGTGCGAAAAATAGAAAGGTCTAAATAACAACCGGAGTGCTGTCCATGGGGACAGACACTCCGGCTTTTGGGCTGTTGAAGTGTTGATGACAGGTGTCGTTCCTGCCTTGCTTGCTTACACGCTGTAGTAGAGATCGAACTCAGCTGGGTGAGTGGTCTGGCTGACCTGTACGCACTCTTCTTTCTTCAGTTCGATGTAAGCGTCGATCATGTCGTCGGTGAATACACCGCCAGCAGTCAGGAACTCACGGTCGGCATCGAGAGCAGCCAGAGCTTCTTCGAAGCTTTCTGCAACGGTTGGGATCTCAGCCGCTTCTTCTGCAGGCAGGTCATAGAGATCCTTGTCAGCAGCATCGCCTGGGTGGATCTTGTTTTTGATTCCATCCAGACCAGCCATCAGCAGGGCAGCAAACGCCAGGTATGGGTTAGCCGTTGGGTCAGGGAAGCGAACTTCCACGCGGCGGGCTTTAGGGCTGTTTACGTAAGGAATACGGATGGAAGCAGAGCGATTGCGGGCGGAGTAAGCCAGCATAACAGGTGCTTCAAAGCCCGGGATCAGACGCTTGTATGAGTTGGTGGAAGCGTTGGCAAAGGCATTAATCGCTTTTGCATGTTTAATAACACCGCCAATGTAGTACAGAGCGTTTTCGCTCAGACCGGCATAGCCGTCGCCAGCAAACAGGTTTTCACCGTCTTTGCTCAGGGACATGTGAACGTGCATACCGCTGCCGTTATCGCCTACCAGAGGCTTGGGCATAAAGGTCGCAGTTTTTCCGTATGCGTGGGCAACATTGTGTACGGCATATTTCAGGATCTGAACTTCGTCAGCCTTGGCTACCATGGTGTTGAATTTAACACCGATTTCACACTGGCCCGCGGTACCTACTTCGTGGTGATGTACTTCAACACCCAAACCCTGAGCTTCCATTGCTGTGCACATGGCAGCACGGATGTCGTGCAGGGAGTCGACGGGTGGAACCGGGAAGTAACCGCCTTTAACTTTTGGCCGGTGGCCGGTGTTGCCACCTTCGAAAGACTTGTGTGAAGACCAGGCCGCTTCTTCAGAGTTGATTTCGTAAGAAGCGCCGGAAATGTCGACATTCCACTTAACATCGTCAAATACGAAGAACTCTGGTTCCGGACCAAAGAAAGCAGTGTCAGCAATACCGGTTGACTTCAGGTACTCTTCAGCGCGCTTGGCAACTGAGCGTGGATCACGCTCATAGCCCTGCATGGTAGAAGGCTCGATGATATCGCAACGAATGTTCAGGGTGGTTTCGTCAGTAAAAGGATCGATGACGGAGCTGCTGTCATCAGGCATCAGGATCATGTCGGATTCGTTGATGCCTTTCCAGCCGGCAATGGAGGAACCGTCGAACATTTTACCCAGCTCGAAGAATTCGGCATCGACTTCGCTGACCGGCAGGGAAACGTGCTGCTCTTTACCACGGGTATCAGTAAAACGAAGGTCAACCCATTTTACATCGTGATCCTTGATCAAGTTCAGGGTCTTGGACATTTATTATTCCTCCAAAGGACTTATAGCTCTCGTTGAGCACCGCAGGTCGATCGTGAGGCCAGAGCCTTGTCAATCGGTATGGCGGTTTACCAACATTTACTAGTATCGTGCCGCATTGGCGGCTGTTCCGACACCGTCTCAGCAATTGCTGTGCCAGTATCGAAAACCGGTTGATTTTTCTGCGTTCTATAACGTGGCCATGCCTGAGCATAAGCCGAATGTGGGTAGTCGCACCGAAAAGAACCTCATTAAATTCAATAGATGCACAAAAAAAGTGCGCGTAGTTTCTTTAATGTCTCGGTTTGGTGCGCTTGCCCGTTGCTTATCCATAGAACCATTCCCAAGCGGGGCCCAGTGTAGCGTGAATCTGCAGAGACTACTAATAACCTTGTGGTCTTTACGGAGTGTTTAAGCTGATTGTCTACTGTTAGCCGGGGTTACCGGTGTCTGGGAGTCTTCTGTATAATCGGGTGGATTGGTTTCTTATTTTCCTAACTGGCATCTGGACCGGTTCTCTTCGTGGCTTGTGGCGGCGCTTTTCTGTGCTGACACTTTTCTGATGGCGGGGGCCGGGCATACAATTTTATGAAGTTCATCATCAAGCTGTTTCCTGAAATCACGATTAAAACGCCTCCGGTGAGAAAGCGTTTTATTAAGCAGCTGCGCAAGAATATTCGTAACGTTCTCAAACGGGTCGATGAATACGTCGAGGTGGCTGGCACCTGGGATTTCATCGAGCTGGCAACCAGTCATGATGATCCCCAGCTGGTGGCTCAGGTCTCCGATCTGTTGAGCCACATTCCTGGCATCGCGTACTGGCAAAAGGTGGTTGAGTATCCGCTGACAGATTTGGATGACATTCTGGATAATGCTTTGCACGTCAATCGTGAACTGCTGGCCGGGAAAACCTTCCGGGTCACCTGTCAGCGCACAGGTAAACATGACTTTCAGTCCATCGATGTTGAACGATATGTTGGCGGTGGACTGAATACTCGAACTGAAGCGGCTGGTGTCAAGCTTAAGAATCCGGACGTTGTCGTAAAAGTTGAGATCAAGGGAGATCGTTATTTCCTGGTCACGAACCGTGGTAATGGGTTGGGTGGTTACCCACTGGGTTCTATGGAGCCAGTGTTATCGTTGATCTCGGGTGGTTTTGACTCGACGGTTTCCAGTTTCCTGACCATGAAGCGAGGTATCAGAACCCATTTCTGTTTCTTTAATCTGGGTGGTCATGCTCATGAACTGGCAGTTAAAGAAGTGGCTTATTATCTCTGGAGCCGCTTTGGCTCTTCCCATAGCGTCAACTTTGTTACGGTTCCTTTTGAAGGGGTCGTCGAGGAGATTCTGACCAAAGTAGATAACTCCCAAATGGGGGTTATTCTCAAGCGAATGATGTTGAGAGCCGCAAGCCAGGTTGCAAAAGAGATGTACGTTGAAGCCGTAGTGACTGGAGAAGCTGTCGCTCAGGTTTCCAGCCAGACACTCACCAATCTGGCAGTTATTGATTCTGCTACAGACCATCTTGTGTTGCGTCCGCTTATTGCCATGGACAAGCAGGACATCATTGATATCTCAGTCAGGATCGGTACAGAGGAGTTGGTAAAAAATATTCCTGAGTACTGTGCGGTGATCTCAAAAAATCCAACCACCAGAGCCAGGCCGGAAAAAATTGCAGCGGAAGAGACCCGTTTTGATTTTTCCATTCTGGATGCAGCGGTTGCCGATCGTCGTAAAGTTTCCGTTTCTGATATCATTGCCGATGACTTGACTCGTGAAGAAGTCGAGGTAGTTGAGACCACGAAACAAAACGACATTGTTATTGATATTCGTCATCCGGATGAAGAAGAGATCAAGCCCTTCGGCCTTGCTGACCGTGAAGTCCTGACGATTCCCTTCTATCAGCTCAGGACAAAATTTGCTGAACTAAACAAAGATAAGCACTACCTGCTGTATTGCGAAAAAGGGGTGATGAGTCAGTTGCACGCCATGCACCTTCGTGACGAAGGGTATGAGAATGTCGGCGTTTACAACCCAGGCAAAGAGTAACCGATAAGATTATGAAAATTGCGATGATTGCCGCTGTTGCCCAAAACCACGCCATTGGCATCAATAATAAAATGCCCTGGTACTTGCCTGGAGATCTTCGTTATTTTAAGGCTGTCACCATGGGCAAGCCCATTATTATGGGACGAAAGACGTTTGATTCACTGCGCAAGCCTCTGCCGGGTCGAGCCAATATTGTTATTACCCGTGACAAAAACTGGTGTCATGAAGGGGTTAAGGTGGTGCACAGTCTTGAAGACGCCATTTCTTTGGCGGAAGAAGTAGCCATGATCAATGGTAATGAAGAAATTATGGTGATTGGTGGTGAGCAAATTTATCGTCAAGCCCTGGACAGGGCCGAAAGGCTTTATCTCACCAAAGTCTTCAGGTCGTTTGATGGCGACGCTTTTTTTCCAGAAATTGATGATAGTGAGTGGGATATTATCGCCCGGGAAGATCAGGTCTCAGAAGATGAACAGGCTCTGGAGTTCAGCTATCAGGTACTTGATCGCAAGCCTGTCTGAGGTTTCTCCACACTTGCCTTTTTGGGCCAGCCAAACTGGCCCTTGTCCTCTAGTGAAGAGTAACTCCGTTTTCCTCGCTTTGCCCTGTATGTACTGTCTTCGGCAGCATTGAGCGCAATACAAAATCACAGCAGCGCCTGAGGCAGCTATAGTTTAAATATTGTTGTTTTCTTATTTTTTTATTCGAATCAAAAATTTAAGTTTGATTTCTCATAATCTTATCCAAAAAAACGAACATTTTTTTGTTTAACATCTTTTTCTCAGGGATTGAGAGGCATGCCACCAGGGATTCAGAACCAGAGAGGTTCTTCTCTCTCTGCTACAGAGCGAAAAAAGATCGCCACAGCGTCAGAAGCTTCCAGCCTGGGTCAGATTGATTACGGTCGATGGCGCGGTCGTATGGTCTCTGTTTTCTCGGGCATTGGCGGTTTTATCAAGCGTCTTTTTGGTGGAGGTTCCTCATCAGCAAAGGCTCTCAGGGTTTACGATTCTTTCCGTTATGCTGCTCACGCAGAATTCTCTTCCCCTATCCAGCGCAGCCTTCGTGACTACCATATCGCCTGTGCCATGGCATATCACGATGTGTGTGTGCTAGGTGAAGAGAAGAAAGGTGAGGAAATGAAACTGGTGTTGTCAGGAGGCAGAGAAAAAATCAGTGAACAGGTTCTCAATGAAGTCAGAAAAACCGTTTCCTCTTCCACCGTCGAGCTGACTTATAAATACCTTGCAGAAGATCGAGCACTGCCAGTTGGCTTTTTGAAAAGGGCTCTGTTACCGGATTTAATTCAGAGCACAGCGAAAGACTTCAATGTAGATGCTGTCACAGCCGAAGCCACGGTTGCCAAACTGGCACAAGATGCAGGGCTTCTTGACGATACGGATATCACTTTTGAACGCATCCTTGAAATCAAGAATGCGTTGCGCTGGCGGTTTGCACCGGAGACTCATATACCGGTCAAACAGGTAATGGCCAGAAAAGGAAGAGATCCTGTCAGTGGTTTTGATGCTTCTAATCCTGCCGCAACCCCTCCCGGACTTGATAGACCCAAAGCTACACGTTATCACCTGGATGAAGTCGACAGGACTCATATTCAGAATGTTGTGGATAAAGGTGGTGGTATCAAGCTCAAGAATACGGATACTCGTGACAGGATCAAACGTCATTTTCTCAGGAACAAGAGGTACTTTAGTCTTAACTCCGCTGCCATAGTAGTTAGTACCGTGCTAATAGGTCTGGTGTCGGGAGGGATTGCCGCTGCGGCGGCTCTATTCAGCTATATTGCCTGGTACGGTGCATGGAGTGGTGGTACTGAGCTGATTCGGATGACCAAGGCCATTAGGGCATTACAGAGGGCTGAAGCATCTGCTGATTACAAGCTGGAAATGAATGACCTGGGTGTTCTGTCAGAGATGGATGACAAGAAGTTTCGCGTGTTCCTGAAAAGCCTGAGATACATTTGCAGTCATGAGACCTTAACCCGCATCTTCAATGCCTATTCTGCGCTGGAGAAAGACGCTCAGTTGAGACTGGAGATGGAAAGAGAAAAAGATGAGAGCAATCTTGAAGCCGTGATTCGTCTGGAAGAGGGCAAAGCCCGATACCTGTACCGCAGACGCAACCTGCAAGATGCTTTCAAACTCTATAAACGTTTGTACACAGCCGCAGTCAGTGACGTTGAAAGAATGGATCAAGAGTGGGAGCCGGTTCTGGATCAGCTGTGGAACTGTAAATTCAAAAACATGGATCCTGAGAAAAGAGAACGCTTGTTCAGTGATGCGGCGAATGATCCTCGAGTGATCGGTAAGTCTTACCACTTCAAGACCAAACAGACGGGGTGGTTGCAAAAAGTCTTCCCTAAAATGACTGATGATTTAACCAGTGATGGCTCTATTTCTTCCAAAGAGGCTGTGGAAGAGCTGGAGCGGGTGTTGAAAGAGGAAATGCCCGATCTGGAGCTCACTGAAGAAGAAAGGAGTCGTTTTAACACTCATGCCAACAGGGTGGCAAATGCCCTGATACTGGCTGAGAATGGCGTTAGAAGTTATTTGAACGTCTGGTTGAAGGGAGCCATTAAATCAACCATGCTACACGGCTTTAAAGTGGTCTGGCATGCTTCCGAAAGTGTGCCAAAATTGGAAATTTCACCTTATCTGCCCAGGCCCACGGTGGATGGATTAATTATCTTTGGTTTTTTCTTTCTGGCAGATCTTTTTGTTAACCGTTATAACGAGGCTATTAATAAAGAACGATTTGAACGTATTATCGGAAAGAAGACAGGCAAAAGTGTAGTCTGGGATTGGCAGGGTCAGGAGGCTAGAACCGGGCGGGAAGAAATGGGCACCATGAGAAGGCTGGCTAAAGATCAGCTGGAAGATTTTGTTGATCGTATTCTGAAACTGCATGAATCCCATAAAGATGTTATGAAAGAAGTCAGGCTCCAGGAGCAACTGGCCCAGGTCAACCCCAACTCGCCCATGTTTGACCATATGGATGATCGGGAGGCGGCTGTGTTAATTCTCCGACGCCAATATCATCACCAAATTATTTCTGAAATGATGGTGGGGGCTATTGGTAAATACTATGAAAGTGTCATGACCAAAACCGCGTTCTGGGATCAGCAAATGAGCCACCTTATTCCTCCCCAGACTTCGATTTAACTGTTATAGAACTTCCGTAAACCTTTATCTTGTGCCTCAGAGTTTCTTGAGCAGAATTCTGGATTGTCTCTCCTCATTGTATTGGTTGCGCTTCTCCTCAGGCAGAGACTTTTGGGTGGATTCAGAAAAACCTCGTTCAACAAACCAATGGCTGGTCTGAGTCGTCAATACAAACAGGGTATCCATACCCTGCTGGGCAGCCTGTTCCTCTATAGCACTCAGGAGAAGGTCACCACGATTTTTCTCCCGGTAGTCAGGGTGGATCACCAGACAGGCCAGCTCTGCAGCTTTTTCTCCCGAAAACAAATGGATAGCCGCACAGCCAATAATCATACCGTCCAGAGAAATGACCCGGAACAGCCGAATTTCGCGTTCCAGCTCTTTTCTGGAACGTCTTCTGAGAATGCCTTTTTGTTCCAGAGGCCTGATGAGCTCAAGAATCCCCCCCACATCCTCAATACTGGCAGCACGAATTTCTTCATAACGGTCACGCGAAACCATTGTGCCAGAGCCGTTACGGGTAAAGAGCTCCAGTAGCAGTGAACCGTCCTGCTCATAGCTGATCAGCTGTGCGCGCTCCACTCCACCGTGACAGGCAGTGATGGCTGAGGAAAGCAGTCTCCTGTCCTCACCATCAAGATTCTGGAGTAATTTTTCAGCTTCCTGGGGGGAAAGACGACTGATCTGTTGACCATGCCGGTTCTGGACGCCATCAAATTGTGAGTACAAAAGCAATTTTTCGGCTTCAAGGTGGATGGCCGTATGGGTGGCGACTTCTTCCACCGCCATGTTGAACAGCTCGCCTGTCGGTGAATGACCGAGGCAGGAGAGAAGCACTATGTAGCCACTGTCTAGTTGCTGCTGGATAGCTTCTTTATCTATTTTGCGAATCGCACCGGTGTGGAGAAAATTCTGTCCATCGATCACACCCAGAGGTTTTGCAGTCACGAAATTGCCACTGATAACCCGAATGCTGGCCCCATGCATAGGAGAGTTAACCAGGCCGAGTGAAAGCTTGGATTCAATTCGTGCACGAAGATTACCCACAGCATCCATGACGCATTCAAGACACTGACGATCCGTAACCCGTATTTCATTATGAAATTTGGACTCAAGGTTCCTGGCACTCAGGCGTTCCTCTATCTGAGGTCGCGCGCCGTGGACAAGAACCAGTCGAATGCCCAGACTGCTCAGCAAGGCAATATCGTTGATGATATTGTTCAGATTAGGGCTTGCCAGAGCTTCACCGCACAGAGTAATGACAAATGTTTTGCCATGGTGGGCATGGATGTAAGGTGAACTCTGCCGGAAAAATTTTACGTAGCTCTTATTCAAATTCATGACTGTTTTTATCTTCATCCTGGCGTTAATCAGAGGCAGAATCGTCGTATCAGAGATCTCAGTAGCTCAATGGTTGGATGAATTCTGTCCATGGAAAGGTACTCATCAGGTTGGTGGGCCTGATCAATATCACCCGGCCCCAGCACCACTGTATCCATTCCCATCCGGCTGAAGAAGGGCGCTTCCGTAGTGAAAGCAACGGATTTTGCTGAATAGCCTGTTAAACTTTCGCAGGCTTTGATCAGGGGAGAGTCAACAGCGCCCTCAAATGGCTCAATACTGTCGTGAATAGCCGCCAGAGAAAATTTTACATTGTCGGCTCTGGCGATGGGGAGAAGACGCTGTTTCAGAGTCTCTCGCAGCTCCCGGCTGTCCATGCCGGGCAAGAGACGCACGTCGAAATCCAGATCGCAGTGGCCACAGATCCTGTTAGGATTGTCGCCACCATGAATGCAACCAAGATTGATGGTAGGCGTAGGCACAGCAAATCCGGGATTATTGTATTTATGGGCCAGTTCTTCCCGGAACGTCATGATTTCAGTAATCACTTTATGGGCTGTTTCCATAGCATTCCTGCCAAGTGCCGGGTTGCTGGAATGACCGGACTGCCCGAGAATCCGGATGCGTTCCATCATGATACCTTTATGCATGTAAACAGGTTGCATACCTGTAGGCTCACCCACTACAGCGTAACGGCCCTTGGGTTTGCCAGCAGCTGACAGGGCTCTGGCACCGTTCATTGAGGATTCTTCGTCCGCTGTTGCCAGAATAATCAAGGGAGCCTTAAGGGGGGCTTTAAGATAGTCTTTCACTGCCTCCATGACGAGACCAAAGAATCCCTTCATGTCGCAGATCCCCAGACCATAAAACCGGTTATCGGATTCGTTGAGTGAGAAAGGATCGAACTGCCAGAGATTTTCATCGTATGGCACGGTATCGGTATGCCCGGCTAACACCAGCCCACCGGGACCTGAACCCAGGGTGGCAATCAGATTGGCTTTCAGCGGTGTTTCCGGAATGGGCATGATCTCACAGCAAAACCCCATGGCTTCGAGCCAGCTAGCCAGTTCATGAATCACTGGCATATTGCTCATATCCAGCTCAGGCTGTGTGGAACTGACAGAGGGAATCTTTATCAACCGCGACAGGACTGCTTTCAGATCAGGTTGCTGGATTCCAGTCATTATCAGGCCCTTGATTCTAAATGTTGGAAAATTGGACAGAAAAAACAAATATGCCAGATCATCTGACTGTCAGACTCCTGATACTGAAATCAACAGCCTTTTCAGCATGATAACAGCCCTTCTTATGGATAGGTACGTGAGATTAGGCCTCGGGCTCAAATACTGCAAAGGGCTCGCAGAAGAGCCCTCTCGTTAACCAAAAATAAATTTCAAGATATGGAAGAAGACAATAGCAAGGAAGGCCCCGGCGGGCAGCGTGATTAACCAGGACATAAAAATAGTGCCAATCACTCTCAAGTTAAGAGCACCAATTCCTCTGGCAAGACCAACACCTAACACGGCACCCACCAGAGTATGAGTGGTGGAAATGGGTAGTCCAGTGCCTGAAGCCAGCACCACGGTGGTTGCTGCTGCCAGTTCTGCTGCAAAACCTCTGCTGGGGGTTAGCTCAGTGATTGCTGTACCTATGGTCGCCATGACTCTATATCCATAGGTGGCCAGACCCACCACAATACCTCCAGCCCCCAGAAGCAGTGCCCAGCTTGGCATGGCCGCTTTACCGGTGATTTCACCGCCACTAATAACAATACTGGCCACAGCAGCCAGAGGGCCTACCGCATTAGCGACATCGTTGGAGCCGTGGGCAAAAGCCATGGAGCAGGCGGTGAATATCATCATTACGCCGAAGACTCTCTCGACACTGGAAAAGTGGAAAGCTTTGTCGGCTTGTGCATCTTCCTTGATTTTGGAAAGTGCCATTTTTCCGGCCAGCATGACCAGCAGACCAATCAATAGCGAGAGCAGGCTGCTTTCCTGATAATCCAGAGGCAGACCAATATGCTTGAGCCCTTTAGTCAGGGTCACCATGGCCATCATAAAACCAACCAGAAACATATAGATTGGTACATAACGTTTGGCATTTCGGAAAGGGTTGTCTGTATCCAGTATGAGTTTCTGGACGCTCATGAAAATCATGAAGGAAATAAAGCCAGACATGATCGGGGAGACAACCCAGCTGGCAACGATTGAGCTGACTTTTCCCCAGTTCACGGCATCTACCGAGATGCTGACAGCCGCAAAGCCGACGATGGCACCAACAATGGAGTGTGTAGTCGATACCGGCCAGCCGTAATGGGTGGCAACCAGTAGCCAGGTTCCCGCAGCCAGCAGGGCTGCCATCATGCCGTAAACCAGCAGCTGTGGATTCTCCAGTAGTGCTGGCATGTCGGGATCAATGATCCCTTTTCTGATGGTATCAGTAACCGATCCTCCGGCCAGATAGGCGCCCAGAAACTCGAGGCAGATGGCAATGATAATGGCCTGCCTGATGGTCAGAGCCTGGGAACCGACCGAGGTTCCCATGGCATTGGCGACATCGTTAGCCCCCACGCCCCATGCCATGAAGAAACCAAACAGACAGGCCAGAACCAGCAGTATCGTTCCATACTCAGCGATAATGCTCATGGATGTTATTCCAGTCAATAGAGTTAACGGGCAAGCAGCAATTGAAGATAACTGCCAACTCTTGATGCTCGATCTGCCAGGTCACCGACCCAGTCAATAATTTTGTAGAGGAAAATGACATCCACAGGTGGGAGGTCTTTTTCCAGTTTGAATAGAATTTTTCTGACTTCAATCTGATGTTTGTCGGTATCGCTTTCTATTTGGTCCAGCTCTTCAATGAGTTCTTCGACCAGACTGACTTCCCTTCCCCTGAAGCCGGTCTCAAGCAGCTCATCAAGTTCATCCATGGCTCTGACTGCCTGAGCAGAAGTGGCGATGGAGCGCTTCAGGTAGTCAAGAAAAGCCTCTCTCATTTCCTGGGGTATCATCATTTGTCTGCCCAGCACAATGCCTGCAATATCCTTGGTCCTGTTCGCTACTTTATCCTGCACTGTCACGATCTCCAGAAGATCATTTCTGGGCACTGGCAGAAACAGGCTTTTGGGCAGGGAGAGGCGAACATTCTTTTTGATGACATCAGCCTCGTGCTCCAGTTCTACGATGGTTTGCTGAATACTTTCAACTTCCTGCCAGTCGCCTTCAAATGCTGCTTTGAAAAACGGTTCCAGCTGTATGGCGCATTCGTGCGCTTTGGCTATATGTTTTTGTATCGGGCCAATAGGAGAGCGGCCAAATACACTTGATAGTAGGTTGCTGGTTGGCATAGTCGCAGACCTTTTGGGTTGAATTTATGATGGGCATATTGCCCGTCGTCTATGGCGAACGACTTACAGAACTCGCTTCCTATCCTGTCCACTGGAACAGGATAGCTGATCAAAAATTATAGGAGCTGACTAAAATTTGTATACTGTAATGCCTATTGCATCTCAAGTATTTCGACCATTCACGCGCTCGTTTCTCATAACAAACTTTTCTGCTTAGAGTTAAAATGAACCTTTTCAAGTCGTCGGTCAGCTAACCCATGAGTACTGAAACAGAGTTAAAGTTGTCGCTGCCACAGGAGCAGATACCTGTCCTTAAGACACTACCTTTCTGGAAAAAGTTCACCAGCTCGGCACCTGAAACGTTTCATTTGGGCAATACCTACTTTGATACGGCTTCTCTGACACTGAATCAGGCACGGGTTGCTTTGCGTATCAGAGAGAAAAATGGTCAATTTTTTCAGACGCTGAAAACCAGAGGCGAGAGTATTAACGGGCTGACTCGCCGGGGAGAGTGGGAGTGGTCAATAGAACGCCCGGAACTGGATATTGCGGGTTTACAAAAGGTTTGGCCAGAAGCATTGGGAGCCTTGACTTCAAAGGACCTGATACCGCTCTTCTCAACCGATTTTGAGCGAACCTGCTGGCGGGTAGAGTGGTCTGAGCCGACAGCCAGAGTTGAGGTTGCTTTGGATTACGGTCATATTTGCTCAGGTGATGAAAGCAGTGTCATCTGTGAGTTGGAGCTGGAGCTGGTGACAGGTGATGAAAATGCGCTTCAAACGATTGCTGATCAACTGGCAAAAGCCATTGATTTGAAGCCGACAGACAAGAGCAAAGCAGAGAGAGGGTTTGAATTGCTTCAGCGAAGCTGAGGTCTCTTCGCTCAGATACTTATGAAGCTGGCCAGTACCAGAACGGTTGCCAGCCCTGACAGAGCCTGAAGCAGCGTGGCCAGGGTGAACGACTTAAACCCCGTGGCCGGACTGATTCCGGAAAACTGGGTCACTACCCAGAAATAACTGTCATTGGCATGGGTAACCAGCATGGAGCCGCATCCTGCCGACAAAAAGGCCAACAGTCGACCATTGTCGGAGTCCAGGCCCAAGCCAGGCAGTAAGGGATCAAGCATCGACGCGGCACTGATTAAAGCTACAGTGGAAGAGCCCTGCGCGGTTTTGAACAGTGCTGCTATGAGAAATGGCAAAATCAGCCCAAGACTCTCTGGCAGCCCTTCAGCAATTCTGGCAATGTGTCCAGTCTGAGCCAGTATTCCCGCAAGTGCGCCACCGGCTGTAATGATCAAAATAATCATTGCGCATGAGTGAATACTCTCACTGAAAATCTCAGTGAACCCGTTCTTGCATTGGCGAATCAATGGCAGGCTGGCCAGCAAACCCAGAAACAGCGCATTGGCAGGTTGTGAAAGGAAAGTAGCCCAGCTCTGCTCTTTATTGCCTGCTTGAAAGTTAGCCAGGGACATCAGTAGCAAAGGTAAAAAGATAGGGATAGTAGCTGCCCAGACGTTTTTGTGATGGGGAAGGTCTGATTGAGGGGGAGTACCAACCATTTGGCCCTCATAATCAGAAGCTGGCTCATTCAGCCAGCGGGTGACCCAGTTGCCCCACAATATGGCTACAAAAGTGGATAAGAGAGCTACTCCCAGCGCCCAGGGAATCACCAGACTGGGAGATATTCCCAAAATCAGGGTTGCCGCTGCAGGGCCGGGTGTGGGAGGGACCAGAGAATGGGTTGCAAACAGGCCTCCCCCAAGAGCGACGCTGAGAGAGATCGGGTTACACTTTACTCTCCGGGCAACAGACTGCCTGATACTGTTGAGCAGGATGAATCCAGAGTCACAGTAAACAGGAATCGAAATAATGTATCCGGCAATCCCCATAGCCAACGCAGGGAAACGATTGGCGATAGAAAAAATCAGCTTCTCTGCCAAAAGAAAGGCTCCCCCCGATTGCTCCAGAATATTGCCCAGCAATACACCAAAAATGATCAGGAGAGCGACATCGCCAAATGTCTTCCCCATATCATGAGATACCAGGGGAGTCAGTTCAGAGATCGGTATGCCTGAAAAAAAACCTGCCGCATAGGCGCAAATAAGCAGAACGATGAATGGCGAAAACTTGAAACGACCAATGAGTACCAGAACGACGGCTATCAGTGAAAGTATGAACAAAAAGCTATGCAGTATTAATAGGTCCACAACGAAGTTTCTTTAGATAATGGTATTGATTAAAAGGGAGTATAGAGGGGAGAGGGTCACCCCGTATCCAGCATGCTGTTTATGCAGGGCATCAGTCGGGGGGGATTCTGGCGATATACTTAATTGAACGATTGCTTTAAGCCTGAATTTTACTATAGGCATAAGCGGACGGTTTAGTGGAGAATACATAGATGGAAAATTTTTCAAGGTAAGAAGGAAACAACAGTGCCCAGTGTCCGGGAGCCGAAGTCAAACGCCAATAAATTCAGGGCTTCACTCAAGAACAGAGAACTCCTTCTGGATCTGCAGACGGTGGTCTCTGATCTGGTTCAGACGGGTCGGCTCAGGCCACCTGCAGCTGATGAAATATTGGCTCGTCATCGCAATGCTGATCAACTTAAGCTTCACCCTCTGGAGTACATTGCCTCACAGGCGCTGAAAGATGCCCGCAAAGGCGGCTCTCTCGATCTCGATACGTTGATGCTCTGGCTGGCGAATCTGTCAGGTCAGGAATATTTTCATATTGACCCATTGAAAATCGATGCCACGGCCATTACTCCGGTCATGTCTCACGCTTATGCTTTACGACACCAAATTCTGGCGGTAGAAGTCACGGCTGATGAGATTGTTATCGCTTCAGCGCAACCCTGGCACAGCGGTTGGGAGGATAATCTCAGGCATACTAACCGCAAGGAAATCCGGCGAGTTGTTGCCAGTCCGACTGATATCCGAAGATACACCTCGGAGTTTTATCGACTGGCACGTTCTGTTCTGGGCGCTAATGAACAGAATGGCGTTCAGTCCACTCAGCTGAACAGCTTTGAGCAGATGCTTGAGCTGGGCAATATGAAAGCTCCGGACGCCAATGACCAGCACATTGTCAATATTGTGGATTGGCTGCTCCAGTACGCCTTTGAGCAGCGGGCCAGTGATATCCATGTTGAACCCAGGCGAGAGCAGACTCATCTGCGTTTTCGAATTGATGGGGTGTTGCACCTTATCTATCAGATGCCGGCCAAAGTGGCTACTGCCGTGACCAGTCGTCTGAAGATTCTCGGTCGAATGAATGTGGCAGAGAAAAGAAAGCCTCAGGATGGTCGGCTCAAAACCCGCAACCCGGATGGCAATGAAGTCGAACTGCGGCTTTCAACCTTGCCGACTGCGTTCGGGGAAAAACTGGTGATGCGGATCTTTGATCCGGATGTTCTGGTCAAAGGATTTCGAGAACTGGGCTTTTCCAGAGAAGACGAACGTCGCTGGACTCATATGACTGCGCAGCCCAATGGGATTGTTTTGGTCACAGGCCCTACCGGCTCAGGTAAAACCACCACGCTCTATTCGACTCTGAAAACTTTGGCCACCGATCAGGTGAATGTCTGTACCATTGAAGATCCTATTGAAATGGTGGAATCCAGCTTCAACCAGATGCAGGTCCAGCATAACATTGATCTGACGTTTGCCAGCGGTCTGCGTGCACTTCTACGTCAGGACCCGGATATTATTATGGTGGGGGAGATTCGGGATCTTGAAACCGCTGAAATGGCGATTCAGGCGGCACTGACCGGTCATCTGGTGCTTTCCACTCTGCACACTAATGACGCACCGTCCGCAATAACCCGTCTGCTGGAGATTGGTGTTCCCCACTATCTCATCAAAGCTACGGTTCTGGGTGTTATGGCTCAGAGGCTAGTCAGAGTTTTGTGTCCTTCCTGCAAACAGTCAGTAAAATTCGACAAATCCGGTTGGAAATCCCTCACTCGCCCCTGGTCAGTTCCTGCACCAGCGCAGATCTTTCAACCTGTGGGTTGTGTGGAATGTCGGGATACCGGCTACAGGGGGCGAGCGGGTGTTTATGAGTTAATGCCTATGTCTCAACCTTTGAAGGATATGCTGGCAGAGAATGCCGATATAGAGAGTCTTCGTCGCCAATCTATTAAGGAAGGTATGTACAGTCTTCGTCTTTCCGGAGCTCAGAAAGTCGCAACAGGATTAACAACCATCGAAGAAGTAATGAGGGTGACGCCAGACCAGCAGCACTGACTGGCTCTCAGCTACTGAAGGAAATGCTTGAAGTCTCCCACTGACTATTCGATATTAATATCTTAAGTGACAGTGGAACAGTCGAATAATAATGAAAATACTTACCCTTACAAGCTTGCTTTTATTTCCTTTTGCGGTTCAGGCGCAGAAGGTAATGGAACTGCAACCAGCCGAAGCACCTCAATCATTTGTTGAGCAGATGCAGCAGAATTTTGATCCGGCCGTGGCCGATCTTGTGCTGGAGTCCTATTTGAACAGCCTGCTCAAGGCAAACGCTATCAAAGATGGGGCCAGAAAATCATCCATAAAATATTCTGTAAAGGCCAACCGGGAAGGTGAGTTGGTGGTGACTCGCTATCAGCAACTGGAGCAGGGACTGGTCAGAAACAATAATACCCTGGTAGTATACGGCGTTGGTCATACTTTGGAATCAGACTGTTCCAGCATTGAGCAGCGTTGCTGGATTTTGTACCCCGATAAGGATGAGCGTTGGGTTGAAATAGAATATGCACCCAAAGCCATAAGGGAACTGGCCAAAGGAATGGGATTACTCATCAAGGAACTGCAGAGGTGATTTCAGGCTGCGGACCTTGAATGGGTCAGGCTAAGCATCTCTTTTGCGTGGTTGAGCGTGGACTCGGTCATTTCGACTCCACCCAGCATTCGAGCGACCTCTTTAACACGACGATCGCCATTCAGGCCGACAATCTCGGTGGAGGTTTTGGCATTGCGGACCTTCTTGCTAACGTGCAAATGCTGATGCCCCTGTGACGCCACCTGAGGCTGATGGGTGACACAAATTACCTGACTTCTTTCCCCCAGCTCCCTGAGCATGGCTCCGACGATTTCCGCAGTTCCACCGCCAATGCCGACATCCACTTCGTCAAAGATCATACTGGGGATATGAGAGGTTTGAGCGGTTATCACTTGAATGGCCAGACTGATTCTGGACAGTTCACCACCAGAAGCTACTTTGGTTAATGCTCTGGGTGGCTGACCCGGGTTGGTCGTTACCAGGAATTCGATGTCTTCAGCACCATTGGGTGAGAGAGTGCTGCTCTCTACCGGTGTCAGGGCAATGACGAACTGTCCGTGGGGCAAGCCCAGCAAGGCCATACGCATGGTGACTTTTTTCTCAAGCTGTCTGGCTGCAGATTGACGTTTTCCGGATAGTTTTTCGCTTTGGTTCTGAAACTCGGATTTCAATTCGATCAGTTTTTGTTGTAACGCTTCAACTCGTTCATCGCCGAACTGGATGCTCTCCAGCTCAGAGCTGAGGGTGTTTTGTTTTTCCAATAACGCTTCGGGCTGAACCCTGTGCTTTCTCGCAAGGTCGTATATAGCGCTGAGACGTTCATCCACATCCTGCATTCTGGCCGGATCAGCATCAAAATGATCAATGAAGTGATTGATTTCCCCTACCGCTTCCTCGACCTGAATCTGGGCAGAGGACATCATCTCCAATGTGTTGCTGATGGCTGGGTGATCCATGTCCAGATCGCCCAGACGCTGCAGACAGACAGACAGTTGCTGGAGAATGTTGCCGGTCTCATTGTCGGAGCAAATAGTGTTGATCTCATGACAAACCGAAAGAGTGCTTTCAGCATGGGATAACTGTCTGAGTTCTAGCTCAAGCTGTTCCAGTTCTCCTTCCTGAAGTGACAATTGTTCAAGTTCCTGAAGTTGATAGCTGAGCAGTTGAACTCTTTCATTCTGTTCTTTGCGGTTATGGGCCAGTGTATTCAGCTCATGATGCGTCTGGTTGAACTGATGAGCAATGCAAGCCACTTCGGAGGCTAGTTTTTGTAGACCGGCATAATCATCCAGTAGCAGTCGATGGCTGTTTTTTTTCAGTAACGACTGGCTTTCATGCTGGCCGTGAATATCAATTAACCGCTCACCAATGCCCCGAAGATCGGCAAGGGGAGAGAGTGTTCCATTGATATAGGCACGGGACCGTCCTTCTTTGGTAATGACTCTGCGGAGGATGCACTCATCATCACTGGTCAGATCTTTTTCCCGGAGCCACGCTTTGGCCGCAGAGCAATGACTGATATCAAAAGAAGCCTGTATTTCAGCTTTGTCCGTGCCTTGACGAACGCAATGACTGTCGGTTCTGTCACCCGTGGCCAGACCCAGTGCATCCAGCATGATGGACTTGCCAGCACCGGTCTCGCCGGTAATCACAGTCATTCCGGATTGGATGTCCAGATCCAGCTGGTCAACGATGGCAAAGTTGCTGATGGACAATTGGGTCAGCATGATGAATACCCGCTAGTGTAGCGTGACTGTTTATATATACAGTAACCTGATGTGAGACATTCGTAAAGTTGGAGCTAAAAAAAATACTCTGATTACGACCAGATTGAGACCAGAGCATGTTGTGATTTTGTTCTGCAGATCAGTGTTTTGCGAAATGATCGGTTGCGTTAAAAAAACTGTTTGCAGGTCTTGAATCCAGATTTCGTGACCCAATATACGTTTCATCAAACGATTTGACTCCCGGTCGGAGATTCTGGAATGACAGTAGAAAACAGCAAACCTGATGAGCAGGAAATGGAAGAAGCCACCGAACAGCAGGCAGAAGAAAACTTGCTGAACGAAGAAGGTGGTGTTGAGCTGGACAGTGAAGGTGATCTGACCGACGGCCTTGAGAGTCAGCTGGAAGCGCTGAACGAAGAGCTGGCCAAAGCGAAAGATCAGACTCTGCGCGCTGCTGCTGAGATGCAGAACATCAAGCGTCGCGCTGAGCAGGATGTTGAAAAGGCTCATAAGTTTGCCTTGGAAAAATTTGTTGATGCGCTGATTCCAGTGGTTGATAGCCTGGAAAAAGGAATAGAAAGCGCTGAACAGGCAGAAGGAGCCCACGAAGCTCTTATAGAAGGCATGAAGCTAACACTGAAGCAGTTTCTGGATGCACTGGGGCGCTTTGGGGTGGAGCAGGAAGATCCGAACGGACAGCCTTTTGACCCGAATTTCCATCAGGCTATGTCCATGGTTCCGAATCCCGATGTTGAAGCCAACACCGTGATTGATGTCTTTCAGAAAGGTTACAAGCTGAATGGCCGTCTGATTCGTCCAGCCATGGTCGTCGTTTCCAAATAGGTGATTTTGTTGAGGAATATTCAAAAAAAGAATGTTTCAACAGCCTTGAAATCAAATCAATTGATCCCATATTGATTTCAAAGGCCAAAAACAGCCGCTCACCACTTATTGGCAAGCGGCCCTCAGCTGAAGAATTGAATTACAGAATTGAACTAAAGAATTTCGCTCTGCAAGCAGGGCAATGGAGAGATTGAACAATGGGTAAAATAATCGGTATTGATCTGGGAACCACCAACTCTTGTGTATCCATTCTGGATGGTGAAAAAGCCAAGGTTTTAGAAAATGCTGAAGGCGGTCGTACCACGCCTTCCATCATCGCCTTCACAGACGATGGTGAGACTCTGGTAGGGCAGCCAGCCAAGCGTCAGGCCGTTACCAACCCTGATAATACCCTGTTTGCCATCAAGCGCCTGATCGGTCGCCGTTTCAAAGACGATGTGGTCCAGAAAGACATTCAGATGGTTCCTTACAAGATTGTTGAAGCTGACAACGGCGACGCATGGGTTGAAGTTAAAGGTGACAAAAAAGCACCACCTCAGATTTCTGCTGAAATCCTGAAGAAAATGAAGAAGACCGCTGAAGACTATCTGGGCGAATCTGTTACTGAAGCGGTGGTTACCGTACCCGCTTACTTCAACGATGCACAGCGTCAGGCGACCAAAGATGCTGGTCGTATCGCCGGTCTGGACGTTAAACGTATCATTAACGAGCCCACTGCTGCTGCCCTGGCCTATGGCATGGACAAGAAGCAAGGTGATCAGACCATTGCCGTATACGACCTGGGTGGTGGTACTTTTGATATCTCTATTATCGAGATTGCTGATGTCGACGGCGAGCACCAGTTCGAAGTACTGGCCACCAACGGTGACACTTTCCTGGGTGGTGAAGACTTCGACATGCGTATGATCGACTACCTGGCTGAAGAGTTCAAAAAAGATCAGGGCATCGACCTCAAAGGTGATCCTCTGGCCATGCAGCGTCTGAAAGAAGCCGCTGAAAAAGCCAAGATCGAGCTGTCTTCTGCTCAGCAGACGGATGTTAACCTGCCTTACATCACTGCCGATGCAACTGGTCCTAAGCACCTGAACGTTAAAGTAACCCGTTCCAAGCTGGAGTCCTTGGTAGAAGATCTGGTTCAGCGCTCTCTGGAGCCATGCCGACTGGCGGTAAAGGATTCTGATCTGGATCTGTCTGATATCGACGAAGTCATTCTGGTAGGCGGTCAGACCCGTATGCCAATGGTTCAGGAAAAGGTGGCTGAGTTCTTCGGCAAGGAGCCTCGTAAAGACGTGAACCCTGACGAGGCGGTTGCTATGGGTGCTTCCATCCAGGGTGCGGTGTTGGCTGGCGACGTTAAAGACGTACTGTTGCTGGACGTCACTCCGCTGACTCTGGGTATCGAAACCATGGGTGGCGTTATGACGGCACTGATCGAAAAGAACACCACGATTCCGACCAAGAAGTCGCAGGTGTTCTCTACTGCTGATGACAACCAGAGTGCTGTAACCATTCATGTCTGCCAGGGTGAGCGCAAACAGGCATCTGCCAACAAGTCACTGGGGCGTTTTGACCTGTCTGACATTCCACCGGCTCCACGTGGCATGCCTCAGATTGAGGTCAGCTTTGACCTGGATGCTAACGGTATCCTCAACGTTTCTGCCAAAGACAAGGCTACTGGTAAAGAGCAGTCTATCGTGATCAAAGCGTCTTCCGGCCTGTCTGACGATGAAATCGATCAAATGGTTCAGGACGCTGAAGCAAACGCGGCTGAAGACAAGAAGTTCGAAGAACTGGCGGCTGTCCGTAACACGGGTGATGGTCTGGTACATGCGACGCGCAAGACTCTGGAAGAAGCCGGTGATAAGGCAACGGAAGAAGAGAAGAGTGCGATCAACGAAGCTTTGACTGCTCTGGAAGAGGCTCTGAAGGGGGACGACAAGGATCTCATCGAAGAGAAATCCAAGGCTCTCTCTGAAGCTTCTGCTGGTCTGGTTCAGAAGATGTATGCAGAAGCTCAGCAACCCGGCGCTGAAGGTGCACAGGAGGCTGAATCTTCTTCCGCTGCGGATGACGCCGTAGACGCCGAGTTCGAAGAAGTGAAAGATGACAAGA
Organism: Endozoicomonas sp. ISHI1; assembly: GCF_024606225.1. GTDB lineage: Bacteria > Pseudomonadota > Gammaproteobacteria > Pseudomonadales > Endozoicomonadaceae > Endozoicomonas_A. Next base: position 20,738 of record NZ_JAGRPU010000020.1, on the reverse strand, counting down.
AGTAAGCCCATTCCGCGCTGCGGTATGAGTTGATTTGGCGGCGCGGGAGCTTTCTCCCGCGCTGTTGTGTTTAAGAGACTGTCTGAAAGGTTTCGCCGATTTTCCAAACAGTCTCTGATTCAATAAATCGGGATCGTTCCCGATGTATGAAAGCGATTTGGATTATTTCGGTCAGGTGATCTGACGGAACCTGACCACAGGGTGTTACTAATGGCAAAACGTGATTTTTACGAAGTACTGGGCGTAGAAAAGGGGGCCTCTGACAAGGAGATCAAGAAGGCCTATCGCCGTATGGCTATGAAGTTCCACCCTGACCGTAACCCCGATGACAAAGAAGCGGAAGAGAATTTCAAGGAAGTCAACGAGGCTTTTGAAATCCTCTCTGACGATCAGAAGCGTGCCGCCTACGACCAGTACGGTCATGCCGGTGTCGATCCTAACATGGGCGGTATGGGTGGTACTGGTGGCTTTGGTGGCGCTGGCGGCTTTGGTGACGTCTTCGGTGATGTTTTTGGTGATATCTTTGGCGGTGGTGGTCATTCCCGAAGCTCCGTTCAGCGCGGTGCTGATCTGCGCTATCAACTGGAACTGAGTCTGGAAGAGGCGGTTAAGGGTACTACCAAGAAAATCAAGATTCCTTCTCTGGTCGGTTGTAAGTCCTGTGATGGTACAGGTGCCAAAAAAGGGACTTCTCCTGTGACTTGTAGCACTTGTGGTGGTGTGGGTCAGGTGCGTATGCAACAGGGCTTTTTCTCTGTTCAGCAGACCTGTCCTGACTGTCACGGTACTGGCAAGATGATTAAAGACCCTTGTCGTGAGTGTCATGGTGAAGGTCGGGTTCAGGAATATAAGACGCTGTCTGTTAAGATTCCTGCCGGTGTCGATACCGGTGATCGTATTCGTCTGGCGGGTGAAGGTGAAGCAGGCGTCAATGGTGGTCCAGCCGGAGATCTCTATGTTCAGGTCAGCGTGGTAGACCATCCGATCTTCCAGCGTGATGGCAAACACCTATACTGTGAAGTGCCCATTACCTTTGTTGATGCCGCCCTGGGTGGCGAGCTGGAAGTTCCGACCCTCGACGGCCGGGTAAAACTCAAGATTCCAAAAGAAACCCAGACTGGCAAGTTGTTCCGTCTGCGCGATAAAGGTGTCACGCCAGTTCGTGGCGGCAGTCGCGGTGACCTGATGTGTCGTGTGGTGGTAGAAACACCCGTGCATCTGACCGAACGCCAGAAAGAGCTGATGCAAGAGTTGAAGGAAACCTTTGTCGCAGAAGGTGAACATCGCCAGTCTCCCAAGAAAACGTCCTTCTTTGAAGGGGTTAAGAAGTTCTTTGACGATATGTCGTCCTGATCAGTTTGCCAGATTGAAAATAAAAAAGTGGCATTAGCGCCACTTTTTTTGTGTAGCCTTTTTCATCTATGGCGTACAGAAATATTTCTCGTATTCGCCAAGAAAGTATTGATGGTCAAAGAGCTCTGTGATCATGGCTCCCAGTCCTTCGTTTTTGTTTCTGAACGGGTTCTTTAGCATTTGCTTCACTATTAGAAACTCCCAAAAACCAACCTTTGGACTATCGATATCACTATCGAACCTTGTTATGTCAATGTATGTGAAAATCAGGCGATCTTCTTCGGCAATGACGACGGTGTTCCAAGCATGGTTTTTACATGTTGAAAACAACTTATCGGTCAGGTAAACATTTGCCAGTACGTCAGGAAACAGTTGTTTCAGTTGATTAAAAACAACCATCCCCAATACCGTGTATTTATCACAGTCGCCAATCCCTCTCCGCCAAAATTCAACTATCGGACGTTCTTTTGAGAAAGTCAGCTTCAGCTCGCCTTCATCTACTTTTGCGTAGTGAAGCTTTTGTGTGACAATCAGTGCTGTCAGGTAGAGCAAACTATAAATCGTTGGTTTTTTTGTTGTCTGTTTGACTATGTCTTCAACGTACTTGAAAATCTCCTCCTGATCGTTCGTTGAAAAATAGTCCATGGTATCGTATGTAAATAGTGTGTTAAGCCGGAAAAATAGAGCTTTTGGAAGTGGAATAGGCTCTTTTTTACTGTGGTAGTCTACAAGATTACCCAAGTACTCAAACTCAAGGTGGGTTGTGGGGTAGGCAGCACAAGTCTGTTGGTCAGAGATTAGAGATGGGTAGGTGTCCAGGTCAATGCCGCGGAAGTAGAGAGAAGTCGCATCTTCCAGTCTTATGTTTTTACTCACGGCTTCATGAAGAAAATCAGCAGGCACTTTTGAAAAATAGAGTTTTTTTAAATCATAGGCTGATCCGGTGAGTCCCTTGTATCTGGGCAAATCTTCTGTCGTTAGCCCGTGTTCGAACGCTTCCTGAAGGTTAGTATGCGCAAAGTCAGTCAAGACAGAGATGCCGTTTTTATTTAAGCTGCCCGCGAGATCAGAAGGTATTCCATATTTAGCGTAAGCGATAATACGGGTGGCTGAATCAATATCGGCCTCGACGTAGCGATTGGCCGTTTGGGGTGTTAATCCCGCCTTGAGAATCTTTTCTATAAAAATCTCGTCACCCGCTACCCTGGGATGAAACGATGCAACTATATCCGAAGTGATGTTGCGTTGGGTAAAACGGTGAATATCATATGGGCTGACCATTGGGGCTTCTTGAGCAAAAAGTAGGACTTCTTCTGGTGTGGTTCCCACTTCTATGAGGTACTTAATATCATAGTCGACCAGCCCGGCGCTCAAGTAGGGCTCTTTTTCTTGTTCTGTGATATCAGCTTTGACGCAGAAACTCGTCGTTATGATTAATGCAGTTAACAGCTTGATGGTATGGTTTAAAATGTTCACGAGCGCACTCCTTTTCAATCAGGTTTCATGACTCACTGAATGTTAGAGTTTCGGAAGAGTGATTAGTTCCCTGAGATGAAAGCCAGACTGGACAAAAAAGTGGCTTTAGCGCGGCTTTTTTGTCCAGTCTTCTTCAATACGGCGCACAGAAATATTTCTCGTATTCGGTAAGAAAGTATCGCAAATTGAAGTATTTTGAGTACATCGCTCCCAGGGCTTCGTTTTTGTTTCTGAATGGGTTTGGGAGGCAGCCAGATGCCTCATTCAGATTCTGAATGGCATCATGCAGTTGTAGAAGAAACCGAAGAATAAGGTGTAGAAAATAGGCATTGTCGGGGTCGGAGTCTGTTATGTCAATGTGGGTGAAAATCAGGCGGTCTTCTTCAGCGATGACGACGGTATTCCATGTATGCCCCGGGTATTTCGAAAACAATTCCTTGGTTAGATAAACATTTGCCAATACGTCAGGAAACAGTTGTTTAAGTTGAGCAAAAACAACCACCCCCAATGCCATATATTTATCACAGTCACCCATACCCCTTCGCCAATATTCAGCAATTGAACAACCTTCAGGGAAGGTAAGTGCCAGCTCTCCGTCATCCACAAGTTCGTAGTGAAGCTTTTCTGAAACAATCTTTGCTGTCAGGTGGAGCAAATTATAGATCGTTGGTTTTTTTACATCCTTGGCAGCCTTTTCAACGTACTTGAAAATTTCCGCGTGATCGTCCAGTGAAAAGTGGTACATGTCGTATTGGATAAATATGGAATTAAGCTTGGAAAACAAAGCCTTAGGTAAGGCAATAGGCTCTTTTTTACTCTGGTAGCCCGCAAGGTTACCAAGGTGCTCAAAATGAAGCTGAGTGGTGGGGTATACAGTGCAGGTCTGTTGGTCAGAGATTAAAGACGAGTAGGTGTCCAGGTCAATGCCTCGAAAGTAGAGAGAAATCGCATCGAATAGATCTATGTCTTTCATCTTGGCTTCATGAATAAAGTCAACAGGCACTTTAGAAATGTAGAGAGTTTTTAATTCAATGAACGAGTAGGTGAGTCCTTTGTATCTGGACAGGTCTTCTGTCTTTAGCCTCTGTTTAAATGCATCTTGAAGATAGACCTGATCAGAGTCACTGAATACGAAGAAGAGGTTTTTGTATAAGGAACCTGCAAGATCAGGGGGTATTCTATTTTTGGCGTACTTGATGATAAAGAAGGCCCCATTAATGCCGACTTCGAGGTAGCTATTCGCTGTTTGGGGGCTTAACCGTGCCTCTAGAATTTCATCTATAAAAGCTGGGTCATTAGCCACTTTAGGATGAAACGATGCGACTACTTCCGGAGTAATGTTACGCTGGGTAAAACGGTGAATTTCATACGGACTGACCATTGGGGCTTTCTGAGAAAAAAGAAAGACTTCTTCTGCTGTGGTTCCCACCTCTGTGAGGCGTTCAATATCATAACCGGCCAGCGTGTCGTTCATGCAACGTTCTTCTTGTTCTGTAACATCAGCGTTGACACAGAAACTCATCGTTATGAGTAATACAGCAATCGGCTTGATGGCATGATTTCTAATGTTCATTGATGTAATCCTTTACACTCGGGTTCAATTGTCAATATGACTTTAGAGTCCCGGGAAAGTGTTTGGTTCCTCCGGGAGGGAAATATATGAGCGTTACAGGTAAAGAAGCCGGAAAAGATTGGGGAGATTTTTTCAGCTCATCTATTATTCATGTGTCTGGAGCAGTTGTTATGTCCGGATTGCTTTGATCGTGTGGACAGAAATATTTCTCGTATTCGGTAAGAAAGTATCGCAAATTGAAGTATTTTGAGTACATCGTTCCCAGGGCTTCGTTTTTGTTTCTGAATGGGTTTGGGAGGCAGCCAGATGCCTCATTCAGATTCTGAATGGCATCATGCAGTTGTAGAAGAAACCGAATAATAAGGTGTTGAAAATAGGCATTACCGGGGTCGTACTGTGTTATGTCAATGTAGCTGAATATCAGGCGATCTTCTTCTGCAATGACGACGGTATTCCAGGAATGTTTTTTTAATGTCGAAAACATTTCGTTGATGAGGTAAACGTTTGCCAGTACGTCAGGAAACATTTGTTTCAGTTGAGCAAAAACAACCGTCCCCAATGCCGAGTATTTATCACAGTCGCCAATGCCCCTTCGCCAATATTCAGCTACTGAACAATCTATCGGGAAAGTCAGCTCCAGTTCTCCTTCATCCACTGATTCGTAGTGAAGCTTTTCTGAAACAATCTCCGCTGTCAGGTAGAGCAAATTATAAATCGTTGGGTTTTTTACACGTTTGGCTATGTCTTCAACGTACTTGAAAATCTCTTCCTGATCGTCGGTTGAAAAATGTCGCATAAATTCTTGCGAAATATCTCTGCCAGAAAATACTGTGTTAAGCCGGAAAAATAAAGCTTTTGGTAGAGGAACAGGCTCTTTTTTGCTCTGGTAGCCCGCAAGATTACCAAGGTGTTCAAACTCAAGACGGGTTGTGGGATATACAGTGCAGGTCCGTTCGTCAGAGATTAGAGATGGGTAGGTGTCCAGGTCAATGCCACGAAAGTAAAGAGATTTTGCATCTTGCAGGTTCAGGGTTACATCCATACTCAGGACTTTATGAAGAAAATCAGTAGGCACTTTTGAAACGTAGAGTTCTTTTAATTCATTGGTTGTTGAGGCGAGTCCCTTGTATCTGGGCAGATCTTCTATGGTTAGCCCCTTTTCCATTGTTTCTTGAAGCCAAACCTTCGAATAGTCAGAGTCAGCGTAGAAATAGTAGCCATTTTTGTATAAGGCGCTTGCAAGATCAGGAGGAATTCCATTTTTGAAGTAACTGGTCAAAATGTTGGCCTGATCAACGCCGGCTTCGAGGTAGCTATTCGCCTTTTGGGGACTTAACCCTGCCTGTAGAATTTTATCTATAAAAGCAGGTTCACCAGCCACACTGGGATGAAACGATGCAACGACTTCCGGAGTCATGTTACGCTGGGTAAATCTGTGAATGTCATACGGGCTGACCATTGGGGCTTTTTGAGAAAAAAGAAAGACTTCTTCTGCTGTGGTTCCCACCTCTGTGAGGCGCTCAATATCATAACCGGCCAGTGCGTCGTTCAGGCAATGTTCTTCTTGTTCTGTAATATCAGCGTTGACACAAAAACTCATCGTTATGAGTAATGCAGATATCAGCTTGATGGAATTTGGAATGCACATTGGCGTACTCCTTTAGTGCCGGGTTCAATAGTCCTTTCATACCAATCGAACTTTCTAACTCCCTATTGCGCTGAAGAGTCGAGCCTTAATCCTGCGTTGGCGATCGTCACCATAGCTAAGGCTATGACTCCTTATGCCGCCTTGTTTTAAAGCTCAAATATCCATGCTCATCACGAAAGTTAGAAAGCACTATTGGTATTAGAGTTTCGGGAGAGATATTAGTTCCCCTGGGAGGGAAATATAGTTTTGTCTCTGAATGGGTTCGTTCTGTGCAGCTGACCGGAACCGCAGAAAGCTGGATGTTTTTATCGAAGCCATTGGCCAGGTACAGATGCTGGAAGTTGTGCGAAGGAGGGGATTTATTCAAAGCCCCCTGAACAAGGTATTTTTGGCTGAGCCGGATTTCAGTTATCCGGAAGATTTCTTTCTAATACTTCCAACATCATGTTGTTGTCAGGATGCAATGCCTTTTGTTGTAATGCTCTGGCCAGTTCATAAAAACTATCTCCTGGCTTAGTTGTTTGAGACATATAATCAAGCACTATTTCATTTGATTTATCACAGACGTACTGGCAAAACTCGGGTAATCTACCTTCGTCTAATAACCGGGTAAAGTAACTTTGCCGATCATCAGCTGAGAGATGAGTATATTCATGGATTTTTGAGGTATCCGTTCCATTAAAAAAGTGCGGAATTAACGTTGAGATTAGCCCAGTATATCTCAGGATTTCGTCTGTGATTACTCTACATATTTTATTGAGTTCTAAATGGGCATTCTCAGGGGTATACCAAAGATCATGTTTGATTTTTCTGTCACATAACTCTATTTGCTCTTTGCTCATTGTTAACAGAGCTGATTTAACCTCTTGCATAAGGAATGGATTAAAATGAAATGCACTATTAGCTACTTTCCAGCGGCCTAAGAGTTTTGGGTTGCCTGTTGTTGGTATTTCATGACCACATCTGCTCAGTCCAAGGTAGGGTTTATTTAAGCATTGTGCAATATTAGCGGTGCTGGCTCCCGGTGCATAAATGGGGATGTTGGAAAAATAACAAATCAACTCAAACAGTCGCTTCGGTAAAAAAGTAAATTCAAATACGGTGACCTTATCTTTAAGTGATTTCTCAGCAGTAAAGTCCAGGCAGTAATTAGTTGAAAACTCTATATTACCAGTATCACTGAGTTCTTTTTTTTCTTTTTCAGACAGGTCGATCTTCTCGCTGTGTGGTGCAATAATAATGATAGGCTTATCGCCAAAACACGCTTTAGCGGCATTTGTGTAATTGTAATACTCATGTTTTAACATCCCCGAAGCATGATAGGAAAGGGCTAGATATATTTTATTTTCTTTGGCCGATTGCAATAATTCGGTAAAAAATTGAGCTAGTTTTTCAGTATCATAACCTTGTGTGACTGGATTTTCTAAGCTGTTAGCTATATCCCTTTTCATTAACTCTGGTGTTGACGTATCTTTATTGATCTCATATGGATAAATGGGCAGATGATTTTCTAGGTTTTTCAGGGGCATTTCCCTTGTAGATTCAGGGAACCACCTATAGTTAGTTATTTGAAATAATGGAGCTTTTGTTGATGTTTTATACGAGTCCCAAACGGTGTAAATTTGTAGTGTGTTTTTTGATAAAAGATGGGTTGGTATTGTCTCTTCTACGATGTATGGAATACCAAATAGCTTATCCGGTCTTATTTCTGGTGACGATAATTTGTGTTCCCCATAAATGATAAATTCATCAATGTCACGTGCAGGTAAACCAGAAAGAAGATTTGGTAATTTGTTGCTAAGAGTAGGTTCATAGCCAGAAAAGCGAACCAGATGTAAAGTGCCAGGAGAAAGTCTGACAAAATTCCTTAAGAATTCTATATACAGGTTTAAATTTCCATAACCCCGACCGTGGATAGCTTCTACCAGAAAAACGATTTCTTTAATTTTTCCAGCTTTACTTTGTAAAGAGGTAATTCTATTCATAGATGATGCATGAATCGGTATCTGCCTGAAAAAATCCTGAAGAAAAGATATCCATTGCTTGTCCTTTGGTATCAAACAACCAGCTTGCAGGAGAGCACTACTTTCGATAATAGAAGACTCTTTACTGCTTTTTAACTTTTCTGGAAGTGCCTCTGTGGACGAACTTTCATAAGCTTTTCTTTTTTTGTTATGCCATGTAATTCCTTCATGAGTTGAAACATAATAATGCTCTAGTTTAGTTGGGGGGGCAGGAAAAGGTTTTTCCAGGGTACTTTCCGGTGTGTGTACTTGGTTTATGACAGAAGTTGCACAAATATCATTCTTAAAGGTTCTGTTTATATTATGGTTTGCCTGACTGGCAAAGGTATCAGTAATATTTTGTTCGCCTTTTTCTGCTTTAATGGTTTTTTCTTGTGTTAACAGTTCATTGGTAAGTCCGGACTGAGCTGGAAAGTGACTATTAATCATAATGTACCTCCGAACCCATTCGCCGTTTGGGGGCTTAACACTGCCTGTAGAATTTCATTTATGAAAGCTGGTTCACCAGCCGCTCCAGGATGAAACGATGCAACGAATTCCGGAGTAATGTTAAGCTGGGTAAAACGGTGAATCTCATACGGACTGATCATTGAGGCTTTTTGAGCAAAAAGAAAGACTGCTTCTGTCGTGGTTCCTGTCTTAATGAGGCGCCCAATATCATAATCGGTCGGCGTAGCGTTCAGGGAGCATTCTTTTTCTTGTTTTGTACTATCAGCGTTGACGCACAAACTCGTAGTTACGGGTAATGCAGCCATCAGCTTGATGGCATGGTTTATAATGTTCATTGGTGTACTCCTTTACTGCCGGATTTAATAGTCCACTGGATATTAGAGTCTCGGGAGAGTGATTAGTTCCATCAGGAGAATTTAGAAGACTTTCAGGCAAAGAAGCCGGGAAAGATTAGGGAGATTTTCTCAGCTCATCTATTATTTGTTCACATGCGGCTAAGTGACTACTTTCCTCATATCAATAGCCTTCAAAACATATTTTTTACGGGTAGCTTGAGCAGTGATAAAACTACCTTTGGTGTTGAAATCCGAACCTGGGCTTTGTTCAGGTATTGCAGCATCAATACTGTTCTATTCGTTGTGCAACCACTTTTTGACGACAGGTTCTTCTAACTGGGTCAGTGCCGGACTGTTTCTGCTTTTGTTTGTTGTCATGCTTTGGTCTTCCTTTGGTGTGGTTCGCCATGCCGATGGTTTGGCCGAACAGCTGGGAGAGCCGTACGGCACTCTGATACTGACCCTGTCAGTGATCAGTATCGAAGTTATTGTGATTTCAGCCGTAATGCTGACGGGGAGTCATAATCCGACACTCGGTCGGGATGTGATGTTTTCTGTCCTGATGATTGTACTCAATGGGCTGGTCGGATTGTCGCTGCTTCTGGGAGGGGTCAGGCATGTTGAGCAGACGTTTAATTTACAGGGCGCTAACTCTTTTCTCGGGATTCTTATTCCTCTCTCTGTGTTGGGTTTGATTCTGCCTAATTTTACTGAGTCAACGTCCATAGGTACTTTCTCCCTTGAGCAAATCGTCTTTCTCGTTGTCATGAATGTCGTCCTCTATCTGGCTTTCCTGGGCATGCAGGCTATGAGGCACCGGCACTATTTTGTGGGCGATAATGAGGGTTATAATCGCAAGAGTGAAAAGAAGTTGTCTGTCTCGTCGCATACCCTGCTTTTGCTCTGCTACATGGTTCCCATTGTATTGCTGTCCAAAAAGCTGGCAGTGATTGTGGATTATGGGATTTATGAACTGGGGGCGCCTTCGGATCTGGGTGGTATGATTGTGGCGATTCTGGTTCTGTCTCCGGAAGGCATGGCGGCTATCAGGGCGGCAATAGCCAATAATCTTCAGCGCTCTATCAATATCTGTCTGGGATCGGCCTTGGCCACCATTGGTATGACTATTCCCGCTGTGTTGCTGATTGGAATTCTGACATCCAAAACCATTGTTCTGGGTTTGAATAATGTCGACGCATTATTGTTGGTTCTGACGTTGCTGGTTTCCATGGTGAACTTCGCATCAGGTAAAAGTAACCTTTTCCAGGGGGTGACTCATCTAACATTGTTTTTCTGCTACATGATTCTGATTTTTGACTGATCGAAATGCATAAATGCCTGTTTACGAGTGCACTGAATTCAAGTGTTTCCTGGTAGAAGAAAATCTTGTCTTTTTACGAATATTGTGTTCAAATGCGAAAAATTTGCATTAGATTTATTGAGGCAGTTAGCGTGCCCCTGAAATCCCTGATAAAAGTCGGATAAGAAAGCGAGACGGTGATTCAATTTACCTCTCGCTTTTTTTGAGCGTGCTCTTTAAGGGAGCAGGTGGAACAGCCTTGAGCGTATAGAAAATCATTTTGCCCATGAATGAGATGATTTTCATGAGGTGAATGTGGGAGGAATCATTGACTAAGTCAGCCGTACTGGCTCTGGAAGACGGAAGTCTTTTTCGGGGCATTGCCATTGGATCCGACGGAGAAACCAGTGGTGAGGTCGTTTTCAATACAGCCATGACAGGCTATCAGGAAATACTCACCGATCCTTCTTATTCCCGTCAAATCGTCACTCTCACCTATCCACATATTGGTAATACAGGTATTACTCCCGTAGACGAAGAGTCTACTGAAATTCACGCAGCCGGCCTTGTTATTCGTGATCTTCCTCTTCTCGCAAGCAACTGGCGAAACACAATGCCTCTTGATGAGTATCTTCGTACTAATCACATCGTAGCCATCGCTGATATTGATACCCGTCGCCTGACCCGCATCCTGCGAGAAAAGGGTGCCCAGAACGGTTGTATCCTGGTGGCCGATGAGAACGGTCATATTGATGAAGCGGCAGCTCTGGAAAAGGCTCGTGCATTCCCTGGCCTAAAAGGTATGGACCTGGCTAAGGAGGTCACGGTTTCCGAACCTTACGAGTGGAAAGAAGGCGTCTGGGCTCTGGAGTCTGATGATCACCAGTCTGTTGACGAGCAGCCTTTCCATGTCGTGGCTTATGACTTTGGTGTGAAGCGCAACATTCTCAGAATGCTGGCCCAGCGTGGCTGCCGTTTGACGGTAGTGCCCGCAGTGACTTCTGCCGAAGAGGTTCTGGCCATGAATCCGGACGGTGTTTTCCTGTCCAACGGTCCTGGCGATCCGGAGCCATGTGATTATGCCATCAGGGCCATTCAGGATATTCTGGAAACCCGTATCCCGGTCTTTGGTATCTGTTTGGGTCATCAGCTGCTGGGTCTGGCCAGTGGTGCAAGCACCATGAAGATGAAGTTTGGTCACCACGGAGCCAACCATCCGGTGCAGGATCTGGATTCCGGTGTGGTGATGATTACCAGTCAAAATCACGGTTTTGCCGTGTCTGAAGAGAAACTGCCTGAGCATATCCGGGTCACTCACAAATCCTTGTTTGATGGCAGTCTTCAGGGGATTGAGCTGACCGACCGGCCCGCTTTCAGTTTCCAGGGGCATCCTGAAGCCAGCCCGGGGCCACACGATGTGGCGGTGCTGTTTGACCGGTTTATCAGCCTGCTGGAAGAGCATACAGCCGCTTCCCAATCCTGATCAGGTCGCTTGAAAAAGAGACTTACAGTACAGACAACAGGCTTTCGTGAGCAAAGAGCTCCGCAAGCCTGAGACAAGTTACGAGAGCAACGATGCCGAAACGTACAGATATTGAAAGCATCCTGATCCTGGGTGCGGGTCCTATCATCATTGGTCAGGCCTGTGAATTTGATTATTCCGGAGCCCAAGCCTGTAAAGCCCTTAAAGAAGAGGGCTATCGTGTCATACTGGTGAACTCTAACCCGGCCACCATCATGACCGACCCCAGCATGGCAGACGCGACCTACATTGAGCCTATTCGTTGGGAAACAGTCGCCAAGATCATTGAGAAAGAACGTCCGGATGCAGTACTGCCTACTATGGGTGGTCAGACCGCTCTGAACTGTGCTTTGGATTTGTTCCATAAGGGAGTTCTGGAAAAATATAACGTCCAGATGATCGGTGCCAGCCGGGATGCTATCGATAAGGCTGAAGACCGTGAAATGTTCGACACAGCAATGAAGAACATTGGTCTGGAAACACCCCGATCCGGTATTGCGCATACCATGGAAGAAGCTCAGGCTGTGCTGGATCAGGTAGGCTTTCCCTGTATCATCCGTCCTTCTTTCACCATGGGTGGTTCCGGTGGAGGTATTGCCTACAACAAGGATGAGTTTGAAGAGATCTGTAAGCGGGGTCTGGATCTTTCTCCCACCAATGAGCTGCTGATCGATGAATCCCTGATTGGCTGGAAAGAGTACGAGATGGAAGTGGTGCGCGACCGCAACGACAACTGCATCATTGTCTGCTCTATCGAGAACTTTGACCCGATGGGAGTTCACACCGGTGACTCGATCACGGTCGCACCTTCCCAGACGCTGACTGATAAAGAATATCAGATCATGCGTAATGCCTCTGTGGCTGTTCTGCGTGAGATTGGCGTTGAAACCGGCGGTTCCAATGTTCAGTTCGGTATTTGCCCGGACACTGGTCGTATGGTCGTGATTGAGATGAACCCCCGGGTATCCCGTTCCTCTGCCCTGGCTTCCAAAGCGACTGGCTTTCCGATTGCCAAAGTGGCAGCCAAGTTGGCCGTGGGCTACACCCTGGATGAACTGCGCAACGAAATTACCGGAGGTGTGGTACCGGCTTCTTTCGAGCCAACCATCGATTACGTCGTCACCAAGATTCCTCGTTTTGCCTTTGAAAAATTTCCTCAGGCCGACGATCGTCTCACCACCCAAATGAAATCTGTGGGTGAGGTCATGGCTATTGGTCGTACTTTTCAGGAGTCTATGCAGAAAGCCCTTCGTGGTCTGGAAACCGGAGCCACTGGCTTCAATCCCATGCTGGATGTTTCTGCTGAAGGTGCTATCGACAAGATCAAGGCAGAGCTGGTTGTTCCAAAGGCGGATCGTCCATACTACGTGGCAGACGCTTTTCGGGCCGGTATGACTCGTGAGGAAGTTTTTAACAGCTGCATGATCGATCATTGGTTCCTCGTCCAGATCGAAGACATTGTTAAAGAAGAGCAGAATCTGGTCGGCAAAGACTTGTCTGCGCTGGATGCCACCACTTTGTTCAGCCTCAAGCGTAAGGGTTTCAGTGATGCGCGTCTGGCAGAGGTGATGGCGATCTCTGAAACAGAAGTGCGTAACCATCGTCGTCAGCTGAAGATCAAGCCGGTCTTCAAGCGTGTAGATACCTGTGCGGCCGAGTTTGCCTCTACGACAGCTTACATGTACTCCACCTATGAAGAAGAGTGTGAAGCTGTGCCAACTGATAACGAAAAGATCATGGTTATCGGTGGTGGTCCTAACCGTATCGGTCAGGGTATCGAATTTGATTATTGTTGTGTTCATGCGGCTATGGCTGCCCGCGAAGACGGTTACGAAACCATCATGGTTAACTGCAACCCCGAAACGGTTTCTACCGACTACGACACTTCTGACCGACTGTACTTTGAGCCGGTCACTCTGGAAGACGTCCTCGCCATTATTGATGTCGAAAAACCCAAAGGTGTGATTGTTCACTACGGTGGTCAGACACCTCTGAAACTGGCTCGTGCTCTGGAAGCTGAAGGTGTGCCGATTATCGGTACCAGTCCGGATGCGATTGACCGTGCCGAAGACCGAGAGCGTTTTCAGGGCATGATCCAAAAGCTGGACCTGTTACAGCCTGCGAATGCCACGGTGCGCAGTGCTGAAGAAGCTGTTGCTAAAGCCAAGGAAATTGGCTATCCATTGGTTGTGCGCCCTTCCTACGTTCTGGGTGGTCGTGCCATGGAAATCGTGGCGGGCGAAGATGAACTGCAAAAGTACATGAAAGAAGCGGTTCAAGTTTCCAATGATAGTCCGGTGTTGCTGGACCTGTTCCTGAATCGTGCCGTAGAAGTGGATGTCGATGCAGTATGCGACGGCGAGCGTGTGGTTATTGGTGCCATCATGCAGCACATTGAGCAGGCAGGTATTCACTCCGGTGATTCCGGTTGTTCTCTGCCTCCCTACAGTCTCAGTCCCCGCATCCAGGACAAGATTCGTGAGCAGGTGAAAGCCATGGCTATGGAGCTGGGTGTTGTTGGTCTGATGAATGTTCAGATGGCGCTGCAAGACGGTGAACTCTATGTGATCGAGGTTAATCCGCGTGCGTCCCGTACAGTGCCCTTTGTGTCCAAGTGCATTGGTCACTCTCTGGCCAAGATTGCCGCTCGTGTCATGATGGGTAAAACTCTGAAAGAGCTGGATTTTACCAGAGAGATTGTACCTCCCTACTACTGCGTAAAAGAAGCGATCTTCCCATTCAACAAGTTCCCGGGTGTGGATCCGATTCTTGGCCCGGAAATGAAATCTACCGGTGAGGTGATGGGTGTTGGTGCATCTTTCCCGGAAGCCTATTATAAGGCCCAGCTGGCTGAAAACATGGCACTGCCAGAAGGTGGCCGTGTCATCATCAGTGTCCGTGATCAGGACAAACCAATGGTGCCTGGTATTGCGCGCCTGCTGATGGATACCGGCTTTGAGCTGATGGCTACCAGTGGAACTGCCCAGGTGATCGAAGATGCCGGCCTGCCCGTGACCCGGGTTAAAAAGGTGATGGAAGGTCGACCAAATATGGTGGACAGTATCGTCAATGGTGATATAGCCTTTGTTGTCAATACCACCGAAGGTCGTCAGGCCATTGCAGACTCCTATAAAATCCGCCGATCTTCGCTGACCAATAAGGTTCTCTACACCACCACCATGGCAGGTGCGGAAGCCATTGCCCGGGCCATTGCCTTTGGCTCGGAAAAAACAGTCAGAAGACTTCAGGATTTGCACGAAGGTAGGACTGGATGAATCGATATCCAATGACCGTGGAGGGTGAAAAAGCCCTCCGTGAAGAGTTGACTCAACTGAAAACCGTGGAAAGACCGCGCATTTCTCAGGCGATTGCTGAAGCCCGGGAACTGGGAGACTTGAAAGAGAACGCTGAATATCACGCAGCCCGTGAACAGCAGAGCTTTACTGAAGGTCGTATCAACGATATTGAGGCCAAGTTATCCAACGCTCAGGTCATCGATATCACTACGATCAAAAAAACCGGTAAGGTTATCTTTGGTACCACGGTTTTAATGGTTAATCTGGATACGGACGATGAAGTCGAGTACAAGATCGTGGGTGATGATGAAGCAGACATCAAATACAACAAGATCTCTGTGAACTCACCGATTGCCCGTGCCCTGGTTGGTAAAGAAGAAGGTGAAGTGGTGGTAGTGAATACACCTTCCGGCAATGTTGAATATGAGATCGATGAGGTTAAGCACGTCTGATGGTCTCGTTCTCTGCACGGGTTGGAGACCTGTGCAGAGAAGTTTCTTTTCCTCTCTCTGCCCTTCCTGATCAGCCAAGTGTTTTATGTCAGCCTAACTGACAGTGCTGTTAGTGATCTTGTCAGCCATTGATAGCATTCTTGTCAAACAACAAAAAACACAACAAAGAACACAACAAGGATTGATGGAGGGAGTAGTATGATAAATTTTCTGCAAACAGGCTCAGTACCCTTTGATAAGAATGCTATTACTGATAAGTTGGAAAAGCTTGGAAACCTTGCCTCCAGCTTCAGGCGCAGTACGGTCAGGGCATTCAATAACGTCTGTGGTTATATGAAGACTGCTGGCGACTTCTCTCACACCCACTACTCCGACCAAAGTTCAAGGAGCTCGGGCAGTGCCAAACAGGTTTCAGAACGAGCGATTGCCAGACCACCTTCAGAACGAGGTATTACCAGACCGGTTTCAAAACCAGGCCAGCCGGAGAGCCAGAATGACAACAATCTGGCAGCCAGACTTGAGAGTCTCAAAATTGATTGCTCTCGGGCGCATACTAAGCAGGATCTGGTGACGATGAAACAGAAAACCACAGGTCTCCTGGACGATGCCAAAACAAAGCTTCAGAATCATCCTGAGGCTGGCAAAGTGCTTGAAAAGCTGAATGTTGCGGTCAATTTGCTGGAAACTTCATCTGAAGATGAAAACCACGTCCATGAGGCTGCTGACTACCTTCAGAAGGTGCTGCTAGACGTTCGTTTCGATGAGTTGAGCCAGTTGCGTCAGCGAAATGACCAAATAATGAAAATTGAGCGGGATGTTGCTGATGTCCATGAAATAATGCATAACCTGCAAGGTATCGTTCATGAACAAGGTCAGGACGTGAGCCGGATTGAAGATCATATCACTCAAAGCAGAGATAATGTTGAAGAAGCCGTGGAGTCTCTGGATTCAGCGAAAAAGTCGGCTAAAAAAGGTCGCAAACTGAAGATTTTTTTAGGTATTGTGCTTGCCGTTGTCGGTATCACCCTGTTGGCCTGCTTGCTCTGATATAGCTGTCGAACGTGGAGGTGTGAGATGACAAGTCACTCACACCACCAAACCTTTTAGCTTTAAGAATTTCCGGGATTTGACTCAATACCTCTATTATTTTCTCTCAATGACTCTCGTAGAAACTTATTGTTTAGCGGGTTTAAAAGCTTTTATTTTTTTAATACCATCCAAAATTTCCTGACCCTTATCGGATTAACTCATTTTCGATAGACTTCGCAATTTTTTTAGAATGTGAACGGGAATAGTAGCTTTTTCTTAAGGAGCCCAATACAACTTTTCAACACCGTCACTACCAAGAAAAACATCACCAGATTAAAGTTTTTTCTGTAAGTCTCATTGCAAAAATCTGTACTGATTTAACAACCAGAAGGCAAAGCTATGTCTATACTGTTAGCTTTTAAATCAGAGTGTTTGCTTAATGAAAACTGTTAGAAATCTGCTTTTCTCTCTCTCTGTTACTTTGCAACATGGGTATCATTGGTAACCAAATGACCTATGCTAATGACAGCCTTAATGTTGTGGCAGTGTTATTTGCTCAAACTTTGTTGCAAGTCATGTTTCCTTATTTAACAGAAGAAGAGCAGGTAAACCTGCAAGCTTCTTCATCTGCTGCTGTGTTCAGGTCTGCTGCGGGAGGTGAAAATATACTTCAACAATTAGTTGACAAGCCAGAGTGGGTAGTCAGGGTTGATAGCCTGCTTGAGGTTCTCGAAATTACAGTGGCAAGAGTTCAATCATTGATTGATTCAGGGGATCTTGTTTTACAAGCAGTATACTCATATGAAGAAACAGTAGCATTGCAACGAGTATTAAACTCTAAAACAGCCATTATTCTGGAGTCTGGAATATCAACATATCCTCAGCATGAGCAACCAGGGATTAGACGTCAGATGGCAGAAAGAGTTAATGATTTTATGACCTTTCTACGTAGTAAGATGGATATGGAATAAATCATAGGCAATATGCCATTTCAAACCTTGCCGACGTTGACGGCGTCGGTGATTGGTTATGTGGTGCTAGTTGAAGGTTGCGATTAATCTTTGAAGGAGGCTTGATCTACAATAGTATAATCTCCTGATATCTGACTTAAAGTTGAGCTTCCGTCAGAGTGCAGTTCAAAATGTAAATCTTGATCAGAAATTCTCTCTAAAGCAATAACTCTGCTACTGACCATTGTGCGAGGTTGTTGTGGCTGATCCATTTTTACATTTCCAATGGCTGCCATGGTAATAGAGTCGCTGGATGCCAATCCAGGCTCAAACAGAACGACACCAAGAGATGGTGGATTGCTGATCTGTGAATATGAGCTGAGAAATTTTGACACCAAATCTGCATGCGGCAAGTGACGTTCATAGTAAAGATAGTAACTATCTCCCGCAATACTGTACAAATAGGAGGTGCACCCAGAACAGTTCTGACTGGTATGATAGACCTCGGCAAAATAGTCAATAAATCCAGATACTCCATCTATCTCGACATCCTTGACTTTCCCTTCACTATTGATGATACGAAATTTATTATTCGCTAACTTATCAATGCTTGAATAGCAAGTTACGGATAAACCTGTGAACAAAAAGAAGATCACTAAAATTCGAAGTGATTTATACATTCGTCATTTACCATGTCAGTAGTTGATGGTGAACAGGTCAGTATAGACGCTTTTTCAGAAGCTTACATTTAGGTTCATAGTGCCAAACCCAACAGTTTACGATGGCAGTCTGCTGGATTTTTTTGTTGCGTGCGTCTACGTTTTTGATTCAATCCGTTTGAAAGCAGGTTTGTAATTGAAGAAAAGATTTGAGTTCTGTAAAAAGCTAATGGTCCTATCCTTAACAATCTTTTGTTTATCAGGATTTTGCTTTTCAGATTATCAAGAGCCTGATGAGAGTCAAGTGACTATAGGAGGTCAATCGATTTGGTATGACGTTGTTAAGGAGTCACTATGCAACTACATCTATATGCCAATAGATTATTACGTAGGCTCAAGAGGCGTTTTTCGTTTGGTATCAATACTTGCACTTGGGTATAGAAACTACTACGAATTTTATTTGCATCGTAGAGTTGGTGATAAAATAGACACTTGTCTTTTGATCGTTGCGCTAGCATTAATACCTGTAAATTTTATTTATGACATTTTAGAAGATAGAACAGCCTCAAGTACCTTAAGTAATAGCAATATGAAAGAAATAAAAATATCTAAGACAGTGGGGTTGACTTCTTTTGATTTAAGGCTTTCAGGCCTGTTAGAAAACAGTGCTTTATACAATATATCAAAACCATTACATAATCTTGGTGTTAGCAATATTAAATTTACCTCTTCTGAAGTAGATAATAAAATGCATCTTTTAATAGGGTTAACAAAGATGGGCAAACTTGAGGAAGTGTTCTTTGATATTTCATTCCCGACATTAGATTCCGATCGTTATCATTGGGTTGAACTTTGCTGTAATGAAAATAGTCATTGTAATCATTATTCCTCAATCCCACTAAGTATACTGTCAGAAGAAGTGATCAATGAGTTAGTCTTTTTATTAGATGGGAACTATGGTTTTGCGAAATCAATAAGTGATTTTAAAAGAGTCAAAGGAGTTGACTTTTCAGTTAATGAAATGTTTGTTGTAGTAAAAGTACAACAAAGAGAATCTGATATCTTTTCTTACGTTATATGTGACACTCAAACTCATACTTTACAACTAAAAAATAGCCGCTATTCATTTTCAAATAAAACTTTAGTCTATGAACTTATACAAAAATTAGCTGTTCAGGCTGAAAAATTAGCTGTTCAGGCTGAAGGGTGGTTTCGATATCTCATGGAATTAATTTTGAAGCAGTGTGAACATATAATGTTCTTCGCAATCACTGATTTCTTTTTTGAAGGTTATTTTCTTGGAGAATGTGCTATTTGCCGTGAAGCCATGATTCCAGGGGCAGTTTCGCCTGCCAGCTGTGACATACATTATTTCTGTACCTCATGCCTGATTGAATGGGCACAATATGGCGCTGGAATGTGTCCATATTGTAGAGATTAATGCAGCACACATCTTCGCCTTCAGCGACTGCCCCGCACGCGAATTAAAGGCTTGTTAGGTGCAAGATTACTTAAATGGATTGCATTTTGCAGCCGCAATGAAATCTCTGTAACATTTTCAGAGGTTAGATAATTAAAGCAATTACGGTTAAAAATATACCTGAAATAGTTTATAAAAGGCTTAAAGAAGGAGCCACTGCTCACATGACAGGAAGCTTTCCTCACCAGAAGTTCTATCTTGATATTCCAGACGGCTGACTTACGGATAGAGAGAAGAGTGTTGTTCCCGGCACGGTGTAAATAATGGGGCTAAGGAAAGTTATGCGGGAACTCATTTGTAAACCAGAAACTTTTTTTAGAGAATGATTTTCTTTATTTGAATTGGCAAGATCGTATACTCCTGACCTGAGCCTGATACGAACTGGACACCACTGGCAACATGATAGTGCCAGCAAGGTTTAACCGCTATATGTCTCGACTTTAGCTACTGCGTTGTAACTCGTAAATCCATTGGCTCGAAAGCAGTTAATTGCGCTTGACGGAGCTACGACTCATATGTGTTAGCTATGTACACCCGAGTTTAAGTTATTAAAAAAACCTTTATAGATTTAATAAGATATTTGCCTATATGAAAAACGTGACCATTATAAGTTAAAAATTATCCCCGATCTTGAATCTTGGGTTTGCTCAGCTCTTTGGATTAGATTGAAATGTTTTTTTGTTTTCTGCAACTACTAATTGCTCAGGTACCTTTTCTAAAAAGAATACTGATTCGATTAATTTTTTCATTACTGTTAGTAACTCTTTCTTTAAAGGGGCAGTCCTTAGAAATTGAAGGTGCTCTCTTAGTTAGGTCAATGCAAAATGCTTTATTCTTGATTGTAAAGGTTATTGAAAGTCAAGTTTCAGCCTCTTTTCACATATATCATCTACAAGAGAGCCTGGGAGATTATTGGGGTATTCATCTTGAACAGATCAATTCTGTTCAAGTCCATGAACAGGCTCTGAGCGTACAAATAACTTTATTTGAAGAGGTTTCCAACATTCCTACTGAGTTTTTTTTCATAAGATGGGTAGCTCCGAGTGAATGTAACTTTAGATAAATTACCAAATTGAGCGGAAAGCCCCGTACTTCTAGTTCGGGGATGGATAGCTCGCAGTCTGAAAGACTGCCTATGCAAAATACTTGTTGTATTTACAGCTTTCATTGTAAAATGTAAGCATGACTAAG
>NZ_JAGRPU010000001.1 GCF_024606225.1 Endozoicomonas sp. ISHI1 | reverse complement strand
ATATCCCACGACCAGAGCTGATTTGGTGCCGTGGCCCGATGCGATGTCGGCTTCCGCTTTACTGGCTTCTGACTGCGACCTCGGTGATGCTGTTGATTATGAGCCTTCAGCACTCGATAAAAGCTTGACTCAGAAGCTATATAAACACCTTCGTCGGCCAGTGTCGGTACAATCTGGCATGGCGACTTACTTTTGAATCGCTCGCTGTTACAGACTTTCAGAATCTCGTTTTGCTCGCTCTTGGTTAGTTGGTTGGCAGGCATTGGCCGGTCTGCGTATTGACGCTGATCTTCCCGCACCTGTTCTACATCTTTTTGCCAGCGCTGAACCGTGCGTATCGACAGGTTGAGAGCAGCACAGGCTTTCACTTTACGTGCCCCCTGTGAAACAGCTTCCTGGATTAAAGCAACGGCTTCCTTGCGATCAGGGAGAGGAATCAATCGTCCTCGCGCTCCCCCCAGATCGCGTTTGCCTTTTTTGTTAGAACCAACAGTGCTGCGGTTTCAGCAAGTGCTTTGTCTTTGCGTTTGAGTTCTTTTTCCAGTTTCTGGATGCGCTTCTTGTCATCTCGTCTGGCAGCGGCCTGTACCTGACGGGATTCAGCAGGCTTTGTGCTGCCTGCGATAAAATCAGCTTTCCACTGCTGCAGGTCTTCATAGTAGAGACCCTTCTTACGACAGTATTCGGATAACTCTGTTGTATTCATGTTGGCGGTTTCCATCAGAACCGCGAACTTGTTTTCAGCACTCCACTGCTGAGGATTCTTACCATCACCGGGCACGGGTACACCTTGCGCTTTTGCCTGTTTGCGCCAAGTATACAGGGTCGCATCAGTAATGCCGGTTTCTCTTTTAAGCTGAGCCACGGAAACATTATTTGGCGGCATCATCTTCTGGATAATGGACTCTTTCATTTCTTTGGAGTAGCGAGTCATAACAGCCTCTTTTTGTATGCTCTCAATTATTGAGAGTCATGAATCAAAAGAGGCGACATCTATCCTGACACAGCGGGTGTTTTGCCACATAAGGGAAGAGCCTGTTGCGTTATTGCCTGAATCAGGCGTCCTGGTTCCGGGCTGCAGCTTGAATATCCGGGTCAGATTTCAGTCTGTCGCTAAGGTATTCGTAAATGGGGACATCTCTTGATAGCAGTGGCAGAACAAAGTCCTTGTCGTTTTTAAGGGACTCAGGAGCAAAGTCCATGACCTTAGGGTTTTCCTTAATGAGTATTCTCAAGAGGGTTTTATTGTTTTTTACTGTCTGCCCGGCATAGTGAAAGGCATCAAAATGTCTTCTGGTAGCCGCCACAACTACATCAGGGTCATTTTTGAGATCCGTACCGGCATACTTTAGTGCACAGCCATCACTTTTAATGGCAAGCATTACCAGCACTTTATCTTTTTTGAAACGATCGCTGGCATATTTTAATAACAGCCCTTGCTGTCCTATTGCAGATTTGGCCATTTCAATATCATCCTTGAATTCGTCGGAAATATATCTGAATATGTGTGGGTTTTGTTGCACCAGGAAAAGCACCAGATCCCTATCGTGATCTATATCAAAGTCCTCACGCAAGAGTAGAATAAAAATCTTTGGAGAATGGGTTTCAATGGCCATGTGAGCTAGCAGTTCTTTTGTCATTCTTGCAGCATAATTTGACTGAAGGTGTTCGGTAGCAGCAGTCAATATTTGACGAAGATCTGAACCTCTGGCCGAGCCTTGGGTTGTCTCAAGAAAATCATCAGCTTGTTGGACCATTCCATGGAATAACCTGTATTCGCCGTCCAGAAAATCAAGGAACGCAAAATCATAGAAATATGAGGGTATATTGCGGCTTTTGATGACATCCAATACCAGGCAATGTTTGAATATCCAGCTATTTACGGCGTCGTTCAACCCGTTTTGGCACTTTTTAACCAGGGTTTCAAAATACCACTTATCAGTATTGTTTCCGCGATTAAAATTGTTGATTGATATATCCATCGAGGGCAGTCCTCTCAGGACAGTTATCAATTTCACAAAGCCCATCTGTAATTGTAAGGTGGTATCAACCTGAGTGTATTCTATGGTCATTTTCCCCGCGTTTTGATTGAAACTGATCGACATTGGCCGTGAACTTCTATCAATCGATGCACAACGGAGTGTCTGGACCAAAAACCAGAAGCGTTTCAATTTGCCCTGTAAGTGTTTGTTTTCCTCGTCTTGGGAAAAATGATCAGAGATGTCGAGCCGAAGTGTACGGCCCTTGCCTCCCTCGGCCTGTTCCAGCATTGCTATGGTGCAGACGTGCACTCCGAGGTTTGCATTAATAAAAGCGGCATCCACCATATTAAGCATGCGTAGCTTTACTATGCCAAGTTTTCTCAGTACACAGATGCAATTGTCGTTTAATAGTCCGGCAACTCCTTGTGGGAGTAAATCAATCAGTGTTCTATTTGCTGTGATTTTGGTAATTTGTCCCTGCCCTGATGCTTCTGCGACCGGGGCGAGAGCGCTCACAAATCGCTGATGAAGCCAGTAAATCAGGTCGTGGGCAGAACAAATATTGCGAACAGCTATGGGCTGGGTCAGTTTTTGCAATTTATCCAGCAAGGTCTGGCAATCTCTCAGCCATTGTCTGAAATTCGTCCGTCGGGCGGGCAATTCTCCTTTGGTAGTCAGCGGCAAGAGCACTTTTGAGCGCAGATCATTAATGGCATCCTTCAAGTATCTCCATTGTTCAACGAGGAACGGGAGTTCATTGATAAAGGGCTGGACTTCGGATGGTATTGCGTCCGGTTTGGGCTCAGCAGCCAGATCCAAAAAGCGCAGATAACCGGATACAAATCGTTGCAAATCGTTCTGCAGCCGAAGTATCTCCATGACAAGTTGTGGTAATAGATCCGATCTGTTTGCTGACATGCTGATTGCCTTACTTCGACCAGGGGCAAGGCAGCGACTTATTGGGCGATCAGGGTGAAAATACTCTAGCAACCGGTTATTTTGGCGATTCAGCCAGCCAAAACCTGTGTCGACCCTGTTGAAGTTCGGTGGTTCAGCAGCACCGATCGCGGGTGAGCTGATAATATCCTGTCTCGAAGTGGTGCTATGGGCCTGCCAGTAAGCAGACTGGTCGCCGGTTAGCAAACAGGCTCCGGGGCTGCCGACAAAGCTGCCTGCCACCAGTGTTACCTGTTGTCCGCTGGCTTGTGCTGATGCCTCAGAATACTGAGAACCAGCCAACAGGCAGGGTATACCCGCCTGACGCAGGGTGATGGCAACATGATCGTTGGTGCCCCCTTGTCTGAATACGCAGCCGCCCAAACGTCGCAAAATATCCGGTGCCAGCATCCAGTCACTGGCGTGATCGGAAAGCAGAATGGTACTGGGCGGAATCTGTTCTGCGTTGACCGGTTCGGTGACCACCAGGGCCACACCACTGCGGCAACCTTCACTGACCATAATGCCTCCAGCCAGCGGCAGGGAGGGAGCTGCGGCAGAGAAATGGGTGTTGCCCGGCAGCCGGGTCACTGGCCGACACTGGAAGAGGTAAAGTTGCTGCTGGTCATCCACGCCGAACTCAATATCTACCGGACAACAGAACATATCTTCCAGCTGTTCTGCGTATTTCTGCAGTTTTTGCAATATCTCATCAGCCAGCATGATGTCTTTTACATCCGTGGTTGCCGTGGTGCTCTGTTCGATATAACCCGCTTCACAGATCTCTTCATCGGTGATTTTTTTCAGCACAAACTGGGTGGTAATGTCTCCCGGAGTAAATTGCCAATCCGGTTGACTGTTTTCGTCATCACCGCGCCTGATCGTATAGCGATGGGGGCGGATGCCTGAATTTCCACAGACTGCCCCCCGTGGTTGACCCGGTGCATATTCCACTTGAATGGTATCGTCCTGTAACGTTGAGTGGCTGATTACTACGCCCCCCAGCTGGCAGTTGATGCACTGTTGCATGACCAGCGCAATGGGTTTTACCTGCCCGGTGGGACAGACTTCTGGCCGGTAAGCAGACGACAGGACTTGCAGACAGGTTTTCAGGATATCGCCGCCACCATGAACCCGGGAATCATATCGACCGGCCTGGGCATCGCCGAAGCGGTCTTCATCGACGCCGGAACTTCGGACGATGCAGGCTTTGTTGGATGCTTGCTGGAGTGTGAGGTAGCAATGACGAATAGTCCGGGCAGCGCTGATATTTTTGACCTGTTGATAGAAATCCTCACTGGCAATAAATCCGGATAAACCCTTTAGCCATTCTGATTGTTGTTGCTGGGGGAGTTCGGTAACGATCTTGCGCAATTGTTTCAGACTGTATGATCCGTCGCTCTGCATGTCTATATTGGGCAGGAAGGTCAACAGGCATTGCGTGGGAAAAAGATGTTGCTCCAGAGCAGTGATCAGGGTTGTATCAACCACAGTGAAGGGCGGAACCGGGATATTGGCCTGCTGCATAAGGTGCAGAAATAGTCCCTTGCCGCCCATAAAAGCACGGGTTTGCCTGTCAGTGGTGGGTGGCAAGATGGCGGGCCAGCGATTATCTGCATCCGGAAGTTTGATATCACGAGCAGGTAGTTGAGGATAACAAAGATCAGTTATGTCTGAATTATCTTCTACGCAAGGAGGGGAGTCTTGATTGACAGAAATAACAGAACGAGCGAATGCGGATGCCTCGTAGCAGTCTGGTGCACAGTCAGACTCTGACAAAGTAAAGCCAGATAGTGTTGTTTGAATCCCTTCCATGACTGTGATCTCCATAATTATTTTCAATTTCGACCAGTGTTTTTGAAAAAAGTTTCAACTACCTGCCGGTCCGAGTTTAAATTGCAGGAACTTTTTTGATCTAACAAAGTCATAAACCATAGTGCCGGTTTTAAAGGAATCTTAATGAGCATCAAGTAATTCTAATCCGGACATCACCATAACTCTCCAATTACTCTGAGATTTATTGATATGGATTCATTACCAAAAACAGGAAGTACATTCTCGACAGTGTCGTTTACGAGCCCTGAGAGTTGTCCGGCGCAATCTGGCAGGAATTCAAACACTGCACATTGCCTGTCCCCGGGTAACAGAGAGCAGCTAAGACAGGAATTGCGGGCAACTGTAAAGGCCGGTTCGTTGGGTGCTCGACAGATTAAGGTGTGTGAATCGGAGTCATGTTATGCAAGATTCGAAAAAGAGTTGGCTTATCTTGACCATAACGACGAGATTCCAGGACCAAGACCTGTCAATCTGATTATTGAAGATGTGCCCACGATATTATCCAGACCGAAGGATGTCACAGTTGGCATTCTAAAACCCGATACGCTCGCTGCGTATAAACAGCATGCCAGAACATTTTTATTAGAAAACAATGCGTTAAAGCCGGATGAACTGCCCATTAAATGCCTCCCTGACCATTGTTCACTGCGGTTGAAAAAGCTGGAGGAAGCTGACCGTCTCTGTTGTGTATACAGGAAGTCTACATCAGGTGGACTGCGTCCGAACGGCACATTCAAGCCGCCCGAATTCAGAGAAAAAGATGATAGAAACTTAAGACGCCCTGCAGAATGGCTAACCACCGGGTATACAAAATCAGACATCAAGTGCTTTTTCACTGTAAAAGAGAACATTGCCAAAAGTATTACCGATCATTTACAGGATAAACATCAATTAGAAGAGGCTTTTGGCATTGACCCATTGCCCTGGCTGGTTTATTCCCAGCAAGGCGGTTCTGTAGAGGTTTATTTTGAGGATGAACTCCGTGGTGATCTGTTAGCACTTAATGAAGCCAGGCTCAGTAATTTTGCGATGTCCCATAACATTTCTGAAGAGAACTTGAAGAGGTTGTTGAATCTTCTGCCAATGTCGTTAAAAGCTGAAATCCTGAATCAACAGCATCTGCCAACACAACAGCATCCATTTCAGGCTGAGGACATTATAAAACTGGTAATGAACCCGGATCGCTTCACCCGTCAACACTTATGGGAATTAATAGACCAGGGTTTCCCTGTTCAAAAAAAAGTACTTTACTGGGGAGGATACCAAACAATATTTGATTTAGTGATCAAATCAGCAGAAAAATTATGTATGTATGATCTGTTGAACAGAGCGACGGGAGACGACGAAAACCAGTGTATGGGCTGGTCAGCTTACTACGAAGATATCATTATCCAATTGTCCACTGATCTGGCCAGGCTCGGAGTGGCTGTTAGTGAGGAAACCGCCAAGAATGCTTTAGAACAATTTTATTCAAAAAGACTTTTCTGCCACCTGAAGGCATTGGGAGTATCCTACCAGGGTACAGATTTATGGTCTTTAATGGTTGATTCCGACTCTATCAGTGATCAGGCTGTGATGCTGGAGTTTCATGAACGTTGCCAGAGATTCAGTTCAGCGAAACTGCAGGACGCGTTTCACCTCGTCCTTTGTCGACCTTTTGAGGGACATCATCCCTACGACCAATTAAAAAACTATTTATTAGCTCTGTTTCATTATGGTGAACCCGACGAGCGAATACTTTGCACTGTGAGAAAAAAAATAGCAAACACCACCGCTGACGGCATTGAAAAATCCCTGGGAGCGCTTGGCGCAGATGATTATATCTGCTGGATCAAAGCACTCTGGGAACGGCGAGATCAAGAGCCTTTTTATCAGCAATGGCCAGAAAATATCAAAAAAGGACAACAACAGATAGACGAACTGAAAGAGTCCTTCAACCTTACCGGCTGTCAATCTGCCCAACCTGACTCCCTGACGCAACCAACGGAGTTGCAATTTCTCGTCGACGCCTTCAGCAAGCCACCGGTTTTGGCCAATGCCAAGGACAACGAAGAGACCATTCTGAGAATATTACAGCATTATTACCGACGCCCCGGACCAGAGCGAGTCATTAAATGCCTTGGCAATGAGACATTGCCCAGGGTATGGAAGCCTGATCACAACTGCAGTCATGTATTGAGGGCCCGGAACAATCTGTTGTGGTATATCGAGCTGCTGGAGAAATTCGATCTGATGAAGTTCTCTGAATCTGAAAAAAACCTGTTGTCACTGGCGATCATCTATCATGATGCCGCAGCGGAAGATGTTCCCAAGCGAGATGAAGAAGACAGGGCGGCTTACTATTTCAAGCGGGATCTGGATGGGCAGTATCCACAACAACAGCTGGATGATATTGCCAAAGCACTGACCTGCAAGGAAGACGACATGCAGGGCAAGAGCGATCAGGATCTTTCCCCATCGGTTCGGCGTTATCTGCAGGTACTGCGCTTTGCTGACCGCATGGACTTTATCCGATTAACCGGGGTTGATGCCTCGTTCCCGGGCTTCTCCGCAGAACGACAGAAGTACAGGCAGTTTGACCCATCGCGTTTGGATCTGCCGCCACAAGTGACTCAGGATTTCACCAGTGATCCCGTCCTGAAACCGGACTTGCAACAGCAACTGGAAGCCGCCATGCACGGTGCCGCTGATCTGCTACAAGTCACTGGCAGTGATAGTAAAGACCTCCGGACGGATTCCTATTTTCAAACTTTCCGGCTCAAACCTGACAGGGCGGCTATCACCGAGAAATTTGAACAGACCCCCTTGCCACTGCAGAACATGGAAAAATACCTGGATGATAATGTCCGGCGCTATATTGCCAGCCGTGCAGGCATTAACACCTGTACCAGTCCTGACCATAAAGGCTGCAATACTGACCAGCAAAAGGGAATCACTCGTGGCATCCACAATAGCTTCCATGATCTCAGGCAAGTCAGAGTGCCTGAAAGGATGACCCGCCTGGAAAAGATGCAGTGTCGCCACGGCTTCAGATTACTGAGCACAGAAACACAAGTAGCCATTGTTCAGGAGGTGCAACGACTGCAATCCGAAGGGATACCCATGAGCCTCGGCACTTTAACCCAGAAAACCCTGAAATCCCCTCTGGCGAAAAGAGCCCTTGAGCAAAGAGGAATTGCTGTGGTTAGTCAGAAACGCTTCAGGGGATATGATGACAAAGGTAACGTAAACCTGCAGGACATGCTGGTGCCTATGAAGGTTCTGCCTGATCGTAATAAAGCGAAGACATAACAAGGCTGGCTTAGATACAGCCAACCCTTATAGTACAGGGGATGCAGAGGAATTTGACGTTGATCAGTATGAGACTTCCATCCTTTGAGCTGCAGCTCGGATGTCCGGATCAGATTTCAGATTGTCGCTAAGGTAACGGAAGATGCGGGGAGCTCGTGGGAGCAGAGGCAGGACAAAATACTTGTCATTTTTAAGAGACTCAGTAGCAAAGCGCATGGCTAGAGGATTTTCCTCAATGATTGTCCTCAACAGGGCTTCATTGTTTTTTGCTGCCTGTCCGGCATAGGAATAGGCATAAGCATGTTTTCTGGTAGCTGACAGAATCACATCAGTGTCATTTTTGAGATCCTTACTGGCATACTTGAGTGCATCAGCATAATTATTGACGGCAAGCATTACCAGCGATTTATCATTTTTGATACGGTCGCTGGCATAAACTAATAAACTTCCATCTTGTTCTATGGTAGTTTTAGCTATGCCAGTATCATCCTTAAATATGTCGGCGATCAAACTAAATACAACCGGGTTTTGCTGAACCAGCAAAAGCACCAGATCCCTGTCATGATCTAAATCAAAGTCCTCGCGCAGGAGTTCAATGTAAGCTTTTTGCCCTGGGTGGTATCTGCTTGCAATGGCCATGCTAAATAGCAGTTCTTTTATTATTCTCGCAGCATCATTCGGCTCAAGGTGTTTGGTAGCCGCATTAAATATTTGGCGAAGTTTTGAATTTCTATCCGGATCTTCAGTTGCCTCAATATAATGATAAGCTTTATTGGCTATATCAAAAAATAGCTTGTATTCGCTATCCAGATAACCGAGGAAAGTATATTCATGATGCCAACAATATGTCTCTCTGTCATTAATTGCATCCAATACCAGGCAATGTTTGAACGTCCAGTTATTTACCGGTTCGTCCAGCCCGTTTTGACACCTTTTAACCAGCGTTTCAAAACACCATTTGTCGGTATTTTTACCGAGATGAAATTGGTTGATTGATATATCCATGGAGGTCAGACCTGACAGTATGGTCACCAATTCCACAAAGACTCTTTGTAACGCCGGTGTGGAATCAACCCGGGTATACTCTATGGTCATTTTTCCCGCGCTTTGATTGAAACTGATCGCCATTGGTCGTGAGCTTCTATCAATCGATGCACTACGGAGTGTCTGGACCAAAAACCAGAAACGTTTCAATTTTCCCTGTAAGTGTTTGTTTTTCCCGTCTTGGGAAAAATTATCAGAGATGTCGAGGCGGAGTGTTCGGCCCTTGCCTCCCTCGGCCTGTTCCAGCATAGCTATGGTGCAGACGTGCACTCCGAGGGTTGCATTAATAAAAGCAGCATCCACCATATTCAGCATGTCTAGCTCTACTACACAAAGTTTGCTCAGCACCGAAATGCAATTGTCGTCTAATAGTCCGGGAACTCCGCGGGGGAGTACATCAATCAGCGTTCTATCTTCTGTAATTTCGGTAATTTGTCCCTGGCCGGATGCTTCAGCCACCGGGGCGAGAGCGCTGACAAATTGCTGATGAAGCCAGTAGATCAGGTCGTGAACAGAATAGATTTCGTTCACTTTATTGGGCTGGGTCAGTTTTTGCAATTTATCCAGCAAGGTCTGGCAATCTCTCAGCCATTGTCTGAAATTCGTCCGCCGGGCGGGCAATTCTCCCCGGGAAGCCAGCGGCATTACCACTTTTGTGTACAGGTCATCAATGGCATCCTTCAGGCAACTCCATTGTTTTTCAAGCAACGGGAGTTCATTGATAAAGGGCTTAACTTTGGAGTGTATGGTGCTCGATTCATACCCCGCGGCCAGATTTAAAAAGCGACGATAACCGGATAGAAATCGTTGCAAATCGTCCTGCAGAAGATGAATCTCCATGCCAAGCTGTGGTAACAGGTCCGATCGGTTTGCTGACATGCTGATTGCCTTGCTTCGCCCTGGTCCAAGGCAATGGCTTAGTAACCGGTCAGCGCGAAAGTAGTCCAGTAACCGGTTATTCTGGCGATTCAGCCAGGCAAAACCTGTGTCTACCCTGGTGAAGTCGGGTGGTTCTGCAGGACTGGTCGCAGGCAAGTTGATGATATCCTGACCGGAAGTGGTGCTGTTGGCCTGCCAGTAGGCAGACTGGTCGCCGGTCAGCAAACAGGCTCCGGGGCTGCCGGCAAAACTGCCTGCCACCAGTGTTACCTGTTGTCCGCTGGCTAGTGCTGATGCCTCAGAATACTGAGAGCCAGCCAACAGACAGGGTATACCCCCCTGACGCAGGGTGATGGCAACATGATCGTTGGTTCCCCCTTGTCTGAATACGCAGCCGCCCAGACGTTTCAAAATATCCGGTGCCAGCATCCAGTCACTGGCGTGATCGGAAAACAGAACGGCACTTGCTGGAATCTGTTCTGCGTTGACCGGTTCTGTTACCACCAGGGCCACACCACTGCAGCAACCTTCACTGACCAGGATTCCTTCAGCCAGTGGCAGGGAGGGAGCTGCTGCTGAAAAATGGGTACTGCCCGGCAGCCGGGTCACTGGCCGACACTGGAAGAGGTAAAGTTGCTGCTGGTCATCCACACCGAACTCAATATCTACCGGGCAACAGAACATATCTTCCAGCTGTTCTGTGTATTTCTGCAGTTTTTGCAATATCTCATCAGCCAGCATGATGTCTTTTACATCCGTGGTTGCCGTGGTGCTCTGTTCGATATAACCCGCTTCACAGGCCTCTTCATCGGTGATTTTTTTCAGCACAAACTGTGTCGTAATGTCTCCCGGAGTAAATTGCCAATCCGGTTGACTGTTTTCGTCATCACCGCGCCTGATCGTATAGCGATGGGGGCGGATGCCTGAATTTCCACAGACCGCCCCCCGTGGTTGACCCGGTGCATATTCCACTTGAATGGTATCGTCCTGCAATGTTAAGTGGCTGATTACTACGCCCCCCAGCTGGCAGTGGATGCACTGTTGCATGACCAGCGCAATGGGTTTTACCTGCCCGGTGGGACAGACTTCTGGCCGGTAAGCAGACGACAGGACTTGCAGGCAGGTTTTCAGGATATCGCCGCCACCATGAACCCGGGAATCATATCGACCGGCCTGGGCATCGCCGAAACGGTCTTCATCGACGCCGGTACTTCGGACGATGCAGGCTTTGTTGGATGCTTGCCGGAGTCTGAGATAGCGATGACGAATGTCCCGGGCAGCACTGATAGGTTTGACCTGTTGATAGAAATCCTCACTGGCAATAAATTCAGATAAACCCTTTAGCCATTCTGATTGTTGCTGATGGGGGAGTTCGGTAACGATCGTGCGCAATTGTTCCAGGCTGCATGATGTTTGGCTCTGCATATCTATATCTGGGAGAAAGGGCAACAGGCATTGTGTGGGAAAAAGATGTTGCTCCAGAGTAGCGATCAGGGTTGTCTCAACCACAGTGAAGGGCGGAACCGGGATATTGTTCTGCTGCATAAGGTGCAGAAACAGTCCTTTCCCGCCCATAAAAGCACGGGTTTGCCTGTCAGTGGTGGGTGGCAAGATGGCAGGCCAGCGATTATCTGCATCCGGAAGTTTGATATCACGAGCAGGTAGTTGAGGATAACAAAGATCAGTTATATCTGAATTATCTTCTACGCAAGGAGGGGGGTCTTGATTGACAGAAATAACAGAACGAGCGAATGCGGATGCTTCGAAGCAGTCTGGTGCACAGTCAGATTCTGACAAAGTAAAGCCAGATAGTGTTGTTTGAATCCCTTCCATGACTGTGATCTCCATAATTAATCACATATTTGACCAGTGCTTTTGAAAAAAGTTTCAACAAATAGACTGATAGAAGACAAACAAGAGAGCCAGAGGGGGCTCAGGCCTTAAAAGGGATAATCCTGATTAGCATTGAACCTTAAGGTGGGCATTAGACCTACCCCTCAATTCTCAATGGGTTTCGGATGGAATCACGAAAGATATAATTCTGTCACGAGAGCGGAGTCGGTCTGCTCGTAACTGCAATTGATATGGCAGGAGTTTCAGAACAAACACGCCTGATTTTAATCCTCAGCAGCGCAGCGGGACATCTAATCCCGGAATTTGTTCAGGCAATGGCTTCTGCTTCCTTTGATCGCTGCCAGTCCAAAAGCTCTTTAATGGCCCTGGTCACTTCCTCCACACCATGAATGATGTTGGGCGCATTAAGGTGAGTGCTGTGCTTGAGGTTGGTTTCCAGCTCCAGGCAGGCTTCCAGAAGTCTTGGAACTGCACAGTATCGGCAAGCACCATGAAGTCTGTGAACCCGATCCAGTAGCGGCTCGTGCAGATTATTTCGGAAGCTTTCTTCGATCGTCTGCAAATCCTCTGGCAGACCACCAAGTAGCATGGCCAACATTTCTCTGGCCAGTTCCTGGTTGCCGGCAGCAAGCTTTACGCTCTTCTCGACGTCTATCGGTGATAAGTTGGGTTTTACCTGACCGGATAGATTTTCTTCAGTCGGTTCATCGGGTGCCTGCACCGAGTTACCCGTCCAGTGACTGATGGTGGTGACCAGTTGCCGGGTATTGACTGGCTTGGTCATATAGTCATCCATACCGCTTTGCAGAATCTGTTTGCGTTCCTCGGGCAGTGCGTGGGCAGTCACAGCAATAACAGGAATACGTTTATAGATATTGTTGATATTTCTGATTCGACGCGTCGTTTCTAATCCGTCAATGTCAGGCATCTGAACATCCATCAATATCAGGTCGAAGATTTTCTGATGGCAGTATTCAATGGCTTCAAAACCATTGTGAGCGGTGGTTACAGACTGATTCATTTTTAACAGAATGGTTTCCAGTAACTTAAGGTTTACCTGGTTATCATCCACGATCAGGATATCCAGCTTTTTTTCAAATACTGCTTTGGCGGGTTGCATGACATCGGTTCCGGAGAGTGTATTCGAGGTCATCCCCTGAATCGCCAGCAAGAGTTTGTTTCTGGCCACGGGTTTAAGGAGGCAGTGAATCCCGGTGGGCAGAGTTTCAGGGTGATTACTGTTACCGGCCATGGCCAGAATCAGAACAGGGCTCTGTGTGAGATAGCTCTCGGCGATCCTCACGGTGCGTTGCAGACGATCATCACCCTGGCTCAGTAAAAGCAAGTCATAGTTATGATGGTTTTCAACGTAGGTTTGCAGCTCGTCCAGAGACTGAAACGAAGTGACTTTTAATCCCAGGCTTTGTGCCTGATGCCCAATGGAAAGTCTTGAGAGTTCTTGTGGCTCATAAAGTAATACATGATGGCAGCCAGTTATGGGTTCTGGCTTAAACAATACGTTTTCCTCTTTTATTGGATGGGCTCGAATGGTAAACCAGAAAGTAGAGCCTCTGCCAAGATCAGAATCGAGTCCGATTTCCCCTTGCATCTGTTCCACAAGACTTTTGCTGATAGCGAGTCCCAGGCCAGTCCCTCCGGCCTGTCGGGTTCTGCTGGAGTCGGCCTGTGAGAAAGCGTTGAAAATACGTGAGTGTTGTTCGGAAGTCAGGCCTGAGCCTGTATCCGTGACAGTAAACTTTAGTGTATGGACGTTAGAGTCATCCACTTGCTCCAGCATGACTCGAATGGCGACGCTGCCGTAACTGGTGAACTTGATAGCGTTGCTCACGAGATTGGTTAGAATCTGGGAGAGCCGCAGTTTGTCACCAATGATATCTTCAGGAGTGTCCTCGTAAATGAAGCTGGCCAGCTCCAGCGATTTATGGTGCGCTGCAGGGGCCATAATAGCCAGAACATCATCAATCACTTCCCGTATACTGAGTTGCTGATTGTCCAGTTCGAGCTTGCCTGCCTCAATTCTGGAGAAGTCGAGAATGTCATTCAGCATGGTCATAAGACTCTGGGCAGACTTCTCAATAGTGGACAGGTACTCCCTTTGCTGTGATTTAAGTTCCGTTTCAAGCAACAGGGCGGCATAGCCGGAGATTCCGTTCAGGGGTGTCCGGATTTCATGGCTCATATTGGCCAGAAATTCACTTTTACTCTTGGAAGCTTCAAGTGCTTCTTTTCGGGCCAGATCCAACTCAACGTTCTGGATTTCTATGGTTTCCAGAGTTTCGTGTAACTCATTGGTGGATATGTCAGCGCTTCTTTCCAACGCCTCCCGGGAGTGAGTCAGCCGTTCCAGCAGTCTGTTGACCGCCAGCTCTAATGTGACATAGATACTACCTGGAGAGGCTTTCAGTCGGCTATCCCGATCTTGTACGTCGATTTCATCCATTGCATCGGTGATGGATTGCATGGGAATGATCAGGGAGCGGGACAGTTTCATACAGAGAGACAAGACAACGCCAATGGCGAGAGCCAGCAGAATAATGGCCAGAAGAGTGGCTCTGTGTTTCTTTATGAGTGTTTCCGAATAAGTGTATTCAAGCTGGAGCCAACCGATGGTTTCAGTTGAATCACCACGGAGTTGAACCACAGGGGTAATAACTCTTAGTGTGTCACCTGTGGTGAACAGTGAGAGAGCCTCAGGTAATGGCTGGGGCATGCCTATAGAGAGTAGATTGGGGCCTGCATGGAGTAATTCCCTGCCATTTCGATCCAGCAGACTGACTGCCCTGACGTCGGTATCATCGAGCGTTTGTATGGCAAGGTCACGGGTGCTCTGCATCTCGCCGCTTTCTATTGAATAAACTACAAGCGTCGCCAGCCTGCGGGTCATATCCCTGGCCTTTTTGGTCAACTGTTGGTCTAGCCCGGTTAAATGTGCCCAAAGGTAGAGGCTGCACATCAGAGCCGATATGAGAGTGCCTGGCAGCAGTGTCAGAACCAGAATTCTGCGCTGAACAGTCTGGAAAGATGTTTTCATAAGTAATAATTGTACAGACTGGATTATTATCATTTATGCTGGGGGCATCATAAAAGTTATGTGTCAATTTTGGAAGTTTTGGTTGAGAGAGTATGGATTATCCCACAATCGAGTCCCTGGTGGGCAACACTCCCCTGATTCGGCTGCAGAGATTGTGTGCCGGGCGAGGAAACATGATTCTGTTGAAGATGGAAGGGAATAATCCTGCCGGATCGGTCAAAGATCGTCCGGCACTATCCATGATATCTGAGGCTGAAGCCAGAGGCGTCATCAAGCCCGGAGAGAATCTGATCGAAGCAACCAGTGGTAACACCGGCATAGCCTTGGCTATGGCTGCTGCCATCAAGGGCTATCGAATGATTTTAATCATGCCTGACAACATGAGCGCAGAGCGCAAGGCGGCGATGGCTGCTTATGGTGCAGAGCTCAAACTGGTGAGCAAGGAAGAGGGTATGGAAGGAGCCCGGGATCTGGCGCTGGAGATGGAAAAGGAAGGTCTGGGAAAGGTGCTTAACCAGTTTGCTAATCCGGATAATCCACTGGCGCATTACCAGGGCACCGGTCCTGAAATCTGGCAGCAGACCGGCGGTGAAATTACCCACTTTGTGAGTTCCATGGGGACTACCGGTACCATCATGGGCACTTCCCGATTCCTGAAAGAACAGAACCCGGGCATCCAGATTGTGGGTCTGCAACCCGCTGACGGAGCCAGTATTCCGGGCATTCGTCGCTGGAGACCAGAATACTTGCCGGAAATATTCGATGACAGTCGTGTAGACAGGGTGATGGATATCCGCCAGACCGAAGCTGAAGAAACCATGAAAACCCTGGCCAAAAAAGAAGGTATCTTCTGCGGTGTATCTTCCGGTGGTGCTGTTGCGGGAGCACTCAGGCTGGCTGAAGAAGTGGAAAATGCCACCATTGTCTGCATTATTTGTGACCGGGGAGATCGTTATCTTTCTACCAATGTCTTTAACCCGTGACAACAATCAGTTTGCTGCCTGTGTCGTCCGACAGGCTGCCGGGGCCTGAATTCAAAAAAGATTTACACAGTCATTGCTTAACAGCACTGAAATTTTATACGGCTGTAGGTACAATTCTCAGCGTTAATCATTTTTTGCACAGTTATGCCATGAAAATTCAGTGTTATTAACTCCAGCACTGTTTCTTGTTGTCAGGGGCAATAGGCTTTTGATGACTGGCAGCGTGCGTATTTCTGAATCTGAAGGATACAGTTTCATGCGATCTCAAAAGGCTTCTCCGGGCGCCAGACGCCGGGTCGTTGGAGAAGTTCTTATACACGGCCTTTCCCATGATGGTCGTGGTCTTGCCCGTTTAAAAGGTAAAACCCTCTTTGTCGAAGGGGGGCTTCCCGGCGAGCAGGTTGCAGTCCTGTTGACAGAAGATCGACGTCGTTTCAGCAGTGGTCGGGTTGCTGATATAGAGTCTGCTTCAGACGAGCGCGTCTCTCCTCCCTGTCGACATTTTAAAGCCTGTGGTGGCTGTAGCCTGCAATACTGGTCCCGTCAGGGACAGCTTCAGGGCAAACAAAATATTGTATTGGATCAGTTGCAACGGTTTTCATCGCTGACCCCCCTGGAAGTTGCTGACCCCTTAATTTCCCAACCTTATGGCTATCGTTATCGTGCCCGATTGTCGGTTTTGTGGAAGAAAGGCCGTTTATCACTGGGATTCAGAGAGAAACAGAGTAATCAGATTGTTGATATTCGGGAGTGTCCGGTTCTGGCTGGACCGTTGCAACCTCTGCCCAAACTGCTGCGAGAATGGCTACAAGAGTTGAATCAACGAGAAGCGATCAGTCATGCTGAGCTGTTTCTGGCTGATTCTGGTCGTGCCATTATGCTGAGACACATCAGGGCTTTACCGCCTGCTGATTTGAACAGGCTGGAAGCATTTGCCCGGGAGCAGCAGCTGTATCTTTACCTGATGGGGGATGATAAGCAAATTCGCTGCCTCTTCTCTCCGGTGGGTGATCCCTGGCGGTATTACCGGATACCAGAGCTGGACCTTAAGTTTCAGTTCAGGCCGACAGACTTCACTCAGGTCAACTGGCCCATTAATTGTCAAATGGTGACACAGGCTCTGGATTGGTTGGAATTAACGCCGCAAGATCGGGTGCTGGATTTGTTTTGCGGTCTTGGCAACTTTTCTCTGGCAATCGCCAGAAAGGCGGCTTCTGTCATTGGTGTCGAAGGCAATGCCGGGGCTGTTGAGAGAGCTGCATTCAATGCCGATCTGAATGGTCTGAAAAACAGTCGTTTTTATCAGGCAGACCTCGCAGCGCTGGTCAGGGGAAATAAGTCGGGGGAAGACTGGATGTATCAACGTTATGATGCAATGTTACTGGACCCTCCCAGAACCGGTGCCATTGAAATTATTGAACAGATGAAAGGTTACTTGCCTGAGCGGTTGCTTTATATCTCCTGCAACCCTGCAACCCTGGCCAGAGATGCGGGAGTCCTTGCAAAACAGGGATTCAAGCTGGTCAGGTTAGGCGTGATGGACATGTTCCCGCAAACCGGGCATGTCGAGTCCATGGCACTTTTTAAAAAGTTTTGATTCAGGAGTGCCCTTCATTCAGGCAGTGCCCCAAAAGTAATAAATGGAAAACTTGCATGGTAAAGGTTAGAGAAGATCATCCTGTTCGCTTTGATGGCTCCATTGATTTGGATGCCTGGCTGGTGCGTATGCAGGACAGCTTTGGTGTGACCGGTACGGATCGCCTCAAAGCGGCCTGTGAACTCAGTCGTTGGGCCGAAAGTGAGGCTCGTGAGCAGGCGGACACTGTCTGGCCTGCAGGCCTGGGCTGCTTTCGAACCGGTCTTGAGATGGTTGAAATCCTTGCAGAGCTGAGACTGGATACCGAAACGCTGGTGGCTGCTGCGCTCTATCGAGCTGTCCGTGAGCACAGACTGTCCATGAAACAGGTAGAAGAGGACTTCGGCAAGACTGTAGTTCGTCTGATTAAAGATGTTCAGGGTATGGCGGCGATCAGTGAGCTACTTAACCCGGCCAGAACTCAGGTGCTGGATCAGAGTCAGGACCAGCTGGAAAAAGTCCGCAAGATGCTGGTATCCATTATTGATGATGTGCGCGTTGCACTGCTCAAGCTGGCAGAGCGCACCTGTGCCATCAGGGCTTTGAGAGATGCCGATAAAGACAAGCGCCGTCGGGTGGCCCGGGAAGTTTTTGAAATCTATGCACCATTGGCTCACCGTTTAGGTATCGGTTATATCAAGTGGGAGCTGGAAGACCTTTCCTTCCGCTATCTGAATCCGCAGGATTACAAGCGTATTGCCCGACTGTTGGATGAGAAGAGAACCGATCGCCAGCAATATATTGATCATGTTGTCGATCAACTTAAGCAAGCGTTGGGTGAAGCCCGGATTGAAGCCAATGTCTATGGCCGCGCCAAGCACATTTACAGCATCTGGCGGAAAATGAAACGCAAGGGGCTGGATTTCCGCGATCTATATGATATCCGTGCTTTTCGGGTGATTACCAAAGAAGTCAGGGATTGTTATGCGGCTCTCGGTGTTGTGCACTCTCTCTTTAACCACATCCCCCAGGAGTTTGATGATTACATCGCAACGCCCAAGGAAAATGGTTATCGCTCCCTGCACACAGCCGTATTTGGGCCAGAAGGCAAAACCCTTGAAGTTCAGATTCGAACCGAAGCCATGCATGAAGAAGCCGAGCTGGGCGTTTGTGCTCACTGGAAGTACAAGGGCACGGACGTTAATGCCAAGAGTGACAGTTATGAAGAAAAGCTCAGCTGGCTGCGGAATGTCATGGAGTGGCATGAAGAACTGGGTGATCTCGGTGGCATCGCTGAAGAGTGGCGTTCTGATGTAGAACCGGATCGTATTTATGTGTTCACAAAAGCAGGTCATGTCGTGGATCTGGCTATGGGAGCAACGCCCATCGATTTTGCCTTCAGAATTCACTCTGAAGTGGGTTTGAAATGCCGTGGCGCTAAAGTGGGAGGCCGCATTGTGCCTCTGAATCACAATCTTAAAACCGGTGATCAGGTAGAAATTCTGACCGCGCCCAGTGTTCAACCGAGTCGTGACTGGCTCAACCCGGATCTTGGTTATGTCAACACTAACCGGGCAAGGGCAAAAATTACCAACTGGCTGAAAAAGCAGGATCGCGACTCCAATATTATTGATGGCAGTCATCAGCTCAATGCCGAGCTCAAGCGCCTGGCTCTGACAGAGGTTGATTTCAACGATATCTTGCCTCAGACACCTTTCAAGGAAATGGATGATATGTTCGCTGCCATTGGGGCTGGCGATTATCGTGTCACTCAGGCCGTAGCCCTTGCACAAAGAGAACTGGAACCAGAAAAAGAAAAAGGGTTTGAGATCCGTACCCGGGCACCTCAGGAAAAAGTCTCTGACAGTACTATTACCATTGACGGGGTGGGCAATCTGTTGACCCAGATGGCGGGCTGCTGTC
Source organism: Endozoicomonas sp. ISHI1 (assembly GCF_024606225.1). Classification (GTDB taxonomy): domain Bacteria; phylum Pseudomonadota; class Gammaproteobacteria; order Pseudomonadales; family Endozoicomonadaceae; genus Endozoicomonas_A. The sequence continues at coordinate 552,338 of NZ_JAGRPU010000001.1, read as the reverse complement.
AACCGGTGCCGGGTGATCCCATCATTGGCTACATCACGGTTGGCCGCGGAGTAACGATTCACCGACAGGACTGCAACAATGCCTTGAATCTGCAGGAGCAGGAACCGGAAAGGCTGATAGAGGTGAACTGGGGTTATTCTCCGGAATACATGTACCCGGTGGAAATTATCATCACTGCCTATGATCGTTCCGGGCTGCTGCGTGATATTACCATTGTTCTGGCTAATGAACGGGTCAATGTGCTTTCTGTACAGACTCGAACCAGCAAAGAAGACAACACTGCCAATATGTTGTTGACGGTTGAAGTTCAGAGTTTGCAGCAACTCAGTAAAGTGCTGGCCAAAGTGAATCAACTGCCCAATGTGATTGAAGTAGCCCGCCATCGCGAGCGCGAGGAAGTGAAATGACTCAGAGTAGCCTTGAGGACTTGCTGTATCTCATCAGTCGGCTTCGGGATCCTGAAACCGGTTGTCCCTGGGATCTTGAGCAGGATTTTACGACGGTAGCCCCCTATACGCTTGAAGAGACCTTTGAAGTTCTTGATGCTATTGCAAGTGAAGATTTTGAAAATCTTCGTGAAGAGCTGGGTGATCTGCTGTTTCAAGTGGTATTTCTTGCAAGAATGGCAGACGAGGCCGGGCTCTTTGATTTTAATCAGGTCGTTGCCGGTCTGGTGGAGAAAATGGTGCGACGTCATCCCCATGTTTTCCCTGATGGAACTCTGGCGTCCAGAAAGTCACCGGACGATGACACTACTACGGATCAAGTCATTGAAAACTGGCAGACGATCAAGCAGAAAGAGAGACTGACAAAGGGCGAGAAGACTTCAGAGTCTGCTATGCCGTCAAAATTACCGGCTGCTTTGCCATCGCTAACAAGAGCATTCAAACTGCAAAAAGCGGCCGCAAAAGTCGGTTTTGACTGGTCAGATGCCGAACCCGTGTTTGACAAGATTCAGGAAGAAATAGAAGAAATACGTGAAGTTGTGCGAGAACGGCAGGGCAATGACCGGATCGCAGAAGAGATAGGTGATCTGATGTTTGCTTGTGTCAATCTGGCACGTCATTTGTCAGTGGATGCGGATATGTCAGTGCGCAAAGCCTGCGACAAGTTTGAGAATCGGTTTCGAAGCATGGAGTTCAGGGCTGCTGAAGAAGGCCGTGAGTTTCAAGAGTTAACACTGGATGAAATGGAAGCCTACTGGCAGCTGGGGAAAGTCCTTTAGTGGAGCTCACTGGTTGGAAAAACGTTGGCATTTTTGCGCCATAACGGCATGAAACGCGCGAAAATCGAAAAAATAGCAAGGCGAGAACCTTGACTCTTTGCAAAAATGCAGGCTTATAGATCTTATTAGAAAAAAAACGAACATATGTGAACATTGATTGATTTAAATCAATGGTTTTGCGTTGATGAGCTTTGTTGTTATTTGAAATAATTCGCCCGCTGTCGAGGCTGCTAAACAGTAATGAGTTTCATTAAGGCCTCGCTCTTTTTTCTTGGATACATACCCACGTGGCGGAGCTCATTTTTATGCGTAAATCTCTGTTTGGCGAATGCCTGTCTGAGTTTATTGGCGTTGGCCTTCTGATTTTCTTCGGCGTCGGTTGTGTGGCTGCACTGGTTCTGGCGGGTGCTGATTTTGGTCAGCTTGAAATTTCTATCGTCTGGGGTCTGGGCGTCTCTATGGCCATTTACGTAACCGGTGGTGTTTCCGGTGCTCATCTAAACCCGGCAGTGACTTTGGCATTGACTGTGTTTAAAGGTTTCGAAAAGCATAAGGTTTTGCCTTACATCGTCGCCCAGATTTTAGGTGCTTTCTGTTCCGCCGCATTGGTTTATTTTCTTTATAGCAATCTTTTTGCCGATTATGAGCTGGCCCAGGGTGTTGTTCGTGGTTCTGAAGAGAGTCTGGCTACTGCAGGTATCTTTTCCACATACGCGCACGGTTCCCTCAGTAATATGCAGGCTTTTGCTGTGGAGTTTGTGATTACTGCTGTGCTGATGGGCGTTATTCTGGCTATCGGTGACAACAACAACGGTGATTCCAATGGGGCGCTGTCCGCGCTGTTGATCGGTTTGCTGATTGCAACCATTGGTTCTGCTTTTGGCCCTCTGACTGGCTTTGCCATGAACCCGGCCCGCGATTTTGGTCCCAAGCTGTTTACCTATATGGCTGGATGGGGTGAAGTAGCCCTGACCGGTGCCCGATCCAATCCTTATTTCTGGGTACCAATATTGGCTCCCATCTGCGGCGCAATGGCTGGCGCATGGATTTACATCAATCTGTTAGGTAAACAATTAGAGCCCGAAACAACATTGGGTCAGGTAGAGATAAAGACGACATAATACAGTAAACCTCGTTCATTGACGTAACGCTCTGTGATGTTTTCTTCAAAATTCAGGCTACCTTAAACATGAAAAAATATCGTTTCGAGTTTAAGAAATGGTCGGAAGAAAACTATTGTGTGTGGTTTTTTTCTTTATTTATGACGACATTTGCAAATGCCTCATTAATAACTACGATAAATTCTGTTTTGGATTTAATCGATCAAATCCTTAAATATCAGGAAAAATCGTTCGGAGTTTAAGACATGGTGGGAAAGAAGTGGTGGTGCGTGGCTTTTTTTTCTTTGTTTATGGCATCATTTGCAAATGCGTCATTAACCACTACGGTAAACGCTGTTATGGATTTAGTCGATCAAATACTGACAGAAAAGTTAAAAGCAGGTGATTTGAATTCAGATATATCAGAAAATCATGAATTTAATCTTGATATTGCGCATCTTAGAAGTTTGTATGCATCATTGCTCACCAGAGAGCAGCCTTTTTCCGACAGGGGCTCTTTTGAGGTTTACAAAAAAAGAGTTTTACCTCGTCCTTTCAGGTTATTAGGTTATAGTTCTGAGTTCTCGCAAGCAGGACTGGATGAACTTCAAGCTCGCTATGTGCCTGCTGTCACTCCTGGTGCTTTTTTTGATTCTGAAGGAAAATATCGATTTTTTGCAGATGCACGACACCATGCAATGCTAGATAGCTTGCCAGACAGTGATGTTAACAGGAGAGTAAAGCGCATACTATCCAGTTTTGTTGACATATCCAAGGAATCTATATTTGTTTCCACTTGCTCAAGATTTGGACTGCTTGATAGGCTTCAGGAAATTGTGGAGCAGGTTAAAGCTGTTTTAGAAAGTTAGTTTCAAACAACGAAAACATAACAAAGCCCGCCAGCCGGTGTGCCTTCGCCATGTGGCTGAAGGCGGCGTTATACGGAAAGTGCAGTCTTTCTCACTGTTTTGGGTAACAGGCTGAATAAGGCGCACTCCAGATATCAGCTCAGAGCTGAATGATAAAGAAGATTGATTATGACCATTGAGAAGAAATACGTTGTTTCATTAGATCAGGGTACTACAAGCTCTCGAGCCATTATCTTTAATCACGATGGTGGCATTGAGGGTACTTCACAGCGTGAATTTACTCAGTACTACCCACACGCGGGTTGGGTCGAGCACGATCCCATGGAAATCTGGGCGACTCAAAGCTCCGTGCTCACTGAAGTTCTGGCCAAGACAGGTATCCGTTCTGACGAAATCGCTGCCCTGGGCATCACCAATCAGCGTGAAACCACTGTCGTTTGGGATAAAAATACTGGCCGTCCGGTCTATAACGCGATTGTATGGCAGTGCCGGCGTACAACCGAAATCTGCGAGCAACTGAAGAAAGAAGGTCTGGAAAGCTATATCAGGGAAACTACCGGTCTGGTTTTGGATGCTTATTTTTCGGCAACGAAAATTAAGTGGATTCTGGACAATGTAGAAGGTGCTCGTGAAAAAGCTGAAAACGGCGACCTGCTGTTCGGTACCATCGATACCTGGCTGACCTGGAAACTAACTGACGGGCGTGTCCATGTCACCGATTACTCGAACGCTTCTCGTACCATGCTTTACGATATCAACAGGCTGGAGTGGGACGAAAAACTGCTGAAGGCCATGGGCATTCCTGCCTCCATGTTACCGGAAGTAAAATCCAGTTCTGAAGTGTATGGCCAGACGAACATCGGTGGCAAAGGGGGTACCCGCATTCCTGTAGCCGGTATTGCAGGTGATCAGCAGGCTGCTCTGTTTGGACAAATGTGTCACGAAAAAGGTATGGCCAAGAATACCTATGGCACAGGCTGCTTCCTGCTCATGAATACAGGGAGTGAGCCGGTTAAATCTGAAAACGGTCTGCTGACGACCATTGCTTTCGGCATTGATGGCAAAGTGCAATACGCTCTGGAAGGCTCCGTATTTATGGGCGGTGCTTCCGTTCAGTGGCTTCGCGATGAACTGGGACTGATTCGTGACGCGGCTGACACAGAATACTTCGCCAGTAAAGTTAAAGACACTAACGGTGTTTATGTTGTACCTGCTTTTGTCGGGCTGGGCGCTCCCTACTGGGACCCCTACGCACGAGGAGCAATCTTTGGTTTGACTCGTGGCGCTAACCGTAATCACATTGTTCGTGCAACATTGGAAGCCATTGCTTATCAGTCCCGTGATCTGATCGATGCTATGGAGCAGGATTCAGGTATCGAGATGAAACAGCTGCGTGTCGATGGTGGTGCGGTCGCCAATAACTTTTTGATGCAGTTCCAGTCTGACATTCTTGGCACTGAAGTGGTTCGTCCGACGGTTGTTGAGTCCACGGCCGCAGGTTCGGCCTATCTGGCGGGGCTGGCTGTTGGTTTCTGGAACAGCACCGATGAGCTAAAAGATAAGGTTTCCGTAGATCGAGTCTACGCTCCGGCAATGACCGATGAAGATCGTGTGAAACTCTACGATGGCTGGAAGAAAGCGATCGTTCGCAGTCAGTCCTGGGAAAACCAGTAGTGATGTCAATTTCCTGATTCTCACGCAAGTGAGCCTGCTCTGGCAGGCTCACGAATGCAATGAGAATAAATATATTTTTCAGCGCCCTAAGTTCTGGCTGACCCGGGTTTCTGGTTCATTGGAGATGACTTTTTACGCAGGCCATCAAAGGTGAAAATGATCAGGGCAAACCAGATCAGGCCAAAAGTGATGAGTTGAGCCTGGGTCACTTCTTCTTTATAGACGAACAGTCCAACCAAAAAGGAAATGGATGGGCCAAGATACTGCAGGATGCCTATAGTAGTTAATGCCAGCTTTTTGGCCGCCATAATAAACAGAACCAGAGGGATGGTCGTGACCAGTCCGGCGAGAGACAGCAGGAGGCTGGTGTGAGTGTCCGAAAACCGGAAACTGTGGTCACCACTTTTGTAGATCCAGAAAAAGTATCCCAGCGTGGCTGGCAGCAGAATCAGGGTTTCAAAAGCCAGACCGGGGACAGCGTCTACCTGAGTCGTTTTCCTGACCAGTCCGTACATGCCAAAGCTCATGGCCAGAGCAAAGGCCACCCAGGGCACGATACCCAACATCAGTATTTGATAGATGACGGCGACCGTTGCCAGCAGAATAGCAACTTGCTTGAGCGGTGACAGTTTCTCATTCAGGAACAGGTAGCCCAGAAGAACATTAAACAGTGGGTTGATATAATAACCCAGGCTGGTTTCAAGAATCCTGTCATTGGTCACACCCCAGATAAAGATCAACCAGTTTGCACCGACCAGAATAGCAGACAGCGCCAGTGTTCCCGACAATTTGATACTCGAGAAAATCTTCTTTAGCTCTGAAGTTGTACCCATTATTTTCAGTAAGGCCAGCAACAAAATCGCTGACCAGAACACACGGTGTCCCAACACTTCAAGTGGGGGCACATTTTCCAGCGCTTTAAAATAGATGGGTACCAGTCCCCAGATGGTAAAGGCCATAACACCCAGTGCAAAGCCGGAAAAATCTCGTTGTTCGGACACTCTTTTTTCCTAATTGGTTACTTCTCAAGTACCTCTTCAGGTACCTATTACGCAGTTATGGTGAGCATGCAATTCTTACCGTTTTTAACGGTGAGCCCGATAAATTTTAAGAAGCATTGAGCGGGTTGTTCTGTTTTTCATAATGAGGCATTGTGCCTGAACATTCGTTGCTAGTTAACCCACTGCCGAATTAAGAAGTACGCATTGAGAAAACAGTGCCTGAGCCGATGACTTTACTTAAGAATGAGTAAAGGATGCAAAGGCTGCGATGCAATGGATTGTCGGGTTTATGATGCTTATGTTGAGTCTGTCCACTCAGGCCGAATTGCAGTTACCTGTTTATCGTGTAGCGATTGTTGATCGCTTTTTCCCTCCGGCCGAAGGCTTTGAAAATGATGAGGAGCGGGTTCTTCACGGCTGGCTTTATGGCATGATGGATTTAGACGACGATGAACGTCAGGAACCTTTTTATCATGGTGATGTTGTTCGGCTGATTGCCTCCCATCCCCAGATTACGTTTATTCAGTACCCGATTCTGGATGGGAAGAAACCCATGTCAGAGATTTTGGTCAACCTTAAAAATATATTTGCCCGTTACGCAAAACAGCCCGTTGATGCAGTTCTTCTTTCCTGGGAGTCTTCCACGCTGATTAGCACATTTAAGGCACCGCTCGAGCTGGAGCGGGCGGGTGAGTACAAGGATAAAGTCAGGGAAATGGGACAGACTGATGAAGTCTGGAAAACCACACACCAGATTATCATGGCTCTGGAGGCTCTTACCGCCAAGGGTATACAGGTCTATACCATTGCCGGTAACGGCGGGACAGGAATGATCAATACATTTTCTCTGGCGGATGATGTGGTCACGGTGGGCTCCGTCGAACCGGAATTGAAACATTTCGTTGCTAACAATCCCTTTGTTGATACCCACGCCCAGGCTGCCTACGAAGTCATCCGGGTTGATAATTCTGAAGGTGAGCCCATTGGCTATGACCTGAATGGCGACCAGTGTGTTGATATTCCACTGGATCGCCTGACCGGTTACACCCGGAAAGTAACAGAATACCCTAAAAAATTCTGGCGATTGCTTACGGGGTCTTCATTTGCTGCTCCTGCTGCTCTCAAGGCAGCACTGTTTGCGAATCTGCCATTGAGAGCTTGTCACTACTAGTCCCTGAACCGTACAACAAACCACGCAGCCCAATTGAATACGTGTCAGGAATCAGTAATAAAACGACATATGTCAATTATTTGGTGGTCATTCTTTAGCTTTTTTTGCTGGAGTATTTTCACTGCCGGCTGACTTTTGGACAGCGGCGAGGATGCCTCTGAGCATATTCAGCTCCTTGGCTTCAGGTCTGGCTCGGTTGAACAGGCGACGAAGACGGGTCATTACCAGGCCCGGGTGCTGTTTGATGATAAAGTTAATCTTGTTCAGCGTCTCTTCCAGGTGTTCGTAGAAATATTCGAGCTCGCGGGCCAGAGGGTACTCTTCGGTTTCGTTGCCGGAAAAATCCGACTGGCTCTGGCGTAATTCTGCCTTGCGAATGTCGTAGCAGAGAATCTGAATGGCAGAAGCCACGTTCAGTACCGGGTATTCAGGGTTGGCATCAATGGAGACATGATAATGACATTTCTCAAGCTCCTGATTAGTGAGTCCCATGGTCTCCTGACCAAAAACCAGTGCCACTGGATTCCGGACCGCTTCAGTCACCAGTTTGTCTGCACAATCTTCAGCCGTCAGCATGGGACGGGTAAAGGTATGGTTGCGACTGCGGGCGCTGGTTCCTATCACCGCGGAGCAATCAGCAATTGCTTCATCCAGGGTCTGAAACACCCTGGCAGCCGACAACACATCCCGGGCCCCTGCTGCCATAGCCTCAGCACCCGGGTCAGGGAATCGCCGGGGAGAGACTAGACAAAGGTCTGAGAGTCCCATGGTTTTCATGGCTCTGGCTGCGGAGCCAATGTTTCCCGGATGAAAGGTATTGATCAGAATAATGCGAATGTTAGACAGCATCGTGACCCGAATTAGCACTGAGAAGAGGAATCTAAAGCCGGGAATTATACGTTGAGTTGTTTTGACTTACGACTGTTATTGCAATCACCCACTGGTCGGATACTTATTGGATGAAACCGGTGTGAATTATCGCCATTCTTTCTGAAAGGGTACGGTAATTTACGGATGCCTGACTGTATAACCACCCTGGTTCAGATAGAATAGCTTTCTTTTCCCCTCAGGTTGTTTCCTCTGCTATGAGACGTATCACGGAGAAGCGGGCTTATAAATGGTTGATCGGCCAGCTCAGTCCTACACAGAACTGGTTGCTGGCATCCATCATACTGGGCTTGATCAATGGTCTTCTGTTCCTGGCGCAGGCTTCGTTGCTGGCGAAAATTATTCATCAGATCGTGATGGAAGACGCAGTCAGGGCGTCTTTGATCCATGACCTGATGCTGACTGTCATGATCATAGTGCTGCGAGCACTTTGCCATTGGGGCAGGGAGATCACTGGTTTCAGAGCCGGGTTGGTTGTCAGGGAAGTCATTCGTGGAGCCATTCTCAACAAGCTAAAAGCTCTGGGCCCTCTGGTGATTGCTGAGCAGCCTGCAGGCAGCTGGTCGACTATGGTGGTAGAGCAGGTGGAAGAGCTACAGGAGTTTGTTGCTCGCTACATTCCACAGATGGCTCTGGCGGTATTAATTCCTTTGGTCATTTTGATCGTGGCCTTTCCAATGAACTGGACTGCCGGTCTGATTTTCTTGGGGACAGCCCCTTTGATTCCAGTGTTTATGGCATTGGTAGGAATCAAGGCCGCTGAGGCGAATCGACGGAATTTTCGGGCCTTGAACCGACTGGGAGGCTTCTTTCTGGATCGTTTGCAGGGGATGGAAACGTTAAGGCTGTTCCAGCGCACCCGCCATGAGCACGAGTCTCTGAAAACGGCCAGTGAAGATTTTCGACATAAAACCATGCAGGTTCTGCGACTGGCCTTTTTATCTTCCACGGTGCTGGAGTTTTTTGCGTCTGTTTCCATTGCCATTCTCGCCGTTTACCTGGGAATGAGTTTTCTGGGCTATCTCAATTTTGGCAGTTATGGTGCCGGGGTTAGCCTCTATTCCGGTTTATTCCTGCTGTTGTTGGCACCTGAGTTTTATCAACCTCTGCGTGATCTGGGAACGCATTATCACGCTAAATCAAAAGCAGTAGGTGCAGCAGAACTTATCCTTGAGACGCTTGAACGCGAAGAGTCCAGGGTGCATCAGGGCAAGGGTTCGTTGGCCATGGAGACGCCGGTTTCACTCAATGCAGAGCGTCTGACGGTTCAGGGTAGTGTCGAAGGCAGAGCATTACTCAAGGAAGTCTCTTTTGACATTGCGACCGGCGAACGGGTGGCCATCATTGGTCCCAGCGGGGCAGGTAAGTCGACGCTGGTTAATACCCTGATGGGATTCTGGAACTATCAGGGCAAAATCAGGGTCGCCGGAGAAGACCTCTCCAGCTTTTCAATGGATAACTGGCGTAAAAGAATCGCCTGGTTGGGGCAGCAACCCATGATTATCCATGGCACGGTCTATGAAAATGTTTCATTAGGTCGTGATCTGGATGAGTCTCAGGTCAATCGGGCTCTGGCAAAGGCTCAGGCTATGGAGATTGTCGAACAGTTACCAGAGGGGCTGAACGCTCTGCTGCAAGAACAGGGGGGTAACCTTTCTGTAGGGCAGGCACAGCGAATAGCGTTGGCAAGAGCCATCGCTGAGCCGGTGAAATTGTTAATTCTGGATGAGCCAACAGCCAGTCTGGACGCCTACAATGAGCGCCTCGTTCTGGATGCTCTGGAAGCCATTGATCCGGAATGTACGGTGATCACTGTCACTCATCGGCTCAAGCAAATTGATTCGATGGACAGAGTGTTGATGCTTGAAAACGGGCAGTTGGTCGCCGATGGTGAACCAGGTGTTCTCAAACGGGAGTCTGCGGTGGTGCAAGCCTTTGTGGCTGGTTTAGCAGGGAGTCTTGATAATGAGTGATTTGCTGCCTTATTTAAAGCTTTATCGCAGGCACTGGGGTGCTCTGTCTGTGGGTATGTTACTGGCTCTGGCGACCTTGCTGTTCAGTCTTGGGCTGTTGGCTTTGTCTGGCTGGTTTATCACGGCAACGGCTCTGGCGGGTCTGACGGTTGTGACCGCTCAGACGTTTGACTTCTTCTCTCCCGGTGCGGGGGTTCGAGGTTTTTCGATCGGTCGTACTGCTGCCCGATACTTTGAACGATTGGTGAGTCACGATGCTACCTTCAAGCTGTTGGCCTGGCTGAGAAGCTGGTTCTTCGAGAAACTGCTTCCACTTTCTATGACTCAGTTGAAGCGCTATCGAAAAGCTGAGTTGCTGAACCGTCTTGTGGCGGACGTTGATGCTCTGGATCAGCTTTATCTGAGACTGTTCAGTCCGGTCACTGCTGCGGTGCTGGTTGTTATTCTGCTTTCCCTTGGACTGAGTTTCTTCAGTCCTGTACTGGGCCGGGGGGCGATACTGCTGATGGGCGTCTGGCTGATCGTGCTACCCCTGATGTTCTACCGCCTCGGTTACAAGAGTGGTCGGCAACAGGGCAAGCTGATGGGGGAGCTGAGACAAAAAGTCCTGGACTATCTACAGGGCATGGCTGAATCCAGAATTTATGGTTCAGAAGTCAGGATGAGAGAACGTACCGACGCTACTGAGCAACATCTGCACCATACCCAAAAAAAAATGTCGAGACTGGAAGGGCTGGGTGGTGCGTTGATGTTGGCCGGGGCTGGCATTTCAGCGGTCATCATGCTGTATCTTGCCGCAGGAGAATATCAGCAGGGTGTTATTTCCGGGCCCGTTATGGTTATGTCGGTTTTTGCGGTGTTGGCAGCTTTTGAAGCATTGATGCCTTTGCCGGGTGCTTTCCAGTTTCTTGGCAACACCCAACTGGCCGCTTCGAGGCTGACCGAAATCCTTGAAGAAGAAGCCATTGAATTTGGAGATAAAACCCTACCGGATGCCTTCAAAGGCCAGATTGCTTTTCTGGATGTCTATTTCCAATATCCAGCCGCAGCGGTCAGTAAGACAGAGGGTCCGATGATTCTGGATGGCATCAGTCTTGATATTCCAGCAGGTCAGCATCTGGCATTACTGGGTAAAACGGGTTGTGGCAAGTCAACACTGATCCGAATCCTCACCCGACAGCTCACGGGGTTTGAAGGCAGAATCGAGGTGGGTGGCATTGCCATTAATGACTATTCCGAGGCTTCACTCTATCAGTTGTTAACGGTGATTCCCCAGCAAACCCACGTGTTCAGTTCGACGCTCAGGCAAAATCTGAAAATGGCCCGACCCGAAGCGCAGGACAGTGAACTTTTGGAAACGGTCAAGGCGGTAGGTCTGGATCGTCTGGCAGCGGCTGAAGGTGACCATAACTTGCTCGATCTATGGCTGGGGCAGGGTGGGGTTGCTCTTTCCGGAGGAGAGCAGCGCAGGCTCGCGATAGCCCGGGCACTTTTGAAAAAGGGTGAAGTGTTGATTATGGATGAAGCCAGTGAGGGGCTTGACCCGATCAGTGAGGATCATTTGATGAATCAGATTCTGGACGCATACCGGGATAAAACCGTCATTATGATTACCCATAAAAAGGCCATGCTGGAGCGCATGGACCGCGTGATTCAAATGGATGGCGGGCGCGTTGTTTAGCCGGGAAATTCTATGGTCATGACGGTTTTTTTGGACGCCCTCTCTCGTCCAGTTCTGTATCGAAGTCGATCAGGTTGTCATCGTTGCCTTGTCGCTGGCTGAGAAATTGCGCGGTCTCTTGTTTTTGACGATCACTGATCACTTTTCTGAGTAAGCTGAGCTCGGACAGTCGATGACTGTCAGGGTTGGTCGCCAGTTCATCCCGGCAGGCTTTCAAGAGTTCGATTTGCTCGCGGGGGGAATAGTGGCCTATAAAACTGTCCATATACCGATCGGCCGATTCCCGGTCATGATTCTGATTGGGAAGAATTTCGTGATAACGCCCCTTTCTTTCAATCTCATCCGGGCTATCTGTCGGCAATACCGTCAGGCTTTCCCCTTGATCATTGGCTTCAGGGGGATTCATTAGCTTCACTGCAACACTCAGGCGCAGGGACATGCGAGCCGCATCATTGCGATTAAGGCCCAGGCTGGCAAATTCTTCCATCTGCCAGGGGATGAGTTCTGCCACCAGAAAGTGTTCAGGGAAAGGTTGATCGTTTTCAATGCACCAGAGGGCAAAACTGTACGGGTCTTTTTGCCAGAGTTCCCGGGCTAGTTGAGTGCGCTCGACAAGCTCCTGTTCCGGGACTTTAACAGGAATCAAACGCTGGTCAACCAGTCCTGCCCCGGCAACGCTCCGGGCCCAGCGGCATTCGTGAATTTCCCGCTCATTGATCTTTTTATCGCTGAGCCAGCCACGGCCCCTGAGCATGTCAGCCAGTTTAAGACCGAAGTCCTTTACCTTTCTGACCATGCGCCTCCCGAGCCAGCGAGGCTTGTCTTCAGGTTCGGGCGGCTGTCGGCTTGTCGGAATCGTTTCCCGGAGGAGGTCCTGTCGGAGTGTGTTCAGGCAGTTTTCAACGCTGGTGGCCATGGTTCAGTCCCTGTAGAGCCGTCCTTATTATGTTTTAGAAACAAACATTTTCAGTATAGAAGGCTGATTATGCCCGCCTTTTATGGCAGCTTATCATGCAGATAGCGATCGATTTTATCAGGCACTGTCAATAAAAGAGGGTTGAGTCGTAGCACTTCGGTGTGAACTTTAGGCAAAGCTTCATCTTCATACTCATGGGCGATAGCGTCAGGCAATACCCGGCGATATGGGGTCACAGTTTTTTTGAAAAGAAAAGGCTGTTGGGGTCTTCCTGATAATCTCCAAAAGGTGAACAGGGCTCAAAACCAAAGCGCTCATAAAGCTCACAGGCTGGTTTGAAGTGGTCCATGGAGCCTGTCTCCAGGTACACGGTTTTATACTGTCTTCGTTCCGCTTCACTGAGAATATTTTTCAAGAGAGCCGAAGCCACACCCCTTCTGAGAAAGCCGGATGAGGTCTTCATGGACTTGATTTCACCTTCATGGGGCGAGAGGGCTTTCAAGGCGCCACAACCGGCCAGACTGCGGTTTATCCAGACGGACCAGAAGGTAATATCTGGCGAGCGCAACGCCTCAATACCCAGAGCATGAACGCTTTCTGCCGGTGACTGAGTGTGCATATCATCCAGATGCTCCTTGAGAAGATAAGCAATTTCCTGGCCCTGCAGGTCGTCTAGTTTTATTTCCATAAATAATTCTTTTACTGCCGAATGGTTGTTGAAACTGGAAAGTGGATGCGGTGATCCGTCGCTTGCGGAGTGACAATCTTGATCCTGACCACTTCCGGCGACTTAACCTGAATGATTTCGATCCAGAACATAATATTTTACGGTATCCATATCTTCTTTTACTTTTTCAAGAATTTCCGAGGTGGATCGAAAACCGAGTCTCAAGAGTACCCGCTCGGACTTTACGTTCTTAGTGAGTGCTCTGGCGCGGATCTGGTTGAATGGCAACTGCTCAAAGGCATGGCTGATGAGTGATTGTCCGGCTTCAGAGCAATACCCCTGCCCCCAGTAGGGCAGTCCCAGCCAATAGCCCAATTCAGCTTGTGTGTGGGTGGTGTTAGTCAACCCAATGGCTCCCAGTAGTGTGTCTGATGATTTCAGTGTGATGGCATAGACGAAAGCACTGTTTTTTTCTCTCAGGCTTTCATTATCCTTAATCCATTCTTCTGCCAGGCCATCAGGGTAGGGGTGGGGTATGTTTTCGGTCAGTCTGGCTACCTGCTCTTCTCCAGCGAGTATTTCTACCTGGCCAGCGTCTTGCGGAGTGAAAGCCCTGAGGATTAATCGGTCTGTGGTAATTATCTTTTCCATAATGTCAGACTCTTGTTGTTGCTTCTTGTCTGATATCCTGCCATGAATTTAAACATAAATCCTTTGTTTTAAAGCTTTTTTGAGGTGATGTTCAAGTCACTGACATGACTGAGCGTTGGTTCTTTCATCAAAAGCACTCAACAATATCGTCCATTGAAGAGTGCCTCAGAAAAACACAAATCTTGAGTATCTGGCCAGTTGGGTACGCACATTCTGGTGAGTGGGTTTTGTCATCCACCAAGGCACTCATCCCAGTTACAATGACTGAGCCTGGCCTTATTTACGTAGCCAGAACTGGAGCGCAGCAGGATGGAAAAAAACCACCGTCCAGATTTGTGAAACCAACTGGTTAGCTGCTCATAACAGGTGGGTGATGGATTGATAGATGGAATTTGTATAAATGTATTCTCTCTGATCATCTGACAAATTTTTGATACCGTTTCTGATTTGTCCAGCGAGTGATTTAACCGAGCTTGATGATCGATCAAATCCCTTCTCTGTTTTCAGGCTGGCAAGTTTTCTTATGGCATCAACTAACGCCTTAAAATCCGGTTCCATCATAAACTTAGGGCCTTTACCTCCTTGAAAGGGGTCCTGTCCGCCACCGGCTCCACCACTGGCACCAGCGCCTTTGCCATTTTTGCTGCTTTTTCCACCGCGTCCATGACTACCACCTCTATGGCCATTGCCATTATTCTTACTTTTGGCGCCAGCGCTTCCATTGCTTCCTCCTGAGCTGGCTTTATTTTTATGCGCTTGTCGGATCTTGTTGTCAGGGACTGTGAAGTCAGCTGCACCCAAATACAATCCGGTACAAGCTGGAAGACCCATATCTGAAAAGCCAACACCTGAGACGTCGCCAGAAATCATTTTGCCAAACAGTGCAAGACCCGAATGGAAGCAGCCACTGATGGTGGGTTTGAGTTGAGAGCGGTCAATAATGAAACCCTCTTCGATAATGACATCGCCCGGCAGTTCCAATAGAACCTCTTCTTCATACCCCGGAGATGCCATTAAGGTAGGATTCTTCGATGTTAAGCCATCAGAATAATCATCATCGCCGGCACGGGGAGAATAGATCGGATAATACTTGCCTTTGTGGGAGGTGGGTTCAATGTTTGATGGTGAAATAAATGAGACATCTATCTCCTTTTGTTTTTGATGTTCCTGCGTTATGGAAACGCCTGAGTCTGACACCGGAGAGGGTTTCAAAACAATGGGGAGTCTGACATCGACAAGAGAAACTTTTTTGTTATGTTCACTTAAGGGAAGAACAGTAATATTGCATTTATTATCAATCCATTCGCCATAGGCACCGCCAAGACTGGAGGGTGAGTTAGCCTGATTGAAACGCTCTCCATACTCTTCACACAAGGTGTCCACTGGTAACCCATAGGAGCTCATCGACATGGAAAACGAAACAGCCAGAAACAAAGAAGGGGTTAATGCGTTTGAGAAAGAAGGAAATGGTTTATTCAACGAAAACCTCACAGTTTTTATATTACAGTTTTGTCATTAGTTGTGAACTAATCAAAGTAGTTTAAAAACAGAGAGTTGTATGGATTTTTTTTGTTAAGGTATAGTTACCAGTCTTTATTTTGGTCATCGGTCTTTGACTGTCACTATTCAAGACAACGGAGCTTATTAACCGTTGACCATACCGGTTCTTACAAATGATCCTTGACTGAAGTCTCAAGATTTTCTTCTCCTGAGAATCAGATTTCATCTTGATTAGCTTAAGGACTACCAAGTCTGAGAAATATGAATGAGAGGAATTAGCTTAACCTGATGTTCAGTTTGAGTGCTCCAGTCCAAAGAGCACATAATTACTAGGGGTATCACTCTGATAACCTGAGACATCGGTTTCATTTTCTCTTGAGCTAGCACAATTACATGCGCCGTCACAATCACAGGTTTTTACTAATTCTGAATAATGTGGAGGGGGTTGGTGAGCTATAACATCGTAATTATTAACCACCATCGTCAGTGTGTAACCATGAGCGCTAACCGCAATCGCCAATACCTGAATATCTTCGTCGGATACTTGATTAAGGTGGTATTGTACTTTAATCCCATTAGTGAAAATGAATGATACAAAATGTGATGGTTGCAGGCTTTCACTATGACTTCTGTCATTTCGACCTTGCACAAGAATGACAGCCGGTAAAGCTTCATGGGATAACTCAGGTATTATCAATTTTAACCTCTGGTTGGTTGATCGGTTTAGCTGACCTATTATCCATTTTTGTGCTTGTGAAGTATTCAGGAAAAGCTCAACTATATGGGTGTCATCATCGAGAGCTTCTCTACTTAACAAAAAAAGTGTTTGAAGATTATTTGTTCTAGCTCTATGAGTCATAATGCGTCTATCGATAGTTCGATGTTCTGGAAAATTGCTTGGTGTTGCTGCCTGCAGTGCTCTCACCCTTTCTTGCTGATTTTCCAAGTCATGTGAATGTAGCTCGTATGCTACTGAACAAGGTTTACAGAAAATGCAACATAATAATTCTGAAAGACTGCATGTTGTTGTTGTCGTTTGACCTCTTAGTGTGTAACGAGTTCGGACGGTATGTTTAAGGTCATTAAGGCCGTTGCCAAATAAGCTATAAAAGAAATCTGGTACATTATTACTAGTATTAGTCTGGTTAAAATGTATTTGAGTTTTAGAAAATACGTCATAATGGTCGCAATCACGCCCGGTATCAACAGAGTCCAGTTGATCGGAGTCATCATAATTACGCATTCTTACACCATCACTATACTCGCTGGAAGTGGATGATGTGGCTGTACCAGTGAGTGTTAAATGGCCATGATTTTCCAGCTTCCAGTTAAATTGTAACTCTTTTGAGTTTGAATGAGATGATAGTAAGCAAAGCAGGAATAAAACAATAAAACTGACGTTTGTTTTCACTTTTAACTACCTGTTTATCATTAGTAAAATTTTAGATATTGGCAGTTAAGAATAGTTCAAATGACTTATGTGAAAAAACTTTCTGGAGTTCTAACGATAACTAACCGTACCTGAATGTTTAAAAAAAAGAGAAGTGTTTGGTTTTTTTGTTAAGGTATCGTTGCTTTTACCCGTCTTTATATAATTGTCGTCGGTCTAAGCCCATCACTATTCCCAACGACGGAGTTATCTATCAGCTTACAATGATAGCTCTTAGCAATGCTGTTGATTTATGTCTCATAAACTTCTCAACCCGTGGATAGGGTTTTCTCTTGATTAGCGGCAAGACGATTCTCCCTGAGAAATGTGAACGTAGCATAACCTGATGTTCATTACTGCTTCACATTAAACTCGTCATCCGCGTCTTGACATTCCGGGTATCTATGCATTTCATTCTCTTCTTCCTCTTGGGGCATTTCTTGTTCATTAAACAGGGTGTAGGTGGTTCGGAACGCATCCATATTGAAATTGCCATCCTCGTCTTCGGTTTCCCGGGAGTCTGGTAATAAGACGTGAATTTTCTTCTTAGTGGGCTTGTCTTCGCGTTTCAGCCGCGAGGAGCGGTGCAACTCCATATTGAAATCGCCATCCTTGTATTGTGATACCATCGAGCGTAATATTTCACGAGCATCCTTCATGGTGAGCGTGTTTTCCACTTCCGGCCAGTGACACGCTGCTTCCAGCTCTGCAAGAGTGGCTCCGGTATTATTATTTCTTAAGGTGGCACAATTACATGCTCCACCACAGTAACAGTTTCCTGTTCCCGGGAATTGTGCAAAATGTGGAGGAGGTTGGTTAGCTTTAGCGGAAGCATCATAATGATCGATGGTGAATGTCAGGGTATAAAATTTAGAGCTAACCGAAATCGCTAATACCTGAATGTCATTGTCGGGTGATTTCCTGAGGTGATATTGTACGACAGTTCCTTTTTGAAAATATAATGATAAAAAATGAGACGGTTGCAGGTTTACACTATCATCTTCAATGCTTTGCTGTTGCACAAGAATATTAGCGGGCCTGGCCGTATTGAATAACTCAGGAATTATCAGCTTAAACGTCCTGTAGGTCAGAGAGTTTAGTAGCTGATCTATTATCCATTGTCGTGTTTCTGGAGTATTCAGGAAAAGGTCGAATATATGGGTATCATGGTCTATTGCTTTTGTATTTGACGATAACAGCTTTTGATCATTATCGGTCACGACTATATAAGATCGAGATACAGAGCGGCCAACGATACTTACATGTTCTGGCAAACTCTCTGGCGTTGCTGCTTCCAGCGTTTTCACCCTTTCTTCATCCTTTGGTAAGTTTTGAAAAAACATACTGCTAGTCGAAATAAAAGGCGTATTAAAAAAGCTTAACATTTTGGATAATATTACGTGCTGTTGTTTTCGTTTTACCTCTTAATGTGTAACGAATATGGAAACGATGCTGAAAGTTATGTTGGCCATTTCCTAATAAGTCACGAAAAAAAATTGGCACACGATTGGCCGTGTTATGCTGATTAAACTCTATATTAGCGGAAGAGGTCAGTCCGTAAGTGACAAAACGATCCCCGGAAATATAACTAAAACATCTGGTGGGGTCATCCCAATAGCATTTTCTTGTACCCTCACTGTGACTGGAATGAGTGGATGATGTGGCTGTACCACTGAGTACTGATCGCCCCAAATGCTCCAGCTTCCATGTAAAGTGCAGGTCATTTGAGTTTGAATAAGATGATAGCAAGCAAAGCAAGAGTAAAATGATTAACCTGACGTTTGTTTTCAATGTTAACTACCTATTTGTTACTAATATCAATCTTCAGACATTGGCAGCTGAGAATAGCACGTGCAGCTCATCTCACTATTTTTTTTGAGGTTTTTACAACCTTGTACTCATTTTGACTGCTCCAGAGTAAAAAACACACTATCAGTGATGCTGTCACTCATGTTCTCATTCATGTTGTCATTCTGATAATCTGATTCATCTGTATGATTATTTCTTGAGTTAGCACAGTTACATGCTCCTCTACAATGACAGGGTTCGACGAAGAATAATGGTCCTTCCGATGAATAATAAGTTGTCATAGGTTGGTTAGCTAAAGCATCATAATTATCAATAACAAATGACAGGATATAAGAATCAGAGCTAACCGAAACCGCTAATACCTGAATGTCATTGGTGGGTAATTTCTTGAGGTGGTATCGCACAACAGGTCCGCCACGAAAGATTAATGTTAAAAAATTTGTTGGTTTCAGGTCATCGTCACCTTCACTGTCGTTTTCACTACTTTGCTCTTTTACGACAATCTCAGCAAGTCTGGCTGTATTGAATAACCCGGGTATTATAATAAATTCATGCGTCTTGTAGGTCTCAGAGTTTAGATGTGCTTTTATCAAATTTTGTGTTTCCGGATTGCTCAGGAACAGGTCAAATATATAGATATCATCGTCTACAGCTTCTGTGCTTGACGATAAAAGCCTTCGAATATTATCGGTCAAAGCTATATGGGTTATAGAGCGGCTATCGATGCTTACATGTTCTGGCAAATGGTTTGGCGTTGCTGCTTCCAGCGCCTTTATTCTCGCTTCCTGCTCTGGAATGTCTTGATTAATCGTCTCGCTTCTCAAAAAAAAAGGAAAGCAGAAAATGCAATATAATAATTGAACAATATTACGTGTTATTGTTGTCGTTTGACCTCTTAGTGTGTAACGCGTACGAAAGATATGCTGAAGATCTTGAAAGCCATCTCCTAATAAGCCATGAAAATAAGCCGACTCATGAAAATAAGCCAGCAGATTACTGGCTGAGTCGAACTGATTAAATGCTATATGAGTAGAGGAGACCAGATCATAATTGACAAAGTGATCCCCAGATATACCACTAAAAAATTTAGTGAGGACATGCTGCCAATAGCACTCTTTTGTTATCTCGCTATGACTGACGTGTGTGGATGATATGGCTGTACCACTGAGTATTAAACGATCGAAATACTTTAAGTTCCATTTAAAGTGCAAGTTTTGTGAGTTTGAATAAGATGATAGCAAGCAGAGACAGAGTAAAAGGATTAATCTGACGTTTTTTTTCATTGTTAACAACTCATTTGTTGTTGATATTGATTTGAGACATCAGCGATCAAGGATAGTTCAAATAGATCATATAACAAACTTTTTAGGTTTTAACACTATTAGACGTCCTTGTACAACTTATAAAACTTGGGCAGGTTGCTAATAATTTCTAGATGGAAGCTCACTTTACAACCTGAATGACTCATGGGGGCTCACTGAGCTGAGTAATGGAGTTCTGTCTTTTAATAAATGCCCAATAGTCATCAGAGGCAGGTGTTTTGTTTTTTGACTTTCAACCTGACGTTGATTACCGCTCCGTATTGGGCTGTTCATGATCGTTTTTCCATTTCGGTAAGAGCAGCGCTGCTAGCACCAATTGTCTCACTTCTTCCGGCATACCATCTTCAGTAATCATATTACTCTGGGCGTGGAACAACTCCCTATTCAACATGTCTTCAGAATCGGGCCTGGTATCATTGTTTCTTGAGGTAGCGCAATTACATGCCCCATTACAATGACAGGCTTTTTGTAATGGTAACTGTAATGGTAGCTCGGCATAAAGTGGCGGAGGCTGGTTGGCTATAACATCATAATTATCAATAATGAGTGTCAGGGTGTAGCCACTAGAGCTAACCAGAATCGCCAGTACCTGAATATTATTGGTGGATAACTTCTTAAGGTGGTATTGCACTTTAGTTCCGGTCAGAAAATTCAATGAAACAAAATGTGATGCTTGCAAGTTTTCACTATCGTCTTCACTGTCTCGTTCTTGCACGTGAACTGTAGCTGGTATAGCTGTATTGATTAAGCCGGGCATTATCAATTCCAACATATGATTGGTCGTTGGATTTAGATGCTCTACTATCCATTTTTTTGTTTCTGGATTATTCAGGAAAAGGTCAAATATATGGGTATTATCGTCTATAGCTTCTGTGGTTGACGATGAAAGCGTTTGATAATTATTGATCACAGCGGTATGAGATATAGAGCGGCTATCAATAGTGACATGTTCTGGCAAATTGTCTGGTGTTGCTGCTGACAGTGCTCTTACTTTTTCTTCCAGGTTTAGCAAGTTTTGATAAACGGTCTCGTAACCCGTATAACAAAGAAGGCAGCAAAAACAGTCTAAAAACTGAGTAACAATGGAGTCCCTTGTTGCAGTTTGACCTCTTAATGTGTAACGAGTATGGAAGGTATGTTGAAGGTTATGAAGGCTGTTTCCTAATAGGCCATGAAAAAATGCTGGCACAGTATGAGCCGAATTATGCTGATCAAATTCTATATTAGTGGAAGAAGCCAAGTCATAACTGACAAGATAATCACAGGAATTATCACTAAAACATTTAGCAGGGTCATCGAAATAGCATTCTCTTGTGGGATCGCCATGACTAGAGTGAGTGGATGATGTGGCTGTACCACTGAGTACTAATTGATCAAAATACTCCAACTTCCATTTAAAGTACAAGTCATTAGAGTTTGAATAAGATGATAGCAAGCACAGACAGAATAAAATGATTAATCTGACGTTTGTTTCCATTGTCAACTACCTATTTGTTACTCATATCAATTTTTATACATTGGCCGTTAAGAGTAGCACACACAGTTCAATAAACTGATTTTTTTGAGATTCCTACTGGTTCTGAGATAGAAACTTAGCATCTCAAGGTGCTGAGAAATGGAATTATGCATTTAAATAAACATCCAATATTCATCAATCACTTATACTTGCGGATCCTTTATCTAGTGGGTACGAGGAAAAAACATATGGCTACTGAAAGTAGTACCAACCTGATTATCTGAGCCATCAGTTCTATTGTTTCTTGAGTTGGCACAATTACATGCGCCGTTACAATGACAGCTTTCGTATAATTCCGCATAATGTGGAGGAGGCTCGTTAGCTATAACATCATAATTATCAACTGTCAGTGTCAGGGTATAATAATGAATGCTAACCATAATCGCTAATACCTGAATATTATTGGTGGATAGTTTCTTGAGGTGGTATTTAACGCTAGGTCCGTTAAGTAAATATAATGATACAAAATGTGTTGGTTGCAAGCATGTACTGTCATCTTCACTATCATTTTCACCGCTTTGTTCTTGCACAAGAATCGTAGCAGGTATAGCTGTATTGAACAGCTCAGGTATTAACAGTTCCAATACCATGTCGGTTGTAGGGCTTAGATGCTCGATTATCCACTTTTGCGCTTCTGGAGTATTAAGGAAAAGATCAAATATATGAGTGTTGTCGTCTATGGCTTCTGTGCTTGACAATAAAAGCATCTGACGATCATTTGTCACGCTTGTATGTGTTATAGAGCGGTTATCGATCGTTACATATTCTGGCATTTGGTTGGGTGTTGCTGTTTCCAGCGCTCTCACTCTCTCTTCATTATTTGCCGTGTTTTCAAAAATCAACGGATTAGTTCTAAAGCATATAGGACAGAACATGCAATATAAGACTTCAGCAATAGTATATGCTGTTGTTGTCGTTTGACCTCTTAGTGTGTAATGAGTCTCGAAACTATGTTTGAGATTATGACGGCCACTTCCTAATAAGCCATTAAAAAAATCTGGCACAAGATTATGTAAGTTATTCTGATTAAATTCTATATTTGTGAATGAAATTACTTTGTAGTCAGCAAAATTATCCACCAAAAATAAAGCACATGTTAGAGAAGGTTCATCTTCAGTGTATCCTCTTGCATTACTATGACGGGTATGAGTGGATGATGTGGCTGTGCCGCTTAGTAATAAACTACCCTGCTGCTCCAGCTTCCAGTTAAAGTGTAAGTCTTCTGAGTTTGAATAAGATGATAGCAGGCAGAGAAAAAGTAAAATAATTGATCTGACGTCTATTTTCATTGTCAATTACCTATTCGTGGCTAATGTTAATTTTTTGATATTGGCGGTTAAGAATAGCCAAAAAAGTTCATATAACAATTTTTTGAGGTTTCTAACAACTATTTGAATGATTCATCGGAGTGCGTAGAACTGGAAATGGCACTATGTCTGTCATTAAATGCTCAATGCTCATCAGAGATGATTCTTGAGGCAGCACAATTACATGCTCCGTTACAACGATAATTTTCTGGTAATTCCGCATAATGTGGAGGAGGTTGGTTAGCTTCGACATTATAATCATCAACCGACAGTGTCAGGGTATAACCATGAGTGCTGACCAAAATCGCTAATACCTGAATATTATGGGTGGACACTTGATAAATGTGGTATTGTACTCTGACTCCGTTATCTAAATTAAATGATACAAAATGCGATGGTTGAAGGCTTTCTCTATTATTTGTGTCGTTTTGCTCTTGTACAAGAATTTCTGCAGGTAAGGCCATATCGAATAACTCAGGTATTATCAGCTCTAGTTTAAGGTTGGTCGTTGGGTTTAGATGCTCTGCTATCCACTGGTGTGTTTCAGGCGTATTTAGGAAAAGGTCAAATATATGAGTATTGCCGTCTACAGTTTCTGTGCTTGAGGTTGAAATAATTTGGTTGTCACTGCTCATGGCCTTATGAGATAAAGAGCGCTTATGGACAGTGACATGTTCTGGCAAGTGGTTTGGCATTGCTGCTTCCAGCGCTCTAATTCTGGCCAACTCATTTTCAGATCCATGTGAAATATTGCTTGAGTACATCTTGAATCCCATATAAAAAGGATTACAGAAAATACAACATAAAAGTTCAGCAATATTGCCTGCTGTCGTTGCCGTCTGACCTCTCAGAATGTATTGAGTATGCAAGCGATGTTGAATCGGCTGAATGCCATTCCCTAATAAAGTACGAAAAAGTTTTGGAACAATATAACCGGGGTTATTCTGATCAAAAACTAAATGAGTGGAAGAGGCTACGTCATAGATCGCAAAATCATGCCCTGAACAAACAGTGAAAAGTTGAGTGGATCCATCTAATTCTGATGAGTGATCATTGAACCCTGCTAAAGCGTTGCTATGACTGGTTTGGGAGGATGTTTCAGTTGTACCTCTCAGTAGTAGGTAACTGTGGTGTTCTAACTTCCACTCAAAGTGCAAAACATCTGAGTTTGAATAAGAGGATAGCAGTAAAAACAATATTAGAATATTAAACCTGTTCTCTTTTTTCATTGTCAAATACCTATCTGCCATTAACATCAACTTTTAGATATTGGCAGTTAAGAATAGCTCAAGCAGTTCATATAACTTTTTTTTGAGAGTGTTTTACACTTGGTAAACGTACATGTGCGTTTAAAAATATTTTTCTTGGATTGTTGCAATAGATCGAGATTCCGTGAAAGGCATTAAGTCTAAAGTTCTTGTCAATACTTGTGCAAATCTTTTTGTTGTGCATCATTGGCATGAATTTGACGACATCGATCCTGACACGGGATACATTGTGCGTTAAAAGTATGCTTTCGGCTCTGAGAGCGCTAGCCCGCGTTTCACTGATAGGCTGGCTTTGTTTTTTAGTGGGGTTCAGAGTATCTATGTTGCTATCTATATCTATACTAGGAGCTTTGAGAAAAAAGAGTATGCTCTATGAAAACAGTCAGAAATGTATTCTTTTCTCTCTTACTTTTATTTTGTAATATGAGTAGCATTTGCAGTCAGTCTGCTTATGCTGGTAAGGACATTAAAATTGTAGCAATTTTAGTTGTTCAGACTTTATTGCAAGTCATCTTACCTTCTATACCTGAGCAGGAACAAACAAAGCTACTAAACACTTCACCTCAATTATTCTGGTCTGTTGCGGGTGGGCAACATCTAATGCAGCCATCAACAGATACATCTGATATGGCACAGGCCAGCAATGGTAATGACCCTCTTGTGCTTCTTCAGATTGCAATGACAAGAGTTGAATCTCAGATTAATGACGGGCAGCTTGATTTAGAACATACATATCCAGATACGGATGTGGAAGAACTGCAAAAAGTATTAAATCGCATTGTCCCTTACATTCTGGAATCCGGAATATCGAAATACCCTGATCATGAGCAAGAAGGCGTTAGAAAGCTAATCCTGGAAAAAGTGCGTAATTTTATGGCTTATTTGGAGAGTAAGATTGGTATGGGCTAGATCAGTAGCATAACTCCGTTGCTATGTTGCGCCTGGTCCGCAGCTTACGATGCGAAGAATGATGACCGGGCAGGTGACTTTTGAGCCTATGAAGCAGAAAGAAAATGCCCCCGCGGAGCTATCAGCCGTGCGTCAGCTTGGTAGTGATAGTTATAGTAGCCATGAGACTGATCAAATTGTGTGCTTCAGAGTGATGGGTGAACTTTATTAAAATATGACTGTCAGAAATGCAGGAATAAATTATCTATAACGTATTGGCTCCACGTTCACTGATCATCTCATGCGCTAGCCATTAAGTCATGGATTTGACATTACAATAGAGGTCTCAATGCAAAATACTCAGTTTTATGAGCCTGATTATCAAAGCCCGATCACTTATTCCTGCAAGAATACCGGTGAAAAAAGCCCATCCAAGAGGTATTTCAAGGATATTGATGCTCTCGACACTTTGACCGAGACAAGGCCATTAGCCAAGCGCATCTGCCGCAGGCCTGATTCAGACTCTTCTGATCGTTCTCTTCTCAATCGACAACAGCTTGGGGGTAAGGGGATGTTTTTGCAGTGTATGCACCAAGCAGGCCTGGCTGTTCCGCCCTTCAGATGTGTTACAGCCAGTGTGACGAATGTTCTTGAACAACACACTTTTGATATCCATCGTTTGATCCCCTATCTTCCCGGCATAGTCGATGAACTTTGGGTTGAAACGGCCAGCCTGACGAACATCAGGGAATACCTCAATGGCTTGCTAGCTACAGAGCCATCCAAAAGGGCTAAGTGGCTGGCCGGTCTGGCGAAATTTGTTGCCAGTAATGACTTTTATGAACTGGTTAAAGATTCTGAAGCGGCCCGGCAGATCAGGGATCTGCGCTGTCAGCTGGACGAACTCTCCCCATCAGGGCCGGTGATGATCCGCAGTTCTGGCATCAATGAAGATAACTACGGCGATGCTCAGGCGGGCAAATACCTCTCTGAAGTTCAGGGAGAAGAAGATGTTTTTCGTACCTGCCTTAAAGTGATGGCTTCAGGTTACCGGCCTGAAGTTTGTTCGCAAGGCATACCGCAACCCATGGCGCTGATCATTCAGCAGTGCATTAACTGCCAATATGGCGGAGTAGTCATGAGTTTTCAGTCTTTTCAGGATGATACTATCAGGGTTGAGTATACACCCGGTCAGCCCAGAGGCGTATTGACAGGACAGTCCGGTAACACGCCTCACCGCATTGATATTTCATACAAAGCAGGCGCTGACCACTCTCAATACTATCGCGGAACGATTTCAAGTCACTTCATCCTGAACAAAAACACAGATAATAAAGGCTATTCAGAAACAAGAATTCTTGATACGGACACTCAATCAGACGACCTTAGTCAGCCACCCGGTAATGACATGCTTGCTGAACTCAGGGAGATGGTGATAAAGCTCGAAGACCTTTTGCTCTGCCCCGTGGATGTGGAATTTGCCATCGATCATCAGGGCCGCCTGTTCCTGTTGCAGGTACGCCCTGTTACCCGACTCTCCGGGGACATGGATTTTGCTATGGCCATACCCGAAGACACTCTGGCCCTTGGCGAGGCCGTCAGCGAAGGCTATTGTACCGGACCCATCTGGTT
Organism: Endozoicomonas sp. ISHI1; assembly: GCF_024606225.1. Lineage (GTDB taxonomy): Bacteria > Pseudomonadota > Gammaproteobacteria > Pseudomonadales > Endozoicomonadaceae > Endozoicomonas_A. Next base: position 525,851 of record NZ_JAGRPU010000001.1, on the reverse strand, counting down.
GGCCAAAAAACGACAGGCAGACTCTATGCCAGACGGAGCCATTGTTTTGGCCCGACACGTCGAAGAATGGATGCTTGAGCCTGAGTTCCTGAAGCGGGCAGGGGGTTTTGTCATTGCCGAAGGTGGCTTCAATGATCATGTAGCGATTCTCATGAGACAGGAACAAAAAAGACTGTTGCTGGGCGGTGAGCAGTTTGCGGCCCTGGCCGCTCAGGATGGTCAGCAGGCGACGCTGGCCTGCGGCCGTTTTAATGGTAAGTCCGGAGCCTTCGTAGTTGCCGGTGACCTTACCGAAAAACTGGCCAGTCACATTAGCCTGTCACCTGCTGTTTTTGATGTCCCGTTGGCAAAAGCCGTCCCGTCACGGGATGATTTAACCCCCGATGAAGGCACATTCTGTCATGTTGTCAGCGGTTTTCAATGGCTAACGGATCAAAACGCCCGCCTGTTGGCATTTTTTGCTCCCGGCGGTGGGCTGGATGGTCTGGCAAACCCTATAAAAGTAAGTATGTCGCCACAGCGATCAAAGCTGCTGGCAGAATCTTGGGACAACATAAAGCGACTGGTTCATGGAGCCGAAGCCCTGTTGGACGGCTACCGGGCCTTTTTGCTGCTGGCGGATGACAAGGATTCACCCGAGGTTCAGCCATTGCTGGATGAGCTACAGCAAATAATCAACCGGTTCGAGACGCTGAAACAGACCATTCAATCAGGGTTAAAAACGATCATCCCTTCTCTGCAATCCAGCGAAGAAGACCGGTTATCATCGGGAACTTTTCGTCAGTGGGTGGCAGCCTGCCATCAGTTGCAATCCTGTCTTCAAACACTCCATCACTCTGAGGCCAGGCAGGTTTTGAGTGTCCATGACCTGATTTTTGCCCTGCATCAGTGCTTCATAAACGCGCTGGCACCGGTTACTCTGGCTTCTGGTCAGGGCAAGGTATCTATGGAACAGGAAGTCACTTATGTTGATTGCACTCCCTTGGGTGAAAAAGCGCCTCTTTTGACGCCGTCCTGCAGAGAATCCATCGAAAAATTAGGAGTTCAAGCCACTGTCGTCAGTATGGTTGATGCCATGATTGTTAATCTGGAGTTTGGCAATCATGTGGGCATTATCGAGCTGCTTGAACACGCTGAGGGTGGAAAAGGACGAACCTTGCGGCTGAAATTCTCTGACCAGTTTTATAATCCTGATGGCAGTGATCAACCCGGCAGGCTGAAGCGTATGTGGTTTCTGGTGCAGTTACTAAAAGCGATTGAACTGGATAAAAATGCTGATGGCATGAAGCTGAGTTGCAACGCCGTGGCGGGAGAAATTATCGTTGAATGCCCTCGAATGACAACCACTCAGTCCATGCACGGTGCCTTTAAGAAACTGATCACTGTATTAGATGCTATTGATGAGATGGAGATTCACTTGAGGTACAATGAAGCCATTTTTGAAGGAGGTCAATGGAACTTTAACTTTCTTGCACAACGTCTTAATAGCGATCCTGCGGCAGAAGCTGATAGATTTGCCTTTCAACATTGTCTTTTCTCAATGTTTTATTACAGATTTTTCTGTATGACGCCCGATTGGTGCCAGTTATTAAGCAGCCACCAACAACAGTTTATTGATCATAGCCAACGGTTAGCTGAATCGAAGGACAAACTTCAGGAAATGTTAATGAGTGGCGAGATCGGTGAGGATACCCGCAGGGAAATTTTATATCACCTATTACTCGTTGGTTCCCGAAAAGCTATTCCATTGTTTGAGTATTTTGATAACCGCCTGAAAAATGAATACTTTGTTATCAAACCACCCAGCACTTACAAGCTGGAGTTTTATGTTTCACCAGGTCAGCCGCTTCCGGATAATCAGGAAAAGGTCAGGAATGTTCTGCTGAAACATGGGCTGACCTATGCCAGCCAACGGGTTCGAAACGATAAAGACCTTGTATTACTCACCATTAAAGAACATCCGGGCGACCTGGAATATGCCAGCTCAGAGCTTCGGGACCATGATGAGGTGGTAATGGCCGCTATCGCAAAGTGTCCAACAGCTCTGAATGATGCAAGCGAAAGAATCCGTGGCGATAAACACATTATCCGAATGCTGATTGCCGATAATGTTGGTCTCTTATCATATGCCAGTAAAAGTATATTGAATGATCGTGAGTATCTGCTGGACTTGATTAAACAGTATCCTCGTGCTTTTGTGTACGCTGATGATGAACTTAAAAATGATGAAGCCTTTATCAGGTCTGCAGTCCACAGAAACTCCAAAGTTCGTAAATACGTTCAGAAACCAGCATATGAGTTCTGATTCACTGTGCTGGTTGTTAAAATAGCTGTCTCGACAACGGCTGTTTTAGCGTAAACCACGGGGTTCACAGGCCTCTCACACCTCTTCTGATGAATTAACCGGACTCGATAATGCTGACATGATTGATCCGCATTGACTATCCTGCTGTATTAAGTGACAAAACAAGGGAGTGACTGTCTTTCAGCAACTGACTTATCAAGAGATATCTATGCAGCGATTATTCATCGTATTCATATTACTGACTGCGGGGCTGTCTGTGCTAACAGTGAACGCCGCCTGTCCTGACTGTAAAGAGTTTTCAAACCAAGGTGCAGAGGGCGGCATTTGCCCTAATTGTGGAGAAACAAATTCTCTCAGGTCAAATCAGGGTGTCTATGGGTTATGCGAGTTGCTGTTAGAGCTATTGAATGATGAAACAGACAACCAGACCATAACGGCAGTGAATATACTGAGCGTTGCGAGTGACTGTTTAGATGGTAGTCAAGTCACACTGACTGAGAGACTGAGCAATGAAATACAAACGTTCAGAGAACGATCTGAATTCATGCAGTGCCAGATTGACAGAAACCTTCCTGAAGGAAACCGTGAAGGGTTTGCCAGCTTGTTTAGTCCTGAAGATCTCACCATTTTTTTCGCCCTTATTGAGGCAAGTGGGATCACCGATATTGGTTTAGATCAGCTTGAGAAAACCTTCTTTATCAGAATTGGCTGGCTGTCGATCTCAGTAAAAGCCGAGCTGGCAAGTTATGACTGGAAGCAACTGAGGAATGAGAGGCGTTTTTTTGCTTACCTCTATTATATCTTGCTGCGGCAACAGCAGGCTCATCTGGAGGCGGATGATAGTCTGGTCAAACGATTGAGTGTCTACTTACTGGATTATGGGAAGGGAGATGAGAGACGTATTCACCCTCTTTTTGCTCCTGAGCACGTGAAATTTGACCCTTATATTGAGTCTTGTGTTATTCCTTCATCGGTGCTTGACATGACAAGTTCATGGCGGTGGAAGTGGCTTAGTCAAAATCTCAATCCGCAGGGTTGGGTTATGATGTTTCTGCAACCTCAGGATTGGATTTTGAGATTCCTGCAAGCAGGACGCTGGAACTTTCTGGGACGCTTTTATATATCGGATGGAACCTCGTCCTATCAATTGCCAGAACCTAACTCTGGTATCTGGATTTTGCTGACTTTGAACGACGATCAAACGGTCACTTTGTTCACTAATCATGGAATGGGCATGATAACAGTCACCGAGAACGAGCTCGGGTCGCTTTTGGAAGGAATGCAAAGCACTTTCAGCCATTCAGACAATTTAACCCCTGAACCACCTGTATTGGGTGACCAGTTTCAGTTGCCGCTTCCGGATAGTCTTTGGTATTGATTCTCCTGAACAATTTAAATAACGACCTATTTGCCAGCAGTTGCATTGTAACCCTGTTATTTAACGCAGTTGCTGGCAAAAAATATTTTTTACTGGTTTTTTATATCCTTGGAATCGATAAAACCCGGATATACAGATTTGGGGATTTTTTCACCAAAATATATCAGCTTAGAGTTGTTGTTTCTCCAAAAAGCCTCTGTTTGTTTGAGCTGAACATACAAGGGTGTAATGAGTCTTTCATTGGCTATTGCCTCTTGCAGAGTGGCATTGGCACGGGCTTCACCACTTATTTTTATGACATATGCTTCTGCTTCACCCTTTTGCCTGAGTATAAACGCTTCTGCTTCGGCGTCTTCACGTAATTGATGAACTCTAACAGCAACTCGGATTTTTTCTAATTCCATTTTATTTTTTTCCTCAGCCAGTTTTTTTTCATTCTCTATTGCAGCTACCATTTTATCTGTATCAGCCTTTTTTGATCGTTCCAATTGTTGGGTTTCGGCTTCCTTTAGTTTCCTGGCTTGAGTTTGTGAAACAGCTACGAGCTTGCTTTTCTCTTCTACAATCACTTCATAGTTTCTTTTTATGTTTTCTGGTAGAACTGGTTTAGAAACAACTACTTTGTTTACTTTTAATTTAGAATGACTTTTCCCTTGCTCTTCAATTAAGTGTTTTAACAAAAAATCATTTATAGCAGGAAACTTGTCAATATATATTTCTTGGGCCGTCATGGTCGTGCACAGTTCTGTTACTGCCTGGATTGTCGGCTCTGTTATTAAATAATGATCATATTCTTCGCCAAAATTTGAGACAATATTTAACACTTCGTCTTTATGAAGTTGATTATAAACTGCAATTCTAGGGAATATAATTGTGAGACCGTCCATAGTACCGCATGGTATATTCTCAATAATATCTATCTGAGGCCTTACATTTATCCTCATTCCTTTGGTAATAGGCCATGAGAATAAACTGTGTATTCCCGGTTCATAAACTTTGTTATAAAAACCACCTCTGAAGAAAATACCAACACTGCCTTCCGGGACTGTATATGTAAAAGGAATCCAACTGTATAACCAGTGAACTGAGATTTCATCAGAAAAGGTAGTTTCAACAACGAGCAACGAAAGTATCAAAGCTGCTATTTTTTTCATAACCCAACTCTCTGGATAGTTCGAATTTTGCAGCTACAGGTATAGCACAGTTAGTATGAGAAGCAGTAAAAATGTACACCAGATTAAGCAATCTTCTGCTCGTTCGTAGTTCTCAGGGCTTAAATAACCCTGACAGCTATGCCGACGAGTTCGATTATACTCAATTTCAATGTATTCAAATACTGCTTCACATCAACATCGCAGAGAGTGCCCAAAGAAACGGTAAAAAGTAGTAGTCCTACGGCATATGTCGATTATGTCTCCAGCGAGCTAGCTTGTAGGTTTTTCGACAGCCTTTGGCGCAGGAACGGTACGAAAAAGCTTCAGGCTCATTCCATATTGGAGAAGACTGCTTTTTGAATTACCGTTCTCTGGCATTTATGACTACACGTCTTAGGCCATTGTTGAAGGCTATAGCTATGGCTGTAGCCGCAACAAACACCAACCCATTTACAATAAATGTCACTACAACTGCAGATGCTTCCGACTCTTTAGTAGGTATAGTCGGACAGCTTTCACATTGGCACGGAGAAGTTTTTCCAAAGAACTTTTCATTCGTGTCATCAAAAGAACTGAAGTTTACAAAATTATAGAGTCTGGTTTTCGGAGGGTGGCTCACTAAGCGAGGATCAGAGATGTTCTGAACATACATTTCAATTTCTGATATATTGCCGATAGGCAGGTCAAGTCGATTACGCACTTCATCTATGACATTAACAAAAAGAACATTGGGTAATACTATTCCATCAACCAGGCAGCCTCCAAATGAACTGGCCGCATGTCTTCCTGTTTTGGAGCAAATGGGGCACTGACAATGGAGTGAGTTGTCTGAAAAGCTAACGAACTCGCCTTTAGTCTTAAAAGAGCGCACGGACTTGTTGGCTGATAAAGCAATCTCTCTCACCGTATTGGCACTGGTCAACATGGGAAAGCCTTTTTTAGGATCATAAATCAATACGCCCTGTTGGTACATATCCCTTATCAGCCTCTCAGTATTGATAATGGCAAAAACACGGCAGCCTGTGAAGTTGTATGAGGGTTGTTCTATATAGTCAGTAAAAGTGTTTTCAATTGACTTTGTGTAGAGCGGTGAAAATATTGCAACAAATAATGCCCCGACAGGGCTGAATCGAGTAAAAGTCGGATAGTATCTTCGAATCATTAACCAGGTTCTCCTGACCCAATGTGGAATTTCTTCTTTTAGTTCATCAAGTTCATCCAGGTGTTTGACTATTTTTCCTATCTGTTCATGAATAGCTCTGGCTCTATCAGAGTTCATCTGAACTGCCGAAGTTGTAAAGTAGATAGGAGTGCCATCAGGTTTTGCACTAAAGACAGTGGATTGCTTGAAAGTTTCTATGGCATTTTTTATTGCTATAGGGGGAGCCTGTTCGGGTAGCTCGTTTTCACTAACAGCAATATGACTTTTATTGAGACTAATGGCGCCCAAAACAGTAAGCGACGAGGAAACTGATGTTGCAGCAAGTGTATTGGTTATAACAATTTCGGTATAGCCTGAATAAACTTCAGGGTCATCCGAGCTTGGCTGTTCGCCCGCTGGGTTGATTGGAACAGCCGTCATTGGAACGGGTAAAGCCTGGCTCATAGCATGTGAAACCGTAAATGTTTTGTTCTTTTTTTTTGAGATACACAGGAAATACTGGTATGGACCGTCCCTCATCAGTTTGGTACCACCATCATCACAGAACTCCTCTATGCTTTGTGAGTATTCAAACTCCCAGGCAGAGAAGGCTGTCGGCGCAAAAAAAAAGACACCAGGGCACAGAGAAGTATTTTTCTACCTTTTATTCTCCAGGATTCAGGTAAATGAAAAATTGAAGTCATGATTAAAATAACCTGCTGAAGCGCCACTTAGGTATAAATGTGAACAATAGACGTCATTGGTGAGTATTTCTAATCATTGCTGACCAGCATAACTCAGATCCGGAGGCAGATACTGAGCCGCCGGTTAGCTGTCCAGGGTCTAGGAGGCTGACCGAGAATAGCGCCCGTAGCGAGGACGGCAGAAAATTGAGGATGAAAATTCGGTTTTGTGAGGAGAATAGCGAGCTATTTGACGAACAAAAGCGGATTTTTCAGACCAATTTGCTGCCGCCGCAGTAGGGCAGTCTATTCTCGGTCAGCCTCCTAGCAGCCTGTCGGACTTAAGGCTGTCCTACTGCGGTTGCAATAAATTGGTCTAAAAATTCCTGCTTCTTCGTCAAATAGCTCGCTATTCTCCTCAGAAGCAGAAATTTTTATCCTCAATTTCTTGCAATCCTCGCTACGGACGCTTAAGTCCGACAGGCTGCTAGTATCCGAAAGATGGCTTGTTTGGAGACTCCATGTCTTTTTTGCGTCGAACTCTCGTTATGAGAGAGTGTTCCCTTGTGGTTCAAAAAAAATGGCCGCAGCCAAAAGCTCTGAATGATAACTTAAGGCGCGGCCTAATTGGCAGGAGTCTCAAACGCTTAATGCGATATGTTTATGGAAAAGGGGGCAGGATATACCTGCCGATGGATGATCAGCTGGGAAGGAACTCCTTGCCCCAGCCAGTACCTGCAATTCGACGCTCAATCATTGACTCAATAGACTCACTGTCATAGCCCATTTCAGCTAACACTTCCCTGGTTGATTGACCAAACCTTTCAGCAGGCGTGGCGGCTACGATAGCTGAATCTGTGGGTCGAATGGAATAATGATCGATCTGTGTGATCTGATGACCGCTGGGATGCTCTGGATAGATAGAAAAGGCAAAGCTACCCAAGTCGGTTCCTGCTTTACCATCGGCAACACGTCCATATTGCTCTCTGAGATGTTCAATAGCCTGTGGAATGGCCGAAGCCACATCTACCCTGTCCAGCGAGGACTTCCAGTCAACGGCCGGGGCTGTTTTAAAGGCTTCTGTCAGATAATCTGAGAGATTGTCAGCCGTTACTACACCTTCGAGACCCTCTACCTGACCCAGTCTGCCCAGCTCAGTGTCATTACTGTCCAGATAAATCCATCCTTCCTGTGTTTCATAGAAGTGAGACAGGGCGTTATAGCCCAGAGCCTGTCGACCTGAAGGCTCGTTGAACGGAGCTCTTCCCTGATAGTCAAAGGCAAAGGGAATTTGTGCCAGGTTGGTGACTGCAGACAATGATGTTCTTGCCCGGGTAGGCTGACCAGTTTTCTCGCGGTGATAGAGAGCGACAGCCATAGCCAGTCCACCTGAGAAACCGCAGTTTACGTCCAGTGTGCCGAGGTGGGCGTGTTCTTCCGGAGTCTGAGGACCACCGAAGCGACTCATAATGCCGCTGTTGGCCTGAATGATGTCGTCATAACCAATGTAATTGGTTTTTGGACCGGGCAAAGGACCGCCTAAACAATCCAGACGACAGAAAAGAACGCCCGGGTTAATGGCTTGCAAAGATTCGTGGTCCAGACCCAGAGGCTTCATCTGGCGTTCAGGAGCATTGATAACCACCATATCCACTGACTTGACCAGTTTGTTGAATACCTCGCGTCCTTCTTCAGACAGGATGTTGACCAGAGCGCTACGTTTACCAACGCCGGTCTGGAAGGTAAAAAGAGTACCAATGAGAGGATCATAAAGAGGGGTGACCGGGTCCAGCTTAATCACTTCGGCACCAAAGCGTGCCATAAAGGCTGTAGAGTGTGGTCCGGCAATAACATTGGTCAAATCAAGAATTCGAAGTCCGTCCAGCCAGTGAGCGGGGGCTTTCTGCTTTCTGCGAGCGGCAAACCGACTCTGGTCATCTTCATTCGTGACTGTATTCAGTTCAAAGAGGGCTTCTTCGTAGCTGACATGCTTGCGCGGATTGGGAGTAACCATTTGCTCAGCAAACTCTTCAAGCCATGCAATGGGGCCAGGTTGTTTCATCAGACCATAGACGGGGTCATTCACCTCAACGATCAGGCCTGACTGGTTGGTGTGCTCATCATTCACCCACTCCCGGGTTGTTCTGTGAGGAGCGCCCGGAATCTGTCCTTTACCGAAAATCTCTCCCCACTCTTGCGAGGTTCTGGTCAGGAAGACTTTCTTCATTTTTGCTGAGATGATGTCAGCCCATTTCTTCGGTAATGGATAGACGCCTATGGACGTTTCACCGTCCCACTCCCTAATGGGCAGGTGCAGGTCTTCAACATCCGGAAGTCCCTCAGCCAGTAATTCTTCATAAATACCCAGAGCCTCCAGGCAACGGCGAGCATGATTACGGTGAGATGGGCATACGCAATAGAACATACGGCCATCGGCGCATTTGTAGGTTCGGTAGAAGGGGTCCAAATACTCCTGAAGCTCTTTGTAACCAAGATCCATGGAAATGTTGTTGCTCCTGCGATGCTCAATTTCATGCTCACGCATTGTTTTGTAGCGCTCTGGCAGTCCCTCGACCACGTAAGAGTTATAGGATAGGCCTTCCATCATGGCGGCAATGATAGGGACTTCAATGTGATCGCCTCTGCCGGTTTTTTCTCGGGCGTTAAGTGCCAGAACCACTGAACTGGCAGCCAGCGATGTGGCATAGGAAGATGCCAGAGGAAGAGGAGAAAAGCTCGGGTTCAAACCCATCAGGATGCGGTTGAATCCCATATCTGTGAAGGCACCAGCAGTAGCTGCAACAACTGCTTCAGTGGCTTTCCATTCTCTTCTCAAATGGTCATTACTGGCAAAGCCGGGAATGGACAGTGAAATCAGATCCGGGCGCGACTCTCTCAATTGCTGAAAATCAATGCCCAGACGTTTCATAACGTCGGGTCTGAAGCTCTCAATGATGATATCGGCTTTTTCAATCAATGACAGTGCCCGAAGCAAGCCAGACTCAGTTTTCAGGTCAAGCCTCAGGCAGAGTTTGTTCCTGTTTAGAACAGCATTGGCGGGATGGTCCCATTGAGGACCTTCTGGTGGATCAACATGGACGACGGTTGCACCCAGATCGGCCAGCACCATGGCAACAGCCGGACCGGCAATTTGCTGGCCAAAATCAACAACCCTGACACCATTCAATGGCAATTTATTCTTATTGTGCATCTGGTAATCCTGTCAAAAAGAGGCGGCGTTTTATTAAAATACGGTGCGCTCATTGCACGCGTTTATGCCTGAAAAATGGTATGAATGGATGGCACGATCGACCAGCAAAAAAAAACACCCCTGAGACCTTATTTTTTTTATTGCTGAAAAAAGTGCTTGCCATTCTTACCGTAACTTAAACGAGAGTTGATTCAAAATAAACTGGCTGATGTCGAGCTTTAATGGGCATTTCCGAATTGAAAGGTGAACTCCTTCTCCGTCTAGCTATAAAAATAATGTGGTCTCAGGTATCTATTTTATTGTTTCTCATTCTTTTTCCAGCCACTGATAATGGTGGCGCGCTCCGATATGCAAGTCACATTTGATGATGTTCCTGAGGGTAAATGCCTCAAATAGAAGGTTGAAAATGAGTAATAAAAATAAAAATATATTAATTCTCATAGATCGAAGCTGTGAAAGCCTCTGGGAGCACTCGCTCCCCAACGCTATGAATCTGGTCAGTAGTCACCATGCAAAGTGTTCGGTCATGGTTGTTCGTGAACCCAAAAAGAGCAAAGCATAATGAATAATAATAATACGACGTCGTATGCTGGCTTACTCGCGGGAGCCAATCCAGTGATGGCCGTTGGTTCCGCATTGTTGGTTCTGGCATTTATTGTTTTTACCGTTGCTGATCCTGAATACGCCGATGGCATTTATTCAGCGGCAAAAAACTTTATTGCTTCGGATCTGGGCTGGTATTACATAGGGATAATGTCTTTTTTCTTGTTTTTTTCTATCTGGCTGGTGTTCAGCCGCTATGGAGATATTCGTCTGGGCAGTGATGATGACAGACCGGAATTCAGTAATTTTACCTGGTTTTCCATGTTGTTTGGTGCTGGCATCGGTATTGGCATTCTATTCTGGAGTATTGCCGAGCCGATTTACCACTTTCAAAGCAACCCGTTTATCAGCGAAGACGAGGCTATGACGGTAGAAGCGGCTCAGGTTGCCATGAGAATCTCAATTTTTCACTGGGGTTTGCATGGTTGGGGATTGTTTTCTGTGACTGGTCTGATTCTGGCCTACTTTGCCTATCGTAAAGGGCTTCCCATCACTATCCGCTCAAGTCTCTACCCCATCTTTGGCGACAGGATTTATGGGCCTATAGGTCATGCAGCTGACCTGCTGGCAGTATTCGGAACCGTTTTCGGCATAGCTACTTCACTGGGACTGGGTGCACAACAGATGAACGCCGGGTTGGGCTATCTTCTGGGCATAGAAGTGTCCACCACTCATCAGGTCATCCTGATTGCAGTTATCTCGGTAGTGGCAACTCTTTCAGTATTGACCGGGTTGAACAAAGGCATTCGTATCCTGAGTGTTTTCAATATGCATCTGACCATAGTCATTTTGGGGCTGTTCGTTATCTTTGGTCCGACTGCCTATCTGCTGGGGGCATTCTTTACCAATACCGGTGACTATCTGTTGAATGCCGTTTCCCTGGGGTTGTGGGTTGATCCAGAGCCAGATGCCCAATGGCAGGGGTGGTGGACCATCTTCTATTGGGGCTGGTGGATTGCATGGGGGCCTTTTGTCAGCATGTTCATTGCCCGTATCTCCAAGGGCCGGACCATTCGTGAATTTATTCTTGGTGTTCTTGTGGCACCTACGACACTGGCAGCTTTCTGGATCACTATATTTGGCAACAGCGCCTTCTATCTGGAGCTTTACGGTGACGGCGGTGTTACAGAGGCTGTGAACAAAGATATCACTACTGCTCTGTTTACCACTCTGAAACTGCTAATTGAGAGTGAGCTGATGTCCGTGCTGATGGCGAGCATCTGCACCATCATGCTGGTGACTTATTTTGTGACCTCCGGGGACTCGGCGACTCTGGTGATTTGTACCCTGGTGTCTATGGGGAGTGACAATCCGCCTGCCCGGTTCAGAGTGTTCTGGGGACTGGTGATTGGTGCCTCGGCAGCCGTTCTACTGTACGCCGGTGGTCTTAAGGCTTTGCAAACAGCCTCTATCGTTGCGGCACTGCCATTCTCGATCATTCTGCTTCTTGCCACCTATGGTCTTATCAAAGCCCTGCGCGAGGAGGCTTTACCAGGTGGGGAGGATTACGGGGTCTCAATGGCAAGAGATGGACGTTCCTGATAGATATGGACTGTGAGCAAGATTTGCACGTCATTTCAGTCGATTACAAGAGGTTTGTTATGTCTACACGAGTGATTTTGCCCCGCATCATGCAGGTGGGGGCGGGGGCCAGCCAGGCTCTTCCTGATGTACTGGCCAGTTTGAGTTGTACAAGGCCTCTCATTATTACTGATGCCATGATGGTTCAGCTGGGTTATGTCCAGACACTGCAGGACTGTCTGACAAAAAACGACATTGAGTCCAGTGTTTTTGCAGATACCGTACCGGAACCCACCGTCGGTTCCATACGGGCGGGTGTTGAAATGGCCAGGCAGGAAAACTACGACTGTATTGTCGCTCTGGGTGGAGGTAGTCCTATCGACAGCGCCAAGGCAATAGCTGTACTGTCATGCCATGGCGGTGAAATGCGGGATTATAAGTTCCCAAGGATCATGGATCAGCCCGGACTGCCGGTGATTGCCATACCCACCACTGCCGGTACGGGCTCTGAGGCCACTCGAGTCACCATTATCACGGATGAAACCTGCGACGAAAAAATGCTCTGTGTCGGGGCTGCTTATATGCCGACAGCGGCACTGGTGGACTATAACCTGTCATTGAGTGTGCCTGCCCGAACGACAGCAGACACAGGTATTGATGCACTGACCCACGCCATGGAGGCCTACGTCAGTAAAAAAGCCAGTTTATACAGTGACAGTCAGGCTCTGGAAGCCATGCGCCTGATTGCACCGAACCTTCGAACTGCTTATCACAATGGCAAGGATGAAAAAGCCCGCGAAGCCATGATGCTGGGCTCAACTCTGGCGGGTGTCGCCTTTTCCAATGCTTCGGTGGCTCTGGTGCATGGTATGAGCAGACCTATTGGCGCTTTTTTCCATGTTCCCCACGGCTTGTCCAATGCCATGCTATTGCCGGCTGTGACTAAGTATTCAATTCCCGCTGCGCCTGATCGCTATGCTGACTGTGCGCGGGCTATGGGCGTCGCTGAACAGGGAGACACTGATGACGTAGCAAACCAGAAGCTGCTGATCGAGCTTAAAGCTCTGAATGACGAGCTTTCAGTTCCCGGTCCACAGGAATTTGGCATTGATAAAGATGCATTTTTTGATGTGCTGGACATCATGGCATTACAGGCTCTGGCATCCGGTTCACCGGCTAATAATCCCAGGGTGCCTGACGCAGAAGAGATTAAAACGATTTACCAGCAGCTCTGGGACTAAGCCAAAACCAAACAAGACAGTCGCGAGCCAAGAAAACCATTTCTGATAATAACAAGAGAGTGAAAAAATGAACACGATTGGCCACTTGATCAATGGTAGTGAAGTCAATGATGATATACGTCATCAGGCGGTTTATAACCCGGCAACCGGACAGGCTGAAAAGCAGGTTGCTCTGGCTTCCAAAGCTAGAGTAGAAGAGGCGGTTGCCGCCGCAGAAGCAGCTTTCCCTGCCTGGAGAAACACGCCTCCGATAAAGCGTGCCCGCATCATGTTCCGGTTCAAGGAACTCCTCGAGCAGAATGCCGAACGTATCTGTGAATTGATCGGTCAGGAGCATGGCAAGATCTCCCACGATGCCATGGGGGAGCTGCAACGCGGTATTGAAAATGTTGAATATGCTTGCGGTGCGCCAGAGCTGTTAAAGGGAGAGCACAGTCGCAATGCCGGACCTGGCATTGATTCCTGGAGTGAGTTTCAGCCTCTGGGGGTTGTTGCCGGGATCACTCCCTTCAACTTTCCGGTCATGGTGCCACTTTGGATGTACCCGATGGCCATTGTCTGCGGCAATACCTTTGTTTTGAAGCCTTCCGAGCGGGTACCAGGTTCAACCCTGTTCGTGGCTCAACTGCTGCAAGAAGCCGGTCTGCCTGCAGGTGTCATGAATGTTGTCAATGGTGACAAGGAAGCTGTGGATACACTGCTACATGATGAAAGAGTCGAGGCTATCAGCTTTGTTGGATCTACCCCCGTCGCTGAGACTATCTACACGACAGCGACAGCTAATGGCAAAAGATGCCAGGCATTGGGTGGTGCCAAGAACCATGCGATCGTAATGCCGGATGCCGATATGGACAATGCTGTTAATCAGCTGCTGGGAGCAGCTTTTGGTTCCTCCGGCGAGCGCTGCATGGCATTGTCTGTAGCCGTTGCTGTGGGTGATGAAGCGGCCGACCAGTTGGTAGGCAAGCTGACAGAAGCCATGCAGTCCCTGAAAGTGGGTGCATACAACGACAGCTCAAATGATTTTGGACCGGTCATTACCCGACAGCATCAGGAAAAAGTAGTCGGTTTCATTGACAGTGCCGAAGAGCAGGGAGCCGAGATCGTGGTTGATGGTCGCCAGCCCGATGTCTGCGGCTATCAGGAAGGTTACTTTGTCGGTGGTACACTTATTGACAGGGTAACGCCAGAAATGACCAGCTATCAGAACGAAATCTTTGGCCCCGTCCTGCAGGTTGTCCGAGTCAACAGTATGCAGGAAGCCATGGATCTGATTGATCGTCATGAATACGGTAATGGTACCTGCATCTTTACCCGGGATGGGGAGGCTGCTCGTTATTTCTCCGATCACATCAGGGTAGGAATGGTGGGTATCAATGTGCCTTTGCCAGTGCCAGTGGCCTATCATAGCTTTGGTGGCTGGAAGCGCTCACTGTTTGGTGATCTCCATGCTTATGGTCCGGATGCGGTGCGTTTTTATACACGTCGCAAGACCATTACCCAGCGCTGGCCTTCAGCGGGTGTCCGGGAAAGTGTACAGTTTTCGATGCCCACCATGAAGTAAGCAGAGTTGAGGTAATAGCCCCGGAATCAGTTTGATTACAGGTTTGTTACAAAAAATGAACTGTCTTTCGGATGTTTGGGAATAATACTGCAGGCTCTCGCCCTGCAGTGATTATTACAGTGAAGAAGCGACTACCCCCACTGAACTGGCTGCGCTCCTTTGAGGCGTCTGCCCGACTGCTCAGCTTTACCCATGCAGCCAATGAATTGAATCTTACCCAGGCTGCGGTCAGCCAGCAGGTCAAAGGTCTTGAGTCTCAGCTTGGAGTAGCCCTGTTCAAGAGGCTTCCCCGCGGGCTGGAATTGACGGAAGCCGGTATGGCTTATCTTCCCGCTGTTCATGAAGCAGTCAGCTCGCTGGCCGTGGCTACGGAAGAGCTGTTTGGTCAGGGCAGGGACAGATTGCTGACTGTCAGGGTGAATCTGGTCTTTTTTACGACCTGGCTGGCTCCTAGAATGGGCCGTTTCAGAGAAGAGTTTCCTGAGATCGGCATACGTTTTACCAGTAATATCTGGGCGGAGGACAAGGACAGGGAAGCAGACCTTGAAATACGTTATGGACGGGGCGACTGGCCGGGTCTTAAGTCTGATTGTTTAACAGAGGACGAGCTCTTTCCTGTTTGCAGTCCGGTCTTGGCCAGAGGGCTGCCACTGCCCGATTGTCCGGAACAGCTATCAGGTCATACCCTGTTGCATGTCATTGGTTATGAAGAAGGCTGGGGGTACTGGTTCAAGCAGCTGGGTTGTGAATTCCACGAAAACTCTTCAGGCATGCAGTTTGATACCCTGATTACAGCACTGGAAATGGCGAAGTATGGTCAGGGTTTTGCACTGGGCCGGACGTCACTTGTCGCAGGAATGTTGGCCAGTGGTGAGTTGGTGGCGCCATTGCCACAGAGAGTCAGGACTTCTGAGGGATTCTATCTCACTGCGCCTGCCCGCCAGTACATGCATCCCAAGGCAGAAGTGTTCAGAAGCTGGCTTCTGGAAAATAGTCGTAGCAGCAAAGTGTCGTCATCAAAGAGCCAGTTAAATGAAGATACGAAGGTGGTTGATAGTGTAGACTGATTGACCCTGTCTCCCAGTGCTTACAGCGCAAGCGTACCTTGGCTATTTCCTTAAAGCAGGCCCAAGCCCCGAGTCATGCTTTGCGGTTTTACTGTGAGCTCTACAATGTAGCCATCCAGGAGCTTTGGAAGCTCAAGCTGGTTGGGAAGGCTGCGTCATTAGATTAGGCTGTTGAGGGGGAGGTTAGCGGGCCTGTCGATGCTGTTATGAACTTTTCTAGAAGAATTTGGCTCCAAGTATGTATGTATCTTTATCAAGGAAGGGTTAAAGCATGGATTCATCTATCAAACCAATATTAACTGTGTCAACTATGGCATCGTCTCAAACGGTAGATGGAACTGCATATTCTCCTGTGACAATAGATCCTTCCAGTAAAAACCTTCTCGTTAAAAGTGATGATGAATTAAAGCCAAAAACATTGGGGGCAAGAAAAAAGATAGAGGAATATTCTGTTGAAAGGGTGCATAGTTCTCCTTTACATAAAAAAATAGTTGATCAACTTTTGTGTACTCAGTCTGATTTAGATGTTGATGTAGTATCCTATCAAACAATGATAGACTCGCTTAAGTTTTCAGGGATAGACACTTGGGAACAAGTTGAAAGTTTGAATTTAAGAATAGTACCTCCCGGGCCTGTATTTCATACATGGTGGGCTAAATATGGCACAGGAATCTTTGATGGTAGTAATAACCCAGAGCATATTAAAGGTTTAAACTATGTTAGGCGAATTGAAGAGCAAGCTGAAAAATTAAAACAATGGGATGTGCCTGTGTTTATTGTATATCTTGAAAGAGATATGCAGGAGTCTGAATTGATAAAGATGAGGACTTTATTTAAAAAGCATGAAAATATAATAATGCTCAGTCTAGAGAAAGATCTTGATTTTCTTAGTGACTGTAAATATTGTCTCGAAACCAATAGTTCACAGCTGATCGATGACGTTCGTTGTGTAATATGTAAAGAATTTCCTTTTGTTTTAAGTGCAGTAAAAAATAAAGCAAAAGAAGAATCTAAGTTTGAATATATAAAAAGGCTAGAATTAATGAAAGGAAAAAGCATAATATATTCAGATATTGATAATACATTCATACGTAGACCTCTGTATCAAATAGCAGCAAATGGTTTCAGGCTGGGCAGTGTGGTTTCTAATAGATTTAGGTTTGTTAATTCTTTTCATAGTGATCATGTCCCTTCTAGAATTGCTCGTCATATCAATTATTTTTTGCATGAAGGATTCTATTGCGAAAAAATGCAGCGTTTTAACTCTGATTACTTACTGAAATCAGCTGACTCACTTTATGAATATCTTTCAAGTGGTGAGGCATTTGATAGTTATAAAGAAATGGCAGGTTCTTTAGATTTAAACAAATGCAGCATATTTGGAAACGACATTGGATATATAATTATGGATCAAAAGGCTTTGGATAGAGGTGAAAAGCTTTTTACCGGTTTATCCGGTTTAGAATGGATAAACGCTTTTGAAAATAGGCAGCCACTTGACTTCAGAGTTGAAAATCTGCTCGGTTTACAACAAATTAAGCAGTTGCATTATGGTAGAGACGGAACATGGAGGCATGAGCCTCCGCCCCGTTAGAGGTGCACTCTCACGGGCACGTTTTTTTCCAATAAGTCAGTCAAGTGGGTATTGATATTGACAGAGCTGCTTCGATGTGTGCGGAGCATACTGCTCCAGAAATCCCATAGTTAACTGCGTTGGATATTGTGAGTATTATGCCTGGGCCAGTAATTGCGATGGTCAGTGATGCAACAAATATGAATAGAATTGTCCATTGTTCACTCGTTATGTGTGGGGTTTGAACTTTTTGGTCATCCCCTGACTTGCAGGAGAAACAAGTTTGTAGCCTAGCAGCCTGTCGGACTTAAGCGTCCGTAGCGAGGATTGCAAGAAATTGAGGATAAAAATTTCTGCTTCTGAGGAGAATAGCGAGCTATTTGACGAAGAAGCAGGAATTTTTAGACCAATTTATTGCAACCGCAGTAGGACAGCCTTAAGTCCGACAGGCTGCTAGTTTTTGATAGAATTCTGGCTCATCAGCAATCATTGAAACATATGTACCTGGAAAGTTACCGAGTGCGACGGAGGACAAATAGCTATCTATATATTCCATGACTTTTCGTCCCAGACCCTGACCTTGGTAACTCGGATCTACCGCAACGTCTACGATTTCGAAATTACATACTCCATCGCCAATAACACGCCCCATTGCAACTAATGTTTCACTGTCTCGAATTGAGATTCCATATAAAGTGTTTAGCGTCGACCACTTCATAAGCTGCGAGTTCCGGGCGGCTGGCTTTGATCTCCTTTCCTTTTACTGTCACTTTCGTGAAATCTCTGTCGGTGAGTTCAAAAAGCTTGTGGTTCCCACTATATAACCAAGGCTGTTCGGAAAATTCTCGAAACCATTTAGGCAGGATTTGCTTATTTTTGGTACCGACCCAGACTTGTTCTGAATGCAGTTGCAGGTAATGACCAAGTCCCTGGTGAGTCAGACTGCTAAGACCTGCAAGGTGTATTGGCAACTGTAACTGTTGAGTCAGGGCTTGTAATGCATCTGGCCAGTCAGGTTTAATCTCGCCACTGGGCTCTGGGCGATAGTAAACACTAGAGCTGAGCCTCTTCAGCCAGCCGCTCTTGGCATATTTCTGAGCCAGAGAATAGTCGATACCATTCTCCGTTAGCCATCGCTGAAGCACCAGAGAACTTGGAGAGGTGTGATTTATCAGCCAGTTTATTTTAGATGACATATTAATACCCAAGATGTTAATTTACACTCTATGCCAAATCTAATGGTTTGTATAAATGGAACATTAATACCAATGGTGTGAATTATTGACTATTGTAAACCTTGCTGTATTGTTCAATGTACTCCTCTAACCTTTTCTCAGCTACTGCTATGCCAAACTGTCGTCGATTACTTTTCCTAGCTTGATGTAGTTTAGGAGGCCGCACAGGTGATCACAATGTCTGGCTTTATTCTTTGTCGATGTTAGCACCTCGATAATCGTGCCGTTAATCAATGTTCCTTCTCAGAGAACAAGACTCATATCCATTAACCAAGTGTTCATAAGTTCCAGAAAAAGCTTTCGACTGATTTCGCGTTGTTTCTGGGTGAACTTGCTGTCTGAAAAAGAGAGTTGTTGTTCCACAGAAATTCTCCGGTGCGGCTTTCGCTGAGAGTATTGCGTATTAGTAGGTATTATTCGCAGGTTTTGTTGTCATTGTTTTGGCATTAGTATGTGAAAGTCGTATTTATATTTTATGGCTTTTGTCAGGGTAGAAGATGATAATAAAAATGATAAAAACTTCTTTTGTCGGAGTGGCATCGCTGACCACTGCCGTGTTTTCCAGTATGGCTATTGGCCATGGCTGGACTGAATTTCCTAAAGCAAGACAGACTATCTGTGCAGATGATGGGGGGTATTGGGGTAATCAGGATGGTTCCACGATTCCCAATATAGCTTGTCGTGCTGCGTTTTTGGAATCTGGGACGTACCCTTTTGTTCAGAAGAATGAGTTTGCTGCTAATGTCATTGATTATAATAATAACGCAGCTGTCAGGTCAGTTGTGACAGATGGTAATCTTTGCAGTGCTGGGTCTGCCGCTAAAGCGGGCATGGATATTCCTTCCTCAGAATGGCAGAAGACTGAATTGTCTGCCGGTACTCACACACTGAGATTCAGGGCAACTGCACCTCACAACCCCAGCTACTGGCGTATTTATCTGACCAAACCCGGCTTTGATTCTTCCTCACAACGGTTGCACTGGTCAGACCTCGAATTGATCAGCAGCCATGATGATCTGCCCGTAGTGAACGGGTATTTCGAGATGGATATCAACATTCCCGAAGGAAGAAGCGGTACCGGTATTCTTTATGTGCGTTGGCAGCGAGCTGATCCTGCGGGTGAAGGATTCTATAACTGTTCAGACATTACTTTCAGCGGTGGTGGAGTTACACCGCCTCCAACACCTTCGCCAGATCCAGATCCAGATCCTATGCCTAAGTTGGTGAATGTTGGAACTTTTGTGAGCAACGGGCACGATATTGCTGAAGTAGGTGATACGGTCCGCTTCCGACTCTTTGACGGTACAGGTAAAGAAGTGACTGATGAGCAGATTGCAATTACCAGCAGCAATGCCGACTTTAACCTTTGGACCACAGAGTTGGCACTGAAGGTGAATGATCGCAATCGGGGTAAAGCCTTCATTGGTATCTGGCATCAGGACATGGATCATTTGATGTATGATGAAGGCAACTTGTTCAGCAATCGTATCTGGGCTCCGGACACCAAACACTCAGCATCCACTTCAGTCATAAAAGCGGATAACGCACCCACACCCCTTCCGACACCGGATTACGAATATAAGTATCCGGAAGGTAAAGGTACCTATCAGCCTGATACAGTTGTTCTTGGCACAGATGGCGGGGTCTATCAGTGCAAGCCTTTTCCGTACTCTGGTTGGTGTAATCAGTCTTCTTTGTATTACGCTCCGGGAACTGGTTTGCACTGGTCCGAGGCCTGGATGAAAAAGTAAGTCCGTTGATTCAGGTCAGGCTTTTGACTGACCTGTAGACGGTTTTGAGCGAATTAATAACTTTTCCAGCCATCTTATCTCCTGATGCTCTTTTAAGAATAAGTTTTATCGGCAAGAAGATAAGGAAACAGTTTAGCCTCCTTGAGTTGCTGAATACCTTGGTGCAGACTGCATTTCGGCAGCATAACGGCAGCGTTCCCACTCGGGAGCAAATGCTGTCTTTGCTGGCAGTGGCAGACAGCTATCTTGAAAAACACCGCCCCTAAGATAAGGCTGCAAAATGCGGCCTTATCTGTTGATGTCGCTTATTGCAAATCAAAGCGGTCATTTGTCATTACTTTGGTCCAGGCTTCAATGAAGTCTTTCACAAAGCGCTCTTTGGCATTGTCAAAGGCATAAACTTCAGCCACAGCCCTGAGCTCTGAACTAGAACCGAAAATCAAATCCACCGGTGTCGCCGAGTATTTCACCTCACCTGATTTACGATCAACACCTTCATAAACGCCTTCTGTATCTGCTTTAAGCCAGCGGGTAGACATGTCCAACAGATTGACGAAAAAGTCGTTGCTAAGAGTGCCTGGTTTATCCGTAAAAACTCCGTGAAGACTACCACCAGTATTGGCATTCAGAACACGTAAGCCACCCACCAGAACAGTCATTTCAGGCACTGTCAGGGCTAGTTGATCGGCTTTGTCCACCAGAGCTTCAGTAGGTGACCTGTAATAATTACTGGAATAGAAGTTACGGAAGCCATCTGCCTGCGGTTTCAGCAGGTTGAAGGAGTTTACGTCGGTTTGTGTCTGAGTCGCATCGCCACGACCAGGTACAAAGGGTACTGTTGCAATTACACCTGCGTCTTTTGCCGCTTTTTCCACTGCTGCGGCACCGCCTAGTACAATTAAATCTGCTAGTGAAATTTTCTTGCGAAAGCCGTCGAAATCATCTTTGATGACTTGCAGTTTTTCCAAGACTTTTTTTACTTCCGCAGGGTTATTCACTGCCCAGTCTTTTTGAGGTGCCAAAGCAATACGGGCACCATTGGCTCCACCACGCATGTCTGAATCACGATAGGAAGCTGCTGCCCCCCATGCAACGCGCACCAGTTCAGATACGCTTAAACCTGATTTCAAAATTTCTTTTTTCAGTTTCTTTACGTCATGTTCCGAAACCAATTTGTAGTCTGGCTTGTCAATGGGATCCTGCCAAATTAGGTCTTCTTTAGGGAAGTCGTCTCCCAGATAGTTATCACGAGGTCCCATATCCCGGTGAGTCAGCTTGTACCATGCCTTCGCAAATGCCAGACGGTACTCTTCGGGATCTTCTAGAAAGCGCTCAGCAATCTTGCGGTAAGCCGGATCTTCTTTGAGGGCGAGGTCAGCAGTGGTCATTACTGGAGGGTTGAATTTACCTTCTACATGGGCATCTGGCACCGCTTTGTGCAACGATTCATCAGTGGGAATCCACTGTTTTGCGCCTGCTGGACTGGTGCTGAGTTTCCAGTCAAACTGCAGTAAATTAGACAGATACAACGATGTCCAACGAGTGGGTAACTGGGTCCAAGCTCCTTCTAAACCACTGGTTACTGTATCTTCAGCGTGACCTTTACCACATTTGTTTTTCCAGCCAAAGCCTTGTTCCTCAATAGGTGCAGCACCTGGCTCAGGACCTACGCAATCTTTGGGTTTGTGAGCGCCGTGCATTTTACCAAAAGTATGCCCTCCAGCTATCAGAGCCAGAGTTTCTTCATCATTCATTGCCATGCGACCAAATGATTCGCGAATATTGATTGCCGATGCTTTTGGATCGGGTACACCGGCTGGACCTTCCGGATTGACATAAATCAGGCCCATATGAACCGCTGCCAGAGGCTTTTTAAGTTTACCGTTTTCACTGCGACGGTCACTTGCTAACATTTCGACTTCCGGGCCCCAGTAAACTAAATCCGGCTCCCAGTCATCATCACGACCGGCGGCATATCCGTAGGTTTTAAAACCCATATTTTCCAATGCGACATTACCCGCCAAAACAATCAAATCGCCCCAGGAAATGGCTTCGCCGTATTTTTGCTTAACGGGCCACAATAGGCGACGTGCTTTATCCAGGTTACCGTTGTCTGGCCAACTGTTTAGTGGATTAAAACGTTGTTGACCGCCACCTGCACCACCGCGCCCATCCAGTGTTCTGTAAGTGCCCGCTGCATGCCAGGTCATGCGGATGAAGAAAGGACCATAGTTGCCCCAGTCAGCAGGCCACCAATCTTGTGAATCAGTGAGTACTGAATCAATATCTTTTTTCAGTGCATCCATATCCAATGCTTTGAAGGCTTCCTTATAATTGAAACCTTCACCCAAAGGGTTTGAACGTGAGTCGTGATCACGCAGAGGGGTTAGATCCAGCTGATTAGGCCACCAGAACAAGTTAGATTTTGCTTGATTGGGTATTATTTTACCGACACCCACAGTGCCTCCAGGCTTGGTCATTTCCTGACTTAGTGCAGTTTGTGCAAAACTAAGGGCGACAATACCCGCCAGTGCAGAGACTTTAAAAAAATCACTTGGTTTCATGACGCATTTTCTCTTTTTTAGACACTTTTTATTAGACATTTCCTATCGAATGTAGATTAACAATTAGAGAATATTTTTATAATTGTTTGTTTCTATGATATTGATAGACAAATCCTTTGTTAGCTGCACCGGTTTGAGAATAGAAACATTTGGACTTTAAAAAAGCCCGCGTTTTGGTCCTGCATTAAACGGAGGTATCTTTCAAACTTTGCCGACCATCTGCTATGTCGATTATTGACGAAATGACTGCCAGTCTAAAAAAACGGACGTTTTTTTAGACTGGTTCTCTATGAGAGCTAGCTTCCCTTCAAGCAGTAGAAAATATTTAATCTTTGTCGTTTAAGTCTTTATCGTCCACTTTTCTACATACTTTCTTTCTTGGTAAATCAGCGAGTTACCTTGTTTTGTTATGAAGATTGGCTAAGCACGGGTTAGCACCCCCTGTGTCAGGTTAGTTGTCGCTTCTTCTGATTTTTCCTACAAATCAGGGGGCGGTCAGAGAGGCTGGAGAGGTATGGTTTATCAGTCAGTCTATTTTAGATGACATATTAATACCCAAGATGTTAATTTATATTTTATGCCAAACAAATAGGGCCCTCATGACGGTGTGGTTTGGGGGGAGCTGGAGAAAGACCAGCTCTTACCCGATTTATGTGGCTGCATAATGTATGGTTGTTTTATAAATTTAATGGAATTGTTCATTATTATACCATTCCAGAAATTAAACTCATATTAGCTTCTTTTGAATAAGGGTTGTTTGAATTAAAACCTTCTTGTCCCGTAACCATCATAGAAGATGCACCATGAGCAATAATTCTTCTTAAAGGTGTTGCGACTTTAGCAGCTCTGTCTGCAAGGCTTTTTGCAGGAAGATTAATAGATGCTTCATTTTCTTTATTTACTATTAAATCTACATTTGTGGGAATTAGTGATAAGCCAAGCAGTTTTGGGTTTCCACTTTTTTTTCTATAAACACTCAAAACATTTTCTGAGCAACCAGTAGTTGCACCAAAAAAACCAGTTGCTAACGAAACTAAATCACCAGTTGAATACATATAGCACCCCCTCTATATGAAATCTATAATCTGTTAGCTGTTAATTATGCACAGATATAAATGGGTGTTAATTAGACAAAAGTATTATTTCTTGATTTTGATATTCTTTAGCCACATAACGAATTAAATGGGCTCCTCTCATTCCCGGTAATCAATGCCACATTGGTAGCTATTGATACCGACTAAACAGTAACAAGCCATGAATTTACTTATGACTTCATGGTTAATCATAATGGCCAGTGGCCGAACCAGAGAGGGGCGGTCTTGCCAGTGAAAATAAGCCAGAAGTCGATCTTTAATGACATCGGAGGCAAACAAAATGGGTATGTCGCCTTGCTCTGAATGAGCGACAGTGGTTTCTTCAACAATCTTGTTTCCAATAGCGAGAGGCGCGGAAGGAAACTCAACACAAATCTGCGTTGACTCATTGATAAACACGCTGCCTTGTTTAAAGAATCCTGATTCAGCCATTGCGGCTTTCAACGATTCTGAGGCGTCGTAGCTGATATTAACCATATCAATATCTCTGGTCAGGTATAGATTTTCACTGTAAATTTCAACGGCCAAACCACCCACCAAAACCACTCGAATGTCATGCTGCTTAAGATGATTGGCGACAATGGCAGCCAGTTCAATAATAAGTGTGCCACTAAAATCTGTCATGATTTAATCCTTAAATTAATGATCTCCTGGTGGGATAGCGACAGTCGGTTTGCCAGATGCTCTGGGGCGGCTTCTGGTTATGGTGAGGTTCTGGATCATGGAATCCGGATAAGCAGGTAGAGCCGACTTAAGTAGTTCTTGCAATGGTGACAGGAAAGGATATCGGGAGTTAAGCTGATATTCTCTGACCTTACCAATCAGGTGACTCACCAAAACACCATCTTCTTTAAGCCGGACAAGCTGCTTTTGCACGGAGTTTGAGGGAATTTCGTAAAATTCGGCAATGGCCTTGCCATAACCGGAGCCGCGAAGCATCAGGTATATCAGGATTTCTTCAGCTGTTTTTCGTGGAAAATGGCCGACTCCATCGCTTCATGCTGCTCAGAGTAAACCAGAATGTGAACATTATATTCTGCGGTAAAACCAGGAGCTTTTGTTTTGCATTTTTAACAATGCCAGCTGCTCACTAAGGTCAAGCTGGCTCCAGTCCACAGCGTGCAGAGTTTCAAGCACTATACCCGAGCAATCGAGATGCTCGGCGTAGCCCCAACCAGCTTTCAGTTGCTTGCTGATCTTAACTTGTAAGATGCGAGACAGGGGTGAACTGAAACAGCAGTAGCTGCGTACTCAATGCTCAATACAAGGATCTTGCTGTTGCTGAAACCGCTGGTTTGGTGAGCCAATATTGGTAGTTTCAAGAGATTTTGGTGATAAACCGGCCTCTAAACGCATACCGCAACAATCTTCAGCACTTGTTATACGTTCTTCAGCCATGAGTGTCATCAATACCAACCCTGTTTATGTATATGCAGCATATACGAAAGTGCTGTATGAATAAACAGTTACGTTTCTCGATTGTACACAGCGCACAACGGCACATTGCTGCTTTGCATCAGTGTGGCGTCATGCATTCCGAACAACTGGATCTGACCTCAGGTCAGGATTCTCAATCGTTACTTTTTTGTTGTGAATATCCAAGAACTGAAATCGAGTTTGGGAGTAACAAAGAATCACTCCCAAAGACCAACATCAATCCTTGTTGATTGGCTCCCCGGTCTCTTCATCAAAATGATCGGTGTGAAATTCATACCACATGACATTGATGATACCAAAGGCACACGCCAGAAGTACGCCCAGAATCCAGGCAAAATACCACATAGTCTGACCTCCTTAGTACAGTGAGTGCGTGTTTTCGTTAAGGTGCTCTGCTGTCATACGGCCCCATAATTTGTAGAAACACCAGATGGTGTAACCCAGAATGATGGGAACAAAGATCAGGGCAACCACTGTCATGATACCCAGCGTCAGATAACTGGACGTTGCATCCCACAGCGTCAGGCTGACGTTAGGGTGGGTGCTGGATGGCAGGATGAACGGGAACAGCGAGAACCCGGCTGTCATGATAATCCCAGCCTGAGTGATTGAGCTGCAGGCAAAGGTCAGTCCGTGAAGACGGCTTTTAGCCAGCAGGAAGACACCGAGGGCTCCAGTAAAACCCATGACCGGTGCAATCAGCATAATCGGGTACTTGGTGTAATTAGCCAGCCAGATGCCCGCGTCTGCAATGTGAACCGTTTTGGTCAGTGGGTTGGCTTCGCCATTCATAACCAGACCGCTGACAACTTCAAAGCCGGGCAGATTGGCTACCCAGACACCCGCCAGTGCAAAGGTGACAATGGTTGCCAGGGCAGACAGACGAGCGACAATGCTTGCGCGTTCTTTGATCGGACTGCCAGAACGCATGCTCTGCCACACAGAGCCCTGCATCGTCAGCATAGAAACACTGACAACACCGCAAAGAAGAGCAAAGGGATTCAGCAGTGAAAAGAAGCCTTGGGTAAAGCTAGAGCGCATGGTGTCGTCCAGATTAAAGCCAAAGCCCTGAAACAGGTTGCCAAAGGCTACGCCGAATACCAGAGAAGGGACTATACCGCTGATAAACAACCCCCAGTCACAGTATTTCGTTTGCTCAGGTTTTACCTTGGAACGATAATCAAAAGCCAGAGGACGGACAATCAGTGCAAACAGAACCAGCAGCATAGCCCAGTAAAAGCCAGAGAAGGCTGTGGCATAAACGTTAGGCCAAGCTGCAAAGAGTGCGCCACCCGAAGTGATCAGCCAGACCTGGTTACCGTCCCAGTGAGGAGCGACGGCATTGATCATGATACGACGCTCTTCGTCGGTTTTGCTCATGAAGGGCAGCAGGTTGGCGGTTCCCAGATCATACCCGTCCATTATGGCAAAGCCAATGAACAGGACACCGATCAGAACCCACCAGATGAATTTGAGAACTTCGTAGTCCATAGGGGCCTCCTTTTTATGCCTGAGCCATATCGTCGGAGCGATTGCGTTCAAAGTGATAGCGGCCGGTGTGCAGGCTGCTAGGACCTTTGCGGGCATATTTAACGATTAGGTAAATTTCGATAATGATGCAGATGCTGTAGAGCGCAGTAAAACCGATGATACTGAGCCACAGATCCATTTCTGTTCGGCTGGAAGCAGACAGGTAAGTGGGTAGAATGCCTGAAATCGACCAGGGTTGACGGCCAAACTCAGCGACGAACCAGCCCATTTCACTGGCAATGAATGGCAGTGGCAAAGCGTAGAAACAGAGTTTGAGGAATGTTGGACTATTGTACTCAGTTCTGCGGGCTGTTTTGTAGAAAGCGGTTATTAGCAGCAATAGCATCAGAACACCGAGACCCACCATGATTCTGAAGGAGAAGAACAGCGGCCATACAGTCGGTATAGCCTCTTCTGCAGCCTGCCGAACCATCTGTGGAGTGGCGTTTGGAATGTCATCGGTATAGCGACTGAGCAGCAGACCATAGCCCAGATCATCAACGACTTTATCAAACTCTCGACGGTTTTCAGGTGTGTCTTCACCGTTTTTCAGCTTTTCAAGGAGTTCGTAGGCTTTGATACCGTTATTGATTCTCTGAATCTTGTCGTCAACCAGGTCTTTGATACCCAGTACTTCAGTGTCTGTTGAGCGGGTAGCGATAATGCCCATGACGTAGGGGATTTTGATCGCATAATCCGTTCTCTGTTCTTCCTGATTGGGTAAGCCGAATACAGTAAAGGCGGCTGGCGCCGGTTCGGTATCCCACTCGGCTTCGATCGCTGCCAGCTTGACTTGCTGCACGTCACCCAGTTCATAACCGGATTCGTCGCCCAGCAAAAGCGTAGACAGGATGGATGCCAAGCCAAAGCCTGCGGCTACAGCAAATGAACGACGGGCAAAACCAATATCGCGGCCTTTCAGCATATACCAGGCACTGATCGACAGTACAAAGATGGCACCTGTTGTATATCCGGCAGAAACGGTATGAATGAATTTTACCTGAGCCACAGGATTTAGAATCAGGTCTGCGAAGTTGGTCATTTCCATGCGCATGGTTTCATAATTGAACTCTGCGCCTACCGGGTTCTGCATCCAGGCATTAGCAATGAGAATCCACATGGCCGAAAGGTTAGTACCTATTGCCATTAACCAGGTGCAGGCCAGATGCTGCACCTTACTGAGTCGGTCCCAGCCGAAGAAGAACATGCCGACAAATGTTGATTCCAGAAAGAAGGCCATCAGGGCTTCAATGGCCAGTGGAGCACCAAAAATGTCACCGACATAATGAGAGTAGTATGACCAGTTGGTTCCGAACTGGAATTCCATGGTGAGGCCAGTAGCGACACCAAGGGCAAAGTTAATACCAAATAATTTACCCCAGAATTTGGTCATATCCCGGTAGACCTGTTTGCCGGTCATAACATAGACCGACTCCATAATCGCCAGAATAAAGGTCATGCCCAGGGTCAGCGGAACAAAGAGGAAGTGATAGAGTGCTGTCATCGCGAACTGGAATCGCGATAGGTCAATGATTTCGTCTGTAATCATGGTGCTCCTCGTTAATGACAGTGTTAAATCAGATCCCTAACAGAAATCAGAAAATGTGTGCTGCCACAGAGGTCCTTTGTGATGCAGTTACCGCGCATTCAGCATAATAGATACATGTTAAATGCATGTTTATAGCCCACGCAGCGGTGCATGCTTATACGAGTCTTAGACAGGTCTGGATCAATCTATGGCTGGTTAATCAGACATGCGCACATGTTACTCGCATTTGTTACATAGATGAACCACGGTAAGAGGCAAAGTTTGATCTTTATCAAAAATGTTTTAAATACCTTATTTTTAAGGTGTTTTTTAGGGGGATAAATGCTTGATTTGTAAAAATAAAGAGTAAAAGACTGTGTGAAAACGAAACATTCTGGTTATAAGCCGGCTTTTGGGTTATAAGCGATGCTGATATCTGTAATAACTATTCATCAGTATTTCTGATCAGTTTATGGGAAATATTCACCCGTGTGATCACTGTCCGGCCGGACAAGTGATGTGTCAGCGATGAACTCTGGCAGAGCTGTATTTGCTAATGATTTTATTGGCGTTATACAGGTGGATTTGCCAATTGCTGTTGGCAGGAGGGACTTCGATAGGCGAAATATTATCCAGCGAATGGCTAGCGCTCATTGGAGTTTCGAACTGGGCAATAAATTGCAATCGTTGTAAATCGGCCTGATAGGTTTTTACCAGAAAGTTAATGGTTCTCTCACTCAGGGGAACACGATAATACCGAATCAGGTTCTGGGCCAGCTTCTCGGCACTGGCTGAGAGGTTTTTGTCAACATCTGCGGCCAGAGCTTCTCCCAGCGCTGCCTTTGTCCTGGCGCTCATACCCGGCTCAAGAAAAGCCAGGCTGGAAGCATTGGAGCTCTCAATAGCTCTCTGAATTTGTGGGTCATGAAGATGTATGTAAGGGTCAAGAATAGTTGCCACCTCGATAGCCACCTCCCTGGCACGTGTTTCTGTCAAATATCTCCGGGCAGACGACAGGGCGGGGCGATAGCTATCTTGCCTTATGCGGGATTCCTTTGAAAACGCTTCCAGACGGTTCGCGACCTCCATTCTGGTATCATCGTCTAGTTCGATACTCTGCTCTGAAATAGTCAGGCTTCGTTTTAAGTTTTCTTTAGGGTTTTGCTGATAAAGTGTGGAGAGTTTTTGCCAGTACTTCAGGGCGCGTTTGAGTTTCTCACTGTCCCTTCCCTGCTTCAGGTAGGCACGATGAGCTTCATTGTAGAGTTGAATGGCTTTATCGAGTTGCTTGCGTTTTATGTTAAGGGCTATAACGTGTTTGCCGGTTTTATGGGTCAGTTCTCCGGCCTGAAGAACCTGCAAACTGAGATTGTCGAGTGACTCCCTGACCGCAGCCACTAACTTCGGGGGGCTCAGGCCGTGATCGGTAATAATGCCATTCTGGATATCAACATTATGGAGCCAGGTCGCCAGGGCCTTGAGGCGGGAGTAAACCCTGGCCCGGCTGATCCGGAAACCATTGCGTTCTTCCTCGAGCTTGTCCAGAGCCTTGGCCAGGTCCCAGCGACCGGTATACTCAATTTTAAGCCAGGAAATTTTGCGCCCGCAAATCAGCTCGAAGCATAATATGAGTATTTCCTCGACATCGTGAAGGGTCATTATTTCTTCATTGTCCCGCTCACTGGCAGTGAGAATCCGCTCAATGAACAGAGGCTCCCTGGTTTGTCCTTCATGGGGTCTGGCCACGATACCGCTTAATCTGTTTTTGAGCGCCTGGGCTATGCGCGGGTGAAGTTCTTTGAGTTCGTTATGATAACGCTCCGTGTCTTCGGAGACTTCGTGGACAATGTCACGCATTCTATGATAAAGGCCGGCCCTGCGGAATATTTCAATCTGTTCAGCCTTGCGGGCCAGATCAGGGTCACCCGTAATATCTTCAATGGCTGCTGATATCCATTCCGGGCCAAGATCGAACTTTTGCAAAAGAATACCGGCAGAGTGGATGCGACGTGCATCTTTGGCCATATTACGTTGGGCCAGGTCGCGCACTACATAAATGACTTCGGGAATTCGGTCGATGATGCTGAGCAGGTTGTTTTTGTCTTGATTGATCCGTCGGCCGTGGGTAACGTCGTAAATCAGCTTGGTGAACAGACCCAGACCAATGGCAACAATGGAATAGCCAACGAAATAAAGGGTTCTGTCCAACGGCATCATGGTGCCGTAGGCAATATAGTAGCCTGCAAAGGCGGCCAGAAGTGTGACCGGACCTGCAGTCCAGGCGTACTGCATTACAGTGACACTCCAGGGCTCCTGATGAGGAGCGCGTGCCACTTTCTCCAGCCAGTTCAAATCGCGTTCTTCAAGCTGGAGTTCGTCATCATTCCGTTGCTGTCGCCAGCGACTGAAAGGGGCGGTCATTGTCGTATATTTCGCTTTTTTTGGCAGGGGAGCACTTCTTAATTCTAAAGTCTCAGTATGATGGTTCAGTATATGTAGATTTACGTCTTAGGATAAGCGTTTTGTAATCTCTTATCTCGCGAGCTGTTAACCTTTCTCTGGTTCATGAGCCGATAGCCGCATATCTGCACAGGAAGATGCCCGACAGACTCTGTTCTTGCCCAAGTGCTTGGCCTGATACAAGGCGTCGTCTGCTTCTTTCAGTATTTTATCGAGAGTGTTGGTCTGCGGACCGGTGGCAGCAATCCCCAGGCTGATGCTCAGTGGAATAGGGCCACCTTCATAAAGTAATGCTGAGTTTCTGAGTCGCTCAGCGATCTGAACGCCCCAGACTGCGTCTGTGTAGGGCAGGAGAACGACAAATTCCTCACCGCCGTAGCGGGCAATCAGGTCCTGTTGACGAAGCTCTTTTCGTAGTCGACTGGCCATGTCAGAGAGAACCCTGTCGCCCGCTGGGTGGCCGAAACGGTCATTGATCTGCTTGAAGTCATCGATATCTATGAAAATCAGGCAGGACTGAGAATTTTTGCGAGCAGGGTGGTGAAGCAGCTCTGAGGCCTCATTGGTAAAAGCTCTGCGATTCAGAATACCCGTCAGTGGATCAAGACTGGCTTGCAGTTTCCAGAAGCGAGCCTGCTGATTGGCCTGAAACAGGGTTCGGGCATGGGTGCTGATGTTGGTTATCTGCTGCCATTTCAAGGATTTCCCGGGCTGGCTTCCCGGTGAGACTACCAGTAGAGTATGGTGGTTTTCTTCGGTGTGAAGCAAAAATATCCAGTATTTAACGCCGTTACGATCTTCAAGCCGGATATGGTGCTCTTGCTCTGAGCCAATGATATCCGTTAGCTCATCTTCAATAGTCTCAATACTGCTTTTTAGAATCCGGGCGGCTTTGGGGTAATGGCTGCTAACACCCCATTGATCTTTATTTTTAACCAATATCATAGAGGGTGTTCCGGGCATTACCGCATCCAGAGTTGCCAGGATGCGTTTTCGAATGGCCCTTTCATCCGCGAGGGCATTGTTGGCGGGCTGAAGGTGTTTCCGCAGGGCGAGATCAAAGACTTGTCGCTTATCGGTGTAGTTGTTGACCAGGTTGATTGAGATAGCCTGACGATTCTTATGTTTGCGGTTAACCCAGTAAAGGCCGGTAATCAGCATGGATTGCAGAGCAATTAATGCCAGTTCTGCCTGACTGGGTATGACTCTGGGCCAGTCCTTTGAGACCCAGCTGCTGAATAAGGCAAGGAACAGTGTGGTCGTGACCGGTAAAGCCAGTTTGGCAGGTCTTACACCCTGAGAAAAAATGGTCAGCAGGCTGGCAGTGAGGAGGACTGCGGCCAGAGCGATCAATAAAAATGCCCCATTGAGTAACAAGATTTGTTGTGTGACGAAGAAGCTGAGAGTGAATCCGACCGACAGGCAGCAAAGCCAGAGTATCAGTCTGTCTGCCTTGGGAGTGAAGAGCGCCAGCAAGCCAAGATTTTTGTAGCAGCCCAGAGCCGAAGCAAGGCTGATGACTGCCACGGTCAGTACCCAGAATCCGGGATTCCCGACTCCTTTGATTATCCAGAAAATGTTGCCTTGGTATAATACAACCAGTGAAGTGGTAGCCAGCAGATGTGCAGCAAGCAACAGGTATGATGGGTGTCGGGTGTAGATCATCGCGGCCGCTGTAACGATGAGAAAAAGCAGAAGCAGTGCCAGTAATGAAGCTGAAAAGGCTTGGTTCTTGTACTCATCCAGCATATAGAGTGACTGTGGCCAGAGGCTGGGATTCAATCTGTTAGGCTCTGCGTTGTCCACCCGTAAATAAATATCGTGAATCTTGTTATCAGGCAGAATAAGTTTCAGAACTCTGGGGTCTGAATTGCGGTTATGACCGCTAATGCCCAATGAAGTCATTCGATAACCTTTTTCGGAAGGTGTGAACACATCGAGTTTTTTGTGAGGGGTTCTTCTGAATACCAGCAACCAGTCAGAATTAAGAGAGTGGTTCAGGTTCAGGCGGAGCTTGTACCAGCGATCACTGGTTTCGGGGTGTTTACCAGTCAGAATTGCTTTCGGTGCTGAAACCGGGGTCAGGAAGCCGGCCAGTTTAACCGGTCCAGCCTCTGAAGATTCTGCAACAGCAGTCGCCCGGGCAGTCTGACTGACAACAAAGGTCAGCAGAATGACCAGTAAAGTCCTGATGGAGATGACTGTTCTTTGCGAACAGAATGAGTAGATCATTAGAACCTGCAATTCAGGCAGTCCTCCATGACGAAGTGACAGCTTTTCATTTTTATTAGGGTTGATTCTTAAATCCATTCACTCTTTAAACGATTGTGACACAGACAAGGTCTTCAGGCCAAGGAGGGAAGGCGGTCTCATCACTCAGTTAACTTATCAGTGATGTTTTTGATGAATGGTTTGAGAAGCGTACATCAGGGCGCTGAGCCCTGATGTAGTGGAGATTACATGGCAAAGTGCTCTTTAGAGAATGCGACTTTCTCTTTAATAGGCATATTCCAGTTGGGCAGAGACTCTATCAGCTCCAGGCGGGGCTGGATGCCACGGTCATTGGCGATCTGGATGGCCAGACCGGGACGGGCATTGAGTTCAAGGATCAGTGGACCATCCCTTTCATCCAGAACAATGTCCACGCCCAGATATCCCAATCCAGTCATGTCATAACAGGCTGAAGTCAGCTTGAGCAGTTTGTCCCAGTGAGGTACTTCCAGTTTTTCAAAGCTGTGACCCGTGTCAGGATGCTGATTAATCGGCAGATCAAACTGAACGGCTCTCAAGCTTTTGCCGGAAGCTATGTCCAGACCCACTCCAACGGCTCCCTGGTGCAGGTTGGCCTTGCCATCGGAAGCCCGGGTGGCCAGACGCAACATACCCATGACGGGAAAGCCCCGGAAAACAATCATACGGATGTCCGGTACGCCTTCAAAGCTGTAGTCATTGAATACCGGATCTGCCACAATCAGGCTCTCAATCATGGCTACATCACTTTTACCACCAAGGCTGTAAAGGCCTCCCAGAATATTGGAAACATGGCGGTTGATGTCTTCAAATTCCAGGGTGTCGCCACTGGCTTTTACATACCTCGCACCATCGCGACCCACGATGACCAGGATGCCCTTGCCGCCACTGCCCTGGGCTGGCTTGATCACGAAACTGTTGTGTTCTTCAAGCAGGATGCTCAGATTTTTAATATCGTGCTGGTATTCCACAATACCCAGCAGTTTGGGGACGTCTACATTGGCTTTTTCTGCCATCCTTTTGGTGGTGAGTTTATCGTCCACCTGGGGGAGCAGTTTGCGGGGATTGTATTTAATAACATAATCCAGGTTGCGCATGTTCATGCTGAGAATTCCAGCCTCGTGGAGGCTGGAAGGGCTGGCAAAACTGCGGAAAAACCGTTTGATGAACTCCATGGGTTAACCTCCAACCAGAGGCTTGAAGCGACGAAGTTCCAATAGACGGTAGCCGGTGTATTGGCCTAACATCAGAGTCAGACCCAGTACGGTCAGCAATAGCTCCGGGAAGTTATAGGTCAGGTGTTCAACCAGTGGATTGGACATCAGCAGGTAACTCATAGTGGCCACCAGCAGGCTGCCAGAGCCTTCAATCAGAACGTCTTTCGGGCCTTCTTCTTCCCAGAGGATAGACATCCTCTCAATGGTCCATGCCAGAATAATCATCGGGAAGAAGGTGACGGTCAGAGCTTGGGTAATCCCCATCTTCCAGCTGAGTACACTCATAACTCCCATTATGCCTATAACGACGATGATGACCGCCGCCAATCGCGCGACAAGGAGCATATTGAGCTGACTCAATATCGAGCGTATCCAGAGGCCGATGGAAACAATGGTGACAAAGATAATCAGACCTGGTAGTAACTGGGTTTCCAGGAAGGCCACGGAGATCAGGACGGGCATAAAGGTTCCTGAGGTTCTCAGGCCGACCAGGATGCGCATAATCAGTACGACCAGAGTACCAATGGGAATCAGCAGAATACTCTTGAAGGCATTTTGAACTTCCAGGGGCAGGGCGTAGATAGAGAAATCGACCAGGGCTGCATTGTCAGCTCGAGAAGTTTCAATGGCCAGATCCCTTGTGGGCTCGTTCTGGGAAATCATAGAAAAGGAGACCCGGGACGCTGTCCCACCCATGACATCCAGCAAGGATTTGCCACCGCGTTGCCAGAGGAAGAAGTTTTCCGGGTTGCCGGATACACCGGTTTCAGGATCAAAGAGTACCCAACCGTCATTGGTATAGACTTCCAGCATCTCTACTAT
The DNA here is from genome assembly GCF_024606225.1 of Endozoicomonas sp. ISHI1. Taxonomy (GTDB): domain Bacteria; phylum Pseudomonadota; class Gammaproteobacteria; order Pseudomonadales; family Endozoicomonadaceae; genus Endozoicomonas_A. The sequence goes on along the minus strand of NZ_JAGRPU010000001.1, from coordinate 490,522 downwards.
GGGCTGACGACGCCTGCCGTCTTCAAGGTAAAGGCCTCGAACAACCCGGGCCGGAATATCGGCCATGGAGAGCATCTCGATCAGCAGATTGGTGAGTTCAGCACGGCTATCAATCATGCTCAAGAGCATGTTGGTATTCTGGCTGGGCTGTTGGGCTATAAATTCCTTGATCAGCGTGCCTGTAAAACTTCGACTATCAGCGGATCGTTCTTTCACCTGTTCCAGTAATGAGTCTGCGGCGGTCTGGTAGGGTTCTGGCAGTGAAGGTTTAGCTTTTAGTGTGTCGTCGTCCTCTTCAACAGGAGGAGCCAAAGGTTCCACCAGCTGTCGGTCCGGATGCAGGCTCACCTTGTAAAACAGGCTCTGTTTACCGCTGGCCTTGCGGATGCTCCACTCTGCGCGACGTTGCCCTTCCTCATCATATTGGTTAATGCCATAGCCCGGAGAAGCAAAAGACTCATTTAGAATACGAAAACCGGATTGCTGATCGGGCAGGGTCAGGGATGCCTTGGCAGGTCCACCGTCAGCCTTGAATTGTATCTCAGCCTCAACACTCCAGACGGTGGTGGTTTCTCCCCGGGTTAAGGGGAACCCCAGGGCAAAGTGTTTGTATAAAGTCAGGCCCAGACCTGCTGTGATCAAAATGACCACCGCCAGACTGAGTTGAAAACGTCCTTTCATTCAAAACCTCACTTTTTTGTTTCGGCAATATTTTGCCGGGCAACATCAACCAGAGCCGTATTGCTCAGGAGTCTTTCACCAATAAGGATTGGGTATTCGAAGCCGGTGCGGTTGGTCAGAGTAAATTCAACATTCTTCGAGATCTGTCCCAATGTAATGGGAATAAAGACAGTGACTCGGTCCTGGTTTGCCAGACCGCCATGTCGTTTGATTGAAACTTCACGATGAACCTTGCGCTCAAAGGTCTGGCTTTTGCCATCATTGACGACCTTGAAGCGAACCCACTTTTCACCATTCTTGGTGAAATATTTAATATCTGTGGCATTGATAGAAGACGTTTTTGCGCCTGTATCAATACGTGCCTTGAATGCGTTCTTGAATCCTTTGATATGTACCTGCTCAAGCTCGCCTAACAAAGCAAGACCACTGACATCCACTGGCCTGTCGATCTGTTTCTTTACTCTCAGTTTGTCGTCAGCTGGAACCTTGACGGTCACTGTATCGAGCACTTTCTCGTTTGCGATGTATTTCTTGCCAACATTGGCGATGGCCATATCCTTGAGAAAATCGCGACCAATAAGCAGCGGGAATTCAAAACGAGCTCTGTCGTTCAATGAGACATCCAGGTTCTGGGTAATATCGCCGACCTTGATGTTCATGTTGACAACATAACGAGTCTGGGACTTTTCCTCACCCGGAACCTTGATCTGGATGGTGTCTTTGACGGGCAGTTCCAGAGAGACATTGCCCTTGCTGGTTCTGGGGAGATCAAAGCGAACCCACTTTTTGCCATCCCGTTCAAAGTTCTTAATGTTTCTGGCATCAATCGAGGAGCGTCCTGCACCGGTATCGATCTTGGCATTCATTTCCAGACCGTATTCTGTGAGAGTGCCTATCTCTGCAAAACCCAGAACCAGTTTTCCCCCAACACGGGCAGGAGTCTGAACCAGTTGTTGTTTGACAGAAATGGTATCCGGGAAAGGAGGCTTGGAAGGTTTATTGCCTTGCTCTTCTTCTGTTTTATGTTCTGGATCGGTTGCTGCGGTTTCAGTCTTAGAGGTCTTTTGACTGTCCTTAGTCTGAGCAGGTTGTTGCAGCACCTGGCAGCCAGTCAGAGCGGATATCATCAGGATAACCGCGGGTAATGCCGGAAAACGGGTCATGGGTAAGCTACTTATTTATACATAAAATGAGTGAATGGTAGCCGCGATGGTCTATCGCAAGTCGAGCAGCTTACTTGATGTTTGGTTACTTGCCAAGACGTTGGTCTAATGAACAGGTTACGATAACGTAATGCGTTTACCAATCAGGCAGGACAGCACAACAGTCACTGCAAAGGGCACAACCCAGCTTAAGTTAAAGTCGTACCCTGGCAGAGACTGAAAAGGCGTTAACAGGTGTCTTGCAATAGGATGGCTTAAACCCTTACTGGCATCAACCAGGCTGAGTAAGAAGGTGACAAGGAGAGTAGCCCTGTATACCAGTTGAGGGTTGGGCATGAGGCTCCTGATCAGCCCCAGAAGAATCAAGGCAATAGAGACCGGGTAAAGTATGAGCAAGACAGGGATAAACAGTTCGATCATCTGGTTCAGGTTAAGGTTTGCAAACATCATGCAGGAGAAACTGATGGTGGCGACAATTGCCTTGTAATTGAGTTTTTCAGAGAGATCACAGAAATACTTCGAAGCAGCAGTGATCAAACCAATTGCGGTAGTTAGACAGGCCAGTGTCACGACTGTTGCAAGCAGTACATTGCCATAGATACCAAACAGCTTGTGGACATAAACGGATAAAATCTGGCCGCCGTTTTCCGGTTGCGGGATGACTTCGCGGCTCTGGGCACCCAGATTGAAGAGAGACAGGTAGACCAGCGCCAGTCCGAAAGCCGCTATACAGCCCGTTATGACAGAATATCTGACCAGGGCGCCGGGTGAAGTAATGCCGTGAGATTTCAGATTGGTGATGATGACAATGCCGAACAACAGTGCAGCCAGGGCGTCCATCGTCATGTAGCCTTCAAGAAACCCTCGAAAGAAAGGATTCTCCAGATATCCGTTCATGGGTTCACCGGCTTCTCCCATAGGGGAGATGATTGGGGAGACGCCAAGAACCACCAGTAACAGAATAAGGGCTGGTGTAATGATCTTGCCAACTGATTCAAGTAATTTGCCCGGATACAGGCTGAGGTACCAGGCAATTCCAAAGAAAATGATGCTGTATGCCAGCCTGGAAATGCTATCAGGCTCTTCCAAAAACGGGATGACACCCATTTCATAAGCAACAAGGCCGGTTCTTGGCACACCATAAATCGGGACAACAATGATGTAGATAAAACAACCCATCAGGACAATCGCGCTGCGCGGCAGTTCACGGGTGATCTCATTAAAGCCTCCTCCAACCCTGGAAATCATGACTACGGCCAGTAGAGGTAGAAGAACACCTGTTATCAGAAACCCGGCAGCTGCAAGCCAGACCTGGGTACCAGCCAGTTGACCTGCTAATGGAGGAAATATGAGATTGCCCGCGCCAAGGAACATGGCGAAGGTCATGAACCCCATACCAACAATATTCTGAAGGCTTAATCGGTGCTTCATGCGTCAGGTTCTGCCTTTGTTGAATGTTTATCTGGTCAGAAGCAGATGTCCATCTCCAGTCCCGGGAGACGAACGGTTTTTGCACTAAACAAACAGTATGGACGCAATTTCGGAAAGTGGTAGTCTGATCTGCCCTTTGGCTGGAATTTATTCAAGATGAGCAGAAGATTAACTTTTGTTAATCTTCTGCTCATTGGGTCTTCATTATAGGGTGGTTATCCTTCGCGATTATTCACTCATTTTTTTACAGGTTAGTCTCATGGGGTTGCTAAAAGAGGCCATTCTGAGCCTTTTTATGGTATCAACCGCCGTTCTGGCAGGCCAGGATGATGTCGTGCTGCAACTGGCCATCGAAAATGCCAAAATCAAGCCGGAACAGGCCATTATGCAAATTGCTGACCGCTATCCCGGGCACCTCAGTGAATTTGGAATCGATGATGAAGATGGCTCAATGGTTTATGAGTTCACGATTATTGATCCTGAAGACAGCGTTGAGCTGGAGGTCATTATGGATGCCGAGTCTGGCAAGATTTGGCTTGATGACAAGGACAGTGTCTCCAGCAAGGCGCTAAAGCGTAAAAAGTACCAACTGCTGATGAACAGTGGCATGACCTTGAAGAAGGCCATTGATGAAGCGAAAAAGATTGTTCCGGGACAGCTTTTGGAGGCAGAGCTTGAACAAGAGAAGGGCATTGTTTTTTTTGAAATTGAGTTGTTGACAGATAAGGGGGTGCGCAAGGTCATTGTGGATTTACAGTCTGGCAAGCCGATTCCGGTAACCCGATAATGATTGAGCTTTTGATGCCTTCCGTCATGGACGGAACAGACTGTTTGCAGGTGTGGTGATATGAAGTTGCTTGTGGTTGAGGACGACCAGACAACCCGTGAATACATTGCTAAGGGATTCACGGAGCATGGCTGGACCGTGGATCTGGTTGACAATGGCCGGGATGGTCTGTTTATGGCGTTGGGTGAACGCTACGATATCATTGTTCTGGACCGGATGCTGCCCCAGATGGAAGGGCTTAAAGTGCTGGCGGCACTGCGAGCCGCTGAAAACCAGACACCGGTTATCATCCTCAGTGCTCTCGATGGTGTTGATGAACGCATTAAAGGTTTGAAGCAGGGGGGAGATGATTACCTTTGCAAACCTTTCTCTTTTGGTGAACTCCTGGTAAGGGCAGAAATCCTGACACGCAGGGGGCATTTCAAAGAAGCTGAAAATACTCTGGCTATCTCTGATCTTGAAGTGGATTTATTGTCCAGGCGTGTAATCAAAAACCAGATGGAAGTCAATCTTCAGCCGAGAGAGTTCCAACTTCTGCGCTTTCTTCTTGAGCATAAAGGTCAGGTGATCTCCAGAACCATGCTGTTTGAATCCGTGTGGGATTATCACTTTGATCCGGGCAGCAACATTATTGATGTGCATGTCGCTAAATTGAGGAAAAAGCTGGATTCTGCCGGAGGGGTAGCCCTGATTCAGACCGTGAGAGGAGCGGGTTATGTTCTCCGTGAGCCGGCTTAACCCTCTGGGTCGGTTACAAAGATCCTCACTGCTACGTTACACCTTACTGCATACGGCTATTGTCCTGATACTGTGCGGATCAGCGCTTTGGTTGGTGAAGGACTATAGTCTGGGGTTCTACCAGAAACGGCAAGATCAGTTTGTTCTGGAACAGCTCAATTCTCTGGCATCCTTGGCCAAAAGCCAGTCAGAAAGTGAGTTCAGTCTGGCCGTTCGTCAGCTGGCAGAGAAAAGCCGGCAAGCACTGGTGGTGTATAAAAGCGCCGAAGGCTACCAGGGTAATCTGAATTATCTGCCTGAAACCGTCCCGCTGTCCCCGGCCATGGGCAGTTTCTGGATACTGGGAGATTCGGTGTTGGGAGACGGTCGCTTTCAGAGGGTGAGGGGGAGTCGTATCAACAGTCGCTGGGGGCCTCTGGTACTGGCCTACAACTCTTCAGACTTTAACCTGTTTGCCTCTCGTTTCACGCTGGCCTTTTATATTGCAATGGTACTGGTTTTGCTGGTGGGGCTATTGACCGGATTTCTATTTTCAAAAAAAGTACTGGCACGGCTTCGTGGAATCAATCAGGTGACTGCAACAGTCAGTGAAGGTCAGTTAGCAGCCAGGGTTCCAGTCACTGAAAAAGGTGATGAGTTTGATGAGCTGGCGGGCCATATCAATCAAATGCTTGAGCAGATTGAAGACTCAGTAGAAGCTATAGCAACGGTAACCAGCAGTATTGCTCATGATCTCAGAACACCGCTATCCCGACTGAGGATCAAGTTGGATGGATACCATTTAAATGGCGGTGCTGGTGTTGAGGATATTCTTGAGGCCCAGGCTGAGCTTGATACCATTCTGCATACCTTCAATGCCATGCTTGAGCTCAGCAAACTGGAATATAGGCATGGACATCTTGAATTTGTCCCTTGTGACCTGACCGAAATAGGCGCGGAGGTTGTTGAGCTGGCTGAGCCTCTGGCAGAAGCCAGTGAGCAGTCTTTAATGCTTGAAGTGCAGCAGAATCTGGTTGTTCAGGGGAATCACCAGTTGCTATTCAGAATTCTTTTTAATCTGGTTGAGAATGCCATCAAGTACTCCCATGAAGGGAGTGAGATCAAAATTCGTGTTGATCAGAATTCGGTATCAGTGATTGACCAGGGGGCAGGTATTCCTGAATCAGAATATGAAAAGGTATTCCAGAGGCTTTATCGGCTTGATCAGAGTCGGACAACACCCGGTCACGGATTGGGTTTGTCGCTGGTTAAAGTGGTCGCTGAAAGGCATAACGCCAGCATCAGTTTTGGGAAAGATGAACAATCCTTTGCCGTTAGACTGACATTTCAGAAATAAGAGTAAAGCCTGCCATCTGACAGGCTACAGCTTGACAGAGCTTCTATAACCAGCCTTTTCGTTTAAAGAACACATAGGTGCCAAGGGCACTCGCTAACATCAAAATCAGGGCTAGAGGGTATCCCCAGCTGGCATTGAGCTCCGGCATTACTTTGAAGTTCATACCATAGATACTGGCAATAAGGGTAGGTGGCAGGAACATAACGGCTGCTACGGAGAATATCTTAATGATATTGTTCTGCTCCAGGTTGATGAAACCCATGGTGGCATCCATCAGGAAGTTGATCTTGTCAAAGAGAAAGCCCGTGTGGGGTGTCAGGGAGTCAATATCACGCAGAATGTCTCGTACCTGGTCGACCTGTCCGTCATCCAGCTTGTGACGGCAGTTTTTCAGGATGTATCCAAGGCAGCGCTGGCTGTCCAGCAGATTAAGACGAACTTTGCCGTTTATATCTTCCTGCAGGGTAATATTTTTCAACAGGTCATCGACGTCAGTGTCATCATCAGAAAGAGCATGCTGACTGGTGGCTTCGAGATTCTCGTAAACTTCTTCCAGAGTGTCAGCCAGAAACTGAACTTTAGTATCAAACAAAGCGATCAAGATATCGATCGGTGTTCGTGCCTTGATGTGTTGAAGTTTCAGATAGTTCCTCATTAATCGGAAAAGGGCAGTAGGTTCATCCTGAAGTGTAACCAGCTGGTCGTCACGAAGGTTGAAAGCAACGTTGATGCTGCGAAACTCCTGACCCGCCTGATGGGGGAAAATAGAACGAATATGAAAACCTGTCTCACTTTCAAAAAATCGAGAAGAGGCTTCAATTTCGTACAGTGCATCTTCGTCTTCTATAAATCCCGGACACTCCTGTTTCAGCCACTCATCTTCACTGTCTTCCAATTCAACAAGGTCTAGCCAGAGGGTATTTTCAGGAAGCACCATATCGGTCTGTATGCGGGTGATGCAGTACTGCTCGGTATCACGGTGATAAGCGTTGATCATAAATACAGACCCTGATAGCAATTCTGGTTTCCGGCGTCTGTTGGACTTAAGCTTTCAAATTGTCTCAAATCCATCAGGCCCATTAGGGAAGGGTCGCTCTATTGTACAGATAGATGCACCTTAGTCCAGCCATGATCCGGGTCTGAGAGGCAATAGAATTATCCATCAAAGTACAGTCGCAGGTCTTGTTAGACTTTTTACCGGGCAGGAACATCGGGACAGTTCTGCTCAGCAGGCTCTAAAGTCATCATTACCAGTCGATGTTAATTCAAGGGGCTGATCTTGGGTAGAAGGGGTGACATAGTAATTGGCAACCCTCAACCGTTTTAAACTCCCGGCTTTCAGCACCATCATCGGATAATATCCCGAAGGGTTACTTTTGTAATTTTAATCAGAAGCTCTAAAGTGGTTAATCCATTGTAAAAAGATGCTTTTTATTGAGAAGGACTCTGAATATAACAACGCTTAGTCAGCCATTCCGCATGAGTCATGGACGTTGCAGAGAAAATAAAAGGACAGCTGAAAATTAAAATCATTCCTTTAGACTTTAGACTTTAGACCATCTTCATCTATACCGGACCGCTGAGATGGGGAAGCAATCGGTTTGCCGCCCCGGGTAAAGTTAATCTGAATTCTAAGAAGTCGCTGGTGGTCTTTTCAATAAGATCGTTAACGGCTTCCTATAGTTTGGTCTCGCGAGTGTCTGTATCCGAAGGCTCGAAAGAGGTCTGCCTGCTGATGGGACAGATTTCTATTTGGTATGGGCCAGACCATTGCTGATTTCGATTATCGAACCAGGTTTTTAGCTGGTCGGCATTCACTGCTTTCGACGTCCAGATGTTAAAGCTCACCGTCTGGCTGGTTTCCCCCAGACTGTACGACACCAGATCATACCCTCCTGTGTATTGCAGCATGAGCCTTATCTGCTGCAATCTGTCGATGTCCAATATGCTTGAGTCCGAGTCAAAGGTGAAACTCACCTGAAACTGGTTTGTAAAGCGAGTGTGGCTGAAAAATAAGGCAGCAAGAGCCGAGCCGAAAAGTCCAGAGGTCAGGCATCCGGCTCCAAATTTAGTCATTCCTGCACCAAACCCGGCACCGGAACTTATTCCTGTTATACACAGAGCACCCAGAACCGCATACTTTCCACGGGACCACGACGGATTTACTACGGAGTCACATACCTGGTTACCACATGAGCACTCTATCAGACATTTGTGCTCTAGCGCTTCCGGGTCACTTACAAAAATGCCACATCGAGGATATGGCTGGCAGGCATACATTTCGTCAGCTTCCATAGCAACCAGACTGGCGAATAAGCGGACAAGCGTCTGCAGCTGATTTGATGGAATATGAATGACCGGAACACTTGCAGCACTCTCTATTCTTTCCAGGAAAGCAGTAACTGTGGCAGTCCCGGTTGGCAGTTTGTAGACAGAATGTTTCGAAACAGCAGCGGGTTGAGAGGTTAAGGGTCGATCAGAAGCACGGGAGGGCGCTGTAGCTGACGAAGAAACGACTTCAATTGCCCGAGAGACTGGCAAGCCCCCGACGGCTCCACATTCTTGATTTTCATCGGCAGCGGGTGTCAATCCAAGGGTTTGTCTCTGAGCGGAAGGTTTGGTCTCGGAAATGGGTAACCCGCCAATTGTTTTAGGTTTCCGGGTTTTAGCATTATCACTGGACAGCAACCCGGAAGATGGCTCCTGATCTTCTTGCGTTCCCGATGCTTCATCTACTTCGGTATCAGGGTCTATGGATAGGTAGAGTTTGACGGTTGTCTGGGGCGATTCAAAATTAAGAACGTAATGGTCGGCTGCTGAAACCATCGGAGCCAGCAGGAGCCACGTTGAAATGATAAAGGTCCATAATATTTCGATACTAAAAAGTTTTTTCATAATCACACCTGTTAATCAGAAGCTTTAAAATAGTTAATCTGCTGGAAAAAGGTGCGTTTTATTTAGAATATTTCCGACTATGAGAACGCTTGATCGGCCATTGCTTCTAAAGAATCAAATAAATAATAGGGATACCCAAAAATAAGGCTTTTTTTTAGACTTTCATACCGAAAAAAATATCGAGACAATTCAGGTCGGCTTTGATGTTACTTTACGGACGCTTTTCAGGATCTCTTGAAGGGGTAGCTTAATCTTTCTCTCCTGGCAGGCCACTTTTATTGATAATGGAGATAGGCAAGCAAATGGCCTGAGGTTCTTTATAGAGTTAATCTAAATTCTAAAATCTGGTTTCGCATTCAATTGTATGGGGCGGCACGCTGATGGACGAGACCTCTATTTGAAAAAGGTCAGCCCATTGATGATTACGACTTTCGAGCCAGGTTCTTAGCTGGTTGTCATCCACTGCACTGGGCATCCGGACATTAAATACCAGTGTTTGGCTATTGTGGTGTTCGTTTAATCTGAACGATACCAATTCATAACCCCCTGTGCATTTCAGCATGATTTCTATTAGCTGCAAACTATAGATTTCCAGCTTGCTCGAGCTAAATGTGAAGCCCACCTGAAACTGCCTTGGAAAGCGAGTATAACTATAAAGTAAGGTGATCACAGGAAGACTGAGCAAACCTCCGGCCAGCGTTCCGGTTCCTAAATTAGAAATCCCGATACCATACCCAAAACCAGTGCCTGCTGATGTTAAAATCAACGAAGTCAGAAGCGCAAACTTTCCACGATACCAGGACGGGTTTGCGATCGAGTTACATACAAAGCTACCACATCGGGGGAAAGGCAGATGGGTATACAGATCTTTGGCTTCCATAGCCACCAGACTCGCAAATACACGGATAAATTCTGGTAGCTGCTTTGAAGGAACACGAATCCAATAGACGCTATCGTTCTCCTCTCTTCTTTCGAGATGGAGGTAAACGTTTCTGATTTCGGTTGGAACAAAGTGGACTAAATTCTTGGATCCAGCAACGGGTTGACTGGTTAAGGGCTCAACTAAAGGAGTCGATTCACGCTCATTATCAGAATCAAAGATATGCACTAAAACTGGCGACTGAGCGGGTCCAGATGTCTGGGAAACTGACAAGCCCCCAATGGCCTCACACTCAACGGGTTGATTAAGATCAACCGATGATAACTTAAGGGATTGACCTTGGGCAGATACAGACAAACCCTCATTTGCTTCAAGCTCCAGGTCTATAGAATCACCAACCAATGTCAAATCTTCCAGCAGGCGCTGGACAGTCAGTGGCATGCCCTCGACTGATTGCTCCTGCTCTCCATCATCACTCATTGACGTGAAATCAATGGGTTGACTCTGGGTAGATATTGGCAAGCCCCCGACTGCTCCAGACTCATGGCCTTCATCATTACCGATTGACGTGAAATCAAGGGGTTGACTCTGGGTAGATATTGGTAAGCCCCCGACTGCTCCGGGCTTATGGCCTTCATCATTACCGATTGACGTTAAATCAAGGGGTTGACTCTGGGTAGATATTGGCAAGCCCCCGACTGCTCCAGGCTCATGGCCTTCATCATTGCCAATTGACGTTAAATCAAGGGGTTGACTCTGGCTAGATAATGGCAAGCTCTTGACTGCCCCATGCCCATGGCCTTTATCATTGCCAATTGACGTCAAATGAAGGGGTTGACTCTGGGTAGATATCGGTGAGCCCCTGACTGCTCGACGCTCATGGCATTCATCATTATTAGTTGACGTCAATTCGGGGGGTTGACTCTGGACGGACGGTGGCGAATCAGAAATTGGCAATCCACTCACTGTTTCAGATTCCTGACTGTCGCTATGGTCACTGGATAACAGGGGGGCTTGAAATCGGTGCATTTTTGATATACCAAACGTTTTGGTATCAGGCTCAACAGACAGATAGACTTTGACGAGCTTTCGTGAAGTTTTAAATTGAAGTACATAATAATCGGCTACTGAAAGCGTCGGCGTCAGCAGGAACGCGACCGCGATGAGTGAACCCCACAATAACTCGATATTACACATTTTTTTCATGATCACACCCGTAATCAGGAACTTTAGGCTATTTGCGCCACTGGAAAAAGATGGTTTTAATTTAGAACATTTCCGACCATGACAACTCTTACTCAGCCATTCCTGCTGAATAATAAATGGTAATAAATGGGACATCCAAATTAAAAAGTAAAATATCTTCATTAGACTTTTTAATCGTCAAAGAGATTGAGATAGATCTGGTTAGGCTGTAATGTTGCTTTCTGGTCGTTTTTCAGCATTTCTATCTATAGTACAGAGCATACTCATTCATAAGGCTACCTTCTATATTGACAAACGACAGTTGCCAAGTGAAAGCATTCGGTTCAGCGTCGTGCTTAGAGTTGAACTGAGCGCTAAAGATCGGTTTCCGGATAGCCTTTATTGATTTTCTTAGTATGTATCAGCTCGCTGACGGAAGAGACCTCTATCTGAAATGGAGCGCCTAAATGATGATTACGATTTACCAGCCAGAGACGCAGACGTCTGGCATTCACTGATTTGGGCATCCGGACATTAAACGTCAGTGTCTGACTGGCGGATGATTGGTCGAAACGAAATGCTAATAAGTTAAAGCCTCCTGACAACTGCAGTATCTTCACTATTTGTTGTTGCAAGTTATAGATTTCCTGACTGATGAGCAAGTTGTTTGAATTAAATGTAAAGCTCACCAAAAACTGGTTTGTAAACCGGGTATAGCCAGAATAACAGGCAGTGAGAGGAATAAAGAGGCCCCCTGCAATCAGACCTCCAATACCCAGACCAGGTATCCCATAGGTAAATCCAATACCGGCAAGTATTGCTGTGTCGAGTAGCTCAACAAAAATCGCAATTCTTCCTCTATACCAGCGCGGATTAACGCTTGAATCAAATATATAGTTGTTGAACCGGACGAAAGGCTGGCAGGTATACATTTCGTCAGCTTCCATGGCAACCAGTCTGGCGAACATAAGGACAAACTTTTCCAGCATGCCCGAAGAAATCTGGTAGAACCGGATAGTATCGCATGCCACGCCTCTTTCCAGCCAGGCGGCAACCCTGGCTCTTCCGGTTTCCAAATAGCGGATAGTTGGGGTTGAAACAATAGTAGGCTGAGTGGTCAAGAGTTGGTCAGTAGTATTGGATTCAACTCTGTCATTAGAATCAATCAAACACACTGAAATGGGTGAAGAAATCGCTTCACATGACTGAGGAACAGGCAAGCCTCCAACGGCTCCGCATTCCTGGTTTTCATCATTATCGCTCGATGTCAATTCAGGGGGCTGGCTCTGGGCAGAAGGTGTCGACTCGGAAACTGGCAACCCTCCAACTGTTTTGAATTTTTCGCCCTCAGCATTATCTCCGGATAACAAACTGAAGGATTGCTCTTGCTCATCCTGCGCTTCCGATCGAGCGTCTGTTTCTGTGTCAGGTTCGACAGATAGAAATACTTTGACGTTTGTTTGTGGGGTTTTAAGATTAAGCACGTAATAACCTGCTTCTGAAGCCGTGGTTGTCATCAGGAATGCACACGCAGTGACAAAACTGCAGAATAGCTCGGGCTTACAAAGCTTTTTCATTACCACACCTGTATCACATTTGTTCATGAAAAATCTTTAAAAATAGTTAAGTCACTGGAAAAAGGTGCTATTTATTTAGAATATTTCCGACTATGACAGCACTTGATTAGCCATTCTTGTTGACGAATATAAGAGGTAGCTAATAAAAGGGGGATAAAGGAGAAAAAAAGAGACGTGAAAAAATAAAGACGCTTCGTTAAACTGTTTGCCAGGCAAAAGTATTGAGACTGATCTGGGCAGGTTGTATTATTACCTTTTGCTTGTTTTCTACATTTCTATTGGCAAGTTCTGTACTCCTTCATCAGAAGGTCGCCTTTACCGATACAGGGCAACAGCGACGTGGAAATAATCGGCCTGCCGCCCCGTATAAAGTTAATTTGTGTCTTAATGATCGGTTCTTGGTTCAAATATATTTGTTGGGTCGCTGATAGAGCGCACATCTATTTGAAACGGTCTGATTAGCTGTTGATTACTTCTCTCGAGCCAGGCTTTCAGATGGCTGTTACTCATATGATCCGGAACTCGGACATTAAACGTCAGTGTCTGTTTGTGGGAGCCCCTGTCTCTTTGAAATGACACTAAATTATAGCCCCCTGAGCACTGCAGTACCTTTACTATTTGCTTGAAATTGTAGATTTCCTGACCGATGGATAAGTTGTTCGAAGTGAGTGTGAAGCTCACATTAATCTGGTTATGGAACCGGGTATGGCTAAACAAACAGGCAGTGCAAAGAGTAGAGAGCAAACCCGCAGTGAGGAATCCGTACCCCAGACCCTGAAGCCCCGCGCCAAGGCCACCTCCGGTACCTGCTGCTCCCACGACAAACATACAAGGAGTCACACATCTTCCACGAGACCAGCTCGGGTTAACGTCTGAGTTAAATATATAGCGACCGCACCGAAGGAAAGGTCGGCGAGTATAGATTTCGCCAGCATTCATAGCAACCAGACTGGCGAACACCATGACAAACTCTTGCAGCTGACTGGAAGGCATTTGAAAAAACTGCACATCTTCTCCAGGCACTCCTCTTTCCAGCCAGGCGTAAGCTGCGTTAGTTCCGGTTTGCAGAAGGTTGATAGTGGGCCCGGCACCAGGTTGAGTGGTCAGGGGTTGGGTGATAGAACTGGATTCCCTGTCATCAGAATCAATTAAAGTCACTGAAACTGGCGAAGAAACAGCTTTACATGCCTGGGAAGCCGTTAAGCCGCCAGCGGCTCCACACTCCTTGTTTTCATCATTACCGGAGGATGTCAGTTCAGGGAGGGTGTGCCGGGCAGACGGTGACGACTCAGAAACTGGCAGCCCTCCAATCGTTTCTGGTTTTTGTCTTTTAGGGCTCTGGCTTTCAGTATCAGCATTGGGTAAAAACTGAGAGGGTTGCTCTTGTAGTCCCTGAGCTCCCGATGGTCCATCGGTCTCTGTATCAGGGATGACAGATAGATAGAGTTTGACGTTTCTTTGTAAGGTTTGAAAATTAAGTACATACTCACCTGCTACAGAAACCATAGAGGTGAGCAGGAATGCCAGTACGATGACAGAACTGTGCAATACGCCGACACCACGAAAAAGTTTTTTCATATTGACTCCTTCCGCTAAAAAGCCGGAAACGCATTCTCGATTTGTAGAGTGAATTACATAACAAATAGAAAGGTTATTCGCTGCCATGCAGGACAAAAGCCTGACATGCAACTCTATACACAAAAAAGAAGAAAATGTTTTAATCAGTACCAGTTGATGTCAACCCGGAGACATCCCGCACAATTGCAGATAATTGTAGATAGTTTTATCTAAAAACTGTTAAGAATAATAAAAACAAGTACTGTAATATGTCTTTTTATGGGTTTGAGCATCATTACGGCTAATATCAGAAGCCTTTAGAATAGTTAAGTCGTTGAAAAAAGATGCTTTTTATTTAGAGTATTTATGACTATAAAATTTAAGATGGAGGGGTATCCACAAATTGGACCAACGAGTTAGACGAGCAAACAAAGAAAAGCAAAAGATACAAAAACATTGCTCACCAAACCGGGCCATAGCTTGCTGAGCCCCTTCTTCGGTTGCAGATCAGTACACGGCCTTGAGTCCTGTTGCAACAGCCTTATAGCCATTAAACGGAACATATTTCATAGAATTTCGCATCATGTGCACAATGCAAAGCCGTATCTGAGTTTGAGGGAACGCGCTGTTAATAGCGTCAGGAAACCCTTTCAGGCCGTCTACACAGGCGCTTAAAATATCTTTGATTCCACGGTTCTGTCACTGCATCAGAACACTGAGCCAGAACTTTACTCCTTCATTTTCAGAGAGCCACATACCCGGCAGTTCCTTTTTGCTTTCGATATTGACTCCCGGAGCCAGGTAAATCGCCTCGTTAATGACCTGCTTATCTTGCCGGACTTTCGCGACAATGCAGTCCAGATAGACAATCGGGTAAATGGGATCAAGAGGGCGAGACTGCCATTCGATCACTTGCTCAATAACGGCATCTGTAACCTTGGAAATCAGTGACTCGGACACGTCTGCACCATACGGCTCTTTGAATGTGGAGACTATCTCTCTGGTACTCATACCCTCTAGGGGTAGAGGATTTTATCATCCATTGAGGTAAATCGAGTCTGTCGTTTTGTTTTACGTACAGAGGTGTTTCACAACGTAAGCAGCCTTTGAGGTGCTTTTTCTACAGATTAGTTAACTGCCGAGCCAGTTTTGAGCCCTCAGCTTTTCTTCAAGAAAACAAAATTCAGAGTGGCTGAACTTGCAATTATATTTGACTATTTCAAAGTATATTGTTTTCAGCATAGCCAGGATGACATTGGCATTGTACGTTGGAAGAGAGGATATGTATCCTTGCGCAAAACTATCAAAGGGAACTAACAGACACTCATGATTGCTACCGCAATTTTCACTCGTGTTTAAATTGTCATAAAGATCAAGCATATGTACTAGCCAAAACTCCAATTCTTCTTTCACTATCACATCTCTTCCAACATATTGACTATCATCAGCTAAATCTAAGATGTAAATTTTATCTTTATCTTCATGGTATTTTTCATTTCTACCATTTCTATCACTGAGATGGAGTCTTACAGGGCTGTTTAATATGAAATCTATATCCTCGCTTGGTTTCTCAGGATCGAGGTGCATAACTGATAAAACCTGTCCATAGCGATAAAATGCTTTCTCTAAGGTTTTGTTTCCTGTTTTTTTGTTAAAATGTTCGCTGTAAATATCTGAAAATGTTGAACCAGGAACCCAAGCATAACTAGCAATTAAATGTTTTTTGTGTTCCAGAATAAAGGTTGCACCTTTTGTAGGTAATATAAGCTCAGCATTTTTTAAACTAAGCCATGAATATTTTTTATATTCTTTCTTTAGTTTCCATTCAGTATCAAAATGAGTAGTTTCACATGATTGGCAGTCTTCTCTTGTGATTTTAACAAACCATCTTTTTTTTAGATGTATAACAGAAAAGACTTTTTCAACTTGACCGCCGGAAGTTTTTATTTCTTCTATCTCTTGTAAATGATCATCGAAAAGTATTCTGACGGCATCATAGTATGAGTTAACTTTCCCAAAGTCTGGTAATGTTGGAAGGCTTTGGAAATCAGCTTTCAAAGAATAAGGTTGCATTAAGCAGAGCAAGAATAGTATTAGATTTTTTTTAGACATTTTTTTTGGAATTTAAGTATTTCTTATGTTTATCGGTAGTTCAATGGGTAACTTTATCACTCACTCTCAATACTGCTAACATATATGAGTCGTGACTCCATCAAGAGAGAGTTATGGTCATTTCATGTCCTCAAACGCCAGAAATTATTATCACTCACTCTGCTATGACTGAATGATGGAAGCAGGATTAAATGAATATTAAACTGAGTCTTCTGAATATAACAGGATGTAATACAGTTTTTTTAAAGACTGTTAGGTGCCATCCGGATAACCATACTCTGTGCAATAAAGATGAATATAATCTGAAATAGCATCGATTTGTTCGTAACTTTCAAAGAAAGGGTTATTCAAAACCTGTGATACGTAGAGGTGAACGACTGGATAATGCTCAATACATTCTTCAATTAAACGGGCTAAGTAAACGTTTTTGAACCAAACTAGCTCAAGAAATACAAGAATCGCCTGTTCCACAGTTGCTCCTTTTTAGCTTATTAAGTTTTATGTTGCCAGAGGTTGTATATATTAATTTTTTTAATGCAACATTAGCATAAAAAGTATAAAGAGCAATGCCATCTTTAGTGCTGAATACAGCCAGACATTAACAAAGATCAAAATCATTATGATTACTTCCTAAAGCGTTAAATTTTGGTTCAGAGATTAATCTTTATGGCGAGGATATTTTTGGCTTAAACCAGTTTTTAGTTTTTTGATTTGGTTTCGTCAAATTTGAACAAGCTCTCAGCTTTGGTGCAAAATTTCCATTCGAATTATTTGCCTTGCTCAGCATTGCATATAGATGACGTCTGTCTACGGCAAACCAGATTTAAACACTATGCAGCTACATTTAATCGAGCAATTTCAATTCGGTCGTTTATAATGTCAGCGAGTCACCTGAAATATCCGATATGAGCGAATAGTCGTTTTATCATGAGTGGCCGTTGCAATTATTCTCTGTACTTTTGTGCATGTCAATTTTCTAAATCAAGTCAAAACACGTTTACATCAGGAAATCCCGGGTTTTCTGAATAATAAGAAAATATTACATGCCATTGAGATAGCATGCACACTGATTGAAACCTTAATGCAAGAATTAGACTTACAGCTCACTTTGTACGACAGTGAGTCAACTCATGATGACTCATCAGGCGTTTTTCTTGACTTTACTCATCTGGAAACAGTGCTTATGAAGTACTCAGTACAGACTTAGAAAAGTGAAAAATAAAACAGCCATAACTCAGTATGATTATTCAAAAAACGCCCAGACCTCCTCAGCTCCAACAGTTACAACAAAAGAACTGAGAAAGGTAAACGATGTCGTGTTTCAGCCAAGGTGGGCGCTGCAATTTAATGGTTTTTTTGAACGAACTAAAAAGACTCTCGATAAATCAAACATAGTCGAATTTTAAGGTCTATTGTTATGCCTGGTCTGTAAAATATGTAGGAAAATCCAAATATGAAAACAGTAAGACTTCACACTTTGGTTGGCTTGTTTCTGTTATTTATTCTGTCTGTTATATTACCGGTCGCTGGTCATAGTGCTGCTTATACCAACCTATTAAGCTGGACAGGTTGGTGGAGTTCGTCCAAAACAATTGAGACGTGGGATGAAGCATCAGGAGAGATTAGCAAACTGTCGTTTATAGGAGGCAGTCCACCTCTCCATCTTACTTACGATCTCAAGAGGGTTGACGAGAATAGCAAGATAGTTTCTGACCTTGAGAACAATCAGCTTTATATAATCCTGGATGGCCAACCAGGCGACCTGTTTAATTTTTGTTTCAGGACGCCTCCTGCATTGTTGACTGGAAATATTCCTTCCCTCCCGACTATTAGAAGGCCTTTAACATTTCAGGGTATACCTGGTATAGAAAACTTGGGAATGAGACGGTTGACATTGGCACCAGACACTGATCGCTGGCAGCATGAATACTCGGCCAGTTGGCGTTTACCGGTAGGTAATCAGTCGTTGGTTCTGTCCATTGAAGACAATGTTCATGGATGGGCTATAGAGCCGGAATGCAGCGGTATTGTCTCAGAAAGTACGGTTTCACCGTCTCCTTCGGGTCGTATTATTTACAACAATAACCCTTCCAATAACCAAAAAAAATCATCCGTCGATATTATTTTTCGCAACACAAGGGCGGTAAAAAATGGCTCTGGCTATCTTGAGGACAAAAGCCATTTCAGTGGACCTTTGGCAACCCCCGGAACTCCGGATATCGCCGATAATAGCGAGTCATTCATAAGCTCTGGCGATGGCGGTTTTAGTGGTGGCGACGATTTAGACGATTTATTCAAGAAAAGGCCTGGAAATGGAATGGCACCCCTTTACTCTTTTGAATGGACGAGTGAACCGGTCAGCAGAATGATTCTGGTGCCTGTCCATGGCAGTGACGGCCAGACAGTTAAAAAACAGATTTGGGATAACCAGATTGTACTTAAAGTCAAGCAGGGCTGGAATGAGCAAGTGATCATTATTTCGCAGGAACTATGGAACAAAATAAGGGGGGCAAATCTTGAACAGAATCCTGGTCTTTTTCTGACATTGTCCAGAAATCCGGATAATCTGGAGGCAGCAATTGATCATTACCTGAAAAGTAACCCGGCACCACCGCTACAAAAAGAAGACTACCGTCGTTATACCCGGCAAGAGTTCATTTTAGGTCCAAAACGATTACGCAGTGTGTCCGTTTTTCCGGGTCATTGTCCTACTGGGGTCAGCTGTTCTGGAGGAACCAGTCAGGTTGATAAGGAAATGGCTCTTAGTACGAAGCCACCCACCAATACCCAATTTAAAGAGTATTACAGGCATAATAATCAAGGCAGCACTAGTGGAAGAAGGAGTGGAGGAGACGATGGTTCAGGTGGATCACCGAACAGTGTTTTATGCCGAAATTGTAATAAACCTGCAATCGCCTTTAATAAATGCCATGAATGCCTGAATCGTGAGTCTAATCTGGTTGAAGAGGGAGCAGCAAAAGAATCGAATCCTGTAATAAGACGAGATAGTGAGATAATGGTGTCTAAAGAAGATGCTAATTATTCAGCAATTCGTATATTTCAATGGTTCCAAAGTTTAAAGTTTGATGGAAGAAAGAGAGGAGATTATTTTCACATTAATGACTATTATAAGTTTCCAGAGCTTTATAATCTTTTAACACAAAGTTTCATGTCAGATAAAGATACTCTAAGTAAATTTCATTCTAAATGGGTTGGGTTTTTACATGGTAGTATTTCAATTTATCACCTTATTTCAGAAGTTGGTGAGTTGGCAAAATCCCAAGGGGTCGAGAATTATGCTGAGGTGACAAGAATAGTTAAAGCACTTGCTCTTAAAAGGGATGAATTTGAGAGTAAATTAAGTTTGGAGCGATTTGGAAACGAATTATCGAACTACTTAACGAGAAATAATCTTTTGGGATCTGATGAATCAACTCAAAATCTTTATTCAGGGTTGGATTCCCAAAAAAAATTAGAGTTGATTAATTCTATTTATAAGGTATTTGAACAACTTGGTAACTTGCTACAAAGTGAAATTTTTCCGTCAGAATATATAACAATAAGAATGTTAAATGCCTTGGCCAGAGATATTTATTATAAATATCTTTTTGGCATTCCGGCTATCAACGACGAAAGTTTAGAGTTGGAAAATATTATGTGGGGTTTTTCGGGTCATAATCAATATTCTTTTATTACGAGTTATAACAGTGAAATATTACATCAACTCCACAGTTATGAACCACTTCAAACCTTGGCATTAAGTGTTTCTTCCGATGGGTCATCAAATCTCGAAGAAGTTAGAGCAATGTTTACCGTTGTGGTTCTTGTAAGATCTATGCTCGCGCAACGTTTAAGAGCTATCTTACCTGAACATGCTCTTTTTGCCAAAGATGTACCCCATGAGCAACTTAAGTTATTAAGCAATTTTTCCCTTAATGCCTCGGAAAGGCTTGTTTTGATGCTGGATCATACCAAACCAGAAGAAAAAGATGAGTTCATTCGTAATATGTTCTTGATCTTTGGTATGGTTCCTACACATCTGTCTGATGAACTGTCCGGGCAATGGGATCCCGAATCTGTTCCGTTAACACAAGCAGCCGCTCACGCAACGGGACCGCTGTATCAGCAACCAAAAAGAAGAACAGCGAAGTCTGTTATCATGGAATCTGTTTTATCACAGTGGGAACTCCTGAATATTGGTTATAAATTAGGTGATGATTGGAAAAACTTTGCCATAAATACGGATGTTATTAGTTATGATGTTGTAAGAGTTATTGATGCCAATTTTGTTGGAGTTGTTGATAAAACAATGCAAATGCTAGAGCGATGGAAACAAAGGAAAGGTCGAATTACCTTTAAAGACTTAATGGTGATTCTTGATAAAATAAAACGAGATGATCTTAGACGTGAGATAATGGAATATTATGGTCTTTGATACTACTGACTTTTTTATGCTCGGAAACCTCGCTTCAAGCGTGTCGCAGCCCATGCCTTTGGCCTTAGTGTTTCAGCAACGACACAAAAGCGGTTAGGCATACTTAAACCATGTAAAATGAGCTACTCTGGGGACTATCGATTTAAGTGGGTAAACTATTCGGAGAAATTCACATGCGTGATTCAGGTTATATCATTTTGTGCTTTGCCATTATTTATCTAAGCCCGGAATTTATTCAGCATAGTGCCAGGGCCGATGATGTCCTTGAAAAGCCTCCCTATGGCTATTGGTGGCTGCTGAATCCAGAAGAGATAAAGTCAGATCTGATTGCAGGTATGTTAGTAGCTTGTAAAAAAGGAGAAGAAGACTCATGTGGTGGAAAGGAGCTAATGATGGTTTTATTGGAAAAAAATACAGGGCATGGTTGTACTGACTATGTTGCTATCGGTTTTATAAAACAAAGCATCACTGATAAAAAATGGGATTTTTATTTTAGAAGTGATAGAAATAATGATCTTGAATTATGGGGTACTGCTTTTCGGATAGGAGATCGTTTGAGTTTGATAGATAAAATTAATGGAAGGAATCTGGATTTTGAACTATCAACTCCTGACACTATGGAAGAAAAAACAACAATAGCCTGTGAGAAAAGCCTCAGGTCTAAGTAAATTTTTCTGATCAGCTCAATATGGTGCTCGATATCCACAGTCTTCTGGGGTGTTTTGTTAGGTATTTTTACAAAGTTGTTAGCAATAATATTGAACAATTATCGAAATTGAGTGACCAAATTAGCTAAAGAGTTAAAAAGTTAAAGGATAATATTATGGACCCAAAAGTAGGCTTAGAGAGAAACCGCTCGTTTGCTCCTATAGATAATGCTTCAAATAACCAGGTAAAAGAACAAACAACAAAACAGGGGCATACTGTTGCGAGAGTAGTGCCTGTAGTTTCCTCTGATTTACAATGGGCGAGTGCTTGTCAGCAAACACCCATCAGGTTAAGGAGATACTCCTCACTTGATCATGGTAGAAATCATGTCTTCAAACATATTCAAGATGTTATTTTAGAAAAGTTTGGAATGACTGTCGGCATCAGTAAAGATAGGCTTGTTTTTGATTTAACTAAAGAAACGAGTGAACTTCAGGATTTATATTTTGAAACAGGACAATATCATGCTTTGATCGGAAGTGTCTTGGATGGTACTGATATTCCTGATTTAATTAGAGCTGAAAGACTAATTCCTGTTGTTTTGAAAGGTGATGGCAAAAAGCAATTAATTATAGAACTTAAGGATGCCCCTGAGGCCTACGT
Source organism: Endozoicomonas sp. ISHI1 (assembly GCF_024606225.1). Taxonomy (GTDB): domain Bacteria; phylum Pseudomonadota; class Gammaproteobacteria; order Pseudomonadales; family Endozoicomonadaceae; genus Endozoicomonas_A. The sequence goes on along the minus strand of NZ_JAGRPU010000001.1, from coordinate 468,434 downwards.
TCATTCTCTGGATGGAGAAGAGAAACCTCTCAAAACATTACCTATTACCCCATTTTGTAATCCTCAAGCATTAAACGATGTTGATACTTCTATGTTGAGGGTGGATATGTTTGAATTGGGGTTCACAGATGGTTCGCCACGATACATTTTTACCACGGGGCTTGCTTCTTGCATTTGTTTCGCCCTTTTTGACAAAGCTCAAAATAAAGTGCTGCTTTGTCACTTTGGTGCTTTAGATTTTTCACCCAAAAATTTATCAGAAGTTTTTGGATTTTGTGATGGGCAAGAAATGAGAAATCTTGAGTGCCACATTGTGGGTGGATACTATAAATATCTGGGTATAAAAAACGGTTTTTTAAGTTTAATCGATTTTATATCTTCAAAAGGTGTTCCCATAAAACAGATGTTTGTCGGTGATACAGAAGATCGCCCAAAATCGGTAGTTATAGATACCAGAGACATGAGTCTCTATGGGCTCCCTTTTTCTGGACTTGAGTATTCAACAGATATTTTTGAAAGGAATATCTCTAAGAATAAACTTATCCGTATAGCTACGATGCCGCTATTAATGAAGAATCATAGCCTTTCTTTATTTACATCTGGTTTAGGTTCCTGATGTTAATTGAAAGTGATGAGTGAAAAAGGCCAGAAGTCGTGAGGTATTATTCGTAATAAGCTGGAAGTATTTGTCAGGTATTCTTACAAGGTTGTCAGCAATAAAAGTGAATGAGTATCGAAATTGTGTCACTAATATAACAAAGGAATTGAATAATCAAAGGGTAATATTGTGGACTCAAAAATAGGCTTGGATGGAAATCACTCGTTTGCTTATATAGTTAATGATTTAAGTGGTCAGAGAAAAGAGAAATTAACCATTCGGGGGCATACTGATGCGAGTGTGATGCCACTAGTCTCGTCTGATACGCAGGTGGCTGGTAGTTGTCAGCAAACATCAATAAGGCTAAGAAGGTATTCCAATCTTGATCATTGTAGGGCTGATTTATTTAAACATATCGAAGAGACTTTTTTAGGAAGTGTCGGAATTAACGTCAATATCAATAAAAACAAGCTTGTTTTTGATTTAACTGAAAATGTTTGTGAAGATCAGGATTGCTGTTTTGAAGCTAGTGAATATCACTATTTGATTGGAGAGGTTTTTAGTAATACTGATATTCCCGATTTGCTGAGAGCTGAAAGGCTTATTCCCATTGTTCAGAAAAGTGATGGTAAAAATCAATTGATTGTCGAGTTTAAGGATGCACCTCAGGCATACATTCATACACTGGGTGGAGAGGAGATGCCCCTTAAAACAATACCTATTACTCCATTTTACAATCCAAAAGCATTAAACGATGTCGATACTTCTATGTTATGGATAGATATGTATGAAGTGGGATTCACAGATGGTTCGCCACGATACATTTTTACTACAGGACTTTCCCCCTGTATTTGTGTCGCTCTTTTTGATAAATCTCAAAATAAAGTGCTACTTTGTCACTTGTGTGCTTCCGACTTTTCACCTGAAAACCTGTCAGAAATATTTCAGTTTTGTGGTGAACAAAAAATGCAAAATCTTGAATGTCATATTGTAGGTGGATACTATAACTATCTAGGTACGCAAAACGGTTTTTTAAGTTTAATTGATTTTATATCTTCAAAAGGCGTTCCCATAAATCAGATGTTTGTCGGTGATACCAAAGATCGCCCAAAATCGGTAGTTATAGATACCAGAGACATGCGTCTGTATGGACTTCCTTTTTGTCAAATTGATCATCCGGCAGGCAAGGCCGAAAGATTTGTATCAAAGAAAAAAGTTGCCAAAATAGCTAACATTCCTCTCTTGACAAAGATCCATAGCCTTTCATTATTTACATTAGGTTCGGATTCCTGATGTGAATTGAAAGTGGTGCGAGTCAAAAGGACAGCGATCGTGAGATAATAAGTGTGGAAGGCTCGTGGTATTTGTAAAGCAATCGTAGCAGTCTTGTTGATACCAGGGACATGACTTCGACTCTATATGGGCTTCCTTTTAAAATACTTGATTATCCTATGCATTTGGCAAAAATAAATAGATCAAAGAAAAATCTTAGCCGAATAGCCAAGATGCCACTCATAACAAAGGAATATAGCCTTTCATTATTGACATCTGGTGAGGACGCCCGAAGTAAAGTGAATAAAATGGACATCTATTGTGACAGAGGGAGTAAAGCTCCGGTCTGTTCAACGGAGCTTTTCAACACTATAGGGATCGTTAGTCGTGAAGATATTCCGCTGCGTAGAGCGTGTTTTCCAGAAGAGTCGCTACGGTCATCGGACCCACGCCGCCTGGTACAGGGGTGATCCAGCTGGCTTTCTGCTGTGCAGTTTCGAATTCGATATCCCCTACCAGTCGACCGTCGTCCATACGATTAATGCCAATGTCTATGACTATTGCCCCCTCCCTGACCCATTCCCCTTTGACCAGTCCCGGCTTGCCCACGGCAACCACCAAAATCTCGGCTCCACCGACCACTTGTTCGAGGTCGTGGGTAAAGCGGTGAGCTGTCGTTGTTGTGCAGCCTGCTAACAGCAACTCCATAGTCATGGGGCGGCCAACGATGTTGGATGCGCCCACAATTACAGCATTCTTGCCACGAATGGCCTCACCGGTACTTTCCAGAAGGGTCATAACACCTTTTGGAGTGCAGGGGCGCAACATAGGGATGCGTTGAACCAGTCGGCCAATATTGTGTGGGTGGAAGCCATCAACATCTTTATCAGGACGAATGCGTTCTATTACAAGATCGCAATTGATGTGCTCTGGCAGTGGAAGTTGAACCAGGATGCCATCGATAGCAGGATCCTCATTCAGCTGGTCAATAAGAGCCAGCAGGTCTGCTTCTCTGGTGGACGCAGGCAAGTCATGAGAGACAGAGTGAAAGCCAACACGCTCACAGTCACTTCTCTTTTTGCCTACGTACACCTGAGAGGCCGGGTCGTCACCCAGCAGAATGACAGCAAGACCCGGTACCCTGAGTCCCTGTTCAATGCGTTGTTTAACACGTTCGGTAATGGAATCTTTCAGCTTTGCGGCAATGGCCTTGCCGTCAATGATTCTAGCGGTCATGGTTTTTGGTGGATGCCTGTTAAGCGGACGAGTTTTTCATTTTATCATGGAAGTTCTACATAGTTCATGAATTGAATAGGCTGAATTGACTAATTGGCAGCAAATAGAGCTTCCTTGAAGCACTTAGAGTTCTATGTGACTTTATTAGACAGAAACAATGGGTGCATCAAGTCTGGTCAGTCTGGTACTGCTGTGTTAGATTAGTCGCCGTTCGAGGTGAGGCGGATCCCAGCTCTGGCGTGTCATGGATGGCTCAAATGAGTGAATCAAAACGACGTTGACGGGGCACTCGGTTCTAGGTAATATTCGCCGCGCTGCAAAGAGCAGCCAAATGGATTGACGGGAAATTTGATCGTTTTCGGGGTATAGCGCAGTCTGGTAGCGCGCCTGCTTTGGGAGCAGGATGTCGGGAGTTCGAATCTCTCTACCCCGACCATTTCAACCACGGGTTAAAATGTTGTAGTGTTTAACGGTGTGGTGGTACATGATGCGCCCGTAGCTCAGCTGGATAGAGCATCCGCCTTCTAAGCGGATGGTCGCAGGTTCGAATCCTGCCGGGCGCGCCATAATTTGCTGTCTCAATGATTTGCTCATTGCTGGTGGGCGTAGCTCAGTTGGTAGAGCCCCGGATTGTGATTCCGGTGGTCGTGGGTTCGAACCCCATCGTCCACCCCAGTTTAAAAAAAAGGCTTCGGCCTGATAGTTGGTTTGTTAAGAGTTAAGCAGCATCGGTAGAGTGCTGTGAGCGGATGTGGTGGAATTGGTAGACACGCTGGACTTAGGTTCCAGTGCCGCAAGGCGTGAGAGTTCGAGTCTCTCCATCCGCACCAGTGAACGATACGGGGATAAGCTTGCTTATCCCCTTTTTTGTATTGGAAAAGTAGCCTGGTTGAGTCGAACATTTCATCTGCCACTAGTCCGCAGTCCTGGCTTACTAGTGAGGCGTGAGAGGGGTAGATGGCCTGTTTATGTGTTCCGGGGTGCAACCTATAAGTACTTTTGCTAGTCTATGCGCCTTTGTTTCATACGTACTGCAACTCAGGTTTTATTGAGGAACGCAAATGCAAGTCTCCGTAGAAACGACTTCCGGTCTGGAGCGTCGCCTGACAATTACAATCCCTGCTGACAAGATCGACGGGGAAATCAACAAGCGACTGCAAGATCTGTCCCGTCGTGTTCGCCTGGATGGTTTCCGTCCTGGCAAGGTGCCTATTAAGGTCGTTAAGCGTCGCTATGGTCTGGGTGCTCGTCAGGAAGTGCTCGGTGAGCAGATGCAAGAGGCGTTTATAGAGGCGGTCACCCAGGAAAATCTGAATCCTGCCGGTGCGCCCCGTGTTGAGCCAAAGAGTGACGAAGAAGGTAAGGATTTCGAGTTTGTCGCGATCTTTGAAGTTTACCCGGAGATCGTAGTGGGTGACTTCGCGGGTGTTGAAGTTGAGCGTCCCGTCGCTGAAGTTTCCGACACTGACATTGATGAAATGATTGAAACTTTGCGTACTCAGAGCAAAACCTTTGAAAGTGTTGAGCGTGCTGCTGAACTGGGTGATCAAATCGTATTTGATTACCGTGGAACCTATGCTTCAGGAGAGCAAGCGGGTGAAGAGTTTGAAGGCGGCAAAGCTGAGAATTCTACTCTGGAGCTGGGTTCCGGTCAGATGATTCCGGGCTTTGAAGACGGTCTGGTAGGCGTCTCAGTGAACGAAGAAAAGACGCTGGAACTGACTTTTCCGGAAGACTACCATGCTGAAGAGCTGAAGGGGCAGGCTGTTGAATTTGCCTGCAAAGTGCACCAGGTTCAGGCTGCTACTCTGCCAGAGCTAAATGACGAGTTCTTTGAGCGTTTCGGCGTGACCGAGGGCGGAGAAGAAGCTTTCCGTGCAGAAGTTCGCAAAAATATGGAGCGCGAACTGCGTCAGGCTATAAAGAGCAAGGTTAAAAACCAGGTGATGGATGGTTTGCTGACCACTCACGAGATCGAGGTTCCTTCTCCGCTGGTTGCTCAGGAAATCGATCGTATGCGTGAGCAGGCGGCTCAGCGGTTTGGTGGTGCTCAGAGCGGTTTTGATCCAAAGCAATTGCCTGCTGAACTGTTCGAAAAAGATGCCAGGAAGCGTGTTGCTCTGGGTCTGCTGATTGGCGAAATCGTTAAGCAACGCGAAATCAAGGTTGACGACGATCGTGTTCGCACCATGATCGAAGAAATGGCCTCTGCTTACCAGACGCCACAGCAGGTCATCGACTGGTACTACAGCAACGAAGAACAGCTCTCTGAAGTTAAGTATGTTGTTCTGGAAGAGCAGGTGGTGGATACTGTTCTGGAAGCAGCCAGGGTTTCTGATAGTCAATGCAGCTACCAGGATGCCATCAAGCCAGCTGCTCCTGCGGAAACTGAAGAAGCCGAAGCTTCCGAAGAAGTGCAGGCCTGATCAGGGCGTCGTCTAAGGTTTTGGCGCGCGCTGCCGTATTAACGCCTTGTGCGCGTTAATAATGCTAGTCACCTCAGGGTGGTGCATTATTCAGGTTAAACCATGACACGTTTCGCGACCCGCTCTGAGCGGGTCGTTCCTCTTCGACTTGGCAAGGAGTTAAGACAGGACATGTCCAGACTGATCGAAACGCAATCCGTGGCAATCACCAATTCCGGCCTGGTGCCTATTGTCGTTGAGCAGTCCGCCAGAGGTGAGCGTTCTTACGACATATACTCAAGGCTGCTCAAGGAAAGAGTCATTTTTCTGGTGGGTCAGGTTGAGGATCACATGGCTAATCTGGTCGTGGCTCAGCTGCTGTTCCTGGAGTCAGAGAATCCCGACAAGGATATTCATCTCTATATTAATTCTCCGGGTGGCTCGGTCACTGCCGGTATGTCTATTTACGATACCATGCAGTTTATTAAGCCCGATGTTTCAACCATGTGTATTGGTCAGGCCTGCAGTATGGGCTCACTGCTTCTGGCTGCAGGTGCTAACGGCAAGCGATTCGCGCTGCCTCACTCCAGAGTGATGATTCATCAGCCGTTGGGTGGTTTTCAGGGGCAGGCGTCTGATATCGCCATCCACGCTCAGGAAATTATGACCATCAAGGAGCGTCTGAATCATGTGCTGGCGAAACATACCGGGCAGCCCATGGAAGTGGTTGAAAAAGACACTGATCGTGACAACTTTATGAGTGCTGAGCAGGCGATGGAATACGGCCTGATTGACAAGGTTCTGAGTAGTCGCATTCCGACAGAAAAGTAAAAATGCGTGGAGTTTGAACGAAATAGCGCTCGTGTTGTCTAATCTCGCTCAGGCTCCCCGATACCAGCTGGCTAAAATCTATCAAGATAGTCGAACGTGGTCGGTTGGTACTTTGGAGACAGTCAAAATATCGGTATCAGACTGCCAGTATGTGACGGATTGTACTGAATTCACTGCAGTTCCTGCTTGATAGACGAAAAATGGGTCTGACTGGCATTTGTTGACCGTTTTTCTGTAATTTCTCCTGTTTGACACTTGAAAATACGTCCCAATGCCTGCATCTTGTTTTTAAGACAGGTGTTGTTCCTCCAACAGGTAATCGAATGACCGACGAAACTAGCGGCAAGGGTGAAGATAACGGCAAGTTGCTGTACTGCTCTTTCTGCGGAAAAAGTCAGCATGAGGTGCGCAAGCTCATTGCTGGCCCTTCCGTATTTATTTGCGATGAATGCGTTGATCTGTGCAACGACATCATCCGTGAAGAAATTCAGGACAGTGAAACTGAGACTTCCTCCGACAAGTTGCCGACACCCCGGGAAATCAAGGATATTCTCGATGAATACGTGATCGGTCAACCGCGCGCAAAGAAAGTGTTGTCGGTTGCTGTATACAATCACTACAAGCGTCTGCGTTACGGTGACAAGCAAAAAGATGACGTAGAACTGGGTAAGAGCAATATCATGCTGCTCGGACCTACCGGTAGTGGTAAAACACTGCTGGCTGAAACCCTGGCAAGACTGTTGAATGTGCCCTTTACTATTGCCGATGCTACTACCCTCACCGAGGCAGGCTATGTGGGTGAAGATGTTGAAAATATCATCCAGAAACTGTTGCAAAAGTGTGACTACGACGTAGAGAAAGCTCAGGTGGGTATTGTTTACATTGACGAGATCGACAAAATCTCCAGAAAGTCTGACAACCCGTCTATTACCCGTGATGTATCCGGTGAAGGTGTTCAGCAGGCGCTGCTCAAACTGATTGAAGGTACCGTTGCTTCTGTTCCGCCACAGGGTGGTCGCAAGCATCCCCAGCAGGAGTTCCTGCAGGTCGATACCTCTAATATCCTGTTTATCTGTGGCGGCGCTTTTGCCGGTCTGGACAAGGTGATTCGTGATCGTACAGACAAAGGTGGAATTGGCTTCTCGGCAGAAGTCAAGAGCAAAGATAACAAGAAGGATCTGAGCGAAACCTTCAAAGAGGTCGAGCCGGAAGATCTGGTCAAGTTTGGTCTGATACCGGAATTTATTGGTCGTCTGCCGGTGGTTGCAACACTCGAAGAGTTGGATGAAGAAGCTCTTGTTCAGATTTTGACCGAGCCCAAGAATGCCTTGACCAAGCAGTATGCAAAACTGTTTGAAATGGAAGATGTCGATGTCGACTTCCGTGAAGATGCTCTGCGAGCGGTGGCCAAGAAAGCCATGGAGCGCAGGACTGGTGCTCGTGGTCTTCGATCCATTCTTGAAGGTGTTCTGCTGGATTCCATGTACGACATTCCTTCAGAGAAGAGAGTCTCCAAAGTAGTTATTGATGCTTCTGTGATAGAAGGCAAGTCCGACCCACTGCTGATTTATGAAAATACAGAAACACAAAAGGCTGCTTCTGACGACAGCTGACTTTCAGTACAGGTTTTTATAGATCTGGAAACCCTGCTTTTAGGCAGGGTTTTTTGTCTGGGTATAAATCGACAACCGCTCAAAGCTGTTGGATGCTGTCAAAAATAAAGACAGGCTTGTTTTTTTGGAGTTGGAGTTTATGTGTTCTTTTTCTAGTAACATCGTGTGAGGCAGATAGAAAAGTGTCAGTCGTGCCCGGTTGAATAAATCGTTTCAGCAATGTTTTCAGTCGGTATTAATGTGGCACCAAAGTCTTTAAATATTCCTGGCCGGACGGGTGTTGAGGCGTGTCGTTGGAAATCAGGGCATTGCCTGTTTGGGTATTAGTTCAAAGACAGTGTAGTGAAGGATATCTGACTAGTATGAATCTACCATAGTTGGAAGCAATAAACACTATTGTAATTTCCGCAAAAAAGAAGCATCTTAAAGCTTAAGCGAGCGCTGCTGCACGCAAGTAGAATGTAGCCCGTTTTAAGCTGTTCCGGAGCATTATAATACCGGAGTCATGTAAGTCGAAATGCCGTTAGGGGACTGAGTCATGGATAAAAACGATACTTTGCATCTGTCAGAGCCCTTTGATCTGCCATTGTTACCTCTCAGGGACGTAGTTGTGTATCCGCACATGGTGATCCCGCTGTTTGTGGGGCGTGACAAGTCCATTCAGGCTCTGGATCTTGCCATGGGGCAGGATAAGAAAATTCTTTTGGTGGCTCAGAAAAACGCTCAGGTGGACGATCCGACCGCGGATGATATTTTCCACGTAGGTACGCTCGCCAGCATTCTACAGCTGCTAAAGCTGCCTGATGGTACCGTGAAGGTTCTGGTTGAGGGTGAGGGCCGTGTTGCTATAAACCGTCTGGACGAGAGCAACGACTATGTTGTGGCGGAAGTCCGGGAGTTCATTGAGCCGGAAGTCAGTGAACGCGAGTCAGAAATTCTGACCCGGTCATTGATGTCCCAGTTCGAACAATACGTCCAGCTGAGCAAGAAAGTGCCTTCTGATGTACTGACATCCCTGACAGGCATCAACATTCCATCCAAGCTGGTTGACACTGTTGCTGCCCATATGCCCATGAAGATCGAGGACAAGCAGAAGGTGCTTGAGGTTGAAGATCTGGGTGAAAGGCTTGAATACCTGATCGGTATTATGCAGGGCGAGCTGGATTTTCTGCAGGTTGAAAAGAAAATTCGTGGCCGTGTCAAGAAGCAGATGGAGCGCAGCCAGCGTGAATACTATCTGAATGAGCAGATGAAGGCTATCCAGAAAGAACTGGGTGATATGGATGAAGCCCCCAATGAGCTGGACGAGCTGAAGCAGAAGATTGACGATGCCGGTATGCCTGCCGAAGCGAAAGAAAAGGCCATGGCAGAACTGGGCAAGCTCAAGATGATGTCACCCATGTCTGCTGAAGCGACTGTAGTTCGGGGTTATATCGACTGGATGATTGGCGTGCCCTGGAAAAAACGCAGTAAAGTTCGTCATGACATGAAGCGGGCGCAGGATATTCTTGAAGCAGAGCACTATGGTTTGGAAGAGGTGAAGGAGCGTATTCTGGAATACCTCGCAGTTCAGAAACGTGTTCGCAAAATAAAAGGGCCTGTTCTCTGTCTGGTCGGACCTCCCGGTGTTGGTAAAACTTCCCTGGGTGAGTCCATTGCCAGAGCGACCAACCGCAAGTTTGTCCGAATGGCTCTCGGCGGGGTTCGTGATGAGGCAGAAATTCGTGGGCACAGAAGAACCTACATAGGCTCCATGCCTGGCAAGCTCATCCAGAAAATGGCCAAGTCCGAAGTGCGTAACCCGCTCTTCCTGTTGGACGAGATTGACAAGATGGGTTCTGACATGAGGGGCGATCCTTCTTCGGCCTTGTTGGAAGTTTTGGACCCCGAGCAGAACAACTCATTCAACGATCACTATCTGGAAGTAGACTATGACCTTTCAGATGTCATGTTTGTCTGTACTTCCAACTCCATGGATATCCCGGCGCCACTGTTGGATCGTATGGAAGTGATTCGTATTCCGGGCTACACCGAAGACGAGAAAGTGAATATTGCTCAGCGTTATCTGGTGACCAAGCAGGTCAAGAGCAGTGGACTGAAGGCCGGAGAGCTGAAGTTTGAAGAAGACGCTATTCGTGATGTTATCCGTTATTACACTCGTGAGGCGGGAGTCCGGGGGCTGGAAAGGGAAATTGCCAAAATCTGCCGTAAGTCGGTGAAGGATGAAGCACTTTCTGCTGAAGAGCGTCACGATAAAGTAACACCAGAATCACTGGAGTACTTCCTTGGGGTTCGCAAGTTTAACTTCGGCAAGGCAGAAGATCAGGATAAGGTAGGTCAGGTCACGGGCCTGGCCTGGACCCAGGTTGGAGGTGAGCTGCTGACTATTGAGTCAATGGCGGTACCCGGCAAAGGCCAGATTACCAAGACGGGTTCTCTTGGGGATGTGATGCAGGAGTCTATCCAGGCGGCCCTGACTGTTGTTCGCAGCAGAGCACAGACTCTGGGTATCCCTCAGGATTTCCATCAGAAGAACGACTTGCACATTCACGTCCCTGAGGGTGCTACGCCCAAGGACGGTCCAAGTGCCGGTATCGGTATGTGTACAGCGCTGGTTTCTGTACTGACTGATATTCCGGTTAAGGCTGATGTTGCCATGACCGGTGAAATCACTTTGAGGGGGCAGGTGCTGGCCATTGGCGGTCTCAAAGAGAAGCTTCTTGCGGCGCATCGGGGTGGTATCAAGACAGTCGTGATTCCGGAAGAGAATCGCCGTGATCTCAAAGAGATTCCCGAGAATATCAAGGAAGACCTTACGATCGTACCTGTGAAGTGGATTGATGAAGTGCTGGAGGTTGCTCTGCAATATACTCCAACCGCCAGCGATGAAGAGCAGGTTAAGGGGCTTAAAACAAAGACTGCTTCTAACCGGGACCGATCAATCAAGACCCACTGATCATAATGATCTGATTGAAACAATAGGCTGGTACATTGGTACTGGCCTTTTTTTAGAAAATAATGAGGAGAGGCAGTATTGATGGGTGCTTACGCTGTTGACAGTTACCATAGGGCATTGGTATAAAAAGCGTCTGCTGCCTCTATGTGGGCTCTGGTGTGATCCGGGAGCCCAGTGCTTATACGTTTCGGATATTATCGCACAACTCGTTCGATACAGTTTTTCTTCCTGATCCTGTTCAATTATTTCAGGTGGAATAATGGCGCTATTTCGAAGTGGTTTTGGCCGTTATGTAATAAGTGGGGAACTGTTGTTAACTGTTTGATTGGTACATACGATCAGATTAAACAGAAAACTGCAGAAATTACCGGGTAGCCTGCGCTATTGCTTGAGTTTTCAGCTAAAATCACGCAGCATAGCAAAGCGCCCGTCAGGCAAGGTATCTGGGGCACTTAAACTGTCTTCAGTACCAACTAGCTAGTATTTGGCTATAGCTATTTTTGGCTATTAAAGCATCGTAGAAAGAAGGGGAATAGAGTGAACAAGTCCGAGCTGATTGAAGCAATTGCGGCATCTGCTGACCTTCCCAAGGCTGCCGCTGGTCGTGCCCTGGACGCCATTATTAACTCTGTCACCAATGCACTGAAAGATGGTGAACAGGTTGTACTGGTTGGCTTTGGTACATTCGCTGTTAAAGAGCGTGCGGCTCGAACTGGCCGTAACCCTCAAACCGGTGAGCCTATTGAGATTGCTGCTTCCAAAATTCCTAGCTTCAAGGCTGGTAAAGCTCTCAAGGACGCGGTTAACAGCTGATCACGCGCCCGGGATGAAGTCCTGAGACTTCAGTAAACCACAAAGGAACTGTGGCAAGAATCTGCAGTTGTTTTCATTAAAGGCTGTCCAGTTTTTGCTGCTTTCCGAAAAGGCGCATCTTGAGATGCGCTTTTTTTGTTGGTGATGCCTGAGATTCTGGACCGCTATTATGCGGGTCAGAAATGCCGGTCATGCCAGCAGCATCTGATGATGCTTCTCAAGCGTTTGCAGAGAGGTATGCGATGTCATCGTCACAAGGCTCGAACATCAGGTTCGTGTCCCTATGTATATAAAGCTAAAGCGAGCCCGGAACCTGAGGTAAGTATGCTCCAATCAATGAGGGATAAGGCAAAGAGCTGGGTAACATTTGTTGTTGTCGGCATCATTGCCTTTATGATGGCGATTACTGGTCTGGAAACACTGGCGCCGAATCCGAATAATCCTAACGTTGCTAGCGTTAACGGCGAAGATATTACCCGTGCCCAGTTGGTACAGTCACTGGAGCAGCAGAGAAGAATGCTGATTCAACAGATGGGTGATCAGTTTGACCCATCCCTGATTGATGAAAAACAGCTCAGAGAGTCGGTTCTCCAGTCTCTTATTGATCGTACCCTGCTATTACAGGAAGCCAAAAATGGCGACATGGGCCTGGGCCAGAAAGAACTGGATGCAATGATCGTCAGAATGCCCGAATTCCAGCAGGACGGTCAATTCAATCAGGATCGCTTCCTGATGATGGTTCGCAGCCTGGGAATGTCTCCAGCCCAGTTCCGTTCGTTGTTGAGCGATGAAACGGTTTTGCAGCAAATTCAGGCCGGTGTTGCAGGTTCCGAGTTTGTGACCCCGTCAGAGATCAGTAGGTTGACTGCGCTGGAAAACCAGAAGCGTGAAATGGCCTGGCTGACCCTTGATGTTGCAAAAGTTCGAGACAGCATCGAACCGACTGAAGATCAGGTCAAATCCTATTACGAAGCTCATCGTGAGCAGTATATGACACCAGAGCAAGTTGAGATCAGTTTCGTGGAAATGGATAAGGCTTCTATGGTGCACGATCTTGAGGCCGATCAGCAGGCAATTAAAGATGAGTATCAGCGTCGTCTTCAGGACATTGAAGAGAATGCTGCCGATACTCAGACAGTGTCCACTATTCTGATACAGACCGGTGAAAAGCGGTCGCTGGAAGCAGCTCATAAAATAGCTGCAGAAGTAGAATCCAAACTGAAAGCGGGTGAAGCTTTTGCCAAGCTGGCGGAAGCGTACTCTGATGACCCCGTAACCTCTGCTAAAGGCGGTGATATGGGGCAGGTCCAATCCGGCATCTTTGGTGATACTTTTGATGAAACTGTCGCCTCTCTTGAACCAGGTCAGGTTTCCAAGCCAGTTGAAACTGAATTTGGTGTTCAGATCATCAAATTAAATTCCCGTGAGAAACCTGTCATTCCAAGCTTTGATGAGCTGAAAGACGAAATTGCTACTGATCTCAAGCGTCAGGAAACTGAGACAATTTATCTGGACAAAACCCGACAGCTGGCGGATATCAGCTTTGAAGCATCTGATCTGGCGCAACCGGCGGAGCAACTGGGTTTGACCATTCAGTCTGCAGGGCCTTTCACCCGTCAGGGTGGTAGCACTGATGTAACTTCAAATGCTAAAGTGATCGCTGCAGCCTTCAGTGACGATGTGCTTGAGCTGGGAGCCAACAGTGAACTGATTGAGTTGTCCTCAGAAAAGGCCATGGTACTGAGAGTTAAAAAGCATCTTAAATCAGAGCTGCGCCCACTGGTTGAGGTGCAGGACAGCATTATTAAGGCTCTCAAAATTGAAAAAGCCCGTGAGCAGTTGGTCAACAGGGCTGAAGCTCTGCAGGCAAAACTGGTAGCTGGTGAAACGGCTCAGCAGGTAACTGAGTCTGATGGTCTGGAGTGGACCGAGGTCAAGACAATTGCCAGAAGGGAGCAGGGCATTCCTCGGCAGCTACTGACTGAATCGTTCAAAATGCCTCATCCTGAGGATGGGAAGTCAACTTATTCTTCTGTTGAGCTGGCCAATGGTGATATTGCCCTTGTTGCCTTGAGCAAGGTGGTTGAAGGCAAGCCAAGCGAGGCAGATGCTGCCCGTGATCGATTGATGGCGAGTTACATTGCTAATGGTAATGGGCGTAACCTCTTTAACGAATATCTGAAGAGTCTCAGAGAAAGCGCAAAGGTTAAGATCACTAAAGAAGAAGAGTGATTTCAGGTTAACCTGGTTCATAAACCCCGGTCTTTATCCGGGGTTTATTGTTTCCTAAAGAAAGACTCTGAGAGAACATAAATGGAGAAAGGAAGCTGTGCCAGCGTCATTGACATTCAACAAACACTGGGGGGTTGTTGCCGAGTTTACAAGCGGATAACACCTTCTGGCTTAAACTTTGATGCTTTCAGAGGTGAGTTGTTTTTAATGTATTCCCGCAGGACGTCTGCATCCACGAAGCCAGTATCAATATAGCCTGGCTTGTCAGTCAGTTTGGGATATTTGTCTCCGCCTTCAGCGGAAAAGCTCAGCAAGGCCATTTTGTAGATTTTTCCGGTGTCGATCTTGTCACCTGCTACTTTGACATCGCCAACGTTGCCGCCATTAATTGTCATTTCAATACCTGAGAAGTGAGCAAAGGCACCACTGTTGGCGGGCTTGATAGCAACGACAGCGAGGTAGTCCAGAACCTCCTGACCGGTCATTTCAACCGTCGACAGAGTGTTACCGAATGGCAGGACGGTCAGAACGTCTTTGTAAGTGATTTCACCTTCTTCAATGCTGGCGCGGATACCACCACCGTTCATGACCGCAAAGTCTGCTTCGGTTTTGACCATGAAGGCTTCTGTCAGCAATGTACCCAGATTGGTAGGCTCAAAACGAACTTCTTTGCGTTCCCCCAGAAGGCGCTGGTCGACAGAGCCTACTTTTTCCTGAACCATTTTGGCACCTTTTTTCTGGTAAGGTGTCAGCAGTTCCAGCATGGCTGGATCCTGGGCAAGCAAGACTTCAGTATTACCCGTATTCACAGCAATCAGTCGGTAGTCAACCAGTTTCAGGTCGCCGTTTTTAAATTCAAAATCAGCACGACCAACGAATTTGCCCCATTCCCAGGCCTGAACAATGTAAGTCCCGTTCTGATGGTCTGGCTTGAACAGCGGGTCTTGAGAGTGACCGCCGACAATCAGGTCAATGCCGTCAACACTTCTTGCCAGAGTCACGTCTCCCGGTGCATTGGCACCGTAATTGGCGTCGGCATAGTGCCCCATGTGAGTAGTGGCGATGATGATATCTGCTTTTTTTTTCAGTTCAGGAACAAGCTTGGAGGCGACTACCATAGGTTCTTTAAATGTCAGGCCGACAAGATTACCCGGGCTGGTCTGTTTCGGTGTGTCTTTGGTCGTCAGGCCCATGACGGCAACCTGAAGTCCATCCACGTCGAAGATGGTATAAGGTTCGAACAGGGTTTTTCCGGTTTTGTCGTCAATGATATTAGCTGACAGGAAGGGGAAGTTAGCCAGCTCCGCCTGCATTTCGAGGATGGAGCGAGGATTGTCGAATTCGTGATTGCCAACGGCCATTGCGTCGTAACCGAGCAGGTTCATACCCATGAAGTCAGGAACGGCGTCCTGCAAGTCGGATTCAGGTACACCCGTGTTGATATCGCCACCGGATAATAATAGAACATTGCCGTCTTTAGCCTGAACTTCTTCACGAATCTGGTTAACCAGGGTCATGCGGGCAGCCATACCATAACGCCCCTTAGTGTCCTGCCAGAAGCGACCGTGGTGGTCATTGGTATGGAGAATGGTCAGTTTATAGGTTTTGTCTTGCTGATAGCTGGTTTTGGGTTGAATCTGAAGGAGAGAGCAGCCGCTAATAGAAATGGTCAGAGCTGTTGCAGTAAAGAGCTTCATACCGTGTCGCAGCATTTGCATAGAAGGCATCCTTGGTTGACAGAATTTGATGTTATTGATGGCTTATTGTTCTGACGGTAAATAAGGGCAGGGGATCTGAAGCAGTTGCCCATTTTCATCAACATACCAGTCTATTTGTCCTTGTCTGGTGGCTAACTTTACCATGACTTGTGGTTCTGTTGCTTCAACTTTACCTCGCTTCAGAGGTCCCATGGAAACAATGGATCTGCCGGAAATTTGATAAGTTTCCAGTCCCATAATCCCGGCTTCTCTTGCTCCCAATGAATAGGAGGGTTTACCGGCTATCATTGTGTAATCAACGGCAAGGTTTCCGTCTGGCAATTGTGTGACTGTAATACGGATGGTATCACGGGCATCCTTGCCCATAGGGGTCAGCAGAAAGGGGGTCACCTTATGTAGGCGATAATTCTCAAGCTTGGTCTGGTAGGCAGCAAAAGCCTGAGTCAAAAGTTTTGATAAAGCGCTGGCAGCGCGCCGGTCGCGAAGAAAGCGCATTAGTTGAGTGACTTCCAGCGGTTTTCCGACATGAGAGTAACTTTGATCCTTTCTTTTACTGCTGCCATTGGCTACTTTGAATTCAAAGTCTGTTCTCGGGCGATCCATCTCAAATTGAGTGAGCATTTTGTCGGAATCGTTGATGCTGGTCAGAATTAATTGCCACTCTTTATGCATGCTTTGTCTCATGCCCAGAAATTCCGGAGAAACGAATCCTTTATCATTAAGACCGTACTTCAGGGCTTCTGGCAATCTTTTAGTCATTTCTCCTGTGATGTGGCTCAACCATTTTTCAGATGGGTCTCTGAGCATTTGACGGGTTTCAGATGAAACACTGGGCACTAAACAGGCATCGTGTAATTCGTCAACGAGAGCAAACAGACGTGATAGCCCTTTGTCGTAGGAAAAGCTATCGGTTACTGAGGTCGCATCCCCCGAAGTCACACCTCCTGAAGCCACATCGGCCAACAATGAAGGAATGTCCGCAATATGGAGCTTTCTTAACGGCACATTAGAATCGTTGAATCGTTCAACCCTTTGCACAATAAAAGCCATGTCCTGATGAAATGTTTGTTGCCACGGCGTGTTCTGAATAGCATGGATAGGTTGAACATTAACCAGATGTTGAGCGGTGAGAGAAAAAAACTGACTCAGCATTTTCAATTCCCCGGGCGCCTGAATCAATAGTCCCAGGATGTAACGATTAAGTCTTTCCTGCGTTAACTGCTGTTGTTGAATGTCGGACAACATTCCTGCCAGCATCCTCTGTGTGCTTTCATCCAGAGAGGCTGAACTCAATGTGATAAGGCAATTTATCAAAACTGGCTGAATGGGATTTGCAGCTTCAGCTGTTCGCAATTGCTGTTCCAGAGTCTGCCGGGTCTGTAATGCGCTCACAAAACGTTCTATGGATTGGTCCAGTCCCTGGAAGTATTGAATTTCGGGTTGGAGGGTCAGGTCAATCAAGTCAGGCAGGTTGTTTTCATCCAGTGGTTCAAGAAGCTGACGCTTCACGGGGTCATCGACCAGTTGAGAAAGGGACTGACAGAAGTGTCCCAGCTTTTGTAATGTCATAAGGCCTTTTTGTTCAGCCACCAGTGCCTTAACTGGACGAGATCTGAGGGTTCTTTCCATCAGCTCGATATGGTCCATCTTAATATCGACTGGAACCAGCTTGTAACTTTTGTCTCCATCTCGGCGGATAAAACCCATCTGGCTGAGTTCATCGTTGGTGAAAAGAGGCGCTTCATCTGTTCTGGCAGGGTAAACACAGTTAAACACAAAACCCTGATCAAGTGTGCCCCCGTCATTCAACCAGATTCGGCCAAACTCAACAGGGTCTGGGCAGGCGAGATAGCGATCAACCAGAGACAACTTTGTATCATTCAGTTTTGAAGCGAATAAGCCCGAAGGTTTCAGTGAGTTAACGCGGCCAGAAGCCATTCCAAGCTCGGTTAATATAAAGGCTACTTTGCTCTGTAGCTGATCTTTGTCTGTATAAAAGTCTGAATAATGCTGTTCCAGAGAAGCTACAAATTGATCCAGTTCGCCCTGCCTGAGCCGCTTGTGGCGGAGCTGCAGTAGATCCTCTCCTTCGCCTTTGGCAGTCACCTGCCATTGCGTCAGGGTTTTTGCAGAAAAGGGCTGACCAGTTGGGAGCGTGTTATGTGCGGGCCGATACTTGACCTTATGACCCCGCCATAAACCGGAGATGCGGCCAAGCCCGCTTTGCAGGGAGTGATAGACTGAGCTGACAAAACTGGGTATTCGCATACCGGTTTAATCTTCCATGAAGAGGCGGATGGGAGTCTGTGTAAACCTTTACCTACTATAAAAAATTAGAGAAAAATGGCTTTGTTAGCCAGTTTTGAGTCCATCAATCCCACTAATGATTAAGGGACGCTCCCTGTCCAGTTAGCTCTCCAACTCCAGCATCCAGTCTCCTGGTATCCAAAAATCGTCCAGATCCAGTGATAACACTGGATGATCACCCTGATCAGACAGGGCTCTGGCGTCTTCAAACGCTTCAAGGCAGTCATCTTCAAGTATTGGGCCGATCAGCTCAGGCCGGTATTCATTATCTTTTCCTGCCCGGTCGAGTATTTCGTCGGCTTCGAATCCGAAAGTGCAAGCCCAGAGTGCTCTGAGACGGTTTCCTGAAGCACCGTATGCGATTCTGGCGATGTTAATATCGTGCATATTGCACCAGAGAATCGTTGACATGGCTGCGCAATCCGGCTCGGCATTGGTCAACAGAATCAGCTCCTGATTCCGTCGGACATGATAGTTTTGTGCCAGTGCATGAAGGGCGAGGCCTTCAGCGCTGAAGAGAGGGCTGATATGACGGGCATAAGCAGCAGTCACCAGAATCTGACCACAGGGGTCCAGGATGCAGCAGGAAAAGGGTGCTATGGGGTTGGCATTGATGCCAAGCTCGATCAGTTCTCCCATCATTTCTTCGTACTCTTGCATGACCGTTCTCCGGATGGGTTGAAATCATTAAGACAGACGTAGGCTATAAGCTAGTCATAAAATAACGAACTCGCTTTTTTCCCGATTTGCTGCCGCTACAGGACTGCATGGATGCAGGAGGCAGAGCAATGCAGGAGCAATTGCCGCGCAGGGCAGAGTATTCTCACTGAGGTTCCGGGGCTGACATGAACTTTTCTCAGCGAAAACAGTCAAAAGTACTCTGAGAATAACAAGGTGAAAGGAGTAAAACCCATGATAATAAACAGGATGACAGGTTTAACGTGGCGATTTAAAAAAAATGATTTCTTAGCTGTATGCGTCCTCACTTTAGTGATACTCATACTGCCTCTGGCAAGTCTCGGTTTGGAGATTTTGTTATATGAGGTGGCCGCCCCTGAAAACTGTCTCAACCAGGAGCCGGACTTTCTCAACCGACTGAAGCAAAATCAAAGGTATTACCTGCTCTGTCATGTTCCTGCATCAGACTGGAAGGTTTTTCGTGATGACATCATTGATGATGATTCTTTAAGGATGGAAGCAGAACAACTGGTTGAGAAAATCAGCAATAATGACTTTATATTGCCAGCATCTACCTTGGAAAATCCATCATTCAAGAATGATGATGCATTGGTGGACAGAATGTTGGACCTTATGGTCTACATTCATATACATCTGGCCGATCAACTCACCACTGACAACCTTTTGAATGCCTGGATAACTCAGTTGCTTCCGGCTGCACATTTTGGTTCTGCATCGATAGGCAAGCTTGATTCTGTGAGTGATGACTCTTTTCAGGGGGTCGAGGTTACCCTCGATGAGCGCTATCAGAGCGCTTTCCGTAAATCAGGAAGATCTGTAAGCCGGTGTCCGCATACGGGCTCACAAACAGCGGCAGAGGTTTTAACCTGGATTCGGATTTTGGACAGAAATTTAACCCCATTTACCTACGACCGTGAAAAAAGTCTGGTGCAAATACCCACCATGGCACAAGTCTGGTCGGATATTGCCGAGTTTAATCGAATATACTACTATCGTGACACTGTCGGACAGTCTCCGGAACAGCCGGTTCTTTTTCTTGGTGCGCCTGATATAAAAGCGCTCTATAAGCTTCGAAAAAATGGCTTGCACCCAGTGGCACTCTTCCACCCGAAACTCAGTGAGCCCTTTCTGACTCCTGACCATTGCTATGCTGGCCCGGCTATGGCTGCCTGGCATGATATAGCTCACATCCTGTTGTTATCAACGCTGCCCAATGATATCAAGCAGCTGAGCTATGAATTCTACAACTCACTGACGCTGCTGGGGAAGGAATTACAAACAGGTACTGCATCATCTCCCGAAAATGCTTTTTTCCTCGCGCACTATTCAGAAGTTATGGACCGGTTGTCCATAAAAATGGATTTAGCTGAACATTTGGCCTCATTTCTTGTGAAAGAAATGGTCAGATATAAACCATTTTTTGAGGGGCAGTCTGTTAATGTCAATGACTCTACTTATTTCGATATTCTTGATATCGGGAATACCAGGAATGCTATCGGTGATGAGCCAGATGAGGCAAAAAAGCTCTTATCGCTAATGATTGATGCCAAGACGGAGTTTGAAGAAGCCCTCTGGGGACTTGCCTATCAGTATTATGTCTTTACACACATGGAAAAGTGGGCAGCATCTGGAAAAAGCATTGAGGGTGACTGGGTTCTGGAAACTGTCGTGCAAGCCTGGAGGGAGGTGAGTCAATAAATTTAAGAAAAAACGGACGGGTTACCCTGTTTAATAGCCGGGTATAGAGCGGTACTATACCCCTCAAGGGAAACTTAACCAAGAATGACAAGCCCGCAGTATAAGGTGAACAACGCATGATACCGGTTATTCTTTCAGGGGGCAGTGGCACACGCCTGTGGCCTTTAAGCCGGACAGACCATCCAAAGCAGTTTCTGCGGTTACTTTCGGATCATTCTCTGATTCAGGAAACTCTGCTTCGTCTGAAGGGCGTGAACGAACAGAAGCCCATTGTTATCTGTCATGAATCTCATCGTTTTAAGGTGCTTGAACACAGCCGCCAGATCCATCAGCCACTGGAATCGATCTTTCTTGAGCCCGTGGCCAGAAATACCGCACCGGCGCTGGCGTTGGTCGCCTTGCAGAGAGTAGCGCTTGGCAAGAATGAGCCTCTGCTGGTGCTACCTGCGGATCATAGAATACTCGATATCAAGGCATTTCAGCAGGCACTCAAAATCGCTGAACAACATGCCCTGACCGGGGCGCTTGTCTCTCTGGGTGTTGAGGCGGAGGAGCCTCACACAGGCTACGGCTATATCAAACGGGGAGGGCGAAAAGGCAATGCCTATCGGATAGAGAGTTTTCGTGAAAAGCCTGATCTGGACACAGCCAGAAAGTATGTGGAATCGGGAGATTATTACTGGAACAGTGGTATTTTTATGTTTCAGCCAGAGGCCTATCTGGATGAATTACAACGTAATGAGCCTGGTATCGTTGTAGCCTGTCACGAAGCCCTGAGGCGTCTGCATAGTGATTTGCAATTCCTTCGAATAGATGAAAAAGCCTACACAAGAAGCCCTTCCCGTTCCATTGACTATGCCGTTATGGAACATACCCGAAAGGGGGTGGTAGTTCCTGTTGCCTGTGGGTGGTCAGATATCGGCAGTTGGACTGCTCTTCAGGCTTGCTCTGAATCGGATGAGGCCGGAAACGTCATTGAGGGCAAAGCGATCATTGAGCAGTGCAGTAATAGTTATATCCGCTCCGGTCATAGAACTGTAGCAGCAGTCGGTGTTGATAATCTGGTGATCATTGACAGCCACGATGCGGTGATGGTGGCCTCAGAAGATCATGTTCAGCTGGTGGGCAAGCTGGCAAAACAGTTCCAGAGTGACCCGGTCGATTCACTGTCGCAAGAGGAAGAAGTCTTTCGTCCCTGGGGGCATTACAAAAACCTGTCAGTGGATGAAGGCTATTGCGTCAGAAAGCTGTGCATTCACCCGGGGGCATCATTATCCGAGCACAGTCATAAGCTGAGATCTGAGAGCTGGGTTGTGCTCAAGGGAGAGGCCCGGGTTCGTTTGGATGGTCAGGTCCATGATCTTGGGCCCGGGGAGTCGATCAATATCAAAAGCCAGCTAAAGCACAGACTGGAAAATATCGGTAAGGATGCGCTGGAAGTGATCGAAACCCAGACCGGACTGACCATCTCGGAAGAGGATATTGAACGGGTTCAGCCAGAATAAGCATTTTTATAAGTACCCTGTTCCTTGGTTTTACAAAGGTAGAGCTGTAGTGGATTTAACCGAGGCCAGGGCCAGAGCTGTCTTGACATGACTGACACCGGGCAGGCTCAGAAGTTCTTTCATGATAAATTCATTCAGGGCCTGGCTGTTTGGCGCCATCACCTTTAACAGGTAGTCGCCATCGCCGGTTATCGAGTGGCACTCAAGTATCTGATCCATATGAAGAATGGACGTCTGGAAACTTTCGGCAGAATGTTTGTCATGGATTTCCAGTGTCACGGTGACGAAAGCGGAGACATCCAGACCCAAAGCTTCAGGGTTTAACTGCGCTACCTGCTTTATGATGTAGCCCAGTTTTTTCAGGCGGCTAATGCGTCTTGAACATTGGGAGCTGGACAGATTCACCCTTTGAGCCAGGTCTGCCAGAGAGACTCCATCTTCCTTCTGCAGACTATCCAGAAGGCTTACGTCGTACTTATCCAAAGATTCAGTCATCATGAACAAGGCCCTGATATGCAATCAAATTGCATGATGTTGTTTTATTGCTCTTATGTCGCAACCATTTTGCATGACCATCCTTTTATACTCTATCTATTATGAAAATGCAGCTCTACCAAGCCTTGTAGTCATTTTCATAGATCGGGGCCTGATGACCTGAGATGAACCTGATAAACCTCTTATGTGCCAAGGCTGGCCGATAGTAAGAATAGCGGACTTTAAAAGAACAGTTAGCCCGAATTCATCCAAAAAATGAGGGTAATTTATGAAAGGTATTGGCCATTCTGCAAAAGTATCTGATATCAATCCCATGGGAACAGACGGCTTTGAGTTTGTAGAGTTTGCCTCTGCAGAACCTGCTGTGCTCCATGAGTTCTTCTCCAGTTTGGGTTTTCAGGCAATGGCTCATCATAAAACAAGGGATGTGACTCTTTACAAACAAGGCGATATCCATTTTCTGGTGAATGGTGATGCCAGCAGTTTTGGTCGTGGTTTCTACGAAAAGCATGGCCCCTGTGCCTGTTCTTTTGGTATCCGTGTGGCGGATGCTGAATATGCGCTGGAACGAGCATTAGGTCTGGGTGCCGAGCAGGGCCAATCTGAATATTTTGTCGAAGGTCGTGAAGTCCCCTGCATTGTTGGTGTTGGCGGCGCACTGGTCTATCTGGTTGATCGTTATGGATCGGCGGGTACCCTGTATGACAGCGATTTTGAATTTGTTCATGATCCGACAAAAGCGCCTGAAGTCGGACTGGAAATACTGGATCATCTGACTCACAACGTGGCCCGTGGCAACATGGATAAGTGGGCTGGCTTTTATGAAACGCTTTTTAATTTCCGTGAGATTCGCTACTTTGACATTGAAGGCAAACTGACGGGGCTGAAGTCCCGGGCCATGACCAGCCCCTGTGGCAAGGTCAGAATTCCCATCAATGAATCTTCTGATGACAAAAGCCAGATTGAGGAATATCTGGAGCAATATAAGGGGGAGGGCATTCAGCATATCGCACTGACAGCCGGAAATATTTATGAAGCGGTAGACAAAATGAGAGGTTTGGGGGTTAAATTCTTAACACCTCCACCTGACACCTACTACGAAATGCTGGGTGAGCGTCTGCCTTGGCACGGGGAAGTGGTTGAAGACTTGAGAACCAGGGCCATTCTGATGGATGGCGCTCCCACTTCAGACGGAGGTTTGCTGCTGCAAATTTTTACCGAAACTGTCATCGGACCAATCTTCTTTGAGATCATCCAGCGTAAGGGCGACGAAGGCTTCGGAGAGGGTAACTTTAAAGCTTTGTTTGAAAGTATGGAGCGGGATCAGATTCGTCGAGGTGTGTTACAGGAAAAATGATTTTCCTGGTGTCTCTCCAGCCGGGCTGTCTATTTTCGGACAGCCAGGAGCTTGAAATGCAGACTACTAAAAGCTGTGAAAGTGACTAAGGAGCCAGCATCTTCACGGTAAAAGGAGTTTCATATTGAATAAGCCTAATCACTATGTGGCCCGAAAGCCTGACGAGCAAGGTTTTATTGAGTATCCGGCGGGCGAGCATGAAACCTGGCGCATACTCTATGAACGTCAGATAGGGGCGGTCGAAAACAGAGCCTGCCCTGAGTTTATCAGGGGGCTGGAAATTCTCGGCCTTTCTGCTGATGAAATCCCTCAGTTGAATGACATCACTGAAAAACTACGTGAATCCACAGGGTGGTCTGCGGCCAGAGTGCCTGCACTGATCTCTTTTGATCGTTTTTTTGAATTACTCGCCAACCGCCAGTTTCCGGTAGCCACTTTTATTCGCTCACGTGAAGAGCTGGATTATCTTGAGGAGCCGGATATCTTCCATGAAGTTTTCGGACACTGCCCTCTGTTGACGAATCCTGATTTTGCTCAATTCACTGAGACCTATGGTCAATTGGGACTGAAGGCCAGCAAAGAAGAAAGAGTTTATCTTGCGAGGCTGTATTGGATGACTGTAGAGTTTGGTCTGGTGATGACAAATAAAGGGCTGCGAATTTACGGAGGAGGTATTCTATCCAGCTTCAGGGAAACGATGTATGCCATGCAAAGCAGTGACCCAGAGCGTCTATCCTTTGATCTGATGACAGCTCTGAGAACCCCCTATCGGATTGATATTCTTCAGCCGGTTTACTTTATTATCGAGTCACTTTCAGAGTTACACAGCCTGACAGAAATAGATTTGATGGCAAAAGTACATGAAGCTATGAAACTGGGGTTATTAGAGTCAAAGTTCGCACCCAAAAGCGCCTGAACATACCCCGACTTGCACAGGGGAGCAGTTGCTTTACCATTAAGATCCTGATAATTTTTCGGCATTCCTGCGGGGCTGCTTTCAGATAGATTCTGTCATTAACCACTGGTCTGAACCGCTTGCAAGAATGAATACAACCGCTGGAAACCATTATGATGAGTCCGACAGGCTCCTTGCCATGATCTATGGCGAAAACAATAATAAACTGTCGCGCAGAAGATCGAGAGGCTAACAAGAGAGAGCTATGGAGCCTAGAGACATAGAAATCAGTATCGGGCGGATGAACTTCTCCGGTCAGGAGTGGGGCGACCCGGACGGAAAGCCTTTGATTGCTCTGCATGGCTGGCTGGATAACGCCGCCAGTTTTGCTCCTCTGGCGCCCTTTCTTAAAAATGTACGTCTGCTTGCCATTGATCAGGCCGGTCATGGACGTTCTTCTCATAGACCGGATGAAGTCGACTATTCCATCTGGCACTACGTCGAAGATCTGGTTGGAATCGTTGATAGCCTTGAATTGGACTCATTCAGTTTAATCGGGCATTCAATGGGAGCCATTGTTTCGGTGATGGCTTCAGCCATTTTGGGTGATCGGGTTAAGAAAGCGATTTTGCTCGATGGACTTTTTCCCATGCCCAGAAAACCGGAAGATACTCCCAATGCACTGGCGGCGTACATTCAGGAAAGAAAATCCTTTCGAAAAGGTAAGCCGGTGAATCGTTATCGCTCTTTGGAGCATGCTATTCGAGTACGTTGTCTGGGACAATTTCCAGTAACGCGCGATTCTTCGGCTTTGCTGGTGGAGCGAGCGTTATTTCAGGACGGTGATGCCTGGACCTGGCGAACGGATCCACGTCTGAAATTGCCTTCACCCACACGTTTTACAGAAGAACAGGCACTGGCCTTTGCAGAGCAGATGAGCTGTGATGCACACATGCTCTACGCAAAGGAAGGTTACGTTGACGCTCTGATTGAACCATACCGTGAACGTCTGAAAAATATCCAGTTTTATCCGATGTCAGGCTCCCATCACTTCCATATGGATGGGGAGACCGGTTCTGTGGCCACCTTAGTGAATACTGTGATGAGTTATTGATTGTGTTCGGCTGGTCAGGTGTTTGATCAGTTGATTTTCTCTCATGAAAAAGCTGTATTTCATTGATCGGGAGTGAAATGGAATCTATGACTATTTTTTATTCTTTGCTGTGGCAAACATCTTCTTTAATGTTGGCCGGACTCTTCATTTTACCTGTCATGGTCTCTGCTGATGAAATAGCCCCGTTTCCTAATGCCACTCTCAATCTTGAATTCAAACAACAAGTGACCAGCTACCCCGTCATCAGCAGTGCCATGAAGAAAGTGAATGGGGTCGTGACGGCTGACTCAGATCAATGGCTGGATGGCTCTCTGGATCGAAAGCTCTATCTTCTGCCCAGTGGCAGAAGCAGCGACGAAGCCTATCGATTTTTTACAGAGCAGTTTGAAAAACTGGGGGTCGCACCTGTTTTCAGCTGCGAGCGTTTCAGCTGTGGAGCCAGCAACTTCTGGGCTAATAATGTCTTCGATATAGCCCGTTTGTACGGCCTTGATAAGACTCAGGCCTATTTTCTGGGTGAAAAGAAGATCAATGGCAAGACTGTTTATTACCTGGTCTATACCGTTCGAAGAGGTGACAAAAGAGAGTATGCTCTGGTCGATATCTTCACAGCCGGTAAGACAAAAGTAGTGAGGAGTAATCAGGTTGTCTTGACCTCCTTACCCACCAGTTCATTTACTTTAGCCCGCTCAGAGGCCTACAAGTTTCTGCTAAAAGCTTTTGAAAACCAGACCAAGCCCCTATTGATCACGGTCGAGTCAGCATCAGCTGAGAGAGTCTCTGAGGTGGACAGTCTCAGCAGGCAGTTGCAACAATTCAAAAGCCTCCTCCAATCCAGACTGAGGGAAGATGCTATTGGCTCCAGTCGTTTCCGGATTCAATGGTTTGTTGGAGATCAGGAAGAAGGGCTCATGTATTGGCAGTTGCTCCAGTAGATTGATATTTCTCAGGACTTACCTACTAATTACTCTTCATAGCCGAGTTTAGCGTTTAACTCGTACAAACCTGAGTCAAAAAAATATTTATCCATATCAATACTCCAAAAGTCAGAAAAATTAGACCTCTGTCCTGAGTAAGTTGAAGTAGAAACATTCAGGTTTCTCTTGAGGTGTTCCTCAATTTCGCTTAACTGTGAATAATCGTTCACAACAGATAAGGGGAAATTTCCGTTGACGAGTTCCTCATACTTAACAACATCAGTTTCAGATTCAATGATCGCTGCGGTTACGCTTTTAATGTGCTGAATATCTAGACTGTGGTAATAACATAGAAATGCTTCTAGTTTGCTTGGGCCAACCTGTTTTTTCCATAGGCTTTCTGCACAACTACTTTCTTTTACTTTTTGCTCCTTAAAGTTCATCAAACTTACGAGTACATCTCTTAAATTTCTCACTACAGATATAACCTTTATTCCTGAGTCAGAAAATTTATTTACAACGTCAACATATTCTATATGGCCCACCGTAATAGTATTTGTATCAGCAAGTAAACTAGCCAACAGACTCAAGTCGCACCTTATATATTGATTAGACGGCTGAAAGTGTATGTTATCAATACCGCGGTTATCGTGAATGGTGGTTCGCCCTGAAAGGTGGAGTCCTGATGACTTCATACCTAAACTAGTGAATACTTTCTCCAGAAAATAGGTGCCTGATTTTGGTATGCTATTAATAAAAATTGATAGTCCGGAGTTAACCGGGCTGTCGATTTCAATAACCGGTACTAAGAATAAAGGCCACTTTTGACCTTTTGAAATCCCTATCCAGGTGTTTAGTCTTTCTGAGAAGTCAAAGCTAGCAGATATAACTCTATTAACATCATAAAAAATTAATACTCCATTTTCTAAACCCCAATAGCATTCATTTGGATGAGCATAGCCATGGATAATGCCATTAGGAAAAAATACCATCTGCCCATATATACCATCACACGAAGACCCAAATGAGTATATTGTAGAGGTTAGCGTGTTTTTAATAGAATCGTCATCGGACGAAATAAACATAGCGAATGCCTTATAGTGTCTGTTATGAACAAGTTTTCATGACCCTTCAGGGATATCTGTGGGTAAAAATGAGTCAATTTGAGAGGGAGAAGCGCCAGCGGCTGATTTTTGGTAGGTTTTTTGTTTGCAGGCAAAATAACCATAAAAACACCGATGATGCCAATAAAAATTACCCTCAATAAAGTTCATAAAATCAAGTCATTTGTTTACCAAGATGCGAAACTTGGCTTCTACCAAGGCTCTGAAGTATTTCAGTGTAGCCATCATTCCACGAAAGGACAGTCACGCCATCTATAAGGTAGTTTATCTATGCCACGATCGTTTATCTGGTCGATAGCCGAGCTTTTCGAGAAATGAGCCCGGTATGGCAGACTGTCTTTGCTCTCGTTCAATGACCTGTGCTTGTCTGCTGGTTTGTCTTCTTCTTTTTGTTTGTTAAGCTCTCTCTATCGAAAGCCGGATCTGAGTGTTATGAAAACCCATAGTCAACGTTTGCTTCCTGGCGATGATCCCTATCTCGAACTACAGACCCTCGCAAAGGAATGGCCTGCAGCTTGTCTGTTGTCCTGTGTCGGAAGTCTGAAAGTCTTGTCTCTCAGGTTGGCCGGAGCCGAACAGGAAAAGATACTTCAGGGCCCCTTCGAAATTCTTTCTCTTTCAGGTACCTGTTGTCCGTCAGGGCTGCATTTGCATATCTGTGTAGCGGACAAGCAAGGGCGTGTTCTGGGCGGTCATTTAAAACAGGGGTCTATAATCGCAACCACAGCTGAAATAGTGGTGGGCATTCTTAACGATACCTGTTTCACCCGTGAAGTAGACAGAGAAACAGGCTATCCTGAATTGGCGGTCAAAAAGGCTTCCCCGGCCAGTTCCTGATCATTTTTCGCCTGACATTAGCTTGTTCTTCACGTGATAAATCACCAATAGGCTTACCGGCATATTCGTTGTAGATAGTAACAAGTCGGTATGTATCTATTGGGTTGGGAATGACCACATACTGACGGCCAAACAGGTCTTTGTTCGCAGTCACAGATACTTTCAGGTCAGGATTATAGCCATTTTCTTCAAGATCAAAGTCGGAGAGTGTGTCACCGATATAAAGTGCGATCTGATGTTTTTTTCTATCGACCTGCCCGTTAGTGATCGCACGACGCTGAAAGATTTTTGTGCAGTTCTTAAGATCAACCTCTGAGCAGTATTCTCCTTTTAGTACGATATGGGTTTCATCTGCATCCGGGTAGCCCAGCTTTTTCAGCTGTTTGACGGTTAGTTCTTCAAAGTCTTTCCTGTTGCCCTGGCGGCCTGACGACATAGGTTGCTCGGAAACATAGAATATATCAAACCCTTTTTCCTTTGCCGCAGTGAGAAACTCCCGTGCACCGGGGATCGGCTTGGCATTTTTCTGTTGTTCAAGGCACCAGCTGTCTTTATCGTGTTCTGATCCTGATGCAGGCCGGATGAGGTCGGGATTTAGGGGGGTGTATTGCAGAATGGTACCGTTGATGTCTACAACAATAACGGGGTTTTCCATCGTTTTCTGAGTCAGTTTTTCCAGTATTTTGGTGGAGTGATTGAATGCTTGCTGCGTCAGGGCATGATAATCGGCTGATGAGTACATCCAGAGCATTGCATTAATATTGTGCTGGGCGAAGGCAGGATCCCGTATCTGGCTGAAGTGAGAGTGGTTCAGCGCATTCAGGTTGGCAATGTGCTTTTTCTGGGGCGACAATTGGCTGAAGTTTTCAGTCACAGCCGCAGACTCCCAGCTTCCATAAACAAGGTTGGGGAAGCTGATCCAATCTTTGCCGAATCGGCTGCGATTTTGGTGAACCCATTGCTGTCTCTCAGTAAAGTGGTGGCCTTCCACTTCTGCAAGATCATCCAGCTGGTCACCCAGAAGCATAAGTATCTGATAGCCCTTGTCTCTGATTTTCTGACGATGGTCTTCTTTGCTCAGTGTTCTATTGTCTGTTTGCTGAAAAAGCAGATATTCAGGGCCTTTGATTGGGAATCCCAATGCTTTCAGTTTGGCCATCGAAATGTCTTTAGCCTCATTGAAACGACCACTGACGTAGAAGATGTCTATGCTTTGCTGGTCAATCTCATTTAAAAAATCCACGGCACCGGGTAAGGCTTCCATCCTTTGTTCTCTCCACCAGGCAATAGTGGCATCTGTGCTTCGTGCACCACCGGTTCCGACCATGCTTGAGAAATATACGGTGCCATCGATTAAAGTGTCGTCAATATCGGTCACTATCGCGGCACGCTTGCCTTCAGGTAACTCATTAAATGCGCTGGCGAGGTTGTCTCTGGCTATGTTGAATGACTGGTGCACGAGTGCTTCATATTCAGGAGAGTGCTGTTGCCAGTTAGAGCCAACGACTTTTTCTTCATTCAACTCTTTCTGAGAATAAACTGCAGAAAGTGCTGCCGAAACAGGTGCGCAGGCTGCCAGCAAGAGCAGAACAGGGGGGTGAATTCTTGGCATGAAATCCTCGCTATGATTGATTTATCGTTGAGTTATCGACGTTAAAACCTAGTCGAGGCTTTCGGGAGGGCATGTTTTTTTTGTAACGGGTTGTAAACAGGTAAGGTAAAGAGTGACCCACTGGCTGAGTGGGTCATAAGACAATGTCAGAGTGTTGCAATGTTCTCTGGATCACCTGGAAGCTGGGCATGAAAAGCTTTACCGCTGACCGAATGGCTGTCGTCACCCATCAGATACAGATAGACTGGCATAATATCTTCAGGTGTTGGGCGGCTCATCGGGTCTTCACCGGGGTAGGCAGAGGCTCTCATGGCTGTCCGTGTGCCACCGGGATTAATGGTGTTGACTCTTACCTGGCTGAGGCCGTCTTCTTCATCTGCCATCACCTGCATCAGGCCTTCGGTAGCAAATTTTGAGATGCTATAGGCTCCCCAGTGAGCGCGTCCTTTATGACCAACGCTGGAGGAAGTGAAGGCAATGGAACCGGATTCAGCGTTGCGAAGCAGAGGGAGCAGTTCTCTTGACAGCAGGAAGGGGGCAGTCAAATTAACGTGCATGACTTCATTCCATTTATCCAGTTCAAATTGTGCAATGGTTTTCAGTTCGCCCAGCAGGCCTGCATTGTGCAGGAGCCCATCCAGTCTGCCAAATTCTTTATCCAGAGTTTCCGCCAGGTTCGCATAGTCCTGTTCTGAAGCTCCGGCGAGGTTCATGGGATAAATGGCCGCCTGGGGCCAGCCATTTCCTTCAATCTCGTCATAGACCTCTTCAAGCTTGCTGATGGTTCTGCCCAGCAAGATGACGGTAGCGCCGTGGCGTGCAAAGGTCAGTGCTGCCGTTCGGCCAATACCACTGCCAGCACCAGTGATCAGGATAATTTTGTCCCGGAGGAGGTTGTCGGGTGCAGTATATTTAAACATGTGTTGCTCTCCGTGGTAGCTGCCACTTGTACTTTTCCAGCAGCGGAAGAATCTCTTCTGCGGATGAGACGTTGTAATCAGCGTGCCACTGATCCGGCGTATCTTTGGGACTGATAAAACCATAGAGTGCGGCAATAGTCACCATGTCTGCATTTCTGCCAGCCTCAATGTCGCGCCAATGATCACCCACATAAATGCACTTTGCCGGATTAGCGTCCGTCTGCTGGCAGGCCAGTAGCAGAGCTTCGGGGTTGGGCTTGGTCAGTCTGACATGGTCTGGACAGATCAATGTTTTTGACCGGTGGCTCAGGTTAGCCTGAGCCAGTAAAATTTTTGCGTAAACTGAAGGTTTATTGGTGACGACCCCCCAGGGAATGGCTCTTTCATCCAGAGCATCAAGCAGTGTTGGCAGTCCGCCGTACAGTTTTGCTGCTTTTTCCCTACGATCATTGCTGATGTAGTCATTATATTCATCAAGAAGCCTGTTCCTGAGGCTTTCTACCTTCGGGTCTGATGGCTCCAGACCGTATGCGAGTTGAACCAGCTTTCTCGAGCCTTCCGAAACATAGCTTCGAATGAGCTCGCCATCCATTGCTGGCAGATGATCATCTGCCAGCATTTTGTTGACGGTAAAAATGAAGTCTTCCGAAGTGTCCAGCAGAGTGCCGTCCAGATCAAAAAAAATACCTTCAATGGTGTTCGGTTGACTCATCAAGATTCTCATTGGGCCTCTGGCTTGCTGCCATAAATCAGGTAATTAACGTCAGTGTCCGACTTCTTAAGTGAGTAGACACCGGTAAACGGGTTGAAAATCATACCTGTCATGTCGTTTACTTCCAGATCGCTCTGGCGCATCCAGCCGCAGAGCTCATGAGGTTTAATGAATTTACTGTGTTCATGGGTACCCTTGGGAAGCATTTTAAGAACGTACTCGGCCCCGACGATGGCAAACAACCAGGATTTGGCATTGCGGTTTATCGTAGCAAAGAAGATCTGTCCGCCGGGTTTGAGCAGCTTTTCACAAGCACGAATGACGGACGCCGGTTCAGGAACGTGTTCGAGCATTTCGAGACAGGTAACCACATCGAAGGTGCCGGGTATTTCTTCTGCCAGTTCTTCCACCGGAATCTTGCGGTAGTTGACCTCAACTTCGCTTTCCATACTGTGTAAGCGAGCTACGGAAAGTGGTGCATCGCCCATGTCGATGCCGGTAACATCCGCACCGCGAAGCGCCATTGATTCGCTGAGAATGCCTCCGCCACAGCCAACGTCCAGTACTTTTTTTCCTGCCAGGCTCACTCGCTCATCGATGTAGTTGAGGCGCAGCGGGTTGATCTCGTGCAGGGGCTTGAATTCGCCGTCCATGTCCCACCATCGGCTGGCTAACTCTTCAAATTTGGCAATTTCGGCTGGATCGACGTTTTGCACCGGGCGTGGTTCGTTCTGGTTTGCAGTCATAATGTCCAGATTCTCAAGCGGTTGATTTCCGATAGTAACAGCGCAGTCTGTATTCTTGTCCGCATTATACAGACAGAGTTTTCATAGTTAAGTATTCCTGTCATATAGCTACTAAAGAGACGACTATGTCGTACATTTGTGTCATTTTTTATTCATAAATATTGTTGTCAAGCCATACACTGGCTCGCAGTAAGGCTGCCAGCTGTGGTATTATTTGCTACTTATTATGAAAAAAAGCAGCCATGCCCTTTTTTATCGTTAAATTCATTTCAACGCTTCCTTTCTGCTCAGGCAGGAGCTGAATGATTGCTTTCACATGGCTGCCTGTTGATTGAATTATTCGGATTTTCGGCCTTCCGGGTTGAGAAAGGATGCTGACAGGTATCCGTTGGGCGCAAGCTAAAGGACGACTGGGTTTACATGACTGATATCGCCAAAGAGATTCTTCCGGTAAACATCGAAGACGAACTCAAGCAGTCCTATCTGGACTACGCCATGAGTGTCATCGTTGGGCGGGCACTGCCTGATGTGCGTGACGGACTCAAGCCGGTCCACCGGCGCGTCCTCTTCGCAATGAACGAGCTGGGCAATGACTGGAACAAGCCCTACAAGAAATCAGCTCGTGTGGTGGGTGACGTCATTGGTAAATACCACCCCCATGGTGACTCTGCTGTATATGACACCATTGTTCGTATGGCGCAGCCATTTTCGTTGCGGTACATGTTAGTAGACGGACAGGGGAACTTCGGTTCCGTAGACGGCGACTCTGCAGCGGCCATGCGTTATACCGAGATCCGAATGCAGAAGATCAGTCATGACATCATGGCTGATCTGGATAAGGAAACGGTCGATTACGTACCCAACTACGACGGTACGGAACAGATTCCTGCCGTCATGCCAACCCGCATCCCCAATCTGCTGGTGAATGGTGCTGCCGGTATTGCTGTGGGTATGGCAACCAATATACCACCACATAACCTGACTGAAGTGGTTAGAGGCTGTCTCGCGTTAATTGATGATGAGAGCCTGTCTGTTGATGATCTGATGGAATATATTCCGGGTCCGGACTTTCCAACTGCTGGCATCATTAATGGTCGGGCGGGTATTTTGCAGGCATATCGTACCGGTCGTGGTCGTATCTATATTCGGGCCCGTGCAGATGTCGAGCATGATGAAAAGAAAAATAAAAGTACCATCATTGTTACCGAGCTGCCTTATCAGCTGAATAAGGCACGATTGATTGAAAAGATCGCTGAGCTGGTCAAAGACAAGAAAATTGAAGGTATTTCCGAGCTGCGCGACGAGTCTGATAAAGACGGTATGCGAGTAGTGATTGAGTTGCGCCGTGGTGAAGTTGCGGACGTTGTTCTCAATAACCTCTACGCACAAACCCAGCTCGAAAGTGTATTTGGCATTAACAATGTTGCGCTGGTCGATGGTCAGCCAAAACTCCTGAACCTTAAGGAGATGCTGGAAGCTTTTGTTCGTCATCGTCGCGAAGTAGTGACGCGCAGAACCGTTTATGAGCTGCGTAAAGCTCGTGAGCGAGGGCATTTGCTGGAAGGTCTGGCAGTAGCCCTTTCTAATATTGATCCGGTGATTGCCTTAATCAAGGGCTCGCCAACGCCTGCAGAGGCTAAAGAAAAGCTTATGGCACAGGGTTGGCAGCCGGGTCACGTGCTGGCAATGGCAGAACGTGCCGGTGCCGATGCCTGTCGGCCTGACGAATTGCCTGAACAGTTTGGTCTTCGCGATGATGGTCTCTACTATTTATCACCTGCCCAGGCTCAGGCCATCATGGAAATGCGTCTGCACAGGCTGACCGGTCTTGAGCATGACAAGCTGTTGAGTGAATATCGCGAGCTGCTGGAAAAAATTGCCGAGCTACTGCTCATTCTCTCCAGCTCTGAGCGTTTGATGGAAGTCATCCGTGAAGAGATGGAAAAAGTAGTCGAAGAGTATGGCGATGAGCGTCGCACTGAGATCACCAGTTCACGCCGTGACCTGACCGTTGAAGACCTGATTTCTGAAGAAGACATGGTTGTGACCCTGTCTCATGGTGGTTACGCAAAAACCACATCGCTCGACACCTATCAGGCCCAGCGCCGAGGTGGTCGAGGCAAATCCGCCGCTTCGGTAAAAGACGAAGATTATGTTGAACATATGCTGGTGGCCAATACCCACACCCAGATTCTTTGCTTCTCCAGCAGGGGTAAGGTTTATTGGTTGAAGGTCTATCAGATTCCGGAAGCTGGCCGTACTTCACGTGGCCGACCCATCGTGAATATCCTGCCTCTGGAAGAGGATGAGCGCATCACGGCGATGTTGCCTGTTGAAGAGTATACCGAAGGTCACTTTGTCTTTATGGCAACGGCTGCAGGAACGGTTAAGAAGACACCTCTGGAACAGTTCTCTCGCCCAAGAAGCAGTGGTCTGATTGCCCTGGGTCTTGATGAAGGTGATACCCTTGTGGGTGCCGAAATTACGACCGGTGAGAAGCAGGTTATGTTGCTTTCCAATGCGGGCAAAGCGATTCGGTTTGAAGAAACTGATGTGCGCGCCATGGGCAGAACTGCCAGAGGTGTCCGTGGTATTAAACTACAGGATGCTCAAAGAGTGATCTCTCTGATTATTCCCGAAGACGAAACCCAGATTCTAACCGTCAGCCAGAATGGTTTCGGTAAACGAACGGGTGTAGAAGATTTCAGAATCACGGGTCGTGGTGGTCAGGGTGTTATCTCCATGCAGTGTACTGATCGAAACGGCGAACTGATCGGTGCTATCCAGGTACAGGATGGAGAGGAGATTATGCTGATCTCTGATCAGGGCACTCTGGTGAGAACCCGTGTCGATGAAATATCTGTTATGAGTCGTAATACTCAGGGGGTTACCCTGATCAAGGTTCAGGAAGGTGAGAAACTGGTTGGTGTTGCCAGGGTTGAAGAGCCGGAAGAGCCGCAAGATGGGACTGAAATCGAAGTGACAGGGGAAGAAACGCCTCAGACTGAGCCTGATGAAGGGATGGAAGGCTGATTCTGTATCCAATAACTTAACGCCAGCAGCATGCTGGCGTTTTACTTAAAGGGATGCACTTCTGAATCGACGAGTTTGGCTCTACGGGAGGATAGTATGAATAATCTATTGGCAGAAACACTGGCTGGCCCACAAGGGCCTACTTATAACTTTTCGGCGGGCCCGGCTCCATTGCCGAAGTCGGTGCTTGCGCGTGCAAGGGATGAGCTTCTGGACTACAACCGTGAAGGCGCTTCCATTATGGAAGTCAGTCACAGAGGGAAGTCTTTTCTCAAGGTTGCTGAGCTGGCGGAGCAGAATCTCCGTGATCTTTTGAAGATTCCTGAAAACTATAAGGTTCTGTTTTTGCAGGGCGGGGCCCGTGGTCAGTTTGCGGCAGTCCCAATGAACCTGAGGGGGCAGAAAAATAGTGCAGACTATGTCAATAGTGGGTACTGGGCTCAGTCGGCAATCAAAGAAGCCCAGCGTTATTTGAATGTCAATGTTATTGCCGACGGCAAAGGCGCTTCATTCCATACCATGCCGGAAGAGAGTGGCTGGCGTTTCAGTTCCGATGCGGCTTATGTTCATTACACTCCGAACGAAACCATTGGTGGTCTTGAATTTCCATTTATACCGGATTCTGGCGATGTGCCACTGGTAGCGGATATGTCATCCAATATCCTGTCCGGGCCCATTGATATCAGCCGTTTCGGGGTTATCTATGCCGGTGCCCAGAAAAATATTGGTCCGGCAGGACTGACAGTGGTTATCGTGCGTGACGATCTTCTGGACCGGGGGCATTCCAATTGCCCTGCTGTTTTTGATTATCGGGTACAGGCGGATAAGGATTCCATGTATAACACTCCGCCAACCTTCGCATGGTATCTGGCCGGTCTGGTGTTTGAGTGGCTAAAGGATCAGGGGGGGCTTGAAGTGATCGACCAGATCAATGCCCGTAAATCAGGCAAACTCTATCAGGTGATTGATGAGTCCGGGTTTTATCACAACAAGGTAGATCCCCGCTGGCGTTCAAGAATGAATGTACCCTTTACGCTGAGCGATCCTGAGTTAGATAAGGTTTTTCTGGCCGAGTCTGAAAAAAATGGCTTTCTTTATCTCAAGGGGCACAAGGCAGTAGGCGGTATGCGAGCGAGTATTTATAATGCAGTACCGGAAGAGCATGTCGATGCGTTGATCGCCTTTATGCATGAATTCGAAAGAAAGTTTGGATAAAAAATCCTTGGTCCGTCGCAATTTTAAGTACAAAGCTCGCAGGCTTGGCATCTGCCGATTGCGCGGCTTTCGTCAGAACCGTTAAACGCAGAGAACATTATGACAGATGATAAGTTGAAGGGGTTGCGGACAAAAATTGACAAGCTTGATCAGGATATTCTGAAGCTGATCAGTGAGCGTGCACGCTGCGCTCAGGAAGTCGCCAGAGTCAAGCAAAATGAAGACGCCGTGGCAGTATTTTATCGTCCGGAACGTGAGGCCCAGGTTTTGCGCCGGGTGATGGAGCGCAATGACGGTCCGCTGGACGATGAAGAAATGGCTCGACTGTTCAGGGAGATTATGTCGGCCTGTCTGGCTCTTGAAGAGCCTGTTCGAGTGGCGTTTCTTGGTCCTGAAGGCACCTTTACCCAGCAGGCTGCCATGAAGCACTTTGGCCATTCTGCGGTTTCTGTCCCTATGGCCGCGATTGATGAAGTGTTCAGGGAGGTGACGGCGGGGGCAGTGCGTTATGGTGTTGTGCCTGTTGAGAATTCAACAGAGGGGGTGGTCAGTCATACCCTGGACAGCTTCATGGATTCTTCTCTTAAAATCTGTGGTGAAGTCGTGCTAAGAATTCATCAGCATCTGCTGGTCTCTGAAAACACCCGCCGTGACCATATTACCCGGATATACTCCCATGCTCAGTCATTGGCACAGTGCCGTAAATGGCTGGATGCCCACTGGCCGATGGCTGAAAGAGTTGCTGTCAGCTCCAATGCAGAAGCGGCTAAGCGTATAAAGGGTGAATGGAACTCTGCGGCCATTGCCGGTGATATGGCGGCTGATATTTATGGTCTGGAAAAGATCTCTGAGAAAATCGAGGATCAGCCGGACAATTCCACCCGCTTCCTGATCATTGGGCATCAGGATGTTCCACCCTGTGGTGAAGACAAAACATCCATCGTCGTCAGTATGAGAAACCAGTCCGGTGCTCTGCATTCGATTCTTGAAGCGTTCGATGTTCATGACGTGGATCTCACCCGGGTAGAAACCCGTCCGTCCCGTACCGGCATCTGGAACTATGTTTTCTTTATTGACTTTGAAGGTCACAAAGACGATCCGGTTATCCAGAAAGTATTGGGAAAGCTTGCTGACAGGGTTAATGATCTTCGGGTTCTGGGCTCCTATCCCAAGGGCGTTCTTTAACAAATCAGTCATGAGCGATTGAAACAATTTTGCGTCCTCTCGTGGGGATGTAAAATTTTTCATGGTAAAAAAACAGGTGAAAAATGGGTTGTGATTTTATACAGCTTGCCGTACCGGGAGTACGTGCACTGAATCCTTATCTTCCCGGTAAACCCGTTGAAGAGCTGGCGCGCGAACAAGGTCTGGATGTCAGCAGTATTGTTAAATTGGCCAGTAATGAAAATCCTCTTGGGGCGGCTCAGTCTTCTCGTGAAGCCATCGCTGTGATGCTGGATGAGCTGGCTCGATACCCTGACAGCAGCCTCTATAATCTGCGTGATGCTCTTTGCAAAAAGCTGGCGGTAGAGCCTGATCAGATTACCTTTGGTAACGGTTCCAATGATGTTCTTGTTCTATTGGCGCAATGCTACCTGAAAGAGGGGTGCTCTGCTGTATTTTCTGAATACGCTTTTGCGGTTTATCCCATAGCGGTCCAGGCGACTGGGGCGGAAAGTATAGTGGTGCCTGCTAAAAACTGGGGTCATGATCTGGAAGCGATGGCCGAAGCGGTTCGTTCTGATACCCGCATCGTTTTTCTGGCTAATCCTAATAACCCGACCGGTACCCGTTTTTCAAAAACAGAGTTGCTTACCTTCCTGGGCAAGGTGTCTGAAGAGGTTGTTGTTGTTCTGGATGAAGCATACTTTGAGTATGTGTTGGATAGTGAGTACCCGAATGGTATTGCGCTGTTAAATGAATATCCCAATCTTATCGTGATCAGAACATTCTCCAAGGCCTATGGTCTTGCGGGTGGACGTATTGGCTATTCTGTTTCAAATAGCGAAATAGCCAGTGTTCTCAACAGGTTAAGACAGCCTTTTAATGTTAATAATCTTATTGAGGCGGCAGCTGTTGCTGTTCTGAATGATGAAGCATACCTGAACCGTTCCAGGCAGGTTAACCAGGATGGAATGGCCCGGATTGAGGCGGGCTTGAGATCTATGGGCTTTGATTACATATCTTCCAGCGGTAACTTCATTACTTTTGATGCGGGTATGGGGGGGATGGATTGTTATCAGCGTCTTCTTGAACAGGGCGTCATTATCAGACCTCTTGCCAATTATGGCATGCCAGGACACCTTAGGGTTTCCATTGGCCTGGAAGAAGAAAATCAGCGTTTTCTTGAAGCACTGGCCTCTGTCAGACAGCCCTGAGCACAAGACAAACAGGCGGTAGCTAAAGAAACCGTTGCCATCTTTAGTTGCAAGGGGTTGAAGATGACTTTTGAAAAAGGTTGAACTTGTAGTGATAGAACAAAACAGGAACGGTACCCCACTGAACATTTTGGTGGTAGGGCTGGGCCTTATTGGAGGATCATTTGCAGCTTCCCTGAGGGAGTGCGGCGAAAGCTTTCATCTGATGGGGTTTGATCTCAGGAGTGAAAATGTTGAGAAGGCTGTTTCCCTGAGAATTGTTGCAGAAGGCTGTGAGGATTTTAAATCCGCTGTCGACAAGGCCGATGTTATTCAGCTGTCGGTTCCCATGCTGGCAATGCCAAAAGTACTTCAGCAACTCAAAGGTCTGGATCTGGCTGGCAAAGTGATGACCGATGTCGGTAGCTGTAAAGGTTCACTGGTTCAGGCTGCCCGGGAAATATTTGGTGATATACCTGAGAGCCTGGTGCCGGGTCATCCCATTGCAGGCTCCGAGAAAAGTGGTGTTACTGCGGCCAGGGCCGGCCTGTTCAAGCATCATAAGGTAATCCTGACGCCTCTGGAAAATACTGATCGTGCTGCCTTATCTCTGGTCAGGCATCTCTGGCAATGTTGTGGTGCCCAAGTCAATGTGATGGATGTGTGGCGTCACGATGAAGTGTTGGCAATGACTAGCCATTTGCCTCATCTTCTGGCATTTTCACTGGTGGATACGCTGGCGGGTAATCCTGAAAATCAAGATATCTTTCGTTATGCTGCCGGCGGCTTTAGAGACTTTACCCGCATTGCCGGCAGTGATCCGGTTATGTGGCACGATATCGCCCTGGGTAACAGTAAAGCAATTATTTCTTCGTTGGATCAGTTTTCTGAAGGCCTGGCTCGTCTTCGCCAGGCCATTGTTGAAAAAGATAGCAATACGATACTGGCGAAGTTTGAGCAAGCTCAGTCTGCACGGCAGAACTTTGCCAGTATTCTCGAAAGAAGGGCTTGTATGGCTAACTCTGATGAAAATCAGAGAGATTCAGTGACTTTTGTAGCCAATTCGGGCGAAGGAAAGTAATTGAGTTCAGTCCATGTTGGATCAACAATAGGTATTCAAGCGTGAGAGATGTTGGTGCTTGCAGAAGCAGAAGTAATTTTTCATTACTTCATGGATTAGAGAGTCAGTAAATGAAAAATTCTGCACATATCAGCGTGCCAGTCGTGACTATTGATGGTCCCAGTGGCTCCGGGAAAGGAACAGTTGCGGCTCTGCTGGCGAAGGAGTTTGGCTGGCACCTGCTGGACAGTGGTGCTTTGTATCGACTGACAGCACTGGCAGCGATGAATCATGGGGTGGATTTTTCTGATGAAAAATCATTGGAGGTACTGGCAGGTCACCTGGATGTTCAATTTGAACCGGGTGCTGAAGGTGAAGGCCTGAAAATTATTCTTGAGGGTGAGCGCGTTGGCGCTAACCTGAGGACCGAAGAAGTGGGGGCTAAAGCCTCTCGGGTAGCAGTCTTGCCGGGTGTCAGAAAAGCTTTGTTAAATCGTCAGCAGGACTTTGCAGAAGCTCCGGGTCTGATTGCCGATGGAAGGGATATGGGAACCGTGGTTTTCCCCCGGGCTAATGTCAAGGTTTACCTCACGGCCAGTGCAGAAGAACGGGCAAAACGTCGTCAAAATCAGTTGCAACAGAAAGGGATTGATGCTAGCTTTGACCAGCTTTTAGCTGACATTCTTGCCAGGGACAATCGTGACATGAATCGCGATGTCGCTCCTTTGAAACCTGCCGATGATGCTATTGTTCTGGACAGTACCAGATTGAGTATTCAGGAAGTGTTCGTTCGCGTAGTGGATGTCATGCGACAGAATGGTCTGATCTGATTAAAAATGATCGTTTCGGAACCTGGGGCTGTTGAGGAAGACTCAACAGCTTGTTTCTGTTGAGGTAGTCTGACCGATTTCCGGAAAGACCGACGCAAATAACCGAATGGTGCAGATTGCCAGTTACAGCCATACGGTGCTTTTTGAAAAACAACCCACACTGACTGGCGGTGTGGCCAGCAT
The DNA here is from genome assembly GCF_024606225.1 of Endozoicomonas sp. ISHI1. Taxonomy (GTDB): domain Bacteria; phylum Pseudomonadota; class Gammaproteobacteria; order Pseudomonadales; family Endozoicomonadaceae; genus Endozoicomonas_A. The sequence goes on along the minus strand of NZ_JAGRPU010000001.1, from coordinate 427,144 downwards.
GCGATCAGAAGTAACTGCCTTTCCGGGGTGGTGTTGATTGAAGTGCTGATTGATAGGAATGATCATGAGCGAAAGCTTTGCTGAACTGTTTGAAGAAAGCCTGAAAGATATCGAAATGAAGCCGGGCGCTATTGTTAGCGGTCAGGTTGTCGATATCGACAGCGACTGGGTGACTGTTCACGCAGGTCTGAAGTCTGAAGGTGTTATCCCAAAAGCTCAGTTCCTGAACGAACAGGGTGAACTGACCATCGCTGTCGGCGACGAAGTTCAGGTTGCTCTTGACGCGGTTGAAGATGGTTTCGGTGAAACCCGTCTGTCCCGCGAGAAAGCCAAGCGTATGGAAGCTTGGGGCGAACTCGAAAAAGCCTTTGAAGCAGAAGAAATCGTTAAAGGTGTCATCTCTGGTAAAGTCAAAGGTGGCTTCACTGTTGACGTTAACACCATCCGTGCATTCCTGCCGGGTTCTCTGGTTGACGTGCGTCCGGTTCGTGATACAGCTCACCTTGAAGGCAAAGAGCTGGAATTCAAGGTCATCAAGCTGGACCAGAAGCGCAACAACGTAGTGGTTTCCCGTCGCAGCGTTCTGGAAGCTGAAAACAGTGCTGAGCGCGAGCAGCTGCTGGAGTCCCTGCAGGAAGGTCTGGAAGTTAAGGGTATCGTCAAGAACCTGACCGACTACGGTGCTTTCGTAGATCTGGGCGGTGTTGACGGCCTGCTGCACATCACTGACATGGCCTGGAAGCGCATCAAGCATCCAAGCGAAATCGTGAACGTTGGCGATGAAATCAATGTTAAGGTTCTGAAATTTGACCGTGACCGTAACCGTGTATCCCTGGGTCTGAAGCAGCTGGGTGAAGATCCATGGGTTGCCATCACCAAGCGCTTCCCTGAAGGTACCCGTGTATCCGGTCGCATCACCAACCTGACCGACTACGGCTGCTTCGTTGAGCTGGAAGAAGGTGTTGAAGGTCTGGTACACGTTTCTGAAATGGACTGGACCAACAAGAATATCCACCCATCCAAGGTGGTCGCTCTGGGTGACGAAGTTGAAGTTCAGGTTCTGGACATCGACGAAGAGCGTCGTCGTATCTCTCTGGGTATCAAACAGTGCAAGCAAAACCCATGGGAAGAGTTCTCAGGTTCCTTTAACAAGGGTGACAAGTTGGCCGGTAAGATCAAGTCTATCACTGACTTCGGTATCTTTATCGGTTTGGACGGCGGCATCGACGGTCTGGTTCACCTGTCTGACATCTCCTGGAATGAAACTGGCGAAGAAGCTGTTCGCAAGTACCGTAAAGGTGATGAAGTTGAAGCGGTTATCCTGGCGATTGATGCTGAGCGCGAGCGTATCTCCCTCGGTATCAAGCAATTGTCCGAAGATCCATTCAACTCTTTCGCTGGCCTGAATGAAAAAGGTTCCATTGTTAAGGGTGTGATCAAGGAAGTGACTGCCAAGGCGGCGACCGTGAAGCTGGCTGAAGACGTTCTGGCTACTCTGAAAGCTTCTGAAATCAGTGTTGATCGCGTTGAAGACGCTACCAATGTACTGAAAGAAGGCGAAGAAGTAGAAGCTCGCATCATCAGTATCGACCGTAAAAACCGCAATATCTCCCTGTCCATCAAGGCGAAGGATCAGGCTGAAGAGAAGGCGGCTATGAAAGAACTGCGTGCGAAGCAAGAAGACGAGACTTCCGGTCCTACCACTATCGGCGACCTGATCAAGGCTCAGATGGAAAACAAGTAATACTTGTTGAAGAATGCTTCTGATGAGGCTATCTTTTTCCATAAGTAAACCGCGGCTCCGGCTGCGGTTTTTTTATGGTTATCAATAGGTTGCTTGATTTATTGAATGGGGTTGGCTAGGGTAGGAATTGTCTGTAATCCCAATCAGGTCTGGGAATGCCTGAATAGTCGGGTGTCCGGCTTACGAGATGCGTAGCCGTTCTCGAGTATGACATATTTAATGTCTTGCTGATCACCTGATCTGGGTGCAGTGTCCGTAATGATGCTGAGGCTTCAGTGTCACCCAAGGGTACAGGGAAAGGATGAACGACAATGACCCGATCAGAATTGATAGAACGACTGACCGAGCAACAAGATCAGTTGTCGGTTAAGGACGTAGAGCTGGCCATCAAATCTATTCTTGAGCAGATGTCTCAGTCTCTTGCCAGTGGGTTAAGGGTAGAAATCAGGGGATTTGGCAGCTTTTCCCTGCATTACAGAGCGCCGAGAGTGGGTCGAAATCCCAAGACCGGTGAGTCTGTCGTTTTAAATGGAAAATACGTTCCTCATTTCAAACCGGGTAAAGATATGCGAGATCGTGTAAATAGTAGTCTGCAGGAGTAGTCTACAAAATTTATATCTTAATTTTTCCATTTTTGTTTAGACCTGCTCAACTATGGCTTAAAATCTCATCGTGAATAGTGATCGCTGGAGTTTGATCGAATATGGTCTCTCGTTTGGGTATCTGGCTGAAGCGGCTGGTAATATTGTTGGGCAGTCTGCTCCTGCTTGTTATTCTCGTCAATTTTATTGTCGCTAACCCTCAGTTGATACGATTCGACCTGGCCGGTGTTCTGTTGCCAGAAGTGAAGGCGTCTTCTATCGTTGTAGTCTCTTTTATAATGGGTGGTCTCTTCGGACTGCTGGTCTCGATGGTGGCTATGACCAGGCTGAGATTAGACAATGCCAGTTTCAAGCGCAAGCTGGGCCGACGTGATGCCGAAATACAAAAACTCAGAGCGAATGCGTTGAAAGGATTAACCTGATGCCCGATGTTGCACTGCTGGCACTGATTATGGTGGCTATGCTGGCAGGATATCTTCTCGGACGTGCTGAAAAAAAGAAGAAAAAGGAACACTTTCCCGGTCATCACCTCTCCAAAGAGTACTTTGCAGGGTTAAACTATCTGTTAAATGAACAAACGGATGAGGCTATTGAGACCTTCATTAAAGTACTGGACGTCAATAATGACACCGTGGATACCTATCTTGCCCTGGGTAGTCTGTTTTGCCGAAAGGGGGAGGTGGACAAGTCGATCCGGGTGCATCAGGATCTCTTGGCCCGACCCAGTCTGACCCCCCTCCAATCCATCCGTGTTCGACTGGAGCTGGCAAAGGATTACATGACAGCAGGGCTATTTGACCGTGCAGAAGCCATGCTGGTTGACCTTTCAAGACAAAATCATGAATACCGGTTGGATGCGCTTCAGCAGCTTCTGAAAATCTATGAAAGAGAGAGAGAGTGGCATCAGGCTGTTGAGGTTGCAGAATCTCTTCATAAATTGTCGGGTGAGCACTATGCTTCGAGACTGGCTCACTTGTACTGTGAGATAGCTGAGGAAAAACTGCGTCATAATGATCGATCAGGAGCCCGTAAATTCATCAGAACCGCATTTTACAGGGATAAAAACTGCGTCAGAGCCAGTTTGATACTGGGTCGGATAGAAATGGAGGAAGGTCGTGACAGAGAGGCTACCAAGGTTCTTCAGAAGGTATCTACTCAGGATAACCGCTACGTTCCGCTGACTCTTGATATGCTGGAAACCGTTTGCCATCGCAGTCATCAACAGCGTGTTCTGGGCAGCTATCTGGCACGTTGCCTCAATGAGAAACCGGGCACGGCTGTTATCTTGGCCATGACGGCTCAGTTCATGAACAGTCGCGGTGACGTCTTCGCTATGGAATTTTTGACCAGTCAGCTTCGACGGCAACCCACTTTGAGAGGCTTGAATGCCCTGATCAATATCCAGTTGAATCATCCCACTGAACCCTCGCTGACCAGCATCAAACTGTTAAAAGAGGTGACAGACCAGATGTTGGTTTCAAAGCCGGTCTACCAGTGCTTAAGTTGTGGCTTTTCCGGTAAAGAAATGCATTGGCACTGTCCGGGTTGCCATGAGTGGGGAACACTGGCACCTGTTCAGGGTGTGGAAGGAGAGTAATATCCCTGATTGTTTGTTTTGCGGTATATCCTTGTCTAGACAAGATATCAGAGCCTTCTTATTAGAGCCTTCCAAATTTCAGGATGCAGTGTGGGAGGCAGGAAGAGAAGGATGACACACTGTGACCGACCAATGTGTTTTTAGACTTTCAGCAAATATTTCAGTTCAATATTTCGGTAATTATCCTATTAATTATCTCGATCGTGAATTGAAATAATTCTCATTTAGGCCTAGTATTCTGCTTGTTTTCAATCTGTTGTCGCCGCGTCATAAACTGCCTCAGGTTGCTCTTTTCACCACATCACCAGATGTATCAAAGCACTCTTTATCGGGCACTATCAGTTTCGGTAAAAGGGTTGGGAGATTGGGATGACGGTCACTTTGGGGGATCTTCAGACAGGAGATAAGGCCCGGGTCTCTGCTTTCAGAAAATCAGGCTCAGCCTATCGTCGTAAGCTTCTGGCCATGGGGCTCACGCCCGGGACCTGTTTTAGAGTATGCAGAGTAGCGCCTCTCGGTGATCCTGTTCAGCTTCAGGTTCGCGGATTTCAACTCAGTCTGCGTCGACACGAAGCGGTAGCCGTTGAAGTGGTCCGTCTATGAAGGAGCATGTATTTGCGATTGTTGGCAACCCCAATTGCGGCAAAACCACTATTTTTAACGTTTTGACGGGTGCGAGTCAGCATGTGGGTAACTGGCCTGGTGTTACCGTAGAAAAACGCAGTGGCCGTTATCAGCATAACAATCAGTCCGTTGAGGTAGTTGATCTGCCGGGTACCTATTGTCTGGATGTGGTCGACGATCAGGTGTCGATGGATGAACGCATTGCCCGCGACTTTATCCTTGCCCGTGAAGCCCGGTTGATTGTTAACGTTGTCGATGCTTCAAACATTGAACGTAACCTTTATCTGACTACGCAGTTGTTGGACATGGGTCTGCCAGTCATTGTCGTTCTCAATATGATCGATGTTGCCAAAGATAAAGGCCTTAAGATCAATGCTGAAAAACTGTCCCAACAGCTAGGTAGTCCTGTTCACACCATGGTGGCCTCCAGAGATAAAGGAACTGTCGGTCTCAAAGAGCTGATTCATCAATGCTTTATCTACGGAATTGAACCGGCTAAACCGCAATCTCTGGGAAAATCTCTGGAAAAGGCTGTTTCTTACCTGCGGGAGTCTGTTGCCAACGAGATTGAAGACTCCTCAATCGCTCGCTGGGTATCACTTAAATTACTGGAAGGCGAGGCTGGTTTTGTCGATCAGGTTTCTCAGGACTTGATGGACAGGGCGGCAGAAGCGCGATTGCAACTTGAAGCTACCTATGATGCAGAGATGGATATCATAGTGGCAAACGGTCGCTACGAAACCATCAGCCTCATCATGCAGGATACTGTCAAAACTTCGGATACTGTGAGTCGTGGTCTCACTGAGCGCATCGACCGCATTGTTCTAAATCGATTGTTGGGTTTGCCGATCTTTTTCGGGGTTATGTATCTGATGTTTATGTTCTCAGTGAACATAGGTAGTACTTTTATAGACTTTTTTGACATTCTTTCAGGCACTATCTTTGTCGATGGTGTGAGCCATCTGCTTGAAAATATCGGCGCGCCGGACTGGCTCACTGCACTGTTGGCCAAAGGTCTTGGTAGCGGTATTCAGACTGTCTCAACCTTCATTCCGGTGATTGCTTTTCTGTTCCTGTTCCTTTCGGTAATCGAGGATTCAGGCTACATGGCCAGGGCCGCTTTTGTCATGGATAGGGCAATGCGTTTTCTGGGTCTCCCCGGAAAGGCTTTTGTGCCCATGCTGGTCGGCTTTGGCTGTAACGTACCGGCCATTATGGCGACCCGGACGCTGGAAAATCAGCAGGATCGGATGTTGACTATTGCCATGGCGCCTTTCATGTCCTGTGGTGCACGTCTTCCCGTTTATGCGTTGTTTGCTGCGGCTTTCTTTCCAGGTTCTGGCCAGAATGTGGTATTCATACTCTATCTGACGGGTATTATGGCTGCGGTCATGACGGGTTTGATGTTGAAGAAATGTCTCTTCAATGGAGAAGTGACACCCTTTGTTATGGAGTTACCCAGCTATCACAGGCCTTCAGTTAAGCATGTATTGCTCAGAACCTGGAGCCGACTGAAAGCATTCTTGTTCAGGGCAGGCAAAGCCATTGTGATAGTGGTGATGATACTGAATACCCTGAACTCACTGGGAACAGATGGCAGTTTTGGTCATGAAGACACCCGGTCATCCGTGCTCAGTAAAATAGGTCAAACCATCACACCTGCGTTTTCTCCCATGGGTATGTCAGAAGATAACTGGCCAGCGGCTGTAGGTCTGTTCACTGGCATTCTGGCAAAAGAGGCGGTTGTTGGCACGCTCAACTCCATGTACACCTCCATTGCCGAGCAAGATAATGGCACAGAAGCCGAAGCTCATGACTTTGATGTTATGTCCGGCTTTGATGAGGCTTTGGCAACTATTCCTGCTAACCTGTCAGAGGTTGCATCTTCTCTGTTAGATCCCCTTGGCCTGAGTGTGGGTGATTTGAGTAATCTGGAATCAGTAGCGCAGGATCAGGAAGTGGAGGTCACCACCTTTGGTGTTATGCAAAGACTGTTCACCAGTGATGCGGCTGTTACGGCTTATCTCTTGATGATCTTGCTCTACACACCCTGTGTTGCAGCCTTGGGTGCTATTTACCGGGAATCAGGTCTTCGTTGGACGCTCTTTGTGGCTGGCTGGACTTTCTTCATGGGATATTCAGTAGCTACTCTTTACTACCAGCTGTCGCGAATCAGTGCTCAGCCAGTAACAGCACTGAGTTGGCTATCCCTCATTATCCTGGCAATGGTACTAATGTTTCTGATTCTCAGGAGGGTAGGGCAGAGAATGGTGATCTCTCCGGAAGATGTGGCTAAGACACCCGCAAACACCACAGGGTGCCACTAATGCTGCTATCCATTAGAGACTATCTGTCAGAAAAGGGTGTCTGCACTTTGGCTGAACTCAGTCAGCATTTTGAAGTAGACCCTGAAGCCATGAAGGGTATGCTGGCCCACTGGCTCAGAAAAGGAAAGCTGGTGGAGGAATCATCTGGTTGCAAACAGGGGTGTGTCAGTTGTGCGCCTGAACAGCTGGTTGTCTATCGTTGGTTAAATTCGAGTCAGTGCGACCTGATTCCTGTTTGTTTTCAGAGTGATTAACCCGATACCGATAAACAGGGCTGCGGTATAAATCGTTAGCCTTGTTCTCGCTTTCGGGTTCCCAGCCCGGCAGCCTGAATGTATGGCTGACGATGTAACAACCTGTCTTAAGCTTCTGATTAAAGATTTTTGATAACTTCTCCATGGCGCCGGGATAGAGATAGCAGACGATCAATCCGGCACCTTCCCATTCATGTTGGAAAATATCCTGTTGAACGATGACTACATTTCTCAGATGGCGGCAACTTAATCGGCTGATCCAGCAGGGAAGAGGGGAGCGTTCAATTCCATAAATGATCTGGTCTGGATAGGTTTTTGCTAATACCGTAATAAGAGAACCAAAACCAGAGCCCAATTCATAAATGTTGCCATCGACTATTTCTGGCAAGGTTTCCAGTAGTTTTGATCTTACCCTGGCAGAAGTGGGTGTTGGAGTGATGCCCAAACGCAGACTCCAAAAGACAATTGTCGCTGTTATCAGACCGCCTGCACAGAAGGTAAGAATCAGAATGGTTTGTTCAAAGTTAATCATTTCCTGAAAGAACTTTATTATCCGCCAGATTTTTATCTTGCCCTTTATTGAACCTTTTGATCAAGTTCAGGCTGGACAGTTTTGGTGTATGGACTAGCTTACAATCAGAGCCTTAAGTCAAGTAGTGCGATGAATAGTGCGATAAGATGTGCGGTGATAAAAGGGGTGATGACGGGCGCCTTAGCATTGGTCTCGATTCTCGTTATGCCTCTTTGTGCAGTCGAATCTGCTCCGTCTCTTGAAAATCTCGATGCAGGCTTCCAACACCTGCAGTCGGTGCTCGGGCGTTATGAGCCCCTGCAGGCCAGACAGTTTCGTATCATTATTGATAAGGAGTATAAAAATAAACCCGTTGAAAATGAGCCGGAAACACTGACTATCGCAAAGGGTGATGTGCTGATTGGTAATCCTTATCGAATAGGCGATGCCATTGCCTTTGATACGATTGAAGCTATTCGTTGTACGGTCTACGAAATTTATAAGCATGATCAACGCAAAAAAAAGTTTCGTGAGCATCGTTATCTGGCGATTCGCTATGTATTGAGAATGAATGCCTATCATCAATGGTATTTTGAAAGCAGTGTTCTGTCCCACAGTGATCCTGCTGTTGTGGAATCTCACGCTCTCAAAGGCAGTGTGGACTGGCTGAAACATGGCTTCGAGCTGACAGGTTTCACCCCGGGTGTTGCTTATACAGCGGGGGCAAAACCTCTACCCGTTGCAGTCTACGCGCAACTGAAATTCATACGTGCCGGAGATGAGTTGTACATTGAGGATCGCTGGCAGGATTATAAAATGACCAAGGGCCCCAATGGTAAGTCACTGCCATTTCCGGATTTTAGTCAGCCCGTTGGGCGTCCTCAATCCTGGTATAGTCGGGAAGATTCTTATTATGAATAAGAGGTCGTTGTAGTATATTTCAATGCATTGTGAAACGAGAGGGCTTTCAAACCCTCCCGGGTCGGTTGATCAGATATCAATGACGTCAAAAGGTACCAGTGGATTGAGATCCTCTTCGTAATTAACGCCTTCAACGCCAAAGCCAAAGAGTTTCAGGAACTCTTCCTTGTATTCAACGTAATCGGTCAGTTCTGACAGGTTTTCATTGGTGAGCGTTGGCCAGAGTGCCTGACAATGTGACTGAATGTCGTCTCTCAGTTCCCAGTCGTCCAGACGCAGGCGATTGCTGTCGTCCACCATCGGAGCTTCGCCGTCTTTTCTGTAAAGGCGGTCACGGAACATTCGGTTGATCTGTTCGATACAACCTTCATGAACACCTTCTTCGCGCATCTTCTTGAAGACCATGGCGATATAGAGGGGCATTACAGGAATCGCAGAACTGGCCTGAGTAACGACGCTTTTCAGTACTGCGATGTTGGCAGAACCGCTCAGGCTCTTCATCTGCTTGTCGATGGCGTGGGCAGCACGATCCAGATCCTTTTTGGCCTCACCCAATGCACCTTCCCAATATATTGGCCAAGTAAGTTCGGTACCAATATAGCTATAGGCCACCGTTTTACAATCTTCTGCCAGGACACCGGCTTCTGACAGGGCTTTCATCCAGAGTTCCCAGTCCTCACCGCCCATCACTGTCACCGTTGCTGCCACTTCTTCTTCAGTTGCCGGCTCAACCAGGGCTTCAAACAGCTGATCCTTGTTGGTGTCGACGGCTGTCGCTCTGTAGGGCTGACCCATAGGTTTGAGCACAGAACGGATGACTTCACCGCTGTCTGGCAGTTTACGAACGGGAGAAGCCAGAGAATAAACAACCATGTCAATCTGGCCCAGGTCTTTTTTGATAAGTTCGATGGTTTTGGTTTTGGCTTCGTGGCTGAATGCATCACCATTCAGGCTTTTCGCATACAATCCTTCCCCATGAGCCAACTTTTCGAAAGCGGCGGAATTGTGCCAGCCTGCCGTGCCAGGCTTTTTGTCGGTTGCGGGCTTTTCGAAGAAAACACCGATGGTAGCTGAACCTGAGCCAAACGCCGCGGTAATACGAGATGCAAGGCCGTAACCACTGGAAGCACCAATGACCAGAACCCGCTTGGGACCCCCGGTCACTTCACCCTGAGCCTTGGTATAAGCGATCTGCTCTTTGACGTTCTGCTCGCACCCCAAGGGGTGGGTCGTTGTGCAGATAAATCCGCGAATCCTCGGCTTGATAATCATCTTTGGCTCCAGTTAATGATAAGAGTCGGCGGGACGAATAAGATTCGTTGCGCCATAACAGTCGAGTAAAGCTTATCCAAAACAGGCAGGGTGGAAAAGGCGCAGGCGGTGTAGATCAGTCAGTATATTGATACGAAATGTATCAAGAGCGCTCAAGATAGAAAAGTTTACCCCGGACGCTGCGCTTAAAGTTGCTTGGTGTCAGCTGAAAGTGCTTCTGAAACAGTCGGCTGAAATAGTCAGGGTCGGTGTATCCGGCCTGATAGGCTACTTCCCTGATGGAAAGGTCGGTCCTTTTCAGAAGATCTGAGGCCAGGGTCAGTCTCATTCGCTGAATATAAGTGGTTGGAGAGAAGCCTGTGGCTTCCTTGAATCTTCGGTGCAGTGTTCTTCGTGTCAAACCAGAAGCTTCTATCAGGTGGTTCATTTCAATATCTTCATAATAATGCTGCCTTATCCATTCCTGAAGCTGGATGATGATTTCATCGTTATGAGTGGTGGTGTGATCTTCAGCAAACAATATCTGATCCATAGGACGACGGATTTCATGGGAGAACTGCTGCTCGACCTTATGGGCAACCTGCTCTCCCATGCTCAGCTCAATCAGATGAATCATAAGGTCCGCAACCGAGTTGACACTTCCGGCGCAAAATATACGCCCTGAGCGGGTAATCAGGTGATGGGGTTTAAAATCAACCTCTGGATAGTGTCGCTTCAATCGTTCAAGAAAATACCAGTGAGTGGCTGCTGGCTGGTGATTCAATAAACCTGTTTCAGCCATAAATGTGACTCCGGTTCCTGCCACGCAGAAGGTAGCTCCCTGCTGATGCTGATTCTTCAGCCATTTCACCAGTGTTTTGGACTGCCATACTACTGGAAGGGGGTTTCGCCAGAGGCCGGGAATAATCACCAGGTCACCGGGGCCTGTTTGAGCAAAAGTCACTTCCGGTGTCAGAGGTATTCCACCCATAGTGATGATCGGGCTGAGTTGCTCAGCACAGAAACAGACTTCTACGTCGGAATAATGATGTTTCAGGCGGCTATAGGTCACACCTGCCTGGATTATTTCAAGCGGCAAACTGATGCTGGTGGACAGCATATGATCTACCAGAGGAATCAGAACTCTATTCAGTGAAAGCATTTTCTGTGTCAAAGAGCTGACCTGGAAATCTGATGATGTGACGTAATTATCAGGTTGGTTGGCATAAATGTACAGTTGTGTTTATGAATGTCCTATTAAACTACCGAGATATTCCTCATATAAATGGAGTTGTTACCGTGAGCAGATTACCGGTCATTGTCGCGCAGGGAGGCATCAGTCCGGCGGGACGAAGTTCAGGGTTTCATGGCTATCATCGTCTGGTATTTGATCAATTGGGTGCTCAACACAAGCAGCAGACGTTGACTGCTATCGCACAGCTCAGGGGCTTGGATAAAGACACTCCGACAGACACTATTCTTTCAGGTACCCTGATCAGGCAGCTCGAAACCAATCTGTTTGATAATAATGCTCTGTATTATCATCGGTCCCTTGAAGCCGCAGCAGGCTCGGAACTGATTCTGCCAAAGTCTGGGCTACCTGAACCATTACCGGAAAACTGGCAGGTAGATGAACTGGCCGATGGCCGAAATGTCAGAGTCCGTTTTTCCGGCCTGCAGTCCCTGATGTTGCCTTCGACAAAGGTAGGCACTGTTAATGCCGCAGGTCAGTTGCCCAGCGGATTTGATCCTGCTGTTCTTTATCAGTCCAGAAATCATCCCCGCTCACTGGCTATGACGGTTTTTGGGGCATCGGATGCCATGCGGTCCTCTGGTCTGGACTGGCTGCTCTTGAAAGAGAAATTGTCTCCCGAACAGATTGCTGTCTATTCAGGAAGTGCCATGAGCCAGCTCGACTATAACGGTTATGGCGGCATGCTCAAAGCCCGTTTGATGGGTAAGAGGGTGACTTCCAAGCAGTGCCCACTGGGCTTCGCTGAAATGTCCGCTGATTTTATTAACGCTTATATCCTGGGTTCACTGGGTAACACTGGCACCTCAATGGGAGCCTGTGCAACATTGCTTTATAACCTGCAGCTGGCGGTGAACGACATTCGTTCCGGTAAGCGCCGGGTAGTGATCGTTGGCAATAGTGAAGCGCCGCTTTTACCTGAAATCATGGATGGCTACAGCACCATGGGAGCTCTGGCTACGGACGATGCTTTGAGAAAGCTGGATGGTCTTGCCGAAGGTACCCCCCCTGACTGGCGTAATGCCTGTCGCCCTTTTGCAGAGAGTGCCGGTTTTACCATTGCGGAATCTTCCCAATACTTTATTTTGATGGATGATGAGCTGGTGCTTGACTCTGGTGCTGAAATTCTGGGCGCGGTGGCTGACGTTTTTGTGAACGCAGACGGCTATAAGAAGTCCATTTCATCTCCCGGCGCCGGAAACTACCTGACTGTTGCCAGAGCTGCTGCCCTGGGCAGGGCAATTTTGGGAGAAGACGCTATCAGACAGAGAAGTTTTGTTCAGGCTCATGGTACCGGCACCCCACAAAACCGGGTGACTGAATCCCATATTCTCAATGAAACGGCCCGCCATTTTGGTATGTATAACTGGCCCGTTACAGCCGTTAAGAGCTATCTGGGTCACTCTATTGGTGTGGCTGCTGGTGATCAGCTGATGTCAACACTGGGTGTCTGGCACCGGGGCATCATTCCCGGTATCCGAACGATTTCCGGTATTGCTGAAGACGTTCATCATTCACACCTCAACATCAGCATGGAACATAATGAGATGGGCCCATCACAGATGGCCATGTCGCTGATCAACGCCAAGGGTTTTGGGGGAAACAACGCTACGGCGCTGGTTCTGAGCCCTGATATAGCCCGAGATATGTTGAAAGCCAAACATGGCGAGCAGGCACTTTCATCCTGGCAGCATGGTTATGAAAGTACCTCCCATCGACAGGAAGAGTATGAGTCTGCGCAGCTTTCCGGTCAGCTAGAGCCTATTTATCAATTTGGTGAAGGGGTTCTCGGTGGAGACGATCTGGATTACAACGATCGACACATAAAAGTGCCCGGCTTTGGCCATGCGCTGAATCTGCAAGTGGATAATCCTTTCTGGTCTTTCTGATCCTCGATGATGTTGTCGGCTCCCGTTTGAGAAAACGTGGAGTTGATTTATGGTCTATTTTACGGGCATGCTCCTCGAAAGCTTTGCATCACTATCCGGGCTGATCACTAAGTTACGCATTCAGGCGGACTCAATCAGCCCACCGTGTCTCATTAAAGGGAGAAAGTCATAATGAGAGCCAGATTCAATCTGACCGGAATACTGAGTAGCGCTGTTGTGCTGACGGCCATGAGTGCCAATATGGTGACCGCGGATGAACAGGCAGGAAGAGTGGAAGTAGGCCATGCAAGCAGTACTCATTTAACCCTCTACCCAGACAAAGCTCTGGTTCGTCAACAGTTCAAAGTGCTTCCCGGACCGGAAGGGAAATTAGTCGTTGAGGGCATGGCCGATGACTGGGAAGATGATAGCCTGGAACTGGAATACATCGCAGACAAACAAGGTGTGGTTCCTGATAGCCTTATCTGGCACAGAGGGGGGTTGGATAGAGATCATCTTTACCATCGGCTGGTTGGCAAGTCGGTTGAACTCGTGGGGGGTGGGCTGAATGTTCCCGTACAGGGTGTCTTGCTCTCCTACGACAGTGGAATGGGGCTGGTTCAGGGCAGTAACGGTCGACAATACCTGGTTGACTGGAATGATCCTCAAGGCATCAGGCTGGCCTCACGCGAACAGGTGTTCCTGGAAAAAGACTATCAAACTCGTTTGATCGCACGCTTTCCGGATCTTGTCGGCACCGACCAGTTGCGTCTGTCTTACATTACACCTTCCATTCGCTATTCAAGCCACTATCGAATGACTCTGGATGACACTGGAAAAGCCCGTATTGAACTGACAGCTCTGTTAAACAACAACACAGAAACCGACTACAACAACGCAGATATCAAGCTGGTGGCCGGAGATATGGGACGGCCTAATGTAGGCTATGCCCGTAAGATGGTGCGGATGGATTCTGCCAATGCTTCGCCCGGTCAGGAAAGTCAGCGGGTGGGTGAGGTCATGGTGATCTCGTTACCGAAGGACCAAACGAAACTGACCCCGTTCTCCTGGCAGCAGATGACTCTCTACAAGGATGATCAAATAGCACTTGACCGCTACTATCAGCTGGATGTTAATGGTCGTTCATATTCAGGCAGAACTTCTGATCTGCAAAGACCCAGGTTGAATTATCGCTTTAAGGCTGAGCGTGATCTGCCTGCCGGTGAGGTGAGGATTCTTGAGTCTACCGGCGATGGCACTGTGATTATCAGCGGTAATGCCATGATCCCTCAGACCACCAAAGGCGATTATGCTCATCTTGCCATGGGTGAAGCCCTGACCGTAAGGGTTGAGAGAAAGCGCGTTGATAGTCAACAACGGGAGAAGGAGCTTATTAGTCGCTGGCAGACCGTTGTATTCAACGACAGTGATGAAGAGGTGACCCTGATGATGACAGATCGCGATCATTCTCTGATTAAGTTGGAGGACGTGAAAGGCGGTGCTCTGCAGCAGACTGATACCATCAAGGTTAAAGTTCCTGCTAAAAGCAACAAAACGCTTTCTTATACCTCGGTGTACTCCCGGTAATACCGGTAAAGATCAGAAGTCTGAATGCCAACAGAAATTCAGGCTTCTGGGAAGATAAAGAATTCAATTTACTATTGATCAAAAACTCATGCACAATTACCCATCTATTGTTGTTCTGACCGGTGCCGGTATTTCTGCCGAGTCGGGTATTCGTACTTTCAGGGCCAGTGATGGCCTTTGGGAAAATCATCCGGTTGAAGAGGTCGCCACGCCGGAAGGTTATAATCGCAATCCGGCTTTGGTGCAGGCTTTTTACAATGACAGACGTCAACAACTGACTGAAGTAGTTTGCAATGCTGCTCACAAGGCTTTGTCAGACTTCGAAAAATCCTATGATGGCGAGTTTCTGCTGGTCACCCAGAACGTTGACGATTTGCATTCCCGGGCGGGCAGTCAGAACCTGATTCATATGCATGGTGAGCTTTATAAAGCCAGTTGTCAGGATACAGAACAGGTTTTTGACTGGCATGATGATCTTACTACCGAAACACTCTGCCCATGTTGTCTTCAGGCAGGTAATCTGCGGCCTCACATTGTCTGGTTTGGCGAAATGCCTTTGCAGATGGATCGCATCTATAAAGCTCTATCGCAATGTGACCTTTTCGTTTCCATCGGAACTTCGGGTAATGTGTATCCTGCTGCCGGTTTTTTTGCAGAAGCTAAGGCCGCGGGCGCCGAGACCGTTGAGTTGAATCTTGAGCCCGGTTACCACGCCTCACGGTTTGATCGGAGTCTTACCGGGCCTGCCACTGAATTGGTTCCTGAATTCTTTAATGCATTGTTGGGATAGATATACGGCAATACTAGTCTATCTTTGCCATCGAAATCAGTCATTCAGTGATAATTACGGAGTCAAGCCAGTATTAAACTTCTTATAAATCTCTGTTCTGAGATCTCCTGCTGTAGCGCTAAGAGTGTGAAACGGGAGAAAAACGATTAAACGGTTCGGTTAATCAAATTATTGGATGGCTGACATGTTACGTTCCTTCTTAATTGGAGGAAGTGAAGCGTATTTTTTCGGCAGTTCAGGCCGTTGTTCCGAAGAGAGATTCTTTACTTTTGGCTCGTAATCCAGAGGGGGCAGAATCCCTGAGCGGCGAGGTTTATAATCTGGATGCAGTGGATTTGAGTTGGCGTCAGGGGCATTCCGGGATACATCAAGCGCTGTACAGCCAGAGATTGGCTCTTCCCTCAATTCACCAAAGATTATGCCACCTCTTCTACCACCGCGCCTTTCACCAGAAGCCGGAAAGGCAACAAAATTGAAGAGTTCAGGGTTGATACTGTTATACCTTGTAAACAGATGCTTCAGAACATCTTTAGTGAAGACGCTGCTGAGACAGCCTGAATATTCAAATTCGATCCTGGTAATAGATTTGTCCGATGTACGCTCCGATAATGACCGTTTGACGAAAAGAGACTGCCCATCGGCAGACCAGCTGAACGAGGCTTTTTCCAGAGACTCAGGAGGAAACCATACCATTGGAACAGCATCAAATCGGTAAGTAACCGAGGTACCTGGCAGGCCAACAGAGACAACAGAGGTAGTACCTTTGATTTCGGGCGGCTGAACAAGAATATTCAGCGATGATAAGTAGAAATTTTCCTTAGCTTCACCTTTAAATGACTTCACGTAGCTGATGTAACCTGCATTCCTGTAATAGGGAGTAGCATGGTAATCATGGTCAACGATCCACAGAAACTGAGGGAACAAACCTCCCGGTGTCAGTGCCATAACCGGTCGCACCATCGTCATAACAATCAGTACTGACAAAGCTTGTCGCACCGGGAACACCTGCTGACTTATTTGTAAGGAGCTGTAACTATAGACGCTAAAATGGCTCTGCAGACAATCTGGCTCGGAAAATGACACAGAGGTCAATAACGAGCCAAAGGCACTAGCGGTGGACCACCCCCTGCCGTCATTAATTCATCATGAAACTGACACCCTTGTAACATTACTCTGACTTATTTCTTTTCTAGGCTGTGCATACAAAAAAACAACCTACAAGAAACAGGAGCCCGTGTGAGAGTTCTGAGTGTGATACCTCTGATTGTTTTTACACTATTGCTAAGTGGCTGTGACGATGAAGCAGAGTCCAACAGTGGTGATAATAATACCAGTGAATACCACTGCCCGGTTGAGTAAATAGTAAAGGCAATCAGTTTATTATGAAAAATTCGTTGAGTCGTCGTCAGTTTTTAAAGGCGTCAGGTGTCGGATTAACTGGCGTGACAGCTTCAGGGTTGCTTCCACCTTCCATTGTGAAGGCTCTATCCATTCCGGCAAATAATGTCCACGGCAACATCAATGATGTGGAGCATGTGGTTATATTGATGCAGGAAAACCGGGCTTTTGACCACTATTTTGGGAAGTTGGCAGGGGTTCGTGGTTTTGCTGATCGCCATCCTGCTCCTACGGTGTATGGTGATGTCTGGAAGCAAAAATACGTGAAAGGGTGGAGTAACCGATTTATTTATCCCTATCATCTGGATGCGAAGCAAGGTAATGCACAGCGTGTGAATGGCACGCCACATACGTTCCCGGATGCCCAGGATGCCTGGGATATGGGACGCATGAGTGATTGGCCCACCCACAAAAAAGAGCAGTCTATGGGCTACTACACTGAGGCTGAATTACCTTTTCAGTTTGCCTTGGCTGATGCTTTTACTGTCTGTGATGAATACTATTGCTCATTTCATGGGGGAACCAACCCTAACCGGCTATTTCATTGGACGGGGACTAATCATCATGAACTGGACCCCAACCCACCCGCCATTTTTAATGATTATGATAGCCTTGGCTCGTCCGGTGAAGGCTACACATGGACAACCTATCCCGAGCGTTTGGAACAGGCAGGTGTTCGTTGGAGGATATATCAGAATTTACCTGATAATTTTACGGATAATCCTCTGGCCGGCTTTAGACAGTACCGGGAGGCCAATGAATTAAAAGGGAATCAATCCAATGGCAAGCCCTATCCAAAATGGACGGAAGATGATGACAACATCAGTCCTTTGCTGAAAGGCGTCGCCAATACGATGGATGACGGTGGTTTTCTGGAAAGTTTTAAAATGGATATTGAAAATAAGACTTTGCCACAAGTGTCATGGATTATAGCGCCAGCGACCTATTCTGAGCACCCCGGGCCTTCCTCGCCGGTACAGGGAGGCTGGTACACTCAGGAAGTCCTGGACGCATTAACCAGTGACCCGGAAACCTGGAGTAAAACAGTACTGATTATCAACTTTGATGAAAATGATGGTTTCTTTGACCATATGCCTCCACCTTGCCCGCCTGCTCTGAGTGAGGGAGCTTTTCAAGGCGAAAGTACTGTTGATACAACCGGGGAGTATCATACTGATAATCAGGCTTATGGTCCCGGTCCAAGGGTTCCGGCATTAATTGTTTCGCCATGGAGCCGGGGAGGCTGGGTTAACTCGCAGGTGTTCGATCATACCTCGGTATTACAGTTTCTGGAAAAGAGGTTTGGAGTGATCGAGGAGAATATCACACCCTTCCGTCGTGCAGTCTGTGGTGATTTATTATCTGCGTTTAATTTTGAAAACCCGAATGACGAGCCATTGCCACTGCTGCCGGAAATGACTAAAAGTAAAGCTGATAGGATAAGATTTTTTCAGCAACTAAAGCCGCAGATTAATCCACCGGCTGAAGCGGACCAGCTACCGCCCGTCGCAAATGCAGGTATCCGACCTTCCCGAGCTCTTCCTTATGAGTTGCACGTCAATGCGTTAGTGGATATTGACCAGTTCTCTGTTGTACTGACTATGACAAACAGCGGTCAGCAGGGCGCGGTGATCCATGTCTACGATCAACTGAATCTGGAAGAGATACCTAAGCGTTTTGTGGTTGGAGCCGGGGATACCTTACGGGTAACATGGTCAGCATCGCTCGACAATAAATATGACTTGTGGGTTCTCTCTGCTAATGGTTTTCATCGTCAGTTTAAAGGAACCTGCGAGCAGGAGCACAACCAGGAAGTCTCTGTATGTTATGGAGTCAACCAGGAAACGCCTTCGGTTCTGGTCAAGCTGGAAAACCATAGTAATACGCAGAAGCAGGTGACTGTAGACTTTTCAGCCTACGAGCCAGGTAACCAGAAAACTGTAACTCTGGAAGCCGGTGGCAAAGCGTCTGTAGAACAGTTTATCAAGCCCGCATCCAATTGGTATGAGCTGGAAGTAAGCGTTGAAGCGAGTGATACGTTCAGGCGTTATTGTGGCCGGGTTGAAAACGGTACTCATGGCGTTTCAGATCCTTTGATGGGGTGATAAAACTCATTGAGAGTTCAGAGGTTACCTCGGGGTAACCTTTGTTTTTGTGCGCCGAGTATTGCGCGTAGCGCCAACTGGCGCTGTTCCAGTACGTATGGTTTGAGGCTGGATGACTTGGTGGTGAAAGTCATCCAGCCCGGTTAGGGGAATGAATGATTAGCCGAACGGCAGGGGTGTCCATCGTGAGGTGGAATCTGAAGAAAGCTGTAGGCAAAGCACTGACCTGACGTACAGAAATCGCATAGGAGGCGGTCGCAGTAAGTAAAAGGCAAATATCTTCAAAGCCCAATACTTGCACGGAAACTGCGGACGTATATGCGGCGGGTATAGGTAGGAAGGTAATGCGCATTACCTCGGGAGGTCTGTCATCCTGCCTCAGGCTACCAGTGTCGTGAGGCATTGGTGTGGGGCAGCAGAAGCCGTAGTAGGTTTGTTAGCGCAAGCTGAAGGACTGAACAGGTTGAATGGATTGGGAGCCGAACTCTAGATGACGACAGGAGCAGCAGTAAAGTCTGTTGAGGTGCAGACACACTGTGCAAAGGGGTACGGACGGTATCCGTGTGAGTATGCAGCAGAGGCGGCAAACGTCACGGCGGGCACGGAGAACTTCCATGAGGAGTCGTTAGATCTACCAACGGCGGTATTAGACCGATCAAACATGAAACGGGCTTTCGATCGGGTGCTGCGCAGCAAAGGCGCTTCGGGAGTGAACGAATGACGGTAACGGAATTGAAAAGCTACCTGAAATTACATTGGCCCGAACACAGGGAAGCCAAAGTTAATGGCAGCCATTGCCTCAGCCTATGCGCAAGGTAGAAATACCTAAATCAGATTGAGGGAAGCGGCAACTGGGTATTCCGACAGTGCTGGACAGATTGGTACAATGAGCCTTACACCAATAGTTAAGTCCCAGCTTTGAAAACACATTCTCGAACAACAGCTACGGGTTTAGGCCGGGATGAAAAGCGGGGCAGGCACTACAAGCTCGGGGCTATGCGGAGACGGGCTACCGCTGAGTAGTAGAACTTGACCTTGAGAAATTCTTTGACCGTGTAAACCATGACATCCATTGCGTCTATTATCTCTATTACAGGAGCCTGTTTGCTTGCCTGCTATTGGGATTGCGGAATATCGCTATAGGCTGCAGCCTTTGAATGGCACATAGTTCCACGTTATCTCGACTCTCAGAGAATCCTCAAGTGGATAGGTCAAATCTGCATCCAGAAAAATATCGTTTTGCGAAGGCACTCAGGCCCTTTTCCTTCTCTGTTGCACTGATCACCTGTGGATTAGGGATCGCTGTGGCTTTTTCAATGGGGGAGGGCGATATTGCCAGAGCTGTGGCCGTAATGATGGCTGGTATTTTATTGCAGGCAGCCAGTAACTTGGCTAATGACCATGCTGACTTGCATTTTTGGAATGGCAGAGCAGGTCTACTGGCAGAGCAGGCGATTCAGCAAATTCGCAGGAACTTTGCTATTGCCGGCCTTTTTGTCCTGTTAGCGACTGCTATCGGACTCTGGCTTGTGTGGATGACGGGATGGCCTCTGTTTCTGCTGGGGCTGTTTGGTGTGATCACCGGGTATTTTTATACAGGAGAACCTATTGTCTACAAGCACCGCGGCTGGGGCGTTCCAGCTGTTTTTCTTTTGACTGGGGTGCTTATGGTGAGTGGTTCATACTACGCGGTTTCTGGTATCTGGAGTAACGAGCTGATTTGGGTGTCTATACCTGTGAGTCTTTTAACGGCTGCCCTGCTGGTGTCTAACGAAATCCGTGATTATCTGGATGATCAGTCTTCCAGCATTCGTACCCTGACTGTCAGGATGGGGTTTGATGCGAGTAGGATACTGTATATTTCATTGTTGCTGATGGTATACCCGATCAGCTATTACCTCTACTTGAATAACTTGATTATGAATCCTGTTTACCTGATATTTTCGTTATTAGTCATCTGGCAACCTATTAAATTATTAAAATGTTCTCCTGACGACTATCACTTAACGAATTTACCACCTACTACGGGTCGTTTTTTTCTAGTGTTCGGAATCTGTTTCATATTCAGCGTGTTGTGATTTTACTTGAAATCAACTATGCAGAAATAGCTCTTTGTTGGAATGAGATCAGCGAACTTAATATCACACCTGTTGATAGCAATATAGACGACTTTCTTCTTTTTATTGTCAGTTTTGTGAAAGTAAAAAGTCAAAAATTTGCAAGTTATTTTAAGGCGCTATGTTTTTATGAAAAAAAGCCAAATTTCATAATCTGGCTTTTTTAAAGAGCGTTTATAACTTGAATCCATCATTAGTCGCTGCTTTGCCAGACTTTCTTATCTTTCTTGCGCAGATCAAAGGCTTCTGGTTCAAACAGAGTGGATGGCTCATCCGGCAGCATGTCAGGAGCCTTCTTATTATGCTGAATCAATTTCAATTTGGTGTAACGATCTTTGGTTGCTTTAGCCAGCGTTTCAGAGTTTCTCATAATGGTAGGTCTGATAAATAGCATAAGATTTCGCTTCTGGTTTTTGTCTTGTTCGAAGCGGAACAGGTTTCCGATGATGGGGATATCACCCAGCAACGGGACTTTCTTCTTGGTCTGACTCTTGATATTTTCAATCAGACCACCGATGACAATGGTCTGACCATCATCGACCAGAACCGTAGTTTTCAAGGTTCTGTTGTTGAAAATCAAGTCGTCGTTTTTTAACAGGGATTCTGAAGTACGAGTGTCCAGGGAAGAAACCTCCTGCTCTAGCTCAAGTCTGATACCGTTGCCTTCACTAAGATGAGGGGTGATTTTGAGCTTGATTCCAACATCCTTACGATCGGTTGTGGTGAACGGGTTGTTACTGCTACCACCGGCTGAGGTTTGATAAGAGCCAGTCTTGATAGGGATATTCTGACCCACGAGAAATTCAGCTTCCTGATTGTCTAGAGTGAGCATGCTGGGCGTCGAGAGAATGTCGTTGTTAGACTTAGAGCTCAAGGCCGAGACCAACACACCAAAGTTATCAGCTCTTAGAGCCAGGGAGCCCAGGGTTATTGCTGAGTTATCAAGAATGTGGCCGGTTATGCTACTTTTGCTTGTGCTGCTGGCAACGGTTTCGCTCGATTTACCAGCAGGGCTGGTCGTGGAGGTGCCTCGAACGGTCTCCTTGCCGTCAATACCCCACTGGACACCCAGAGCATCATCAATACCGCCAGAGACCTCTACGATAACGGCTTCCAAAAGTACCTGAGATCTTGGTACGTCAAGCTGGCGCACGATATGCTCCATCTCTGCCAGAGTGTCTGGGTCAGCAATCATGATAAGAGCATTCTGGCTTTCATCAGCTTTAACAAAAACATTCGGCGCTGCTCTGGAACCTTTGCTTTTTCCGGAAAGCTGACCTTTGGTCTGGACTCTGGGAACAGAGGGCTGCTGAGGAATAGACTGCTGTCCTGAAATCGAAGACTTGGATTTCTTTTCCTGACTCTCCTGAATCGTGGTGGATGCTTCTGCCAGAATTTCTGAAATATTCTTGGCATCTCCGTAACTTAGGAAGATTACCTTGGTGGTGGACTTTCGAATGCCTTCCTTGTCCAACGTTTCTACCAGTTTTCTGACTCTCTGGCGCTTACTGGAGTTGCCTTTGATGACCAGGCGGTTGCTGCGCTCATCAGCAATGACCTGCAGTCCGCTGGGCATTTGTCCCTTAGCAGCGATCAGAGTGTCCTGAATGATTTTGGAAACATCACCCACCCAGGCATGCTTTAGCTGAAGCACTTCGTAGTCATTATTGCCTGTCTGATCCAGTTCTTTCACCAGTTTGGTGATACGTTCAACGTTGTCTGCAAGGTCACTAACGATGACAGCATTACTGGATGCTGAAGCGGCTGCGTGCCCGTACTGGGCAATTAGAGGACGAATAATGGGAATAAGTTCGATGGCTGATACGCTGTGGAGCTCTAAGACCCGTGTGGTCATGACGGCATTTCGAGGCTTCTGCTTCCCACTCGGTGAGCTGGTTTTTGCTGTGGTACTGGGCACTACGTTGATGATATTGCCCTTGGGTATCACGGCATAGCCGTTGGCTGAAAGTACTTCGAGGAAAACGTCGTAAACTTCATCACCACTAAGTGGCTTGGATGAGATGACTGTAACCGTGTTACCGCCCTTGATTCTTGGGTCTATGACAAAGGTCTCACCGGTGATCTTGGCAATCTGGCCAATGAATTCACGAATATCAGCATTCTGATGATTCAGAGTCCACTTCTTGCCCCTGGCTGTTTCAGCCTTCAGGGCTTCTGTAGTTTTTTTTTCCACCGGATTGGCTGCAGTGTATTCAGCAGTAGGGGCTGCTGATACGCTGCTCTGAAGACTTACGGCAAGTAATGCAGCAAGCAGAGGTTTGAAGGCCATGGATACAAATGGACAGTCTTTAGTTTTCATCACTTAACCACATGAAAAAGTTTTAATTCTTGTATCAAATCCCTTGATTAGCCTGCTGAAGTTTGTCTCTTAACTCCTGCATGCGCTGTTCAAGTGATTTTCCATCCGGCTCCTGAGAAAAGCCGGGGCGTTCTGCATTCTTATCCGTAGAGCCTGCGGAGCTTTTGTATTCCTGTAAAGCCCTGTCATCTTTACCTGCATCCGGAAAATAAAGGGTTTCAAGCTGGCCATTGCGACTTAAAACCACGTGCTCTGAATGCACTTCCCTCAGTATGGCGCCACCGGGCAGGGTTTCCCCAATGCTATAGAGCTTGTCCTGATTGCTGCCCTGGATAATAGCACTTGAATACTCATTCTTCCGGTCACGCTCTCCAAGGGTACCCCTGAGTAGCAAATTCAACTTTGTTTTAGGAATATCGGCGGACCGCTTGGCGACTTCAGGTTGATGATTTGCACCAAAGAGTAATTCAAAATCTCTG
Source organism: Endozoicomonas sp. ISHI1 (assembly GCF_024606225.1). Lineage (GTDB taxonomy): Bacteria > Pseudomonadota > Gammaproteobacteria > Pseudomonadales > Endozoicomonadaceae > Endozoicomonas_A. The sequence goes on along the minus strand of NZ_JAGRPU010000001.1, from coordinate 403,397 downwards.
GTAGTAAGAAGTTTTTCAGCAGGCTGATCCTGGTACAATCGTTCAGAATCATCAAAAGCTTCTTCTGTAGCCAGTGATTTATAAAAGAAAAATGACTCAATGCCCAATGAAACAATCATGCTGATTGTCAGAAGAGCGGTCAGTGCTATGCGGTTTTTTCGATGGCCCCATTTTAAATAGGTGGCCATGACCTCTGAATTCATACTGTTCTCTGTTTAATGTTCACTTGATTAACGAAAGCGTACTGGGTCATGGACTATTCTTAAACTAAATAAAGCATAAGAGTGCTGTTTTTAAAAGCTCATGCTTTGACTAAAAAATAGTTTCCAATTAATCGTACATAATCAGGGATATCTGTTGGATCAAAAAAATTGGGCTTTGCTTGAATCATTTTTAAAATTCAGTTGTAAAATTCGGATATTGGATCACACTTGCTGTGACGTGCTTGAAGAATAATTCAATTTCCAGAGTTCAGAGCAAAAAATATCGGATTGTTTGTGGTGATTGTTTCTGGTTGTCCTCCATCAACCCTTATAGAAGTTCTGGAATTATTAATTATCCAAGGAGTTAGCCTTGACTGACACAGCCAGCCTTCCAGAAAATCCGGAATCCCAAAATCAGGGACTTATATTGCAGCGTCTGCCATTTACTTTTGCCAAACGGCATGGGGTCGTTCTGGTCTGGGAGCAGGAACAGCCAGTACTTTATTTCCGCTCAGTGCCTTCTGCCGATATTTTCTCTGAGGTTACCCGAATTACCTGCCAGTATCCCGTTTATCGCAAGGTGGGAACAGACAAACTCTCTGAAGTCTTGTCTGAGTGCTATCACAACGACAGCTCCGAAGCCCTTCAAAATGCTGCCGGCATCAGTGATGATCTGGATCTGAGCAGTCTGGCTGAAGCAGTGCCAGTAACAGAAGATCTGCTGGAGCAGAGTGATGATGCCCCCGTGATTCGCCTGATCAACGCTCTATTGACGGAAGCGATCAAGGAAGGTGCATCGGATGTCCATATCGAAACCTTCGAAAGTAATCTGGTCGTCAGGGTGCGTGTCGATGGTGTTCTGAGAGAGATTCTCAGTCTTCAGCGAACACTGGCCGCACTTCTGGTTTCGAGAATCAAGGTTATGGCTCGTCTGGATATTGCTGAAAAACGCATTCCCCAGGATGGCCGTATATCCCTCAGAGTTGCAGGTAAAGAAGTGGATGTCAGGGTCTCCACACTACCTTCCAGTAATGGCGAGCGAGTGGTACTGCGGCTTCTTGACAAGGCAGCAGGTCGTCTTGAGTTGAAGCATCTGGGCATGGACATTCAGGATCTCAAATACGTTTCCAGCCTGCTAGCCAAACCCTATGGAATTATTCTGGTCACCGGGCCTACCGGTTCTGGTAAAACCACATCCCTCTACGGCTGCCTGACCTCATTGAATGATAAATGTCGAAACATTCTTACCGTAGAAGATCCCATCGAATACAACCTCGAAGGTATTGGTCAGACTCAGGTGAATACCAAGGTCGATATGACTTTTGCGAGGGGATTGAGAGCGATTCTGCGTCAGGACCCGGATGTGGTCATGGTAGGGGAAATACGCGATACCGAAACAGCTGAAATTGCAGTGCAGGCAAGTTTAACTGGTCACCTCGTTTTATCAACACTTCATACCAATACTGCCATTGGTGCATTGACCCGTTTGCAGGATATGGGAATTGAACCTTTTCTACTCTCCTCCAGCTTGCTGGGTGTGATGGCTCAGCGTCTGGTCAGAGTCCTCTGTGATCAATGTAAACAGTCCTACCAACCTGATGAAGCTGAATGTCGGGAGTTAGGGGTTGATATGGTCAATGCTCCTGAGCTATACCACGCAATAGGCTGTAAAGAGTGCAACCATACTGGATACCGAGGGCGGACTGGTATCTATGAAGTGGTCATGGTCGACGAGCGGGTCAGAAGAATGGTTCATGCAGGAGAAGGAGAACAGTCAATTGCTGACTATGTCAGAAAGAGCTCTCCGAGCATAAGGGAAGATGGCGCCAAGAAGGTATTGGCTGGTCTGACAACACTGGAAGAAGTGCTCAGAGTGACCCAGAAAGATTAATCCGTATCGGAGGCGGATCACCGCACGACATGGCTGCATATGAATACATCGCCCTCGATAAGCAGGGCAAACAGCTTAAGGGCACACTGGAAGCCGACAGTAACCGGCATGTCCGGCAAATGCTTCGTGATAAGGAGTTGACGCCCTTATCGGTCAATCAGGTTTCAGAGCAGAAACAGAATGCCTCTGGTGGTTTGTCAGTACTCTTTCAACGTGGTGTTTCTGCTGTTGAGCTAGCCACTCTGACTCGTCAGTTAGCTACTCTCATTCAAGCTGCCATGCCGGTGGAGGAAGCGCTATATGGTGTCGCTTCCCAGCAGGAAAAGCGCAGGCTTAAAAATATGCTGTTGGCGATTCGTTCCAGAGTACTTGAAGGTTTCACGCTGGCCCAGAGTCTTGAAGATTTTTCACATATTTTCCCCCAGATGTTCCGAGCTACGGTGGCGGCCGGAGAGCATGCAGGTTATCTGGATAAGGTGCTGAACCGGCTGGCGGACTACACCGAAGCCAGAATGAAATCGACCCAGAAAATTCAACAGGCGCTGTTGTATCCCATCATATTGCTAATGGCGGCCCTTGGGATAGTCAGTTTTCTGCTGGGTTATGTGGTGCCGGATGTTGTAAAGGTGTTTGTCGATACGGGTCAGGACTTACCTGGCATCACGGTTGTACTGATCGCTGCCAGCGAAGGATTCCAGACCTACTGGCCTTTCATCTTCAGTATTATTTTCTTTGGGATTGTAGCCTTCAGGCAGGCGCTGAAGAAGCCGACCGTTCGGATGTCATGGGATCGTTTCTTTTTACGCTTACCGGTTCTTGGCCGCTTTAGTAAAACATTAAGTGCTGCAAGATTTGCCAGTACCCTGAGCATTCTCACACGCAGTGGTGTTTCGCTGGTGGAAGCCCTGATGATCGCTGCACAGGTTATTGATAATCAGGCCATTTGTGATGCGGTGAAAGATGTAGCTCGCAGGGTCAGTGAAGGGTCCAGCCTGAACCGGGCCTTGGCGGAAACCGGTTATTTTCCACCTCTGATGCTACACATGATCGGCAGTGGTGAATCTACAGGTGAGTTGGACGAAATGCTGGACAGAACGGCTCAGAACCAGCAGATGGAACTGGATGGAAGAATCTCTCTCCTACTTGGACTTTTTGAGCCCTTAATGCTTGTAGTCATGGGTGGTGTCGTCATGGTGATTGTTTTAGCCATACTGCTGCCCATCCTGAACATGAACCAGCTTCTGAACTGAACTGTACGCCGTGTGCATGGCTTTTTAAGCCAATGTACGTGCGGTTAGACACAGGACGTACACGACAGAATCTTCCGGTTATCCGGCAGGTTTTTCTGGAAATGGCGGCAGAAATCCCGTTTCCTCGGTACGGAATCCATTGATGAGGTCGTGAAAATGATGACAAGACAGGTACAAAGAGGTTTTACCCTTATAGAGATCATGGTGGTTGTCGTGATCTTGGGCATACTGGCTGCCATGGTGGCGCCGAAGATTCTCAGTCGACCTGATCAGGCCAAGGTTACCGTGGCCCGGTCCGATATTGAAACGATCTCTCAGGCACTGGAATTGTATAGACTGGACAACGGTTTTTACCCTTCAACGGATCAGGGACTGGATGCCTTGGTCAAGAAACCGACCATTGCTCCCGAGCCCAGAAACTGGAACCCGGAAGGTTATCTGAAAAAGGCTCCGGTTGATCCCTGGGGGAATGCTTTCATTTATCTGCAGCCCGGGAATCATGGTAAGTACGATCTTTACTCTCAGGGGGCTGACGGCCGTGAAGGTGGTGAAGGTCTTAATGCAGATATTACCAACTGGGAAGAGTCTTGAGCTTAGTCTTGGTATCCGATTAAACCTTTCAAAGTGACAGGGGCTCAATGAACGTTACGGTGTCGGAAGGAAGTAGGCCAGATGACAAGAAAAATCAGGGTTTCACCTTGGTCGAGTTGCTGGTTGTTATTCTGATCATAGGTATATTGCTGGGTATTACTCTTCTGAGCCCAATCACCGGCAATGTACAAAAAACAGTTCAAGAGCAGGCGGCAAGATTACAGATTTTGTTCTCTCAGGTCAGGGACAAAGCGCTCCTGGATAATGCCGAATACGGTTTTTCCATTGATGAGAATGGTCGTTACCAGTGGTGGGTACTGCCGTTGGAAAGTACTGAGTGGGCTGTCATCACAGAGACACCTTTTCAAGCCTACAAAATGCCGGAAAGCCTGGATTTTTATCTTTATACAGCCGAGGACGAATTGCCCTATCTCGAACCCAAAGATACCGGTCCCGATGTAGTGTTTTATTCAGACTATCAGGTGACCCCTTTTTCTCTATACGTGGTCCCCGTTGAAAACAAAAAGCAGGGTGTGGTGCTGATAACCGATGGCTTGTCCGATGTCGAAGTCGTTCGCTAGTGTTTTGGGCTTCACCCTTATTGAGGTGATGGTGGCACTAGTTATTTTTGCTCTGGCCGCATCCATGTTGATGTTGGCAGACGGTAATAGTATTCGCCAAACCCGCTATATGCAGGAAAAGGTTTTGGCTGCACAGCTCGCCGATCAATACTTGAGCCGACTTCAGGCAGAAAAAAACTGGCCTGATAAAGGTGTCACGGGAAAGGTTGAAATCTATGCCGGGTATGACTGGTATGTCCGTCAAACTGTCAGGGATACCAGTAAGAAAAACTTTAGGAAAATTGTTGTGGATGTCTTTGTGGGTAATCAAAAGCCCAGTGATGATGGCATTCCGATGTTTTCTCTGGAGTCCTATTTGAGGAAACCGAGGAAATGAGTGGGAGCAAAGGTTTCACACTGCTTGAGCTGATGATCGCCATAATGCTCTTTGCCATGATCAGTGCGGCAGCCTACAAGTTGTTCGATTCAGTGAGTCGGGCTCAGCAGGTAACTGATGGGATTCTGGACTATCTGGATGAAATTCAACGAGCGCAGTTGATTCTGGAGAAAGATCTATTCCAGATGACAGCAAGACCGGTGCGGGATGAATTTGGTGACAGTCAGCCAGCTGTTGTGTCTCCCAGTCTTGATGGCTTTGCTCTGGAATTTACTCGTGCTGGCTGGCGTAACCCGCTGAAGGAACTGAGGAGTAACTTGCAACGTGTTGCCTATAACCTGGAAGAGGATGAGCTGGTTCGCTACTACTGGTTGATGCTGGACAGGGCTCCGGATCCGATTCTGATAAGGCAGGTTATTCTCAACAATGTGCACGGATTGAAAGTCCGTTTTATGAACGAAAAGAAGCGCTGGAGCAGTAGCTGGCCACCGGCAAAACAATCCCGAGGTGGCAAACCAGCGGGTAGAGCAAGGAAAACAGAAGACCCGGTAATGCCCTACGCGATAGAGCTGACCGTGAAGCATGTGGACTTTGGAACACTAGTAACTATTTTGCCAGCTCTAGATTACAAGTCCTCGGATGCTCTGAAGTGGCCGGAGCAAGAACAGGGTAGTGATCAGAGGAACGCTGAGCAAAACGCTCACACACCAAAGTTGGATCAGAGTGACGATGGTCAAGGTGATGATAATGAGGATGAATAATGAGGTCAGTTAAACGGCAGCGTGGCATTGCTTTGATCTACGTGCTCCTGATCTTCGCCATGATTACGCTAATGGCTTCTCAGATGGTAACCAGCCTGTGGCTGCATACTGAGAAGAACACCCATTATCTTGAGCGTATTCAGGCCAGACATTTGGCTCTGGGGGCTGAACAATATGTTGCTTTATTACTTGAGCAGGATGCGGAAGACGACAAGAAAAAGAAAAAATTTATGGATCACGAAAGTGAACGCTGGAATATACGGGAAGTAGGCTACGCCCCTGATCAGGGGGATATCGAGCTGGTCATTGTTGATGAAACCAGTCGGTTTAACCTGAACTGGCTCGCTGCAGAAGCGCTGGACGGCCAAAAGTTTGTAGGTATGTTTGAGAAAATACTGCATAACCTGGGGCTTAGTTCAGAGATTGCCGCAGCCATCAAGGACTGGATCGACGATGATCAGGAACCCTCAGAATCCGGTGGAGAAGATAATAATTATCTCGTCATGGAACCGCCGCGAAGAACGGCCGATGCTCCGTTTGTTTCAGTATCGGAGTTAAGACTGATTCAGGGGGTTGGCAGTGCTGAGTTTGAATTGTTAGCGCCTCTGGTGGCCGTTTTGCCTAAGACTTCCAGGATCAACGTTAACGCAGCTTTGCCCGAAGTGATTGGCGCCCTGTCTGATAAACTCACAGAAGGGGATGTAGAGGCTATTATTGATGCTCGGAGTGCAGAAGGGTTCCCCAGACTGGAAGATCTGGCCAGGCTACCAGCCCTGAAAGACAAAACTGCTGCTCTTAAAGAAGTGCCTCTGGATGTTGCCAGCCAATATTTCACTGCTTACATCAAGGCAACGTATCGAGATACTGCATTCTATTTAAAAACCCTTATGTATCGTAATGCAGAGGGAAAGGTTCAAATCGCCGGTCGTGAGATTGGACCCAACGACTATTGGGTAAGTGCCAAGAAGGAATCCTGAGGTCTAATAATGAAAAACATCCTGTTGATTCGGATACCCCCACCGGTTTCCCGGATTGAGCCAAACAGTCGAGTTCAGTGGGGGGCTTTTGCCGAGAATGGGCAGCTTTCCGAGGATCTCCATATTTCTGAACTGGGACAAGTCAAAAATGACTGGGTTCGGTTTGTTATTCAGAAACCAGATGACACAGAGCTGGACGAATCCACCTTGGAAGAAGAAATGCCGGAACAGGTGGTAGTGCTTCTGCCAGGGACTCTGGTCATTCACAAGCAGTTGCCTATCAATAGCGGCCAGCGAAAGCATCTTTCAACCGCGCTGCCCTTTATGATTGAAGAAGAGTTGGCCGATGACATTGAGTCTATGCATCTGGCCAGCTATCAACACCGCAAGAGTGACCAGGTTTCCGTTTCAGCTGTTCCACATGAACAGATGCAGTCTCTATTATCCTGTCTTGAAGAGCAGGGGATTTCTGCCCAGCAAGTTATCGCTGAACTTCAGTTTTTGCAGGGCGTGCCGCGGGAATTAAACCTCCTTCTTGAAAATGATTCCTGCATTCTTTCCGCTCCTGACCATTCCACTGTTTGCCTTGACTATGAAGCACTTAGGTTTGTTCTGAGCCATTGGGGAGAAAAAACCACTGAAGACATTCTTCAGACTGATGAGGAGCTGGTAGCTGAAGATTCTGAAGCTCTTGTGAGTGCCAGAATAAAATTTGCAGATGGTCTGGTGCCATTGGCTACTGAGAAGAGAGAACAAGTGAAACGATGCTTGGATGAAAACGGCTGGCTGGTGGTAGAAGAACCATTGACCAATACTGCTTTTGAATATCTGGCGTCGTTGTATTTTTCTTCCAGAAAATCAGCCGAATTAGTGGATCTTCGTCATGGCCCCTATCAATGTCCTAAAAGGGCTAGCCGCAAGATGCGTCGCTGGAAGCCTCTTGCCTTGGTGGCTTCCATCTGGCTACTGCTTGAGTTGGGCTTAAAAGTCGGGGAAGGGTTGATGTATCAACAAAAAGCACAGGATTACTGGCAGGAGTCCGCCGCGCTCTACCTGGAAGTCTTTCCACAGGATCAGCAGGTGCTCGAGGCTCAGGCCCATTCAGCTGGAAGTATTAACTTGAAGGGACGCATGGAAAGTCGATTGAAAAATGCAGGGCAAAAGGTCAGTGGAGAAGCCTTCTTACCTCTGTTGCAACAGGTTTCTGCTGTGTCATCTTCTTTACCTGATTTTAAGCTGAAGCCGGTCAGCATGGATTTCAATGATGCTTCAGGAAAGATGGTGCTGGAGTTGAAAGCAGACAGTCTTGAAGGAATTGATAAGCTTCTGGCAGCAGTAAAATCGTCCGGGCTGAGCGCACGATTGGACAGTGCAATTCAGGAAAAAGCGGGCGTCAATGCCCGTATGACCATAGGCAGGTGAAGCTGATGAAACTGACCCATCTACTCGAAAGAAGTCCGCTCTGGCTCCAGCTTCAGGCTAAGTATGAGCTAATGTCACAAAAAGATCGTAGAGCAATGCATTTTCTGACGGCTGTCCTTCTGTTGGCTGCAGCCTATCTATTCGTTTGGGAGCCCATCACTGCATGGAGTGAAAAACAGCAGGAAGAGTTCGCTCATCAACAATCCATTTATGACTGGATGGCAGAGAATATTGATCAGGCAAAACAGGCTCATAGGAAACAAAGGTCTGCAGCTGCTAAAAAAGACCTTTCTTCGATTGTATCGAGCAGTGCCAAACAATCAGATCTGACACTGAGTCGTGTTCAACCGGATCGTAAAGGTTTAGGAGTTTGGGTCGAAGATGCAGCTTATCAGAAGCTGTTGGCCTGGATGGTTGTTTTAGATACCCGCTATGAAGTGATTATCCAACAAATCAAAATCGACCGAGGTAAAGAGGAAGGCCGAGTAAAAGTCTATATGCATCTTGCGAACTGATCCTGCTTGGTGAAAGGGCTTAATCCCAGGCCCTAACATCTCTCAATAAGCGGCAGTTATTTAGATTAAGTGTTTGTACTTTTTTGAATTCTAAAGGGAGTGTTTGAACTTCAAAATTGGACTCAGGCATTGCGATAACCCATTAAGGCTGTTCGCTAATGCTGAGAGCACAAAGAAATTCATAGTCAGAGTGCTAAAGTTCTGTTTTTTTACATGCTTCTGCCCTTGACACTACCACCTGATCTACATAGTATTCGCATGACTTCAGCGCAATGCATCGCGCAAAGAAATCGGGTGATTAGCTCAGCTGGGAGAGCATCTGCCTTACAAGCAGAGGGTCGGCGGTTCGATCCCGTCATCACCCACCAGTTTTTCGAAAGAAATTGCGTGACCGCATACTCAGTTTGGTAAATCAGTGTGTGAAAAATGCAGCGGACCGGTAGTTCAGTTGGTTAGAATGCCGGCCTGTCACGCCGGAGGTCGCGGGTTCGAGTCCCGTCCGGTCCGCCATATATCAAAAACCCTGTAGTCTGTCGTCTACAGGGTTTTTCTGTTTTAGCCCTACGTTTAAAGGGTTTTTGCAACTTTTGCCGGTTTTGCAAAACGGGCTTTTTCACTGTTTTTCCTCCTGTTCCTCTCTGTTTTTCTCTCTTCTTGGTTTTTTGGAGGAACCGGGGTGTCACTTCCTCCACTTTGTTTTTTCTTTTTAAAACAGTACTTTAGTTTAGTTTTTGGGCTGGAGGTCGTTTACGAGTTTGTTATTGATCACAAGGTAGCCACAGGGAGCTGGAACGCACAGACTAATATTGAATTAAGTACATAAACTCTAGATACAAAAATGAGAAATAAATTTCAAATTCTGCCAGAAGAACAGCCGCTGATTGAAGCTGCAATAAAGCTTGGGGATTGGCTTTGGCAACAGGAGTCAGTAACAAAACGGCAGAAACAATTCATAAAAGAGCTTCAATGTGCACTGAGTAATCTTCCAGATTCGACGCCAGACGTGTCTGGAGGTTATGGTTTCAGCGTATGTGATAATGAAGTCGCAACTTGGGATGGGGTAATGCCAGTACCGACCGGGTTATTTCGAGAGTGGTTTGTTTACTACCATTCAGGCGTTGAGAATGATGGAAGTATTGACTTACACCCTGCTGGATTTAACCCGCCCTGTCCGTGAGCTATTCACCACCAAACAACGCTTCACTCCAGAAGCCCGAAATATCAGCTTCAGTGAAACCCGGTTCGATATTGCCCCAAGTAATGTCCATCTTTCGTTTGCTGACTTGTAGCTATACATTTAAGTCGTCGTTTAATAACAATCCAATGCCATCTGCTCCAGCGTCGCCAAGTCAACCATTTCAAGTGCTGCCATATTGGTCGCAGCCAGGTAAACCGGCGGAGCGACACCTGCCTTATGAGCCTCTACCCAACGACTTACGCATAGACACCAGCGGTCACCGGCTTTCAGGCCGGGAAAGCCAAACGCAGGATTAGGTGTGATGAGGTCGTTACCTTTGGACAGGGAAAATTGCAGGAATTCATCGGTCATCCGGGCGCAGACTGTATGACTGCCAAAGTCCTCTGGACAGGTATGGCAATATCCGTTTCGAAAGAAGCCAGTCATTGGACTCTGACAACAAACCTCTAACTGCCTACCAAACACATTGAGCTGTTCAAACAGCAGTTCAAACATGTAAAACCCTCCCACGATAAACTCGTGGCCTACAGGATAGGAGAAAAACCATGTCTACGATGGATCGTAGTTTTTATCGGCGCAGGCAGCATCCATATTCAGCCTTACGACAACTCCGCATCTCTGTTGCCCATTGGCAATGTCAGCGAATTTAACTTCAGCTTTGGAGAAGATCGCAAAGAGTTGAAAAACTATATGGGCGGTGGTGGCTATCGTAATGTTATCAGTCGGGTGTCCGGCATTACTGTCAATCTGATAGCCCATGATTTCACTGCCAGCAACATCTCCCTGGCACTTCGAGGCAGTCTTACTGTGGCTTCGATCACGGCGGCGACTGATGCAGCGCAAAAAACCTATGGTGTGGCGGGTGAACTGATTCCTTTGCAGCGGTTACCTGATTTGAGTCAGGCTATCACGGTGAAAGACAGTCTGGATACCATACTGTTAGAAGGTAATGACTAGCAACTGATGAAATCTGGTATTCAGGTCATTGAAGGTGGGGGGTGTTGATGACCAGGGCATCAATGTCAGTTCACCCTACTCAAGGCTAATATGGTACAAGCACTCGTAGAGTCCGGGCGAGAGTTTACCTTGGTTATGGAAGGGTTGAATGATGCTCAGTAGGGGTTGCCCTTTAACATACGGGTACATCGAGTGAAGTTCTCTCCAGTACAGAATCTGGGCTTTATCTCTGATGACTCTGCCAGCATTCCTCTTCAACTGGATGTGCTGGCGAATACGGCGATTTCAGGATCTGGGCTGAGTTTGTTCATGCAACTTGATCTGGCGGGCTAGTCGCTAAAATTCACAGGTGTTCCTTTCCAATGGGAAATACAAAATCTGTGCATAAACGAGATGCATTTTTCTGTTTTGGTGCTAAAACGGTGCATATATGAACCAAGGAGAGAGTCTCATGCCCAGACAAAGCATCACGTTTACCGAGCCCAACGATAAGTGGCTCAAGGCTCAGGTTGACAGCAAAAAGTACAGTAGTAAAAGCGATGTCATTAATGACCTGATCAGACAAGCCCGATCCAGAAAAAGTGAACTCGAAGCGATCCGTGATGCACTGATCAAAGGAGAAAACAGTGGTATCAGCGAATTAACTCCTGAAGACATAGTGGCCCGGTACTTGAGCGAAAACGTAAAAATGGCGAGTTATAAGCTATCAAATGAAGCTGCTTTGGATATAGAACGCATCCTTGAGTTTGGCATTGATAACTTTGGCCTGGATCAGGCACTTCATTACCACGATAGCTTGTAGGCCCGTTTGACAGAATTAGTGAACTTTCCACTTCACTACCCGGCAGTGGAGCATATCCGCAAGGGATACCTTATGAGCGTTTACGGTTCTCACTCCATTTATTACCAAATTCAGGAAGATTATGTCCTGATTGTTCGGATTATGGGCAGACAGGATATCTCTGAAACATTTCAGGCGTAAGACGGCTATCAGTCTGCCAGATCTACACCCACCGGCTTTTCACGACACTGATGTCGCTCCTCAACTGTTTTAGTCGAGGTATAGGAGGATGCAGAAAGTTGGAGGGCGTTGTGTCTTTCAACAAGCGTAAAAACGGATTCTGGACGAGTGGTACAAACCATCGAGCTGGAAAGGCACTACTCACAGAATTAATGCTAAATGAGTAGTTACCGCCGTTAATGATTGTTTCATACTCGTTGTTAAAAGCTCAAAGCCATGTAAAATGGGCACCAGGTTATAAGTGCGTTTGATTCTTTATGTATAGATTTAGTGTTCCGAGCGTAGTGGCTCGTCCTGTTCTTCATAAGCGATAACAAAACTTCTAGCTCTACCGCCTTATCCGTGACATACACGGCAAGGTATTTTGCTTTAAAAAATCAGGATATGATTATGTCTACTACTACTGGTACTGTTAAGTGGTTCAATGAAGAGAAAGGTTTTGGTTTCATCGCTCAGGAGAATGGTCCTGACGTGTTTGCCCATTTCCGTCAGATCGTTGGCGACGGTTTCAAAACCCTGACTGAAGGCCAGCAGGTTGAATTTCGAGTGACCCAGGGCCAGAAAGGTCCTCAGGCAGAAGACATCCGTCCTCTGTAAAGATTGAGCTGCATATTATGTAGCTGATCTGCTTCACATGCCGTGAAGCTGAAAAGGCAATGCCGCGGGGTTTTGCCTTTTTTGCGTTTAAGGGAAGAGCAGAAGGAACAATCAAGGCCACCACTAACATCTGGCAACAGTTCAAATCACTGATCCCTGAAGGAAGCAAGGTGATAGCTACTATCACCTCACTCAATGGTAGTGGAACCAGTCAGGCAGAGCTAAGGGATGGTTCAATCATGACAGTGAAAGGTGAGTCTTTGGGAGTAGGGCAGAAGGCTTTTATTCAGGGGGGAGAGGTAAAGGGGGCTGCGCCGGATTTGGCGCAGTATGAAGCGTCCGTTTAACTGCGAATACCTCTACAAGCAGGAAATCTGCTGCACCTCCAGAATTGCTTACCTTTGTTGCTTCCCTCTTTCGCAGTGCGCTTTACCATGACAGAACCACATTGAGGAGAAAGTAGGAAAGTATTGCCAGTATCAGGTTGAACCACCAGGGGAGTGTGCTGAGGTCGTCCAGAAAAGATCGCTTACGGGTCATAACTGCTCAAGCCTTATTGTTGTTTTGTGGAAAGTTGTTTGTATTTTTTGCAGGCATCAGCTCGCTTTGCTTCCATAAACGGGTCGTTAGACATTTGACTTTCGAGAATCAATGCTGAGCAGTTTTGCTTTGCTTCAATCAGTTCAGTGTTATCTATTTTGGTTTTACTGGATGCGGGGGAGGAGGGCTGGATCATTGCGATGGTGGGTTTGAAGTTTGACGCAGCCTGACAGAACATTCTCACCATCGACTTTGCCTTATGGGCTTTATAGTTCTTGTGCTGGTGGGCCTGACAGATTTCAATAAATGCCGCTTTGGCCGCGAGAGTGCACTGAGAAAATTCAGTGATTTTCTGGTGCTTGTTCTGGCAGACGCTGCTATTTCGGATTCTCCATACCTGATGCTCAAAATAAATATCCTGTCCTTGGTGCTGGATAACCCGGCTCGTTATTTCAGCATTAGCATTTTCAATATAACTGTCAGTAATACTGCCTGACATTGCTGTAATGATTGTAGCCAGAGAGGTACTAATAATATCCATATTGCCTCACTTCATTGAGCCTGCGGCAAGAGGGAGCAGGCCTTGATTAAAGCCAAAGGGAGAGATTAACTCCCCAGCTCCTTAAGTGTTTTATTGTTTTCTGCCACCCAGGCGGTAAGACCATTCACGCTTCCACCTTTCACCAGAGAAGCAGCCGTGCTGGGGCTGCTGAATTCATAGTCTTCTGTGAAAACATAATAATCACCATCCAGTTTGATGATCGCTTTCTCAATCAGTCTGTCTCAATGCTTGAGAACGCCTGCTGAACAGGCCTTGTTGGGCACTTTGACGACTTGGGAGCCAGCAAAAACAGTGAAGCCATCCTCGGATCGTTTCCCTTCAGCCATCAAGCCTTTGCCTTTGCAAAAAAATATTTGATCAGCCGTATCATTTATCTTTGCCTTACCTTGGCTGGCCTGGGACGACTGGGTCATTACGGGAGCTGATAAATGATGAATACCCAGCACTGGCAGGAGTTGCAACACCCTGTCGAAAAAAACGTCCATCTCCGCGCGATCTGCTTCTGGCAGTGGTGATCCACTGGAGGCACTGTTCATCACAACCACTCGCTTGCTGTTGTATGCCTGTTGGATCAGCTTTCCTTCAATGTAACGAATATGGGCTTTGGTCAGGTTGTCGTCTTTGCTGACGAAGGCTGATGTATGAACCCAGTAGTCCTTGTTTTCATTTTTGGCGTGCTGCTTAAGACGACTGGAGACGTCCTCTGCTTCACCAATGTAGATCTCAGGCTCATTTGAATCTGCATCAATACCAGAGAGCAGATAAACGCCCGGACTTTTAAGTTCCGGGCGGCTCAGAAAGTCATCAAGATCACTGCGGGGGCCAGCAATGGCCTTGCCTGACCAGTTTGAGATCTCTGCGGTACGGAGGCCAGTCGGGCTGCCCTTGACGAGGAAGAGTTTTATTGTGGCTGGTTGCATAAACTTAATCGAGAGGTCATTTTAAACCGGTGATTTCAGGTTTTTGTTTGCCGGAGGTAACAATACCAAAAGTAAACAATTGGATTCTACTGTCATCAATCATGGTAGCACGTGATATGCCGTACAAGTGGTTGTTTGAGCAGAATTCTCAGCTACCAACTCCCAGAGCCTATACCCAGAAAAAAAGAGGTTAGCCCAAAAACAAAAAATAACCCAGTCAAAAGACAGTATTTGATGACATACCCAAAGGTCAGCTCCTGATCGGCAAGCCTGATGATGCCACCAATGATAAGTTTAAAGGCAAAGTAACCCCCAGAGAGAAAGAATCCCCAAGCGAGTAAATTGAACATCAATTCCAAATCCATAATAAAAATTCCTTACAGCAGCCAACGGTTATTTTTCTTCAATAACGCCACATATGATTTCTGAGAACAGATTCCCGTCCTGTTTCTTTCGATGGTTGTAAACAATATCAAGAGCGCTCATGCATAACTCCTTGCACACTGTTGCTTATTATTGATTTCTGTCTATCCAAGTAAAGTTATCCTGAATAAGCTTCCGCTCACCCGACCAGCGATAAGCCACCAGTCTTCCCCCAGGGCGTGCAACGCTGTAGTCAACACAGGCAACCTGGTCACTCATTGGCCTGGGCTGTCCACTCATCCAGTAATGTCCTACAAATAACGGTACTGTATCCGTGTAGCGATAACTTTGTTCGGGCAGTGGAGTGTTGGGCAATTCTGCCTGATCTGTCCCGATGGTTGCATTTGACCAATGAGTCGCTTGTTCATCCCACCAGCGAATGCGGGCAGCGGTTCGCAGATTTCCTTTTTTATCTCTGAAACTAACGCCTGGTGGTAGTTCCAGCTCTACCCCTTTCAATAGGTACTCTATTGCATGGTAGAGCGGGTGTGATTTATCAGAAGCTGGAACATAAGCATCCGGTGTCAGGCAGTTATTTTCATCGAGAAAGGGGGCGACAATAGGAAAGCTGGTGTGATGCCATACTGCATGGATGATTCTCAATTCTCCCAGATCCAGAAACAGTGGCAGTGTCTTAAACCAGCTTATAGCCTCCTGATGTATGCTGGATTGAAATGGAAACTCAGCAATAAACTCCGCATGATCCCTGATGTTCTTCTCATTATGTGGGCGGAGGAAATCGCCAGCACCATCCGATATCGAATAACAGATGGCATTAAACTCATGGTTGCCCATCACAGCAAGAGCAGTTTCCTGCTCGATCATTGAACGACAAATGTCAATGGTTTTACGGTGTTGCCCCTGCCCATCTACAAAGTCCCCAACAAAAATGGCTTTCCGTTCAGGGTGGCGATATGCCGATTTACGTCGTTCATAACCAAGCTTGAGCAGTAAGGCTTCCAGCTCATCAGCTCGACCATGAATATCTCCAATAATGTCGTACATTCTTATTCTCATTGCATAGCGGAGGAGTGAGAAGGTTATCAGATTCAGTCTGATGAGAGAAAAGAGATCAACTGGTCATGATCCAGACTGTGATGCCAGCCAGGAAGATGGTCATCAATAAACTGTTCAACAAGCTCCCTTGACTGCATGTCTTGTTGGGTTTCGTTGTCACGAATAGCTTTCAGTGATTGCTGATACTGTTTTTGATCCTGCAGACCAGCTTTAAACTGTTGTCTTAGCTCTGACGTTTTCGCTGACAATTCCTTCTGGTTGGCTTTGTGTTGCCGCAGTTTTGAGAGAACACGCTTGAACTCTGTTGTAAGTAAATCGCGTTTTTCAGCCAGCAGCTTAAGATCATTATAAAGTTCTGTAAGCAGCTCAGAAGCGACCTGCTCTCCGATTACCAGGTAATTGCGACTGGCCCTGGCAAAGGTGGCCACATTGCGACCAGTCCTGTATCCAGAGAAGGGGGATGTTATTTCTACTGTTAAACCAGATCGGGAGAGGTCGGAGATTATACCTGAGACTGACTGACCATCAATCGTCAAAGAGATGTGCTTATTCATTTTTTTTCCTGTTTAGCGAGATTTATTAAGCGCCTGCAAGTGGGACTAAATTGGCGCTGACCGTTCAGGCTAATACATTATCCATGATCCAATCCTCTTGTATCTATTCTGATCAGTAAGTCGGCGAGTGCTGGTGAGGTTAATACTGGTATGGCATAGTCGTTCCAAACAGAGATAAACCCCACTTAAAGGGGGTTTAAGGGGTAAAGGAATGGGTATGGACACTGCCTGCCAAGCCAGTCTTGATGCGGCTGAGAGTGTTTTGCTGTATCTCGAGGAGATAAGAAAGAGAAAAAGTTATTTAACTCTACATGAGTGGCTTTTTTTGGCTTTGGCTGAGAAGACGAAAGAGTTGGCAACAGCAGAAATTGCCAGTGAAGACCTTTTGTTTGATCCAGAAGATCTTGTCGAATGGCTTAAGCAACATTCAGAGAAGAATCGACAGCTGCCACGTACCCTGATAGTACAGAATATCCTCCTGAATATCCGGGGCCAGACAGGTCAAGCGAATGCACTTTGAGACCCTGGCCTTGTCCACCTTCTCCTTCTCAGCCAGCTGCTTGATGCTGGCGAACTTTTGCCGTGTAAGCATCTTTAGCCAGCGGTGTCCCTGAATCAGAGCTATTTGTATCTGCTTCACTTCTGGCGGGTCGATAGCTCCAGCCGGGGTCTCGATGGTGGTCTTGCCTCCCCTTTGATTCATTCAAATCGGCAGAGTGACTTTGATCAGGTTTTCCTGTTCCAGAAACTCAACGCTTTCTTCGCCATTTTTAAATAGGTAAGCCATGGTCTTCGATCTCCGGTGATTGTGGGGATAGTTCCGATACCACTGAATCAATCCCATTGGGTTTGAAAAGAATGGTTAGTGTCGTAGTTGTCAGATCAATACGGTGTACCAATAGCTCAATCAGACGACGTTTTTCTTGGGTAAAGAGTTCCTCCCAGATAGTTGAAAGGTCACTCAGGACCTGGCGAACCCTGTCAATGTTGATCTGTGGTTCGATCCTTTCCACTTTTTCCCATACCTGCAACAAAAGTTCTGGGCTGGCCAGCTGTCGTTGTGTGCTCCCCAGCACCAGCTTTTCCAGTACAGAGGCCGACAGGGGTGGCAGTGGGCTGTTTGAGTAGCCTTTGGACTGGGCAGAGTAACTGACGTAATAACGAAAAAATTTGCCATTTTTCTTTCGTGTGCTGGTGGCCGAGAGGGAGTGACCATCGGCTCCATAAGCAGGCCCTTCAGGAAGGAGGTGTTCTTTCTCAATCGGGACCGGCGTGAGCGCTGGATGGACTCAATATCAAAGGCTGCCACTACTCTGGCCCAGAGGTTCTTTGAAATGATCGAAGTATGTTCCCCCGGAAACCATTCACCCTTGTTGCCAATTTCGCCGATGTAGATCCGGTTTCTTAGAATGCGGTACACAGCGTTTTTGGCAAAAGAGATGCTGCCACAGATACCTCCATTTTTTAAAGGTATCTGTTTGGTTGTATAGCCCTTGGCATTGAGCATCTCACAGATTGCTATGATCGAGCGGGTGGCAGCAAAATGCTCGAAAATCAATCGAACGACAGTGGGCTTTTTATCGGGGGAAGATCACTCGCTCTATTCGCCACTCTTGCTGTAAGTGTTATGCAATTCCCTGTATTAATTGTCAGTGAGTTGTAATCTTTCGATTGTCGATCCAGGTGAACGCTGTACTATTTTAAAGATTAGAATGGAAACGTGATGGAATTCCTGATTACCAGCATGAAGAAAAAGAAATAGGAAGTGCCTCAGAGAATCAAGAGATAAGGTCGTGTCAAAGCCTGCTTCTTGGTAAATTCCATGCATTTGTATTGCTGGCAACGAAGCTAATGTATTGGGCAAAGCGTTTATGTGCAACATAATGAATGGGTTATTCTCTGTATAAAAGGCAATAAATACTTGATTGTTTTGCGAGACTGAATTTATCAAAGTATCTAAAGAGTTATCAAAGATTGGTTGTTCTGTCGTAATTTCTGGAGGCCAAATTCCACAAAAACCTAGCTCTTCACAAAGTTTAACTAACATCTGACCACTAGTAAGCTGCTTGTTTCTGGAAAGACTAGTCCAAGTCGCAGCGAAGCTCCTTAATAAGTGATAATAGGAACCACTAATGAAATTCAGCTCAGAATGTCTCCGCCGGGTCACTCCGAAATCCTTAAGCAGTGTTTCCAGTGTATTTATCAGCTTAGCGATTGGCGTTTGAAAATGGTATGCTGCCATAGCCCGATTAGGCTCACTATTTTGGCTAGTCGCATCAGGGTTTAATTTTGAAGTAGTAGAAGCTAAAGCCAATTGCTGAGATTGCGGGATTTGCGGCATTTGCGAGATTTGCGGCATTTGCGAGATTTGTGGCATTTGCGAGATTTGCGGCATTTGCGGCATTTGCGGTATTTGCGGTATTTGCGAGATTGATGGTATTTGCGGTATTTGCGGTATTTGCGAGATTGATGGTATTTGCGAGATTTGTGGCATTTTCGGTTGAGCGTTTTTTTGGCTCAGATATGGAATTATTGGCAATGTATGCAGAACTGGAAAACCTGACCCTTTACAAGAAAAACTATAATCAGGTGTTTGAATATTTAACTCTAAATTGCCGGCAGGATAAGCCATTCTCCTCTGAACAAACAGAGGACAGAATGGATTTGTGCATCCATATTGGAACATAACAAAACTCATTGGATTAGCACAATGGGGGCAGTTTGAAGCGATGGCCTCAATAGAACAAAAAAACAGGACAAAAATAACACATTCAATGTACTTTAGCTTGACAACGATGTCCATAAACATGAAGCTCTTTGATTGATGTTTCCATATATTAGCACCTGAATTTTCCCATAAGGGGCATTTTAGGTTTTGCCCCTTCAACAGCACATAACAAAAAATTCTGAGGACCTCGCTGACGCCTTGTCTCTGATTTTGGCTATGGGCAAAGCAATTTTCGGGCAATATAACAAAAAAAACTCCACACCCTTTTTTTTCGACTAGAATCTTCTGTGCTTTTGGTTTTTTAGTGAGGTCAATGTCATGGATACAACTGTCTCAAAAAAGTCATACCTGACAAAAGTCGTTCAACTGATGAGTCATTACCAAAGCAGTTCTCTTTCCTCCGAGCAAAGGCTAAATAGGAGTCTGGCGCTTGGTTACTTGCAGGAATATGCCAATGCAGGAGTGTATGCATCAGATGATAATCAGGAAAGAACTCCCATATTTAAAAATGGGAAAGGGGTATATTGTGCTTTAGGTTATCTTTTGGTTAAAACAGGATATAAAGAATTTGCTGATGAAATTGCAAATAGTAACAATTACATTGATATAGAAGAAATCGAAAATTTCAATTCATCTGACATCGGTAAATGGTCTTTTCAATACGGTATAGATCGTAGTGAGGCGGTTATCATTCAAAGATATTCTCCAAGGCGTGGTGAGTAAAAATTCTTAATGTGTATTGGAGAGGTGTTGTGTCTTTTATCCATAGTTATGATCTTTCGCAGCTTTTTGCTTACTTGTTAGGTATATGTACAAATAGGTGTGTTGCACATTACATTGCTTGGGTTATATGAACTACGGCTACTCTAATTGCTTTTTTGCTCAACTTTCAGATTGCGGTGGCGTAGGTTTCAGGCCTGCGCTCTCCTCTTTCTTCGTATCGTTTGTGATAACCTTAGTTGGATATATCATATAAAGAGAAAGAGTATTGAATTAACATGCATCGAGAAAATTGCTATTCTGATTGTAGGTCTTTCCGTGCTGATCTATTTATTAGCAAAAGCTCTGCCCCTTTCGCTCATTAGTGCCCGTCCGAAAACCCTCGGACCTCCCCCCCCTTAATTCAGAAGCCTCAAGCCCAATATAATTCTCGAAGATTTTCCAGAACCGGAATTTCTCAATTTGTGCGCCAAACCATCAATCCCCAAATGCTGTTGGGCGAGCTAGATATCTCTGTCATCACTTTCGACGCTAAATTACGAGATGATATACCCCGATTGCTCCGGACTTTAAAGTATGTACGGACAGACATAGAGCTACTCAATCAGGTTTCCAGTGCTCGACACCATGACAACCACTGATCAAAATAATGGCCGTCCCGCTATGGAATTTTGGAAAATACTAGTGCCTGGTACACTTCGGCTGGTGAGGAATTGCGATTATGACTGCCTGAGAGAGCCGACCAATGAACATGGTGCCCTGAGGCAAATGCTTGGCCAGAGACTGTATAGATAACCGTGTTTATATCTATCTTAATAGCAGTAATGGGTTGAGGATAGGCGAAATGAACAAGCAGCAGCTTGAAGCTTTCGATAGCGAGGCAGCCAAGTCAATCAAGACCGAAGATGATTTAAACGACTGCCGACAAATGCTCTCCAAGGTGACTATTTGAGGGGCTGCGGTACAGTAATGTACCGCGCTACCCGGCCCTTAGAGCAGTATCCGGCTCCTTACCTGCCTTATGGGCGCTCAGGCAGATTTGTTGCTTTCTAATAGAGTCATTATTCAGAATTGATACTGCCAATGGAGAAAGTTTTACCGTGACTATTGATGCACAGCTCAACATCATGCTCCGAAGACTTTTCTTCTGCCATCTCAATGAGTTGATAGAAGACATTACGATGAACCAGAGCATCGAGCTGAGCCCTGACCCTAATGTAGGGTGAAGGCTCTCCCGTCGACGGATCGATGTTGACCCACAAAGGATGCTCCTGATCCAAAGTCACTTTATCACCCACATTAGTAGTAAAAGTGAGACCGTCGTCTTTCTTTTCAACGGATACAGCTACAAACGGAGCGTCTTCCACCTGAATTCTGACCTTCTCTACCGGGGTTACCAGGTAAAAGCAGTCATCGTCGTCATGCCTGAGGATCGTAGAAAACAGTCTAACCATCGACTCTCTGGCTATGGGTGATCCCATATAGAGCCAATTACCGTTTCGACAGATTTTCATGTCTATATCCCCACAAAAATCTGGATTCCACGAATGAACAGGAGGCAAACCCTGCTGTTTTTGGAGAGGTTTCATGCTCTCAGCCAACCTTCCGGGTGATATGGATTGATCACTCATAACTCGGCCCCTCTGCCTGTTGTCATTGTTCTGTTGAAATATCAGCACTCAGATGAAACATGGATGCAACAAAGTCATTATATCGTCTGAATGAGGATACCGTCTGATTTATCTCTGCCGAACAATGGATGAACCCCGTTATGGACAGCGAGCAGGATAAAGACCAAAAGTCACCACAATCTTACCAGGAATATGGCTGATGCTACTATTTATGGTATGCACTCAAGTTGTGAAGAAGTGCTTTGTTGAAGACCGACAGGGAAAAATAATGCAGCTCTTCAAATCACTGGCTGGCCTACTGACTCAATGGCTTATGCAGCAGCCTGAAGACAATAACTGCCCTCTTTGTGATTTCGAAAGAATCCGACACGAACTCAGGCCCTGTGATGTGGTGCTCGTTGAAGGAGAATCTCGAGTCAGCAATGTCATCAAACAGATTACCCAGAGCCCCTGGTCCCATGCCATGCTTTATATCGGTCGATTGCATGATATAGAAGATGAACGTGTTCGACAGACCGTTAAAGAATCTTACGATGGCTCTCCAGATGACCAGCTCATTATTGAGAGTGAGCTTGGATTTGGGACAGTGGTACATCCTCTAAGCCGGTATGAAGGTCAACATCTGAGAATCTGTCGACCCAATGGACTGAACTACTCCGACAGTCAGCAGGTCATTCATTATGCTGTTAGCCGTTTAGGTCTCGACTACAATGTCCGCCACATATTGGATCTGGCTCGCTTTTTCTTTCCCTATTCCATCATGCCCAGGCGCTGGCGTTCCACTTTATTTCAACATTCTCCCGGAGATGAAACTAAAACAGTTTGCTCGAGCATGATAGCGGAGGCGTTCAGTTTTATTCACTTCCCGATTCTGCCTCTTGTGAAGATGACCGGAGAGAAAGGTGTCCAGCTGTTTCAGCGTAACCCCAAGCTCTGCACCCCCAGTGATTTTGACTACTCTCCCTATTTCCAGATCATTAAATATCCTTTCCTGGATTATACCCACCACTCGGATTATAAACTGCTTCCCTGGCATGGCCATGGTGCTCTCGAAGGTCAGGAAGGTCAGCTTTATATCACCCCTGACAAGGTGAAAGAATTACAGCAAATGGGGTTAAGTGGCGGTTCAGGCTCAGAAAATCTCGGCAACAAAAACACTTTGAACTGAAACTTAACGGTTAAACTGACGGATATAAAATCAATCGAGTGTAATAAAAAACCTGATTATTCTGAATTGATCTTACAGCTCAGTGGACGCATGAAGATTCTGCACCATAATTAGTCCTACTGATCCGATCGACTTCCCCCTACGATCAATCAGTCTAGGTCAGTAATTGACCTCGATACTTGCATTGTGTACCTATGTTTCACTCCTAATGGTCTTAACCCGTGCACTCTTCCCCCAGAGGCACGGGTTTCTTTTTTCCCGTCTCTGATGGTGCAGAGCTCATTCTATAAGGGGTTTTGTAAGTCCTGCGATTCGATCGATACTTTTGATATCTGCTTATAGACGGTCAAGAAACTTGCAAATTACTTGTAACGGATCTTTTGCATGTTTTGCCTGCTTCCCCCTCTGTAGGGTCAGTTTCGTAAAGAATCTTGACACAAAAGGGAGAGTGGATACTCGCCAGAAGGTATAGCTGCAAGCTTATTAACTCAAGCTGAATGATTCCCGCCTTTGAGGCTGTTGCAAAAGTGGCTAGCAAAGCTGAGAAAAGGCAAAAAGTGGCGAAAAAGCCCGGTTCACAGCGAGTAGATGAGCATTTTGAGTCATTTTTTAACACCGTATCAGGGAAACGCAGGACTTTTGGGACATTCTCTTTCGCGGGAATGACGACCTCCTGCTCTTCAGTGTCGCATAGGCTTAAAGACTCTATGGGCGCCCCGAATAACCCAATGTGAAACATTAACTGAGCACCTGATTCAGACTTGTAATGCTCTTTGTGCCTAGCATGCCCCTGGCTCCCCCAGTTGCAAAGATCATCATAAAGCTCATCAAGAATAATGGAGCGCAGTCCCGCAGATTTACAGTCGCAGCAGAACGTGGCCGCAATGAGCAGCCGCTGTTGATAGTGTCAGGGCGTGGAATAGTCTTTATACCGACGATAGTTAAAGATATGCGGGTTTTCACCACACTGACTACCGAATGTCTCTACGACTTTGACGGTAGGTGTGTAAGCGCTTTAAAATCAAGCGCTTACACGCTAGCAAGGCGACTCTCGTCGCACTCACATGTTCGGGTAGTTGGGGCCACCGGTGCCTTCCGGAGCAACCCAGTTAATGTTCTGGGCCGGATCCTTGATGTCGCAGGTTTTACAATGAACACAGTTCTGACTGTTGATCTGGAAGCGCTGCTCGCCAGATGTTTCGTCTTCGACAATTTCATAAACGCCAGCCGGACAGTAACGCTGAGCAGGCTCGTCGTATTTAGGCAGGTTATCTCTCAGAGGAATCGAAGCATCGGCCAGTTTCAGGTGGCAGGGCTGATCTTCTTCATGGTTAGTGTTGGACAGGAACACAGAACTCAGACGATCAAAGCTTATGACACCATCCGGTTTTGGATAATCAATCTTTCTACTATCAATCGCTGGCTTGAGTGTTGCGTAGTCGGGTGTTTTATCATGCAGGGTAAATGGCAGCTTGCCACCAAAAATATTTTGGTCGATAAACGCAAAGCCCGCTCCTATGAAGTTACCCCACTTATGCATGGCCGGACCAAAGTTTCTCTGTGCCTGCAACTCATCGCCCAGCCAGGAGCTTTCAAAAGCTTTTGTGTAAGAAGTGAGGTCTTCGCCGCCTTCGGAGCCACTGCTAATTGACTTGAAGACTTCCTCGGCTGCCAACATGCCGGACTTCATAGCTGTGTGAGAACCCTTGATTTTGGCACCGTTCATGGTGCCTGCATCACAACCGATCAGAAGGCCGCCGGCAAAGGTCATTTTTGGTAAGGACTGAGGGCCGCCTTTGGCAAGAGCACGGGCACCGTAAGACACCCGTTTACCACCTTCGAGGAATTTCTTGATGGTTGGGCTCTGCTTGTAACGCTGGAACTCTTCAAAAGGACTGACGTGAGGGTTGGAGTAACTCAGGTCGGTAATCAGGCCCAGTACGACCTGGTTGTTCTCAATGTGGTAAAGGAAGCCGCCGCCAGTTGAGCCGCTATCAGTCAGAGGCCAGCCAGCAGTGTGCACGACCAGACCTTCAGAGTGGTTCTCTGGAGTGACATCCCACAGCTCTTTGATACCAATGCCATAATGTTGTGGGTCTTTACCTTCGTCCAGATTGAAACGGCTGATGATTTCTTTACCCAGTTGACCACGACAGCCTTCTGAGAAAAGGGTGTATTTGGCGTGCAGTTCCATACCAGGCATGTAACTGTCTTTTTTCTCGCCATTGGCAGAGATGCCCATGTCACCAGTCGCAACCCCTTTCACACTGCCATCTTCATTGAACAGGATTTCGTTGGCAGCAAAGCCGGGGAATACTTCCACACCCAGGCTCTCAGCCTGTTCAGCCAGCCAGCGACAGAGGTTGCCCAGGCTGATGATGTAATTGCCTTCGTTGTGCATCGTCTTGGGTACAAAGGCACCCGGCACTTTCATGGCCTTTTCCTGGGAACTTAACCAGTAGATATCGTCGGAAACGACAGCGGTATTCAGTGGTGCCCCTTTTTCTTTCCAGTCGGGAAACAGTTCATTCAGGGCAGTAGGTTCGAAGACGGCACCAGACAGGATGTGTGCTCCTACCTCTGATCCTTTCTCAACGACGCAGACAGAGAGTTCTTGACCTGCTTCCTGTGACAGTTGCATAAGACGACATGCAGCAGACAAACCGGATGGTCCAGCGCCCACAATTACCACGTCAAATGGCATAGACTCGCGTTCCAAGATGGATCCCCTCCCTCACCGGGTTATCACATGGTGATTTTCATACAATGTTCTTTGTGTCTGATGACACTCCAACTTTCCGGTTAACCTTTCCGGGCTGTCATAGTCAGAAAAATCTCCTGGCATGAAAATCAAACAGTTGTTTGAATTTTTTTCTGCATTATACTGGCTCTAACGCAAATAACCAGTGTTCGCTGTGTCAGGGCTCGCTCGGCTCGGCAGAGTGCCATTTGCCATTCTGCCAGTGAAGAGTCTCTGACTACATGTGGAAGATGTCATAATGTTTGGGTGTTCTAATAAAAGGCTTTGGTCAGACACATAGTTCATTAGAGCTGTCGGATTTGCATCAATCTTGAACATAGGTTTGAACCCTTATTGACGTGCTGTTAGACTGCCCACACAGCAGCGATGTGAAACAATGATAACAATTGATGCTCCGCGCGATGTTTTCGGAGATTTCATACCCTGCCTCACAACCAAGTATCCAGTCATAGTATAAATAAGGAAGGCTGCGAACCCATGAAAATACTTGTAGCCGTTAAGAGAGTCATCGACTATAACGTCAAGGTTCGTGTAAAAGCGGACCATAGTGATGTCGATCTCACGAACGTCAAAATGGCCATCAATCCTTTCTGTGAAATTGCTGTTGAAGAAGCGGTAAGACTGAAGGAAAAGGGTGTTGCCACTGAAATCGTTGTTGTTTCACTCGGGACCAAAGAGTGTCAGGAGCAGATACGCACCGCTCTTGCTCTGGGTGCTGATCGCGGTATTCAGGTAGAAACCGACGAAAACCCCGGTTCTCTGTCTGTTGCCAAACTGCTCAAAGCCATTGTTGATGAAGAAAAACCAGATCTGGTGATTCTGGGTAAACAGTCCATCGACAGTGATAACAACCAAACCGGTCAGATGTTGGCGGCATTATCGGGTCTGCCTCAGGGTACTTTCGCTTCTGAAGTGACTATAGAAGATGGCAAAGCCTCTGTCACTCGTGAAGTCGACGGTGGTCTGCAGACAGTTTCCCTGTCACTGCCCGCTATCGTGACGACAGACCTGCGCTTGAATGAGCCTCGTTATGCTTCTCTGCCCAATATCATGAAGGCCAAACGTAAACCTCTCGACGTCAAAACACCTGCAGATCTGGGTGTTGAGGTGACTTCTTCCCTGAATACTCTGAAAGTTGAGCCACCTGCGGAGCGCAGTGCCGGCATCCGTGTGGGCAGCGTTGATGAACTGATCGAAAAACTGAAAACAGAAGCGAAGGTAATCTAATGGCTATTCTCGTAGTTGCAGAGCATGACAATGCAGCCCTGGGCGCGGCCACTCTGAATACGGTAGCGGCTGCCCGTCAAATAGGCGATGATGTTCATGTATTAGTCGCTGGATCCGGTTGTGGTTCTGTTGCCGAAGCAGCATCAGCCGTTGAAGGTGTCAGCAAGGTTATGGTTGTGGACAATGCCGCCTATGAGCACCAGTTGGCAGAAAACGTCAGTCTGCTGGTTGCTGAACTGGGCAAAGGCTATGGCCATATTCTGAGTGCTGCCAGCACCAGTGGCAAAAACTATATGCCCCGTGTCGCTGCTTTGCTGGATGTTGAGCAAATCTCTGACATCATACGTGTCGACAGTGCTGACACTTTTGCCCGTCCGATCTACGCCGGTAATGCCATTGCAACGGTTCAAAGCAGTGCGTCTGTGAAAGTTGTCACCGTTCGCGGTACTGGTTTTGATCCCGTGGCGGCTAATGGTGGTAGTGCACCTGTTGAGCAGCTGGACATCGCTCATGACGCAGGTATATCTTCCTTTGTCAGTGAAGAGATGGCGAAGTCTGATCGTCCAGAACTGGGTGCTGCAAAAATTGTAGTATCCGGTGGTCGTGGTATGGGTAACGGAGAAAACTTCGAGATCCTTTACAAACTGGCTGACAAACTCGGTGCTGCGGTAGGTGCTTCTCGTGCAGCAGTAGATGCAGGTTTTGTACCTAATGACATGCAGGTTGGACAGACTGGTAAAATTGTTGCTCCTAACCTGTACGTTGCTATTGGTATTTCCGGTGCGATCCAGCATTTGGCAGGTATGAAAGACTCTAAGGTCATTGTTGCCATCAACAAAGACGAAGAAGCGCCTATCTTCCAGGTAGCCGACTATGGTCTGGTAGCGGATCTGTTTGAAGCTGTACCGGAACTGGAAAGCAAGCTCTAATTTTGGCCTGTAGTATTCTGCTAGTCCAAACATATTGGTAGTAGGATAAGCCTGTTGTACGATATTACTCGTGCTCAGGCTTTTTTCTGAGTGTGGTGACATTGGAGTGGTTTACCATCAGGGAAATGAGAGATGGATTAGGAACATAACAACTATAAAGATGCAGGTTGGAGTATGTCATGATTCGCGTACTGATTGCTGACGATCATGATCTGGTGAGAACGGGCTTGTCCCGCATGCTTTCCGATGTAGAGGGACTGGTCATCGTCGGTGAGGCCAGTAGCGGGGAAGAGGCCGTTGAAAAGTGTCGTAGCCTCAAGCCCCAGGTGGTACTGATGGATGTCCGAATGCCGGGGATTGGTGGTCTGGAGGCCACACGTAAGATCAGTCGGTCATTCCCAGAGATTCAGGTCATTGCTGTCACCGTCTGCAATGATGAGCTGTATCCTGCCAAACTGATGGAAGCCGGTGCAGCTGGGTACGTCACCAAAGGCATCAGTATCGATGAGATGGTTACCACCATCAGGGCGGTGGTCGTTGGCAAACGCTACATCAGTCCTGATATTGCTCAGCAAATGGCGTTGAAGTCCTTACATCCTTCCTCAGGTTCCCCCTTTGAAAAACTGTCCAGTAGGGAAATGCAGATATGCCTGATGATAGTCAGTTGTGAAAAGGTGCAGGCCATTTCGGACAAACTCTGTCTGAGTACTAAAACGGTGAACAGTTACCGCTACCGTATTTTTGAGAAGCTGCAAATAAACAGTGATGTGGAATTAACACATTTGGCGATTCGGTACCGGCTGATTGAAGTAGGGCAGGATGCTGCTTCAGTCTGATCAACGACAGGTCATGAGCTGAAGTTGTAGGTCTGTGGTCTTGTTTGTCAGTATACTGTCCGAAATTAATCGACAGTATTTGTATTCCATGACAGGCTCAATGGCTAAAGGTGAAGAAAAAGAACGTTTCGATCACAAGGCTTTTCTAAAACAGGCGCCCAGACAGCCGGGTGTCTACGACATGCGGGACAATCTTGGGAATACCCTTTATATCGGGAAAGCAAAAAATCTTAAAAATCGTCTGTCCAGCTACTTTCGTCCTACTGGTCTGACCACCAAAACCATGGCGCTGGTGAGCAAGATCCACAGTATAGAGGTAACCATTACCAACTCCGAGTTGGAGGCCTTGCTGCTGGAACAAAACCTCATCAAAGACCGGAGACCGCCCTACAATATCCTTCTCAGGGACGATAAGTCCTACCCCTTTATTTATCTCTCTGTGGAAGATGAGTATCCTCGTATTGTCTATCAGAGAGGTCGAAGTAAAAGCAAGAAAGGCTTGTTTTTTGGTCCTTATCCCAGTGGTGGTGCCGTGCGGGAAAGTTTGAATCTGCTGCAAAAGGTGTTCAAGGTCAGACAATGTGAGAACAGTTATTTCCGTAATAGAAGTCGTCCCTGTCTCCAGCATCAGATCCAACGCTGTAAGGCTCCCTGCGTCAATCTGGTCAGCTCGGAAGAATATCAGCAAGATGTGCAGGATACTCGCCAATTTCTGGAAGGAAAGAGTCAGCAGCTCATCCGTAAACTGATCAAAAGAATGGAGAGCGAGTCCGAAGCACTGAGGTTTGAAGAAGCCGCTGAAATCAGGGATCAGATCAGCCAGCTCAGGCAAGTTCAGGAACAACAGTCGGTCAATCGCAGTACCGGTGATGCGGACATAGTCGGTTACTGCAACCAAATGGGTAAGGTCTGCTTTGCGGTGCTGTTTGTTCGTAATGGTCAGTTATTGGGGCACAAGAGCTATTTTCCGAATTTCAGGCTGGACCATCAGCCAGAAGATCACCTTTCAGAATTTCTGGCCCAGTTTTATATCAAGCTTGCCAATAGTCGAAATTTTCCCTCCGAGATTATCCTGCCTATTGTCGTGGAAGATCACGAGGTACTTGAACAGGGAATCAGTCAGTTGTCGGGTAAAAGTGTCAAAATCAAGCATCGGGTCAGGGGCGAACGACAGGATTGGTTGAAGCTGGCAGATAAAAATGCACAGACGAGCCTTCAGTCTGAGTTGGCTGGTAAAACCCATCAACGCAAGCGCACAGAGCAATTGGGTAGGCTGCTGAAGCTGAAAGAACCGTTAACCCGGTTTGAATGCTTTGATATCAGTCATACCATGGGTGAGGCAACGGTTGCCTCCTGTGTTGTGTTTAATCAGGAAGGGCCCGACAAAAGCCAGTATCGGCGTTTCAACATAACAGGTATTGAGCCTGGTGATGATTATGCCGCCATGAAGAAAGCCTTGCATAAGCGTTATAAAAGCCTGACCGGGCAGCCTGAGAATACACCGGATCTGATATTGATTGATGGCGGTAAGGGGCAGTTGAGCATGGCAGAGGACGTCATGTACGAGTTATCTCTCCAGCATATTCCTTTATTGGGTGTCGCCAAAGGGGTTTCCAGAAAACCAGGTCTTGAGACACTGATTTATAAGGGCAAGGAGCTGCCCGCATTGGAAAAAGATGGCGCTCTGCTGCTGATTCAACATATACGGGACGAAGCGCACAGGTTTGCCATTACCGGCCACCGACAAAAGCGCAGTGTTGCCAGAAAACGATCAACTCTGGAAGATATTCCGGGAGTTGGAGCCAAGCGTCGCTCGGCATTGCTCAAGTTCTTTGGGGGGCGTCATGGCGTAATGAACGCGTCGTTAGATGAGCTGGCAAAAGTCGAGGGTATCAGCCAGAAGCTGGCAGAACAGATACATGCTCATTTGCATGGATCGTAGATTCGGGTTTGTACTATTTCTCTCGACTGTGTAACTTATGGGATTGTAAATATTTTCAACGACGGTCTGTAGGTCTGTCTGCACCAGAACTTTGGGTTGCATGAGTACTCTGGTAGAAAGACCTCAGCAAAGTTACACATCATGGTTATTTATCTGTTGCTATGAATATTCCGAATATTCTAACGATGCTTCGCATTGTTCTGGTTCCTTTTCTGGTCTTGATTTTCTACCTGCCCATTGAAATGCGTTACACTCTCTGCGCTGCCATCTTTGCAGTCGCTGCTGCGACTGACTGGTTTGATGGTTATTTGGCCAGACGCTGGAACCAGACCACCCCCTTCGGTGCTTTTTTTGATCCGGTGGCAGACAAAATCATGGTAGCAACAGCATTATGCCTGTTGGTCGAAGAGTTCAGGGCAGCCTGGATGACCATACCCGCTACGATCATTATTGGCCGGGAAATTGTTATTTCTGCCCTGCGTGAATGGATGGCTGAGATAGGTAAGCGAACCAGTGTAGCGGTGAATATGATCGGCAAACTAAAAACGGCCGGACAAATGATGGCCATTACCCTGTTACTCTTTGCCCCTGTGCCTCTGGAATCCATGATCGGGTATCTTGGTCTGGCAATGCTTTACATCTCTGCCATCCTGACACTGTGGTCTATGTATGTGTACCTTCGAGCCGCATGGCCTGATCTGACACCATTCTCTAAGGCTGAAAGCTAATTCATTACTCTAATCTATTGACAGCAGACGAAATATTCTTAAACTACGCAACATCTTCGACGGACGCGAAGCTCTCGGGCTTCATGCACTGACGAACATGGATGCCGGGCCGGTATAGCTCAGTTAGCAGAACAGAGCCTGAACAAGGTTGGGGGCATCTCAATGTTAAAGAGTGAGTCTCGCTTTCCGCTTCGGACTTTGAAGAAGTCCTAAATTATCTTCACCGCGGGAATAGCTCAGTTGGTAGAGCACAACCTTGCCAAGGTTGGGGTCGCGAGTTCGAGTCTCGTTTCCCGCTCCAGTTCAAGTGCAGAGAAATCTGCGAGTTGGAAGAAGGTTGTGGTCGTCTATCTATAGCAATGGCGAGCCTCATTCCACGTTCCAATCTCTCAAGAGATAAAAGGCGAGTTAGCAAAGCGGTTATGCAGTGGACTGCAACTCCATTTAGACCGGTTCGACTCCGGTACTCGCCTCCAAAGCTGGAAAAAACAGGTTGGCTAGCCTGTTTTTTTTCGACTGGAATAGATAAGCTATTCCTGTCGCCCGGGTGGTGAAATTGGTAGACACAGCAGACTTAAAATCTGCCGATCGTTAAGATCGTGCCGGTTCGATTCCGGCTCCGGGCACCAACTCCAAAAAGTCTTCCAGAAATGGGAGGCTTTTTTTGTACCTGTTTCTCACGTTTTTTCACTATACGATTACTGCGCCAAAGTCTTGCGCTCAATCCTCCCTATATAACCATTTCTTTTATTGATCATTCTTCATCTTGCTAAACTTCGCTTGTGTCATTTGTGCCACTCATTTTTGGCACTGGGATTGGCACAGAATTCATGCAGTTTTTACCTTCCTCAGAAAAATGCGGAGGTTGTTATGGCCAGGCTCGAAAAGAGAAAAGCTGGTTGGTTGGCCCGGGTTAGAAAAAAGGGCATTGACCAGGCCCGCACGTTCGACACAAAAAAAGAAGCTGCTTTATGGGCTTCCAGCCTTGAGCGAAAAATTGATGAATATGGGAAGAATGCAGAAGAGGTCATGCGTCATCAGTTGCATCGAAAAACCCTTAGAGAAACATTTGTTCGATACGTTGATGAAGTCAGTCCAAGGAAGAAAGGCAGGGAAACCGCATTACGCGAGAATCAGCGGTTTCAGCAGATGGCGACCAACCAGAATCATTCCCCTCTGCCTGATTTGATGGATAAACCCATTTCTTCCATCAAGAGCTTTCACATTGCTGAGTGGAAAATGAGCCGACTCAGTTCGGTCAAGGAAAGCTCAGTAGCCAGGGAGAAGAATTTCTTGTGTAATGTGTTTACGATGGCTCGGGAATGGGGATATATCGAAAAGTCGCCCTTTGCAAGTGTCAAATTTGCCGATGATCGATCAGCATCAAGGGATCGCAGAGTGTCAGAAGAAGAAATTCAGCGGGTACTTTTTGCGCTGGATCATTGGGAAGATCAAAAGGCTCCTGAAACACCAGCTCAAACGGTGGCACTGCTGTGGAAGCTATGCATCGAAACGGCGATGAGGCAACAGGAAGTGAAATATCTGGTAGCCAGTGAAATCGATTTTGATAACAGGGTGATCAACCTTTCCGCAGAGAGAACAAAAGAGAAGAAGAAAAAGACACTGGCACTGTCCAGTGAAGCAGTCCGGTTATTACTGTTAGGGAAAACAGAGGGTGACTATTGGTTTTCCAGCTCAAAACTGAACGTAAGTTCTATATTTAGCATTGCTGTCAGAAAAACTCTGATCGACGATCTTGAATTTCGTGATTCCAGACATGAGGCGCTCACCCGGTTATCTGAGAAACTGACACCCTTTGAGTTGGCAAAGCAGGCAGGTCACACCGATATGAACAGGACACTGAAATACTTCAGAAAAACTGCAAAGGATTTTTCTTGTAAATTGGCTTGAAAATCAAACGGTTCAGATTTGGAATTCATCTGATACCCTTCTTTTGCGTCCTCGTTTTACAGGTTGCTTTTCTTCCATTTCAGATCGGGGGCAGTACTCCTGACTCACCCATTCACTGATTTCCTTATCGAGCCAGCGTGGTTTGCTTTTTTGTTTTTTTCCATTGACCTCGATGATTGAAAATCTTGGTTCGGGAAAGTTTGCCTGCTTCACGATGACATTTCGTGTGTAGTTCACTGAGAGATCAAGGAAATCAGCGATACGCTTAATGGACCAGAGCTGATTTTGACTGTTCATGATCAATTTCACCTATTGAATGATGTTTTTTGAGCTTGCGGCCTGCGAGTGGAATTGCGTTTGCGCTGGCGTCATTCCAGTTATCCCTGACAATTAACGTGCTTTTGTAGTCCTGCTCGCTAATCCATTGGGCTTCATGGGCTGCTTCAACAATACGGTTATGCAAATCAATATAAGAAATGACTCCCTGCCGAAGCTGAATAATTTCGTCGGGTGGTTTCATCAAAAACAGAGCAGGGTAGGTTTGTATGTTGAGTGTTGGACTGGGTTCTCTGTCGATTCGACTGTCAGGCAAATCAGGAATAAGCTCGCCATCAGTAGAAAAGGAAATCAGTTTGAAGCTGTAGTGCTGGCTTAATGCCATTAAAGTCTGAGCCTGCAACTGACACAGCCTGCACCTTCCTTGATAGTAAAAAACGAGCCCGGCAATTTTCGCTATTTGCTGTAAAACCTGTTGCCTGGCGTGTTGCACCATGTCATCACTTATTTTGGCGGCAGCTGGGGATATAGGGCGACGAACGTTTTCATCCAGCAATGGGTCACCTTCAATCACCTGTTTTCCGACACGGGCAAACCGTTCTGCTTTTTCTTTTATCAACCTGTCGAGATAGAGGTAGTTACTGACGTTTTCTCTACTGGGAAGCTCGATGGCTTTGTCCAGGTATAGACCGATGTTATTTCTGATCCATGCGGTTGTGTGTGGCTGGTGTCTTTTGGTTTGATCGTTGGCTTCATTCTCGTCGGTTTCTGGCTCGGCAATCTGCTCATACCAGAACCAGCCTTCAGAGTGGCGGCTAAACCATTGTTGTTCAGCTGAAGCAGTCACTGAATATATTCCGACTAATAGCAGAACGAAGGGCATCAGACTTTCTTCTGCCAGTTGGCTGTCCACCATCCCAGACATAGTGCAGCCAGCCAGGCGGCGGCAGGAATCAGCAATACTGGAACCGGTAAAGGGATGATGATTAGGTACAGGAATAAACCCGGAATCCATTTTGATGCCCGTCGGCTCCAGAGGTTTTGC
This sequence comes from Endozoicomonas sp. ISHI1, assembly GCF_024606225.1. GTDB lineage: Bacteria > Pseudomonadota > Gammaproteobacteria > Pseudomonadales > Endozoicomonadaceae > Endozoicomonas_A. The sequence continues at coordinate 369,139 of NZ_JAGRPU010000001.1, read as the reverse complement.
AATGGACTGGTATAGTGAAAATCGTGATAACGGATTTTTCGGATCAAAAGGCCGTCGATAATGGCTGCAATAAACATCACGCCCCAGAATGGCAGGCAAGCCAGCAATACGGAAATTCGATAGAACAGCTGTCGTATCAGACTAAAGAAGTTCTTAGCCACACCCTGAAAGAGCTCCATGGCCTTTGCCAACCCTTCACCCGAGTTTCGATCTGTAGTCGTATGTTTCAAAAGAAAGTGCTGAATACCCGATTTCATAATGGTGGCTGCATATAATTGGTCGCCTGTTCGCATAATCCATAGAGCATTCTCCCGCCCCAGCCTCTGGGCATATTGTTGCTGCTCTTTGTACAGATACTGGTTCATCTTTTGGCCAGAAAAAGCAAGCCAGAGCAATATCAGGCCAAGCCCGAAACACCAGATTGCGAATGGACTGGCTTGTTTTTGAGATGTTGTCATAAGAAAGATGGAATCGGATGTTCAGGATTTTGGCGAGCAAAGAATCGGGATTCTTCCTTTCAATAAACGTCCGCCGCCCAATCGTGCAACGTATTCCAGATTGGGCAGCTCACCAAGCAGTTGTGGTGGAAACAAGTCTCCGGTCTCTTCCAATTGCTGTTCACTTAGGTTGCCGGTGAATTCCATAGGGCGGTTAGCGTCGGTGCTGATGCCCTGATTGCGGATAAAGTAGCGGTAACGAACCGGCGGCAGCTTATCGGTGATAAATTTCTGGGTGTCAGGGTTCTGTGTTCTCAGGCAGATAAGGTGATTGCAGTTGTCTATAAACTGTTGGGCAGCCGCTTTCGAGCCCAACTGAGCTTCAAAATCAGCCAGTGTCTGAGAAGCGACGTATAACCGGAATTGAGCCCCCCGGCCTTTGTTAAGCAGGGACAGAAGTTGAGGGCAAAGCACTTCTGCGGCTTCATCGACAAACAGGTTGATGGGTTTGTCAGTGCTATCTGCGTAGTTATAACGATCCCCCGCCACGGCTGCCAGATCTGCCAATAGCAACTGTCCGATAGCTTTGCCGACCATGGGATCAGACAGGGAATCGAGCCCAAAATACATCACCTTGTTTTGCTCAATCAGGCTGGCGGTATGGGTACAGGAGCGCAGGTCGTCTGTATCGGTGGGATCCGCTGATAGCAGTCGGGCCAGTGGACCTCCTGTCAGCATTCCCAAAGCAGGCAGTAAGGTGGCAATCATTTTTCCATAGTGGGCCCGATCATGTTCAAACAGTGAGATCAGTCCTTCCACGTCGGTGCAGGGCGTTTCAGGCATGACCTTATCCCGATAGAACTCTATCCAGCGTCGTGCCTCGGCTTCGGCTTTATTCTTCCCTTTAACTTCCTTCACCCGAATGACGTCTGCTGCCTGAGCCATATAACGTGTACAGAGAATACTAAGCGCTCTGATTAACAGTCTGGTGACGCCACCTTCCAGTCCCTGACGAATCATAACAAGGGTAGGGCGCTGACCACAGAGCAGATAGCCCTGAACTACGGCATCAACGGCTTTTTGGGCAAAAGCCTGAAAGGGGGCATTATCACCACCGGAAGGCATCAATCCAGAAATCCGGCTAGCCAGCTCACTGGAACGGTTGAAGTTCTGTAGCAGGTTGATACGAATGGAATTGGCAGGAAAGCCCGGATGGAACTTCATAAACCGGTATTGATTGCCTGACAGCTCGCAACTTCTGAGGGTATGGCTGGCAAGATCATGGTCGCCTTTGGGGTCGACGATAATAACGGGCTCACTGCGTAATACGGCTTGTGTCACCAACAAATCAAAGAGTCGGGTTTTACCGCTGCCCGGGACACCGATCACCATGGTATGCATCTGAGTCTGTTCAAGAGGCTGATATAACGGCTCCTCATGTTCTTCCATACCGTGAATCCAGCCTGCTCCCATGTTTTTTTCTGATTTGGCTGGCAGGTTATCACTTCGTAATAAGTCCCAGGCTCTTTGTCCATGGAGCCGTTGCCATTCAAAGCCCCAGCCTAACCAGACTCCTTGCTTCTGATTCTTTGTTTGCAATGAATGGCATTTTTTTCCCGTTAGCTTTAACAGAGCCAGCTTTTTCCCCTTAAGCCGCCGATGCTGTTGCCATCTTGGCAAAGCCTGTCTCAGCCGAATGAACATCATGGCCCCGCAGAAAGTAGAGGTTAGAACAAAACCAATCTGCGGCAGTAAACTGTAAAACGACAATGTATAGGCTGTAATCATGGCGGAAAACCATACGGCGGAGGAACTCAACTCATAAATAGGCCGCCAGTTTTGCAAATAAGGACGATCACTGATCATGCTGTGTCCCCGTGATGTTTTTTGTTGGCAACCATTGTTTGCACTGTTCGGAAATGACAGGTTGCAGAGCAATGACCAGTCGGCCATTACGTCGAAAAATAATCTGGTTCCCAACAGGTCTGATCCAACCTCTCTGGTTCCATTGTTTGAGCAGAATATCCGGTTCTGGAGTTTCCCTGGATTTGACCGCATCAGGCCAAGGCAGCAGAAGGCTGTCTTTCGCCCATTTGATATCCTCTGCGTGGAGGTTACCTATAACCAGCTCAAGCCAATCGAGTTCATTATCCTTTTCCTCTGTTGGCTGATCCTCAGTTTTGGACGGTTTTGTGATCTGGTTAAGCGCCTCCCCATTTTCGAAATGCAATTTGATGCTTTTCAGACGTGCCAGCTCAACGGCATGGATGATTTGCGATACGCCATGACCGCTTTTTTGTCCGGTAAGCGCACCGATAAAAGTCTGCCAGAGAGCACCATTACTGTTGCCGGGTTGCAGGGCATTGCGGAATGCCTGAGGAGTCAGCTGCGGCAAAAGTAAAAGATTGATGGCCGTATATTCTGGTCCTAATGGTTTCCTGGGATCGATATCACACTGTTTCCAATGGGGTGAGTAATGGCTAATGCGGTGTTGTTGCAACCAGCTTCCAAGAGGTTGCTGGAAAGCTGGCCATTGCTCTTTTGATAGCTCTGTTGATTGCCCTGCAGATGGTTGTTGAACAACAAGACAGGAGGTCATTCGTCCACTGTCATATAAAAGCCCGGCGACGCCTGCTATTAACCGCCATAGCGGTTCCCTCGCTCTGCGTTGATCTGGATACAAGTCGTGGTCTCTGTAAATCTGCTGCATGGCTGTGACGGACCAGAAGGCTGTTTCCAGAGCATGGCGGATCGCGCCTGCTGGTTCACAGTGGTGCTGAGGATGAGCAGGTAGGAGATGGAGCCAGTGGGTGAGATTATCCAGTGTCTGGTCAAACAAGCGCTGAAGTTCTGCTGGCAAATTCAGCTGCTCGTTTACCTGTTCCACAAGCTGTTGTTGCTGATGCAGGATTGTTCCTGTGCCTACCTGATACCCAGCGCAACCTGAACCTGGTTGTATAGGCTGATCAGCTTCTGGAAGATTGTTTGGTAATGGGATTTTTTCATCAGCGTGATGCGGGTGTAACCAGTGATTGATAATGGCTAAAGCCTTTGAGGTGAACATGGTTAAAGCCCGAAAATGGAATTAATAATGGTGGGAGTGACCTGCAATCCGACAGCAGCACCGACTCCGGTAGCAAAGCCGATCAGTGAGTTGCGAGCCATGCCGTAGGCCAGTCCGATCAGGACAAAAGAGATAGACAGTGTTCGTCCCAGGTCTCCCTTGATCCAACCCACCAAGCGACCATAAATTTCTGCAAAGTCAGTGGAACCTGTCACATTGACAGGATTGGCCGCCTGCAGCTCCTGTGGCAGTAGAGAAAGAATGATCAGAGGTGCCAGCGACACCATCAGTTTCTGCAGCTTCATAACAAGTGGTGGTCTATCAGCAAGCAGTACATACATATTCAGTGACTCCATTAATCATCAGACGGTGAATAGACGGGAATGGCAGACTGCCAGTCTCTTGGTGCGATATCGGTCATCACAACTCCGCCGCTGTGCCAGTTGCCCTGCTTGTCAACCCAGGGTGCAATCCAGATTTTCAGGATTTGAGCGGGTGTGCGGTTGGGTATCGCTTCGGGCGTTACAAAACGAAGATCGGGTTCTGAATAGTTTTTGGGAGTTGAAGGAAACAGGTTTTCAGCAGACGTTGAACCGGTATTCTGATAGACCTGTCTTGCCGATTTGCACACGCCTTTGCCGGGTTCCGGGCAGGCATACTCAGCTTCACCAACACCAAACAGTGAGCAGCCCTGAATAACAGGTACCAGCGAAACCATCAGAAGCAAGGCTCTGGTATCGTGTTTACACATGGGTAAATTCTCGAAAGATTAGTTTTTCAGACCACGGGTGAGAATCAGGTCCACCTTACGTTCGGCGCTGATTTCAATGACGGGCACCATCTGGTCAGCCAGCTGCAGGTAAAAATCTGCCAGCTTTTCCAATGCTTTGTTACTGCCCTTAATCAGAGAGCTTTGCAGGGCTCCACTGTCTTTTAAGCCGGACTGAAACGGAGACTGAATCTGGCCGTTCTGGTTGGGAACCAAAGACAATACTGGAACGGGTTTGATATCAAAGGCCTCACTGATACCGCTGAGAAAGCCTGCCATAGCCGCCTTGGCCATAACCTGTCCCTGCTTACTGACCAGCCTGCCACGTAATCCGGCTTTGCCATCTTCTCCGGCGATATAACCTTCTAGAGGTCGTTCAATCACTTCTTCCTTATCGTTGTATTTGAGGATGCACGACAGGGTTTCACTGCGAAGATAAGCCCGCTCGGAACTCAGGTCGCCATAGCCCGATGCCAGAACAAAGCATTCCCTGACGTTAGTGCGATAGCGATTGGGCAAAATGGCAGAAGCTTTGATGCGGATTAGGACAGGATAAGGTTCACGTCTTGCCCCTTGCCCTGTCGGAACATCCAGCCCGGTGATTAACTGGCCGGATAGCAGACTTCCGGCCGGTAAGCGCAAAAGCTTTGGTTTATCCTTTGGTTTTGAATTTAGGGTGACTGCCTGAGGGTTGGTAGTTCCTAATACCCGGATAGGTCTGGGCGGTTGAGGAGGTGTGTCATAGTAATCAGTTTCGTTGTATTGGGTTGTTGGTGATTGACTGTAATGATTCCACTGCAATACATCCGGAACAGGCTCTGGCAACGAAGGTTCAGGAAAAGAGAGTGTGGGTTGAACGGGCTGCTTCAGCTGGCTAATTTCCTGTTGCAACTTCTCTATTTCTTGTTGATGTGTTTCATGCAAAGCTTTCTGTTGCTGATGGATGCGTTCCAGATCACCACTGATACGGTTCAGAGTTAACTCTTTGGGTGGCACACCGGTAAAGTCCACAGAGGAGGTGGTTTGCTCCGGGGTTTTAGTAATGCCTGAATCCTGCCGCTTACTGGTCATAAAAATCAGGGTGACCAGAACCGCTGCGGTACCCAGCACAATGCCATAACGCTTTATTCTTGGTGTTAAATAATGGTTGATGCTGTTCATTGCTTGATGATTATTTGGTCAGCAGAGAAGGGCGCAATATGGGAGCAGATTCATAATCAGGCGTATTCAGAAGAATAAACAGCTCTCTTCGCTGGCCGGGATGCAGTTTGTTGTTTGGCCACATTGCGACAGCGGCGGTGTGGCTGCCCTGACAATTTCTTTCATGGAATGTAAGCGGCTTTTCGGTGTTATTCTGGGCAGTGCCTATCAGAATGCTGAAGTGATGCCCCTGAACCTGCTGGCCTTTGGAAAAATCAAACATCAGGCCGTCCTGCTCGCAATGCTGAATATCGGATTGATGCAACATGCTCAGTTCATAACCTTCCGGTATCTGTCCCCTCACCAGCGCAGCAAGCACTTCCGTGATAGCCTGCTGATAGTCCGAGGTTTCTTCGAATCGTTTTGCTAATGCCCTGTTATGGCTGATTTTTTTGCTGCCATTGTTTTGATAGTGACAGCTGAATTTCTTTGGGAGGAACATCCAGTGGTGTTACCAGCAAAGAAAGGGCATGAGACTCATTATCATGAGGGGTGATGTACACGACAAAAGGTTTTTCTTGCTGCGAAGAGAGATAAATCACTGAACCTTCAATCCGAATATCAGCCTGATCAATGGTTCGAATCTGGGGAGCCGCAAAAGGCGTGACAATTCGATTCAGGTGTAGACGACTCAGGGTTACGGGTTGCTGCTGACCCGGTGATACCTGCAACTTGACTGGTGCAGCTGCCAGAGTCAATGAACAATACAAACAGACGGAAACAACATGCGTTTTGTTCATAAAGGAATCTCTCAATAAATGACTACATAGCACGTCTTGAAATGAACATTTTAGATATCGTATACAAGTTGACAATAATAAATGTCGTCTCCATCAATGTCCCGCCAATAGAACCTAGCAGCAAATTATTTGTCAGCCAACAGAATGAATTAAACAAGACAAGTAGACGCAATTTTATTCCATCAACCTGAAATAAACCCCAGGTTACTAAAGATGCACCAAAAATGGTTAGCAATTCATAGCTATGTTGTAAACTGGGTAAACCCATAAGCCATAATAACGAAATAAAGAACCACATGACTTTATTTGATTTCGTTCTGGTTGAAGCATAACTTCTTGCCGCACTGATCCCACAGCCAAACGCGGCCGTGAATGCACCCATCATAATAAAGTGAATACATAACAGGATTTGAAATACGGTCAGGTGTAGTCGAAAACGCCGGCCGTTTTGATGAAGGAATGCACTTGCTCCGACAATAAAGGCAAACAGCCCGACACCCTGGGCAAAATTAATTTCTAACATGACAAGTCTTTACGATGATCTCTTAGGGTTAATCGTGTGACGGAACCAACTTGGATAGATACTGACAGCACAATGTTGGGCTTGATAAAGTTGGTATTGGCCAATGTTGGACATATTTAACTGCCGGGGCCATTGAGGCTTGAGCAAGGACGATGGTATCGTCGGAAATCTCATAAGGAAAGGTTACTTGAGATCAGATTCAATCTGAATGACAGCAAGCACAGGGCGATAATGGATCAGACTGAACTGAAAGGTAAAGGTTTTCTGCCCATACAGGCGTTGATGGCCCGATGAGAGAGCACTGTTTCCCGTCACTCTGACCTCATGAGTGTTTTCATCAAATTCAAGCTGCAATGGCTCAAAGCTCAGCGAAACATGGTCTTCCCGTAACTGGTGGAACTGCCGATTCAATGTTTCATGGACTTGCCGGTGCAGATTGGGTGAAAGCAGACTTTGCAGCCTGGATTCAACAAACGACAGATTCTGCGGATTGAGGTTGCCCAGTAATTCAGCCAGAGACAGTCCCCACCATTCGTAATAGATCTGCGAAGCCTCACCGGAGTGAATGACGATCTGCCCATCCATCAATGGCAAAGTCAGCTCAACAGCCGGTTTGCGACTGAGGCATTGGAAAAGCAGTAGTGCATTCGTCAGCACCAGTACCAGCAGCATCAGCCTGTCCACACAGAGCTGCTGACGCCATTGCTTCAAACGTCGCAGATAGTCTTGAATGGTCATTTTCGGGAAGGGTAAAAGACCCGGACATAAGGGTTGGGCAAGGTTCTGGCTTTCACAAAATAAAAACCCAGCCAGTAAAGCTGGTGGCTCAGGTGGCCGTCAGGGTGACGATCCCGAAATCGTCGATAGACACGAATTGCTATCCAGCCCAGAAACATGCCCAGAAGCAGCTGGTCAAACCAGATACCCCAGATCAGACCCACGGCTACGGGGTAGATTTCATCCAGAGACCAGAACAGGAACTGGATGGGGTCGTTGATGGTGCGGGGGATTTCCATGATGTCTCTCAGAATGTTCGGGTTGTTCGAATATTTCGTTTATTGCTATTTCGTTTATTTCGATTAAACTGCAGTTAAGGAAAAAACTTAGTAAATATTCGATCAGGGAATACCTATGACTACAAAAGACAAACTGACTCTGCCTACTGCTGAAGAGATTGCGATTGCACAAGAGTGCAGCCGGGAAATTTCAGCCTTTCTTGAGACGGGTGCTAAATCTCAGCAAATTGATATCAGCTCTAAGGATGGGGAAAAGCATGCGTTGTCGATTCCAACCAGAGCGTTGAGCCTGCTGGTTGATATTCTGGCGCAACTTGGACAGGGCAATGCGGTAAAAATCATCCCGATCCATGCGGAACTGACCACTCAGGAAGCCGCAGATATTCTCAATGTTTCCCGGCCTTATCTGGTCAGAATGCTGGATGAGGGGGAAATCCCTCACCACAAGGTTGGTCGGCATCGCAGAGTCCGGTATCAGGATTTAATGGATTATAAAGCAGCTATAGATGCTAAACGACTCTCAGCTTTGGATGAGTTGTCATCCCTCTCCCAGATGAACGATCCGGAGTATTAATGGCTTCTCAATTTACTGCTGTTTTTGATGCCTGTGTTCTTTATCCTTCGGTGTTAAGAGACGTGTTGTTAAGGTTGGCGATAACAGACACTTTTCGCGCCAAGTGGACAGACAAAATTCATGATGAGTGGACTCGCAATCTGAAAGCCAATCGTCCAGACATTGATGAGAACTACCTCAATAAAACCCGACAGCTGATGAACGCTCATGTCCGGGATGCAGTGGTTGAAGGCTTTGAGCACTTGATTGATTCAGTTCAACTACCAGATCAGGATGACCGGCATGTTGTTGCAGCGACAATTGTCGCTAACGCCGATGTCATAGTGACTTATAACCTGAAAGACTTTCCTGATGAAGCCCTTACCCCATATGAACTTCAGGCTATTCATCCTGACAGCTTTATTCATGATTTGATTGATCTGCATCCGGCAGAAGTCATTGGCGTGATCCGCTCGGCGAGAGTTGCCTTAAAAAAACCATCATTGACGGTTGATGAATATCTGAGCAGGCAAAGAAAGCAAAGGTTGCCGGAAACGGTCACTTGGCTAGAGTCAATGAAGCTCGTTTTGTAAGAGGAAAACAGTAAACTCACAAGATTACTGATGGAGCCAGCACTGTGGGAGTGATCAGTACATTGGAGCCAGATGGGTTTATAGCTTTCACATAACCCAGAGGTTTTGACAATCACTGTTCTGCGTAGAAAAGTTTATCTGCTTTGAAATTTCAAGACAGCTTGCATCATCTTTGAGCTCAAGCCAGTTCTTCTTTGCCAACAGGTGTTCTGCCCAATAGCCATCGGTACAGAGCAGCCAGTGAGTGCCATCACTGCAAGAGAGTTGCCGGACATCAGGCGTGAGAAAGCGTCGTGCATTCAGACTACGAGTCAGGATATGTCGTTCAGGTTTTGAACAGTTACTTTCTGAAAACCAGAGACCTTCAGGGTTGGCAGCAGTATGCACACTGGTTTGCCAGATAATGTTTCCATCATTATGCCGGGTACCTAGACGACAGTCACCGCAGTGGATAACCTGAGCCTTTAGCTCTGCTGTACCCTTTGGAACAAGGAGAATAAGATAGCTGGCAATATTCAACAGATATTTTTTGCGCAACTCTTTTTGCAGGGCTCTGAGCAGAGTAATGACAGTCTGGCTCTGTGGCATTGAGGGTGAATCAATTTCAACTATTCCTGCGACCATGTGATTCAGGATGAACTGGGTAAATGCATTACCCGGTTGTCCTTTTTGAGCGCCATCAACAAGCATTGCAAAACAATATTCCTCACGCTCAATGAAGAGAGCGGCATCATTATTAATGCGTCGTTCATTACCCTGTTGACTGATCCAGTGGTAATGCATCAAAAAATACCTTCAGCGACAAGATCCAATCGTTCGAAAATGAGCGCTTCCCGTTCACTGTCGCCCAAAGCGCAACTTTGCACGGCGTATTCAAAATCCGGATGTTGCATTAACTGGCTGATTTCTTCAGAAATATACTGACGCAGTTCGTCTCTGGCTGAACTGATTTCATTGATGAGTTCGGGGCGACCATCAAACAGGTTCAACAGGTCTTCTATATCGCGACTGGCAAGTGGATCACCATACCCACGCCCTTGGTAGGCTTCCAGTTTGGTGGCAATAAAATAAACCGGCTTGACCAATCGAATAATGATGTTATCACTCAGGACGTGTTGTTCCGACGTAGACAGGGCATCCGGATACCAGCGATTTGAAAATCCGAGAATGCTTGCATCGTCGGGCATAAAATCCACTCTCATGTCGCCCAGGCGCATAGCGCACAATGGGTCATCTTCTTCGGTGCTATGACTAAAACCTTTTTGTTGCAATACAGCTTGTAGGTCAGAAAAAGAAGTGTGCCCCATGACATGGACAATCAGGTCCACGTCATCGGTATGACGCACTTGCTCAAGACTGAAAGCATCGGTAAGCAATAAGCCGGTGGTGCAACCTCCCACAAAAGCCATTTGCTGCAAGAGCTCAGCCCCCAGTGCGGTGGCGACTCGAATAAGCATCTGTTGGTGTTGATCGGCTTGACTCATTTTGTCAGCCCCAAATAGTTTTCCAGCCTGCGGATGGCCAGGTTGCGTTCTCTGGGTTGACCCATACGGATAGCATCCACCAGAGCCAGTAATACATAAAAAGCGGGATCTTTCCGAATAGCGTAGGTAGCGGATTTAAACAGCGGCTCAATCCCCTGGCCCTTGCTGAGCCCTCGAGCATCGGGCCAGACAGGAAGCAGCTCTCCGGCACTCATGAGTTCATTATTAAAAACAGGAGCAACCAGTGAAGTAGTGACTCCTCTTGTTACTGGCCCCGGTGAGGCTGGGAAAACAAATTTCAAACCATAGACAATAAACTCAAACAGGGACTTTCGGTTCACCGAAGGAACACCAGATCGACGGTCTTTTTTTGCCAGTCCCACGCTATAACAGCGATTTAATGCCAGATTAACCTGAGATTTACTGATACCGGTCATCTGAGCCAGTGTGCGAACTCCATAAGAATCAGCAGCATCAAGAGAAGAGGACTCTGCACTATTTTCCTGTTCCCCACTCCAGTCCTGCCATGAACCCACGGGGATAGGGATGATCGACTGGTTTTCTCCAAGGCTTAGGCAATAGAGTTTTAGTAATAAACCAATATCCTGACCTTTCATGATGCTCTCTTTAATAATTGTCCCGTGTCCTAGGACATGGGACATAGAATATGAAGCAATTGTGGTTTGAGAACCTGTTTTTGTCAAGAGAGAGCCGTTGACCGACTCAGCGGTGACTGGTTTGAGAGCGAAGCTGATGTGCCTTTTCATTCTGAAAATGATTGATTTGCTCTGGCTTAAGGTTCTTGTATCGTGCCTCGAGCCTCTTCCTGCTATCTTCCCGCTGTTTATCAAAATCGAGCCTTGACCCTTTGCCCGTCAGAGTTTCCAGATTCAACTGTTTCAGAGTATCGGCATTCAAGTCTGGCAGTTTGTTTTGCAATTTTAACAGTGCCAGCCACTCGCTAAGGTCAATCTGGTTCCAGTCCACAGCGTGCAGGGTTTCAGGCGTTATACCCGTGCAATCGGGATGTTCGGCAGAGCCCCATCCAGTGTTCAGCTGCTTTCTGATCTGTACTTGCAGGATGCGGGAAAGGGGTGAACTGAAACAGCAATAGCTGTTGTACTCCATGCTGCTCAATCCCAACAATTTGCTTTCCCTGTAGCTGCCGACTTTATGGCAGGTTTTCATCTCCCGTTTGGCGGCCAATTCAAATTCTTCGGTATCACATTTGTTCGTGATCTGGATAATCAGCTTGGTCATGGTATAAGCCGTGTAGATCATGGTGACGACACTGATCGCTGAGGTGATGGCCGGGTTCATAATCAGGGTTTGTTGGCTCAGCTGACCGCCCTGAGAAGCCAGGTTGTTACCAACCGTTCGAAAAAGCAGATTGGTGGCATCCTCGCCCAGAATTTTATGGACGACTTCTGCCATCTTTCGCATCAGTTGTTGCTGCATATTGCCGAGCATAGACTTCTGAGCTTCATGCGACAGTTCTCCGGCAATGGGCTTGGCAGTGGCAGCCTGGGTATGAACTTCAGCCGTTGTCGGCCATAGCCTTTCTGTGAGCTTGTCCCAGCTTTTGCCTAAATCGGACCATAGATTCTTTGCAGGCTGAATGAGCTTGTTGATGCCCTCCATCAGTGGTTCCCTCATTTTCTGATAAGACCCAGTCAGCTGATTGGGAAAATTCCCCTGTAGATGGATTGCTGATTGATCAAATAGATAGCCCATCAGCAGCAGGTTCATATAGCTGGCAAAATTCACATGGGTAGGTAGATTGCAGCAGTCCACTATATTGAAAATGCCTTGTTTGCAGGTGCAGGGCTTGCCGCTGAATATCCTGCAACCACTCCCGTCCTGATTGCACTGTATATCGTGCGCCATATGTTTTGCGGCATGGAGACCGCTGACGGCACTGGCAAAGTCAGTGTTATCCGCATCGGTAATATTGGCCTGACACTCGCCTAACATGCACTGCATGGGTTGACCTTCGCAGTGAATACTCTCCTCGATACCGATGCGATTCACGTGGCCTTTGTAGCCACAGTCATAACGATCCTGTCGGGTATAACAGATGCCGGACTTTTCACCTAAACAACGGCTGTCCAGAAACTCACAGTGAGGGGTATTGGCATAGTGAGCACAGTGATCCGGCGGAGATTGTGATGATCTCGTTTTGTAGAAGAAACAGTCGACTTCAGCCTTGGTCATTTTACAGTCCGAAGGTAATTCTGGAGACAGTGAAGAGAACAGAGGGACGGTTTTGCCATGTACGGTATATTCAGCCGCAGGCAGTCGTTCAAGGCATTGAAACGACGGCTTGCATAAACCATCGTTATGCCACTGCTGCATATTGGCCAGCAGCTCTTGTTGTGCCAAGGTCCCCCAATGGTCTGATGAAACCAGCTGGCTAAGATCAAAATACAGACGGATCAGGGCAAAGCCTTCCCCTTTATCACCGACGGAGGTTCTTAACCGAAAGGATATATCGGGTGCCCCGGACTGAATGACTTCCCTGGCAAGGCTGACTTCCTGGTTCAGGTAATAGTTTTTATCCCGGTCACACCGGCCACCGGATTCTGGCGGAAAATCTGGGTTGCTTTGCCATAGCTTGTGATCATTCAGCCAGAGTTGAATGCGGTCATCCCAGCGGGCATCGACCAGTTTGACTTGATTGAGGGCTTCGGGTTTCAGCATTTTCACCGTCAGTGACTCTTCTTTAATACAGCAGCGGCAGCGGTAGTAGTTGTCAGCACTGCGGATGCCCAACCGGATTTCCAGGCAACCTTCTGTGTCTGAACCACTGTCGCAGGCTTTTAGACCGGAGATACTGCTGCCGCGTATATGTTTCAAAAAAGGCTGGACAGTCAGGTGACGATTGAGCGTCAGGCTGTGATCTTTAACCAGAACCCGGCTGCACTCCCTGATGTCCGGGCTGTGTACCTGACGGTCTTGTTTCAGTACCAGTGTTCTTTGGTAGTCACAGCCTCTGAAGTGTCGACGTAGTCGTGCGATCGTGGCACTCATTTCGCTCTGCCCATCTAAAGAGTTGTCGTATATGGGATTGCCATTAGCATCTGTAGGCCAGTGCTTCTGTTTAGACCAGGTGTTGGGGTGCTGCAGGGCCTTAATACTTTGTTCTACAGGGTGGAGAATCGTGTGTTCGTTGGCATCGGGGTAATATCGATCCGGTGACTGGTTCAATAGGCGCCATGCTTCACCTACCGGGGATTGTTCAGTTTCCAGTTGTTGCGCCCGCTGTTCACCAAAAGATTGTAAGCCATCGAAATCTTCATTTTGATAATAACTTTCCAACTTCCGACGGTGAGTAGTGTCTGAAGGGTTTTCCATCAACAGGTTTGGTACCTGGTTGGTAGTAGGTTGAGGCTTTCTTGTAATAGCTTCAGATTGCTGGTTAATCTGATGGAGCCAGGTTGAGTGGGTATGTTGCTCAAATGTGCGAGTGGCTTCCTGAGTGGTTTCTGCCATTACCGTGTGAAAGCAGATAGCTAACAACCGACCCAGTAGGTTGTAGCAGGCACGTATTGTCATTGACTGACGGTCTGGCAACAATCCCGATATTGCCAAAGCAGATACATAGCGTCGTCTTTAGCCAATGGGTGACGATGCATTCCCCATGTTGCGGCTGAAGCTCCTATCCAGTGTGCTTTCTGCTTTTCCGGCTCAGGCCAGAACATGCTCATTTTGTACTGGCTTTTGGGGAGCCAGGGAGTGATCCGGCTCTGGCACTGGGCCTCTTCTCCTATGGTTTTTCTGCCAAGACCAATCCGATGAATTTTGGCTAGAGCTCGTGTTGCCAGCAGACTGGTGTTATCGGCAAAGTGACCGTAGGTGCTGGTAAAACCGGACAATGGATAAAGGGAGCCCCAGCTACCAGCGCACCAGTGTAGATTATCCATAGGTTGTGAATTCAAAGCGGCTAGGCCATCAGCTGTACAAGCATTAATCGCCGCAGGATTGGCATAAGCGGCCAGCTCGGGAGAGAGTAGGGCGGCCAGCTCCGGGTGATTCCACGACGGGTCTACTTCTGACAAATTCAGCAGGTCAAAATCCACCAGATCACTGGTACAGCCGCCAATACCGGTATACATATTCAGCATTTCAATCAGTGGCAGGCTGTAAACGTGAGCGTGGAGATAGGTTAAGCCTTTGGGAATATTTGCAGAACCCAGTGTTCCCCAACGACGCTGGTCAACCATAGATAGCTTGTGACCACCCAATGCCATCAGGCAGCCGGGACTGCGGGTAAGTTCAATTAGCCTTTGAGGTCGCCAGAAGCCGGTAGTCACGCCAGGGTGAAACATGCCCGCACTGTCTTCGCAGAAGCATGACCCCGTACTGGTGTTAGCTCTGTCGTCAGGCTCTTTGCCCGAACCCAGTTTTGCCAGTCCGATACGAATGGGAAACAGCTCTTTCCAAGGTACAGAATTAATCAGTTTCTCTGACAGAATGGGTACGTTCTGGCACAGGGCTTTTGATGGGTTGTCTGTGGTTTCCTGCGCAGACGCAGATTGTGCAGACATGGAAATCAAAGCTCTTGCCCACAACACCACATCAATGGCAGAAAACTGTGATACTGCTGCTGTTATCACTCGCCAGTGACTCAGGTTTTCTGGTGTCATTAATGCGGGCAAGGTAGTCAGTTGAAAGCGATGAATTAGCTCCGTGGGCATGATGTAAATTGTATGTTCATGCCAGAGACTGGATAGTTTCTGAAACTGTTGTAGCGATCCACTGGATACCAAAATCAGCGCATCAGGATATTGCTGTAACCATGGAATCACCGCCTTCAATTGCTGACGATCGTTAATATTCACGGCAACCATAGGTGTACGCCAGTGACCGGGTATTTTCAGAACTTTGCTGGATGCCTCTCGGCTAGTCGGGAGCTTAGCTCCGAAAGAAAGGGTTTTAGTCTGCAACCGTTTCTGTGCTTTTTCTTGAAGGGGCTGCCAGTTCTGTTGTTTGAGCCGCAGCAAAAGATGCTCCAATAAATCTGGTTCGCTGACAGGAAGTGTTGAGCCATAGGCTCCGATATTGCCATGTTTGCCGGCACGGTACTGGCGCATCATCCATTCAGGCGAGGTAACACCAAAAGCGGTCAGTTTAGTATTGCCGTTGACAACAATCATTGCAGGCACATGATTTATATTCTGCTCACGGAATAAAACAGGGTTAATCTGAATATTCTTCCCGACACCGGCCTGCTTTATCCGGTATTGCCAGCGGCTGATACTATGAGCCAGATTAGTATCTTTGGCTCCCATTCCTCGCACGATGATATTGAAGTTGTGAAGAGATTTTGTATCCCGCAGTAACTCAATCAGAGTCACCTCACCCAGAGCTTCAGATACAAACAGATTAATAGTGAGGTTAGAAGGCAGTGCTGTATTGGTGGCTGGCAATAGCAGAATAATCACCAGCCAGAAGGGTGAGAGAGTCATACGTTTTTAAATTCATCAATCCGCAGGCGAACCTCAGGGCGGGTTAAGTAATGCCAGACCGCTCGTGTTGCCAACGTATCGGACAAAGCACGATGCGCTTCGCCTTCCCATTTGTGCAGCACATACTGACTGGCTTTGTTGAGATTCTGCCATTTGTAATTGCCATGCCAGGCACTCCACTCACCGAAGTGTTGAGCAAACAGCAGCATGCAACACTGTACGATTTTCGCTGCTCCAAGTTCTATGCCCAGGTATTGGCTGTCGTACGCCCTGTTGTAGATCACCACTTCCTGATTCTGAAACAGCGTCTGGATTGTAGCCCGTAGCTCATCATAAGTCGGAGCATGGGCCACTGCTTTCGGACTGACTCGGTGAATCGCCTGGGCTTCTGGCCAGCAATCATGATGTGTTGGTCTGACCAGTGTGTTTAGCAGAGCTTCACCATCATCATTGATAATGGCTATCTCAACAATCTCATCTTGTGGGCTAAGGCCGGTAGTTTCAGTATCAACGTAGATAGTCATACAGCATTCCTGTCTTTCAGTACCTGCATAATGGAATCACTCAGAGAAAGTCCCCGAGATCGATAAGTCCGGATCGCACTTTCATCTTCAGGGTGACTGGAATAGAGTAGCTTTTTAAAGGGATTCAGAATCAAACGGCCGATACCAGACCCCTGCTCCGTGAGCACCAGTGCTTCTGAATATTTGCCTTCAACGGTATGGACGGTTTTCAGCAGTTTGTAACCTTCTGGTGATAAGGGTAAGCGTTGCTGTTTTTCTAATTCATTGATAGTGGACAGCTGTTGCTTGAGCAGAAATTGAGTGGCACTGTTATCCATCGCGGCCCGCCCTGCAGCGGTTTCATAAAAGTCTTCAATCCGCTGTGCCGCCATCAGGTTGGCACCATTAAATCGTCGAAAGCGGCGGAAACCATGTTCGATGAATAGGGCCGCTCCCTGAGTATCCCGCATCAGGTTCCAGGCTTCGTCGATCACTACCAACTTCCGGCGGCTGACATCACCAAAGTACATAATCTGCTGGATCAGGTAGATTAGCTCCAGAATCACCACTCGTTGCAAGTGCTTGCGATTGTCCAGATGCCGAAGTTCAAGCACGGTAAAAGACTGATTGATATCCAGCGTATTGTCTCCACAGAAAAAACGACCATATTCACCTTTGGAAGTGAAGGCTCCGAGCTGCACGGCCAGGTCGGTGATACGCTCATCCGGATGTTGCTGTAATCGCTCCTGTAACAGATCAATACAGCTGTCCGTACCTTCCCCTTCCCAGAGTTCCCGAATTTGTTCACGTAAACTTGCTTCCTGATAAGGAGTTAAAGGCTCTCGCGGAGACACCATGGCAATGATCAGTGCCAGCAGAATATCGCCTTCCTCTTCATAGTCATGAACCAGAGCGAATGGATTCATACCGATTTCACTGCCCTGATCAAAGTCCAGAAACAATCCATCAAAATGCTGACACAGCTTTTTATAACCCTCGCCAATATCCAGAGCCCAACACTGACCACCCCGTATCAGAATATTGCTGATGACTTCATTGACCAGCACGGTTTTCCCTGCGCCGGAAGTAGCCGCAATAATGGCGTTGTAGTTGCTGTTGGATTCAAAGAGCGACAGGTTCATCAACTGCCCACGACGGGATACCAGGTTCAATAACGCCTCCTGATGCCCTGACCAGTCATCAAATAACGGCAGCAGTGGAACGGCGTGACGTGTTGCCAGGGTCTTCTCATGCATGGCAATGGTCTGGGTGCTTTTCTGGGCATTGCCGGGCAAGGTGTTGAGAAACATCGGGAGCATGAAATACACGTCTTCATAAAGCATAAACCCCAGTTCACGGAAGTAGCTGCAGGCATTGGACGACAACCGGCTGGCTTCTTTGGTGAAATTACAATAAAGCACCAGAGTAAACGTCAGCTTCAGGGGGGCATCGCCCTTGTTAAGTGCTTCAAACAGCACATCAAAATCTTTCTTGCGCTCCATAAGCCTCGGTTCAAAACGGGTAATAGGGCTGGAGGCTTGCTGACTGGCAATACGCTGTTTGTTGTTCAGTGAAGATTGCAGCTGGTTGATCGAGGGGAAGTGAAGGAGTACATGAATATGGGCGTAACACTTGATTCCCCTGTTGCCATTCTGGCTGTCACCCAGGTAATTAAATGCCTGACCCAGTGTTGCATAGGCCGGGAGCTTTTTTGCAACCAGTACTTTAACGACTCTGGATTTATGTCCGGAGCCCAGCTCTATCTGATGTGGTGACACAGCCAGAGGTGTATCTGGATCGAAGACCTGCCGGTTAAGTGGTCGTTCTGAATCCACTCGGGCACCTTCCATTGCCCAATGGCCGTATTCATGATGATTGGTCAGGATCATATTCAGGCGAAGCCAGTCATGTTGAGTCATAGTGATAGACAACAGACCGGCTGTATCAATGCCTCCCTGAAAGGAGGATTTGAGCCGCCTGACTTTCAGTAAATCATCTTCATTAGGTGAGAGCTGCCGGATGGGAACCTTGATCGTGAACCACAGAATCCCATGCCTTAGCATTTGTTCATTGGTTACCGGTTCATGAATGCCTGCCTGTAGCTGTTGAATATTCTGTTTCAGCATGGCTTTGAAACGAGATTCAGTTCGGTCTTTGGCCAGCATCAGTTGGCGAATGGTGTTCATCACGTCGGGGCTGGAAATCAAGCCGCACTGAAGCAGTGTATCGTCGGGCCAGTCCTGGTTGAGTAAACCGTTCAGGCGGTCATCCAGTCCACTGTCGAGTCCACTGAGGGGCAGGCTGAGAAATCCGAAAAACAGATGTTTATCGTCGCATAAGAAAACCTGACTTTCAGGATCGTAAGCACGGGTCGTCAGTAGTGAATCTGTATACTGGGGTTCTATAGGTACCCTTGTGTTGGGGTTTTCAAACATTCGGCATTTCCCGGCTGATTTTGAACTATGTTGATGAACGAAACTGAAAACTCAGTAGAGAGCTACTGGGAGGTGAAGAAGATGAATTTGTTAAAACGGATTAAAGGGTTTGTAGCCAGTTTGGCAGGGCTGACTTTTTGTTGTCTGTTGATTGAGCAGTTGGTGTACCTGGTCTTGGTTCCGGGCTATGGCTGGAAGCTTTTGGGGTCTCCGGTTCTTTGGGGCCTGTTTTCTGCTGGGTGCTTTTTTCTCCTTTGGCAGTTTAACCGGGAGTTCCCTGAAAAATTCGCTTCACAGCCAGCCAGCAAGGGCTGGCAATTAAAGGGAGAAACCAATCCGACAACCGGCTTACCTATGGCAGGTGGAATTGATGTGGGAGGAACACCTTATGGAGGAAGACCGGAGTCAGGTTTTATCAAGTTCGATAGCTTCTGACTTGCATCTCGATGTGTTCTCGATAATTTACATGGTGGCTCCTGGTAGAGGCCTTTATCCTGTCTGCCGAAAACCCTAAGGTTGTTGTCTGACTGGCGCTGCTGAATCTCACTCCCGACATTGCTACCGATATGTTCAGGAGGCATAGTCGTATCAAGGTAGTTGCCTTCCATCGGGAGTAATGATTGTCCCCTTAACCATTTTTCAACTGATTGTTCATACTGTTTCAGTTCTGGCTGGTAAAGCCGGTTCATTTCTCCGATCAGTGTGAGTGCAGCTTCAGTGTGCTGCGGATTGTCTGCGGCGTGGGTCAGATGATTAAAGGCGTGCTGACCTAAAACTGCACTCTGATCTCCCCAGCCTCGACTGATTTCAGCAATGGATTGTCCCAGACGGTGACGACGGTCTTCCGGATCAGAGCTTCGTTCATATTTTGGATCATGGTCTTTGACCAGAGAAGCAAAAGTAGCAGCCTGATTATCGGTAAGGCTGTGTGATAGTGCTTTATCAAAGGCCTCATTATATCCCAGCTTAAGTCCGGGTCCCGATGTGGAAGGGGCTGTACCATAGGCACTGTGTTTTAAAAGGTTGGTGATGTAGGGCTTGTTTTGACCTGATTGCAGATACCGACCTTTGATAGATTGGCTCGACTGGTGGTAATCTTTAGCCAGTGGTTGAAGAGCGTAGGGCAATTTTCGTATGGTAGAAGATTGAAGATTTGCCTCTTGTAAGGTTTTTTGTTCCGGTAGCTGGCTGGACTCTGATATACGTTGCTTAACCTGATCATGGCTTATGTTTTCAGGCTGATAAAGCGCATTATTGACAGAGGTTGCAAGGCTTCCATCACTGACTTTCTGCGAAGCTAATGGCTGATTAGATTCAGGACGGTAATTCTCAGCGGCTGAGCCTATTATGTTGGACTTCTGTAAAGCTTCTCCCAACCTACCCAGGTCTGTTTCGTTGGAGCTGTTCAGATAAGTCGAAACCATTGCTGCGGCTAATGTTTCTGACGGGCTGGCAAACTGATCATTGAATCTTTGAACATTGCGATTAACCTGCTGTTGGAACTCAGGATCAAAGGGTTTCGATTGCAGTATGTCCATGGCCGATTCTGAGGCAGCTATGCGGTTAGCCCAGATTGCAGGTCCACACTTCAAAGCTTGCCCCAGTTGTTGTTGTAACTGATTGGCCTGTTCAAAACTTTTCTCGCTACTAAGACTTTCCTGAGCCATTTTCTGATAGGACTGGTCATCACTCATGCCCAGTTCTTTCATCCAGCTTTGGGAATGGCTTTGAGTGGCATCCATTGAAAGAGCTTTCTGGAGATGAGAACTCCAGTTTTTTGAGAAGCTTTCTTTGTTCAGGTATGTGACCGCATTCTGGAATGCATCAGTTTTTACATCGCGGTTTATTCCTGACCACTGCTTTTTATAATTACCAGCTACGCCAAATAAACTACCAAGCAAACTGCCGGTTGAGATCCCACCACCGGCTTCAAGTACTTTTGTGGTAGCCATATCCTTGGCTGTCTGGGAACCCAGGCCAAATTGCTTTTGCAGGTCTCTCGCCAAATCATCCCGCATCTGAGCCACTTGGCTTTCCCCTGTGCTCAGGCTACTGCTGAATTGACGTAGCTCCCGGCTATCAACAGTATTTCCGTACCGTTGCTGAATCGCATGACCGGTCGCCTGACTGAACGCCATCCCGGAAGATTTCCGTGCTGCATCTTTGGATTGTACGAGATTGGATAGATGACTACTGGCCGACAATGCCGGAACCACTTGATCAATTTGCCCTCGAGTCGCTCCCTGTTGCGGTCCGATATTCCAGCCAGCTTGCTGGTTAATGGCAGACCCCGGCATCATAATATCTGGGGCAGACACCTTCTCATTAATAAAATCACCACTTTGCATCCTGCCTGCAAGATGGGTGGCGGTGATCGCGCTACCATAAAGCAACATCAGAACCAATGCTGGCGTAGACGCGGCCATCAGCCCACCAACACCCAACCAATATTCCAGAATCGGTCCCGACTCCATGATACCGGTGAAGCTGGTGATCGGAGCCGACAATGCAGCCATAGCGCCCTGAGAAACCAGAGTAATATAGAGATTATTGATCGCCAGCACGGGCATCCATAGCTGAATCCATAACAACAGCATCAGATATTTAAAGGCCAGCCGCACGCCAAACAATCCAACGCAAACCAGCAATCCCATCAGGGGAGTCACGGCGAACACAAATCCTTCGATATACGCCATCATTGCCCGCATACTGCTCAGGAAAAGATGTTGCTCCCCTGCCCATTGGGTATTGCGTTGCAGAATGGCTTGCTGAGTCATAATGGCAGCCTGTGGCTGTTGTATATCCTGCAATTTTTCGATGGTGGCATCGTGATAAATTGGAAGGAGGGCAGAGGCCATCAGAAAATTACGGCTGGATTCTGCACCCTGGCTTAATGCCTGTAATGCAGCACCCAAAGATAAATTCCTGCCAGGTGAGACACTGTCTCTTTGGATTTCTTGATCAAACCAGCTCGTCATTCGGGGCTTCAACCAGGTGAATGCCTCTGTGCAGGTTACATTGTTAGGCTGCCCATTCTTATAAATCAGAGTACCGAATACTTCAGAGGGAAATTCCAGTGCCGCAAGAACGTCACTGTTATTGAATACTTCATGCAACGTTTTGAAATTCAGATCAATGCCAATGAGCGTGCACTCCTTGATATAGTTTCGCCATGACTGAGCCAGTGTCGGATGGTTCTGAAATTGATTCATGGCTTTGCTGCGGGCTTCCATCATTCTGGTCAGACTGGACAGGTAGCCGTTATGGGTAAGTTTTGCAGCATCGACACTATGAAAGGTTTGTTCAAAGGTTTCCGTCAGTTTCCAGGTAATCGTGGACAGCATACTGGCTGTCAGGGCGATACCAAACGGCACATTATCGACCTTGCGATTGGTGTCGGTATAAACATCATATATATCCACGTTGATACCCTTGTAACTCCTGCCTGCCGTGGGTAAACCAAATAAAGCGGAGTAGATCAGAAGACTCAGAAGCAAGTGCTGGAATGCTGGAAACTTTCCTGCCATTAGCCCCTGTAGAGCCAGATAAAACACGCCAATAGTGAATCCAATCTTGATGGTCATCAGGAACTCAGGATCGTTTACGATCATTACGAGACCATTCAGGACGGTGTAGAGAAAACTCGCATCACCAATGGAATAGATGGTCTCAATCAAGGCTCTTGGCCTTCTGATAGCGTTGGGAGTGGCCGGGTTCCAGCTGAATTCTCTGATATCGCTTCTGTTCGGCCACTGCCAGCATATGGCGATAGTCCTGTATCAGTTCTCCAAACCGGCCATAGCGTTCTCCAAGCCTTTGTAGCTCATGATGCAACTGGGTTTTAGAAGATTTCAGTGTGTCCTGAAGTTGTTGGGCAAAGGGATGATAATCACTTTCCATATTCACCAGCGATACAGTGATATGATGAAGATCTTCCATAAACTGATGCACCATGTAGAAAGCAATATGTGGCGCAGCCTGGGCAATAAACAGCTTTGCTAACTGAACGTCGGCAGCCGTTAGATTTCGGATCATAGCTCCGGTGCCTACGGGTAAATTCTGAAGCAGTGCTGGAGCTGAAACACCGTTAACCGTCAGCAGGGAATCTTTTGCATTGCGATGCCAGTGATCTGCCAGAGCATTCAGCAATTGAGTCAAATGTTCAGATAATCCCGATAGTTTTTGTTTATCCATCAATGCCATAGACAAACAACCTGAATGGTTATGACAACGATAAAGAGTTACCTGATCAGAGCCATAAATCAGGTCCTCCACTTTCAACTGATTACCCACATGACTGAACAACCGTGGCTGAGTATCACCAGATTCCATGGAAACAATGATGGTTCCTGTCAGGCTCATAACTGCTTCACGGTAATCATTGCCGGTAATAGCAGAGGACTTTTTCAGTGCATTCCAAACCAGATTACCCAGCATCTTTTCCTGATCCTGCGGACTGGCCGATTGCCGCCAGGCTTTGACCGGATCACGGTTGGATAATCCCGTGCCGGTAAACGACTGAAAGGTGTCAGCCACATTGGCGCGACTGATATTCAGTGAAGCATCGGTCTGAAATTTTTTCATAGCCGCAGGCATTGGCATACTGTTCACTAAACCCTGTCCCATCTGGCAGGAGTTTGAGAAGAGACTGTTCAGGTGCATGATTTTTTCCTGCAAGGCCTCGATATGTTGATATGCCTTTTCATTCATGGCGCTGATGGCCAGTCCCAGTAGATATCCTGAAGCATTACCGGCGATGTCTCGAATCAACTTGTTGAACTGTTCGCTGTTGATGAAAGAAAAAGAGCCGCCATACAAGTCAATTCCGCCGCAGCCAGCCGAAAATTCCGGAGGTACAATCCCCGTCAAGTTGGTTTCGTTGATGCGAGTTCGGGCATGAAAGGCACCGCCTGAAATGACACCACGACGCTGGGTTTGATATGCCGCCGGATCAGAACTGCTGGACAGTGTGTTAAGCATTTTGTTCAGTTCCTGCTGCAGTGAGCTGGCGTCAACCGGAACCAGGCAGGAGAACACCAACAGATAAAACAGAATCAGGTTCCTCACTTGACTATGATGGGTCAGTGCTTTCTGAAGCTTCATCAGTTTGATGCACGGATTTTTGATATTGAATGTACTTCCTCCGCAGGGGCAGGAAGTGATCAGCACAGTCAGACAAGCCTTTGGATATAGCCCTGGTCCAGACCCTGACCGGTTCACGGGACTCTTCACGCTGCCACTGTCCTGTCAGCCATAACTGGTCACATTGTTGAACCAGTAAGTCAAAGTCTTTCAGCAAATTGATATAGATTTGGGCATGAGGTGTGGTACAGGAAATCTCAACGGTTTTTGGGTAGCTGTATTCTACGGAGGTGCTGTTATCGCCTAGAGTTGGCAACTCTTCGATGGCATTTTTCAAATCGGCATCGAGTTGCTCCAATAATTGAATAATCTTCTGCACAGTACTTTCAGCCATGTTTTGTAGAGTTTCATTCTCCTTGTAAACCACCTCCAGCATAAACAACATGTTTTTCAGCCTGAAATCCATCCAGGTACTCATCCTTTGTGCCTGGTTAGTCTGCAAAAGACATTCAGTAACAATGGCTGGCTGGGATCGTTTTTGATTGCTTGACATGATTGAGACTGCTAATCAGAGAAGAATTTAAAACACAGGCTACCGCACGTCTCCGACCTTAGGAGCATTTGGCAAAAGTATTTCCAACAGGCAAAGGAATAGCCTGCTTTTTTGATAAGCAAAAAGCACAGAAATGATCAGAATGGCTGAAACCGTCAGGCGGAAACAGTCTTCTGAATCAGTGACCTTGCTGTTGGTATTAAAGGAGTTGAATCAGTAATAAAACGAAACAGCTGCTTCGAATCCGAACAGCAAAAGGGAGGTGGCTTTTGAGACAAGATTAAGATCGTCATGATACAACTCCTGAGAGCAGCTCATGCCGAAGTCACAAGTTGACAGTCAGAACGACAACCGAGTGGCTTTGACATAATGGCAGTAAAAGGAAACCAGATTGAATCAGTTGAATTTCCTGTCGTTAAAATCAGCTACTTCTTAGGCCAAGCACCTGATCAGTATTCGAGTATAGAAGATTTGATAATCTATCAAGACAAAATTAAAAGTTATTTCTTAATAATTAATATTGCTTCTTATAACCTATTTTTAAGGCTGCAGTGACTGAGTACTTATGACAGGATCAGGGAAATCTGTTTACCGGTGAAGCGGGAAGGGAGGTATTGATGGTACCCTTTGGCGATAGCTGCCTCGACAATATCTGGCAGACGGTGAACACCAAATTTTGTTTTGAGAGCACTGATACGACCTCTGACTGCAGATTCAGAGATGTTAAGAATCCTTGCAATCTCTTTTGTTTTTTTATCGCAGAGCAACAAAAAAAGAACTTCGGTCTGTGAGTCTGGCAAATCTTCCGGACACTGACGCAGAATGGAGATATCAGACTTCCCCGTGAAATATTTATAAAGCCGCTGCAAACCCATTACTCCATTTTTCCAATGCTCGAGCACATCCCGCCCCTGATGTAAGCTGCCAACGATTTCTGCTTCATGGTGCTTTGCATGAGAACTGCTGATGACTTCATTTTCCAATAGGAAAATGGGCGTCTTTCTGAAAATATAAACGAACCATTCATTCTTATTTCCGGGGTGTATATCCAGAACTTCAATGGCACTGAGGGTTTGCAGGCAGTGTTCGTTCTGTTCTATAAAATTGCCTGCACAGACGTCATAACAGGCTGCTGGAGGTTCGGTCATATGTCGACCTTCAAAATCATAACTTTTACTAAGACCCACTACCTTGTTAAGATTTTTGTTGGCGTAGGCAAATCGATTGTGGACGTCCATTATGTCCCAGACGTCCTGAGGGTGGTATTCCATCAATGAACGATAGTGCAATATTACAGAGCGAGCCTTATCCATAACAGAATGACTGTCTTCTCGGGTGATTGATGAAAAAATCTGTTTGTTGTTTTGAGGAAGATGGTCAAACACACGGTCGCCTATGTAACGAGACTGGGCAGCATGATCCGGTCATTATCCAAGTGCTCAGGCGGGCATACAAACATGAGTACCAGGTCAGATGTAGCCATAAGCTGGTGTGCGGTTCCGGCATCTATGGTGAAGTTGTCTCCCGTAGATACTTTGCGGGACAGTGTTTCGCCAATCTGACCGTCATCGTCTACCACTGCGGTAAAAATAATGCCTTCGCCGGAAAGGATAGAATAGACCTCTTCTCCATCGGTATGGTAGTGGCAACCTACTTTATGGCCTTCTTTGATTTCTGCACAGAACAGGCAGAACTTCTTGCCAGAGGAGAGCGGAGCAATAGCAATTCCGACATTTTCATCGGCTTTTGCCTGGCTCAGGGCTTCTTTGATATTTATAACCGTCTTCACAGTATTTCTCACTCGACTGAATTTTTATTCGTAGGTCAAAGCATTGTTTAAGAACCGAAAAAGACAAGTTAATGAAGTCGTTGTTATTAAAATGATTTGAAATCGAAAATAGTTGGATTAATAACCGTTTAATACAGCAAAAATTATAGGTCAGCTTTTTGAAAAGCTGACTTATACTTCGAACGATTTGTTTTTAATGCGAGGTCATTGTTGTTATTTCGAAATAAGTTTTGTTCCAGAACGCCATCAGTCGTATTTGAGAAGCCAGTCTGTTAATTTCGATATTTCATTATTCAAGAGCAGTATCGTAAAGCAGTAAGAGACAGAGTGCCCTGCCTAAAGAACACCCTGTCGACGCTCACCACAGGGGGTGAACCGGCTTCTCAACCAGCCCCTGCCATTATGTCAAAGTCACAGGCTGACTATGAAACCGTTGGTTATTATAGTCAGTTCTGCGACTTGGGCGTAAATACTTTTATGGAGTATTTATGTTCAGGTATCTCCTGCGGACAGCCTTTGCCTTAAAGGCTGCCGGTCTAAATCTTCTGTTCCTCCAATACCTTCCGAAGCGTGCTCTTCTGCTGATCGTCCGATCGAGACTATTTCGAAGTCTATACCCGATTTTTCGGTAACCGCTGTGCATCCTGCTGTTGTCTGACGGCAGCAGATACTTTCATTTCGGCACAGCGATTTGCTTTGTTTTCCAACCATGGAAGCCAAAAAAGAAAAAGCCCGGTCATGGAACCGGGCTTTCTGAAGCAATGTTTGTTGTGTCAGTGCAGGACCATACATTGCCAGTTCTCTTTCTAGTCGAGATTGGCGTGTCTGGCAAGGTTTCTTGTCATGAGCAAATTGTCTGACGTACTGGTTGATCCGACCGGGTATCTCCAGGAAAAAAAGCTGGATTTTGCGTTATTGAGTTCTCTGATTGGGTTAAGAGTTGGGCGGGACTGGTGGTATGGTGATTGCCTTGAGTACCCGCTCGTAAACGTAAATGGTCAGATAACAGGATATGAGCGAATCTATCCGCGAGGGCTGTTGCACAAACATTGTCCGGATCGCTTTGCAGTCAAAGACAACAAGAAAGTCACCAAGGGCACGAAAGTTTCTCAAAGTTTTGCCTTAGTCGGCATTTCTCATGCGGAGCTACCAAAATATCTTGGCTGTCTGAGAATAGTTGGCGGTATGGCCGACGCGCTCAATGTCTATCTGGCCACTGGCGAACCTGTGGTTTGTATAGTTGGCGAGAACAATGCCCGATCAATCGCTGTACAATTGACAAATAAATGGCCGCACCTTGCCCACAACCTTGTCATTGCTTTGGATCATGATTTGCCTGGAATAATGGCGTGTCATCGTGCCGGTTTTCGTTGGGTGATACCACAAAGATACGGAGAAGACTGGAGCGACGTAAGACTGGATGCAGGTTTTCAGGGTTTAAAACGACAACTGCAGTGGGTGAGGAAACCGATACTCGCCATCAATTTAAAGTCTGTGCCCGTAGCTGCTGTCGAAATGGCAAAGGATAATTTCTGCGGTGATTATCGAAGTGCGCTTAAGCTTCTTGCCAAAACCAATAATGAGCAATTTGCAGGCACACTGGCGGAGGCCATTGTCAGTCGCTTTCATCATAGGGTTCCAGCCCAGTGCGGCGAACATGATTTTATTAAGAGGATTCAGGCCGCTAATCCTTATCTTTTGCATCCTGACACACTGAACCAGCTTAAACGGCAGTTAAGCTGTTACTGTTTCAGGCAGCAACAGGTTATTCAGCGTGAGTGTGGATTAAGCTCTGGTAAACGAAAGTCACTGGGAGAGTTCTATCACGCGGTATCAGCAATTACGCCCCAAACCGTTTCTTTGGAAAAAGGCCGGATAACCCTGGTAAAAGCCCCTTATGGATCAGGTAAAACAAAACTGATGTCGGCACTCTCTCAATCTGCCATGCAGAAGGGTGAGCGGATTTTGGCGATTACGCATCTGGTTTCCCTGGCTCATGAACTGGCAAAGCGGCAGGGGCTGGAGAGTTATCTGGATACCTATGAATTCTGTATGGCGAGTATCAACCGACTAGTGACGTGTATTAACAGCCTTTGTGCCCCGAATGTCAGCCGATTTCTGGAAACAGGAAAGACCGATATTTTGCTGCTGGATGAATTCTCGCAACATATCTCTGTGCTGGGGACCAGTCCTCATATCAAAGACCCTTCAGTTCTTGCACGTTACCTGGATTTAATTGAACAAACGCCTACCGTCATTATCTGTGATGCCGACTTGTCCTCTTATCATGTAGGGTTGTTGCAGGAGTGGTTTCCTGAGAGGGAAATACATTTTTACGAGATGCCGTATTCTCGGGATGTAACGCTGGCATGCCAGTTTGCTACTGGCAAAACTCAGGCTAAATCGGTCATCGATCAGCAGCTACTGCCCTCTGTCGCCCAAGGCAGAAAAATAGCGATAGCCACGGACAGCAGGGCATACGCAGGCAAACTGGAAAAAATCATCCGAAAACAGCACCCCGACATTTCAATGTTACTGTTTCATGGAAAAAATCGTAATGAGCCTGATCAGATAGCCTTTCAGAAAAACTTTGATCAGGAAGCTCAGCGATACCAGGTCATCATCTATACGCCAGCCATTGAGTCAGGTGTTTCGATTCAGACGCCGTTCGATCAGGTGTTTGGTTTTTCCCATAATGTTGTTTTGCCGACGAAGTTTGTGCAAATGCTCCGGCGGTTCAGGTCTGCCCAGCAGTTTACTGTGGTTGCCGATTTGATTCCGGGTAAAAAGGACAATGAGGACTGGCTGGCCAGAGTCCGGGCATTGCAGTACGCCCAACGCTATGTGCGCAATACTGATGGCGTAACGGTGGGGGAATACGATGGCTTTTGTGAAGCAGAGCGTAGCCGACAGGTGAAGCTCAAGGCATTGGGCGGCAATGGTCTTTTTTATCTGATGCAGAACCGAGGATTTGCTATGGAGTATTACCAGGGTAAACAACAATCAGAATCGTTTGATTTGTGCTGGAAAGCCACTGAAGAGGAGGTGGAAAAAGAGGAGAGGGCAGCGATACAACAGTCGCCTATCGTCTCTGCAAGCCAGTACGATGAGCTGTCTCATAAAGTCGAACCAAGGCTACAGGAAATATGCAGTTGTGAACGCTATCGAATCTGTGAAGAGTTGGGTATTGAGCCGGTAGCTCTGAAAGGTGAGATATTGAGTTCTGGAAGAAGGTTGAGCTGACACGACTCAGGCGATTTATGCAGTTCCCATTGCCGGATGGTAGCCATTACCGGCCAGAGCCTGATCAGGAAGGCACTTCCATTTGTCATCGACGATTTGAATCCATTGGCGTTGATGTTTATCGAGAGCTTTTGAAGCCATTATTTCCCAACTGGGATTATCAGCAATCATGGGGGGAGAAAGAAGCAGAGCAGGTGGTGGATAGAGTTGAGGCTTACCATAATGAGTATCCTTTCATGCTGAACCAGCTCAAGCTGATACCGGATTCTGTGATTTTGAACACTTCGGAAGGGGCAAGATTTCAGCGCCCAAAATCGGCCTGCAATTTCGTCAATCGATTGTTGAGAATGGCCGGGCTGGTCATCAATAGTCAGCAGGTTAGGACTGGTGAAATGCTTGCTGATACTGGACAGGGGAAGAGGGTCAGGCGTTATAGTATCAATCTGGAGTCATTGGCTTGTATGCGTCGTTATGCTCGATCCAGGGCGGTTCACAAGCAAATTGGGCTGTCACACACTGGTGTGTTTAGTATGAAAAAAGGGCAAGGTGTGACTGCCAGACTTCAATATCAGGTAAATGAGGCTTTCCATATCGCAACGACTTTAGATAGTCCTCTGCAGTTCAGGGCAGCCACCTCATCGAAAGCACTGCTACCTACAGTGAGGTCAGACTTTAAATCAGACTAAAACGTGGAAATTACATAAATGAGCGTTTATAAGCATGGAAAATTAGCTTCAAGCCTGGCTTTGAGCTTTTGATAGTGCCTGCCTTTTCAGTAAACCTGCATACAGTTTTGGCACTGGAAAAATTCAGTGAAATATAACCGTGTCTGCTCCTGAATTAGAGGGCGAATCTGTTCTGCTGCCACAGGTTCTGTAACATCATTGCACAGGCTGCGTCGGGTGAAAGGCTTAAACTGATTTTCAAGTTGTAATGCAAGAATGAACTCTTTCAGTTGCAGGTGTAGTAGGGTGTTCCCCAACCAGTAACCATGAGTCACTCGTCGATATTTCAGAATACCTAAATCCCTCCTCAGAATGACTCGCTTTTCGATCAGAGCCACTTTTACGATTTCGTCGTCTGCATAACCATCCTGTACAATGTATCAAAGCCCGATATCCGCAAATATCTGACTAGCTTGCCAAGATGAACATCTGCGATAAAGCAGGGGTTTCGTGATTGCACTGGTCGAAGCTTTTGCAGTCCATCAAGGTCAAGACGCTCGAAGACCGGATAGAGGGAGACCCGTTCAGACAGTATTTCACTGCCACTTGCATTTGATTCCAAGCAGAGTCGGCGATGTGGCATATCCCAAAGGTGGAATCAGACATATGATTCCGGTCAAAGGAGATTACACGCTATCAAGCAATTGATTGATCAGAAGTGTAGCCGGCATTTTTATTTCAAAGATCTGATTTGCTGTGGTGAAACCTTCGAACAGGAACGGCCGGAAAATATGCCGCAGCAAGATGGCACCTGGACTGCTATTAAGCTCCTGGCTACGTCTATTCTTGATCCAGTACAAGACCATTTTGGTAGGATTCACTTGACCTACGGGCTATCTACTCCCTCGCTGACCTCTGCAATTCGTAAGCGAGCCAGGAAAAATGATAAGACGCCAAATATCTACCCTCCAGTGGATCAACATGCTGGGTATGAGCTGAACTGTAAAGGTATGCCAATATGTCCCGATCTGGGATTGGCCTGTGATTTTATCTGTACTGACCAGCCATCTGATGTGGTGGCTGAGTGGGTCATTCAGAACTGCGACTTCGATAAACTCTACTTCTATGGTGCCAACAGACCTTTGCACGTAAGCATCGGCCCAAAAAACAGAAAAGCTGTAACTATAGTGCGGCGGGTAAATCGAAAAGTTATGCCAAAAAATATTGCACCGGATAAATTTCGGGAATTTTGCCGCTGGGTTGAAGTGCCGTAAGCTTGAAGGGATAAGCAGAATAAAAGAATTATAAAATGGTTCCCAAAATCACTTATAGAGTTACCCGCGGTAAAAAAGCAGGCTCACAGCTGACTCCTCGTAAGCACGCTAGCGGTCAGTACGTAGTCAGTAAGACCCGTTTCAAGGAAGACTGCGAGTATGTTGATGATTTGGACAAAGTCCTCAAGTATTTAAAAGCCGGATATAAAGTCCGGGTCAGTGATCCAGCTACTAAATCCTCACCCAGCTTCGTTCGGCTAGAGTCTCTTGAGGTTTCTGAGCAATAATACTGCCAGTAAACATAATCAGACTACTCAGGGTTTTGTTGTTATGACGCCAGAATTGTTCCAGACGCAGGTAAAACAGCTGAAATACGGGAAAAAGTTGCCGGGTGCGATTTATTTGCATCGAAGTGTCTTTGAGCAAGAGGCTCCAGAGTTAGCCAGTTGGATAGCTGATAAGGTCAAAGTCTTGGGGCAAGAGGTTCAATGGACGGTCATCAAATTGCAAACCAACGGCTTTGGGGCCTCATTGCTGAACTACCCAGAGTTTTATGAAAATTCTTATCCTGAGCTAGAGTCCAGTTTTAATATCGATTTCGACCAAAATCGTTACAAGCACAATCGCTTTACCAACAGTAATCCGCCAATTCTTCACCGTAAAGAAACCATGATCACCCCGGCAGACCGTTATTATGAAGAGTTCTGCACCATTACCCGTGAAGGTGAAGATGCAGGTCTGTATGAAAACAGTAAAATCATAGGTTTCAAGCAAACTTGGGAAGCACTGATTCATGATCGTGGCTACGAGCTGGTGGACGGCCGGTTGTTTCGTTCATCGGCTGTAGACAATCGACAAGAGCATGTTGTGGAAAGACATAAGACGGCTTTATCTCGTGATGCTCTGTCCGCACCAATGAAAACTCTGGCTAGACATGGATACCTTGAAGGGGATTATTCGGTTTTTGATTATGGTTGTGGCAGAGGCGACGATCTTCGAGAGCTGGAAGCCCATGGCATTACAGCAACAGGATGGGACCCGAACTGGCGGGCAGAAGGGGAGAAAGAAGCAGCTGACCTTGTGAATATTGGCTATGTCATCAACGTTATCGAAGAGCTTGAAGAGCGTGTTGATGCCCTGTTGGGAGCATGGAAGCTAACCAATAAACTATTGGTTGTTTCAGCCATGATTGCTGGCGATGAACATATAAAGAAGTTCAAACGGTATAAAGATGGCGTAATAACGAGCAGAAATACCTTCCAAAAGTACTTCTCTCAGAGCGAGTTGCAGATATTCATTGAGCAGGTGGTGGAAGAGGATGCCATTGCTGTGGCTCCAGGTATTTTCTATATTTTTAAAAATAAAGATGAAGAACAGCTTTATCTTGCCAACAAACAGCGCAGAACAAGTCACCGCTGGAAGCAGATTACTCAAAAGCCCATCAAAATACCTAAAGCAGAACGCCTCTTTGCAGATCATGGTGAGCTGTTCGAACAGTTCTGGTTAAGTTGTCTGGACTATGGTCGCATACCTGCCGCTGATGAATTTCCAGAGACTGACAAGATCAGAGAACTTGTGGGCTCTCCAAAAAAAGCGTTTGCTCTGACTCAGGAGCGTTTTGGCAAGGATGATTTTGTCCATGCTGTAGAAGGTCGTCGGGAAGATCTCCTCATTTATTTTGCCTTACAACAGTTTAGTAAGCGTAAGCCATATAAGCATATGCCTGAGAAGCTGAAGCGGGATATCAAGGCTTTCTTTGGCGACTATCGTTCAACGCTAGCTGATGCCCAGAAACTGATTTATTCGCTTGCTGCTGCTGACTGCATCGAAAAAGCCTGTGAGAAAGCGCATGCAGATTTACCTGCCAGTATCCTGAATGACCGCCATTCTCTGGTCATACACTCTCGTTTTGTATCTGAACTGCCACCAGAACTGCGGCTTTATATTGGTTGTGCCACCATGCTTTATGGTGACGTAGAAAATGTTGACTTGATAAAAATACATATTCAGTCAGGAAAATTAACCCTGATGAGATATGAAGGCTTCGAGACCCAGCCAATCCCTATGTTGCAAGAACGAGTGAAGATTAGTCTGAGAAAGCAGTATATTGAGTTCTATGATTATGCTTCCGGGCTATATGATCCGCAGCCTCTGTATTGGAAATCAAAACTTATAGACGACAATTTCAAGGATTTTGATAAGCAAAAATCTTTCGATAAGAAGCTGCTATCGCTTGATCTGCCTGAGATGGATGGCTACGGGCTTGACTACAAAACGTTCACTGAAGTGCTTGAGCATGGCTTTAACCTGCAAATAAAGGGCTATCGCTTTTACAAAGTAAATCAAGAAATGGACGAGCTTTACTAATAAATTTACCACTGTTTATATATACATGAGGGTATATACTTACACTTCCATAAGCTATCTAAGTGTTAATGAGTAAATTCTGCGTATATTCGCCTTGCTACAAAGTTCGAACTAGATGACAATTAGTCACTGGAGGGTTTCTCCAGTGGCAAAGAGGCAATCGGACAACGTGACAAAATACACTGCAAAATTTTCAGGGCATGAAACCTTTCCCCTTAGATACGGATGGTTATATAAAGCTGTAAAATCAGTGCTTGACATTTATGGTGAAAAGCCTCAGAGACCCGTTTCCTCTGGAAATCCTGAAGATATCGAAAAAGCGGTTGTCCGGATGGGTGTTGGTAAAAATATGGTCAACTCTATCCGTTACTGGACTGATGCTTCAAAAATTATTGAAGAGCGAAATGGCCGAGATGATTTGACCGAAATTGCCCTTGAAATTTTTGGTGATGATGCTGAGTCCGGCTGGGACCCTTATATGGAGCAGTTGGCGACAATCTGGATTTTGCATTGGCAACTGAACTCAAACTATAAAGTGATGTCTGCTTCTCGCTGGTTCTTCAATCGTTTTAATGGTCAGCGCTTCGATAAGCAACAGCTGATGGATAGCATTTTGTCTGATGTAGACAAGCTTAATTTAAAAGCTGCTGAAAAAACGATCAGCAAAGATATTGAGTGCATGCTTCAAGGTTACAGTCAGAAAAACTCTAATAACTCAAAAATCAGCGAAGATAGCTTCTCTTCTCCGCTTGTAGAGCTTGGTCTTATCCGCACTCTTGAAGGCGGCAGATACAAGAAATTCAGTGCTGAGCTTGGTGGGCAGGAAAGTTTGCCCGCAGAGGTGTTTACATTTGCTCTTATTGATTACTGGAATCGAGAAGCAAAGAAAGATAAAACAATTTCCTTTGACCGCCTTTTGACCGCTGAAGGCTCTCCGGCACGAGTGTTTAGGTTATCTCAAAGTGCACTTGCGAACCGTCTTGATCAGGTTGAGGAGCTGACTCAGCGTAAAATCTCCTGGACAGACACTCAAGGGCTTCGTCAGATTCAGTGCGATGATATAGAAAACCTTGGCGAAGACAAGTTTGATCATTTAACCAAATTCTACGCGAAGCAGGGCAAATAATGCGGCTTGCAGATACATATTCCATCAATGTTCGTTATCAGCGAGCTACCCGCATTGACAATGATTTGTCTGCTGATTTCTTTCCCGGTCTGGTTTTTCATGGGACTGCTGAAAACACGCTGAGAACACTCGGTCGTCAGTTTGCAGAAGGTCAACAAAGAGCATTTACAGTTACTGGTCCATACGGAACTGGTAAGTCTACTATTGCTTTGTTGTTGACGGGTTTTCTGCATCACAAAAAAGTATACCGGAATGCTGCTCAAGGCTGCATCAGGAGTAAAATGTCTGAAGAGCTGGGAAAGTATTTCCCAGTTAAGAAAGGGTGGCTAGTTGTTCGTGCTGTAGGTGGCGTTGAGAGCCCAATAATTACAATCTGGAAGTCTGTATATACAGCTGTAAAAGATCATCCTAAAACATCAAAGCTTGCTGAACAGTACGCAATTCCAAAAGAAGCTCCCAATGAAGCGCAGCTAGAACAGATGGTCATCAACTTACTGAATGATGTGAAAGGTAAAGTTGATGGTGTGTACTTCATGCTGGATGAGATGGGTAAAGTGCTTGAACATTTCATTAAGCATGACCTTAATACGCAGTTCTTCCAGAACTTTGCAGAAAATTTCCAGAAAGCTGAACTGCCTGCATTTTTTGTAGGCTTTCTCCATCAGGCCTTTAGTGAGTATGCTCATTCCCGGGGTAAAGCAATTCAGGATGAATGGGCAAAAATTCAGGGGCGCTACAGCGATCTGTTATACAACGTCTCAGAAGATGAAACAGTAGCCCTGATTGCTCAGTCTATTGAATCAAAAAGCCAGCGCTCAGAAACCTGGCATAGCAAGCTGGTGAGCAATGTTTGCTCCAACTTGCAGCGAGCAAAGTTAAGAGATAGTGCAGTACTCCATGATCGGCTGCAGGGTTGTTTCCCTCTGCATCCAACGGTTGCTCTGCTGCTAGGCCCAATCTCCAAGCGTCGTTTTAGTCAAAATGAACGCAGCACCTTTAGTTTCTTAAACTCTAGAGAACCACATAGTTTTCATAATTTTATGGATGAGAATGATGATGGCAGCCATGCCAGCTATAGGCTTTATCATTTGTGGGATTATCTCGAAAGTAATCTGGAACATCACATTGTAAGCACCAATGATGGTCATGCTTGGTCTGTAGCCAGCGAAGCCATTATTAGAACCAGTAATCATGGAAGTGATATACATCGCCAGCTGATTAAGACCATCGCTATACTTAATTTGTTCGGTCGTACTCTTGGGATGTATGCCACTGATAAAGCAGTGAAATCAGCTATGGATCATGTGGCAGCAATAGAGCTGGAGCAATACTTCGAGGAGTTGAAGCAGCAGTCTATCATTACCTTCAGAAAGCACCTGAGCGCTTGGGCTGTTTTTGAAGGCAGTGACTTTGATCTTGAAGGACTGCTAGAGCTTCAGCGAGAAAAGCTTCAGTTCGATGATAGTTGGACTTCAGTATTAGAGTATCAGCAATTCACTATTGCCAAGCGTCATTACCATGAGAAAGGTACTCTGCGCTGGTTGGATCAACGCATCGCTTTGACCACAGACCAGGTGATGAGTGAAAAGTGGAAATCTAAGCATGGTACATTTGCATCTTTCCTGTTGTTGGCCAACGAGTCTTCCAGGGATGCTGGAAAACTCGTTGAGTTCAGCAAAACTCATCAGTCATGTGCTGTAGGTGTCAGCAATGAAATTGAGCCACTAAAAGTAGCTGCTCGTGAGTTATGGGCTTTGCAACTTATTGCGAAAGATACTCCTGAATTACAGCACGACAAGATTGCGGCAAAAGAGTATGAGGCTCGTTATGGCAACGCCCGTAAAGAGCTGGATGATGCTTATGATAAGGCATTCAATAATAGCCAGTGGTGGTTCGACGGGCAAACGCTTTCAGCAGGCTCTCTAAATGTCATTGCTTCCCGCATAGCGGATAAAATATACCCCTTTACGCCACAAATTTTTAATGAACTGATTAACCGTCAGAAGCCTTCCGGTACATCTAATTCCGCCCGCCGTAAACTTATGGAGAGGATGATAAGTTATAGCGATGAAGAAAACCTTGGCTTGAACGATGGTTTTCCACCAGAGAAAGCGATTTATCTTTCCTGCCTTAAGCAGACAGGTTTACATGCCAAGCAGGAAAATGGCGAGTTCAGTTTTGTAATACCCAGTGGCATCAGCTCGAAAAACCTTCAACATATGTTGAAGGCTACGGAGAAGACGATTAATGAATCCACTGAGCTGGTTACTCTGGCCGACATTTACAGCATGTGGGAAGCAAAACCCTATGGCTTAACCGCAGGTTTGTGCCCGGTTATCGCTCTTGCTTACCTGATGAGTCGCGATGAAGAACTGGCTTATTATGATAAGGACAGTACAGCCCGGTACGTATTTATTCCTGAAATTGATGATGAGTTTGTCAGTAAAATGATGCGTGCACCAAAGGAAGTAGGTGTTCGATATTACAAGGTAAGTGGCGTCAAGCATCACTACATCCACACCTTTGCCAGGGTTGCTGCTAAAAAGCTTGATCGGGATATTCCTCCACAGGCACTTAATATTGCCAGATCGCTGGTGACATTTGTCCATCAGAAACTACCGGCCTGGGTTAAAAATGCTCGGTTGCCTGATGGTCCTGCAAAAAAATTCCGTGATGCGGTATTAAAAGCTAACGACCCTTATCAGTTGTTACTGGAAGACTTGTATGCAGTTTTTGATTTAGATAGTGCCAAATCCGAGAAAGACTCTGACCAAATGCTTGATAATGCACTGAATAGTGCCATTGAAGAGCTGAGAGCAATGGATGAGGAGATGCTTAATGGCTATAAGAAAATTCTCAGATCTGAACTAGGAGAGCTTTCCGAAAATCTGGTGGAACGCTGTACAAAAGTAAGAGAAGTGGCCGCTGATTATCGTCTGCAAGCTTTTGCTCAGCGTTTAAGTCAGTGCCAAAACTCAAATCACAAATGGCTCGAAGGTCTCATTTCTCTGGTTGCTGCAGCCCCGGCCAAAGATTGGAATGATATCGTCTTGGCAAGAGGGCGTGAGGAACTGTTCGACTACTGCCAGCGCTTCAAACGGGTTGAAACCTTTATTGCAGCGGGCTCTCAGCAAGATGAAGGAAGATCCAAATCTATAGCCTTGGTTATTGGATCTGGAGGACAGGCTGAAGAATATGTTCGACAGGTGACAATCAGTGATCAGCAGTCACAAGAAGTAACTCAGCTCAAATCTGAGCTGGTTAAAGTACTGAAGAAACATAATGCGGATGATCTCAAGGCGCTTGCTTTGCAAGAAACCTTGCAGGATTTACTCAGTCCGTATGAGGCGCCGGTGTGCGCTAAGGAAGGTGCTTAATGACAGAACCTCGTAAAATTAAACATGTTCTTGGACTATCGGGAGGAAAGGACAGTGCTGCGTTAGCTATCTATATGCGCGACACTTATCCAGACCTAGATATTGAGTATTTCTTTACTGATACTGGAAAAGAGCTGCCGGAAGTCTATGACTACTTCAACAAACTGGAAGCTTATCTGGGCAAAGATATTGCTCGCCTGAATGATGATAAGGGCTTTGATTATTGGCTTAAGCAGTTCAATAACTTTCTGCCTTCCGCACAGCAGCGGTGGTGTACTATTCAGATGAAGCTGAAGCCATTTGAAGAATGGGTAAAGCCTCTTATCGAAGATGGTTATGAAATTGTCAGTTACGTTGGTATTCGGGCAGATGAACCATACCGAGATGGTTATGTGCCGACAGAAAAGTTTCTGAAGGTAAGAATGCCATTTGTTGAAGATGGCCTGAATAAGCAAGATATTATTAATATCCTTAATAACACCGGGCTTGGCTTGCCTAAGTATTACGAATGGCGTTCACGAAGTGGTTGTACTTTCTGTTTCTATCAGAGAAAGATTGAGTGGGTGAAACTAAAAGAGCGTCATCCTGAAGCTTTTGAAGAAGCTAAATGCTATGAAAA
The DNA here is from genome assembly GCF_024606225.1 of Endozoicomonas sp. ISHI1. Taxonomy (GTDB): domain Bacteria; phylum Pseudomonadota; class Gammaproteobacteria; order Pseudomonadales; family Endozoicomonadaceae; genus Endozoicomonas_A. The sequence goes on along the minus strand of NZ_JAGRPU010000001.1, from coordinate 330,259 downwards.
GCATTTGAATGAGAATGCTTCGGGCGAAAAATATTACTGGTTGGGTATGGACACTCCACTTAATACGCTTGAAGACCCTAAGCGAATTGAAGAAATTAAACGGAACCATGAGAAGGCACTGAAGCGGTTTGAGAAAAAACGTCGACGGAATGCGCTTTATGAGGAAGAGTTGATTGAAATGGTGGACCTGGATGCCATTTATGATGAAGTTGAGGGCGGTGGAGCTTGTATTACTTGTTATAAATAGTTGATAACTCGAGTTTAGAGTGAGCAGGCTTCGATAGTTGCCAGAAAAAGGCGCAAGTTGGCGGTTCCGAATACGCTAAAGCTGGAACCGCCATGCTCACTCAAGAACAGAAAACTATCCTCGGCAAGCTAGCCGATTACATCTCTTTTAAGACGGACAAAGAATAAGAAATCTTGGGGATGGCAGCCAGTACGCAGGTGTATTTGGCGCTTACTAAAGATCAAAACCCAGGGTAGAAAAGCTCAAACCCTCTTTCGGGTAGGCAAGGATCACCTCCAGCGAATCTTTGACCACTTTGAGATATGGCTTGAAGAGTTTATCAAAATGCTATCGCTCTTCTTCGAGCCACGGTGGTGTGAGTCTTCATGAGAAATGTCTTATACAGAGGTGTTTGAGGGTTTTCGGACGGGTACTAGATAGTCGATGGAATCGACCTATCTTTTGCCTCTCTCGCAGTAATGGTTTAGCTGAAGCGAAATATTTCTTGTGAAAAAAATATGTTTTGTATATTTCTAATGCATTGAATTAACGGATGTTTTTGAAAATAAGAGCCGTGTTTGTGTTTAGAAAGTATAGATATCCGCAAACCAATCTAGTGTTTGTACAAACATTGCATATACTGACCTTATAGACAAATAAAAAAGGCATAAAATGCTTGCACTGGATGGCGAAACTTTATTCACACAAGGTCATAAATTAGTAGTTCCAGATCAACCTGGAGTGTATGTCATACACGACCTTAGGGGGCCTTTGTATGTTGGTAAAACAGAACGACTAAGCCGAAGGTTTTCACAGCATTACTACGGATCTCATAACAGACCGTTGAGGAATGCACTTAATATTAGTGTTGGCTCAGTAAGGTTTAGCTGGATTATTTGCAATAATTCAATTCGTTTAAATGAGTTGGAACAAGAAGTGATAACAATGTTACAACCTAGTTGTAATTTAACTTAAGCGATACAGGAGAATAAAAATGAGCACATTTGCGTGTACCAAAGCAAAAATGGGAAGTAATAATTATTTTGTTGCAACACTAAATGCTAAGGAATTAATGGCGTTTAGAGCTGCAGGAGAAATCGATGAATGGGCTAATATGGGTCTTGAAGAAAGGCTTCAAAGAGAATTAAATAAGAAACGTGTAGTGGATGAAATAGTCCCATATCTTGTGAAATCATCAGATAGGTTGTTTGGTTCGATTATTGTTCTTGTTTTTGATGGTGATATACATTTTGAATCTGTAGCTGATATCTCTACAAAGATTCCTCAAGCATACAAAACACAAATGTCTAATATGGGATTTCTGACCGTTGAAAAAGGAAAATATATTATTCTTGATGGTCAGCATAGGTGGGCAGCAATACGTGAAGTAATACAAAATCCAGATCTGGATGGAGAATACAAATCAGATGTTCCTAATGATGATATACCTGTAATATTTATTAATCATGAGAACAATGAAAAAACAAGAAGGATTTTTAATAAACTTAATAGAACGGCTAAAACTGTTAGTCGTGGTGATTACCTGATTACAAGCGAGGATGATGGCTATGCCATAATTACTAGACGTTTGCTTGAATTAGATTATGGGCCATTAGGTATTGTTTCAGGTAAAGATCTTATTGTTAATTGGAAAAGTAATACTATTGCTACACGTAGCACACAGTTAACAACAATAAGTACAGTTTATGAAACAGTTAAAGATATTCTGCACTGTGAAGGAATTAAGGATTTTGATGAAAAGAGTAGAGTGGTGAGACCTTCTGATGAAGAACTAGATGATGGATATGCAATTGCTGAACGATGGTGGAAAAGTGTTCTAGCTTCTATACCTGTTTACCATGATGCAATTGCAGATTCTAAAATATTGCCTCAATCTAGAAGTGAAGATCAACGTTGGTCAATGCTATTGAAACCTGTCGGGCAAATGGCTTTCTTTAAGGCTTTAGTTAAAATTAATGAGAGAGGCTTTAATCTAGCCACCACTCTGAACAATGCTCAAACTTTAGATTGGTCAATATCAAACAGCATATGGGATAATGTGCTAGTTCGTGCTGGTAAAAAAATACTATCAAATAAAGATAATATTGATTTAGGGTCAGAATTGATGGCTTATATTCTGTGCCCAGAATCTTTGGGCTCGAGTCAAAAGGAAGCATTACTTGATCGGTTGAATAAAGCCAAAGGGCAAGATGATAAAGGACTGCCTAATCAACCATTTTACCCATAAAGCTTAAATTAGAAAGAAAAACCAACTGCCTAGAACTTATATTAAGTGGTTGGTTTTTTTAATTTATTGAAAATCGAAGTGTTAAAAAAAATTGCAAGAGTCTGATATGATGCTTACAGTTTCTTTTATTGTTTCGTTATTAGTGTCAATTCCAAAACTTATTCTTAAACTTTTTTCAGAAAGATAAGAGTTAAGCCCAATGCTCTTCAGTACGTGTGATGGTTCAATTGTTAGGGATGAGCAAGCAGAACCCTTTGATAAAGATAGAGAGTTATTATAATAAGTAAACAATCTATTAGTATCTAAAATTGGAACTGAAATGTTTAATATATGCATACATGCTTGATTACTGTTTACTATGAAATCAAATTTTCCCTGCATTGACTCTTTAAAAATTTGGCGGTTATTGTTTTTGGCCAATTTAGCATAATGTTTTTTTGAAATGTTTATTGATGAGCTAAATCCAACAATAAGTGGAGTTGCCATAGTTCCTCCACGGAGGCCGAGCTCTTGACCTGCACCATGAATTACTGGGGTTATTTTAGCTTCTCTAACATTTCGAATATATAGTGCGCCAACACCCTTAGGCCCATAAATTTTATGCCCAGAAACTGACATAAGGTCAATATTCAGATCATCAACATCGATATCTAGCTTACCAAATGACTGCGCTGCATCTGTATGAAAAGGAATACCACGATCCAGACAAAGCGCACCAATCTGCTCAATAGGCTGAATAGTACCAAGCTCGTTATTAACGTGATGGATGCTGACAAGAATAGTATCTGGGCGCAGAGCTTCTTTTACCTTCTCTGGGTGAATAACACCTTCCTGGTCAGGGTCTACATAGGTAACTTCAAAACCCTCTTTCTCAAGATAAGCACAAATCGCCAAAATACACTTATGCTCAATGGAAGATGTAATGATATGGCAGCCTTTATCCCGGTTGGCAAGGGCAATGCCTTTGATGGCAAGATTATTGGATTCCGTGGCTCCGCTAGTGAAAATAATTTCACTGGGATAAGCACCAATTTCATCAGCTATTGTTGTTCGAGCCTTTTCAATGGCCTCTGCCGCCTGTCGTCCCATTTGATGAGAGGAGGAGGGGTTTGCATAGTAATCGGTGAACCAAGGTCTCATTGCTTCCATCACTTCCGGAATCACGGGAGTGGAGGCGGCAAAATCTAAGTAAATCATTCAGTCATCCGAGTAGGGTGTAATGTATTCGGTAAGCATATAACACTAATGACGTTAATCACCAGTGTTATATGTGGAGAGGTTATAGGTGCAGCATGCCTTTTAGCTGGTTGAGGATTTCATGTTTCTGTTGGTCAGTAAGATGATGGATTCGTTCCACAATGTCATCAATACTTAATCGGTCAAGTCGCTTAGTAAGGTGCTGCTGAAGTTCCTGGGCATAGGATTGTTCAAACTTGCCTAAGTAGTCAGGGAGCTTCTTGAGCATGTCTAGCTGTTTTTTGATATCAAATTGCCCTAAAGAGTCAATTTCCTCCAGTTTTACCAGTGAGTTAAGCCAGTCTGTTGCAGACTCTTTGCGTTTAACCTCTTCAAACTCTGAAATTCGCTGCTCAATGCTGGAGAGAAGTGCGAGAGCTTTTTCCCTGTCCTCATCCGCAAGAAACGCAGGCAGCCGGGTTAGCTCATCTTTTTGGTTTAGACACTGCTCGTAACTTTGTTCGCCTAATTCTTTATCGGAAAGCAATCTTATCTGTATCCAGTTTTCTGATTTACGGGCGGCAGCTTTAACCCTTTCAGACAAAATAGTTGAGTAGAGTGCTTCAATACTCCAGAAAGTCTCATAGTCATCTTGCTCAAGAAATGTATTGAACTCTGTGAGTTGCTGCTCAATTTGTTTGCTGATCATGCTCTGGATGCGCTGAGGGCTGCTGCTCTCAGTATCCCAAGTATCAATATCAGCCAACAACCGTTCAATTTGAACGATTAGCTCTGTGACTTCCATTTCATCGGGAGTACCAACGAAGATACCTTGTATACGGCGTGCTTTCAGTAATACGTCACGTAACTCTTGTTCATTGGAAGGCTCGTTATATAAGCTTCCAAGCTCATTACGCCGTTCAGACATGGCTTTTTCGAGTTTATCAATACGTCCATCAATAGCAGCTACCCTGGCGTTGATTTCTTCTACCGAAAGGGCGTCACTGGCTTTCTGGATATTTTCGATTAAGCTGCGGCCACGAGAAATTTCATCACGCAGTTCCCGGACAGGTGCAGAGTTGTTTGGTGCAGGTTGCCTTGGGTAATCTTCACTTTCAGCAAGGGTTGTTTTGTAACGTAGCGAATTCTCGACTCTGATTATACAGCTATGAACTTGTCGTATAAGAGCCTGTGATTCGCGTTCAAAGCCCAGCTCTTTCAGTGACCGTGCTGCTTTTTCATTTTTTTCTCTAAACTCATTAACTTGCGCGGGTTCAGTGCAGGATCGCAGTGGAATCCAAGAGGCAATATTTTGACGAATAAGTTCCAACGGAATTGGCAGTAAAGTATTACATTCTGCAATTAACTCTTCTGGCCAAACACCGCTGTCTTCCATTACATTCTTGCTGTCATAGATATTTTTAGCGAGCTTGATGGCATGTGAAACGCTTTCGTTACGAACAGCGCTTTCTAAACCTCTTTCCCATTGCTCTAGCTTGGTTTTTGCCGCTATTAGCTCTGCTGAAATTTCCTGAGTTCTATCAAGAAGATATCTAAAAGTACCTTCGAGGCTTTCTGGCATTGGGTCAGTTTGTACTAGTCTCTCAGCTTCTTTACCAAATAGTACCTTCTTGCCATAGTGCTGTTCTGCTTCCCAGTTATTGAGAAGTGTACGCCACCGGGATTCGCTGTTTTCGGATAGGAAACGGACGCGACTCCCGGTTAGGATTGCCGGTTGGAAGAAATTTTTATTTGTTCCCGTTTTTTTGTAGACAATGTTGAGCCACTCTGTGCCAGAAATCAGCTCACCATTGTGCTCAATACGACGAGGAGGGTTGCTTATTCCAAGGAATAGTGAAATGAACAAACCGGCAGAAGCAGCGTTGAAACCGTATGGCGGGGCAATTAATGCCTGATATGAATTATAAAGAGATAAATTAGGATTCTCTTTGTGTCTATCTTCAAGCCACTGATAAGCTAGTTTTACATTAGCATGCCTTGGCTCATGCACTTTTCCTGACGGTGAAAGAGCTTGCCATGCATGGCGTAATACAGTTTCTGTACGGTTCTGCAGCTGTCTTTCTTGAGTTTGTAGCCAGGCCGTATTGACTTGCTGAGCAATAAGGGCTTTTGATAGTTTAGCTACATCTAAGCCACCGTTGCCTCTTGAGCTAAATCCATCAAAAGGGAATACGATGACATTAGGGTATATTTCTTGGAAAACTTTCGTACCGATTTGTGAAAGCCTTCTGCCTTCTGGATATTCAGGAAAGCCTGCTATCCAGTGATTTTTTTCAAGAATGGCATCTTCTGTAGCTTCTTTAATTGCCTGCAAGCTGCGGCGCTGATCTTCTGGAAGGAATCGGCGGTAGCGGTTTTCATCTGCCTCCGAAATATCTTCCTCGAATAAATGTAATCGAGTTATATGGTCAGCAATTGTGTTATGACGGTCATTGAGGGCAATAATCCAGACAGGAGCCTTCGGCAGGGAAAGAGCCTTAAGCTGTTCATCCATTAAATTAATAGTTTTAGTCTGAACTTCCGCAAGATCATCATCATTATGTAAATAAAGATAAATCACCTTTCCTTTGGCTTCGTTCGGCAGGGCTGCGTTTGACCAATCTTTAAAGGTGTTCTTGATGGCACTTTCAATATTGCCAGTGTGAGCGACGGATGTTTCAAAGAACCATTCATGAGTGTTGATGTGATTCATTTGGGCAAAATCAGACCGCACATCCTGAATGGAGTCAATGTTCAACTTTGCCCGTTGAATGAATAAATTTTTGATGTCATTGACACTGTAGCTGGCAAGCTGTTTTCTCACCCACTGCTGAAATTGACCACGGCTGGCACCATCGCTTAAAAGCTCATACTGACCAAGATCCTGGTTCCATTCGACAGCACCTAGCTCAGACAAACTTTGGAGAGATTCTTCGAGTTGATGCTGGTTCAGAGCGGTAGCTTCACACAGCAGAGAATCCGCTACAGTCTTAGTTTTTTTGCCTACGCACATCTTCTCCAGAGCAGCAACACCAGCAAGAATGTTTTGCTTAGGCTCGTCGAGGTGACTGGAGAATTTATCTAATAATACTTGAAGTGTTTCTGCGGTTGATCCGCCCGTCTCTCTTTCTGCCGCCACGAGTTCGGGCAGCATATTGTTGATGATCAGTTCTGCAACGCTCACTTGCCTGATCGTGTTATCAACTTGAGAGCTTTGGTCAGCAACTCGTTCGATAATATCTCGAATGAAAGTCAAAGCAGAACGGGATTGGACTACATCACGTTGACGGCTTAAAAACCAGACTGCTACAGGATGGAGAGGCCAGCAGCCTCTTGCAATAACATCCTTGAACCGATCAGAATCATTCCATACTGGATAACGATCAAATCCGGGCATATTGCCCGATAGTCGTTCCCAGCTTATTTGAGCTTGAGAGTCGGCCTGTGTTTGGGTCCACAGGGCATCAAGAGCTTGTTCATCTTTACCAATCATATGGGCAAAGATGGTTTCAAGGTTAGATGACAGATACCACTTATCTGCTGCATCAAAACGAGTGACATAGCGTTGCAGCTGTCGAAGGTCAATGCCACTGAATCGCTTTAGGTATGCCTTTAATTCATATTGGATAAAGCCAACAAATCGTGTCTTACTGCTGTTATCCTGAATACCTTGAAATATCTGTTGTAACACGGAGTCACCAGCAAGATTTGGTTTTTCGGCTGCATATTCCAAGTAACGACCAAACTCATCGAACAAGATAATAACTTGAGAGAAAGGACCATCTTCTGAGCAGTAAACGTTAGACAGAGTGTCTATGAGTTCTTGTGCTGATTCCTGGCCTTCGACTGGAATAGGGCTGCCATTCGCATTGATGTATATTTCGTCAACAACGCTATAAATTTCCTCATCATTTTGATTCAGGCGTTCAGTTATCTGCTCAATATTCAAGCTAGGTAAGTGTTTGCTAAAAACATCCTTACGTACCTCGAAATTTCTTTCTGCAAATTGTGAAGCTGTTTTAAATCGAGGTGACAGGTTGCGAATGGCATCTGCGTCAATACCAAGCTGTTTAAATTGGGAAAAGACTGCTTGGCTTAGCGCGTTACCAAGGTGGAAGCCTGACATACCGTCGAGAGGAAGAATCAGCGCCGGCTTATTGAGCTTACCGAGGTAGTTATCAACCTGCACTCCAAGAGATTCGTCAGCTTGCTTGATTTGCTGGATAATTTCTCTTGCAGTATCACTTGTAGGAGAGGAAAGTAATGTTGCTGTAGTCAAGGCAAGGTGTGATTTACCTGACCCATAACCCGCTACTGCCAACCAATATGGGTTAATGTCTTTTCCGCTGAGGCCTGCATCCATTGATTCCAGCAAGTCTCTAACGAAGCTGGCGGTATCCTTGAGACGATATCCTCCCTCGATACCGTCGCTTTCAGCAGCCCCAGCACCGTGATATCGAGGACCATGAAATACAAAGGCTTTTGCTGCTTGTTCAGCCTGTGATACACGTTTCTGCACCCAACCTAACTGAACTGCCCCTTCGAAGAAATTTTCATCGTGAAAACGGATAATTTGCTGAATATTCATTACTCTAACTTCTATGTTGTCATTATTTTTATTTAACTTGATTATTCAGTTGTTTATACTGATTTGGATCAAGGGTTTCCCCCGGGTTTGCCCGGGGGAAGCAAGGGTTAAATTAATAAACTGTAAATATCTTTAACTGCCTCGTCAGTGGACTGAAGTCTCAAAGCAAGAGTTTCCCCTGTCTGTCTGTCGAACTGCATAATTCGATGATCAGACATCCAGTTCAACCATGCCGATCCATCGTCTGTAGACCAATTCAATAAGGTAAAGACTTTACCTTTCTCGAATAGTTCACCTAACTGAATCTGCTGTTGTGTTGGGAAAAACTGATCCCAGAGCAGTAATAGATAGGCTGAATACAGCGGGTAATAACTGCGCTCATTGCGTGCAGATAAAAATTGATAATTTTTATCTGCACAACAAGTCAATGCAGAAGTTAGAGCCAAGGCACTTTCATCCTCATACATTCGTACAACTAATGAGGCTAGTTTTTTCACAGTAGCTGCATTCCCGTGGCGTTCAGTCAGATAATCGATATACGTGTCGATAGCAAAGCGATTCCCGAGACGATAGCCTCGGTCTGCGAATAGGGCAAACCAGGCATCAGCAATACCTCTTCCGGGCTCTGAAATCGATAATGGACGACACATCATTAAGTGTAAAAGCCATAGAGTGATGGTTTCGCTGAGATAAGGGTCTTCCTCATACACAGCTTCACCCACAGTACTTAAACTTAAGCTCCAAACACCTTCAGCCCTGTTAGCATCTATCAGCCCCATCGCTAGAGCGTAATGAATCATGGGCTCAACCTTTCCAGACTTTGCTCCAGTTGGAATTCCTGTCGCTTCAGATATCTGTTCTTTGGTACCGCTACCGTTACGAGCGGCGAACGCCAATAGACGAGCTATTAATGTTCTATCTGCCAGAAATGTCTGTGTAAAGTTGAGCGGAATTGATTTTACTTCTTTCACCTCAAGCCCCTGTATCACGTTGCTCTAGAGCTGTAACATTGACAAGTACAGCCTCTTCCTTGAATGTTCCGCCAGACTTAAGCACAGGGCCTAATGACCAACACTGGCCTTTCTCAAGTTTGGATAGTCGCTTCGCCCAATCAGACTTACTGATATCCGTTGCCTGAGAAAGTATTTGGGCAAATCTATCAACCTCGGTAGTAGCAGGCTTAAAGAATAACTTATGTCCAGCTTGGAACAATCTATCTCGCTGCTCCTGAGTGAACTGACTGGTTGTTTGAGTTGCCAAAATCATAGACAAACCGAATTTACGCCCTTCGCGAAGCATCTTATCGATGGGTGAGTCGCTGCTGTGGTCAAGATTTTGTATTTCATCCAATACAACGGGAATTGGACGATTCTTACTTCCAGTACTTTGGGCATAATCCCAAAGATCCCATAGGGCAAACTCAGTGACCATTTTCTGGATTTCTTTGCCCAGACCCTTCAGCTGCAAGGTATGAACAAGATTGTCTGGTGAGTAAATCATCTCATCCCAGGTGGAGTCTTCTTCTTGTCTAAAAGGCTTGGCTTCAATAAGAGGCTCGAGCTTGCTTGCTAATGTCTCTCCGTTACTGCTGTCATTTCTCAAACCTGAAAGCATATCTTCAAAAGTGAAGTCAGAACTTCTTTCAATGCCTTCTTGTAAAACTCGTCGCAATGCGGCGAATTGTTGGTCGCCAATCATGAATACAGAGGCAAAAATACTCGCAACCCTTGTGGCAACTTGATACGCAGACTCTTCAATAGGCGGTATCGACGGGTCAATGATCTGGGTTTGTTTTCTGAATGGATTCAGTGGCAATTTATCCGTAACAACAAAGTGGTTTTTGGGTACTGTGAATTCAGAAAACTGTTCTTCAACCTGATTTGGCAGAAAGCCATCCGTATAATCGATAATTACTGATCGAATATGCTGCTTGGCAAGTTCAGACAGTAAGCACTGAATACCGTAAGTCTTGCCTGATCCAGATGTGCCAAATAGTAGCAGGTGACGGTTTGCCAGCTGTTTGTGGCCATAATGCCAGTAGACTGGCTGATCATTTTTTCGGGTTCCGATAAGGATTTTATCTGGAACAGATAATGTGTTCTTTACCAGATTTGTTGATACTGATTGTTTAGAAAAAACACGATCCGTTAATAAGTACTCGGTTAAGCAGTCATGTTCAAAGGAGGGGGTATCAATCTCATCCTGCTCATCCAAGTTATCATCATCAATATCAGGTTCTTGCTCAGATTTATTGGGTTTTTCGTTAACCACTACTTTGGATTCAGAACATGTTTCTTCACGTGAGCTGTGCTCTTCTACATGATTGCTAGCCTCAACATCCGATATGGAGTTTGTTTCAGATGAATCAGTGCTTTCAAATGATGAAGGCTGAGAAAAATCAATCTGAGTATTTTCAGGCCTTAAAGATACATTAGGTACATTAGAAGAAATCAGAGAAGCTGATTTTTCGACGGTATCAGAGAATAATTCAGATACTCCTCGGTATCCAAGCTCAAAATGTTGAAGGTAAAAATCTGTTGGTATATCAAAAACAGGCTGTATTGTAGCTTTCTGCATCGGAATATTGGTTAGAGTTGCATTTGCTAGCTCTTGATCAGTCCAGAAGGTGCAGATAGAACCTTGCCATTGAATTTCAAAATCACCTTCAGCAAGCTTCTCCAGAGCAAGATCCATTTTGCCCCATTCTTGCTCTGACAGGCTAACGACAGAGCGAGAGGATATTGCTCTGTGCAACTGCGCCCACCAGTAGCGCCGATTAAACCCATAACCTTTTACTTTGCTGTGCTTTGGCGTGAAAATGGATGTTAGGTGGCGCAGGCCCTCATGAAGCTGCTCTGATGCTTTATGAATATGGGCAACGCTGTATTTGGCAAACTTGCATTCAATAACATGAGCGTGAACAAGAGGAATATCATTTTCCCTAAATTCAAGGCTCAATTGTAGCAAGTCTGGCATGATGCCGTTTTCTTTACCTGAAAACCAGTGAAGCATTGAGTCGAGAGGGATTAGCTGTGTTGCTTGACCTACAGGTTTAGCTAATAAACGCTGTACTGCGGCAAAGCCGACCACCTCGCGTATTTTCTCACCATCGCCTACAACAGCTCTTAAAGATGCAAGGCCTATAATTTCTTCTGCTTCACCAACAATTCTTGCGGCCATTGTGCCAAAAGCATCTGGATTCTCATGAGCTAGCAGGTGAACAAGGCTCCCTTCGACTTTATCTGTGAGCTGCTTCAACGAATCTTGTTCTGTTGACAGTGTTAGATTGAGTTCTCCATAGGAGCCCAGACCAGATGAAAATCCAACAATTTTTCTTCGTTCCTGACCTCTTTCATCAACAAGTAAACGCTTGTCAACAAATGGATCAATACAGGCGATCCATTGAGCCTGTTTATGAAGAGCTTCAACAATTGGAGCCCATGGCTGGTAATCTACCTGACCGTATACAACATGGTCGCTGTTACCGGAATTGTTGCCATATGACAAACGAGCTGTCATGTCAGCATGGCGTGCTTGAACCTGTAATCGACGATTACTGATAAGGCTTTGTCTATGGTTTCTATTTCCATCATTGATTGGCCTCGGGTAATCCGCTATAGGGAACTGCAAGCCACTCCAATCCCCAAAACTGAATTCAAAGGGCTCGGCAACTTCTACTTTTCCTGTTAACTGATCTGTTAAAAAGTTAAACAAGAAAGCGACATCATATAAGCGTTTTTCTTGGTTTAATACATCAGTGATTTGTTCTCTTGGTGTAAACCTGTGACCAATCTTTATGTTGACTGAACGCCCTTTCTCCCGGTGACGTTCTGTAATGTGATCACGCCAAAGACCAAGACGATACTCCATTGATAATGGTGACGATGATGTAGAATAAACCATGATCGTGCAATGAAATGCAGGCCATTCATCTGAATTATCTGCAAGGTAATCATGTAAAAATTTGTCCACCCCTGATAAGATTGTCTGAAGCTCTTTGACATTGACAGCAAGAATTCTTAATCCATCTTGAGCATAAGGATGTAGTTTTTGATAATCTTGTAATACACGAACAACCAAATCCCTTTCTTCGCAAGGGCGCACAACTTCTCTGACATCATCGTCGTCTACATCGTCTTCGCGAAGAAGAGCTTGAGCAGCAAGACTATTAGCAGTTGACGGTTCTTCACCAAGACAATGAATTAAGCCAAATGAATGTATCTCAGCTGATAGAAGGCCCTGTTGGTTTACAGCGATTCCTGCAAGTGGGCGGTGAATTTTAGCCAGATCAAGAAGTTTTCCAAAGTCTGATTCGTGATTTTCACTAAGTAATAGCTCCGCTAGCACTTCAGGGAAGCCATCCGCTAAAAATCGAGTTTGGGCACTAGATAGTTCAAGGACGCAAGGACTAAGCCCCCATGCTATTGCGGATTTGATGTAGCTGTCATTAGCTTGAGCTAATTCATCAACAAGGAAAAAAGCTTTGTAGACTCTTCTGAGTAACTCTGGCCCACCTCGCTTATCAGTATCAAGAACTGCTTTGGTAAACGTACTATATGAATCAATTAGGCTTGCAACCTGATTATTTTGCATTGCCTCGTAGTAGCCAGTATGAACAACAGTATCCAGCCAACTACGATAGTCAGAAATTAACAAACTCAGCTGAGTCCATAACTGAGGGTCAACTTGCCCTGCCGACAATTCTTCTAACATATTAACTAATTGCAAGTCTGTTAAGGCGAGAGAGACCAATCGATTAGCTTCCTCTTCATCAACAGCATAATAGATAGCAGCCATTGCTGAGGCAGATATTTTGTAAGAGGGGAGCAGGCGTTCCGGATTTGGTGATTTCTGCCATTTTCTAAGGACATCCCTGGCACACATAAAGCGGACACGTTCAGGCTGAGTAGAATCTAGGCGCCAGCAAAAAACGGATTCTAGAATTGACTCCTTATCAGAGTTTAACAAGCACACTTTGAACCTGAGATTAGCACGCTTGCGGCTTACACCATACTTTATTTCGTCAAGATCATATATCAGGTCAATAGGAACACTCCTTTCCCATTGATTGCTTGGCAGCAAGGCCTGGTCTTCATCTTCCGGAAGCCTGAAATCGATACTTTTGAAGACGTTATCAAGTCCTCCAATGCATCCCGACAGGATTTGTCTTGCTTGTTCTTCTGCCCCTTCTCCCTCCTCATCATTATCGATTAGATCATGTTGGAACTGGATTAACTCGATGTGGGCTGAAGCAAGATCATCAATGTCATCTTTACTATATGCTCTCGAGAAATCAGAAAAAGATTGCCATATTCCATGAAGAAATGCCTCAAAACTCATTCCTGAATATGTTGGAATGGTGCTTCGAACTCCAGGTTTTCTTTCCCTTATCCTCAGTGTTTTGAGTAAAGGGAGTGCATTGATCTGAAGTAACTTATTTCTTGCGTCATCACTTGCTTTAAAAATAAAGCTTTCGAGTAAATCTTTGTAGTTTTCATTTTCTTCAGAAATGGCAAAGAGTTCAGATTCATTATCATCTAAAGCTTTAGTGATTTTCTCCCAATCTTTTTTTTGACTGGCTAAAGTCTTGTATTTTTTGTGAGAAATGAAACTGTCAGCTTCTTTGATCGATTTTTTTAAATTGCTACCATTTAAGTCTTTTGAGTTTTCTGATAGCAGAGGAGGAATTCCCCAAAACGGTAGGCTTTGGAATAAAGCTTCTTTAAACTCAGAGACGCCAGAGCATTCACTATTATCCGAAACAACTCGTTCAAGATATTCAGCTACCTTATTTAAACGCATAGGGCGTTCACTGAATATTTGCTGCAAGGCGGATTCAAGCGCTCCTAACTCGGTGTCTGAAGCACAGAGATCAAGCTCTGAATTAACCCGATCTAGCCAAGGGTTGAAACACTGATCCATACTTTGCCATATGCGTTTTTCATCAACTATATGGAAATCAGATAGGCCACCTTGGTCTGTGGCATGATTCAAACCAACTAATACGACCAGCAATGCATCCGTTTGCTCATCCTTTGCAGTACGGTTTCGATACCATGTTAATTTATCTTCTTCATCAATCCATTTTCTGTTGCCGTCAGAAGTTATTGCTCCGCGCTGACGCATCTGATCATCCAGTGACTGCGATGATTCATTTTTGCACCAGTCCTCCCATAAGCCACTAGCAACTCTAAAGTAAGTTTTTATATTTTGAGTTTGTTTTTTTTTGACACGGTATTCTTCAAGGTTTTCAAAAAAGCTAAAAACTTCACTAGGTGAAAGGCTTTGTACTATGAAACGGGCTTCCTTGTCGCCTGACTCCTGATTTAAAACATCGTCTGCTTTAGAAATCAAGTAATCTGACAGTGATTCAATATATAAATTCATTAAGATTGCTCCATACCGACAAGGTTAACAACGATGGATACTGCGTCTGAGAGTTCAACCAAAAAGCCACCTTGCTGTAGCGATTCTTCGACCCATGTGGTATCAGCAGCAATTGCATACTGTTGAGATTCATTTTGATTGCTAGTCTGTGACAAAGCGGTAGCTAACTGTAATTCACCTAACGCAATGCCATAGTGAGCGAAAACTCGTTTATAAAATTCAGTTAAGCGAACCCTCTGTCCAGGCTCTATAAGAGAAATCACCAAGAAGCGTAATAACTTAGGGGTTAAAACAAATCGTTGCCCTTGACCAGCAGGAGGGATAACGAGTCCAATATCTTTTGCTGTTTTCCGGAAAATCTGAAAGCCATGCTTTAATGCATCATTCATTTTGATGTCTGTTGCTCCAGACTCAGCCATCATATCAGATACATTTGATAATGCCCTGTACAACACCTCCTCAATCTGTTCAAATGATTTTTGTGCTATTTTTCTGATGCCATTATCAGGTGGTGTTTTAGGATCGGAAACTACCCAAGCATATTGACCAATGAAAGGCTGTACTTCATTGTTTCTATGCTCTGTACGGTATGCTTGGAAACATAAATTCCTAAGCACCTGCATTGAGCATAATGTTTGTAATAGGTCCAGTTTCTCGAGATCAGAAAGAGAGGAATTTACGATATTATTCAGCTCAATGGCAAATAGGAATGCTTCTGGGATTGTGGTTGTTGGTACCCAGCCTAATGATGCTTCCTTTTTCTCAAGTTCATCGAATGATAGTTGCTCTAGGGATTTTTCTATAAATGATGCAATTTCAGCAACAGGCTTTACAGCACCTGTTAGAAGAGATTTTAAACCATCTTCAATCTGTTGCTTAAGAGATGAGTTAGAAACATCACTGAGGTGCTTATAGGCAGTATTATTTTCAAAATAGGATTTTATAGTAGTGTCTGATTTTGAAAAAAGATGTGATAGCTGTAAAAACAACATTTCACCACCTCTAGCCATAAACATATGGCTAGAGGTGTCAAAATGCTGTTCAGCTTCCGACCAGTGATTAATGCCTGCTTTTATTGCATCTGAATGACGCCAACCAACTTCTCGAGCGATGAGCGAAGGAGATAGCGGTAAGAAATTTTGTGCTACCCAGGTTCTGTTTTTCGATACACCTACAAAGCCACCCAGTAAACTCTGAAATAGTCTTATAACATTGTCCTTTTCATTATCTGAAAAATCCATATTATCCTTCAGAGCAGTCAAAGCCTGTAGGTAAGCAATCTGATGTTCTGGGTGCCGAGTTTCTAACTTAGAACCAGAAAAAAAAGAGAATAGCTTTAATGACGTTTTTGCTTTTGGCCAATATTTCCCCAGCTTATCATTTGCTATAGAGAAGCTATATTCATTATTTTGATCATCCCCTTTGGGAGAAAGGAAAACTAGCAGGAGTTCAGCTAGATACTCTACAGAGGTTTGATCTTTAAAGTATCTTCGCCCATAGAGTTGTATTGCTGGGTTATTTTTGCCATCTTCCTTTTGCCCTTTGACAGAAGGAAAACGATCTAGTGATGAAAAAGGTATATTCATCTTTTCTACCATTTCTGAATTCATAGCTTTTCCAAAGAGTTGTTTTCTGCATCTAGGACAAAGCGATGTAAATGAACAACGCCATCTACACCTGTTTGCAACAGCTCGATTTCATCATCGTAACTATCAGATTTTCCAGCTCTTATGAGGGCGGATTGGAAAGCATCCAACTGTGATTGATAAATAGGTGACAGTTCTGTACCTAATTCCCCTGAGCTTCTCTGCTTAATATAATCAAGAAGGGGTAATGATAGGGGTAATATAGCCTTGTCTCGGTCATAACTTAATATTGGCATGCTTCTGCGAGAGCAATATTGAAGACGAAAGTCACGAAAAGGCAATGTTTTTATAATTAGCTGAGTGGGCTGTATCACAGCTTTATCTGATCGACGGAGAGTTAAATATATTTTGTCATGATCCTTGAATTGACCAACACTGAATCCAGAAAAAACTTCGAGGAGGACGCTTAAACAGGATTTTTCTAATGCTCTTGATTCTTTTGAGGATAGGGTTAGTTTTTTTGCATTTTGCCATTCATCAAAGTCTCTTAGCTCCTCAGAGATCAGAAAATTATCAAGGAATAAGGAAGCTTTTCTAGTTTCGCTCTGTTTTGTTGTCCCAAATAGATAGCACAAACGCCTTAAAGCATATCGCCAACGCAAACCAGAGCTAGCTGATGAAGTTTGCTGCCAAAGTCGCTCCAGATTTCGAAGTTCTTCAGGGATTTCAGCCCAGCCCATACCTGCGTCGGTTGTAATTAGGCGGTCATATTCTACCCCGGCAGGTGAACCGAAAAGTTCACGGTGCAACAAAGCAATGGCGTGTAAATTTTGAGCTTCAGGCCAGACCTTTCCATTTTTGTAGCCAAAGAATGACTCACTAAATAACACCTTTTCTAATCCAGAGCTATCTGTATCTCCAATACCGGCTTTAGCTTGCTCACAACTCATTCCTGCCGTTATTCCTAATGCTATGTGGGCAACAATTTGTCGCAAGGTCAGCCTGTGTTCGTATGCATTGAGTCTCTGATAAACCCAGCGTACTCTCTGCTCAGGTGTTTCACCGGCAGACACTAACGCTGACTGGTTTCTCTTGATTGGGCACGATTTACTCTCGCTACACTCTTCACACTTGCTCCATCCGGAGTGGCTAGTGATTTTATTGAGCAGTTTCGCCCCTAACCTGACATTATCTAGTCGAGTTAGGTTTAAAATAATCAGGTCCTTTTCAAAATATTTTATCGTATGTTCAGAAAGATCTGATGGGTTTACGTCCTGACTTAGACTCTCAAGAATGTCACTTTCAATTTGATGACTTTGACTATGACCTTCCGAGTATTTGAGGAGACTCTGAAGCAGAGGTCCAGTATTACTTACAATCAACCAGCTGCCGTCTTCCTGAAAGGCCTTTGTTAGCCAGTTTTGCCTATCCTCTGTACTGAGTTCACTCATATCCTTCACAATGGATACGTTTGCACTCTCGATGACCTCGAGTTTTTTCAAAGGGTTTGAGAGAGGTTCAGAAGCAGAAAGTCCACTTAGATTTTTATAGATATCGAGAGCTACCGTGGATTTACCATCCCCTGCGTGCCCCGTGAGGATAATGACTTTATCCTGATCGTTTCTCAAAGATTTAAGAAGTGGATCAACTATGGGGAAAGGCTCATATAGCCCTGTAAAGTATTCATTCAGTGCTTGTGACTCGGCTAGCGCATTTGCCCCACCGGCTCCAAGATTATGTAACGAATTAAGGTAAGAAATGTAATTATTTGACATGTTTAGCTGTCTTCTGTTCGGGGATCATATACAAATATTTATTCAAAAATACTTTTGAGTGCTATGTCTGAGTAGTTTTGCCGTGAAAAATTCCATAATTTTCTCACGCTACCGCCATGAGGCTTGTCAGTCATAACTTTGCTGAACGGGCGAAAGTCTCATAGCTTAATGCAAATTGTCATTTGGTAAGTAAATGGTTCGATTGTGCCAGATTTTCTGAGGCCTTGATAGCAAGACTTAGGTTCCGCTTTACGACCTGAAAACACAAGGTAGAAAGAGTTGGAGGAGGCGACCGCTGTGCTGTTAAGGCAAAATACCCGTGCTCAAAACGACGCATCCGCAAAGTACTACACATGGACGCCCCAGAATAGTAATTCCAAAACCTAAAAAAACGGCATAGAATTTGCCGATGATAAGATAATAGGTGTGGCTGTCAGTCTTTTCGTGATCAGTATTACCCCTGCCCAAAGTTGACCTGAAAACACCGGTTTGAGATGACCTCTCGATTAACCACTTCATGGCAGAATCCTTTAGTGTTATCAGCACCCAGGGAAGAAGACCGTGATCAACCGAGAAGGCTAGTTTATGATAAAGCCAGCCAGAAACAAAGGCTGCTATCTTGAAGACTTTGCCTGCCAGACAGGGCGCTCTGTCGGTATCGTTCAACGGGCACTAAAATGCCGGGGGTTGCCTATCAAGCGTAAATCCGGGGTTCATGCCGGTAAGCTGGAAGGCTATAAACCGCTGGTTATGCATTTTTGGCAGATAACGTCTGGAATGCCGAGATCATCTTCGCTGAACTCAAAGAGCAAGGATACACCGGCCACATTACCGTTTTACGGGACTACGTCAAAACACGTTCTGATCTGTATGGGCATTAGTGCTTTCCTGAACTGGTGTATCTGCTATTATTTTTATCTCCAGTGTTCTGTCACTTAAAACAGACGTGTTTCACTAAAAAAGGCATTCTGCGATAGCAGGAGAGGTTAAGACTTCGACGTTAAACTCCGCAGAAGTCCACTTGTTGCCGTGAGGCACCTACCACTCTTTGCGAGTCTTTTCAATCAGCAGGCTCTCTGCTGCGATGTTGTCGGAGCCTAATCACTCTGGCTACTGGGTTGTTCTGTTCGTCAGAATAACGTGTCACATTTGCTGACCATTTCTCAGAGCGTGAATACCTGTGTTTGCCATCACCCATTACATCGGGACACAGGTAAGTGCGCACTGAAATCCGGTTGCAGCGCATTTTCAAAAAGCCGTTTCAAGAGACCCTTTCTGGATATATTGGCATCCGTACCCTACAGCCAGACCAGTGTCTTTTATCGGCACTTTCTGATGATTTGATCAACTTTTTTATAAGCAGGCGAGCATGCTAAACCCGGCCATTCTTCAGTATTGGTTATAACAGCAACCGCCTCAGCTGCTGGCATCAGCAAAGCTCAGCTCTCTGGAGCAATGAGCGTCACTGCCCGCAACCCTTGCGTTACAGGCTGTCCCGTCTGGCCACTGCGTGATGTGGCTTCGAATTGAACTTTGTTCAGGGTTTCGGGACTGATTGTCCGATATGCCAGATTGGGATGGAGGGGTAGAGTTGTGTCTCATTTTTTAAGCCGTAACGGCCATAATTTTGGTTTTGGCCGACAGTTGTCTTATGCTGGGCGTAATGCACTCAGGGCAATGATGCCGGGTCAATTTTGTACGGTGGCCACCCACTCTGAGCGATGGAAACAGTTTTGTGCCTGGAGTCAGGCCCGAAATATTTGTGAAGCCCATCAGGTGAATAACCAGACATTGAAGCACTATGCCGTTTATCTACGGGCAAGGCTGGAAGGGCAGGGCAGACCATTATCTGTTGCCACAGCACAGAATCTGCTGTCTACCTGCAATGTGGTTTTGAAGGCGCTGCGAGGCAATGAAGATATAAGGATTAAACCTTCTGAGGCTCTACAGGTGAACCGGGAGAAAATTCGCACTGAACCACCGGAGTTAAGCAGGGATAAGTTGGCACAGGCACAAGCCGAGTTAATTTTGAAAGGTCAGGAGCGAATAGCAGCCGTTTTAGGTCTGTGTCGAGAGCTTGGGCTGCGTTCCCGAGAGGCTGTATTGCTTGATTGCCGCAGGGCTCTTGAGCAAGACAAAGCCTGCGGAAAAATCGATATTGAGCGGGGTACAAAAGGCGGACGTGGCAAATCGACGTCTACCAGTCCTTCACGAGTTGAACGGTGGGTTCCAGTATCCGGCTATGCACGTATGGCTTTGTCTCAAGCGGTAAGGATGCAGGGCGACAACGATTGCCTGATACCTATCGGTAAAAAGCTTGAAGATTTTCTGGCTCTGGTGCGTATGCACAGTGGTCCTGTTCTCAAAAAGTATGGGCTGAATAACCGGCATGATCTCCGGGCGGCCTACGCTTGTGAACAATATCAACAAATTACAGGTTGTTCTGCACCTGTTTTATCAAGTGGTATCAACATTGATAAACACGGCGATCTTCAAGCCCGGAAGGCCATCGCTGATCTGCTAGGCCATCACAGAAGTAGTGTGGTTTCAGCCTACATTGGCAGTAATCAGCGAGATAGAAGCAAAGGGCAACTGCCGAAAAAAAGACGTTGAATTAGCGATCTGAAATAACTGGGCAACACGAAGAATCGGTCACTACGCAACCTGACTAAAATCAATACGTTCCAGGTTTGCTGTATCGACCACTTGCCTGGCTTTCCACAAGTCAAAGCTTTCCTGAAGTGTCATCCAGCTTTCAGCAGAACCACCCAGTACTTCGGACAGTCGAATGGCCATTTCCGGTGAAACACCTGCTTTTTCATTCAGCAAACGATTGAAAGTACTTCTGGCCACGCCCAGTTGGTCGGCAATTCTGTTAGCGGTCATTGAGGTGAATGGCTCAATGTAGGTGCGGTAGATCAATGCTCCTGGGTGAGGTGGGTCAAATTGTTGTGTAGCCATCAGTGGTAATCCTCGTAGTTCACGATGTAGGCATCTCCGTCTTTAAATTCAAACACAATGCGCCAGTTACCTGATACGTTAACGGCCCAAAGGCCTTCACGGTCGCCCTTCAACGGATGGAGGCGGTAGCCCGGTTTATCCATGTCATCAATGGTTTTTGCTGCATTCAAAAAAGCCAGACGATCACTGATTCGGGTGGCATGGGAAGGTCTTATACCTGATTTGGAACCTTTGGTGTAGAACTTCTCAAGCCCTTTGTGTTTAAAGCTTTTGATCATTATTGTAACGTAGCTATAAATTCCCTGTTGCGCAATTAGTAATCATTTTATTATGGTTAAATGCCGCAGATTCCAGGTTAGTTAGATCTGCAACCACTAGTTCGTTCGTTTCTGCCAATATTTGATAATGATTGTAGATAGAATCAGGTCATGCAGGTTGCAAGCTGCATAGACCGTTGCCTTGGTAGATTCATAACTCGCATCAGCAGCTTGATATGAGATCAGCGCAATTCCGCACACAGTCTGTGCTGAATCTCTGAAATAGAAGATAGAATCGGCGATGACTGGACCCCTGAGCAAGTTGTGAAGCGACTCGAAAAAATTGAATTAGCGATCATGTGTCCTATAGTTACCACTCCTCTTTGGAATATGATCTATGGCGTAGTGACCTCATCCTTGATGAGACCGCTACAACGGTAATGATCAGAATACGATCTCACAGGTCAGTGTGTTTTGCAGATCCGGCAGATAAAACACGCGCAGCGGTGAGGTGGTTGTCACAGGGAAATGACATTCCGGAATCAGCCTGTCAGCTTTGCGATCAGGCATTCAGAGCATCAATTTTCAAATGACGTTAGCAGAGAAAGTCTGTTTTCGTGTCCATTGATCACTTCGGTGATCCACCTATGTCGTATGAGCTTCTGGCTTCGCCAGAGTCTCGTGCGTCCCTCACGGCAACTACTCCTGCGTTGCCCTGGCTCCGGCATCCGTGCCGTCGTGCATGGCGGAATTTCTCTGTCATGCGGGGAAGTTCTGTCTTGCATCTTGTTTTCAGGAAAGTGAGAGAGAGCTTCTTATGAATCATTCTTGTGTCGTTAATGATAGTGGCAGTGCCAACGATCTGGTGGCTCGTTTTGCGGAACGCTATGGCTTCCGTGAAGATGAGTTGCTGAATACCTTGGCGCAAACTGCGTTTCGGCAGAAGAACGGCAGCGTTCCCACTCGGGAGCAAATGTTGTCTTTGCTGGCAGTGGCAGACAGCTATGGCTTGAACCCATTTATACGGCAGGTGTGGGCTTTATCCGACAGAAAAGGCGGAGTATTGCCTGTGATATCCGTCGATGGTTGGGTTTGCATCATGAACTCGTATCCAGAAAGTGATGGGATTGAATTCGGTTATCCCGATGAACTTATCCAGTTCGATGAGGATATGAAGCCCTGTCATCCCTGGATTGAGTGCACGGTTCACCGTAAAGATCGGGAACATGCGATTCGGGTACGTGAGTATCTTGATGAGCTGTACCGGCCTGCGGTGATAAAGAATGGCAAGAAATTTCCTGGCCCCTGGCAGACTTGTCCTAAGCGAATGCTTCGCCATAAGTCTCAGATTCAGGCCATTCGGATTTCCTATGGTCTCAGCGGATTATTTGAACCGGATGAAGCAGAACGGTTGCTGGAAACCCAGATGGGTGAAGCAGTGCCTGATCTGCGAGAGCCTGAGTCAAAGCTGGCAGAAACAGCGGGCAAGAAAGTGAAGGAAAAAACTGGGCTTGTGTCGTCAGAACCGGATGTTCTGGATGATACTCTGGCTGAGATAGCAGGGGAATTATTACCGGCGAAAGCTATTACTGGTGATGAAGTGCCTGAGCCCAATGGTCTTGAACCACAGGTTGTGTCGTTTATTGAGCAGATTGTGGAACGAGCCAGGGGAACAGGAGCCTTTACCGCCGCTCAGGGTTTTGCCCAGGAGCGGTTTAAGGAAGATGGTAATGCTCTGAATTACTGCCTGTTCCGGCTGGATGTGGCGCAGGCAGAATCAGCAAAACAAGCTGTTTAAGGTGATTTGTGATGAAGCAGGTCAATCTTGAGCAACGATCAAAGGAATGGTTCGACTGGAGAAGCTGCGGTATCACAGCCAGTGATGCTGCTGTGATTCTCGGGCAATCGCCTTATAAATCTCGTTGGCAGCTTTGGTGTGAAAAGAAAGGGGCAGAGAAATCAGGGATTCTGAAGGAATCGGATTTATCTGCAAACCCTCATGTTCAACGCGGTATTGAGGATGAAGACGACGCAAGGATTCGGATGGAAGAAGCGTTGGGCGATGCGCCTCTCTTGCCCGTTTGTGGGGAGTGGGAACAGAACCCAAGGCTGCGTGCCAGTTTTGATGGTATGACCAGGGACGGTATTCCGGTAGAACTGAAAGCGCCAAGTGAAAAAGTCTATCAGGATGTGAAGACTTTGAAGGGGCAGTCGGAAGGCTATCGACGTGCATTTGCACAAGTGCAGTTTCAGATGTTGGTTGCAGACTCTAATCGCGCCTGGCTCTGTTTTTATCGAAAGGGTAGGCCGATTCTTCCAGCCTGTATCAGCAGGGACGATCACCTGATTCAGCAGTTGCGGACGGAGGCAGAAGCTTTCTGGCAACTTGTGGAAGATGGTGATGAGCCGGAGAAAGATCCGAATCTGGATGTTTATGTGCCAGAAGGTCCGACGGAGCATGCGCATTGGCTCAAGCTGGCAATGGTCTATCGCCGTCGTCAGTATCGTCTCGATGAGTTGAAAGGGATGCTGGAAACCGGGAAGTCTCAACAGAAGCGGCTGCAACAGGAGTTGCAAAAGTTGATGGGAGCATTCCGGGTAGCTGAGTCTGATGGTTTACGTATCTGCTGCAGTGAATGCAGTGGTTCCATAGATTATCAGAAAGCGCTGGAAGCATTGTGCAAACAACACCAGCTGGCGTTGCCCGATCTTGATGCTTTTCGCCGCAAGGCGAGAGAACAGGTAAGGGTAACCTTGTTGGAAAAGAGAGTGGACGACAGAGAGTCAGAAATTGAAGTGTCTGAGAATGATCGGTTGATCTTAAGCCCGACCGTCAGTCACCAGAACTTCTATTTCTGAATCCAATTTTCATTAACCCGGTTGGGGCAGTTGTTTTCCCCATCCGGGGGAGATTTCTGCCCTTTTTTTGTTTTATGAGAGTGCAGGATATTAACAATGGAAAATGATGCTCAGTCTGAGCCAGTGGGCTTGCAACCGGCATTTTATGAGCTGAATGAAACCTTCGATCTGGATTCCAATCAACTGATCCTGCTCGAAGGTTATAAGGAATGCGGGCATCCGGCAGTACCGGCCGTTCAGCCTTATGTATTTGACAGAGACCGGCTGCGGAAGCTGCTGGCGTTTCTGGATAATCCGGAGGGTGATGGCTTGTATTTGTGCGGTCCGACAGGGTGTGGGAAAACCAGTCTGGTTTCCCAGGCTGCTGCAAGGTTGCACTGGCCAGTGCAGATGGTGCCTGTTCATGGAAGGTTAGAGCTGGATGATTTGCTGGGGCAGAAAGTGTTGGATAAGGGATCAACTCCCTTCCAATATGGCGCTCTCAGCATTGCGGTAAAAGACGGTCATATTCTGATCCTGGATGAGATGGATGTTGCCGACCCGGCAGAACTCGCTGGTTTGTATGATCTGCTGGATGGTGCGCCTCTTGTATTGGCGCAAAACGGCGGAGAAATTATTCCGGTGCATCCACGATTCCGGTTTGTTGCCACCGGTAACAGTGCTGGAGCAGGGGATGGCAGTGGTCTGTATCAGGGCATATTAAGACAATCATTAGCCTGGTTGGATCGGTTTCGTGTGATTTCGGTGGATTCTCCTGACGAATTCACAGAGCTGATGATTCTTAACCAGGTGGTGCCCGAGCTGCCCGTTGTCGTCAGAGAAAAGATGGTGAAACTCGCTAACGAGGTGCGTCGTCTGTTCACGGGTGACTCTGATGGAAGGGCTGGAGAAGGCGAATCGCAACTCAGTGTCACTTTGTCCACTCGTGGACTGGTGCGCTGGGCAAGATTATCACTCCGGTTTCAGGGTGCACCCAGAGTATTTGAGTATGCGCTGGAACAAGCCCTGACTGCCAGAGTGGAACCTGCGGAGCGACAGGCGATTCATCGGATTGGGCATGATGTATTCGGAGACTTATGGTCTTCAGGAGTGGACTCATGACAGATCACGCTGTTGTAGACAAAGTTCTGGATCAAATGTCTGTGATTGCCTTGGACTGCTCCATCTGGTCGGGTGCCCGTCGTCTGAAACCAGAGGATTTGGTGCTGGGAAAAGGTGGTCAGTTGCCGTCTGATGAAGTGGTATCGCTGGGAAGCAAAAAACTGTGTAAACGGGAAGTGCTCAAGCCATTTCATCGTCTGAGAGATCAGGCCTGTCGACTCTGTGGCAGAGAAGGTGTGCGGTTTCTGGGTGGTTATGCCGTGCCCGATCATTATGTTTCAGGTTTAAGCCTGAAACTGGATCAGGTTCAGCAGGACTTTAACCAGGAAAAGCAGGTATTTCTGACGGGCTATGACCAGCATATTCAGGAATGGGTGAGTGCCCATCCTGATTTTGCCGAAGCCATAAGAAGTGCCGTGCCGGATGCTCAGCATGTAGGTCAACGTTTTCATTTTGGTTACACGACCTACAAAGTAGTGGCATCGCCCCAGCCGGAGAACCTGAATCAACAGGTAAACCAGTTGGGTGGCACACTGCGAGAAGAAATCAGCCGGGATGCTCAGGCTCTGTTTGAGCAGACCTTCAAAGGGAAAAACAAAGTCACCCGTAAAGCTCTGAATCCGATTCTTCGGCTCAGAGATAAACTGCACGGTCTGTCGTTTGTTGATCCCGGAATTTCGCCCATAGTGCAACGGCTGGATGCCGGGTTATCGCAATTGCCTAACAACGGAGCATTGGAGGGTGAGGTGCTGACTCAGCTGATGGAGCGGGTTTTACTGCTGTGTTCTGTGCAGCAAATGGAGCGCTGTGCGGAAGGGTTGACGGCTCTTGAACCTGTGAAGGTGCAGGAACAGGAAATGCCTCAAGCCCAGTCGCCGACATCAAATGAGATAGAGATTCAGGAAGAACCTCTCAAAGAGCAACGGGTTGTGATATCGGAGGAAACGGTGCCTACAGCCACTTTCTACTTTTGAACCGGCTGGCGTAAGCCAGCCATCCCAAGCGGGACATAGTGCCCGCCTGGGCAGGAGCTATGTCCTTTTTTTTATGTATACGAGGTATTTGGATATGGCTCCTGTTTTACAAAAAGCACTCCCAATTGTTGGCAGTGCATTGGGCAGAAAAATGGGTGTTCGGGTTGAAGTCTCTGGTCGTAAAGCGTGTACCGATGGCGACTGCATCTGGATTCCAGCCTTTGACCCGCATCAGCGTGAACAGGAAACCCTTTGTTGGGGATTCTTGAGTCATGAGGCCGCCCATGTGCGTTACACGGATTTTGATCTGGACTATGAAGGCTCTGCTCTTCGGCACAGGCTGACTAACCTGCTTGAGGACATTCGGATCGAAAAAGCAATCAGTCAGGAATACCCCGGCGCTGGCTTTTCGCTCGCAGAAGTCATCCGGCAGTTAGTGGCTGAAGGTCGTGTAGGTGCGCCAATAAAGAGTGATCCGCCTGTGAAGGTATTAAACGACTCTTTATTGTCGATTCTGCGCTACGAGGTGCTGGGACAGATGGCTTTGGAGCAGGAAGCAGCGAAAGCCCGTGAAGTGATGAGAGACTGTTTTTCCAGACAGTTACTGGATTTGCTTGATGAGTATTTGGCTAAGGTGCCTGACCTGAAAAGCACGAAGGAAGCTTTGAGTCTGGCTGACCAGATCATCGCGTTATTTCAGAATCTCAGCCATGAAAATTCTGAAAGCGAAGATTCAGGTGAGGCAAGTGCGGAAAAAACAGAAAATTCGTCAGTAGATCAGGAAACCTATTCTCAGCATTCTGATACACAGGATCAGGAGGATAAATCAGATTCTGTGTCAGATGATGATCTGGAATCCGATTCTGAGGAAGGAAAAGAAATAAAAACTGAGAATTTGTCAGGAAACGATGATCAATCTGTTTCAGCAAACGGAGAAGCTTCAGACAAGGCTGAAGACCCGTTTCTGAAACAAATCCTGGAGTCGTCCGATGTTGACTGGCCTGAAGACCTCTACGAATCCGTGGCAGGACAGCTTGAATGCTGGAGTTATAAGCAATCACCCAGATTGTCAGCAATAACTACGACACCTGGAATTGATGAAGTGTTCATAAATGATCAAAACAGAGAGGCCGCAAAGGATTTGCTCTGGAAGGTAAAGTCAGAATCCGCTCGTCTAGCTGCACAGCTAGCCGGACTGGTTCAGGCGCAAACCTTAACCAGAGATCGCATTGGCAAGCGAGGTATGAGAATCAATGGTAAACGGCTGCACAGGATAGCTTTGGACGATGGTCGTCTTTTCAAACGACGTTCAGAATCCATAGAAACCAATGCGACTGTTCATATTTCTCTCGATATCTCAGCGTCCATGGGCCCACGGATGGAACTGGCAAGAGAAGCGGTTCTGGCTCTGATAATGGCATTAAAGCCGATTAAAGGAGTCACTGTGACCGCTTCTGCCTATCCTGGCACTCTGTCTGACCGGGTATACCCAATAGTTTCAGGCAAGGAGTCCGATCTACGAATTGCAGGAACACTCTCTGTTCTGGACAGCCATGACTCAACCCCCATGGCCACAGGGTTGTGGTATGCAGTGCATCAGATTTGTCAGTCAAATGCCGAAAGGCGCTTGATTCTGATGATTACCGATGGAGCACCGGATATTGATCACTATGATGCTGTGGTTGATTTGGTGAAACGCTGTGGGTACTCGGGGATAGATATTTTGGGGCTGGGGATCAGTATTCAGTTGTCGGAGGAGCTGTTTCCAAGAAATCTGATGATTGAACAGTTGGGGCAGCTAAAATCCTCTCTCTTCGCATCGGCCAGGGACTGGTTGGTTCGATAGGTTGTGGATCGGGCTGATGGAGATTGATAAAACCGGGCAGGGAGTGCCCTTTGAAAATGTTTTCCTGCTTGCCAGTAAGGTTAAAGCTAGTGAAGTCGATTGGCTGAGTTTTGCTTTCATAGGAAAAAGAATCCGCCATTCACAGAAGAGCTGGCATTGCTTTTAGGCAGAAAATCCTTAAGCTCACTGACCGCAGCTGGGGAGTCTCAATGGCCTACCGCCTGCGAAAAAGCTTGCTGAATATACTCAGGGCTGCATAGGTTATTTCAGAATAAACGAATACTATCGCCTTTTACCGCAACTGGATCAGTGGATACGTCGGAGCATCCGTTGCTGTTCTATCGAGCAGTGGTCTAAACCGAAAACCCGTTGTAGAAATCTGATCAAGCTAGGCTTTGTTTATATCAAAGTTGCTTTGATCGAAGCCACTAGCAAAGGGTATTACCGGTTGAGCAAAACTTTTGCGGTGCAACAGGCATTGAATGACACTTTTCTCGCAAACCTTGGGCTTGTTTCTCTGAAAGACTTATGGATCAGGTTTCAAGAACCTCGGTGACTCGCATAGTGCGAACCCCAACGCTACAAGGGCTTGTGACCTACTGATAACGGATTTAGGCGGCTTCTAGATAAATGAGAACTTTTCAGAATGAACTTTTTAATTTAATGGTTGTCATAGATTCATTAACCAAAAAACATTAAGGGAGTTTTGGGAATGCTCAGAAGTTCAGAGTGACTTTTACTGTATTCGATTACTTAAATTTCCTATGGGAAAGGAACTCTTGTGGTGATGTTTTCTGAGAATGATGTTGCTTTTCAAACTAGTATTTTAATTTTTAATAATCGGAACGAAAAATGTCTATTTATCAATGGATTAAAGGGCTTGGTCATGTGAAGGGGAAGGTTCGATCAATTGGTATAGATCTTGGGACTACGAATAGTTGTATTGCTACTGCTGAATATTCCCCTGAAAATGAAAATATTAAAGTCACACAGGCGGATATAGCACAGGAAACAGAACAAGGCATACATACATCAACTTTGGTGCCATCAGCTGTTGCAGTGACTGATAATGGTCAAATAATGATTGGTGAAGGTGCTAAGCGCTATGCAGCCTTTGGCCCTGGAAAAGGGAAACTCAAAAACAGAGATTTTTTCCTAGAAACAAAAAATGAAATTGGCACCAGCCAATTGTACCCATCCGCCAAAGAAGGATTCCAATCTCCGACGGATATTGCCAGTCATATTCTACAGTACCTTATCTCCAAAACATCAATTAATGGGCATACGGTAATTACCGTGCCGGCATCTTTTGGAGAGTCTCAGCGTCGAGCAACCAAGGCAGCTGCACAAATAGCAGGCATCGAAGTAAGTGATGAACAGCTATTGGACGAACCAATAGCTGCATTTATTGACTATCTTCATTCTCATCAAATAAAACTGATAAACGATACTCCACAAAATTTAATGGTGATAGATTTTGGAGGAGGCACATGTGATGTTGCTTTATTCAGAGTGCTTTTAAAATCTGTCTCAAAACTAGAAGTTGCTCCATTATCTGTTAGCCGTTATCACAGATTAGGTGGTGGGGATATAGATAGAGCAATTGTGTATAAAATTCTCATTCCTCAATTACTTAAGCAAAATAACATGTCAGAGCAGAGTATTGGTTATTTAGATAAAAAGAAGATGCTAGAGCCAGTATTGCTTAGTATTGCAGAGAAATTAAAGAAGGGAGTAGTTAGAGAAGTTGAACGGTTAGAGAAATTTGATAAGCTAAATGACGCCTCGGATAATGATATTTTTAAGTCAGAACCAGGAACTATTAAGCTACGGCTTGGCCCTTTAAATAATTTAAAGACAAAAGAATTGTCTTTCTTTAAACCAACGCTAAGCTATGGAGACCTGAAAAAAGTGCTTTTTGACTTTTTAGATACAAGTGCCTTGATAACAACAAATAATGAGTATTATCATACTCAATCGATTTTCTCTCCTATTCGAAGTGCTCTTGAACAAGCTTATCTCAATCAAGAGGAAATTGATTTTGTTTTGAGTGTTGGTGGCTCATCAGTTTTGCCTGGGTTAAATGATAAATATAAATCATTCTTTAGGAATGCAGATTTAATTTGTTATCAAAATGCAGATGAAAGTAAGCTCGCTATTTCTCGTGGCGCTGCCTTGCAATCTTTATCTCAGAATGTGAATGGTTGTGGTCTAGTTACAAATGCTTGCTATAGAAATATTTATCTTGCAACAACTACGGAGCCTCTTCAACTAATTCAAACAGGGGCTAATCTTCCAACGAAACAGTGGAGTAGTGTTAACATATCTGCACCAAAGACAGAAAAAGTTGAAAAAGCTCGAGTAAGTGTGGAACTACTTGATGAATTCTCGGAAGTATTATGTCGGCAAGTTGGTGAAATTCCACCACCAGTCATGAAAGGTGAATATTTGAAACTAGAGTATTATATGGATTCCAATCATTTGCTGCACATGCAGATTGTAAGGGAAGAAAGTGGTGGTGTTATAGAACTAATTCCTGAGAGTCCATGGTCTCATGTAGAGAATCCTAATGTCGATTTGGAACAGGCTGAACAACTCGAGCAGGAAATATCATCTAAGCAGTTTTCTGGGATACATGAACAAGAAGCTCGTGAAAATCTTGCTAAAAAATTGATTAAAATTGGACAAATAGAAAAAGCTATAGATCAATATTCCATTCTGATTAGGAAAGCGGATAGTTACAAAACAGGTAAATGGCATAATGCATTGGCCAGTCTTTATGATGAAGTTCATGCTATTCAAAAAGCAGAACAGCACTACATTGCAGCTATAAATAGTCCTGATTTTGAAGATGCAGGAAAATTTAATATGGCTTTATTTTATCGGCGCCATAAACGATATAAAGAAGCAATATCTATATTGAATGAAGCAACAGAGTATGACCCAGAGCCACCTTTTATGGTGCTCAAGGGCATGATATTCAGAGGGTTAGGAGAAAAAGCTAAAGCGCAATCTTGCCTAAGTGAAGCCAAAGAGTCTTGGTTAATGGAATTGGTTGATGATAAGTGGACACTTTATTGGATGAAGTTGGCCGCTAAAGAACTCAACGATGAGACTTTGCACAAAGAACTGAAAAAAATACAGCCTAATCTGAAAAAAGATAATAATGAGCACGCGAGTGATGACGCTCAGCGTCCTATCGCCAGGAAATAAGGAGAACTACATATGGATTGGCTAGTACCTCGCCAAGAACTAACTGAGAATCAAATGAATGCGGTTGATGCAAGTTGCGATTGTCATTTGCTTTTTATTGGTCCACCGGGTTCAGGTAAAACCCAAATACTTTTGCACAGAGCAAACGATCTTGCTCATATAAACAATGTTTCAAAAGAAAAGTTTTGTATTTTTATATTCACAAAGGTATTGTCAAAATATATAAGATCGGCCGCTTCGATCCTAGGTATACCGTTAGATTCCATTACAACTTTTGATAGTTGGGTATATCATTTTTATAAGAAAAGTGTTAGTTCAACGGTTCCAAGAAAAAATAAAAAAACAGATTATGACGGGATTCGGAAAGGAGTACTAGATTATCTAAATCAGAATAAGGATGCGCCGGTTTTTGATTTTGTCATGGTTGATGAAGGGCAGGACTTGGACGAGACTGCATATAAAATACTTCTATTAATTAGCGAACATATTACTGTATGTGCAGATTATCGTCAGCAGATATATCCATATGGAGCTGTTGAAGGGGAGATAGCATGTTACCTCGGCCTTGATACAGCAAAAATTAATTTGCTAGATGCATTGCGCTGCTCACCTTATTTAGTACCTCTTGCTAGCTCTTTTATAATTGATGAAAAAGAAAGAAGTTTGTTTTATGAACAAACTAGAGCCAAATCTCAAACTAGAGAGACGCCTGTTCTTCGCATTCATGATAATGTTGATAATGAGAAAAAAGATGTTGCAGACGTTGTAAGAACACGTTTGAGGAAAAATGAAAGTGTTGCAATTCTTTTGCCAAAACGAGCGCAGATTAGCTCGATGTATAATTCTTTGACTGCGGCAGGAATCGAAGCAGAAACTCAAACGAAACTGGGGCCAGATTTAGACTTTACCACTGATAATCCTAAACTACTTACATACCATAGCGCTAAAGGTCTTACTTTTGATTGCGTCATTCTTCCTAGGTTGGTGAATTCTGTTTTTAAACATGAGTCTGAAGAGGAGAGAAAGCGATTGATCTTCGTAGGTATTACGAGAGCAACTCAGTGGGTTTTTATGAGCACAGTAGATGGGCAAATACTTACAGAGATTGAACCATTAATGTTTATGCCTGAGAATGGTTTAACTGTTCAAATTGGCGCTCCTGATGAAACAGAGAATAGTGGGCATGTTGGTCTTGATGATCTAATTTAATTATTTATTGATTTGAAGCCCCCTGTGTCTTTCAGGGCTGGGGGAGTAAAGGGTTTTGTCGGTTGATTCATGCTTCTTATCTCCTGTGTTGTTTGCAGGAGAATGACTGGCAGTCAGGTTGTGATTTATGAAGATGTTCTCAAATGAGCGGTTACCCGGCAGTTTACTTCAACTGAAGTTGAAAATAATGATATCGCCCGACTCCGACAGGTGCAAGGGCGTATTGTTGGTGTGCTGGTCAGTGAGATGGCTGCGGAAGTAGATGGCAGTGTGACTGAAATCCTGGGCCGTTTTTCTGCCGAGAAAGATCAATTTATTCCGGAATTAACCCAGAATCTGAACGCTCAGGTCGAGCAGCTGAGTCAGGATCTTCAGGACAGCGAGCAGAAAATGGGCGAGTATAACCAAGTTCTGGAGTTGGTTTCTGAGGATCTTGAAAAGCTGGCAGTATGAAGAGCGTTTTTTTCCATTTGCTTTTTGTCCCGTAGCTATATTGTTGAACAAGCAGACTCAAGGTAGGAGAATATGAGCACTTAGCGTGGAGAAGCGTACCGGTTTGGCTCCGAACAAAAGAACTATAAATGTGGGTATTCAATTTCAGTAGTCAAACCCGTAGAAGTTTTCGATATATGGCACAGTGATTGGCATTAATCGAACCCAAGCCCAGAACAAAAGCCATCCCAACTCCGGCTCCGGCCACCAATCATAAAGGTCATTGTTTATTCAATGGCCTTTTTTTATGCCTGTTTTAAAGTGTTAGCCAATGCGAACCTGCCTGCCGAGCAAAAATTATCACTCTTCCATCACTCTATCTCCGGGCAGCCAGTCCCTATCTGTGACCTGATCGTAAGTCCATGGACACTCGTCCGGAAAGCTTTTCTTGTTCAGCCGTTTGCTTTCTATTTTTATGTAACCGTTTAATTCTTTAATGGCTTCTTTTTTAGCCTTTGGGTAAACCTCGGCCAATACTTCTTCTGTTCTTGGGATCAGGCTCGGGTTTTTATCTATATGGTGTTCAATTTCTACTCTGTTAATGCTGGACAGCCATATATGAATGACTTTGTCTTCCACCCATGGATCTTTTAAAATCCGTTTCTGGTAATCGTAATTGAGTAGATGTATGAGCAATATTTTCAAATGAGAGCCTAATTCATTAGCCATATCGCCCATGCGTAGCCCCATCGCCTCCAACAAATTTTCGATGTCGAGTTTGTGAAATTGTCGCTGGGTCAGCAGTTCACGCTGTTGGCTCAGCCATTGGGTGTAATCGGTTTTGTATAGGTTTTCCATAAAATACCTCCATTGCCCTTCCACTGTAGGCAGATAACAGAATGGAAACAAAATCAATTACCACTTGCATGGGTTCATCGCCCCTTAACTGACTTGCCTGAACCTTGTGTAATTTGTTGTCGGGTTTTTTCCCCGAATGCTTTTCTTTCCGCCACTGTTCAGCCTGTTTTCTAAAGGCTTCCCAGACAGGGTGACCCAGTCGCCCAAAAAGACGGCTGCCTTCTATCTCGTAACATTTGTCGGCAAAGGCAGGGTCGATGGTGTAATAACCCTGTTCCCCCGGCAGCCCAACATTAAACCGCCACAGTTTCTGTTCCAGCATTTTCTGAATCATGGGGGATAACAGGATATTAAGCGCATGGTTATCGGGAGTTTTTGGAAAGGTTGCTCCAGAGCTTTGACTCAGGTGCAGGGTAGGGCAGCCCGGTCAGTAATGTGTCGAACCGGGGGGGCAAAACGGCATTATCCATGGCTGAGGAGTTTCAACAGGGCAGAAACAGGGTAGTCTTTCATTCCTGATCATCCACCGCTTTGCTGATTTTATTTTTTTGCTTTTCCAGTTGTTTAACGCTGGTTTCCGGTGTGGGCAGGTTTTCAGGCATGGTGCCACCCAGCTCATCAATGGTTTGGCGTACTTTGGCGCCGACCTGATGATGGGTCTGGTTGGCCTGGGTTTTGCCCTGCACCTGATCACGGCGCAACTTTTCTTCGGTCTGGGTAGCCCGGAACAGGTTGGCGGCCAGTTCGGTCGAACCCATAAAATCGAGAATTTTGTGGCTTTTTTTCAGCCCTTTGCGCTGGTGGATATCTTTGGCATCCAGCCCGCCATAAAGACCCCGGTAACCGTGGTTCTGGAAAATGGCAAAATCCATATTGCTGGTGACTCCCGCATCGGCGGCAGCGTCCACCAACTGTTTATTATGCTCTTTCATCTCTTCCCGTAGCAGCAGACGTTTTTCATCTTCCTTTAGCTGCTTGAAAGCCTGATCATCGGCCAGCTCCTGACGGCGGGTTTGCAGGGCAAAGTAGGTCTGACCATTGGCGATCACTGGCTTGGTCGGGTCACCGTTCTGAACCACCAGATAACAGGCGTAGCGGGACAGGCGCACGTCGGGCAGTTTGCGTTTGGCGCCGGAGCCGATCGGGACCATTTCGTGGACCTCCACGAAATGGTCTGAAATAGCCTGATCGCTGTTAGTGCAGCTAATAAAACAACCCGATATGAATACAGTTCAAGTCGTCTATTGTCATGATTGTTATAGACTTCACCCACATGAAAGCTCGTGCCGTCCAGATTTAATGCCTTGTAAGGAAGTTTCGGATAATTGACGACCTTGACGGCCAGATTGCGATACAAGTCGTTAACACCAGCGTCGTGCAGACTATCGAGAGTCTGACCAAGTACCTTATCGTTCATGTGTTCGGCTTGTATAACTTCGCTGATAAGGCGGTCAATCGGCTTATCATCAAAAAACTCAGGGTACATGTACAGTGTCTCTTCCTTAAGCCCAAGTCACCATTTCTTTGACGGCAGGTTTTAGGTAAATATCAACCGGGGTGGTGAAAAGCGGTTACTCATCTTGAGATTTTTTGGAAGCTTCTGGGGATCTGGTTGGGCTACTCTGGGTTAGGTTCCTTGCCCCAAATACGTAAGTTGATTTCTGAAAGCAGCTCTTCACGTCCTTGCAGGTTGCAGATATCTTTCGCTGTAGTGCCTGTCTCGTCATATGAAATATTTTCTTGTAACACGCTGTCGAGGTTAATATAGGGTCATCTGAAACACGAATGCTTTGGCAAGGCTGAGCTTTCTCCGGAATGTAAATTTGGGGCTGGAAGTACACAAGATTGGATAAAACTCCATCTTCAGTATCAGTTTCTGCAAAAGCTGAGTGATTGATACAACTGCAAATCAAGACAGAATAAAAAGTGATATTTTTTATTCTGTCTTTTTGGTGACTTGACTTAGCTTTCATCATGCTAATGCTCTCTGTTTTGATAAAAGCGCGCTTTATTAATCGTGCTTTTTTATTCAGGAAAATGTTACTGCTGTCACAGGTCTATGTATCAGCGTTACATTAACTGAGAAAACCTATTGCAAACCATAATAACCTCAATTGCCTAATTTTTTATATCCGAAATGGTGGCGATTTTTATACAAACAATAAGTAGTTGGAATCACTACACAGAGAACAGCCAAGCTACCGACAAGTATACCCATCAAGTGATCGTTATCATCTTCGTCGTGACATTGTGGACAATTACCAGTGGTATCAATACAGTTGTCCGGGTGCAAAGAGGTGCAGTTTTTTTGGTGGAGCGAATGATCCCGAAAACCAAAGAAAGCCTTACACTCGCAGGTATCCGGAGAATCAGGTGGATTATAACCTGCCGGACAACTAATAACTGAGCAGTAACCCCATGGGCAATCAATATCACCTTTTTTTCTACGAAAAGCACCATAATCACATATCTGCTGTGTTTTTTGGTTGATACAGGTTCCACTACCAGAACCTTCAATACAAACATCCGAATCAGTGACCAAACACTGGAAGCATTTCAACTTGCATGAACCATCGTTAATTCTCTTTACTGATCTTGCCATGTTGCAGTGCCCTGACGCATTCACACACAACAATTTCTCGTTCCGAAAAATAGCTTCACCGTCACTCAAGTTTAGGTTGTCATCGTTTTGTAAAGCGCATTGCTCATTCTGGCATCCACTAAGCAGCCAGTCATTTGCCCTATGCTGTTTGCGTTCATCATTACCTGTATATGGAGAATAACTTTGTACCGATATTGGTATATCTGAAACATAATCTTCTTTGTCAATTCTTGGCCAACGATTGTTTGGCCTACCGGCAGAACTCAAGAGAACTGTCGTTAACTTTCCAGCCTCTGAACCTGTTATTACTTCTTCAGAGACAAATCGTATGCCTCCATAATCCTCACCTCTGTTTGACAGTACATGAATTTCATCACCTGAATCTTCATGAATTTTCAGCCTTTTCAGACAGCTAATACTGGTAAATAGCTCAACATGAGAGGTACGGGCTCCCAGGCAAATAACATGAGTGGCGTTATCCTGAACTATCTGAAAGCTGACAGAAGAATCAGCTGGCGTTTTAAATACTTTATATTTGTTATTGTTTGCCGTAGCTTCTGAAGCCAGGGGCAGTAGTAATAGTAATACCCAAGTATGGATTTGCAGCAATGCGCCAAGTAGAACATTAAAATTTCGCATAGATAAAACTTCCAGAAATTGAATGTTGCTCATAACACAAGCCCCAGCCCTTTCACTGTATTCACAATTTCATCCTGCCGGGGAGCGGAAAGTTTACCTCGAATAAAGGTTGCTCTGGGTTTATGCAGAAGATAAGCAAGAACATTCAGTCGACACTCGTCTTATTCCAGACAGGTTCTAAATTGCTTAATGAGTAGATCAGCGGGTTCCATCATCTTGAGGTATTTTGAGTTTAAAAACTTCAAGATAGTGGATCTCGCTGACTTACTCCTGATATTTGTCGTATACAATGAGCAAACCTCTTTCCCTGGATGAGGGAATGCCGATTAATACTACTGAGAATAGAGCGGTGGTGCTGATTGTTGAGGCTGATGAATAATAGGGGCCTGATCTGCGCGTAAGCCACCATAATCTTCTATCCAGTTTGTCGCTGCACGATAAGCAGATAGAGGCCAAAAGATGAACGGGCAGCAGCAAATCCCAATAACTCCATAACATGCAGAATCGAAGCTGCAGTAACCACAGTGTTTCTGGCTCAGAATACCAGCCCAGTAAACCTCGGCAGGCATACCTACGGCACGGGCTTTATGGTAGGTAGAAAGATAAAATATTGCTGTGGCTACTGCACCAACAGCAGCAGCGATTCCTAAAGCAATATATATTATTTGTGGATCAAATTCGTCATCTGAATCATCATATGGATCATACGGGTCATCTTTTAGATCTCTTCTGAATCTTGCAATTGGCAGTTCGCTGACAAAGAAGCATTGGTTGCCCGTACCTCTCAGGCCAACCAGCTGGTTTTTGAGGTCGAAGACTGGTGAACCCTGTGGTATTGAGAACTCTGAGGAAATAATAAATGTCGACTTACTTCGAGTTTCATCAAGAGCAAGAGTGACTGGCTGCTGAACCAGCTGCTGTTTTTCATTAACATTGTACGTAAATGCTTGCTCTGGAAGTAATAAATCATCATTAAAGACAGGATAACTCCCCGGCCTGAAGGTCTCACTATCAAGGCTGATATTCAGTAGCATATTGCTTTCAAGGGGCTTATCAGAGTGTTCAGCGATGTATCCTACAGACTCACCTGATAATGTTAAAGTTTCAATCAATCCATCATTTGAGTGTTCCCTTGCTTTTTGGACGCATATTGGCGAAGTAGCCATTAAATCTTTCGAAACCAGCACCCCACGACAAGGGGGAGAATCTGTTTCAGGAAAAAATTCTACAAGTGCTTCCGCAACAGGAAGGGAGTTAGTATTTACAGCCGCACCCCATGAAAGCGACGTAAATAGAAGACTGAAGCCAATTATTTTGTGTGGATCGATGATCATCATTAAAACCTTGACTAGATGATGGGTGTGAAAGGTGTGATGGGCGTGATGCGTGTTGAAGGCGTGAGTATAGGGCCGAAAAACAGTCTCTTCCAATTCTTTTCCAGTAGTTTTACTGGTAGAGCAAAACTTTTTCAGTGTAATAGGCTCTAAACGACACTTGTCATACAAGCCTTGGGCTTGTTTATCTGAAAGACTTATTGATCAGGTTTCACCAGCCTCTTTGAACCGCACGCTGCAGACCCGCATGACGGTCTAGTGTGGGGGCTGGAGCTTAGACACCACCTGCTATCCGAGCTATACAGCCTGTCTCAGTTTGTTACCAGCCCATCAATGTGCTGATACCCTTGTCGCCTATAACGATACTTACAAAAGTAAACTGATACCCCGACAATGGCAGCGACTATTCCAACAAATACAACACCTCCAGCCACAGATAAAGGAATAATAAGTTTTTCATTGCCAGGAGAAAAAGGAGAAGGTTTATTCATACAACCTAGTGGGAAATCATAAAGAGCCGGTTGATCTGGTAGATTCCAGCCTGCTTCACAACCATCACATTTAATTGCCCCGCAAGTCTTGGATTTTGTGACTGGGCAATCAGACGACATGATAATATCACAACTCTCCATATCATTGGTGCATTTGCCCTGACCAATCCCATTTACACA
This sequence comes from Endozoicomonas sp. ISHI1, assembly GCF_024606225.1. Classification (GTDB taxonomy): domain Bacteria; phylum Pseudomonadota; class Gammaproteobacteria; order Pseudomonadales; family Endozoicomonadaceae; genus Endozoicomonas_A. The sequence goes on along the minus strand of NZ_JAGRPU010000001.1, from coordinate 291,317 downwards.
AACATCCCATAAAACACCTTTGCATTTAAACGAATCAGGAAGGTGACAGCTTCCATCTTTTACGGGCTCAATGCAAGATTCAACATAAAATTGCCTAAAAATATTGTCGCGTACAGGATAACCTATTGAACTTAAACTCCACCCAACTCCACAGCTTGGGCAGTTTAAATTACCATTGCTATTATCTTGATTTGAAATTCGGCATATTTCATTCGATCTTGGATTTGTGCAATTACCGATAGCTTCACCATTTTTACAAGCCAGAAAGTTGATATTATCACAGACAAAATATTTCACATCACAACTTCCGTCGCGAATAAAATCAAAAGGTTGACAATTCTTTATTTGATCAGAAGAACAGCCGAAAGGGCATCCATAGTAGGGGGTACCACAGCTATCATCGTAGATTGTAGCTGTTACATTTTTTTTCGAATTGTATAAAAATGCCTCGCCTTGGCCAGAACTACAGTAAAGCCAGTCTATTTCCCAATCGTGAAAATCATAATAAAGTTTTATATCATTCTCATTCTTAAACGTTTTCGGTAAAACACATGTACCATCATTTACTAGTGAAAAGCAACCTTTAGGAGTTTGGCACACATATGGACTCCACCCATGAGAGGTAATACTTGTTACACATGAATTATCATTGCAATTGATAGAAAGGAAATGATCCTCAGTCTCACTATTTTTACCAGAATATGATATTTTACCAGAATATGACACATAACAGGACGAGTCATTGGCTATCATTCCAGAACAATTTGATGCTTCGGTTTCATAGTTATAAGAACAGTTATACCACTCTAGAATATTTTTTTGAATGGCAGATTCAAAATTTATATCTACATTCAGTCCAGGGAAGCCAGCTGGATAACATGAACACTTTTGATTAGGAACAAAAACAGCTACTTCTGAATCACCAAAACCCCAATACGGAAACATAAGAAATAAAGCATGAACAAGCTTCATAGCGTTACCTCAACCTGATTCTAACTCCAAACAAAGTTCCAGACGGAGTATAGCCACATAACGAGTCTGCAAAAAAACACCGACCACCTTAAAGGCCGCTACCTTCAGAAGACTCACTTTAATATTCATTTAATCCTGTTACAGCCATTCAGTTATATCAGAGCGGCAGAGTTGGATTAAACATTTGTAATACTCTCTGTCAGAGGACATGAACTACAAACCCTGATAATTTGCCCTGTGGCGGCGTTTGTACATCAGGTAGCCCACTGTAGCAACTGTACCAACCAAAGCAAGCGTTGCAACTCCTCCAACTGTCCATTCTACGATGGAGTTAACAGGTTTTTTGCCAGAATGCTTTGGATCAGGCTTTGGATCAGGTTTATCTTTACAATCAGGCATACAGCCTTTAGGTGTGCAAATCACAAATTTTCGGGCGGGCAACGGCGGCGAATTAGTCCACGAATACTGGGCTGAACAAGATTTGCATTTAATCTGATCATACGCTCCCATATAACCCAAACTCCCGGCACCAGGAACAAAAGTTAACTGAGAGTTGAATGTACAATGCTCTTTTGACTCAGGGTTAACGCATGCCCCACTTGCATGAATATCTATACCCTCTTCTGGTGATATATCTTGATGACAATTGTCTATTGCCCTTTTTCCGCAATTAAAATAGTAAGTAGCGTTAGCCTTTGGACATCTGGGGTCATTGTCTTTTGCAAAGGCATTTAATAAGTAGGATGACCTGATGCAAGTATCGCCTACCACTACACAGAACAGCTTGTTTCTTAGTTTAACCGGAGCCCCATCAGGGATACTGATATCCGATGGCAGCTTGATCATTGTTTGCACTCGGGAATTTTGCTGGCTATCAAAGCTAAAAGTAACATTCATCTCTTCATCGCTATCACGCATGTAATAAGCCGATAACTCAATTCCATTTGTAGCATTAACGGTACTCATTACAGACGGTTGATAGGGTAGGTTATCAGCATAAAGATCTATAGACAGCAGACCTGCTTTAGCCGACCGATTATGTGAAGTTTGAACATGGCCAAGCTTCACGCCAGCGGGACTCAGTACATTTATCTCAACCGCTTGCTTGAATAGCGCGAGTATTTCCTTAGCACAGGATGGCGATGTAAGAATTTGCTTTTTTGAAACTCGCACCCCAATACAAGGTTGAGCCTTTTCAGCAATATAAATCCGGGGTTGGAAGTAAACAAGATTAGCGAAAGCGTTGCCTTCAGTATCTTCCTCCGCATAAACAGATTGTTTGGAAAAACTAATAATGAATAGAAAGAAAAAAATAACGTTACCTATTTGTTCTTTTAACAGGCATTGTTTCGTTTTCATCAAAATACACTCCTGCCCCGACAAAAGCGCACTCTCTCAAGTACGCTTCACTGTCAGGTGGCTGTTTTAATTACCACTGCAAATTTGCTGACACTCTTTTTCTTTCTCTTGTACAGCTCGAAAACAAGCTTTGCAGGCTGGATAAGACATACCACTCTGGCAAATTTGAGAACAGCTGTTAAACATCTGCTGTTCCTCTGACAGGCATTGGCTGCAACTTTCCATGACTTTGAAGCTCATGGTGTTATTTTGCAATCGCAGCGCATTCGTCTTTTCTGTATTATTGTTCGAACGGCTTTGTGAGATACAACCTTTTATGCACATGGAAGGCTTACAGATGTCTGAGGGATAGGGTTCTTCGGTATCACCAAAAAAGTCTGCACTGCATGAAGGGCAGGTAATACTGTCAGTAAACGCTATTGATTCGGTTGAATAGCTTTCACTCGTGGTGAATTGGCAGTTTTCCTGTGACTGTGAGTTTATGCAGGTTCCTTTTCCGTCAACACTTCCCAGATCGTAACTGCAATGAGTGATCGTTCTGTTAACACACCCGGAATAAAAATAGAAATCAGGCAGTAAAGAACGACAATCTACCTTTATTCTGCTTAAGGTTTTTTTATCCATTACAGGTGCTCTGCAAGTTCCGTCAGCCGAGACGACACAGACAATTTTACCTTCGTGAACCATTGGAGAACCCGCTGGTAACGGATCACGACTATTCAAGGTGTAATAGTGATGGGTATCTGATCTTTGGTGATTAACTATCGACGGTACGGTCTGTATCGCAGCATCCACTGGTCGTAAATAAACCCCCTCTACAGCCGTCAGTATGTCAAGGGGTCTGTGACGTAATGCGGGATATGTCCGATGTATTTTCTGACCTTCGTTTTGAGCATCTATTCCCAGAAGACCTTTTTTGCTCTCAGTTCTGCCAAGTAACCTGACTTTGCCCTGAGGCCGCTTTTGTCTGTTCAAGACATCGACTGTTATGTCAGCATTATATTGCTTGCTAATCAACCGAACACATTCGGGGCTGGTTAACAAAATTTCTGCGCTTAGACGGACACCCAAGCAGAGCTGAAAGTCGTCGCCTATATAGATACCGGGAGAAAAAGTAACGATATGATCCTGAATGTTGTTGTCTGACAGTTCGGCAAAGCTTCGGGCAGATAAAATGAGCAATAACAAACAATAGAAAAATGTTTGGTAGTTGTGCAGTTTCATAATAAATAACCTCTGATGAATCAACACTTACGCCGCCTGCTTATTTACAGCGGGCAGCGGTGCCGTAGCGCAGGCTTTAGCAGGCCTGAGAGATAGGATAGAAACGACGATGGAGTATAGCCTGTAGCGCTGGGTCTGGACTGAAATAATCAGATCAACCTGAATTCAGATACTCTGAAGTCAGGCCTCAATGTATAAAACGAAAAAAGTGTGGCTTTCGAATAGAACAAAAGAACACTCTCTACTAGACTCCTATCGGTTTTTGATTATTGGCAACCCGCTGGTGGCATAGATGCTATTTCCAGAATACTTCACGCCAAAGCCCAGTATTGTGTTGCTTGTATTCCTGCTGAGTCAGTTACCGGCCCATGCGGACGACAACTGTCAACTTAAACATATTCAATGCGCAAACCCTTCTCTTAATAGCTGCAAAAGTGGTTTCGGGGCTGGTCGGTGCACAAATAGTGTCACTAACGAAACCTGCTCAATGGTCACTTTTCCCAAAGGTTTTTCCGGAAGCTACAGAGGCCAGCCAGTCACTTGCAACGAAGCTGATGGTTGTGAGGCGGTTAGCTGCCCTCAGGACTGTGTCAATGACTCGTCAATACCTTGCAGCTGTGTTGCAAAGTGGGGGCTTAACGGTGACATTCATTTTGAACCTGCTTTTTGTATTCCCGGCTCAACAGACGACAGTTGCAAACAACAGTTTTTTAAGTGCAACCAGGTCGATTTCAATTTTTGTTATCAGGGCTATGGCACTGGGTTATGTCAGCACATCGAGCACTCCAACCGAAACTGTACTGTGAATTATTACCCTGATCCTTTTAATAAAACGGTCAATGGGCATCATCTTAAATGTGATCACCAGAGTGGGTGTGAAAGCATCGCTTGCACCGATGGTTGTCAAGGCTCCTGGCAGCTCAATCATAAAACGGAAGTCGTTCCCGGTAATTGTGCAGCAAACCGGGGGAGAAGTTGTGAGCTCAGGTTTTTACATTGTGATAACGCTTTTTTTAAATTTTGTAGAGAGGGGTTTGGAAAAGGACACTGCGAAAACCCCGTGTCTGGAGAAAGCTGTACGACAAAAGTTTTGCCAAATCACCAGACCGAAAGCTGTTCTAACCCGGATGGCTGTGAAAAATTATCATGCCCGTCGTGTAAGGCTCATTGGATGCTCAACAATCATACATCGATTTTGCCCGAGGGCTGCGCCACTGGCTTAAACGACGGAAGTTGTCAGTTACGCTTCTTTAAATGCTCCCAGCTCAAGCTGGACTTTTGCCAGAATGGCTATGGTTTGGGCCGGTGTTACAACGATGCTCAGAAAACGGGCTGCACAGTTCACTTTGTACCCCATCAATCCAGCTTTGCTGGTTCGGGAGGTCGCACCCATTGCCAGCATGCTTCCGGTTGTGAATCGCTAAAATGTGATAATGACTGCCGTGGCCACGGCCACGAAGGCTGGCAGGAAACGACACCAGGCAACTGCCTGCCAACATCCGGTAAACCCTGCCAGCTGCAATACTTTTCCTGTGATGATGTGCAGTTTGACAGCTGCAAGGGAGGCTATGGCACAGGCACCTGCAGCAATTTCAAAACAGTAGAAACCTGCGATATTACTGTCTATCCAAGTGGTTGGAGGGAGTCACCCAATGATCCCGTGCTTTGCAGCAATAACCAGGGCTGTGAAGAGGTTCAGTGCCCCGAAGACTGTGGGGATGTTTGCGACTGTGCAGCCCAGTGGCAAGTTTATGGTAAAACCAATACTTATCCTCAGGGTTGCATTGATCACAACAGCAGCCAAAAAAAATCCAATGATCTTGCACTGGCTCTGGGCATCTCCGGTGGTGTCATTCTACTGGCTGTAGCAATAGTGACCCCGGTGGCCTGTTATTACCGATACTCAAAACGCATTACCTACCAAAGGATTTCCCCAGAAAACTGAAGGGGTTTCCATAACCACTGAGTTAATGCCTTTTATGAAAATCACGATTCACGTTCTTCATAAGCAGCACCCCCGGAAAGTCAGGTTCTTTTTCTTAGTGTTATTCTCAGCCTTTGTCTGCCTGACAAAAGCTGCCCCGAACGATGCACCGGAAATGGTCGCCAATGCCTTCCATGCCGGAAGCGTAAAAAAGGCCGTTTTCTCCTCCGATGGGCGATGGTTTGCCACAGCGTCGGCGGATCATTACGCAAAGTTTTACACTACCGGCCAACCCATAGAAAAAGTAGCTCAAAAGCTGGCAAACCTTCCTCATGATAACGGGGTGAATGGTGCATTTTTCAGTCCTGACAACAGCTTACTGGTGACCGTCTCCAACGACAATTCGGCAAAAATCTGGGTGGCTAACCATCCCTAAGCGAATTTCCCCACACTAATGTCAACCCTTAATCACAATGGCAACGTCCTTTATGCCAGCTTTTCACCATCAGGCAACTTGCTGCTGACAGTCAGCACCGAAGGGGCGGCTCTACTCTGGGATCTTAGCCAGGTCGAATCAGGCAAGGTGACGCAGCTGGCAGCAATGGAGCACAATGCTACCGTATTTCAGGCTGTCTTCAGCAGCAAAGCGGAACAAGTGTTGACTGTATCAGCAGACTGGACGGCCAGGCTTTGGGATATAACCCGGATAAAAGACAAAAACCCTGTATTATTAGCGACGCTGAAGCACTATGGCCCTGTCTATCAGGGGGCTTTCGATCCGGCTACGGATACTCTGGCTGCAACGGCATCCGACGATCATACCGCAAGACTCTGGGATTTCAGCGCAATCTCCAGCGGCGCAGCCAGACTGTTAACTACTATAAAGCATAATGGTTCAGTCACTGGCCTGACCTGGCAACCGGCCGGTTCAAAATTATTCACTTACTCGGATGACCATACTGCAAAATACTGGGACACCTCCGGGGCAGAAAAAAAGCATAGCGCCCAATTACTGGCCACCATTGAACATGCAGCACCGGTACGGGATGTCAGCTTTGACACTAAAGGTCACTGGGCAGTTTCCGCTTCAGAAGATTATACGGCTGGTGTCTGGGATATGACGGCTATCAGCCAAGGAAAGCCGTTGCTGGTGAACACCCTGCATCACCCAAATTCAGTGAATTCAGCTTGCTTCAATCCAGTTGCCTTAAAACCAGACATTTTTATGCCTCCGTTCATTCGTGGGCTGCTACATAATTCGTTCCTGCAGGTTCTTACCGCTTCCGATGACTTCACGGCAAAACTCTGGCAATTAAGTATCAGGCAGGTGAGACCCTCAGGTAAAAAAAGTTCTGTTGGAGAATGACAATGAAAGCGCAGGCTTTAGGCTGGATGATCTGCCGGGTTGTAGGGTTCGCCTTCTGGGTGGCCAGTCCAGTGGTATTTGGGCAGGATAACCAGCCCGTCATCATAATTAAACCTCGGGATGTTTGTGATTGCTGCGATAAACTGGTGGATGCGACCTTTGATTTAACGGGGGAACGATTATACGTTGCTGCCAAAGGAAAAAATCAGGCCGGTGATACCTACTCCCATCTTGGCCTTTTTGATATGACACGGACTAATCGAACTCTGGCAACAGCGCTAGTAAAAGTAAAAGGTCCGGTATTGGATTCCCAGGATTTTAGAATAAAACTTGATGCGACTGGTCGATTAGTTGGTATTGCAGGCAATTCCCTGAAGTTATGGTATGCCAGGGTGAGTAATGGTACTTTGCCCTATCTGGCAACATTGGATAACGACTTTAATGGTATTTATTCATTTGATTTCAGTCGTAAAAGTGACAAATTAGCGGCTGGGTATAATGACGATGGCGATAATTATCTTGGTGTGTGGGATACCTATCAACTTGAGGATAATAAACCGAAGCTGTTAGCCAAAGTAAAAAGTTACCCAGCAGTTTCTATTCAATTTCATCCTACAGGTCGTTATGTTCTGAGTGGAATACATGTAAATTATTATTGGTCATTTGCTGAACTTTGGGATTTAAGCAAAATTAAAAGCAAAACTCCCAGTCATATTAAGCTTAATGAAGACGGAGGAAGCCCATACATTGTTACCTTCGATCATGAGGGCAGGCAAATTGGCGTCTCTATGGTTGGTGACAACTGTGCCGCGTTGTGGCATATGGATAGTATTATCAGCGGAGATACTGATCCATTGGCATTTATGGGACATGATGAGGATGTATATTTTATCGCTTTTGACCCAACAGGTCGTTATATTGTCACCACTTCCGGTGACCATACCGCCAAACTTTGGGATGGAACCCAGATTAAAAAGAATAGTCCTAAGCTTCTTGCAACGATGAACCATGGCTGCGCAGTTAAACAAGCGATTTTTACCCGCAACAACACTCGAGTATTCACCCGGAGCGACTGTGATATCAGGCTCTGGGATATTCAACATATACCAGTCGATGGCAAAGCAAAGTTGCTTAATACCTTTCATACCGGTGGAGGTTACTACAAAATTGAACTCGACCACGCAGTGGTCTGGCTGTTAACTGTCAACATCGAAGCCGCTGAAATTTGGGATATAGCAGCACTCCAGGCTGACTCGGAACACTCTGATGCAGATTAGTATTTCAGACATTAAGTCAGATTTAGACCTTACCATTTCAAGGGAAACGAGCATAAGACTTATTCCAATTCGCAGTGTCAAAAAAACAGACTACCCTGAATAAACTCAGCAACCTAACCGGTCTGGCAATGCACAGCTTTTACACCTTTCTACAGTTGTTCACTGTAGCATTTGTAGCAACAGCACTTACCTTTTTCACAAACCCTGAAGTGGCCACTGGTGAATATTTGGAATGGCAGCTGCCTATAAAAAAACAAAGTGATTCCTCTATAACCATTCGAGCCAGGTCGGCAAGTGTTGCTACAAAAACTCAGGGCACACGAACGCAGTCTTTTACTGGCGAAGTCACTATTTTCGGGCAGATCGACCAGCCATTTATCGTCTGTGCACAGAGCTTAGACGCTCAGGGCTTTACTTATGAGGCCAGTGCTGTTGTACCTTTCCCCTTTTCTGATAGTGATAAATCAACCCATCTTTATATGCTTACGTTAAGTGAGCGAATGGGCAGAATAGCGATTAAAGAAAGCCAGCCTTGCCCGGAGTCTTTTAATCACCCGTATCCATTCACATCAGGGCAATATCTGCGTTCAAAAAAGCCTTTTTTAGTGGTAGATGGACGAGTAGAAAAAACGCGCGATACTCAAAATTACGGGGCCATTCCCCCTGTCGGAATGTCAATCAAGCCTGTGTTGTTTCAAAGCCCTTCAGGGGGTGGCTACGACACTGACGATTTCAACGATTTCAGACGACCGCCCTTTATGCCAGTACCTGATAAAATGATGGTCGACCTGATTCTCTTACCCACTCTGAGCCTGCCTGCTAACTGGCGTGACTATCTGCCTTTTGTCGGGGTATACCACTGGCTTACCAATACACAGCCCGAAGGAGTAACGATTGTTGTACGGTTCGGTGATTCGCCACCTTTTACCTTCCGAATCAGCCTGGCTGAAACCCGGGAACTGGCGGATAAGCTGCTTAATACACGGGCGCTTTTACACTGGCTCGCACCCAGGCTCAGTGGCAGGGAGCATCTGATACAACAGCTTCTGGAGCTGACAGCAGACTCAGATGAACTATTACCTGAAGAAATCCTTAAATCCCTCCGAAAGCAACTGGCTATCGTGTTGGAACTACCAGACACTGAGTTCAGTCTTGAGTTTGAATACTCGGAACTGGAACGCACCTTTAAAAGACAGACCAAGGCTCAGACACCCCCCGAAACCATACAGCTGGGAAACTCCCAAAACACAACGTCACCAAATCCCGCAGCGGATAAAGACAACAAACAGAGTGATTCAGTCCGCCAGACACACAACAATGAAAAAAAACAAGACCAGCCAGGGCAGAATTATCCAGAACCTGATAACAAACCTACCGATGACACTCATAATGCATTGTCCGGGGATGTTGAGTATTACACCATCAGGCTGCTTCAAACCGAGTATCACGTCAGCAAACGACAGGTGTTAGCGAATCTGGACAGGCCTGCGTCAGAAGCCGGATTAAGGCTATCTTGTCTGGATTGCCAACAAAGCGGGCTTGTGCTTCAGGAACTACTGCCTCACGCAGAAAGGCACTGGCTAACATGCGACCAGTGTCAACAATTCAGTCCCACTGCCGGTACCGTTCAGGCTCGCCAGATAATGCTACAAAGCCATACCCGAAGTCAGTGCACTCACTATAGAGGGCAGGTACTGGGAGCCCCTTTAATGGACAATACTCTGACTCTGTTCCGTTTCATGATTCGTTTCGGAACGGAAGAAACTCTGCTCGACCTGCTACAACAATTCGATTTACCGATAGTCGCTGAGGATTTAAATGAGACCGATCGTAACCACAGAACCGTGCTTCAGGATCTGGCTCAATATACTTCACCGGCAGTCATCCAGTCATTTCTTCAGCGTTTATTTGTTGGATTTTCGGCACCGCCTTTAGAGCCTTTGGCTTCGTCAGAGCTTGTTCCTGAGCCATCAGCTCCGCCGCTGTTTGACGCAGTAGCTCATATGGAGTGTCTAATTTGCATGGAGGCAATGGTCGAAAATGTTGTGGCCACTTCCTGTTGCGGTCAGCTCTTCCATAAAGATTGCATTATCCGTTGGGTAGAAGACAAAAAAGAGTGTTCTCACTGCCGCAAGAGTATTTCAGCCAATCAATTAACAACCATCCGACTGCCTAATATTGTTGTGACGAAAGTGTTTGATGTTCGACCTAAAGTGAAGCCAGAAGAAAAAAGCTCGTTGCCTGATGGGGCAAAGTCATCCCACTTTGCTATTGCTCAAAGCCACACAGAGACCGTCAAAGCCAGGGTATTGTTGGACAGTGACCGATCCGAGCGCCTTCAGGATTTTCACCGTGCTGTCAGCACTGGCAACACAAGGTTGATCAGGGAATTGCTGGAAATTGACCCCTCACTGGCCAAAGAGAAGGATAACCATGGCCGAACTACTCTCCACAAAGCTGCTAATCAATGCCAAACAGAGGCCATCCAGACATTGCTGAACTTTGACCGCTCCCTGGCCAAAGAGAAGGATAACCGTGGCCAAACTGCTCTCCACAAAGCTGCTTATAACGGCCAAACAGAGGCCATCCAGACATTGCTGGACTTTGACCGCTCACTGGCCAAAGAGAAGGATAAGGATGGCGAAACGGCTCTCCACTTTGCTGTTCGTCATGGCCAAACAGAGGCCATCCAGACATTGCTGAACTTTGACCGCTCACTGGCCAAAGAGAAGGATAGATTTGGCAACACGGCTCTCCACATGGCTGCTTTTTGGGGTCACACAGAGGCCATCCAGACATTGCTGAACTTTGACCGTTCACTGGCTAAAGAGACGGATAACTATGGCAACACGGCTCTCCACGAAGCAGCTCGTAATGGCCGCACAGAGGCCATCCGGATATTGTTGAAAATTGAACCTTCCCTGGCCAAAGAGAAGAATAACAATGGCAATACGGCTCTCGACTTGGCTTGCCACATGGGTCACGAAGAGACCGCCAAGGTCTTACGGGCAGCCGTCGGCAACAAAGCGTCTCTTGTCCTAACAGACACCGTCAAGGCCGAGGTATTGTCGGACAGTGACCGATCCAGGCGCCTTCGGGATTTTCACGATGCTGCCAGCAGTGGCAACACAAGGTTGATCATGGAATTGCTGGAGATTGACCCCTCACTGGCCAAAGAGAAGGATGACGATGGCTGGTCGGCTCTTCACTTTGCTGCTGATAATGGCCAAACAGAGGCCATCCAAACATTGCTGAACTTTGAGCCCTCCCTGGCCAAAGAGAAGGATGATGCTGGCAGGACGGCTCTCTACTTAGCTGCTCGTAATGGTCACACAGAGGCCATCCGGACATTGCTCGACTTTGACCGCTTACTGGCCAAAGTGAAGAATAACGATGGCTGGTCGGCTCTCCACATAGCTGCTCTTAGAGACCAAACAGAGGCCATCCAGACATTGCTGAACTTTGACCGCTCACTGGCTAAAGAGAAGGATAACGATGGCGAAATGGCTCTCCACTTCGCGGCTGAACAGGGCCAAACAGAGGCCATCCAGACATTGCTGAACTTTGATCGTTCACTAGCCAAAGAGACGGATAAATATGGCGATACGGCTCTCGACTTGGCTATCGAGCTTGGCCACAGAAAGTGCAAGAAACTTCTTGAAGACTATGGAGCCCAACCATCGGGCAGCCTTCAACAGTGAGCAATAAAATTGTGCGGAGAACCGATTCTTGATTATTTCAAACCTCCACCTCATACTGCGCCAAACCCGGCGCAGTACCTTTGATCTCCCCATCCTGAATAAACTTCTTTTCACCAACGTTTCTCGACTTTAGTTTTCAGCTAGCACGCCGAGAAATAGCTGCATCAATTTTGGGAGAGACTAGTGCAGCTAAGCCTTGATATCCATACAGCTCCCCGTTCATCCTGAGCGGAGTCGAAGGATGTGGACTCCGAACCAACAATCAAGACCCTGCCAATTACCCTTAGCGCCCTTCGACTCCGCTCAGGATGAACGTAGATTGTTCACATCAAACTCATTGAAGTGACGTACTAGCATAAGACTTATTCCAATTCGCAGTGTCAAAAAAACAGACTACCCTGTATAAACTCAGCAACCTAACCGGTCTGGCAATGTACAGCTTTTACACCTTTCTACAGTTGTTCGCTGTAGCATTTGTAGCAACAGTCCTTTCCTTTTTCACAAATCCTGAAGTGGCCACTGGTGAATATTTGGAATGGCAGTTGCCTGTAAACCAACAAAGTGATTCCTCTATAACCGTTCGAGCCAGGTCGGCAAGTGTTGCTACAAAAACTCAGGGCAAACGAGCACAGTCTTTTACTGGCGAAGTCACTATTTTCGGGCAGGTCAACCAGCCATTTATCGCCTGTGCACAAAGCGTAGATTCTCAGGGCTTTACTTATGAAGCCAGTGCTGTTGCACCTATCCCCTTTTCTGATAGTGATCAATCAACCCATCTTTATATGCTTAGGTTGAGTGAGCAAACGGGCAGAATGGCGATTAAAGAAAGCCAGCCTTGCCCGGAGTCTTTTAATCACCCGTATCCATTCACATCAGGACAATATCTGCGTTCAAAAAAGCCTTTTTTAGTGGTAGATGGGCGAGTAGAAAAAACGCGCGATACTCAAAATGCCGGGGCAGTTCCCACTGTTGGCCTGCCAATCAAGCCTGTGTTGTTTCAAAGCCCTTCAGGTGGTGGCTACGACACTGACGATTTCAACGATTTCAGACGACCGCCCTTTATGCCAGTACCTGACAAAATGATGGTCGACCTGATTCTCCTGCCCACTCTGAGCCTGCCGGCTAACTGGCGTGATCATCTGCCTTTTGTCGGGATGTACCACTGGCTTACCAATACACAACCCGAAGGATTAACGATTGTTGTACGGTTCGGTGATTCGCCGCCTTTTACCTTTCGAATCAGTCTGGCTGAATCCCGGGAGCTGGCGGATAAGCTGCTTAATACACGGGAGCTTTTACATTGGCTCGCACCCAGGCTCAGTGGCAGGGAGCATCTGATACAACAACTTCTGGAGCTGACGGCAGACTCAGATGAACTGCCCAGCCCATTATCTGAAGAAATCCTTAAATCCCTCCGAAAGCAACTGGCTATCGTGTTGGAACTACCAGATACTGAGTTCAGTCTTGAGTTTGAATACTCGGAACTGGAACGCACCTTTAAAAGACAGACCAAGACTCAGACACCCCCCGGAACCCTACAGTTGGGAAACTCCGAAAGCACAACTTCACCAAATCCCGCAGTGGATAAAGGCAGCAAACAGAGTGATTCAGGCAGTCAGGCACACAACAATGAAAAAAAACAAGGCCAGCCAGGGCAGAATTATCCAGAACCTGATAATAAAGGTACTGATTACACTCATAATGCATTGTCCGCGGATGTTGATTATTACACCATCAGGTTGCTTCAAACCAAATATCACGTCAGCAAACGACAGGTGTTAGCGAATCTGGACAGGTATGCGTCAGAAGCCGGATTAAGGCTAGCTTGTCTGGATTGCCAACAGAGCGGTTTTCTGCTTCAGGAACTACTGCCTCACGCAGAAAGGCACTATCTAACATGCGACCAGTGTCAACAATTCAGACCCACTGCCGGTACCGTTCAAGCTCGCCAAATAATGCTACAAAATCATACCCAAAGTCAGTGCACTCACTATAGAGGGCAGGTACTGGGAACACCTTTAATGGACAATACTCTGACTCTGTTCCGTTTCATGATTCGTTTAGGAACGGAAGAAAGCCTGCTCGACCTGTTACAACAATTCGATTTACCGATAGTCGCTGAGGATTTGAATCAGACAGATCGTAACAACAGAACCGTGCTTCACGATCTGGCTCAATATACTTCACCGGCAGTCATCCGGTCGTTTCTTAAGCGTTTCAACCATGCCGGTGTCTCTGTACTTCAGATGTTGTTACAGCATGCTTCACCTGCAGCTGCATTGTCTTGGTTTAGTCTGGGTAACCCTGAGCATCAGCAGCTTCTGAAAACACTGTTGGAGACCAACCCTGAACTCAGCTGGGACGAGCTGTTTCAACAGGCCGAGCTGCTTCAAGTCAGGTCACTGCGACTTGGCTGGTTGAAGAAAGAGCGAGAAAAACTTGAAGCATCATTTGTTGGATTGTCGGCACCGCTTTCAGAGCCTTTGGCTTCATCAAGTCTTGATCCTGAGCCATCAGCTCCGCCACTGTTTGTACCGGAAGTTGTCATTGAACACTCCGTGGCCAAAGACAAGGTTAAAGATGGTGAGACAGCTACACACGCAGCCTTAGCTGCTCGTCAAGGCCACACAGAGACCGTCAAGGCCCAGGTATTGTTGGACAGTGACCGATCCCAGCGCCTTCGGGATTTTCACTCTGCTGCCCGCACTGGCAACACAAGGTTGATCAGGGAATTGCTGAACTTTGACCCCTCCCTGGCCAAAGAGAAGGCTAACAATGGCGAAACGGCTCTCCACAAAGCTGCTCGTAATGGCCAAACAGAGGCCATCCAGACATTGCTGAACTTTGACCGCTCACTGGCCAAAGAGAAGCATAACCGTGGCTGGACGGCTCTCCACGTAGCTGCTCATAATGGCCAAACAGAGGCCATCCAGATATTGCTGAACTTTGACCGCTCACTGGCCAAAGAGAAGGATGACGATGGCAATACGGCTCTCCACATAGCTGCTCGTAATGGCCAAACAGAGGCCATCCAGATATTGCTAAACTTTGACCGCTCACTGGCCAAAGAGAAGGATAACCTTTTTGGCTGGACGGCTCTCCAATACGCTGCTGTTAAAGGCCACACAGAGGCCATCCAGACATTGCTGAACTTTGACCGCTCATTGGCCAAAGAGAAGGATGAATATGGCGAAACGGCTCTCCACTTAGCTGCTCGTGATGGCCAAACAGAGGCCATCCAGACATTGCTGAACTTTGACCGCTCACTGGCCAAAGAGAAGGATGACGATGGCAATACGGCTCTCCACTTAGCCGCTCTTAATGGTCAAACAGAGGCCATCCAGACATTGCTGGACTTTGACCGCGCACTGGCCAAAGAGAAGGATAACGCTGGCTGGACGGCTCTTGACTTGGCTATCGAGCTTGGCCAAAGAAAGTGCAAGAAACTTCTTGAAGACTATGAAGCCCAACCATCGGGCAGCCTTCAACAGTGAGCAATGAAATTGCGAGGAGAACCAATTCTTGATTATTTTAAATCTCCATCTCACACGCGCCAAACTCGGCTCGGTGTCTTTGATCTCACCATCCTGAATAAACGCCTTTTCACCAACGTTTTTCGACTTTAGTCTTCAGGTAGCACTCCGAAAAATAGCTGCATCAATTTTGGAGGAGACTAGAGATATACATGGGATAAAACGAGGCTATGCTTGAGAGAGTTTTGCCGGTACGAAGTAAAAAGCCGCCATGCGCAACCTGATCATAAGTGCACTGTAGTTTGTATTTTGTCTTTCTTTCCCACCCCGCGCGCCAGCCTGGCTCTATTAGCAAGCACCAGATGTACAGAGTCATGAGCAAGGATTGAAACACCTTTTAAAGGCTCAACCGGCAGAGCCACAAAGCAGTCAAATAAGATCCGGGACAGCCCCTGAATCACAAATTACTATCACAGCCCGCCCCGGTCAGGTATTCACGGCGTGCAGCCAACAGCTAAAAGCAGATGCTAACAGGTAGGCCTCCAGTTCCATGGTCTATGATGTCCTTTCAGGAAATGACAAGGTAAAATCAATGAATAAAAATCAGTGTGATAGTTTGTCCAAACTATTCTATGATCTGGTGAAAGTACCTCTGGCACTCTGTATGCTCGGCCCTCTCGTTCCAGAATCACCCTTTTTATTCGAACTGGAGGTGTTTGGTTCATCGCTGGTGTTGTTGTTTGGGTACATTGCCTAGGAGCCTGACCGAGAATAGCTGCCCTACTGCGGCGGCAGCAAATTGGTCTGAAAATCCGCTTTTGTTCGTCAAATAGCTCGCTATTCTCCTCACAAAACCGAATTTTCATCCTCAATTTTCTGCCATCCTCGCTACGGGCGCTATTCTCGGTCAGGCTCCTACCGACTGGAGGATGAGTAATGGATACAGGACAACAATATTTAATTCTGACTCTGGTCTTTGGGTTGCCTCTGTTTGCAGTTGCCATCTGGCTTACTGTTCGAAACAAAAAGCATTAACCCTGCACCCATCGCCCTGAAGCTGCTGCCTGAAAATCAGGTTCACATTCCATTTCGGTTGCAGGTCATTGGCAAACATCTTCAGAGTTGAACTTTGACCGCTCCCTGGCCAAAGAGGAGGGTAACGATCGCAGGACGGCTCTACCTTAAGGGCTGTTTGGTTCTGCCTGTGGAGGCTTCTTTGTAAGTCTGGTTGTTTTGAACCAGCAGTAGCCTATGAAGCAAGAAGCTCCTGCGTTCTTCGCAGGAGAGCAGTCACAATGAATAAATGAGCAGCTACTCAGTCTCTACTCCAAAACCACCTTTGACGTTAATCTGACTATTGTCTACTTTCAGCCAGTTGTTGAGAAATACTCTCGCACTTTCCTCCTCCCTAACTACCTCTGTTATTGTTGGTTTCCTTAAATGAAAAATCACTTTCTGAACCAACGGCTGCTGGTTAATATATGGAAAATTTATCTGCTAACTTTTCTTGTCTGGGCTTCTCTGGCTCGGGCAACACCTGCTTCGTCGGATTTTACCGCTACTTCAATTACTGCGGGGGGAGCTGAAAAGGCAAACTACTGGCTAACGACCCGCCTGTCAGCAATAGGTCCGGAGTCCGATAAGTTTATAGAAATCGCTTCAACCCCGGAAACCGTGGAAGTTAATGAGAGGCTTAACGATTCATCTGTTCGGAAAAAGAAAAAAAAATCAGGCCAGGTTGTGAGTCTGCCAGGGTTTGCAGGACTGCCTTTACCAGAAGAAAAACGAGAGTCTGATCTATACAGAGGTGGTTATCTTGGTCAGGATGACGACGATAGCTTTAAACGCCCCCCTTACTTTCCAATTCAGAACAAAGGGGATTTTACCCTGACACTACTCCCGGTTTTGCGTATTCCCACCGACTGGCGCAACTACTTAAAGGGCAGTCATTGGTACCATTGGGTTATGGGCGAACCCGATCATGATTCAGGAGTGACGTTACACATCCGTTTTAATGATTCATCACCCACTGTGTTACACCTCAGCCAAGCGGAGTTTCGCCAGTTAACGGCATATCTGGGGAGTTCGCAACAGCTTCTGAAATGGCTTGCTCCCAAACTTAGAGGCAGAGAAGAATTTATTCACTTTCTTATGGATATGGCTGCAGGACTGTCTGTACAGGATGAAAACTCCCTTCAGCAAATTGAAAAGCAAATCGATACGCTGGCAGAGTGGCCGGATCATGAGTTTAACCTGGAGTTTGAGTGGGAGCAGCTGGAACAAACTTTGGCTGGTTCGGATAACTTTAAAGACATGACTATAACTCATGAACCCGATACGGAGACGGTCTATGAAGGAGAAGATATTAATAAACTCATTTATCAGACTATGTTTAGCTGGCTTAGAGGTAGTAAAAAAACCGGAGCAACAGGTAGTGGAAGTGGTAACAGGGAGGGTTCTGGTCAAGAGGGAGCCGGACGCTCTGGTATAGGTGGCAATGCAAAAGATGACGAAGGGAGCGAGAGATTTATATTGAATCTAATGCAACAAAGGAGCTCGAATGGCAGTCCTCCTACACTAAGGATTGTCTTTACTGGAGCGCAAAATGTTGGCAAGTCATCGCTGGGCAACCGGCTAATTGGCTGGGAGCCATTTAAAAGAACCGTTATTTACAATAAAAAGCCTGACCCTATCTACCGCTTTCAGGATGTGGAAATCAGGACTACAAAAGGTTATGGCCGCTCTGGTGGCGAAGAATACATAAAAAATGACTACCTTGGAGCTGAAAATATCGAGCAAAACGATGTCATTATCTTTTTATTTGACAAGGATCTGACTGGTTATGATCTTAGAGCTATCGAAGCATTAGTAAAAAATGGCAATAGAATTATTTTTGTTTGTAATAAGGTCGATACATGTACTGATAAGATAGGAGACAAAAAAGAAATAAAATCAGAGTTTAAGGCTAATTTAGAAGAAAATGGTATTCAGGATACTCCAAAACTTATTTTTACATGTTCCCAATCCAACAGCAAAAATGGAGAAGAAATAACAAAAACTAAAGAATTGGAAAAAGAAATTCTGTCTGTTCTGAAAACAGATGAAAAAGCGGTTTTTGAAAAATACTTAAAAACAAGGATGAGGCCTGATGAAAAAACCATCAAAATTTCGGAAGAAAGAATTGAAAAGGGGGTTAAGGAATATAATGGTCAATCATCTGGCATAGAAGAGATCAAAAATATTACAGTTGATGCTATTAAGGAAGGCATACATCCAGACATCATGGGTCCAGATAATGTTGATGAGTTAAATAGATTTAATGATTATTTTCAAAAAATTTCAGGGCATATTGAGAGTATAACGCGTGATGATGACCATAAGTTATTCCTTAGAGCATGTAATAATATTGTCAAAGTCGGCCTCCCAGAAGTAGCAGCGGGTGCTGCAGGTGCCACACTCGGTACAATCGGTACATTATTTGGACCACTGGGAACTGTTGCAGGTGTAATCATTGGATCACTGGTTGGAGTTTGTGTAGCCAGGATAACTAACCTTTTGTATCACCCACACTTCAATCTTCGTCCAAGATATTATGAAGAATGTAAGAAAGAAATCCAAAGCATCTTATATGAGAAAAGGGATGATGAATTAAGTCTATACCGAAAGAAAGTCTTTTCTGAAGATGGTAATACCTATGCCGACGACCCTGAGACAAAGAAAATTGAAAAAAAATACGAAGAGAAGGTTGATAAATTTTACACATGGGCTGATAAACTTCCGGAACACATGCGAAGCGCAACAAGTTTGTTTAGAGAACTGTTTGAGAAAATATTCCAACATTATCAAAGACTTTATGACGAAGCTTTTTTCGCAAAAACAAGTGTTACTTTTCTTGTACCATACGATGAAATTCGGTACATGAAAGAAATTTCCCTGATTCAGTCTGATGTACCCCCCGCCATTTATCAACCTGAGCGGGGCCTGCATTTGATGACCTGTAATACTGGCCTGATGCCGTCCCATAATAAGAACGACCTGCGCTCAACACAGCAGCGCTATCGGAAGATTGCCGGGGCATTAACCCGCAATCCTGACATAACTCCTGATGTTGTCTGCTTCCAGGAGGCTTTTGTCCAACAGGCGACGGAGCAACTCTGTCAGGATCTCAAAGGTCACTACCATCATATCGTTCACAGTGTTGCCCCCCGAAAAACCGGATTGAACAGTGGTCTGGTCATTGCCAGCAAATATCCTGTAAAGGTGGCAACTTTCCGGCCTTTCACTGATCTGGTCGAAGAAGATCGGCGGATCAATAAAGGGCTACTGCGGATCGTGCTGGATCTCGGTAACGATAAGACTGCCGTGGTTTATAATACGCACCTTCAGGCCAGTGAGGGTCAACCCTATGAGGCGATTCGCTTTGACCAGTCGTATCAAATCAGAAAGTGGTTTGAGGAGGATAGCAGTAACGACAGGCGGAATAAGAGACACCATCATGGCACCTTCCTGATGGGAGACCTGAACTTTGCCCGGTCAGATGAGCAAAGATTATGTAATGACCCTGAGTATAATCACAACATGCAGGCACTGGGGAAGGATTTCTCTAACACTTACTACGATACCCATGATGAAGAAAATGATACCCGGCTGGTTGAGAGCAGCGAGTCATTTTTTGTCAATAGTGACCAGGCAACCATCAATCCGGAAGATCGTCGGGAGCCAGATGGGACAAGGTATCGCTGGCAAGAACACCCCGAGGTGACAAGGCGCTGTATTTATAACTACCAGCTGGTCTACGGGGACACTGAAAAAAAGTGGGCATCCCATACGGAAATACGTCAACTGTTGCTTGATGTCGATAATGATCTGGAAAGCGGGTTGTCTGATCATTTGCCGGTGTCGGTTATCTATCGGGAAGCGGAAGGATTTTCTGCTGCCATTGCTGGTCTGGAACCGGAGGATTATCCCATTTCGGAGGTCGTCAGGGAGCTGGTAGATAAACTGAAGCTTGCCTATGGTCATCAGCCCGGTAATCAGGTCAGTCAGAATGACATTGACCCAGAGTTCGCAGGCGTCAATCCCCTGCGTAATATTGCCGAACTCAGGGCTCAGTACAGAGGGGAACCTGAGATTATGAATGAGCTTAACCGGCTCGAAAAAAGGGTCAGGCAGAGTATGAATCCTGTTTCCGGAGCGTCAGGGTCGAACAGACATAATAGGCCGATCGTTGATAACCACTAGCAGCCTGTCGGACTTAAGCGTCCGTAGCGAGGATTGCAAGAAATTGAGGATAAAAATTTCTGCTTCTGAGGAGAATAGCGAGCTATTTGACGAAGAAGCAGGAATTTTTAGACCAATTTATTGCAACCGCAGTAGGACAGCCTTAAGTCCGACAGGCTGCTAGGCAATCCTGTGAGGGGTTGTGCGGAGGTAGCCTGACCCGTAACTCTCCACTGCAGATTAGTATTTCAGCCATTCAGTCAGATTCAGGCCTTACTGTTTCATTGGAAACGAGCATAAGGCTTATTTCAATTCTCCGTGTCAATAAAACAGACTACTCTGAATAAACTCAGCAACCTAACCGGTCTGGCAATGTACAGCTTTTACACCTTTCTACAGTTGTTTGCTGTAGCATTTGTAGCAACAGTCCTTTCCTCTTTCACAAATCCTGAAGTGGCCGCTGGTGAATATTTGGAATGGCAGTTGCCTGTAAACCAACAAAGTGATTCCTCTATAACCATTCGAGCCAGGCCGGTCAGTGTTGCTACAAAAACTCAGGGTACACGAGCACAGTCTTTTACTGGCGAAGTCACTATTTTCGGGCAGGTTGACCAGCCATTTATCATCTGTGCACAAGGCTTAAGCGCTCAAGGCTTTATTAATGAAGCCAGTGCTGTTGTACCTTTCGCTTTTTCTGATGGTGATAAATCAACTCATTTTTATGTGCTTAGGTTGAGTGAGCGAACGGGCAGAATGACGATTAAAGAAAGCCAGCCTTGCCCGGAGTCTTTTAATCACCCGTATCCATTCACATCAGGGCAATATATGCGTTCAAAAAAGCCTTTTTTAGTGGTAAATGGGCGAGTAGAAAAAATGCTCGATACTCAAAATGCCGGGGCCATTCCCACTGTCGGCATGCCAATCAAGCCTGTGTTGTTTCAAAGCCCTTCAGGCGGTGGCTACGACACTGACGATTACCACGATTTCAGACGACCGCCCTTTATGCCAGTAACTGACAAAATGATGGTCGACCTGATGCTTCTGCCCACTCTGAGCCTGCCTGCTAACTGGCGTGATTATCTGCCTTTTGTCGGGGTGTACCACTGGCTTACCAATACACAGCCCGAAGGGGTAACGATTGTTGTACGGTTCGGTGATTCGCCGCCTCTTACGTTCCAAATCGGCCTGGCTGAATCCCGGGAACTGGCGGATAAGTTGCTTAATCCACGGGAGCTTTTACATTGGCTCGCACCCAGGCTCAGTGGCAGGGAGCATCTGATACAACAGCTTCTGGAGCTGACGGCAGACTCAGATGAACTACCCAGCCCATTATCTGAAGAAACCCTTAAATCCCTCCGAAAGCAACTGGCTATCGTGTTGGAACTACCTGACACTGAGTTCAGTCTTGAGTTTGAATACTCGGAACTGGAACGCACCTTTAAAAGACAGGCCCAGACTAATACACCGCCCGGAACCATACAGCTGGGAAACTCCGAAAGCCCAACTTCACCAAATCCTGCAGCGGATAAAGACAACAAACAGAGTGATTCAGGCCGCCAGACACGGCGCCAGAACAATGAAAAAAAACAAGACCAGCCAGGGCAGAATTATCCAGAACCTGATAACAAACCTACCGATGACAGTCATAATACATTGTCCGGGGATCTTGAGTATTACACCATCAGGCTGCTTCAAACCGAATATCATGTCAGCAAACGACAGGTGTTAGCGAATCTGCACAGGTGTGCGTCAGAAGCCGGTTTAAGGCTATCTTGTACGGATTGCGAACAAAGCGGGTTTCTACTTCAGGAAGTACTGCCTCACGCAGAAAGGCACTGGATAAGATGCGATCGGTGTCAACAATTCAGACCCATTGCAGGTACCCTTGACGCGCGCCAGGAAATGCTACAAAGCCATACCCAAAGTCATTGCGCTAAATACAGAGGGCAGGTACCGGGAACACCTTTAATGGACAATACTCTGACTCTGTTCCGTTTTATGATTCGTTTCGGAACGGAAGAAACCCTGCTCGACCTTTTACAACAATTCGATTTACCGATAGTCGCTGAGGATTTAAATCAGTCAGATCGTAACCACAGAACCGTGCTTCATGATCTGGCTCAATATACTTCACCGGCAGTCATTCGGTGGTTTCTTCGGCGTTTCAAACATTGGGTAACAGCTGCACTAATAGAGCTTCCAGACAATTGCGGCTGTACCTCAGCACATTACCTGTTTCAATATCAGTCAGAACAGGCCATCATTGAAACCATTCAATTTATTGGCAAGATGATTACCTGGGAATTGCAGTCCCGGCAGAACCACCGAGGTTCAACCCTGCTTCATATTCTTTATCACCGGAATTTCTTCCGGGCAGTGGCGGAAGTGTTTCAAAGATTACAAAATCAGACAGGCAGACCTGTTAGCCAGGATCTGGCAATGCAGGATTTCAGTGGCGTGAATCTGATGCATATTCTTTTTGCCAGTGGCAGTACCCCGCTGATTTATCATTTTATTGACAAGAATTATTCCCTGATGAGCGATGCTATGCTGGGGGCTGTAGCCCATAATGGCGAAACGCCACTGCACATACTGTTTGAGCAGGGTTCTTCATCTACCATTCAACGGTTTAATGACGGCTGTGGTGCCATTTACCTTTACTCTAGGGCTTTAGGCAGAAAACGAACCATTGATGGCTATACCCCGCTGCATCTTCTTTTTGCCAGAGGTGATATCGCACTGACCAAAGCATTTCTGGACAGCGGTTACTTTGATTATCTCACAGGATTAACAACCAACCATGCCGGTGTCTCTGTACTTCAGATGTTGTTACAGCATGCTTCTCCTGCAGCTGCATTGTCTTGGTACCGTCTGGGTGACCCTGAGCATCAGCAGCTTCTGAAAACACTTCTGGAGATCAACCCTGAACTCAGTTGGGACGAGCTGTTTCAACAGGCTGAGCTGCTTCAAGTCAGGTCACTGCGACTTGGCTGGTTGAAGGAAGAGCGAGAGAAACTTGATCCATCATTTGTTGGATCTTCGGCACCGCTTGCAGAGCCTTTGGGTTCATCAAAGCCATCAGCTTTGCCACTGTTTGTACCGGAAGAAGATGAACCTGGGGTATTTGAATCAAGTAAAGATACAAAAAGTCTGGCAGCACCCAAAACTGTTATATCGAAAGCAACGACTTCGGAAGTCGCCATTGCAAAGGCTGAAAAATCTTCAGAGGCTATGAGCATCACAGAAAAATCCATAGTCACTGTCGCCAGTGGTGAAAACCAGTTACACGAAATCGCAAGAAACAGCTCACCTGAAGATATTGCAGCAATCTTCGAACGCAATGCTGAAACCATTACGCCAGCCATGCTGTCAAAAGCCAATATTGCTGGTTTTACGCCTTTTCATATATTGGTTGATCGAGGTATCAGCGTCGGTACTATTTTTTCCTGGCTTTTACATGGTTTATCAGATGCTGTGGCCAATGAGCTGCTTGATAAACATCTCTTTGGCGAACTTGGCTGGAGGCACTTATACGATTATGCTCGTGTTTCTTCTTATCTTGAAAAAGACCTCAAACTCAGACAGGTTCTGGGGCTGCTTAAGCCGATATTCAGTCAAAAAACCACATCATCAGAAATTGCTTC
Source organism: Endozoicomonas sp. ISHI1 (assembly GCF_024606225.1). Classification (GTDB taxonomy): domain Bacteria; phylum Pseudomonadota; class Gammaproteobacteria; order Pseudomonadales; family Endozoicomonadaceae; genus Endozoicomonas_A. Next base: position 267,157 of record NZ_JAGRPU010000001.1, on the reverse strand, counting down.
ATTGCCACCAACTCAGGAGTTTTCAGACGCAGTGGCTCATGACGCAGTGGCTCATATGGAGTGTCCAATTTGTATGGAGGCAATGGCTGAAAATGTTGCGGCCACTCTCTGTTGCGGTCAACTCTTCCATAAAGATTGTATTGCCCGTTGGGTAGCAGGCAAAAAACAGTGTTCTCACTGCCGCAAGAGTATTTCAGCGAATCAATTAACAACCATTCGACTGCCTAATATTGTTGTGACGGAAGTGTTTGATAGTCGGCCTAAAGTGAAGCCAGAAGGAAAAAGCTCGTCGCCTGATAGAGCAAAATCACCCCGCTTTGCTACCAGTCAAGGCCACACAGAGACCGTCAATGCCAGGGTATTGTCTGACAGTGACCGATCCCAGCGCCTTCGGGATTTTTACTATGCTGTCCAAACTGGCAAAACAAGGTTGATCAGGGAATTGCTGGACTTTGACCTCGCACTGGCCAAAGAGAAGGATAACGATGGTTGGACGGCTCTCCACAAAGCTGCTCTTAATGGCCAAACAGAGGCCATCCAGATATTGCTGGACTTTGACCGTTCACTGGCCAAAGAAAAGGATAACGATGGTTGGACGGCTCTCCACGAGGCTGCTCGTAATGGCCAAACAGAGGCCATCAAGACATTGCTGAACTTTGACCGCTCACTGGCCAATGAGAAGGCTAACAATGGCAATACGGCTCTCCACGAGGCTGCTCGTAATGGTCAAACAGAGGCCATCCAGACATTGCTGAACTTTGACCGCTTACTGGCCAAAGAGAAGGATAACGATGGCGAGACGGCTCTTGACTTGGCTATCAAGCTTGGCCACAGAAAGTGCCAGAAACTTCTTGAAGACTATGAAGCCCAACCATCGGGCAGCCTTCAACAGTGAGCAATAAAATTGCGCGGAGAACCGATTCTTGATTATTTCAAACCTCCACCTCGTACTGCGCCAAACCCGGCGCAGTACCTTTGATCTTCCCATCCTGAATAAACGCCTTTTCACCAACGTTTCTCGACTTTAGACTTCAGGTAGCACGCCGAAAAATAGCTGCATCAATTTTGGAAGAGACTAGTGCTATACACGAGACAAAACGAGGCTATGCTTGAGAGAGTTTTGCCGGTACGAAGTAAAAAGCCGCCATGCGCAACCTGATCATAAGTGCACTGTCTTTTGTATTTTGTCTTTCTTTACCACCCCACGCATCAGCCTGGCTCCATTGGCAACCACCAAAGCTACAGAGTCATGGGCAAGGATTGAAACTCCTTTTAAGGGCTCAACCGGTAGAGCCACAAAACAGTCAAATAAGATCCGGGACAGCCCCTGAATCACAAATAACCATCACAGCCCGCCCTGGTCAGGTATTCACGGTGTGCAGCCAACAGCTCAAAGCAGACGCTTACAGTGTATTGCTGACTGCCTACGATCAGACGAAAAAAAGACCACACCAATTGCTACTGACTCACGGGCAAACGACACTGCATTTGGAAAAAACCTACATCTGCCCCACTGAGGTTATCAACCAACAGCCGTATAACTACCAGCGTGTCCTGTATTCTCAGGAACCCTTTCTGGTCACCCGCCAGAATGACCCAAAGAAAAAAGAGCAAAATAAAAACACCCTTATCCCACCTATAGGTCTACCCAGTAAGCTTTCACCACACAACCTGCAAACCGGAGGCATTGGACCGGATTCAGATGAAGACAGCTTCTTCAAATATCCCTTCCGGCCACCTTTTGTTGATCAGAGCGGCATCACCATGGTCTTGCTTCCCTTTATTAAACTGCCACCCGATTGGCAATACCAGATTCCAGGCAGCCAATGGCACCACTGGCTGATGGGTGAGCCGGATTATGACTCTGGCACAATATTAAATATTCAGCTGAATGGCGAATCCATAGCCCGCCTGCCCATTCATTCATGGGAACTGCAAGAGCTGGCTGAAGACCTGACCAATAGCCGACAACTGTTGCAGAAGCTGGCGTACAGGCTTAATGGCCGGGAAACGTTTATTCAGCAATTGCTGGATATTCTGGCTACAGCTGAACAAAATCCTATGGATGAAGAGAGTAGGGTGCGAATTGAGAAACAACTGGCCGATGTGTTGGAGCAGCCTGACCATTCATTTTCACTGGAGCTGGAATGGTTCAGCTTACAGGCAGCCATGACTCCCGATCACTCCATTATCACTGCACATAATGGTAAAGGAAAAAAAAAGGAAGCCAGTTCAGGAAAAGTGCCCGGTAGCAATGATCAAAATCAGTACGGCGCACCGTCAAGCCAATCAGTGCCGATCAGACATGATCCGGAACAAGGGTTGATTCGGTTTTCTGATGACAACGGCAAGAATGAACATCAAGGAAGAGTTGGGGCGGCAGAACAATCTGGCAACCACGAAGACCATGGCGAACAGAGTCAGGATTCATCGGGTGCCCAGCAGAACAACCGATCAGACCAGGACGGTGCCGAGCCTGACCCGATCAATAACGCCCCACCTCCAGCATCGGGAACAACCGATGCAGCAGGAAGTTCTGAGCCTGTCACCATTACTTTTATTGGTCAAACCAATGTCGGGAAATCTTCTCTGGCCAATCGATTTCTGCAAATTAACCACTTTGCTGCCCAACTGACGCATGTATCACATCACGAAGATGATTTTGACCTGCCGCCGTATATCAAGATTCGGGCATTACCCGGTTATGGGAGGCCTTCCCTAAGCACGGACAGTTTTCTTGAGTTGGACAATCACCCCATCAAAGATAACGAAGTCGTCATAATGGTTATGGCCAATGAAATGAGTTTGGAAGATCAAATCGAACTACAGAACCTGCTGAACCATGGACACCCGCCAGAGCGTGTTTTACTGGTATACAACAAATTTGATGCGATTCTGGATGGGGTAGTGGGGAGGCAGCAAATAGAGACTGATTCAAGTCGTTATGCCCTGGAGAATTCTATAAAAAAAGAGCTTATGAACAGGCAGCTTAAAATTTTGGAAGAATGGCAGCGGGAACTGGTCACAGATGAATCATCTGCCCACTTGACTCAGTCGCTTCAAACATTGGCCAACCGTCTCAAGGCACAAAAAGAACAAGGTAAACCCTTCCTGTTGTTTACCTCTGCCAGCGACGTCAGTACCTATAGCCCGGAGCAGGACGAAGAATTGATAAAAGCCATTTCTAACGCACTGTCTGGGCAGGAAAAGAAGACATTTAAAGAACAGTTTCTTGATATCCGTCCGGGAAAGGTCAAACAGTTTTCGGATTTTATCAGCCATCGTTTTTCGGCAGTGATCGAAGACGCCAAGGCAGGCGGAGTTGCCGCAGAGGACGTTTTTGGTAGCTTATTCAGACAACTAAATAATGACTTTGGCTTAGACCCCGAGCAAGGTTGCAACCACTGGTTGAGAGAGTTCAGCAAAATCTATAAAACGGTTTTTAACGAGAAAATCAAAGAAATTGTAAACGGGGATGACTCTCGGTTACATACACTTCAAAAGCAGTTTATCGCCTTTTATACCGGGCATATTCTGGGAAGCATCTGGTATAAATTTATCGGGGAGAGGCGACAGGAAAAAGAAATCGATGAACTGGGGCAGACTGCTTTGCATCGCTGGGCTCGAAACGGGAACTCCGGCTGGGTTTGGTTATGGCTGCAATTGCACAGCGAGAAGGCCGGAACGCTATTAAATGCGCGAGATATCAACGAACGAACCCCGTTACATCTGGCGGTCTACTCTGGCAATGAAGATACTGTCAGATACATACTGGAACATGGTTCGAATGTCGATGCCAAAGACAGTGTCGATTATACCCCCTTGCATTGGGCTGCGTTTTTTGGCCGGGAAACCATTGCCGAACAACTGCTTCAGCACAATGCCAGCCTGACAGGGCAACACCGCTTAAGAATAACCCCTCTTCATGTGGCAGCCTGGAGCAATCAGGGCGCTATGGTAAACAAACTGCTGGAGTGGGGAGCCAGTATCGATTCATCCGCCTACGGAATCTACCCGGTCCACTATGCAGCAGCCACTGGAAGCCTCAACAGTCTTGAGGCACTGCTGGCCCATAGACTGAATGATCTGGATGTCTTTAGTATCACTGGAAGCTTCAACAGTCTGGCGTATAGACCGATTGATCTGAATGTCCTTATTAGCAGTGGACACAGTGCATTGCATATTGCTGCCTGGTACGGTCATAGAAAGACTGTTGCCAAACTCATTGCCGCAGGCGCTGATCAAAAACAGTTGACAAAAGACGGTTATATGGCTGGAGATCTGGCCAAATTCAGAGGGCACAAGTACCTCGGGCTTTCTGTATCTGAAAAGGACGTTGACCAGCAAAATCCCAAGGCTCCTGACCGTACTCATCTGGCAATACCCATAGCAATTGATCTGGAATCCATGCACATTGATCAATATGGCTATTCGACACTTCATCGAGCTGCCAGAGAGGGGGATGTAAACAGAGTCAGAGACATTCTGAATAACAATAAATATACGGGTACTCGATCCGCTATGTCGGGCTACACTCCCTTGCATGTTGCTGCCCTCTACGGACACAAAGAAATAGCTGCTCTATTGCTATCCCCCGCCAACAGGGAAGACAAAGATGTATCGGGGAACACGCCTCTGCACCTCGCTGCACTTTTCAACAGAGAAACAATGATAGCGTTCCTTCTGGATCACTCCTGCAGACCAGATACAACTAATCACTCCGGTATTGCGGTACTGCATGTTGTCTCAGCTATGGGATCACGTAATACGCTTGAACGCATTTTTGAATCCCTGAAACAGTGCAAATGTGATTGCAACCCAACCGTCAATGGAGTAACTGCAATGCATATCGCTGCCAAGTATGGAAATATTGAGGCGATAAGATTGCTCAATCAGGTCGCAGGGATCAGTTTAGAAATAGAGACTGCGAGTGGGGAAACACCTCTGCATTCTGCAACTCATACCGGTCAAGTTGAAACGGTAAAGTGGCTAAAAATAACAGGCGTTAACTTGGCACCTGCTAATAAGAATGGTGTTACCCCGTTGTTTATGGCCGCTGCCATTAACTCCCCCGAATTAATAGAACTACTTGGGCAAGAAGGCAAACCCGAATATCTTACAAAAATCATTGGGTTGTTGCCAAAGCGTTTTGGTGTCGCATCTTTTAGCAGTATTGATGAACCTCTTTTGCTAACCCCATTGCACTTTGCAGCTTTAAAGGGAAACCTTGAAGCGGTCCAGGCACTGGTGATGAAATGTGGGGCAAAACTGAACACCCGAAGCAGCGGCTTGACAGCACTGCATTTTGCCTCATGTGGAAGACACCTGAAAGTGGTTCAGTGGCTTATTGGTGAGTGACATCTTCACCCGGATATAACATCAAGAGGCGATGTTACACCAATGATGCGGTGATCCACTGTTGCACAAAACAGGCAGCAGAATCTGTACGCAACAACAGGATAAGATTGCGGCTGAGTGCAATCTTATCCTTATTTGGCAGGTGCTGGAGTTAATTATATTGGGAGTGCTCTCAATCATCCAGAAACATAGATCTGGGAACATTAAATCTATCACTTAATTTATCTATGTGATGTAATTTAAGCGTTGCTTTTCCTGAAATTATTCTTGATACATAGGGTTGCTTACCAATTTCAGGTAAATCATATTGTGATAAATTGTTTACCTCCATCAAGTGTAATAGAAAATCTATTCCTCTGGCTTCAGGCAATGCTTCAAGATTTTCATCTTCCCACATTTTCATGAAGTGATAAATAAAATCAACTTCTTTATCAGTACCCTTTTTTGAGTCAAGTTCTTCTATTAAATCACAAGCTTTGTTGTAATATGCTTCTGATGATAGAGGCAAAGAAAATCCGAAGCTCATTTTAGCTTCATGAGATACTGACGCTACAAACTCTCTCATTTGTTCATATATAGTCATCATATTCTCGCTATTTTCAAGTGCTACTAAGTACTCAACCATACGAAATCATATTTTCTGACTCATTGTTCAGGCACTCTGACTGCGTTGCAACTCTGGTCACATAGCTTGCTATGTTCCCGTCGTTGCGCCTTGCAGAGCACCTGCCCAATAAGCCAGAAATATTCGATTCCGTATGGCTGAGTACTTAACATTGTCAATTCACTTTTTGCATGTTTTGGCGGGAACTCAAGGCTCCATATTAGCTATATCATCTATACTCGTTCGTAAATTTGTCATACTCTTTATGAGTCCCAAAAAACTTCACAAAAACTCTACCCGATCTGAAATTAATTCCGAGTACAGTTCGATATTTGTTTCCACCAATATCAATAACCCACCAATCTTCCATATACTTGAACCTATCAATCGGGCAGTAGACCACGAGAGCTACTGAACGACCATGATAATAGAGCCGCCGAGAGGGAAAACAACTGGAAGCGGTACAAGCTATTACAGCAGCCAAGATTTAAATGACTGATCCTGTCAAACTAGTCCAGATTTATTACCTTTAGTCTATAGTTATTCTGGCTCTATCCAGTATTTAATCTATACTTATCTCCATAAAATGAAATAAGTGTGGACTAAATGCCAAAGCTTTTTTTCTCAAATACGGCCAGTGAAGCCAAAAAATATGCACTGGCGGTGCAAAAGGGTGAACTAACCAGGATACGCCGGGGAATTTACACAGATGCAGATTATGAGGCTATCCCGCAACTTCTGGCAAACCGTTGGTATGAAGTGGTCTCTTATCTTTTCGGGAAGAATGTGCTGATCGCCTTTCGCACTGCATGTGAACTTAAGCCTGCCGATGGGTCTGTGTTTATCATTGCCAGGGTCAGTAAACGTCGACGGGTTATAGTGGGTGCCGGGATGGTGATTGAAGTGATGCCGGGGGAGCCTGCACTGGGTCGCGAACAGTTTCTGCCAGAATTATTCCGAAGTAATCTGGCCCGGCAGTGCCTGGAAAATCTTGCTCCCTCCCGTTCAACTGCCAACGTCGTAAAATCTTTGGGGGCTGAGTATGTTGAACAGCAACTATGCAAAGAACTGAGGCGAGGAGGTGAATTTCGGTTAAACCAGTTAAGAGATGAAGCCCGGGATCTGGCTACCGACCTTGCGCTGGAGCAGGAGTTTGAAAAGTTCAATAAAATGGTCAGTGCTCTTTTGGCAACTCATAATCCGGCGGAAGCATTGCAAACCCGACTGGCCATCGCGACTGCACAGAGAGAACCGTTTGATTCTGAACGAGTAGATTTGTTTGCCGGACTGGCAAACTATCTTAATCGCTGCGAACTTGACGAAATGCCTTATGACTACCAAGGACGCAGCTGGAAGAATCTGGCTTTTTTTGAAAGTTATTTTTCAAATTATATAGAAGGCACAGAGTTTGAAATTGATGAAGCAGAAACGATTGTGTTCTCCCGTGAATCCATCAATAACCGCCATGAAGATAGTCACGATATTATGGCTGTCTATGATCTTGTCAGTGATTATCAGGAGATGCTGGCAACACCGGATACGGTTGAGACGTTCATTCAGCTGCTAAAAACACGCCATGCGCTAATGATGGATCACCGTATGGAAAAGCGTCCGGGGGTGTTTAAAGAGAAACCAAATAAAGCGGGAGATACCCTGTTCGTCACGCCGGAAGAACTGCAGGGCACATTAGCCCAAGGGCTAGAGATAGGGCAGCGGCTATCGGCAGGTCTGAAAAAAGCAATTTTTATGCAGTTTCTGGTGAGTGAATGTCATCCATTTGATGATGGTAATGGCCGACTATCCCGTATAATGATGAATGCCGAGATGCACTCAGCGGGATTACACAAGCTGATTATGCCAACGGTTCACCGTGACAGTTATTTGAATGGATTTAGACAGGCCAGTCGACAGGGGAAGTTCCGGGCGCTCACCAAAGTCTTTCATCAAATGCATCTCTATACAGCGTCAATGATCAACTGGCAGGATTATGGTGAGGCCCGGCAAGACCTGGAAAGTCATGGTGCTGATAAAATTCCTGATGTCGGGATAGCGAAGTTTAACCAGGTGATCCGGCAATTAGGTGGTGAGTATCCACCTTGATGCTAGCAGCCTGTCGGACTTAAGCGTCCGTAGCGAGGATTGCAAGAAATTGAGGATAAAAATTTCTGCTTCTGAGGAGAATAGCGAGCTATTTGACGAAGAAGCAGGAATTTTTAGACCAATTTATTGCAACCGCAGTAGGACGGCCTTAAGTCCGACAGGCTGCTAGGTAAGGGCAAATGAAAAAACGCACTCGTCATTATGTCTTGCTCAGCTGTTCAAAATGACTTGCTCGATATCATATTTAGAAGGCGGATTTTGTATAACTGTCCTTCACCACCCTTACTTTGAAAAGCTTTATATAACGACATGGGTTTGCAGTTGTCCCTGTTCAATCATTAGCCTCAGTGCTTCATCAGCTGATCGTCCATCAGGAATAAGCAGTGTGTCCTCAAACACAATGAATTGTGTCCATTCGTCAGGGTTTTCAGTGGCTACTTTAAGCAAACTATTACTACTGTCTTGCTCCAGTTTCAGATAACGCTCCGGATTTTTGCTGGCTTCTCGGGGCAGAAGCTCGGCGATATCCACAACATCCTTATTGCCGTCCACAGATGCAAAGTTTTTCAAAATATCGGAAGCTGGATTAATGGTTGTGCCTTCATGCCCTTTCTTCCAGATAGATGTATCTGTACTGCTCCCCAGAATGTACTGATCATTACCGCTGTTTCCTATCAGGTTACTGCCTGATAAGTGGGCGTAAAGCACATCGTCATCCCCACCGGCGTCAAGAGTCAGGCCTCCGACATTATCGCGCAGTACATCAGAACCTTCATGGCCATATTGGTTAGATACCTTCAGGGTGCCGGACTCTACAAGGGCGCTGAGTCTCTGTGCTGGGGTCATGCTATCGCCACCGGGAATGAGGGTATTAAGAGCCAGGCTGTTGAGATAGATCAGCTGTTTGACGGAACCGGAAACCTGCACACTGTCGCCATTATTGATGTTAAAAGACGATGTCCCGCTAGTGCCATCGTCGGTCCAGTAAATCACTGCATTATAATTGGCGGATTCAGTGATCACCAACTGGCTGGATAGTTTCGATGTATCCCAGACAGACTGGATATTGAGCATGGCCGAGAGGTCAATTTTGTCCAGACCGGGCTCAAAATCCATGATATTGTCCCAGGCTCCGCCGACACCTTCATCACCCTTCTGCCAGACGAAGTGGTCGGTTTTTCCATCACCATTTTTGTTAATCTCACCCCCCCAAATCTGCCCGTTGCCTGACCCTTCAATGACAGTGTTCCCGGCCAAGCCTGCTCCAATAGTGTCATTTCCCCCCTGAGCGTTTATGGTTCGAGCTTTGTCACCACCCAATACAAAATCATCTTTATCGGACGTTTGAATATTGGCTGTTTCCGGAGTCACTGTGACTGAAATATTCTGGATTGTACTTTGCTGTGGTGCACCATCGGCAACATCAGAAACGGCTTTCAATTGCAGGTCATACTGACCTGTGGGCAGATTTATGATGGCAAGCTCACTGAGCTCGCTGGTTGTCAGTGCCCAGCCAGAAGGTGAGGTCGATGGTACTCCTGATGGCTGGCCCGTAACACTGTTGATCAGCGATGCAGCCGGTGGCAGGTTTTCCAGAAGCACGTACAATTCAGTTTTGACCAGGTTGTTGACCTGAAGAGCCGGGTTCACCACAGCCGCTTTGATACCAAGAGGTACCGGAACATTTTTTGATACAGTGATGTTGTCGTATTCTATCTGGCAGTCAGGCTTGTCTGATGCGGGTGTTATTATAACTTTGATCTGGAGGCTGACATCTGAACCCTCTCCGGGAACGAGACCGTCAGTGTTATCAACGGAGTGAGCCGTAATCTGAAGATCTGCTTTGCCATGTCCATCTCCGGGCTGATAGATCAAATGAGGCAAAGTAGTGGTGGTTGTTTCAAGTCTGGCTTCGATCTCTGTTCCTGATTGGATAAATAGAGCCTGAAGGCCATCAGGCGTTTTTATATAGGGCTTTTCAGCTTTGCTTTCCGTTGGGAAAATGGTCGGGTCACTGCTGCTGAGTATTTTGACCGATACAGCGATCACTTCAGGATGATCAGTGGGGTCTGAGGCAGTGTCTGTGATCCTGATATCCAATGGCAAGTTTATGGCAACATTTTCATGGCCGTTGCTCTCTGTCAGCTCTTTTAGAGTCAGGTCATCCCCTACCGGACGGACTTTCACCGGGAGCGGGCTCATATTGGTACAGAATGTGGTCAGAGACTGCTCATGACTGTAGGTGGTTAGTTGCAGGTTCAGCTCACCGCTGAAATCAAGGGGCGGCCTTAGATTTAATGGAGCAATTTGACCGGCGCTGTCGATCAGACTGGCAGGAATTTGCCAGCTGCCATTACCGTTAGCAGGCAAAAGGTTATTCGATTGATCTGACAGGGTTGCGCCGTTGGGCATGTTTTCGATGAGGGCTGACAGGGCCTCTGAGCCGTCATTGTCATTGAGAGTTGCCTGCAGACCAGAAAGCAGAATATCAGAGTCTTCATCACCTTCTGCTGCCGGAGAGGTCAGGGATGCACAGTTATTTGCAGGTATAATCTCCAGCTCAAGCTGTCGGCTGAAATCTTTTTCCCGGGACTCGCTAATATCGGGTGCATAGTCCTGAATCCTGAAATCAACAGTGACAGATACCTTCCCTGAAATACTCTTGGCAGGAATAAAATGAATACTTGCCAGTCTCTGGTTAAATGCATCGACAGACTCACCGGGCTCCCGGGTGAGTGTATATCGAGCGCCATCAAATGAAAGGCCGGTGCCTTGTAATTGAATGCCTGTTGGGGGAACCAGTTCAACACTTATAACTCTTTCAGATCCATCAATATCCGCCGGATTTATTTTCAGATTCATGGGCCAGGGTTGCTCTTTTCCGATCCATTCAGAGCCTTTGGCTTGCGGGTCTGTCCTGAGTTCCGGGTTGTCGTCAACTATTGGACTGACCTTGAAAAGCAGATCCTGTGAACTGATTTTTGTCTGATCACTGATATTGTTGCGCTGAAGAATTTGTAAAGGAATGACCTGCTGTCCGGAAAAGTCTCTGGCCGGTTTAACGACAATATTGGGAAGGCTGCCGGGAATAATCAGGTAACTGATTGTCTCGCCACTCTCACCCCATGACCTTGTGTAGTCACCGTTCAGGCTCCAGTTCGGAGGCAGATCGGAAGCATTGATCCGAAATGCTGTGGTCTCATGACTGAAAACAGCTTTTGCAGGATCAACGCAACCGATAAGAGGGAGTATGTTATCTTCATCTGTCTTGATGCCATCAGCGCAGGTAAAGACTTCGCCGGGATCATGGGGAGGGTTATCCACCGACGATTGGTTGTTGATCACATTAAAACGGGCCGAGCGAGCTTCAAGGTCGCCAATATCAGTGATGAGTGATTCCACCTTCATTTCATAATGACCCTTCATTGAGATATGAAGAGTCGTTCCTGTCAGGCTGTTTTTGCTTACCAACCATTCATTGCCATTATACGTCAAGATGTTGGGATTACTGTCGGACAGATGCCAGCCGCTACTCAGAGGCCGGCCCCCGGCGTCCAGCAAAGCAATCCTGAAAACAGGATTGTTTTGATTAACATGCTCGCTCTGATCCGTGTCGGTTGAATTAAACTGATAATCCGTCAGAGGTATATCCGGCCCTGTAAAGGAATTGCCGGTGGGATATTCTATGCGTGTATTCTCATCATTGTTGACCGGCGAAGAAGTAGGACCGTCGACTTCACCGGTCCAGCGAATGGTTGCCTTCATGGTGATTTCGCTGGTGGTCTCCAGATTGTTTTGCTGGTCACGAATCAACGGGTAGAAAGTGAAGTCTGTAGCGGTTTGACTGGCTGTCGGAAAGTCGGTGTCGATATTGCCTCCTGTTTCGGGAACAATGACCAGCGTTTTCTGGCGCAAAGCCTCGATTAATGAATCCCTGCCACCGAGCTGACTGGCCAGAGGTTGGTCTGGGTCCAGACGGGAATAGTTAGCAATGCTTTTCTGGTAAAGCAGGAATCCGGCAGGCAGTTGAACTCTGTTGATATCCCGGGCGCTTTCACTGCCATCAGTATCTTTCAGTTTGATGTTTTCCAATGTTAAGGCAGCACCGCCTGAGAACCCCTTATGGTCAGGCAGCAGATCCACTTCCCGACCACTGTAAGACACGGGTTCGCCAATAGTATCGACAATTGGGAGGAACTTTGCGGTCAACTCAATGGGAAACACGGAATGGGCACCGTCTCTTTCGATGATCAGGGTTTTCAGGGTCAGCCGCTGTTCACCGGCGTAATCCAGAGGAGGGATGATGCTGTATTTTCCGGTTTTCAGATCATTCTGACTGACCTGATAGACAGGCTTGTTAGAGGAAATACCTGCAATAGGAGGCTGTTGATCCAGAGAGTCCCTGATCATAAACCGATTGGAAAGAAGAGCGGTATCCAGAAGGACATTCAGGGATTCCGACCCATCGATATCAGAAGACCTGATATCGAACTGTATAGGCAATGCATGATCCTCCTGACCCGTGCCTGTCAGTGAAAATCCATTTTGGGGGTCTGATATCCAGACAGCGTTGCCTGTGACCGAGGGAGCATCGGGAACCCCTTTTATGTTGAGCACAAGATACCTATCTACAGAAACGGCTTTTTCAGCAGAGGGGACAACCCCCTGCTGAGAGTCTTCTTTACTGACCGCATTGATTTTCAAACGAAGGTCAGCAAAGTTTGCAGAACTGCGATCCTTTGCGGGTTGATAAGCAAGATCGGACAAGTGATCGTAAGCGATTTCGGCGCTGCCATCCGGCAGCATTATGGCATTCGGGTTTTTGCCAGTGGTTAGAGGATCACAGCTTCCATCTGTTTGTTCGAGGCAAAAGCTCCCGGGATCTTCTCCCGGGTTCACCATGGGTTTAATGTGAATAAACAGTTGCTCTGAACCATCCATATCCGAAAGCTTTGCATGGAGATAATTGGCCACCAGAGTCTTGCCATCTTCCAGAGTTGAAACTCTGGCTGAAGTGCCCCCCGCCATTGCCGGAGAAACGGAAAGTGATGGTTGATCGGCTACGGGTTGTACATCCACAGTCAGAGTATGTTCAACCTCAGCTGTCTGGACCGAGAAGGGAGGAGCCTCAGTGACCTTGGCTTTGAGCGGTATTAACAGTTTCCCACTCCAGTCAGAGTCCGGAACCACTTCTATTTGCTTAATCTCTGATGTCGTTAAGATGTGTCCAGCCAGGAGGGTTGTGCTGTTTAGTTTCAGAGTGGAGTGTTCTGGTATGCCCAGTATTTCGTATGAAAGGGTTTCGGACCCGTCAGTATCCTGCAACCGGGCGCCAGCACCCGTTAACGTCAGAGGATGATCTTCTTCTGTCGTAAAATAGTCGATGTCCTTACCTTTGTTCCACAATGGCTTGTCTGCAACCCCGCTGATGTTGATTTTCAGCAGACTGCTGATGCTCTGATCGGGTCCGGGATTTTTGCTGATATCAGCTTTTAGTCTCAATCGGATTTTATTTTGGGCGAAGCTGTAATCAGAGCCATTCGCGGGTGGCAGATAACCCAGTTCAACTGAGGTAAAGAAACGATAACAGTCCTCCCGGGAAGGCGCTAAGGCTTCAGAAGGTATAGTAATCTTTCCGTCACTTGTCGGGAGCGGATGGCCCTTGTAAGTCAATTGACCCTTTTGCAGTGAACGCTCAACAACCCATAATTGGCTGATTGTTTCGCCACGGTCTGTATCACCCAGCAATATTTCAAAATTCACAGGCACCGGGGAAACCTGGTCTTCAATGCCTGATGCATTCTGTATTCTTCGAAAGCGCGCATCAAGGTCTCTGATTGTGATCGAGGCTTCCGAAGCGGAAGTGTCCTGATCGCCATCCATAATCGTGTACTGGAAGGTTTCCGTTCTGTCTCTGCCGCCGCTATGATCAATGCATGTTCGTGTATTCAGAGACCATTGGCTGTCAGAGAAAACGGTCAGATTGCCCAGGGGGGTGTCCACTGCTATTGATGAACCAGCAGGAATCTGATGATCATAAGGTGGATAATGCAGCCCTGTTACTCTTGCATTGTCTGCATCGGCGTTCAGTTGATCATTGGTCATCAGTCCACGATTCTTATCCAGAGGGACGGTTTGACCTTCACGAGCCAGAGGGTTGCCATTGTTGAAATGGTCTGGTGAAGCAGAAGGGGTGGTATCTTTAATATCAATATGGATGATTTTGTATTCTTTACTCTCGTCACCATCAGAGTCATGCAGCCAGACCTTTATAAAGACTGTCCTGGTTTCCGCAAACTCTGGAAATAAAGCTGTTGGCAAGTGGTCAATATTGTCGAGCTGTCTGACTTCCAGTGTTGCCTGATTGCCGGGTAGTGCTTTGCCTTTCAGGGTAAACACAAGCTGATTGTCTGAACGATAAACATTAATAGAACCGTCAGGGGCTTTTTCTATTTTATTCAGTAGATGCCCATCAGAGCTGAACCCCTCAAGTCTGCTTTGCAGATCGCTGAGCTCAATATCGGGGATGACCCGGTCAGAACCGGGGGCAAAATCAAGCGTTGCTTCAAGGGTGTTTACCTGACCTCGGTTAATGTCCACTGCAGGATCGGGTGACCGGGGATCCCCGGGCACCGGTAAAGTACCATCAGTCAGAGTCAGGATGATCTGATCCTGAACCCCGGAACCGTCAGTATCTATCGCAGTCACGGTCGTTGGCAGTTTTAAATTATCTTTTTGTCCCTTGTCATCTTGATGATCAAGGAAGGTGAACCATTCAATCTTCAGATGAACAGTGGCAAAAGTATTAGCAAGGATAGGGCTGCCCGAACTGGGGCAGTCCTGACAGGTAAGGGTGAAAACCTTCTGGTCCGGAGCTCCATTTTTATATGCCCAGGCTTGAATCGATTGGTCGGCTTCTGTCTTATAGTGAATAGGTAATCCATCATGCAGGAGGGGATGGCCTGAGTCATCAATGGCCCGGTTCTGGCTATCAGTAGCAGGTGTCAGGAAATGAACCTGTTCTATGTTATCAGTGCCAGCGTGTACAATGGCTGATGACATATCGGTTGTCGGCGAAGGTGCATCCAGCAGGGGCTCAATCAATGTTAATTCAGGTGTAATCACCAGAATATCGAGACCACTGATGTTGTCTCTGATATCTGCAGCCAGAGTAAACTTTGTGATGTCACCATCGGAGTCCGAGATTTCTGCCGCAATCTCCAGGGGCCATTGGCCTTGATCCTGATCCATTGGACTGTCCATTTGAACGGACCACCGGACCTTTGATGGTGCATTTGGCGCCGGAGCACCCTCGAGTTTAATGGTTAGCACCTGAATAACAGGGTTTTCGTTGATGACCAACCTGAGAGACTGGTCATTATCCCGAATCAGAGTCAGTGGCTGGTCATTGCTGAAAAGACCCGACAGGCCCGGTTGATTGTTTGCAAATCGCAGGCTGGAAGGTGCTATCGGGTCAGACCCCGGTTCCAGAGTCACGGACTCAGAATCTTTGACAGGAATGTTTTTCTCGTCGATGCCTATCTTGGTGATATTCGTTACTTTCGGCATTATTCCATCCTTGATTTTGATCTCCAAAAGCCCTGTTTTCTTTGTGAGTGAGCCATCAAAGTCGGAAAAGGTCATGGGTAACTTCAGATCAATGTCAGTCCCATCAACACTGACAAGCTCATTGATTTGTCCAGTGCCCTGGTGATCCAGCGGTCTGAACAGCTGCACTTCATGAGTGACGGGTGTATCCTTGCTGTAAGAAGCCATCGAAAGGTGAGTGAAAATAGACAGGACTGTTATTCCAGCACCCGTTTTGCCTTGCAGAGACTGTTTTTCCTGGGTAAAGGACAAAGGTTCGCCCAGCGATGTCAGTTTGTTATTCAGGTCGCCAAACTGACCAGCAAAGCGGACACTGTTTGGATCAGCCGGGTCTGAACCTCCGGATAAAAGACTGTGCAGTGAGCCATGGACGGGATAGGATCTCTGCCCGCTAACTTCCCCCTCAGTCATTCTTATTTTTCCCAGGTTTTGGCCTTCCGGTGGCGTTCCGTCAACAATAGAGATATAGACACTGGCATGATCCTTGTGGCCCTCAACATCCTGCAAGGTGTAAGAGAAAATTTGTTGGACCGAATCAGGATTATTTTTCAGGGAGTCGCTGGCATCGAAACGGTAACTGCCGTCTTTATTGACCATCAGCAATCCATACTTTGTGGTAAGCGGTGTTCCGGGTGGGAAAGTGAAGATTTTTTCGGGGTCGTTCCCTGGGGTGTTGTCGCGGGAGCCAAGATTGACAGCAATGACGGTTGTCGTGTCCATACAGGTTTCATCATTGTCCACCAGGTCACCAGTGACGGTCTCTCCCTCAGTAACATCCTCATAGTCATCAACGGCGGTTGCAGTGCCATCAATCATGTTCAGATCGACAGTTGCACGAACGGTGTCGTCATCATGATCAATAGCCTTTAACGAAACAGGCATAATGACAGGTTCAGTACCGCTTACCTGAAAAGCGTTTTCCTGCAGAACGTGAATTTCAGACTTCAGATTTCCGGTGCCGGGATCTGGAAAAAATTTCTCCAGAGTGATCAGCAGAACGGTTTTACCTTCGTCGGTTTTGAGCTCAAGGCGGTGGTTGTCAGCGTCCTGATTCAGACCTGACAGGTCTATCGGGTGACCATTACTCTGAGGGCTTCTGCTGGTTAAAGCCGTCCTGAACAACTCAAGGGTTTTATACGGATCGAATTGCAGAGATTGATCGACTGGCAGACTGTCTGAGCCTTTAATGACAGTGATTCTGCCCTTGTCAGGTTGAGACAGGGGCTTGCACTCCTGATTGACATCCAGAGTCATTAATTCACCGGAGACGTTTGAAGGACTCCCGGTTGAGGGGGGAATCGGAGCACTGGTTGGATCAAAGTGAGGCAGTGTCCCATCTTCGACGGTAAAAGTAATTTGTGCGCTGGACTGATCACTATCCGAATCGGTCAGTGTGTAGGTCAACGTCTCTGATAGAATATTTTCTGGTGGATGAATCAGGTTTGGCAGAGCCTGATATTGCCAGGTGCCGTCAGGTTTTACTGACAGGCTTCCAAGCTTTCCGGGGAAGACCTGAAAGTCGCTACTGGAAGTCAGCTCAGTGCCATTGATGGCGGTGATCTTACCCAGGTCTGCTCCTGCCTGTTCAAGTGTGAATAGAGTCCCTTCCTGACTGCTGGAAATATCCTCGCCTTCGATAAGCCTGAAGCTGTGGTCCACAGCCTTGGGTTGATCATTGCTGATGTCCAGAAAAAACCATCCCTGAATCTTGTCGTTGTCCATATCAGCGGCCTCAACCGCCAGCTGTATTGGCCATGACCCCCGATTCTGATCCATTGGCTGGTGCAATTTAGCCGTCCACTGAAGCATTGACTTGTCTTGTTCTGAAGGCAGGTTATCCAGCGTCAGGCTCAGAACCTGCTTGTTAGTGTATGAATCTTTGAGTTGAATGGCTCTATTGGTGGTCCCGGTTTCGAAGAGCAAAGAATGTCCCAGGGAGCTAAGATTGAGCAAGCCAGGCTGATTTGACGAAAACTTCCAGCTGGACGTGTCAATTTTGTCGGAGCCCGGGGTCATCAGCAGCTTTGCAGTTCCTTGTATCATAGCTTGGCTGATCAGGGCGGATTCATCCAGAGTAGCCATTTCCTGGTCTGAAAACTGTAAGTCTGCGCCATCCTGAATAGTGAGAGAAAGACTTCCGTGGTTTACTAATGGACTGCCGTCAATATCAGCAGCATTGACCGTTAAAGACATATCTAATGCGTTGTTTTTCGGGTGCTCCAGAGGCTGATAGAGTGTTGCCTTGTAGCTGAATTCGAGATCCTTTCCAGTTTGGGTTTCCGGGATCAGCTCGACGTCCAGTACTTTTGTACTTGCCGCCAGACCCGTGAGAGTCTTTCCAGAAACCGTGAAGATAACCGGAACATGACCAGAGAAGTATTTCCCCGATAAATCTTTGGCATTGCTGTCACTGAATACCAGGCTTGAAGAAGCTATGGGGTCTGAACCGTCTCCAGAGATGATGACCTTGTTACTGTTAGTGACAACGGGATAAAGGGGAGGGTTTTGTAGCCCGGCTTCTTTGAAAGTGAGACTGGATGAAAATCCGCCGGCAGGAGGGGCGCCATCCGTTACATCAATAGTGCAAGTGGCTGCGGTTTTATGGCCATCAATAGCAATAAGGGTGTATTTGAACGGAAGTTGCTGAGGTTGTGACTGATTCAGCGAATCCCTGCTGCTGAAACTCCAGAACCCGTCCTTTTCAACACGAAGCTCACCCTTAAGTGTTTGAATCGTTTTTTCCGGAAGGAAGTGGCTGTCCGTTCCTGAAGGAAGAAAACGGCCGTTAATAAAGAGTTCTGATACCTGAGCAACGTGCGAGCAGAGCGTGTCGTTTGAAATAACATTGCCACTGAGCTTCTGACTTTCAATAACGGACCCTGTGTCGTCCCGGGCTTCGAGTCTGCCATCTTTCATGGTGATATAAGCGATACCTTCTGCCATATCATCCTTGATCTCAAGGGCATGGGTGATGACCGGGAGAATCAGATCGGATGTGTCCTTTGCATCCGTTACTGAAAGATTGAGATTCTGTAGAACCGAGATACGGGCGCTGACATCCCCCTTGCTGTTCGTTGTCACCGAATCCAGCCAGAATTGTACGACTGTTTTTCCATCGACTGTTTTCAGCTTAAGATTACGTTCTTGACGGTCAGGATAAAGACTGCTGAGATCGAGAGCTATGCCACTGCTGGTAACCGTTCTGCCTGACAGGACTTGTTTGAATTGAGAGAGTGTCGCATCTGCATCAAAAGTCAGGCTGTTCTCGGCAATAGTGTCTGAACCTTTGAAATAGGTGACTATCCCACTGTCAGCAGCGGGTGGTGACTGGCATTCCTGGTCAGCTATGAAAAAAATATCGGCAGTAGAAATGGCAGTGCCGTCCAGAACATCGAAAGTAATACTGGCCGATGAATCATCCCCATCGTAATCGGTCACGGTAAACTCAAACGTTTCACTCAGGGATTTGCCCCCTGGGTGCAACTGACCTGGCGTAGCCTTGTAAAACCAGCGACCGTCCGCCCGGAAAAAGAAGTTTCCGTATTGTCCTGTCAGCTTATTCCAGCCAGCCCTGTTTCCAGAGGCTTCAGCAGGGTAGTCTTCTATGGCCTTCTGGTTGACAGCGGTCAATCTTGCATCATCATTCCCGGCATCATTTTTAGTGAATAATTTGCCTCTCTGGTGCCAGCTGGCTAAGGAGCCTTCTATCAAATCCACCGCCGCGTGGACTTTTGCGACAGGCACATCGTCGGTCACTTCAATTTCTTGACCGGCCAGAGAGCGGTGTTGAGTAATGAGATCACTTTTCAGATAAGGAAGGGTAAAACGGATACTGTTCTGCCCCTGACCGTCAGGATGCTTTAGTGGTGCATCAAGGGTAAATTCAGCCAGACCGGAGCCGCGCGCAGGCATCTGGAAGTGAATGGCTATCTTTTCCTTGCCGTTAACGGAGTATATTCCATTAAGAACACGTGAATTGTCTGATATTTGCCAACGCAGAGGGTAAGCCTGTCCATTATCGATCACTTCAAGATTCTTTGGAGCGTACTTCTGCAGTGATGGCAGGTCAAAAGTAAGATCCGTCTTTTCATTGGTAATGGGAGGGTTTTGTTGTTTGACATTAATGACCGTATGCTCATCAGTGGTCATTCGAATTGGGTTACCAATAGGAGGGAGGTAATCTGTCGCAATGTTGCCAGCCTGGTCACTGATGTATGCAGTGGGACTGATACCAATAAGGTTCTGAGAGACGGGAATCGGGGTCTGCCAGCTTGTGCCGCCATTGGGAATCAACCTGGCATAGGGGAACACAACAGGGTTAGTGTCTCTCAGTTCAATTTCCCTGCTTTTTTCGACTCCGTCTATGCGACCACTGAGCATTGTGGGTAGCGTCTGACCGATACTGTCAACGTCGTTGATTCGGGTCCATGCAAAGGTATCCAGAATAAATGAATGGCTGTCACTGGCTCTATTCCCAAAAAGATCGGAAGCTGAAGCATCGATCAGGACAGAGCCATCAACAAGACCAGCACTGTTGCCTCCCATTTCATTAAAGACGCATTGCCAGTGACCACCGGAAACAGTACTTGAGGCTTGCAGGCTTTTACCGTTTTGATCCGTCAGGATGATCAGAACACTCTGGCCGTCTTCAATATCCGTGACGGTACCGGTGATGAGCAGGTGCCCTGACTCCTTAAGATTGACGACATTATCGACTGTGATCGGTACAGCAATTTTCAGAAGAGCATTGGTGTCGTTTACTTGTGCCCGATCATTGCTGAACTGGCCAGAGCGCAGCCGTTCAGACTCTGCACCTTGAGATCTTGACCCTGTTTGAAAGCCCGCTGCTGGTACAATCCGGACCAGACTCAAGGGTAAGACAAAAGGCGCGGTAACACTTTGGCCATGCCCGGATGTGGTGGAAAGCTCTTGTCTGAGAGTATCAGAAGGTTCGCTTGTCTTTGCAAAAGGCTCATCCAAGGCCAGGGGTTCTGGAATCAGTTCAAGATCGGAGTCATCTTCTACTTCAACAGTAATGCTGGAGGACAGCCTGGTGCCGGTGTCTTCAGGAAAAATTCTCTGACGGGAACCATCCGGTGATAGCTTCCAGACAACGCCTGAAACTTTCCCGATTCTGGCGCCTTCAGATGGAACGACCAGCTTTCTCATGACGTTACTTCCGGGGTGGTACCCAGTCTGCGGGCAGAGTGAATTTCAGTGAGTCGAGCAGTCTTCCGGTGATATGCAGTAGTCGGTACTTGGCTTCCAGCTCATGGGTTAAAGCCCGGTTCCAGGCCATGTTGGCTTCCAGCTTTTCGTTTTCAGCGTTCAGGACATCCACTAAGGTCCGCTCTCCCAGAATAAACTGTCTGCGATAGGCTTTGACGGTCATATTGATGGCCTCAAAGTGCTCTTCCAATTTGGGAAGCTGTCTTTTGAGTTGCTGGCGAGCTTCCCAGGAAAGCCTGACTTCTTCCTCAACCTGAAGCCTTGCCTGTGAGTAAATGTCCCCAGCCTCCTCTCGCCGGGTCAGGGCTGCCTTCATCTGACCGGTATCTCTGCCACCACTGAACAGGTTGTATCGGGCGTGAAGCATAATGGCGTAATCATCGTCTCTGCCCTTGATCCCGTTAAGGTTGTAATTCCAGGAACGAGCCGCTTCGATAGACAACTCGGGATAAAAGCGTCCTTTGCTGGCCTCGTACTCATGATCGGCAGCCTTTTGGTCAAGTGTGGCTGACTGCAGGAGTGGATAGTCCCTTGTAGCCAATCTCAAAGTGTCGTCCAGTGTTTCTGGAATCAGGCTGATATCGGGATCTGGTGCGATCAAATTATCTGGTTGAATACCCACCAGTTTCAGAAACTGTATCCGGGCGTCGTTCAGGTTATTCTGTGCAGCAATGACATTGGAATGCGCTACTGCAAGACGCCCTCTGATCTGGCTCAAATCGGCTACGCTCTGAACGCCATGCTCCGAGCGTTTAAAGATCGAGTAATAGATCTCTTCATGGGCATCCAGATTCTGATGAGCCATTTTCAGGGCTTTTTGCTGCATGAGGATCGTCAGAAAAGAGCGGGTCACATCAAGAGCCATTTCGGAGGCGATACTCAGGAGGCGGTATTGCTCTGAGTGAGTGGCTGCCTTCGTTCTGCGGTCATTGTTCAGGGTTGAGAAACCTTCGAAAATCATCTGGCGCAGTACAACACTGGCTTCCCGTCGTCTGAGGTATTCGTCAGTGGATGGTCCGCCGCTGCGGGTTGCCGGGCTGTCAGTGCGCTCATGACCGACACCGGCATGAAGATCCAGAGTGGGGAAATAGCTTGATTTTGCAACGGTTTCATCGTGTTTGCGTTCCTGAACCTTATGAAAAGCCTGTAGCATTTTCGGGTTAGTGATGAGGGCCACACTGACCACTTCTTCAAGGTTCTGCCCGTGGGTCTGGTGGCTGAGAGTGAGAAACACGACAAGAGCCAGACCCACTGACGGCTGTCGTCGTTGAAATGGCAGTTTCATGTGAGCTAATTCAGTAAAGAATGGTGGCGAAAAAATCAGATGGAGCTAGCAGCCTGTCGGACTTAAGGCTGTCCTACTGCGGTTGCAATAAATTGGTCTAAGAATTCCTGCTCCCTCGTCAAATAGCTCGCTATTCTCCTCGGAATCAGAAAATTTTATCCTCAATTTCTTGCAATCCTCGCTACGGACGCTTAAGTCCGACAGGCTGCTAGAACTACTTAAGGGTAGGTGATTTTCCTCCGCTCTGCTTTTTCTTAAATGCTTCATGAATGGTGGGGCCTTTCGATGGATTATGGCGGTCCTGATATTCATGCTCTACTCTAACTTAGCGTTCCACTGTCGTTGAGAACATGACTAAGGCGAGCGAAATGAGCCGGGATCCCATACTGAATTGCCTGGTCTGGCTGGCAAACTATTATGAACGGTCGGTCTCTCCTGAAGTTGTTTTATCGGGTCTTCCTCTTGAAGATGGATTTATTCCTGAGCATCTGCTTAAAAGAGCGGCTGAAAATGCAGGGCTACTGACGTATGAAAAAACACTAAACCTTTCCGAAGCGGGTCTGCCAAAGGGCAGCCTTCCTTGCCTGGCGTGGTGGCAGGATTTGCCGATCATTATTCTTGCTGTTGAGGATGGCCAGATCAGGCTGCTGAATCCTTCGGAGCCATCAAAACCTTACTATTTTTTAGTTGAAGAGTTTCAGAAAAGCACCCGTGATGTTCTTATTTTGTTTAGTCCTGCCAGTATCAGAGACGATCGGGAACCGGACCTGGAACCCGCTTTGCATGAGCACTGGCTCTGGGGGGCTCTCCTGGCTGGAAGGGCCATCTATCGGGAGATATTGCTGGTTTCACTGCTGGTTAATCTCTTTGCGCTGTCCGTTCCCCTGTTTGTTCGTCTGGTCTATGACCGGGTTATCCCGGGTATGGCCATGGGAACACTCAATGCTCTGACATTAGGAATATTGTTGGTCATTGTCTTTGAGTTTTCTTGCAGATACCTGAGAAACCGGTTTATTGATCTGGCTGCCAAAAAGTCTGACCTGCTCACAGCCAGCCGGATTTATGCCAAGGTTATGGCTATGCAGTTATCAGCCAAACCTGCTTCCACAGGAGCGTTCGCCCGACAGCTTCAGGACTTTGACGCCATCAGGGAATTTCTTACGTCCACCTGCCTTATCGCTGTGGTGGATATTCCTTTTGTTTTGGTTTTTCTTCTGGTGATTGGTCTTCTTGCCGGCGGACTGGTCTGGATACACATTGTTGCCATTGCGTTGATGGTTCTGGTGAGTTTGGTGATACAACCCGCATTGCGCCGCACTATAGAAGAGAGTGAGCGCTTGTCAGCAAGAAAGCAAGGAGATCTGGTTGAAAGCCTGACCGGTATGGAAACTCTGAGGCTGGCGGGCGCACAGTGGCGTTTCCAAAAACGTTGGGAGCAGGCTGTAGGTCAAATGGCCACCTGGGGGTTAAAGACTCGGACGATCACCGGAACAGTAACGGTGGTTGCACTTTGTGCACAGCAGCTGACGACAGTGGCCGTTATCTATTACGGGGTGAATGCCATTGGCATTGGCGTGATCAATCTGGGGGCGCTCATAGCGGTTATGATGTTAACCGGCAGAGCTATGGCTCCTTTCATGCAACTGGCTCTATTGGCAACCCGCTACCATCAGGCAAAGACTGCCTACAGGGTCACCGGGCAATTAATGGCTCAACCGGATGAACAACAGACCGGCCATCATTTTCGCAATCTGGGTCGGCTCGAAGGCAGGATTGGCTTTGAGCAGGTGTCCTTCAAATATCCGGGAGCTGCAGTGCCTGCGCTGGTGGACTTGACTCTGAAAATTCCACCAGGTGAAAAAGTAGCTATTGTGGGACGGTCTGGTTCCGGCAAGTCAACGCTGGCCAGAACTCTGGCTGCGCTCTATACGCCCGAACAGGGACGAATCACCTTAGATGATATTGATATCAATGATATTCATCCTCGCCACTTGAGGAAGAAAGTTGGTTTTCTGGCCCAGGAGCCCTGGCTTTTCCATGGCACGATAAAAGACAACATTATTCTGGGTCATAACGACGTTGAAGAAGCAGCTCTATTATTTGCAGCACAGGCATCTGGAGTCGGTGCCTTTACAGGGATGTCACTGGCTGGATTGGAATACCATGTTGGAGAGGGTGGACAGAGGCTCTCTGGTGGTCAGCGTAAAGCTGTCGCATTGGCCAGAGTTCTTTTGAATAAGCCCGATGTGCTGGTGCTGGACGAGCCCACTGCTCATATGGATAGCCTGCTGGAGGACCAGATACGTCAGACTCTTGCTGATCTTCCAGCCACCACTACATTGATATTGATGACGCATAGAAGCAGTCTTTTGGATGTGGTCAGTAGAGTTATTCTGCTAGATGGAGGGCGGTTGGTTTCAGATAAGGCCAGAGAAGACATCAGGGCTGAGCCGTCATGAAGGAAGAAAGTCGCTGGCAGAGATGGTTGCTAGAAACAGCCGGAAGCCGTGATCAGGCAAGACTGCTTGATCTTTCTGTTTACAGCCGATGGTTTGTCTGGATGCTTCTGGCTTTTCTCGTTGTGCTGATTCTCTGGTCATGCTGGGCGGAACTTGACGAGGTTGTCACCGGTTATGGTCGGGTAGTACCTGACAGCCGGGTGCAGCTGGTACAGAGTCTGGACGGAGGCATATTGAAGTGGGTAGGGGTCAGGGAGGGGGATCATGTCAACAGGGGCGATACACTGGTGCAGGTAGATGAAACCCGTTACCGGTCCAGCCTGATGGTGAATGAAACCGAACTGGAAGACACAGCATGGGAAGTTCTGAGACTTGAAGTGGAATTGAATTCACTCCACGAGAAGGAAGGTCAATGGCAGATTACTCGATCCGAATTACCGGATAAATCCGATGCAGAACCTGTTGACTTGATGAGACTTGAACAGCAGAACGCCATTCTTGATAAGAGATTAGAGTCGTTTATAAGTCAGCTCGATATATTGTCTATCCAGGAAAGTCAGAAGAGTCAGGAGCTGAAAGAGCATCGACAGAAAATAAAAACCCTGAGCCGTAGTGACAGCCTTATCGAAGAAGAACTGAAGCTGAAAGAGCCTCTCGCTCGCGAGGGACTGGTCACTCAGGTTGATATTCTGGGGCTGCAGCGTCGAGCCAATGAATTGAAAGGTGAGCTGGAGAGTGCAAAATTGATGGAGCCCAGACTGGCATCCGCTTTGAGTGAAGCTCGCAGTCGCTACAGAAGCACAGCTGTGCGCTACCGGGCAGATGTCCAAAAGGAACTGCAGTCGGCTCGCGAGCGTTTGGGAAGATTGACTGAAGGGCAGGTGGGGCTCAAGGACAAAGTCCACAGAACATCGCTTTCAGCCCCAGTCAGTGGGCTGATAAAAGTGGTTCATGTGAATACGCCGGGCAGTGTTATTCAACCCGGTGCCACGTTGATTGAAATTGTTCCTGAAGGGGACAGTCTGGTGGTTGAAGCTCAGGTGAAACCATCCGATATTGCTTTTCTGAGATCAGGTCAGAATGCCCAGGTGAAACTGACGGCTTATGAAAATGCTTCCTACGGAAGTCTTAAGGGAACATTGGAATCGATCAGTGCGGACACACTGGAAGATGATCGGGGGCAGCCTTATTACCGGATCAGGGTAAAGTTACCCACCACTGAAGATCAGTGGCCTGTTCTGCCAGGTATGACAGCCGTAGTCGATGTGCTTACCGGGAGGAGAACCGTCATGAATTATGTGATGGCACCAGTTCTGAAAGCCATACAATGAAACGAAACTGAATCAGGTGGTTGGGTACGTTTTGAGCTTTCTTTCCAGCTAATCGAAGTGCCGATAAGCCACAGGCGACCAAACCAAACAGGGGGAGACTTATGATATTTTCACCCATTTGCAACCTTTCTATTAAA
The DNA here is from genome assembly GCF_024606225.1 of Endozoicomonas sp. ISHI1. Classification (GTDB taxonomy): domain Bacteria; phylum Pseudomonadota; class Gammaproteobacteria; order Pseudomonadales; family Endozoicomonadaceae; genus Endozoicomonas_A. Next base: position 241,046 of record NZ_JAGRPU010000001.1, on the reverse strand, counting down.
GCCCTGCCAGAACCCAACAGCGAGATGGGCATTTTTTACGAGTCTGTGTATTACTGACAGGGGTGGTGAAAGGTGGATGATAATGTTGATAATGAGAAAAAATGATTTGCCCGCCCAGGTCTATTAACCCCTTCACTCTGTGACATAAGACAGAATTTTGCTACGCAACCAGCAGTTGGTTTTGCTATTGCGCACCCGGCTATGGGCTAGCAATTTGTAGTTAATGGGCAAAGAGCGAAACGGTATTTTCATGACCTGTAAACCAAATTGTTGAGAAAATATCTTCGCCAGACTGCTGCTCATAGTGCCAATACTTTCACTACTGGCTACCAGAGCCATTAACGCAAGCAGGGAGTCGCATTCAGCCATAACCTTTCTTGGTTGCAGGGGCTCTTCCGTAAAAGAGTCTGCGACAAATTTATTTTCACGCCTCAGTTTCAAAGTTATATGTTTTTCCTGATAAAACTGCTCAGCCGTAATGCTTCCCTGGATTCTGGGATGGGATCGGCTGGCAATCAGGCAGATCTGGTCAGTAAACAAAGGCTGGGTAAAATAAGATAAGGTAGAGACATGAGCAAAATCTATTGCTAAATCCGCTTGCCGCAGATTGAGCTTATCAAGTAACTCTTCCTCATTGGTCGGTGTTGGGTAAAGCACTATTTCCCGGTTTTCCAATGTTAAGTCTGCTTCAATCCTGGGGAGCATTACCAGCATCACGGGCTCAGGGGTATACACGACGAACCGGCGCTTTCCGTGATGGCTGAGTCCCTGCATATCACTGAGAGTATTGTTTATAGTTTCCAGGGCGGGCTCAATCTGGCGGGCTATTTCGTGGGCAAAATCCGTTGGCGCAATGCCTCGGCCATCACGGACAAACAGAGTATCTCCCAATTGGTTTTGCATTCTCTTTATTGCGCCACTCACGCCGGGTTGGGTTAACTCCATAACCTCAGCCGCCACTGTGATTGATTGATAGCGATAGACCGCCAGAAAAACTCGCAGGAGATTAAGATCGAACTTTGATGCTTTCATCAACATATAACCAGTAGTGATGATTAAACTAAAAAATACTAAATATATCATTATGAATTAAGCCATTAAAGTGATCGGGTCTTCAGTTCAACCGTGAATAAGGACCACTATGAAACCGACACAGACTCTCTCAGCCATTACCCTTGCTATTCTTGCTTCGTTTAATGCAAGTGCTGAATATACCAGCCTCGAGGACTATCAGGGCAAACCTGCCACTGCCCATACTCAACGAGCAAACCAGAACCTGGCAAAAAACCTGCCATGGAAAGATGTCTCCGCTTTTGATCGTACCCGCAAAGGGCTGATCGCAGAATTTGGCAATCATGCTGCGGGAGAGCTGAAAAATCGTTTTCAGTACATGACGGATATGTCGATTGACGAAATACCTGCCACGGTCAATCCGTCTATATGGCGTCAGGGTATGCTGAATTATACGGCGGGTGGCTTGTATCAGGTGACGGATGGTATCTATCAGATTCGTGGGGCTGATCTATCCAATATGACCATTTATCGTTCTGAAAACGGCTATGTCATTCATGATCCGCTGTTGTCCCGGGAGACAGCCGCAGCTGCCTGGGATTTTGCCAAAAAACACCTGCCTGAAATCAATGGAGAGCATAAAATTACCGGGATGATCTACTCCCATATGCATGCTGATCACTTTGGTGGTTCCAGGGGGGTTTATGAGTCCGGCAACTTCGACGAAGCTGCGCAAATCTACGCGCCAAAAGATTTCATCAAAGAGCTGGCTGACGAAAACGTCATCGCTGGCACTGCTATGGGCCGCCGGGCAAACTATCAGTACGGAACAACGTTAACCAATAGTACCAAAGGCATCGTTGACAATGCTCTGGGGTTGGGTACGTCAAGGGGCGAGGTCACTCTTGTGGCGCCTACGACAGAAATTACGTCACGTGAAAAAGTGATCAATATTGATGGCCTGGAGTTTCACGCCATAAATATGCCGGGCGCTGAAGCACCTGCGGAAATGGTGCTCTATGTTCCGCAATACCGCTCACTCAATACCGCTGAGCTTACTTATGACGGTATGCATAACATCTACACCTTCCGGGGAGCAAAAGTTCGTGATGCACTGGTCTGGACCAAGTATCTGACTGAACTGAAAATGCGTTTTGTGGATTCCGGAATGGTTGACAGTATTCACGCTGCACACTCAGCACCGGTCTGGAATGATCCGGCCACTGAAAATAACGAAATTGCCGAGTATATGACTCTGCAACGGGATAACTATGGCTTTATTCACAATCAGGCCATGCGTCTGGCTAACCATGGCACCACTATTAACGACGTAGGTCGTGAAATTGAGAAGCTGGTGCCAGAGGATCAAAAACAGACCTGGCACACCAATGGCTACCACGGTTCGTACAGTCATAACGCCCGTGCGGTAGTCAATTTATATCTTGGTTATCACGATATGAACCCGGTAAACACCAACCCGCTGGAAACCAGAGACAAGTCATGTGTTTATGTCAAGGCTGCGGGTTCAGAGACACTCTATGGTGCGGGAGTTTCACACTTCAATAACGGGCAATATCAAGCAGCATCCCAGCTGTTCAATGATCTGGTGCAGTGTCACCCTGATAACCTGGATTATCGCTATGCACTGGCTGACAGCTTTGAGCAACAGGGTTATCAGTCAGAAACCATGGCGTGGCGCAATTCCTACTTGCAAGGTGCAGTGGAGTTAAGAACCGGAGAGATCAAACCATCCATTAAGCTAGCCTCTGCAGACGTTATTGCTAATACGCCAACAGGCATGTTTCTCGACTTTCTGGCGGTTCGTCTGAATGCCGAAAAAGCGGAGCAGGCGGGTTTAGACTTTAGTTTTGGCCTTTATCACCCAGACTTGGAGCAGCGTTTCTTTGGTGAGGTTTCAAACGCCAATATGAGTAATATAGAAGTTGAAACACTGCCGGAAACGGATGTTGAACTGGTCATTCAAAAAACTGACCTGACAAAAATGGCGCTGGGTCAAACTTCCCTGAAAGCTCTACTGAAGTCCGGTGATGCTGAGATCAAAGGCAACGTGGAGCTAATAGAAAAGCTGTCAGCAACTCTGGATGACTTTGACGGAATGTTTGAGATCATTCCAATGCCTGCCAGCTAATTACTTTTTTGAATGATTTTTTGGTTGAGATGAACAACAGGAGTCATCTCAACCTTGTCAGGTTCCGATATTTATACCAACAAAGGGTTTGCGGACGAGAGCAGTAAAAAGTGTTCAAGAGTTAACAGAATGAGTGTTCAAGCGCTGTCAGAATATGCATGAGCCGATTATAAATTTAATTGGCTCAAAGAACAGGATTAAGCGGTATCAGGTATTGAGTCATCAATGTATGCTTCCCGAATATGTGGGAAAATCAATCATCAACTCAGAAGACAGACCGGAAATCACTTGAATGCCAACATCACAGTCACATCCTTTACTCATTGATACCGTCTCTATTCCCGGAGGGGGAATTCTGGGCATGACCGCTGCACCCGGTATAAAGAGGCAGTCAGTGTTTGGAGAGGACCAGAGCCGGGATCTGGCCACAGACATTGCAGCTATAAAAAAATGGGGTGCAGTGCTGGTGATTTCTCTGATTGAAGAACATGAATTTCAAATCCTGGGTATCAATGAGCTTGAAAATGAAGTCAACAATGCAGGGATAAAGTGGCTGCATTTGCCGATAAAAGATTTCTCCATTCCCGATGTCCGGTTTGAAGAGCATTGGAAACAGTCAGTTAACACGATCTATCGTTACCTGGATCAGGGCGAGAAAGTATTAGTTCATTGTCGTGGAGGGTTGGGACGAACGGGACTGCTGGTTGCCAGACTGCTAATGGCCTATGGTGCCTCATCTGATGAGGCTATTTCAAAAGTGCGAGAAGCCCGAACCGGAGCCATAGAGACCAAAGAACAGGAAGATTACTTGCGATCCATGCCCTCAGCTAATCACCTCATCAGCACTCAAGAAGGTAAGTTTGAATGATGCCTCCGGCGCAGCATACCCAAAGGGCTCATCAGCGGCGACTATTAAACCAGGTCAGACGGTTATTCATGGTTTTCAACTATCTGGCTATATAAAGGGCGCTTGCAAACAAGGCAGGTTCTAATCTCATGTTGAAGCATTACAACGGCGCATTCCTCATGAATCACGTGGGAGCAGCAGAGCAATATCCTGCAACCGCAGAAAGTGTCTTCCAGGCAGATAAAGCACTCATCGGAGCCAGCGTTTTCAAGGCATTTGTGATTACCCTTCAGGTTTATAGTCAGACAGGCACCGCAACCATCACAGTGAAAGGCTTTATCTGCGTATATTCGACAAATGCCGCATTTGTCGCAGTGAAAGGGGTTGTTGGCTGTTGAGGCGAAGTGTTTGCATTTTGCGCAGTAATATTGCGACATTTGCTTCTGGCATGCTGGGCATGTCTGAGAGTTTTCCGTAATATCTCCCTCATATCCACATAAAGAACACTTAAGCCGTATTGCATTCCACGCCTTCAGTTCAGCTTTACATAGAGATTGTTTGTTTTCGTTATGACATTTATGGCAAGGGAAATACCCTTCGCAGCAAGCAAAACCGACAGAGCAAAACCGTTGGTAATGGTTGCAGAATGGCGCTTTGCTTTCCTGCCGCGATGGTCCTTGTAAATGCTCATTCGACCCGCTTGCCTGCTCATCGCAGGTGCTCGATTGCTGGCAAGGAGCAGAATCCTCTGCGTGATTGCTCCGCATCGCCAGGCTGGCCGCTGCCATTTGTCGAGGTGCCGGATGGGGCATATCGATTACCGATTGTTGACTATGCTCATCCTTCGCTATTTGAAGTCGTTCTTCCAAGCGTTCGTTGTCAGCTTGCAAACAGTTCACGCGACTCCGTAAATCATGATTCTCTGATCTTAACCCTTGAAACTTTGTAGTTAACTCTTCAATCTGTTGCTTTTCTGTCTGCTGTCTTTCAATCTGCTGTCTTTCAATTTGTTGTATCAGTTGTCTTCTTTTCTCTCTTTTTTTCTCAGAGATTTTTTTTAGCGCATAGACTTTTTCAAGACTGAGGTGCTCATTTACAGCACGTCCTGTCCGCCGCCTTTCTATCATTTGTCTTTCAATTTTTTGTAACTGTTGTCTTTTTTTCTCTTCTTTTTGCTGAGCGATTCTTTTCAGTGCATTTACTGTTTCATGGCTGAGATGCCCATTTACAGCACGTTCTAACTTCCCCAAATCGTGATTCAAATGTTGAGGTTCATGGTTGTCGGGGCTGCTGCCAGCATTACATGAACTTCCCGGAGTTATCACTGAGGCATCTGAAGGCAGTCCGTGGATCTGTCTTGTTTGAACAGACAAAGATGGTTGGGAATAAGGTTGGTCAACGAGAAGTGAATGATCTGGAGCAGGCACCTGAGTTAACAGTTTATTTACGAAATGTTTTAATTCATGAAAAGATGGGTGTTGGTGAAATTGTATAAAGGTATCCAGGAAACAGGTAGGAAATGTCAATGATTGTTCATTAATCATAACATCATGCCTTGTCGCTAAATCTGATATTTCCCCCAAAAGATTACGAATAAGTTCAAGTGGGTTTGAATAGATCAGGAACAAATGAGCGAAGAACTCAGTAAAGCAACATTTTTCAAATTGTCCTATGGGTGGCTGTTGGTCATATTGATTGGCCCCATGGATTATGTCCAGAAGAATTTTATACAAAATCCTCAGGTTGTTGTCAGCTTGGGGCAGTACCCGATCGGGTGGCATCGGTTGGAGTGACAGCATGTCAAGGTCATTCAAAGTCCGTGTTTTATCGCTTGTGGCTTCTATCAGCTGCTCGATAAACCGGTTACGTGATGAATTCTCTTTGAAAGAACGCTGCAGTTGCAACACCGCCTCAATAGGAGTGACAGGATTACCCCTGCTGTTCGTGCCCACTGTTTCCAGAACCTGCAAACGCTGAGGCATGTCTAGCTCATCCAGTATTTGCCTCAGCTTAAAAACGGCTCTGGATGAACCGCTTTCAATGGTGGCAATAAGCTGGTTCGCAAGTTCCAGAAGGTCTTGAGTCGACGCATTTTTTTCACTCTCCTCTCCATTATCTCCATTGTCGTCTTTTCTGTTATTCCCATCTCCAGTGCCATCGTTGTGTTCTCCCGGTGATCTGCTCTCCTGATCTTCAGGTTTATCTCTTTGCTCTTTTTGATGATCGTTATTTTCGTCCTTTGGTTCTTTGTCTGGTACCCTGCCAGAAGGTTCTCCATCCCCGATACCTGTCTTTAATCGACCCCCATGATGTGTCTTCAAAGCTGTACGTTCAAGAAACAGTTTTAAACAGCCAAGCTGCCATTGAAGGTTTTCGCTGGCTGGGCAAGAAGTGGCGGCACGCTGGAAGAGGGAGTTCCAGAAATCAGCATCGGTCAGTTGCTCAATATTCAGGAAATCAAGCCAACCAACGGGTATAACGGCTTCACCGGATGAGCCATCGGCGTTAACGCGTGTCATTTTTAAACGCGCCGGGGACAGCTGTTCCTCAAACGAGGTAGAGTCCTTTCCTATGGACATCAGCCATGAGACGACGGGTTTCAGAACAATCAGGTCGATTTCGAATAATCCCGATAGCCCGCCACCTCTTCCTCCCCGGGGGGGAGGGTGAGATGAGTAGAAGAAGCCGCCGTTGCCGCTTCCGGGAAAATCGGCGTTGGTAGCGAGCTTGTCTCCTGTCAATGTCAGTGTATTATTCCGGGTTTGCCGGGTTTCCAGCCGATTGCCCGTCATTTTGTCGGAGTAGGCCAGAAGAGTGAGTGGAGTAGTATGAATTTTGCTGTTCAGGAGTTGATGGGTGGTTAGGGAAGCCAGTTCCGGTCTGTCCGCCGTCATGGATTTCAAGCGAGCAAGTGTGCCATTTTTAGAGCTTTTTTGGAAAGCGGGGGGTTGTGTTCTGTTCACTATCACTAGTTGATAGCAGTAGTCGCTCAGGTTATTCGTGACTAATATTGCGATACTGTTCGAGTCTGCTGACACCAAAGGCGCCTTAAAGCAGAGGATGTTGTTTTGGTCATTGAAACCTTCCGGAAGCAGCAAGCTCACTTGCCACTGACTCACACCCCGGGGATCTGTGCCATCATTGATTTCAACCTGAACCATTTGGCCATCGGGACTATGCCGTTCAATGAAGGTTGAGGGGTAACATAGTGGCACAATCGCCGTTGCTAGCAGAGAAACAACAAATGCTGTGAATAAGCGGTAAAAATGCATTTAAATCTCGCTAAATCACTCTTGCCAATATTATTAACAAGGGGCTATTTGTCCAACAGAAAAGCGCCAGAACAATCTGTGCTGACTTTCTGCCCTGGAAAAGTAAAGGAACATCATTGGGCATTCTTGTTATTCGCAATAGAAACACAGGATAGCCAAGAATTTCTGAATTGCTATATGGGTCACTTTCTCTTTGCCACAGTAAATGAGATGAAACTGGCAGTGTTTGGTTTTTACATAGCTGGGTGGTATTGATAAATTGGGATAGAACACTTTCAGTGGTTAAACAACAATAGTCAGGCTCAATGACCAGTCTGATGGAGGCGGATGGTGATACCAGTCAAAAGAATTAACCATGTGGGCATACGGGTAAGCAATCTTCAGACGACCAGGGATTTTTATGAACAGCTCGGTTTTCGGTTTCTGGCTGGCCCGGTGGGGCCAGAGCCGGTTGCCATTATGGAGCACCCTTGCGGCGTCAACCTTAACTTTATTCTGAACGCAACGGTTCAGCCTGGGGAGAATATCCTGATGGACGTTGACCAGAAACACCCGGGCTATACCCATATGGCTCTTGAAGTGGATGATATCATCGAGGTTCAGGGGCGGTTACAAGCACTCGGGATTGCCATCACAGAAGGTCCCATTTCAACAGAGGGTGGTTCAATATTGTTGTTTATCCGTGACCCTGATCGAAATGTGATTGAGTTTCATCAGTCGGCGGGTAGAAGATGAGTCAGTGTACCTCTGCCTTTTAATCAGGGGAGGACTCTGAGATCGATAAGCTCGTAACACTCTTACTGACAGAATTTATTACGGCATCCAATACAGATGCACTTGCAGTCAGAAGCTGACACAGTTAGTGGGTATAGTTACCGGAAAAAAAACCGATCAGGGCTTTTGCAGAGAAGAAGATGATGCATTCTGCAATCGATAGCGTCACTCAGTGACAGCAAGCAATGAATTATTGCTTCGTAGTTCAGTGATTTTCACCGAATGGTCGCTGGAGGCGGTCACCACCTGGCGACCGTCGGCACTGAAGGTGGCAGAGTAGATCCTGCCATTATGGGAAACGCTGGCTTTTTCTAACCATGACCCATCGGGCTCCTGGCCAATGATTTTCGCCGTTCCGTCTCTACTGGTAGTCACCAGATGGCGGCCATCAGGGCTGAAAGTGGCTGATAAGACCCCGAACCCATACTGATGGAAAAAGATGGCTTTTGGTTGCCATGATCCATCGGCTTTATGAGCATAGATTTTTACCGTGTCATCGTCACTGGCAGTCATCAGATAGCAGCCATCGGGACTGAAGGTGGCTGAGTTGACACAGTCATTATGGTGAATGGTGTCTTCTGGTTCCCATGAACCATCGTTATAGCCATAGATTTTCGCCGTTTTATCATCACTGGCGGTCACCACATACTGGCCATCGAGGCTAAAGGTGGCTGAGTTGACCCATTTTTTGTGGTTAATGATAGCTTCTACTTTCCAGGATCCATCGGCCTCCTGCCTATGGATTTTTGCCGTTTTGTCGCGACTGGAGGTTACTACATAACGGCCACCGGTGCTGAAGGTAGCTGATCGGATGTGATGATTATGGAAAAGGGTGGCTGTTAATTCCCATGATCCATCGGTCTTTTGGCTGTGGATTTGCGCCGTTTCATCGCAACTGGCGGTGACTACATGGCGGCCATCGCTACTGAAATTGGCTGATTCGACAATATTATTATGGAAAAGGGTGGCTGTTAATTCCCATGATCCATCGGTCTTCTGGCGCAGGATCTTGGCCGTCCCATCCAAACTGGCGGTCACCACCTGATGGCCATCGGGGCTGAAAGTGGCTGACTTGACCCAGAAGTCATGAGGAATGGTAGCTTTTATTTTCCATGATCCATCCGCTTTATGAACGTAGATTTTCGCCGTGCCATCGTCACAGGCGGTGACCAGGTGGCGGCCATTAATACTGACGCTGGCTGAGTTTACGCAGTCCTTTTCGTGAATCGTTGCTGTTGTAGCTAATTTGAATGTTTTACATTCAGACATCAGTTTTGTCGTAGTGAAAAAAAACAGGGCAGGTACATTAACCCTCTCCGGATTGCGGTCTGTGAGTGATTTCACTAACGCCTGATCATTTGTGAAGGACTCTAACCAATCATTGAGTTGATCATAATTTTTGCTGTTGATAGCTGTCCTTAGTTGATGCTGGTGTGATGAAGGAAACCGGCGATACCACGCTTTTGCCAGAGTATTATCTTGTTTGATACCATCGCGAAGTTGGGTACACACCCTTTCTAAACTGACAATATCCCGAAGTTGCAAACGGCTGCAAATCATGGGGCTTAATAGAACAGAAAAATACTGAAATAAAGGTCTATCCTTTTCCTTCATGTTAGCTACAGCAACCGATCTACCTGCACTGACACATGATGACGAACGTTCCAATTGAGCTCTCATGGGTCGCGGCGGGTTTGACTCAGCAATGCAGGTATTGCTCTCTATTCCATGCACTTCTGATTCCTCCAAAAGTAGGTATTTATCTCCGATCAGCAAGGGCAGTCAATGTTGATACCGGAAAGTTGGAGTCAATTTTAGAATGAAAGTTCATAAAATGTTGTTAGGGGCAACAAGCAGAATTTCTGTCTTTCAGCGCACACAAGATGGCGTCACTCAGTGATAGCATGCAATGAATTATTGCTCCGCAGTTCAGTGATTTTCACCGACTGGTCGCCGGAGGCGGTTACCACATAGCGACCATCGGCGCTGAAGGTGGCTGAGTAGATCCAGCCATTATGAGAAATGCTGGCTTTTTCTGACCATGAGCCACTGGTCGCCTGACCGATGAATTTCGCTGCTCTGTCGTCGCAGGCAGTCACCAGATGGTGGCCACCAGGGCTGAAGCTGGATTGGCATGATTCATATCTGTTAAACATCTGGCCAGCTGTCAGGTACCTAAAGAAACTGACAGGTTATAGATTGAACAATATCGCCAGAATGCTCACGACGCCCAAGGCAGTGGGCACGACGGTTGCCTCCGCTGATGAAGTGGATCTCCTGCTATTAACGGGGGAGGGGCCGGTAATGTAAGTCTTTCGGGTACTGGAATCAGAAATCGTATCGGCTACCCGACAGATTTTTGAGCCGAAGAGCAAGTGACCTTCAATGTTGACCAGTCCACTTAAAGCCGTGTCTGTGGAATCATTGATGGACGTCCAGGTATTCTCGATCTGACAGATTTTCGGTGGCGTGTGTGTTGGCGTAACGGTTGGACTCATCAATTTTTGGCACTCATCGACCAGTTCCAATGGGTCAACGGCCTTCAGGCTGAATGGTGCCAGCACCTGTCGCCATGGATGAGTTGCCTGCAGGTGGTTACAGGCGAGAGCCAGTTCAACCTGTGCAAAGATGGTTATAGCGATCCCCGTTACCTGGATCTGATTGCCTGCCATATTAAAGCGAGGGCTCTCTGAATCGGTATCTGTGTGACCTATAAGCGCGAAACCTCCTTTTCTTGCAGTAATAGATTCACGACGTGTATTACCGTGATTGGAAATGTTGATGAAGTTTCTGAAGATATCCATTTGAGTCCCGGGTCCAAGAACAAGCTCGCCTGCTTCTGCCATGTTGCCCCGGAATGTGTTTCCAATAACAGCGATCCTTTTTGACTGGTTCCTGATGGCAGGAAGATTAATAAATAGCCCATCCTCGGGAATAAAGCTTTGGATTATATTTTTGAAATGTTTACCTATGAGCGTGTTATTGACGAACCGCAAGCCAGGGCCCGGGCGCATATCATTGGCAGCTGCATCCAGAGGTTCCCTGCATTCAACATCGACTGCGGCCCCGTAAAGAGCAAGATGAAATACGTTGTTTTCCAGATTCAGTCTCCGGTTATAGCACTGCGCTAAAACAACGGAGTCAATAGGGTTATGGATCGAATGTTGAGTTGGCTGAAAAGTAACGTGCGCTACGTGACTATCTCTTGTTTCTGAAAACCGGAAGTTTTCAGCGGTGCCAACCCTGATCATATGTTTGTCTGTAAAACCTGACTTAAGCATGATGACGATTTCCTCGCCATCATCAGCAGCTCCAAGAATGTCCTGTCCATCCTTCAACAGAATTTCATTGTGAATATAGTAATTAACAGCGGTTATACCCGTCTTGGGAGTATCAGGTAAAGAAGGCGTTGTTACTGCCGGGACATCGGATGAGAGCAGTATAACGGTGTTTTCTGGAATCCGTTTTATCTGTTCACTTAAATCTTTTGCAGGATCGGCGTTGAGAACAATGCACTGTCGTCCGGAAACAAGGTTTTTATATTGGCTTAGTCGTTGCTTAACCCCCGTCGTATGCTCTGGAAGAGCGTCACACGACACTGTTTTAAGAGGAGCCAGAGATGGAGGTTCGGTTGAAGATGGGCTCGTCGCCCCTGCTTCCGGGCTCAGGGTTTGTAACAGGAAGACAGTAACGATTAGTTGAGTCAAGTAATGCCGACAATTCATCATGTGTAAGAATCCCCGGAAACGGGGAAAGACTCCTATGGGGTTATAGATTGAACAATAGAGCCAGAAAGGCCATGACTCCCAAAGCACCCATCACATTTCTGGTACTCGATGATGCCGTGGGGACTGTGCCAGTATAGAGAGCTTTTTTGGCACTGGCAGAAAAGGGTTGAGTTACTGTCTGGCAGTTTTCCGTGCCAAAGAAGAACAGTCCCTCGAGGTTGATTAAACCCCTGCAGGTGATTACATGCCAGAACCAGTTCAAGCTGCCCGCTGATAGAGATAGCTGGTTATCAGATGCTTTCCATCGTCAGTGAGAGCGGCTCAGTTGACTGAATGACGCCAGTAAGGCTTCAAGTACAAACAGAATGGCGTCACTCAGTGACAGCAGACAATGAATGATTGCTTCGTAGTTCAGTGATTTTCACTGTGCAGTCGTTACTGGCAGTGACTACACGGCTGGCATCGGCGCTGAAGCTGGCTGACAAGACCCAGCCATTATGGGATATACTGGCTTTTTCTACCCATGACCCATCGTCCTGTTGACCAATGATTTTTGCTGTTCCGTCCTTGCTGGCAGTCACTATATGGCGACCATCAGGGCTGAAGGTGGCTGATAAGACTCCGTCTTTATGGACAATGTCGCCTTCCAGTTCCCACGTCCCATTGGCTTTCTGGCCATAGATTTTTACTACGCCATCCTCGCCGGCCGTCACCACATAGCGTCCATCGGGGCTAAAGTTGGCTGAGTTAACATAGTCAATATGGCGAATGGTTTTTTTTGGTTCCCATGATCCATCGGCCTTTTGTTCATAGATTTTCGCCGTGTCATCCTTTCTGGAAGTCACCGCATGGCGGCCACTGGGGCTGAAGGTGGCTGATATGACCCATCTATGACGCTCAATGCTGGCTATTTCTTTACAGGATCTACCGTAATTGGGGTCACAGATTTCTGCCATTTTATCTTCACTGCCGGTCAGTATATTGTGAGCAATGGGGTTGAAGGTGGCTAATTTGATCGGACCATTTTGAGGGATAGTGGCTTTAATTTCCCATGATCCATTGTCCCTGAGACTGTAAATTTTTGCCGTTTTATCCTCACTGGCGGTCACCAAATAGCGACTATCGGCACTGAAGGTGGCTGAGTAGACACAGTCGGTATGGGAAATGCTGCCTACCGGTTTCCAGGACTCATCGGCCTTATAGCCATAGATGATCACCGTGCCATCCTGACTGGCGGACGCCACATAGCGGCAATTGGGGCTAAAGGTGGCTGAATTGACCGAGCTGGTATGGGAAATGATGGCTATGACTTCCCATGATCCGGCAGCCTTATGAACGTAGATCTTTGTCGTGCCATCGACACTGGCGGTGATCAGATGGCGGCCATCAGCACTGAGGCTGGCTGAGTTTACGTAGTTCTTTTCGTGAATCGTTTCTGTTGTAACTGATGAAAATCTTTCACATTGAGACATCAGCTTAGTCTTGGTGAAAAAAAACAGGGCAGGTACATAAACCCTCTCCAGTTTGAGGTCTGTGAGTGAATTCACTAACGCCCCATCATTCGTAAACGACTCAAACCAATCACGGAGTTGAACATCATTTTTTGAATTGATGGCTGTCCTTAGTTGATACTGGAGTGGTGAAGGAAACCGGCGATACCAGGCTTTTGCCACAGCATTATCTTGATGAATACCATCGCGAAGTCGGGTGCATACCCGTTCTAATCTGACAATATCCCGAAGTTGCAAACGGCTGAAAATCAGGGAACTTGATAAAATAAAAAAATACTGAAATGGAGGTCTATCCTTTTCTTCTTTGTCAGCAACAGCAACAGCAACGGATCTACCCGCACTGAAACAAGATGATGCACTCCCCGTTTTTGTTCGCTTGGGCGGTGGCGTGTTTGATTCTGCAATGCTGGTGTTATTATCTATGCCATGCATCCCTGATTCCTCCAAAGTAGGTATTTATCTTCGATCAGCAAGGACAGTGAATGTTGATGCTGTTTGATTAGATTCAGTTCCAGGACGAAAGTTCGTAACAAGTTGTTTAGGACAACTAACAGAGTGTCTGTCTTTCAGGGCGTGCAAAATGTCGTCACTCAGTGACAGCGAGCAATGAATTATGGCTCCGTAGTTCAGTGATTGTCACCGAATAAGACCCGCCGTTGGAGACGGTTATCACATAGCGACTATCGGCGCTGAAGGTGGCTGAGTCGAGGTATGTCTTGTGGATAATGCTGGCTTTTTCTAACCATGCCCCATCGGCCTGCTGACCAATGATTTTCGCTGTTTTGTCATTGCTGGCAGTCACCACATGACGGCCATCAGGGCTGAAAGCGGCTGATAAGACTTCGTATTTGTGAACAATGCAAGCTTTTGGTTCCCATGATCCATCGGCCTTCCGGCCATAGATTTTTACTGTTTTGTCGTCACTGGCAGTCACCACATAGCGGCCATCGGGGCTAAAGTTGGCTGAGTTGACAAAGTCAGAATGGTGAATGGTGTCTTGTAGTTCCCATGATCCATCGGTCTGGCGGTAGATTGTCGCCGTATTATCCTTGCAACCGATGATTACATGGCGGCCATCGGGGCTGAAGGCGACTGATTGGACGCTGCGCTCATGGTCAATATTGGCTTTTTCTAACCATGATCCATCGACCTCCTTGCTATGGATTTTTGTCTTACCCTTACCGCCGGTTATTACATAAAGGCCATCGGAGCTGAAATTGGCTAATTTGATCGGACTGTTCTGGAGGATAGTGGCTTCACTTTCCCATGATCCATCGTCCTTGAGGCCGTAGATTTTTGCCGTTTCATCTATACTGGCGGTCACCACGCGGCGGCCATCGGGGCTGAATGTGGCTGAGTAAACACGATCAGTATGGGAAATGCTGACTAATGGTTCCGGAAACCCATCGTCCGTAAGGCGATAGATTTTCGCCGTGCCATCGTTACTGGCAGTCACCACATGGTGTCCGTCGGGGCTGAGGGCGGCTGAATTGACCCGGGGAATGATAACTATTACTTCCCATATTCCAGCGCCCTTGTGAAGGTAGATTTTTGCGGTGTCATCGCAACTGGCAGTGACCAGATAGCGACCATCGACACTGAAGCGGGCTGATTTTACGGGTATTTTTTCGTCAATAGTTGCTGTTTTCACTAATTTAAATGTTTTACATTCAGACATCAGCTTGGTCTTGGTGAAAAAAAACAGGGCAGGTACATAAACCCTCTCCGGTTTGCGATCTGCGAGTGAGTTCACTAACGCCTGATCATTCGTGAAAGACTTTAACCAATCACGGAGTTGATCAGCATTTTTTGTATTAATGGCTGTCCTCAGTTGATACTGATGTGGCGAGGGAAACCGGCGATACCATGCTTTTGCCAGAGCATTATCCTGATGGATACCATTGCGAAGGCGGGTACACACCCGTTCTAAACTGACAATGTCCCGAAGTCGCAAACGGCTGAAAATCATGGAACTGGATAAAACAGTAAAATACTGAAATGAAGGTCTATCCTTTTCTTCCTGATCAGTAACAGCGACGGATCTACCCGCACTGATACAAGATGATGTTCGCTCCAATTGAACTTGTCTGATGGGTGAGTCTGGTTTTGCAATGCGGGTGTTATTATCTACTCCGTGCATCCCTGAATTCTCCAAAGTGGTATTCATCTTCCATCAGCAAGGACAATCAATACTGATGCTGTGGGCTTGGAGTCAGTTTTAAAATGAAAGTTCAAAAAATGTTGTTAAGGGCAACTAACAGTGTTCCTGTCTTTCAGCGCATACAAAGTAGCGTCACGCAGTCACAGCAATCAATGATTCCCTCGTAGTTCAGTGATTTCTACTACGTCGCTGGCACTGACAGTGAGCACATGGCTGCCATCGGCGCTAAAGGTGGCTGAGTTGAACCAGATCCTCTGAGAAATGCTGGCTTTTTCTGACCATGAGCCATTGGTCGCCTGACCGATGAGTTTTGCGGTTCCGTCCATGCTGGCAGTCACCAGATGGCGGCCATCAGGGCTGAAGGTCGCTGACTTAATATGTTGCTCATGTTTAAAGATGGCTTTTTTTTTCCATGAGTCATTGGTTTTCGGGCCATAGATTATTACCGTCTGATACTGGACGGTCACAAGGTGCTGGTCGTCCGGGCTGAATCTGGCTGAGTAAACTGCACCTTTGTGAGGAATGATGGTTTTTTGTTGCCATGATCCATCGGCTTCCTTGCCATAGATTTTCACCATGAAATCGCAACCAGCGGTCACAACACGATCACTATTGTGGCTAAAGTTGGCCGATAAGACACTATTGTCATGGGGAATGGTACCTTTTTCTTCCCATGCTCCATCGGTCTGCTGACTGTAGATTTTCGCCGTATCCTTCTCAGTGATGGTTACCAGATGGCAGCCATCGACGCTAAAGGTGGCTGATTTGACAAAATCCTCATGGGAAAGAATGGCCGTTAATTGCCACGATCCATCGTCCTTCTTGCTATGGATTTGAACCGTTTTGTCTTCACTGGCGGTGACTACATGGCGACTATCGG
This sequence comes from Endozoicomonas sp. ISHI1, assembly GCF_024606225.1. GTDB lineage: Bacteria > Pseudomonadota > Gammaproteobacteria > Pseudomonadales > Endozoicomonadaceae > Endozoicomonas_A. The sequence continues at coordinate 224,713 of NZ_JAGRPU010000001.1, read as the reverse complement.
CACTAAAGGTGGCTGAGCTGACAGTGCCCCTATGGGAAATGATGACTTTTTGTTCCCATGATTCATCTCCCCCCAAACCATATAGTTTTGCTGTGTTATCCCAACTGGCAGTCACCACATGATGGCTATCGGGGCTGAAAACTGCTGAGTTGACAAAACGTTCATGGGAAATGTTGGTTTTTTTTACCCATGATCCATCAGTCCTGTGGCCGTAGATATTCACTGTGCCGTCTTGTTTGTTTCTGGTTATCAGATGCTTTCCATCTGCACTGAGGTCGGCTGAGTCGACTGGAGGACGTTCTTTAATGATGTGTTTTGTTACTAATTCAAAAGTCTTGCATTCAGACATCAGCGCAGTCTTGGTGAAATGCAACAGGGCAGGGAAATAAACACTCTCCTTTTTGCAATCTTTGAACGACGCCAGTAGCGCTTCATCCTTGGTAAATGACTTCAACCAATCACGGAGTTGATCCTCATTTATTGTCGTGATAGACATCTTTAGTTGAGTCTGATGTGGTGAAGAAAACCTGCGATACCACGCTTTTGCCAGAGCGTTATCCTCTTTAACAGCCCTGCGAAGGGAGGTACATACCCGTTCCAAACTGCGAATATCCCGGAGCCCCAGATAGCGAAAAATCCTGTAAAAACATAATAAGGATAAATTTCGCAATGAAGCTTTTACCTCATCCGGAACAGCGACGGATCGACCGGCACTGACACAAGATGATGCAGTCTCCGGTTGAGCTTGCTTGATGGGTAGAGTGTCTGATTGTGCAATGCGGGAGTTATTATCTATTCCATGCATCCCTGAATGCTCCAAAGCGGTTATTTATCTTCGATCAGTGAGGACAGTCAATGTCGATACCGCAGAGTTAGAGTCGGTTTTTGAATGAAAGTTCAAAAAATGTTGTTAAGGGCAATAAACAGAACTTCTGTCTTTTAGCGTACTCAAAATGGCATTACTCAGTGACAGCAAGCAACGAATTATTGCTTCGCAGTTCAGTGATGTGGACCGAATGGCCGTTGCAGGTGGTTATCACATAGCGACTATCGGCGCTGAACTTGGCCGATCTGACCCAGCCATTATGGGAAATGCTGGCTTTTTCTGACCATTTCCCACCGGCCCCCAGGCCAATGATTTTCGCTGTTCCGTCTGTGCTGGCAGTCACCACATGGCGGCCATCAGGACTGAAAGTGGCTGATAAGACTCCGCCTTTATGTACAATGTCTGCTTCTTCTCGTTCCCAAGATCCATTGGCTTTCTGGCGACAGATTCTTACCGTGCCATCGTCGCTGGCCGTCACTACATAGCTGCCATCGGGGCTAAAGTTGGCTGAGTTAACATAGCCGCTATGGCGAATGATGTCTTTTGGTTCCCATGAACCATAGGCCTTTTGGACATAGATTTTCGCCGTTTTATCCATACTGGCAGTCACCACATGACGGCCATCGGGGCTGAAAGTCGCTGATCTTACCCAGTTAGTATGCTCGATGCTGGCTATATCAAACCATGATCCGTCGTCCTTGAAGCCAAAGATTTCCGCCGTACTATATTCACTGTTGGTCACTATATTGCGAGCATCGGGGGTGAAGGTGGCAAAACTGATATAACCTTGTTGGGGGATAGTGGTTCTACTTTCCCATGATCCATCGTCCTTGAGCACATAGATTTTTACCGTTCGATCGTTGCTGGCGGTCACCACATGGCGGCTATCGGCGCTGAAGGTGGCTGATTCGACCCGGTTATTATGGGAAATACTGCCTACTGGTTCCCAGGCCCCTTCGGCCTTGTGGCCGTGGATTATCGCAGTGCCATCGTTACTGGCAGTCACCAGATGGCTGCCATCGGGGCTGAAGTTGGCTGAATTGACCCTTTTGGTATGGTGAATGGTCTCTATTAATTCCCATGATCCAGCGGACGTTTTAAGGTAGATTTTTGCCGTGCTATCGTCACTGGAAGTGACCAGATGGCGGCCATCGACACTGAGGCTGGCTGAGGTTACGTAGTCATTTTCGTCAATAGTTGTTGTAACTAATTCAAATGTTTTACATTCAGACATCAGCTTGGCCTTGGTGAAAAATAACAGGGCTGGCATATGAACCCTGTCCGTTTTGCGATCTGTGAATGAGTCCACTAACGCCTGATCGTTTGTGAACGACTTGAGCCAATCACTGAGTTGATCATGATTTTTTGTATCGATGGATGTCCTTAGTTGATACTGCTGTGGTGAAGGAAACCGGCGATACCACGCTTTTGCCAGAGCATTATCCTGATGAATACCATTGCGAAGGCGGGTACATACCCGTTTTAAACTGACAATATCCCGCAGTCGCAAACGTCTGAAAATCACGGAACTGGATAAAATAGGAAAATACTTAAATGAAGGTCTGTCTTTTTTCTTCTTGTCGGCAACCGCGACGGATCTACCCGCACTGACACAGGACAATGCACGCTCCAATTCAGCTTGCGTGATGGCTGGCGAGTTTGGTTTTGCGATGCTGTTGTTAGTCTCTATTCCATACATTCCTGAATTCTCCGGAGTGGGTATTTATCTTCGATCAATAAGGACAGTCAATGTCGATACCACAAAGTTGGAGTCAGTTTTAGAATGAAAGTTCGTAACATGTTGTTAAGGAAAACTAACAGAGTTTCTGTCTTTCGGCGCACTCAAAATGGCGTCAGGCAATCACAGCAATCAATTATTCCCCCGTAGTTCAGTGATTTTTACCACGCCGTCAGCACTGGCGGTGAGCACATGGCTGCCATCGGCGCTAAAGGTGGCTGATAAGACCCAGATCCTGTGGGAAATACTGGCTTTTTCTAACCATGAGCCATTGGGTGTCAGACCGATGATTTTTGCTGTTCCGTCGTCGCAGGCAGTCACCAGATGGCGGCCATCTGGGCTGAAATTCGCTGAGTTGACATGTTCCTTATGTTGAAAGATGGCTTCTTTTTCCCATGAGTCATTGGTTTTCTGGCCATAGATTATTACCGTGCCATTTTTACTGACTGTCACAAGGTGCTGGTCGTCTGGGCTAAAGATGGCTGAGTCAACGGCAACCTTGTGAGGAATGATGGTTTTTTGTTTCCATGATCCATCGGCTTCCTTGCCATAGATTTTCACCATGAAATCCCAACTGGCAGTCACAACACGATGACTATTGGGGCTAAAGTTGGCCGATAAAACAATATTGTTATGGCAAATGGTGTCTTTTTCTTCCCATGAACCATCGGTCTGATGACTAAAGATTTTCGCCGTTTTATTGCCAGTGATGGTTACCACATGGCAGCCATCGTCGCTGAAGGTGGCTGATTTGACAGAATCCCTATGGGAAAGAATGGCCGTTAATTGCCATGATCCATCGTCCTTCAGGCTATGAATCTGTGCCTTTTTGTCTCTGGTGCCGGTCACCACATGGCGACTATCGGCACTGAAGTTGGCTGTACTTAGCGGTTCTCTGTCGGAAATGATGGCCTTTATCTGCCATGATCCATCGCGACTCAGGCCATATATGTACGCTATTTCATCCCAACTGGCGGTCACCACATGATGACTATCGGGGCTGAAAACTGCTGAGCTGAGATAACTTCCATGGGAAATGGTGATTTTTTTTACCCATGATCCATCAGTCCTGTGGCCGTAGATTTTCAATGTGTCTTGTCTGTTGGTGGTTATCAGATGCTTTCCATCGGCACTGAGGGCGGCTGAGTTCACTGGATGACGTTCTTTAATGATGGGCTTTGTCACTAATTCAAAAGTCTCACATTCAGACATCAGCCCTGTCTTGGTGAAATGCAACAGTGCAGGGAAATAAACACTCTCCTTTTTGCAATCTTTGAACGACGCCAGTAGCGTTTCATCCTTGGTAAATGAATTCAACCAATCACGGAGTTGATCCTCATTTTTTGCCGTGATGGACATCTTTAGTTGAGTCTGATGTGGTGAAGAAAACCTGCGATACCATGCTTTTGCCAGAGCGTTATCCTCTTTAACCGCCCTGTTAAGGAAGGTACATACCTGTTCCAAACTGCGAATATCCCGGAGCCCCAGATAGCGAAAAATCCTGGAAAAAGATAAAAAGGATAAATTTCGCAATGAAGCTTTTACCTTATCAGGAACAGCGACGGATCGACCGGCACTGACACAGGATGATGCAGTCTCCGGATGAGCTTGTCTGATGGGTAGAGTGTTTGATTGTGCAATGCAGGAGTTATTATCTATTCCATGCATCCCTGAATGCTCCAAAGTAGTTATTTATCTTCGATCAGTGAGGACAGTCAATGTCGATACCGAAGAGTTAGAGTCGGTTTTTGAATGAAAGTTCAAAAAATGTTGCTAAGGGCAACAAACAGAATTTCTGCCTTTTAGCGCACTCAAAATGGCATTACTCAGTGACAGCAAGTAATGAATGGTTGCTTCGTAGTTCAGTGATCTTCACCGATTTGTCGTTGGAGGCGGTTACCACATAACGACCATCGGCGCTGAAGGTGGCTGAGTAGATCCAGCCATTATGGGAAACACTGGCTTTTTCTGACCATGATCCATCGGCCATCTGACCAATGAGTTTCGCCGTTCCTTCACCGCTGGTTGTCACCAGGTGGCGGCCGTCAGGGCTGAAAGTGGCTGAGAAAGCCTCGAATCCGTACCTATGGAAAAAGATGGCTTTTTGTTTCCATGATCCATTGGCTTTCTTGTAAATTCTTACCGAACCATCCTTACTGGCAGTGGCCACATAGCGGCCATCGGGACTGAAGTTGGCTGAGTTGACACAGTGAGTATGGCTAAGGGTGTCTTCTGGTTCCCATGCCCCATCGTCCTTGTGGACATAGATTTTCGCAGTGTTGTCGTCACTTGCAGTCACCACACGACGGCTATCAGGACTGAAGCTGGCTGAGTTGACACAGTTTTTATGGAAAATGACAGCTGCTTTTTTCCACGATCCATCAGCCTCCAGGCTATGGATTTGCGCTGTGTGATCGGAACTGGCGGTAACTACATGGCGGCAATTGGTGCTGAAATTGGCTGAATTGACAATATGACTATGGAAAAGGATGGCTGTTAATTCCCATGATCCATCAGTCTTCTGACTATGGATTTGCGCCGTCTCATCCGCACTGGCGGTCACTACATGGAGGCCATCGGCGCTGAAGGTGGCTGATTCGACAATACCCTCATGAACAAGAGTAACTGTTAATTCCCATGATCCATCGGTATTCAGGCTATAGATTTTAGCCGTGTTATCCACACTGGCGGTCACCACCCGGCGGCCATCCGGACTGAAGGTGGCTGAGTTGACCCAGAAATGATGAGGAATGGTGGTTGTTATTTCCCATGATCCATCAGCCTTATGAACATAGATTATCGCTGAGCAATCGCCACCGGCGGTGACCAGATGGCGGCCATCGACACTCAGGTTGGCTGAGTTTACGAATTCCTTTTCGTTAATAGTTGTTGTATCTAATTCAAATGTTTTACATTCAGACATCAGCTTAGTCTTGGTGAAAAATAACAGGGCTGGCATATAAACCCTATCCGTTCTGCGATCTGTGAGTGACTTCACTAACACCTGATCGTTTGTGAACGACTCAAACCACTCGCGGAGTTGATCAACATTTTTTGTATTGATGGCTGTCCTTAGTTGATACTGGAGTGGTGAAGGAAACCGGCGATACCAGGCTTTTGCCAGAGCGTTATCGTGTTTGATACCATCGCGAAGGCGGGTGCATACCCGTTCCAGACTGGCAATATCCCGAAGTTGCAAACAGCTGTAAATCATGGAACTTGATAAAACAGCAAGATACTGAAATGAAGGTTTATCCTTTTCTTCCTTTTCAGCAAGAGCGACGGATCTGCCTGCACTGTGACAAGATGATGCGCTTTTCAATTTAGCTTGCTTGGACGATGGCGGGTCTGATTCTGCAATTGTGGTGTTACTGGCTATTCCATGCATCCCTGAATGCTCCAAAGTGGGTATTTATCTTCGATCAGTGAGGACAGTCAATGTCGATACCGCAGAGTTAGAGTCGGTTTTTGAATGAAAGTTCAAAAAATGTTGTTAAGGGCAACTGAGAGAGTGTTTGTTTTTCAGCGCACGCAAAATGTCATCACTCATTGACAGCAAGCAATGAATGATTGCTTTGTAGTTCAGTGATTCTTACTGTGCAGTCGGTACTGGCGGTGACTACACGGCTGCCATCGGCGCTAAAGGTGGCGGATAAGACCGAGCCCTTATGGTAAATGCTGGCTTTTTCTAACCATGCCCCATCGTCTTGCTGACCAATGATTTTTGCACTCCCGTCCTTGCTGGCAGTCACTACATGGTGGCCATCAGGGCTGAAAGTGGCTGAAAAGACCCCGTTTTTGTGGACAATGCAGGCTTCTGGTTCCCATGATCCATTGGCTTTCCGGCCATAGATTTTTACTGTGCCATCTTCACTGGCCGTTACCACATAGCGGCTATCAGGGCTGAAGGCAGCTGAGTTGACATAGTGATTATGGACAATGTTTGCTTCTGGCTCCCATGAGCCGCAGGCTTTCAGGCCATAGATATTTACCCTGCTATCGTTACTGGCGGTCACCATATGGCGGCCATCGGGGCTGAAGGTGGCTGAGTTGATACTTTTTTCGTTGGGAATGCTAACTTTTACTTTCCATAATCCATCGGACTCCTGACTATAGATTTCCACCGTGTTATCACAACCGACGGTGACTACAAGGCGGCAATCGCTGCTGAGGGAGGCTGATTGGAGGTAATGATTATGAAAAAGAGTCGCTGTTAATTCCCATGATCCACCGGCCTTCTGGCTGTGGATTTTCGCAGTCATATCAGTACTGGCGGTCACCAGATGGCGGCCATCGGCACTGAAGATGGCTGATCTGGTCCAGTCATCATCGGAAATGCTGTCGAATGTTTCCCAGGATCCATCCGTTTTATGGCTATGGATTTTGGCCGAATCATCCAAAGCGGTGGTCACCAGCTGCTGGCCATCGGGGCTGAAGGTGGCTGAGTTGACCCAAAAGCTATGGGGAATGGTCGCTTCCAGTTCCCATGATTCATCAACCCCATGAACGTAGATTTTCGCCGTTAAATCGTCACTGGCGGTGACCAGACGGCGGCCATCGGTACTGAGGCTGGCGGAGTTCACGACGTCTTTTTCGTAAATAGTTGCTGTTGTAACTAATTTAAATGTTTCACATCCAGACATCATCTTAGTCTTGGTAAATAAAAGCAGAGCAGGTACATAAGCCCTCTCCGTTTTTCGATCTTTGAGCGAATTGACTAACGCCTGATCATCCGTGAACGACCCTAACCAATCATGGAGTTGATCATTGTTTTTTCTATTGATGGCTGTCCTGAGTTGACACTGGTGTGGTGAAGGAAATCGGCGATACCATGCTTTTGCCAGGGCATTATCTTCTTTGACAGCGGCGTGAAGACAGGTACACACCTGTTCTAAGCTGCGAATATCCCGAAGTTTCAAATAGCGAAAAATAATGGAAAAGGATAGTGGGGTTAAATCCAGCAATGACGATGTTTCCTTTTTTTTCATGCCATTTACAGTGACGGTCCTACCCCTGGTTGCACCCATTGGTGTTTGCAATCGAGCTTGTTTGGGTGGTGGTGAGTCTGAACCTTCAATACGGTTGTTATTATTATCTATTCCATGCATCCCTGAATTCTCCAAAGTGGGTATTTATCTTCGATCAGCGAGGACAGTCAATGTTGATGCTGTGAAGTTGGAGTCAGTTTTGGAAGGGAAGTTCATAAAATGTTGTTAAGGGCAACTTACGATGTGTCTGTCTTTCAGTGCACTCATAATGGCGTCAGTCAGTGACAGCAAACAATGAATCATTCTTCCCTCCACAGTTCAGTGATTATTGCAGTGAAATCCTCACTGGTGGTGACCACAAAACGGCAATTGTCGCTGAAGGTAGTTGAGAGGATCGGAGCATCATGGTTAATAGTGCCTTCTTTTTGCCATGATTGATCAACCTTTTGGCCATAGACTTTCGCCTGGCCACCCGTATCAGTGATCACCACGAAACGAGTATTGGCGCTGAAGACAGCCGAGCTGACTGGATGATTGTGGAGGATGATGGCTTCTTCTTCCCATGAACCATCGTCTCTCTGGCCAAAGATTCTTGCCGTTTTATCGTCACTGGCGGTCACCACATGGCGGCTATCGGCGCTGAAGGTGATTTTGTTGATTGAACCATCGTGTTCAATGGTGACTTGTGCTTCCCATGATCCATCGTCTTTCTGACGGTAGATTGTCGCTGTGTGATCGTCACTGGCAGTCAACAAATGGCATCCATCAGGGCTGAACGTGGCTGAATTGATCCGGTCATCATGGGGGGGGATGGTTTTTTCTTCCCAGCATCCATTTTCCTGCTTGCTGGTGATTTTCACCAGATTGTCTTCACCGACAGTCACCACATGGCGGCTATCGTTGCTGAAGGTGGCTGAAATGATTGGACCTTCATGAACAATGGTGATTTCTTCTTCCCATGATCCTTTGGTCTTATGGCCATATATTTTTGCTGTTTTATCGTCACTGACGGTCAGCACATAGCGGCTATCGGCGCTGAAGATGGCTGAGGTGACCCAGTCTTTATGGGAAATGCTGGCTTCCAGTTCCCATGATCCATCGTTTTTTTGGCCATAGATTAGCGCCGTGTAATCCTCACTGGCGGTCACAACATAGCGACCATTAGCGCTGAAGGTGGCCGAGATGATCGGACCATTGTGGCGGATGGTGACTTCTTCTTCCCATGATTTATCGTCCTTTTTGCCATAGATTTTTGCCGTGTTATCCTCACTGGCGGTGACTACATGACTGCCATCGGTACTAAAGGTGGCTGAGTTGACAACGCCAGTATGCTCAATATTGGCTTCTGGTTCCCATGATCCATCGTCCTTATGGGTGAAGATATTTACCGTGTTATCGTTGCAGGCGGTCACTGCATGGCAGCCATTAGCGCTGAAGGTGGCTGAGTTGACGTAACCGCTATGGCGGATTTTGGCTTCTGGTTTCCATGATCCATCGTCCCGCTTGCCACTGATTTGCACCAGGTTATCTTCAGCGACAGTCAACACATGGCTGCTATTGGAACTGAAGATGGCTGAATTGACCCGATCGTCATGGGTAATGATGGCTTTTGTCACTGGATGAATAATTTTTCGCAAGATATTTATATACGGTGAATCATCAGGTGTCTGGCTATTGTGCCAGCATAGTTGGACAAAATGGTACAGGGCTTCATGACTTGTTTCTGCTTTATCCCATTCGTTAATGGCTCTATCTGCACTCACTAAAGAATGACAACCGTTGTATTGACTCAATAGCTTATCAAAGTCGTTAAGTTTTTTTCTTATGACACCTAACTCGCCTCGACATGTAGGACAAGTTTTAACTTTTCGGGCTGACAGACCGATTTGAAGCCACTTGTTTAAACAATGCTCGTGAAAAAGGTGTTCACAGGGCGTTTTCACTATGTTTGCCGTGTGTGGAAAGCTCTCATGACATACTGCGCAATTTTCATCAGGAATCTGTGTGTTTTCCACTTTAAATGCATTATCTCTGAAAGCACTGATATTCATTGCTGTCTTGCCAGACACAACGGCGGAACTACTATTGCTGACACAGGAGGGTGCCTTCTCCATTCGAGTTCGCTTAGGTGGTGGCGAGTATGAACCTTCGGTGCCGAAGTAATTATTGATTCTATCCATCCTTCGTTCTCCGAAAGTGAGTATTTATCCTCGATTAGCAAGTACATTCATAAAAGATACAGTAAGTTAGAATGGGTTATGGAACGAAAGTTCATAACTTGTTGTTAAGTGAAACTGACAAACTGTCCTGCTATCAAAGTGTCATTCAGCGCACGCAGAATCGCGTCACTTAGTGACAGCAGTCAATAAATCACTCCTGCGAAGTTCAGTGATCATCACCGTACGGTCACTGGCGGTGACCACATGGCTGCCATCGGAGCTAAAGCTGGCTGATCGAACCGTGTCGATGTGGTAAATGCGAGCTTTTTCTAACCATGACCCATCGGACTTCTGACCAATGATTTTCGCCGTACGATCCTTACTGGCGGTGACCACATGGCGGCTATCAGGGCTGAAAGTGGCTGACGTGACGGTATTCTGATGATAAATGATGGCTTTTTCTTTCCATGATCCATCGTCTTGCAGGTCGAAGATTTTCACCGCGCCATCGAAACTGGCAGTCACCAAATGACGGCCATCGGGGCTGAAGGTGGCTGATTCGACGATATGATCATGGGGAAGTGTGGCGGTTAATTCCCAGGAACCATCGTCACTCTGGCTATGGATTTTAGCACTGTGATCCTCACTGGTGGTTAGCACATGGCCGCCATCAGGGCTATAAAGGGCTGACATGACAGCACGATCATGGGGAAGTGTGTTGGTTAATGCCCATGAACCATCGTCTTTCTGACAATAGATTCTCGCCGTCTTATCCCAACTGGCGGTGACCAGATGGTGGCTGTCAGGGCTGAATGTGGCTGATTCGACGGCTTTGCCATGGGAAAGAATGGCTCGTAAATCCCATGATCCATCGAGCTTCTGGCTATGGATTTGTGCTGTTCTGTCCATACTGGTGGTCACCACATGTTGGCCATCGGGGCTGAAACTGGCTGAGTTGACCTGCGCCCTATGGGAAATGATGGCTTTTGGTTCCCATGACTCATTGCACCTCAGGGCATATATATTCGCTCTGCCATCCGAACAGGTGGTTACTGCATGGCGACTATCGGGGCTGAAAATCGCTGAGTTGACCCATCCGTTATGGGAAATACTGGTATTTTTTTTCCATGATCCATCAGCCTTTTGGCCGAAGATTTTTGCCGATAGATCTCCATTGGCAGTTATCAGATAGCGACCATCAGCACTCAGGGTGGCTGAGTTTATTTTATTGGCGCTTACCTGAAAGGGGTAATCGTTATCGGTAATGGCGAGTGATTTGGCTTTATGATTTTTGCCAATAATGGTTTTAGTGACTAATTTAAACTTTTCACATTGAGACATCAGGTTAGTTTTGGTGAAATATAACAGAGCAGGTAAATAAACGCCCCAATGCAGCCGATTGGTGAGTGAGTCGAGTAACTCCTCATCATCCGTAAATGACTTCAACCAATGACGGAGTTGATTCTCATTTTTTGTGGTGATGGTCATTCTCAGATGATGCTGGTGTTGTGAAGGAAGCTGGCGATGCCATGCTTTTGCCAATGCATTATTCTCTCTAACAATACTACGAAGGCGGGTACATACCTGTTCTAAACTGCGGATATCCCGAAGTTTCAAACAGTGAAAAATTAACGAAAATGATAACGAGGATAAATCCTGTAATGACGACTTTTTCTTAATTTCCTGATCAGGCACAGTGATGGACCTGCCCGCACTGGTCCCCGTCGGTGTTTCTGACCGAGTTCGCTTAGATGGTGGTGAGTCTGAACCCTCAATGCTGAAGTTATTATCTATTACATTCATTCTTTATTCCGTGAAAGCAGGTGTATATCCCCGATTGGCAAACCTGATCAAGATAGATGCCACAGGTTAGAGTCGGTTTTGGAATGAAAGTTCATTTTATTGTTAAGCAAGACGAACAAAGTGTCCTTCAGCGCACGCAGAATGGCTTCACCCAGTGACGGCAGGCAATAAATCACTCCTGCGCAGTTCAGTGATTATTACCATGCCGTCGTAACTGGTGGTGACTACATGACTGCCATCGGCGCTGAAGCTGGCTGATCGGACCGGAGTATTATGGGAAATACTGGCTTTTTCCGACCATGACCCATCAGGCTCCTGAGCAATGATTTTCGCCGTGCCATCGAAGAAACTGGCAGTCACCATGCGGCGGCCATTGGGGCTGAAGATGGCCGTGTTGACTTCATCGCGAAGGCGGGTACATACGAGTTCCATACTGCGAATATCCCGAAGTTTCAAACAGCGAAAAATAATGGAAAATGATGATAAGTATAAATGCAGCAATGACGTTGTTTCCTTATCAGCCAGCTTGATCGTTCTACCCGCACTGGCACACGCAGGTGTTTGCAATCGAACTCGCTTGGATGGTGTTGATTCTGAACCCTTAATGCAGGAGTGATCATGTATTCCGTGCATGTCAGGTTCCTCCAAAGTGGGTATTTATATTCGATCAGCACGGGCAGTCAATATTGATGCTGCGATTTAGACTCAGTTTCAGAATGAAAGTTCATAGCGTGTTGTTGAATGAAACTAACAAAGTCTCTTTCTATGAACACGTGCAGAATGGCGTCATTCAGTGGCAGCAAACAATTGATGACTCCTCCGTAGTTCAGTAATTTTCAACGTGCAGTCGTCACTGGCTGTGACTACGTGGCTACCATCGGCGCTAAAGGTGGCTGAGCAGACACAGCCTTTATGGGCAATGCTGGCTTTTTCTAACCATGACCCATCAGCTTCCTGCCCGATGATTTTCGCCGTTCCGTCCTTGCTGGCAGTCACCAGATGACGGCCATCAGGGCTGAAGCTGGCCGAGTTGACTCCATCCTTATGGTATGTGTTGGTTTTTTCTTCCCATGATCCATTGGCTTTCTGACCATAGATTTTCACCCTGCCATCATTACTGGCAGTCACCACATGGCGGCCATCGGGGCTGAAGGTAGCTGAGTTGACATCATCTTCGTGGTGAATGATGGCTTTTCGTACCCATGATCCATTGGTTTCCCTGCCATAGATTTTCGCCCTGCGGTCCTTGCTGCCAGTCACCACATAGCGACTATCGGGGCTGAAGTTGGCTGATATGACAGGACCTTTATGGGAAAGGGTACCTTTTACTTCCCATGTTCCATCGTCTTTCAGGGTATGAACTTTCGCGGTTTTATCCCAGCAGGCGGTGACCACATGACGGCCATCGGCGCTGAAAATGGCTGATTGGACAGCATCATTGTGAAAAAGGGTGGCTGTTAATTCCCATGATCCGTCGTCCTTCTGGCTATGGATTTGCGCCGTTCTATCCCAACTGGCAGTCACCACATGGCGGCCATTGGCACTGAAAGAGGCTGACTTGACCGAATGATTATGGGAAATGATGGCTTTTAATTTCCATCGTTTATTGCACCCGGGGCCGTAAATTTGTGCCCTGCTATCGTTGCTGGCAGTCACCACATATTGACTATTGGGGCTAAAGATAGCTGATTTGACCCACCTGTTATGGGGAATGATGGCTCTTTTTTCCCATGATCCATCGGCCTTGTGGCCGTAGATTCTTGCCGAATGATCGATGCTGGCCGTCACCAGGTGACGGCCATCAGCGCTGAGAGAGGCTGATTTGACTTCGTCATCTTCTTTAATGATGGTTTTTGTTACTAAATTAAATCTTTCACATTCAGACATCAGGTTAGTTTTGGTGAAATATAACAGAGCAGGTAAATAAACACTCTTCTGTCGGCGATTTGTCAGTGAATCGATTAACGCCTTATCATTCGTAAAAGTCTTCAGCCAATCATGGAGTTGGTTCTCATTTTTGGCAGTGATGGTTGTCCATAGCAGATACCGGTGTGATGAAGAAAACTGCCGATACCACGCTTTTGCCAGAGCATTATCCTGTTTGATCGTGTTGTTAAGGTAGGTACATACCTGTTTTAAACTGCGAATATCCCGAAGCTTTAAATAGCGACAAATGAGGGAGCTTGATAGTAAGGATAAATCTCGCAATGAGGGCCTGTCTTTATTTTCCTTGTCAGATACAGTGATACTCCAACCCGAACCGGAATCCGCTGGTGTTTCCAATCGAGCTCGCTTGGGTGGTGGTGAGTATGAACCTGCAATGCTGGAGTTATTACCTATTCCATTCATGCTTTGTTCCCTGAAAGTGAGTTTTTATCCTTAATGATTCGCAAGGACGTCCAACGTTGATTGAGTTAATATACGTCACTCCTCTGTAGTTCAGTGATTTGCACCGTTCCATCACAACCTGCGGTTATCACACGGCTGCTATCGGCGCTGAAAGTGGCAGATAAGATCCAGCAAGCATGGGTGATGCAGGCTTTTTCCACCCATGACCCATCGGCTTCCTGACCAATGATTTTCGCTGTGTGGCTATGACAGGTAGTCACCAGGTGGCGACTGTCAGAGCTGAAGGTCACTGATTCAACTGAATGCTTGTGATCAATGATGGTTTTTTCTTCCCATAATCCACCGGCTCTCTGGCCATAGATTTTTACTATGCCATCCAGGCTCGCAGTCGCCACATGGCGGCCATCCGCACTGAAAGTAGTCGAATGGATAACTTGCTTGTGTTGAATTTCGACCACACTTTTCCATGATTCATTGGTCTCACAGCGATACATTCTCGCCTTGGAATGCCCATTGAGGGTTATCACATAGCGGTCTTCCGGGCTGAAGCTGATTAAGTTGATACTATCCTCAAGGCGAATGATATTTTTTACTTCCCATGATCCATCGGACTTCTGGCTATGGATCTTCATCTCTGTGCTACCACGTTCGGCAGTCACCAAACGGCGGCTATCGGCGCTGAAGGTGGCTGAGCGAACATCGTAAAGGTTGGCTGTTAATTCCCATGATCCATTGTTCTTCAGGCTATGGATTTGCGCCATGCGTTCCATACTGACGATCACCACATGTTGGCTATCGGGGCTGAAGCTGGCTGATCTGATGGCAGAGTCAAGGGTAACGGTAACGTTTGTTTCCCATGATTCATCGCGTCCCAGGCTATATATTTTCGCCTCGCGACCCCGACTGGCGGTGACCACATGGCGGCCATCAAGACTGAAGTTGGCTGACGTGACAAGGTCATTATGGATAATGGCGGTTTTTATTACCCAGGATCCATTAGCCCCTTGAGCGTAGACCATTGCCGAGTTGTCTCCAACGGCGGTGACCAGGTAACGGCCATCGACACTAAGGGCGGCTGTTCTGATAATTGCATTTGCGTGAATGGTGTCTTTTGTTTCCAATTTAAATGTTTTACATTCAGACATCAGGTTAGTCTTGTTGAAGTACAACAGAGCAGGGCAAAAAACAGCCTCTCGTTTGCGATTGGTTAATGAGTCCACTAACGCCATATCATTTGAAAAAGACTCAAACCAGCTACGGAATTGGTGATCATTTTTTGTAGTGATGGCTGTCCTTAGTTGGTATTGGTGTGTTGAAAAAAACTGCCGATACCAGGCTTTTGCCAGTGCGTTATTTTCTTTTACCGCAGCGTGAAGATAGGTACATACCTGTTCCAAACTGCGAATATCCCGAAGTTTTAAATAACGAAATATGAGGGGAAATGCGGATAAATCCAGTAATGACGTTTTTTCCTTTTTTTCCTCGCCAGATACAGTAATACTTCTACCTGCACTGATTCCCGTTGTTATTTCCGATTGAGCTTGCCTGGTTGCCAGTGAATGTGAACCTGCAATATCGCAGCTATTATCTATTCCATTCATGCTTTGTTTCCTGAAATTGGGTAGTTAACCTTGATGATTTGCAAGGTTGTCGGACATTGGTTGAGTTAATTGGAGTCGGTTTTAGAAAAAAAGTTCATGATAGGTTGTTCAATTCAACTGATAAAAACAGGACTCCGGTTCGAGACCATGATCAATAAGCAGAAAGTGGGTTTCTGTCTTTCGGTGCATGCGGAATGGCTTCACTCAGTGACAGTAGGCAATCATTACTTCCTGGTTCGCCGATGGTGGATAGTTGGAGGCGTGCCCGAAGACCGATCGTTCCTCGAACCACGAGCAACAAACGGAAGTGCCTTAATGACTTACCCTTTGGAATTCAATATTTCTGGCTCATTGGTCAGACTCTTATTTTCGCCGCAGGCGCTCAGGTTGGCTATGCCAGATCCTTCACCTTTTGAACGGCTCGAGCTTCGATGATTCGCCAAATGTCGTTAGCTTTAAACTTCCCTAACCGTCCGGGGTCAAGGGCATTGGCTTTTTTGAACCATTCGCTCCAAACCTCTTTACGGTCATTCATCATTCTGAGACAGTGCGCTTTTTGCGAACAGGCGCCTGCATTCCCGGGGTGTTTCTCTAGTACGGATTCTGCATACTCAAGCGCCTTTTTAAGGTTACTTTGTCCTGACCCAGGGTCATTGTCTGCTATTTGTTGAGAGGCCAGTCGGAAATAATGGATCGAGTTTGACAGCAATATATTGGCGCTTTCCTGATACCCGGTAATCATTTCCATAAATCTCGCTGTCCCGGCATAGGAATTAAGCAGTGCCAACTCACATTCACTCGTATGGTATAAATCACAGCAACGATGAATCAGTCTTTGGGCCCGTTCTGTTTTATTCATTATCTCCCAGAGACGTCCCAGGGCCAGATCAAGATCATGATTCCCGCTAGGCTTGCACAGGTCTTCCTCATCGTTATCGGGGTGCTTGCCAATCATGTTCAGCAACAGTTTTTCAGATCGTTTATACTCGCCCATTGACTCCCAGGTTCGCATCAGGGCGATGTCAACCAGAGGCTGCCCACAGGGTTTGCAGAGTAATTCTTCAGGGTCTTTGGGGTGCTTGTCACTCATGTTCAGCAGCAGTTTTTCAGACCGTTTATATTCGCCCACCACATCCCAATGTCTCACCAGAGTCAGGTCGATTGTCGAATCGCCATAGGGCTTGCACAGCGTTTCCATACTGGCGAAGGGAGATTTGCCAACCATGTTCAACAGCAACCTTTCAGCCAATATATATTTGCCCTGTATCTCCCAATTTCTTATCAGGGCCAGATCAATATGTTTATTCCCGCAAGGCTTGCACAGGCGTTCTGCATTATCATTGGGGTCTTTGTCACTGGCGCTCAGCAGCAGTCTTTCAGCCCATTCATATTTCTCCATCATATGCCAGAGTCGTGCCAAAGCCAGATCTAATTGATGATCTCTACAGGATTGACACAAGATTTCTATATTTTGGTTGGGCTGCTTGCCCATCATGTTCAGCAGCAGCTTTTCAGCCGTATTATATTGGCCTACATCCTCCCAGTATCGAACCATGGCCAAGTCAATTTCATAAACTCCGCAGGGCAGACACAGGCTTTCTTCACTGTCACTGGGGTGCTTGTTACTCATGTTCAACAGCAATCTTCCAACCAGGTGATATTTGCCCATGATTTCCCAGTGTCGAACCAGAGTCATATCAATATCAAGACGTCCAAAAGGTCGGCAGAGAATCTCTTCACTGGCACCGGGATGCTTACCCGTCATGTCCAGTAGCAATTTTTCAGACCATTCGTGTTTGCCTTTTGTCTGCCAGAGTCGCACCAGGGCCAGGTCAATTTCACGATTTCCAGAGTGAGTGCATAGAATTTCTTCACTGGCATTGGGGGGCTTGCCACTCATGTTCAACAGCAGTTTTTCAGCCCGTTCATTCTTTTCCATCAACTGCCAGAGTCGTGCCAGGGCCAGATCAATTTCATTATCTCCACAGGGCTTGCAGAGGAACTCGTCACTGCCATTGGATGGCTTGCCACTTATATTCAGCAGCAGATTTTCAGCCCATTCATACAGACCCCTCTCCTGTAAGAGTCGCACCAGGGCAATATTGACGATATGGAGGTGTTTATGGAGGGTTTCTGCAGTGGCAGTGCTTCGATTCGATTGCAGTTTTCTGGTCAGCTCTGTTTTCACGTTCACCAGCAGTGTTTCCGTCATCTGGTGTTTTTCCATCGACTGCCACAGTCGGGCATTACTCATATCCGCGTCGAAATTGTGAGAAGTCTGGCAAAGGATCTCTTCATCAGCACCGGGCTTTATATTTCTCAGTATTAACAGTCGTTTTTCAGCAGCAGGAAGCAATCCAAGTGCCTGTTCACAGTGGCTCAGGGTCAGGTCAAGGTTAGTAATTCTGGAAGCCCCGAGTGCAGTCAAGGGGCCTTTCAACCTGAGTTTTTCCAGACGATAACAGGCTTTTTTTTGCTTTTCCCGGTTTTGCTCTTTCAGCGATCTTGCCAGCCCTATGACTGTCCTTTGGTAGTCGATCTGGCTGAGTTGGCCCCGGTATTCATTTAAGATGGCCTGAAATTTTTCTTCTGCATGGCTGAAATGTTGGTTTTTCAGTGCTTTGTAAGCTTGATCGATTTTTTCGTTTGCCGCTTCAGGCGATTGCCTGTTCCTTAACGGGTGCGGCCTTTGAGAAGAAGATGCCCTGTACGCAGTGGTTCGCCGATCGTGAATAGTTGGGGGCATAGCTGAAGACCTGGCCGAAGACCGATCGTCATCGCCACTCGAACCACGAGGAACAAACGGTCGCGCATACGGGTTGAGTTTCGATGCACGCGCCACGTCCTGATGAGTGTCCTGGTTGACATCAGGCAAGCGATGTTGTGACGGTTGCGATGTTGAACCGCAGGCTGGTGGTAATCCGTAACTCATGGCAAAGTAATCTCCCTTTATGCTTTTCAGACAGCAAAAGTACATAAGAGTTCAGGAGCCTGAATTTCCAGACCCTTTGGAGTTCAATATTGCTGGCTCATTGGCCAGACTCTTATTTTCGCCGCAGGCGCTCAGGTTGGCTGTGCCAGATGCTTCACCTTTTGAAGAGCTATCGCTTCGGTGATTCGCCAATCATTGTCAGTTTTAAACTTCTCTACCCTGCCGGGGTCAAGGGTGTGAGCTTTATTGAACCATTCCCTCCATACCTCTTCACTGAAATCCATCATTCTGAGACAGTGCGCTTTTTGCGAACAAGCGCCTGCGCTCAAGGGGTATTTCTTCAATGCGGATTCCACATACTCAAGCGCCTTTTTAAGGTTATCTTGTCCTGACTCAGGGTCATCATCCGCTATCTTTCGAGTAGCCAGCCTGAAATAATGGATCGAGGTTAACAGCAGTGTATTGGCACTTTCCTGATGGGCCATCATCATTTTCATAAATCTTGCTGTCCCGGCTTGCAGACTCAGCAGTGCCAATTTACATTCGCTCGTTGGGTAGACATCACAGCAATGCTTAATCAGTCTTTGGGCCCGTTCGTTTTTATTCATCATCTGCCAGAGACGTACCAGGGCCAGATCAACATCGTGATTTCCGCTGGGCCTGCACAGGTCTTCCTCATTGTCATCGGGCTGCTTGCCTATCATGTTCAGCAACAGTTTTTCACACAGTTTATAGTCGCCCATTACCTCCCAGGTTCGCACCAGGGCCATGTCAATCAGAGGCTGCCCACAGGGTTGGCACAGTAATTCTTCAGTGGCTTTGGGGGGCTTGCCACTCATGTTCAGCAGCAGTTTTTCAGACCGTTTATTCTCGCCCACTATCCCCCAATATCTCACCAGAGTCAGGTCGATGTTAAAATCGCCACAGGGTTGGCACAGCTCTTCCTCACTGGCGAGGGGAGACTTGCCTGCCACGCTAAATAGCAATTTTTTAGCCCATTCATATTTGCCCAGCATCTCCCAATTTCTTATCAGGGCCAGGTCAATATCGTTATTCCCGCAAGGTTTGCACAGGTGTTCTTCATTGCCATTGGGGTCTTTGCCACACATGTTCAGCAGCAGTCTTTCAGCCCATTCATAGTTGCCCATATCATGCCAGAGTCGCGCCAGCTTCAGATCCAGATCATAATTTCCGCAGGGTTGACACAGGATTTCTTTGTTTTTGCCGGGCTGCTTGCCAAGCATGTTCAGTAGCAGTTTTTCAGCCAGATGATAGTTGCCCGTGATCTCCCAATGCCGCACCAAAGGCAGATCAATATCAAGATTCCCAAAAGGCCTGCAAAGAACCTCCTCACTGGCATCGGGGTGTTTGTCACACATGTTCAGCAGCAACTTTCCGGACGGTTTGTGTTTATTCATAATTTCCCAATGCCGCACCAAAGCCATATCAATAGCAAAAACCCCAAAAGGCCTGCAAAGAATCTCTTCACTGGCATTGGGGTGCTTGCCACTCATGTTCAGCAGCAGTTTTTCAGTCCGTTCATGCTTTCCCATTACCTGCCAGAGTCGTGCCAGTGCCAGATTAATTTCATTATTTCTACAGGGCTTGCAAAGGAACGCCTCGCTGTTATTGGATCGCTTGCCACTGATGTCTAACAGTAACTCTTCAGCCCATTCATACAGGCCTCTCTCCTGTAGGAGTCGCGCCAGGGCCATATTGATGGTACGGAGTTGTTGATACAGAGTTTTTGCTGTGGCTCTGTATGGATTCGACTGCAGTGCGTTGGTCAGCTCTTTTTTCATGTTCACCAGGAGTGTTTCAGTCATCTGGTGTTTTTCCATAAACTGCCACAGTCGGGCATTGGTAATATCAGCGTCGAAATTGTGGGAATGCTGGCAAAGAATCTCTTCATCAGCATCGGGATTTATGTTTCTCAGTCTTAACAGTCGTGTTTCAGCATCCGAAAACAGTCCAAGTGCCTGTTCACAGCGGCTCAGGGTCAGGTCAAGGTTAGGGATTTTGGAAGCCCCGAGTTCAGTCAATGGTTCTTCCAACCTGAGTTCTTGCAGACGAGAATAGGCTGCTTTCTGCTTTTTTGGAGTTTGTTCTTTTAGCGATCTTGCCAGCCCTATGACAGAGTTTTGGTAATCGGCCTGGCTGAGTTGGTCCTCGTATTCTTGCAAGATGGCCTGAAATTTTTCTTCTGCATGGCTGAAATGTTGGTTTTTCAGTGCTTCGTATGCTTCGCTGATTTTTTCTTTAGCCGCTATGGGCGTTTGCTTCTTTCTTAACGGCTGCGAACTCTGGGAAGAAGGTGCCCCGTGCGCAGTGGTTCGCCGATGGCAAATATTTTGGCTGTTCGAAAACCGGTTGTCTCTCGAATCACGAGGAACAAACGGAAGCGCATTCGGGTTTAAATTCGATGCAGGCGTTGTTTTCTGATGAGCATCAGGCAAGCGGTTTTGTGACGTTTGCGATGCTGAACCGCAGGCTGGTGGTAATCCGTAACTCATGGAAAAATAACCTCCCTTTATGCTCTTAAGACAACAAAAGTGCATAAGAGTTCACCCAAGCGCCTTAATGACCTGACCCTTTGGAATTCAATATTGCTGGCTCATTGGCCAGGTACTGATGTTCGCCGTGTCTGATTCTTCACCTTTTCAAACGCTCGAGCTTCGGTGATTCGCCAAACGTCGTTAGCTTTAAACTTTTCTCCCCGGCTGGGGTCAAGGGTGCGGGCTTTTCTGAACCATTCCTGCCATTCGTCTTCAGGGTAATGCATCATTCTGAGACAGTGCGCTTTTTGCGAACAAGCGCCTGCACTCGGGGGGTATTTATCCAGTGCGGATTCTACGCACTCAAGCGCTTTTTTAAGGTTATCTTGTCCTGACTCAGGGTCATTGTTTTTTATCTGTCGGACAGCCAGTTTGAAATAATGGACCGAGGTTGATAGCAGAGTATTGGCACTTTCCTGATACCCGGTAATCAGTTCCATAAATTTTGCTTCCCCGATGTATGAGGACAACAGTGCCAACTTACATTCATTGGTATGGTATAAATCAGAGCAACGATGAATCAGTCTTTGAGCCCGTTCATTTTTATCCATCACCTGCCAGAGGCATACCAGGGCCAGATCAAGATCGTGATTTCCGCTGGGCGTGCACAGGTCTTCCTCAGAGTCATCGGGTTGCTTGCCACTGACGTTCAGCAACAGTTTTTCAGACCGTGTATATTCGCCCATGGCCTCCCAGATTCGCTCCAGGGCCAGGTCAACCAGAGGATGCCCGCAGGCCTTGCACAGGTCTTCCTCAGTGTCATCGGGGTGCTTGTCACTCATGTTCAGCAGCAGTTTTTCAGGCCGTTTATAGTCGCCCGTTCTCTCCCAAAATCTCACCAGAGTCAGGTCGATGGTAAAATCTCCACAGGGTTTGCACAGCGCTTCCTCACTGGCGAAGGGTGATTTGCCAGCCATGTCCAACAGCAATCTTTCAGCCCATTCATCTTTTCCCTGTATCCCCCAATTTCTTAGCAGAGCCAGGTCAATATCCTTATTCCCGCATGACTTGCACAAGCTTTCCTCATTGTCATTGGGGCTTTTGCCAGACATGTCCAGCAGCAGTTTTTCAGCCCATTCATATTTTTCTATCGCATGCCAGAGTCGTGCCAGAATTACGTCCAATTCAAAATTTCCACAGGACTGACACAAGATGGCTTCATTGAGGCCGGGATGCTTGCCAATCATGCTCAGCAGCAGTTTTTCAGCCAGGTGATATTTGTCCATGACCTCCCAATGCCGCACCAAAGTCAGATCAATTTCACGATTCCTAAACGGCCTGCAAAGAATCTCTTCACTGGCATTGGGGTGCTTGCCACTCATGTTCAACAGCAGTTTTTCAGCCTGTTCATTCTTTCCCATCAACTGCCAGAGTCTTGCCAGGGCCAGATCAATTCCATTATCTCCACAGGCCTTACAAAGGAACGCCTCGTCGTTATTGGATTGCTTGCCACTGATGTCTAACAGCAACTTTTCAGCCCATTCATACAGGCCTCTCTCCTGTAAGAGTCGCACCAGGGCAATATTGACGATATGGAGATGTCTATGGAGGGTTTCCGCAGTGGCAGTGCTTCGATTTGATAGCAGCTTTCTGGTCAGTTCTGTTTTCAAGTTCACCAGGAGTGTTTCCGACATCTGGTGTTTTTCCATCAACTGCCACAGTCGGGCAATGTTAATATCAGCGTCGAAACTGCGGGAATGCTGGCAAAGAATCCCTTCATCAGCATCGGGATTTATGTTTCTCAGTTTTAACAGCCGTGTTTCAGCCTTTGAAAGCAATCCAAGTGCTTCTTCACAGCGGCTCAGGACCAGGTCAAGGTAAGGAATGGTGGAAGCCCCGAGTTTAGTCAATCGTCCTTTCGACCTGAGTTCTTCCAGATGAGAACAGGCTTTTTTCTGCTTTTCCGGGGTTTGCTCTTTCAGCGATTTTGCCAACCCTACGACTGAGCTTTGGTAGTCGGCCTGGCTGAGTTGGCTCTCGAATTCATCTATGACGGCCTTGAATTTTTTTTCTGCATCGCTGAAATTTCGCTTTTTCAGTGCTGTGTAAGCTTGGCTGATGTTTTCTCTTGCCTCTTTGGGCGATTGCTTGTTCCTTGGCAGGTGCGGCCTTTGAGAAGAGGGTGCCTTGTGCTCAGTGGTTTGCCGTTGGCGAATAGCTGGGGGCATAGCTGAAGACATAGCTGAAGACCTGGCCGAAGACCGATCGTTCTTCAAACCACGAGGAACAAAGGGTAGCGCATACGGGTTGAGTTTAGATGCAGACGCCGTGTCCTGACGAGTGTCCTGATGTGTTTCCTGATTAGGTTCAGGCAAGCGATGTTGTGATGGTTGCGATGTTGAACCGTAGGCTGGTGGTAATCCGTAACTCATGGCAAAGTAACCTCTCTTTGTGCTCTTAAGACAACAAAAGTGCATAAGAGTTCACCCAAGCGCCTTAATGACCTGACCCTTTGGAATTCAATATTGCTGGCTCATTGGCCAGGTGCTTAGGTTCGCCGTGCCTGATGCTTCACCTTTTCAACCGCTTGAGCTTCGATGATTCGCCAAACGTCGTTAGCTTTAAACTTTTCTCCCCGGCTGGGGTCAAGGGTGTCGGCTTTTCTGAACCATTCCTGCCATTCATCTTCAGGGTAACGCATCATTCTGAGACAGTGCGCTTTTTGCGAATAAGCGCCTGCACTCGGGGGGTATTTCTCCAGTGCAGATTCCACGTACTCCAGCGCTTTTTTAAGGTTATCTTGTCCTGACTCTGGGTCATTGTCTGTTATCTGCTGAGCAGCCAGTCTGAAATAATGGACCGAGGTTGACACCAGAGTATTGGCACTTTCCTGATACCCGGTAATCAGTTCCATAAATTTTGCTTCCCCGGTGTATGAGGTCAGCAGTGCAAATTCACATTCACTGGTATGGTATAAATCAGAGCAACGATGAATCAGTCTTTGAGCCCGTTCATTTTTATCCATCAGCTGCCAGAGGAGTACCAGTGCCAGATCAAGATCGTGATTTCCGCTGGGCCTGCACAGGTCTTCCTCTGAGTCATCGGGTTGCTTGCCACTCATGTCCAGCAACAGTTTTTCAGACCGTGTATGTTCGCCCATTGCCCCCCAGATTCTCGTCAGGGCCAGGTCAATCAGAGTATGCCCGCAGGCCTTGCACAGGTTTTCCTCAGTGTCATCGGGGTGCTTGTCACTCATGTTCAGCAGCAGTTTTTCAGGCCGTTTATAGTCGCCCGTTCTCTCCCAAAATTTCACCAGAGTGAGATCGAAGCTAATATTTCCAGAGGGTTTGCACAGCGCTTCCTCACTGGCGAAGGGCGATTTGCCAGCCATGTCCAACAGCAATCTTTCAGCCCATTCATATTTACCCAGTACCTCCCAATTTCTTACCAGAGCCAGGTCAATCTCCTTATTTCCGCATGACTTGCACAGGCGCTCCTCATTGTCATTGGGGCGTTTGTCACACATGTCCAGCAGTAGTCTTTCAGCCCATTCATATTTCTTCATCGAGTACCAGAGTCGTGCCAGAATCAGGTCCAATTCAAAATTTCCACAGGACTGACACAAGATGGCTTCATTGAGGCCGGGCTGCTTGCCAATCATGTTCAGCAGCAGTTTTTCAGCCAGGTGATATTTGTCCATGACCTCCCAATGCCGCATCAAAGTCAGATCAATGTCACGATTCCTGAAAGGCCTGCAAAGAATCTCTTCACTGGCATTGGGGGGCTTGCCACTCATGTTTAACAGCAGTTTTTCAGCCTGTTCATTCTTTCCCATCAACTGCCAGAGTCTTGCCAGGGCCAGATCAATTCCATTATCTCCACTGGCCTTACAAAGGAACGCCTCGTCATCATTGGATCGCTTATTACTGATGTCTAACAGCAACTTTTCAGCCCATTCATACAGGCCTCTCTCCTGTAAGAGTCGCACCAGGGCAATATTGACGATATGGAGATATTTATGGAGGGTTTTCGCAGTGGCAGTGCCAGGATTCGATAGCAGCCTTCTGTTCAGCTCTGTTTTCAAGTTCACCAGGAGTGTTTCCGACATCTGGTGTTTTTCCATCAACTGCCATAGTCGGGCAATGGTAATATCAGCGTCGAAACTGCGGGAATGCTGGCAAAGAATCTCTTCATCAGTACCGGGATTTATGTTTCTCAGTTTTAACAGTCGTGTTTCAGCCTTTGAAAGCAATCCAAGTGCTTCTTCACAGCGGCTCAGGTTCAGGTCAAGGTAAGGAATGGTGGAAGCCCCGAGTTTAGTCAATCGTCCTTCCGACCTGAGTTCTTCCAGATGAGAACAGGCTTTTTTCTGCTTTTCAGGGGTTTGCTCTTTCAGCGATTTTGCCAACCCAAAGACTGATCTTTGATAGTCGGTCTGGTTGAGTTGGCTCCCGAATTCATCTATGACGGCCTGGAATTTTTCTTCTGCATCGCTGAACTGTTTCTTTTTCAGTGCTTTGTAAGCTTCATTGATTTTTTCTCTTGCCGCTTCAGGCGATTGCTTGTTCCTTGACGGTTGCGGCCTTTGAGAAGAGGGGGCCTTGTGCTCAGTGGTTTGCCGTTGGCGAATAGCTGGGGGCATAGCTGAAGACATAGCCGAAGACCGATCGTTCTTCAAACCACGAGGAACAAAGGGTAGCGCATACGGGTTGAGTTTAGATGCAGACGCAGTGTCCTGATGTTTTTCCTGATTAAGTTCAGGCAAGCGATGTTGTGACGGTTGCGATGTTGAACCGCAGGCTGGTGGTAATCCGTAACTCATGGCAAAGTAACCTCTCTTTGTGCTCTTAAGACAGCAAACGTACATAAGAGTTCACCCAAGCGCCTTAATTACCTGACCCTCTGAAATTCAATATTGTTGGCTCATTGGCCAGACTCTTATTTTCGCCGAAGGCGCTTATGTTAGCCTTGCCTGATGCTTCACCTTTTCAACTGCTCGAGCTTCGGTGAGTCGCCAAACGTCGTTAGCTTTAAACTTTCCTCCCCGGCTGGGGTCAAGGGTGTCGGCTTTTCTGAACCATTTCTGCCATTCGTCTTCAGGGTAACGCATCATTCTGAGACAGTGCGCTTTTTGCGAATAAGCGCCTGCACTCGGGGGGTATTTTTCCAGTGCGGATTCCACGTACTCCAGCGCTTTTTTAAGGTTATCTTGTCCTGACTCAGGGTCATTGTCTGCTATCTGCTGAGCAGCCAGTCTGAAATAATGAACCGAGGTTGACAGCAGAGTATTGGCACTTTCCTGATACCCGGTAATCAGTTCCATAAATTTTGCTTCCCCGGTGTGTGAGTACAGAAGTACCAATTCAAATTCACCGGTATGGTATAAATCACAGCAGCGATGAATCAGTCTTTGAGCCCGTTCATTTTTATTCATCACCTGCCAGAGGCGGACCAGGGCCAGATCAAGATCGTGATTTCCGCTGGGTCTGTACAGGTCTTCCTCAGTGTCATCGGGGTGCTTGTCACTCATGTTCAGCAACAGTTTTTCAGACCGTGTATGTTTGCCTATTACCTCCCAGATTCGTGCCAGGGCCAGGTCAATCAGAGGACGCCCACAGGGTTTGCACAGTAATTCTTCAGTGGCTTTGGGATGCTTGCCACTCATGTTCAGCAGTAGTTTTTCAGTCCGTTTATGGTCGCCCGTTAGCTCCCAAAATTTCACCAGAGTCAGATCAATGTTGAGATTTCCGGTGGGTTTGCACAGCGCTTCCTCTCCGGCGAAGAGAGACTTGCCGGCCATGTTCAACAGCAACCTTTCAGTCAGTGTATATTTGTGCTGCATCTCCCAATTTCTTGCCAGTGCCAGATCAATCTCTTGCTTTCCACAAGGCTTGCACAGGCGTTCTTCATTGTCATTGGGGTGCTTGTGACTCATGTTCAGCAGCAGTCTTTCAGCCCATTCATAGTTGCCCATCGTCTCCCAGAGTCGGGCCAGAGCCAGATCCAGGACATGATCTCCACAGGGTTGACACAGGATTTCTTTATTTTGATTGGGTTTTTTGCCCATCATGTTCAGCAGTAGATTTTCAGCCCTGTTATATTGGCCTACTCGCCCCCAGTATCGAACCAGGGCCAAATCAATTTCATAATTTCCACAGGGCTGACACAGGATTTCTTCACTGTTACCAGGGTGCTTGCCGCTCAGGTTCAGCAGCATCTTTCCAGAAAGTTCCAGCTTTTCCGTAACTTGCCAGACCAGGGCCAGGCTCAGGTCAATCTCACGGTTTCCACTGACCCTGCAAAGCCTTTCAACACGGTCACCGAGGTGTTTGCCACTCATGTTCAGTAGCAATCCTTCAGCCAGCTGATGCTTGCCCATGATCGCCCAATGCCGCGCCAAAGTCAGATCAATAACGTAATGCCCAAAAGGCTTGCACAGCATTTCGGCACTGGCATCAGGGTGCTTGCGACTCATGTTCAGCAGCAATTTTTCAGACCATTCGTGTTTGCCTTTTGTCTGCCAGAGTCGCACCAGGGCCAGGTCAATTTCACGATTTCCAGAGTGAGTGCATAGAATGTCTTCACTGGCATTGGGGGGCTTGCCACTCCTGTTCAACAGCAGTTTTTCAGCCCGTTCAGTCTTTCCCATCAACTGCCAGAGTCGTGCCAGGGCCAGATCAATTTCATTATCCCCACAGGCCTCACAAAGGAACGCCTCGCCGTTATTGGGTCGCTTGCCAATCATCTCCAGCAGCAACTTTTCAGCCCATTCATACAGGCCTCTCTCCTGTAAGTGTCGCGCCAGGGCAATATTGACGATATGGAGATGTTTATGAAGGGTTTCCGCAGTGGCAGTTTTTCGATTCGATAGCAGCTTTCTGGTCAGCTCTTTTCTCACGTTCACCAGCAGTGTTTCAGTCATCTGGTGTTTTTTCATAAACTGCCACAGTCGGGCATTGGTAACATCAGCGTCAAAATTGTGAGATTTCTTGCAAAGGATTTCTTCATCGGCATCGGGGTCTATATTTCTCAGTCTTATCAGTCGTTCTTCAGCTTTCGAGAATAACCCAAGTGCCTGTTCACAGCGGCTCAGGGTCAGGTCAAGGTTGTGAATGGTGGAAGCCCCTAATGGAGTCAATGATCCTTTCGATCTGAATGCTTCCAGAAGATCAAAGGCTTCTTTCAGTTTTTCCCGGTTTTGCTCTTTCAACGATCTTGCCAGTCCCATGACTGAGCTTTGTTCGTCGGCGTCGCTGAGTTGGACCCGGTATTCTTCCAAGACAGCCTTGAATGTGGCTTCTGCGTAGCTGAAATGCTGGTTTTTCAGTGCTATATAGGCTTCACGGATTTTTCTTTCAGCCGGTTCAGGCGATTTCTTTCTGGTTGACTGGTGTGACCTCTGAACAGAAGGTTTGCTGTGCCCGGTGGTTCGCCGACGGCGAATATCCGTGCGCGTGTTCGACCAGGGACCACGAGGAACAAACGGTTGCGCATTCGGGTTTAAATCGGATGCAGGCTTTGTGTCCTGATGAGCGTCCTGATCGGAATCAGGCAGGTGATTTTGTGACGGTTGCGATGTTGAACCATAGGCTGGTGGTAATCCGTAACTGATGGCGAAGTAACCTCCCTTTAAGCTCTTGAGACAGCAAACGGAGGTAGAAGTTCATGGAAGCGTCTTAATTCCCTGAGCCGTAGACAGGTTTATGTTTGCTGTGCCATATCCTGAAGCTTTTTAACAGCAAGTGCTTCGGTGATTCGCCAATCGTCGTTATCCTTAAACCGCTCTTTCCGGCTGGGGTCAAGAACTTTGGCTTTGTCGAACCATTCAGTCCACACGTCTTCACTGTTACCTTCACTGTAACTTAGCATTCTGAGACAGTGCGCTTTTTGCGAATAAGCGCCTGCAGTGGCGGGGTATTTCTGCAGCGCCGATTCCACAGACTCAAGCGCTTTTTTAAGGTTATTTCGTCCTGACTCAAGGTCATTGTCTGTTATCTGCCCGGTAGCCAGCCTGAAATAATGGATCGAGCATGTCAGTAAAGTATTGGCACTTTCCTGACATCCGCTCATTAATTCCATAAATCTTGTGGTCCCGGCATAGATACTCAGGAGTGTGTATTCACATTCACTCGCGTGGTATAAATCACAGCAACGATGGAGCAGTTTTAGAGACCGTTCTTTTTTATTCATCATCCGCCAGAGGCGAACCAGAGTCAGATCAATATCGCGAGTCCCGCTGGGTTTGCACAGGTTTTCCTCATTGTTATCGGGGTGCTTGCCAATGATGTTCAGCAACAGTCTTTCACACCGTTTATATTTGCCCGTTAACTCCCAAAGTCGCGCCATGGCCAGGTCAATGAGAGGATGCCCATAGGGCTTGCACAGAAATTCTTCAGTGGCTTCGGGGTGCTTGCCGCTCATGTTCAGAAGCAGTCTTTCACTCCATTGACTCTTGCCCATTGCCTGCCAAAGGAGTGCCTGGTTCAGATCAATATCGAAATTCCCGCAAGGTTGGCACAGGTCTTCTGCACAGGCATTGGGATCCTTGCCACTCATGTTCAGCAGCAGTCTTTCAGAGCGTTTAAATTTGCTCGCTATCTGCCAATGCCTTACCAGAGTCAGGTCAATCATAAAATCTTCAGAGGGTCTGCACAGGTCGTCCTCGCTGTCGTCGGGGTGCTTGTTAATCATGTTCAAGAGCAATTTTTCCGTGAGTTTATATTTGCCCTGCAGCTCCCAGACTCGCAGCAGAGCCAGGTCAATCTCACGGTCTCCAGAGGGCGTGCACAGGTCTTCCTCAGTGTCAGAGAGGTGCTTGTCACTCATGTTCAGCAGCAGTCTTTCAGCCCATTGATATTTGCCCATCCTATGCCAGTGTCGCGCCAGGGCCAGATCAATATCACGGTCTTCATAGGGAGTGAAGAGGTCTTCCTCAGTGCCATCCAGGCGCTTGCCACTCATATTCAGCAGCAGTCTGCCAACCCGTTCATGTTTACACATCAGCTCCCAGAGTCGCAGCAGAGCCAGATCAATTTCATCATTTCCACAGGGTTGACAAAGGAACTCCTCACTGTAGTTGGCTTGCTTGCCACTCATATCCAGCAGTAAATCTTCTGCCCATTCATATAAGCCTCGCTCCTGCAAGAGTCTCACCAGAGCAATATTGACAATCTGGAGCTGTTTATGCAGTGTTTTTGCAGTGGCAGCGCATCGATTCGACAGCAGTATTCTGGTCAGCTCTTTTTTCATATTCACCAGGAGTGTTTCAGCCATCTGGTGTTTTTCCATCGACTGCCACAGACGGGCATTGGTAATATCAGCGTCGAAATTGTGGGAATGCTGGCAAAGGATCTCTTCATCAGCATCGGGGTTCATATTTCTCAGTTTTACAAGTCGTTTTTCAGCATCCGAGCGTGACCCAAGCGCCTCTTCACAGCGGCTCAGGGTCAGGTCAAGGTTAGGAATGACGGAAGCCCCGAATGCAGTCAATGGTCCATTCAGTCTGAGTTTTTGCAAATGAGTACGGGCTTTTTCCTGCTTTTCCGGGGTTTGCTCTTTTAGCGATCTGGCCAGCCCCAGGACTGAGTTTTGATAGTCAGCCCGGCTGAGTTCGTCCGGGTATTCTTGCAAGATGGCCTGGAATTTTTCTTCTGCATCGCTGAACTGTTGGTTTTTCAGTGAATTGTAAGCTTCATCGATTTTTTCTCTTGCCGCTTCAGACGATTGCTTTTTCTTTGACGGGTGCGGCCTCTGAGAAGAATGTGCCTTGTGCCTGGCTGTTCGCCGTTGGCGAATACCTGTGGGTGTGTTCGAAGACCGTTTGTTCCTCGAACCACGAGGAACAAACGGAAGCGCATCCGGGTTTAAATCAGATTCACAAGTTGTTCCCTGATTGGCATCAGGCAAGCGATGTTGTGACGGTTGCGATGTTGAACCGCAGGCTGGTGGTAATCCGTAACTCATGGCAAAGTAAACTCCTTTTATGCTCTTGAGACAGTAAAAGTCCATAAGAGTTCACCCAAGTGCCTTAATTACCTGACCCTTTGGAATTCAATATTGCTGGCTCATTGGTCAGGCGCTTATTTTTGCCGCAGGCGCTTATTTTCGCCGTGCCTGACGCTGCACCTTTTCAACAGCCAGAGCTTCGGTGATTCGCCAAACGTCGTTATCTTTACACTTTTCTGCCCGGCGGGGGTCAAGGGCGCTGGCTAGTCTGAACAATTCCTGCCATTCGTCTTCAGGGTAACGCATCATTCTGAGACAGTGCGCTTTTTGCGAATAAGCGCCTGCACTCGGGGGGTATTTCTCCAGTGCGGATTCTACGCACTCAAGCGCTTTTTTAAGGTTATCTTGTCCTGACTCAGGGTCATTGTTTTTTATCTGTCGGACAGCCAGTTTGAAATAATGGACCGAGGTTGATAGCAGAGTATTGGCACTTTCCTGATACCCGGTAATCAGTTCCATAAATTTTGCTTCCCCGGTGTATGAGCTCAGCAGTGCCAATTTACATTCACTGGTATGGTATAAATCAGAGCAATGATGAATCAGCCTTTGAGCCCGTTCATTTTTATCCATCACCTGCCAGAGGCATACCAGGGCCAGATCAAGATCGTGATTTCCGCTGGGCCTGCACAGGTCTTCCTCAGAGTCATCGGGTTGCTTGCCAGTCGCGTCCAACAGCAGTTTTTCAGCCCGTGTATGTTTGCCCATTGCCTCCCAGGTGAGTGCCAGGGCCATGTCAATCTGAGGATGCCCGCAAGCCTTGCACAGGTTTTCCTCAGTGTCATCGGGGTGCTTGTTACTCATGTTCATCAGCAGTTTTTCAGGCCGTTTATAGTTGCCCGTTTTCTCCCAAATTCTCACCAGAGTCAGGTCGATGGTAAAATCTCCACAGGATTTGCACAGCGCTTCCTCACTGGCGAAGGGCGATTTGCCAGCCATGTCCAACAGCAATCTTTCAGCCCATTCATTTTTTTCCTGTATCTCCCAATTTCTTACCAGAGCCAAGTCAATCTCCTTATTCCCGCATGACTTGCACAGCGCTTCCTCACTGGCGAAGGGCGATTTGCCAGCCATGTCCAACAGCAGTCTTTCAGCCCATTCATATTTCTTCATCGAATGCCAGAGTCGTGCCAGAATCACGTCCAATTCAAAATTTCCACAGGACTGACACAAGATGGCTTTATTGAGGCCGGGATGCTTGCCCATGATGTTCAGTAGCAGTTTTTCAGCCAGGTGATATTTTTCCATGACCACCCAATGCCGCACCAAAGTCAGATCAATATCATGATCCCAAAAAGGCCTGCAAAGAATCTCTTCACTGGCATTGGGGTGCTTGCCACTCATGTTCAACAGCAGTTTTTCAGCCTGTTCATTCTTTCCCATCAACTGCCAGATTCTTGCCAGGGCCAGATCAATGCCATTATCTCCACTGGCCTTACAAATGAACGCCTCGTCATCATTGGATCGCTTATTACTGATGTCTAACAGCAACTTTTCAGCCCATTCATACAGGCCTCTCCCCTGTAAGAGTCGCACCAGGGCAATATTGACGATACCGAGATATCTATGGAGGGTTTCCGTAGTGGCAGTGCTTCGATTCGATAGCAGCTTTCTGGTCAGCTCTGTTTTCATGTTCACCAGAAGTGTTTCCGACATCTGGTGTTTTTCCATCAACTGCCACAGTCGGGCAATGGTAATATCAGCGCTGAAATCGTGGGAATGCTGGCAAAGAATCTCTTCATCAGCATCGGGATTTATGTTTCTCATTTTTAACAGCCGTGTTTCAGCCTTTGAAAGCAATCCAAGTGCTTCTTCACAGCGGCTCAGGACCTCGTCAAGGTAAGGAATGGTGGAAGCCCCGAGTTGAGTAAATCGTCCTTCCGACCTGAGTTTTTCCAGATGAGTACGGGCTTTTTCCTGCTTTTCCGGGGTTTGCTCTTTCAGCGATTTTGCCAACCCTATGACTGAGTTTTGGTAGTCGGCCTGGCTGAGTTGGCTCCCGAATTCATCTATGACAGCCTGGAATTTTTCTTCTGCATCGCTGAACTGTCGCTTTTTCAGTGTTCCGTAAGCTTGGCGGATGTTTTCTCTTGCTGTTTCAGGCGATCGCTTGTTCCTTCGCGGGTGCGGCCTTTGAGAAGAGGGTGCCTTGTGCTCAGTGATTCGCCGTTGGCTAATAGCTGGGGGCATAGCTGAAGACATAGCTGAAGACTGATCGTTCTTCAAACGACGAGGAACAAAGGGTATCGCATTCGGGTTGAGTTTAGATGCAGACGCCGTGTCCTGATGAGTGTCCTGATGAGTGTCCTGATTAGATTCAGGCAAGCGATGTTGTGACGGTTGTGATGTTGAACCGCAGGCTGGTGGTAATCCGTAACTCATGGCAATTTAACCTCCCTTTGTGCACTTAAGACAGCAAAAGTACATAAGAGTTCACCCAAGCGCCTTAATGACCTGACCTTTTGGAATAAACCCCGCTCAGGATGAACGGAGTTTGGTTGCTCAGGATGAACGAGGCGACTGTACGGATGTCAATGCTTGGCTGCATTAGGTTCGCCGTGCCTGATGCTTCAGCTTTTCAACAGCCCGAGCTTCGTTGATTCGCCAAACGTCGTTAGCTTTAAACCTTTCTACCCGGCTGGGGTCAAGGGTTTCGGCTTTTCTGAACCATTCCTGCCATTCGTTTTCAGGGTAACCCATCATTCTGAGACAGTGCGCTTTTTGCGAATAAGCGCCTGCGCTCGGGGGGTATTTCTCCAGTGCGGATTCCACGTACTCAAGCGCTTTTTTAAGGTTATCTTGTCCTGCAGGATCATTGTCTTCTATCTGCTGAGAAGCCAGTTTGAAATAATGGATCGAGGTTGACAGCAGAGTATTGGCACTTTCCTGATACCCGGTAATCAGTTCCATAAATCTTGCTTCGCCGACGTATGAGGTCAGCAGTGCCAATTCACATTCACTGGTATGGTATAAATCACAGCAGCGATGAATCAGTCTTTGAGCCCGTTCATTTTTATCCATCACCTGCCAGAGGAGTACCAGGGCCAGATCAATATAGTGATTCCCACAGGGCTTGCACAGGTCTTCCTCAGTGTCATCGGGTTGCTTGCCACTCGCGTCCAGCAGCAGTTTTTCAGCCCGTGTATGTTTGCCCATTAGCTCCCAGATTCGCACCAGGGCCAGGTCAACCAGAGGGTTCCCGCAGGCCTTGCACAGTAAATCTTCAGTAGCCTCGGGATTCTTGCCACTCAGGTCCACCAGCAGTTTTTCAGCCCGTTTATAGTCGCCCGTTCTCCCCCAAAATCTCACCAGAGTCAGATCAATGCCAAGATTTCCAGAGCGTTTGCACAGCGCTTCCTCACCGGCGAAGGGGGACTTGTCGGCCATGTTCAACAGCAATCTTTCAGTCAGTGTATATTTGCCTTGCACCTCCCAATTTCTTGCCAGCGCCACATCAACATCTTTCTTCCCGGAAGGCTTGCAGAGACGTTCTTCGTTGTCATTGGGGTGCTTGTGACTCATGTTCAGCAGCAGTCTTTCCGTCCATTCATTTTTGCCCATCGTCTGCCAGAGTCGGGCCAGGGTCAGATCCAGGGTATGATTTCCACAGGGTTGACACAGGATTTCTTTATTGAGGCCGGGATGCTTACCAATCATATTCAGCAGCAGCTTTTCAGCCATTTTATATTGGCCTATCTGTTCCCAGTATCGGACCAGGGCCAGGTCAATTCCATAATCTCCACAGGGCTGACACAGGATTTCTTCACTGCTGCCGGGGCGCTTCCCGCTCATGTTCAGCAGCAGTTTTCCACAAAGTTCCAGCTTTTCCATGGACTGCCAGAGTAAGGCCAGGTTCAGATCAACCACACGCTTTCCGCTGACCCTGCAAAGCTTTTCAACACTGTCAGTCTGGTGCTTGCTACTCATGTTCAGGAGCAATTTTTCAGACAGATGATTTTTGCCCATGTTCTGCCAATGCCGACTCAAAGCTAGATCAATATCAAGATCTCCAAAAGGCCTGCAAAGAATCTCTTCACTGGCATTGGGGGACTTGCCACTCACGCTCAGCAGCAGTTTTTCAGCCTGTTCGTTTTTTTCCATTAGCTGCCAGAGTCGTGCCAGTGCCAGATCAATTTCATTATTTCCACTGGCCTTGCAAAGGCAATCCTCACTGTCATTGGATGATTTGTCACTGATGTCGAACAGCAACTTTTCAGCCCATTCATACAGGCCTCTCTCCTGTAGGAGTCGCACCAGGGTAATATTGACGATCTGGAGTCGTTTATGGAAGTGTTCTGCACTGGCAGGGCATTGATTCGACTGAAGCTTTCTGGTCAACTCTGTTTTCATGTTCACCAGGAGTGTTTCAGTCATCTGATGTTTGTCCATCAATGACCACAGTCGGGCATTAGCCATATCAGCGTCAAAATAGTTGGAATGCTGGCAAAGGATCTCTTCATCAGCATCGGGCTTTATATTTCTCAGTCTTATAAGTCGTTCTTCAGCTTTCGGGAACCACCCAAGTGCCTGTTCACAGAGGCTCAGGGTCAGGTCAAGGTGGTGAATTTTGGAAGCCCTGAGTGCAGTCAAGTGGCCTTTCAACCTGAGTTCTTCCAGACGAGTGCAGGCTTTTATCTGTTTTTCCCGGTTTTGCTCTTTAAGCGACCTTGCCAGCCCTATGACCGAGTTTTGGTAGTCGGATTGGCTCAATTCGTCCGGGCATTCTTCCAGGATGGCCAGGAATTGTTTTTCTGCATCGGTGAAATGTTGCTTTTTCAATGCTTTGAAAGCTTGGTCGACTTTTTGTTTAGCCGCCACAGTCGATTGCTTATTCGTTGACGGGTGCGGCCTTTGAGAAAAAGAGGCTCTGTGCGCACTGGTTTGCCGATGGCGAAGAGTTTGGGGCATTGCTGAAGACCTGGCCGAAGACCGATCGTCCCAAGAATCACGAGGAACAAAGAGTGGCGCATTCGGGTCTAATTTCGATGCAGGCTTTCTGTCTTTATCAGTGTCCTGATGGGATTCAGGCAAGCGATGTTGTGACGGTTGCGATGCAGAACCGTAGGCTGGTGGTAATCCGTAACTCATGGCAATGTAACCTCCCTTTATGCTCATAAGACAGCAAACGGGTATAGAAGTTCATGGCAGCGTCTTAATCCCGGAATTAAATAAAACGGTGAGTGGCAGGCAGGTTTATGTTCGCCGTGCCAGATTCTGCACCTTTTGAAGAGCTATCGCTTCGGTGATTCGCCAGGCATCGTCAGCTCTAAACTTTTCTACCCTGCCGGGGTCAAGGGTTTTGGCTTTTTTGAACCATTCACTCCACACGTCTTCGCTGTAACGCATCATTCTGAGGCAGTGCGCTTTTTGCGAACAGGCACTTGCACTCAAGGGGTTTTTCTCCAATGCGGATTCCACATGCTCAAGTGCCTTTTTAAGGTTATCTTGTCCTGACCCAGGGTCACCCTCTGCTATCAGTCGGGTAGCCAGCCTGAAATAATGGATCGAGGTTAACAGCAGTGTATTGGCACTTTCCTGACAGCCGGTCATCATTTTCATAAATTTTGCTGTCCCGGCATGCAGACTCAGCAGTGCCAATTGACATTCGCTCGTTTGGTAGAGATCACAGCAACGCTGAATCAGTCTTTGGGCCCGTTTATTTTTATTCATCATCTGCCAGAGGCGTGCCAGGGCCAGATCAACATCGTGGTTCCCGCTGGGCCTGCACAGGTCTTCCTCATTGTCATCGGGCTGCTTGCCAATGATATTCAGCAACAGTTTTTCACACTGTTTATAGTCGCCCATTGCCTCCCAGACTCGCACCAGGGCCAAGTCAATCAGAAAGTGCCCACAGGGTTGGCACAGTATTTCTTCAGTGGCTTTGGGGGACTTGCCACTCATGTTCAGCAGCAGCTTTTCAGCCCGTTTATTCTCGCCCACTCTCTCCCAATATCTGGTCATAGTATGGTCTATGATAAAATCACCACAGGGTTTGCACAGCTCTTCTTCACTGGCGAGGGGAGACTTGCCTGCCACGTTTAATAGCAATTTTTCAGCCCATTTATATTTGCCCAGCATCTCCCAAACTCTTATCAGAGCCAGGTCAATATCCTTATTCCCGCATGATTTGCACAGGCGCTCTTCATTGTCATTGGGGTGCTTGTGACTCATGTTCAGCAGCAGTCTTTCTGCCCATTCATATTTCTTTATCTCATACCAGAGTCGTGCCAGAATCAGATCCAATTCATCATTTCCACAGGGCTGACACAAGATGGCTTCATTGAGGCCGAGATGCTTGCCAACCATGTTCAGCAGCAGTTTTTCAGCCAGGTGATATTTGTCCATGACCTCCCAATGCCGCACCAAAGTCATATCAATATCAAGATTCCAATAAGGCCTGCAAAGGATTTCTTCACTGGCATTGGGGTGCTTGCCACTCATGCTCAGCAGCAGTTTTTCAGCCTGCTCGTTTTTTCCCATTAGCTGCCAGAGTCGTGCCAGAGCCAGATCAATTTCATCATCTCCACAGGCTTTACAAAGTAACGCCTCACTGTTGTTGGATCGCTTGCCACTCATTTTCAGTAGCAGGTCTTCAGCCCATTCATACAGGTCCCTCTCCTGCAAGAGTCGCACCAGGGCAATATTGACGGTATGGAGTTGTTTACGCAGTCTTTCTGCAACGCCTCTGTATCGATGTGACTGCAGCATTTCGGTCAGCTCTGTTTTCATGTTAACCAGCAGTGTTTCAGTCATCTGGTGTTTTTTCATAAACTGCCACAGTCGTGCATTGGTGACATCAGCGTCAAAATTGTGAGATTTCTGGCAAAGGATCTCTTCATCAGCGTCGGGATTTATGTTTCTCAGTTTTAACAGTCGTGTTTCAGCATCAGGAATCAATCCAAGCGCTATTTCACAGCGGCTCAGGGTCAGGTCAAGGTTAGGAATTCTGGAAGCCCCGAGTTCAGTCAATGGTTCTTCCGACCTGAGTTTTTGCAGAAGAGAACAGGCTTCTTTCTGTTTTTCCGGGGTTTGCTCTTTCAGCGATCTTGCCAGCCCTATGGTTGCGTTTCGTTCGTCGGCCTGGTTGAGTTGGCCCCGGTATTCTTCTAAGGTGGACCGGAATGTTTCTTCTGCATCGGTGAAACATTGGTTTTTTAGTGCTTCGTAAGCCTGGCTGATGTTTTCTTCAGCCGCAATGGGCGATTGCTTCTTTCTTGAGGGCTGCAAACCCCGGGAAGAAGGTACCCCGTGTGCAGTGGTTTGCCGACGATGAATATCCTGGCCGTTCGAAAACCGGTTCTCCCACGAACGACGAGGAACAAACGGTAGCGCATTCGGGTTTAAATCAGATGCAGGCTTTCTGTCCTGATGAGCGTCCTGATCGGATTCAGGCAAGCGATGTTGTGACGGTTGCGATGTTGAACCGTAGGCTGGTGGTAATCCGTAACTCATGCAAAGTGACCTCCCTATGCTCTTAAGACAGCAAACATACATAAGAGTTCATCCAAGCGCCTTAATTACCTGATCCTTTGGAATTCAATATTGCTGGCTCATTGGCCAGACTCTTATTTTCGCCGCAGGCGCTTATGTTTGCTGTGCCTGATTCTTCACCTTTTCAACAGCTCTGGCTTCGATGATTCGCCAAATGTCGTAAGCTTTAAACTTCTCTCCCCGTCCGGGGTCAAGGGTTTCGGCTTTTTTGAACCATTCGCTCCAAACGTCTTTACTGTAATTCATCATTCTGAGACAGTGGGCTTTTTGCGAACAGGCGCTTGCATTCCTGGGGTATTTCTCCAGTACGGATTCTGCATACTCAAGCGCCTTTTTAAGGCTATCCTGTCCTGTCTCAGGGTCGCCATCTGCTATCTGCCGGGAAGCCAGACTGAAATAATGGATCGAAGTTAACAGTATTCTATTGGCGCTTTCCTGATACCCAGTCATCATTTCCATGAACCTTGCTGTTCCGGCATAGGTACTCAGCAGTGCCAATTCACATTCACTCGTATGGTATAAATCACAGCAGCGATGAATCAGTCTTTGAGCCCGTTCATTTTTATCCATCATCTGCCAGAGCATTACCAGGGTCAGATCAATATCGTGCTTCCCAGAGGGCTTGCACAGTTCTTCCTCAGCGTCATCGGGGTGCTTGTCACTCATGTTCAGCAACAGTTTTTCAGACCGTGTATATTTGCCCATATCCTCCCAAATTCGCACCAGAATTATGTCAATCTGAAGGTGCCCACAGGGCTTGTACAGGTCTTCCTCATTGCCATTGGCGGACTTGCCACTCATGTTCAGCAGCAGTTTTTCAGACCGTTTATATTCGCCCACTCTTCCCCAATGTCTCACCAGAGTCAGGTCGATTGTCAGATCTCCAGAGGGCTTGCACAGCGCTTCCATACTGGCAAAGGGAGATTTGCCAACCATATTCAACAGCAACCTTTCAGTCAGTGTGTATTTGCGCTGCATCTCCCAATTTCTTGCCAGCGCCAGATCAATATCTTTCTTCCCGCAAGGCTTGCACAGGCGCTCTTCATTGTCATCGGGGTGCTTGTGACTCATGTTCAGCAGCAGTCTTTCTGTCCATTCATAGTTGCCCATCGTCTGCCAGAGTAAGGCCAGAGCCAGATCCAGGACATTATTTCCAGTGGGTTGACACAGAATTTCTTTATTTTGATTGGGTTTTTTGCCCATCATGTTCAGCAGCAGCTTTTCAGCCCTGTTATATTGGCCTACCTGCCCCCAGTATCGAACCAGGGCCAAATTAATTTCATAATTTTCACAGGGCCGACACAGGATTTCTTCACTGTTACCAGGGTGCTTGCCGCTCATGTTCAGCAGCATCTTTCCGGAAAGTTCAGGTTTATCCATGATCTGCCAGAGTCGAACCAGAGTCAGGTCAATCTCACGCTTTCCAGTGGGCCTGCAAAGCCTTTCAACACTGTCACCAAGGTGTTTTCGACTCATGTTCAGTAGCAATCCTTCAGCCAGGTGATATTTGCCCATGACCTCCCAATGCAGCGCCAAAGTCAGATCAATGTCGAGATGCCCAAAAGGCTTGCAAAGCATCTCCGCACTGGCATCAGGGTGCTTGCCACTCATGTTCAGCAGCAATTTTTCAGACCATTCGTGTTTGCCTTTCGTCTGCCAGAGTCGCACCAGGGCAAGGTCAATTTCACGATTTCCAGAGTGAGTGCATAGAATTTCTTCACTGGCATTGGGGTGCTTGCCACTCATGTTCAACAGCAGCTTTTCAGCCCGTTCATTCTTTCCTGTCAACTGCCAGTGTCGTGCCAGAGCCAGATCAATTGCATTATCTCCACAGGGCTGAGAAAGGATCTCCTCGCTGTCATTGGATTGCTTGCCAATCATGTCCAGCAGCAGGTCTTCAGCCCATTCATACAGGCTTCTCTCCTGCAAGAGTCGCACCAGGGCAAGAGTTACGATACGGAGTTGTTTATAGAGGGTTTCTGCAGTAGCAGTGCTTGGATTCGATAGTAGCTTTCTGGTCAGCTCTGTTTTCATGTTCACCATCAGTGTTTCACTCATCTGGTGTTTTCCCATCAACTTCCAAAGTCGGGCATTGGTAATATCAGCGTCAAAATTGTGAGATTTCTGGCAAAGGATCTCTTCATCAGCATCGGCTGTTTTATTTCTCAGTCTTATCAGTCGTGTTTCAGCATCCGAAAGCAATCCAAGTGCTTGTTCACAGCGGCTCAGGGTCACGTCAAGGTTAGGAGTGGTGGAAGCCCCTAATGGAGTCAATGATCCTCTCAATCGAAGTTGTTCCAGACGATAAAAGGCTTTTTTTTGCTTTTCCCGGTTTTGCTCATTCAGCGATCTTGCCAGTCCTATGACTGAGCTTTGGTAGTCGGCCTCGCTGAGTTGGCCCCGATATTCTTGCAAGGTAGCCTGGAATTTGTCTTCTGCATGGGTAAATTGTTGGTTTTTCAGTGCTTTGTATGCTTCATGGATTTTTTTTTCAGCCGCTTCAGGCGATTTCTTTCTGGTTGACCGGTGCCACCTCTGAGAAGAAGGTGCCCTGTGGGCAGTGGTTCGCCGACGGCGAATAGTTGGGAGCGTGTCAGAAGACTGATCGCTGCTCGAACCACGAGGAACAAACGGAAGCGCATTCGGGTTTAAATCAGATGTAGGCTTTCCGTCCTGATGAGCATCAGGCAAGTGGTTTTGTGAAGGTTGCGATGTTGAACCGTAGGCTGGTGGTAATCCGAAACTCATGGCAAAGTAACCCCTCTTTATGCTCTTGAGACAGCAAACGGACAAAGAAGTTCATGGAAGTGCCTTAATTACCTGGCCCTTTGGAATGAAACAGTTCTGGCTCATTGGTCAGACTCTTATTTTCGCCGCAGGCGCTTATGTTCGCAGTGCCTGATTTTTTACCTTCTCAACAGCAGAAGCTTCGATGATTCGCCAGTCGTCGTAAGCTTTAAACCTGTCTACCCGGCCTGGGTCAAGAACGTTGGCTTTTTTGAACCATTCCTCCCACTCTTCTTCTTTGTAATTCATCATTCTGAGGCAGTGCGCTTTTTGCGAGCAAGCGCTTGCAGTCTCGGGATATTTCTCCAGTGCGGATTCCACAGACTCAAGTGCCTTTATAAGGTTATCTTGTCCTCTCTCAGGGTCACCATCGGCTATCTGCCGGGAAGCCAGATTGAAATAATGGATCGAGGTTGCCAGCAAGGTATTGGCACTTTCCTGATACCCGGTCACCATTTCCATAAATCTTGCTTCCCCGATGTATGAGTTCAGCAGTGTGAATTCACATTCACTGGTATGGTATAAATCAGAGCAACGATGAATCAGTCTTTGAGCCCGTTCATTTTTATCCATCACCTGCCAGAGGCGGACCAGGGCCAGATCAATATCGTGATTTCCGCTGGGGGTGCACAGGTCTTCCTCAGTGTCATTGGGTTGCTTGCCACTCATGTCCAGCAGCAGTTTTTCAGACCGTCTATGTTCGCCCATTGCCTTCCAGTTTCGCGCCAGGGCCAGGTCAATAAGAAGATGCCCGCAGGCCTTGCAAAGGTCTTCCTCATTGTCATCGAGCTGCTTGCCACTCATATCCAGCAGCAGTTTTTCAGACCGTTTATTCTCGCCCACTATCCCCCAATATCTCACCAGAGTCAGGTCGATGTTAAAATCACCACAGGGTTTGCACAGCTCTTCCTCACTGGCGAGGGGAGACTTGCCTGCCACGCTAAATAGCAATTTTTTAGCCCATTCATATTTGCCCAGCATCTCCCAATTTCTTATCAGGGCCAGGTCAATATCGTTATTCCCGCAAGGTTTGCACAGGTGTTCTTCATTGCCATTGGGGTCTTTGCCACACATGTTCAGCAGCAGACTTTCAGCCCATTCATAGTTGCCCATATCATGCCAGAGTCGCGCCAGCTTCAGATTCAGATCATAATTTCCGCAGGGTTGACACAGGATTTCTTTGTTTTTGCCGGGCTGCTTGCCAAGCATGTTCAGTAGCAGTTTTTCAGCCAGATGATAGTTGCCCGTGATCTCCCAATGCCGCACCAAAGGCAGATCAATATCAAGATTCCCAAAAGGCCTGCAAAGAACCTCCTCACTGGCATCGGGGTGTTTGTCACACATGTTCAGCAGCAACTTTCCGGACGGTTTGTGTTTATTCATAATTTCCCAATGCCGCACCAAAGCCATATCAATAGCAAAAACCCCAAAAGGCCTGCAAAGAATCTCTTCACTGGCATTGGGGTGCTTGCCACTCATGTTCAGCAGCAGTTTTTCAGTCCGTTCATGCTTTCCCATTACCTGCCAGAGTCGTGCCAGTGCCAGATTAATTTCATTATTTCTACAGGGCTTGCAAAGGAACCCCTCGCTGTTATTGGATCGCTTGCCACTGATGTCTAACAGTAACTCTTCAGCCCATTCATACAGGCCCATCTCCTGTAAGAGTCGCACCAGGGCAATATTGACGGTACGGAGTTGTTGATGCAGTGTTTTTGCCATGGCTCTGTATTGTTTCGACAGCAGCTTGTCGGTCAGCTCTTTTTTTATGTTCACCAGAAGCGTTTCAGTCCTCTGGTGTTTTTCCATAAACTGCCACAGTCGGGCATTGGTAATATCAGCGTCGAAATTGTGGGAATGCTGGCAAAGAATCTCTTCATCAGCATCGGGATTTATGTTTCTCAGTTTTAACAGTCGTGTTTCAGCCTTTGAAAGCAATCCAAGTGCTTCTTCACAGCGGCTCAGGACCAGGTCAAGGTAAGGAATGGTGGAAGCCCCGAGTTTAGTCAATCGTCCTTTCGACCTGAGTTCTTCCAGATGAGAACAGGCTTCTTCCTGCTTTTCCGGGGTTTGCTCATTCAGCGATCTTGCCAGACCTATGACTGAGTTTTGGTAGTCGGCCTGGCTGAGTTGGCTCCCGAATTCATCTATGACGGCCTGGAATTTTTCTTCTGCATCGCTGAACTGTTTGTTTTTCAGTGTTATGTAAGCTTGGTTGATGTTTTCTCTTGCCTCTTTGGGCGATTGCTTGTTCCCTGACGGGTGCGGCCTTTGAGAAAAAGATGCCCTGTGCGCAGTGGTTCGTCGATCACGAATAGTTGGGGGCGTACCCGAAGATCGATCGTCATCGCCGCCCGAACCACGAGGAACAAACGGTTGCGCACACGGGTTGAGTTTAGATTCAGGCATTGTTTCCTGATGAATGTCCTGATTGGCATCTTGATTGGCATCAGGCAAGCGATGTTGAGACGGTTGCGATGTTGAACCGTAGTCTGGTGGTAATCCGTAACTCATGGCAAAGTAACCTCCTTTTACGCTCTTAAGACAGCAAAAGTACATAAGAGTTCACCCAAGCGCCTCAATGACCTGACCCTTTGGAATAAACTCCGCTCAGGATGAACGGGGTTTGGTTGCTCAGGATGAACGAGGGGACTGTATGGATATCAAGGCTTGGCTGCATTAGGTTCGCCGTGCCTGATACTTCAGCTTTTCAACCGCTTGAGCTTCGGTGGTTCGCCAAGAGTCGTTAGCTTTAAACTTTCCTCCCCGGCTGGGGTCAAGGGTGTCGGCTTTTCTGAACCATTTCTGCCATTCGTCTTCAG
The DNA here is from genome assembly GCF_024606225.1 of Endozoicomonas sp. ISHI1. Taxonomy (GTDB): domain Bacteria; phylum Pseudomonadota; class Gammaproteobacteria; order Pseudomonadales; family Endozoicomonadaceae; genus Endozoicomonas_A. Next base: position 180,723 of record NZ_JAGRPU010000001.1, on the reverse strand, counting down.
GGTAACGCATCATTCTGAGACAGTGAGCTTTTTGCGAATAAGCGCCTGCACTCGGGGGGTATTTTTCCAGTGCGGATTCCACGTACTCAAGCGCTTTTTTGAGATTATCTTGTCCTGACTCAGGGTCATTGTTTGTTATCTGCAGAGAAGCCAGTTTGAAATAATGGATCGAGGTTGCCAGCAAGGTATTGGCACTTTCCTGATACCCGGTCACCATTTCCATAAATCTTGCTTCTCCGATGTATGAGTTCAGCAGTGCGAATTCACATTCACTTGTATGGTATAAATCAGAGCAACGATGTATCAGTCTTTGAGCCCGTTCATTCTTATCCATCACCTGCCAGAGGCGGACCAGGGCCAGATCAAGATCGTGATTTCCGCTGGGTGTGCAAAGGTCTTCCTCAGTGTCATTGGGTTGCTTGTCACTCATGTCCAGCAGCAGTTTTTCAGACCGTCTATGTTTGCCCATTGCCTTCCAGTTTCGCGCCAGGGCCAGGTCAATAAGAAGATGCCCGCAGGCCTTGCAAAGGTCTTCCTCTGTGTCATCGAGCTGCTTGCCACTCATGTCCAGCAGCAGTTTTTCAGACCGTTTATAGTCGCCCGTTCTCTCCCAAAATTTCACCAGAGTCAGATCAATGCTAAGATTTCCAGAGCGTTTGCACAGCGCTTCCTCACCGGCGAAGAGGGACTTGCCGGCCATGTTCAACAGCAATCTTTCAGTCAGTGTATATTTGCCCAGCACCTCCCAATTTCTTGCCAGCACCACATCAAGATCTTTCTTCCCGGTAGGCTTGCAAAGACGTTCTTCGTTGTCATCGGGGTGTTTGTCACACATGTTCAGCAGCAGTCTTTCTGCCCACTCATAGTTGCCCATCAACTGCCAGAGTATGGCCAGGGCCAGATCCAGGACATGATCTCCACAGGGTTGACACAGGATTTCCTGATTTTGATTGAGCTCTTTACCCACCATGTTCAGCAGCAGCTTTTCGGCCATTTTATATTGGCCTATCTGCTCCCAGTGTCGGACCAGGGCCAGATCAATTTCATAATCTCCACAGGGCTGACAAAGGATTTCTTCACTGTTACCGGGGTGCTTGTGACTCATGTTCAGCAGCAGTTTTCCACAAAGTTCCAGCTTTTCCATGACCTGCCAGAGTAGGGCCAGATTCAGGTCAACCCCACGCTTTCCAGTGATCCTGCAAAGCCTTTCAATACTGTCAGTCTGATGCTTGTTACTCATGCTCAGCAGCAGTTTTTCAGCCTGCTCACTTTTTCCCATTAGCTGCCAGAGTCGTGTCAGTGCTATATCAATTTCATCATTTCCACTGGCCTTGCAAAGGAAATCCTCACCGTCACTGGCTTGTTTGTCACTGATGTCGAACAGTAATTTTTCAGCCCATTCATACAGGCCTCTCTCCTGTAAGAGCCTCATCAGGGTAATATTGACGACCTGGAGTCGTTTATGCAGTGTTTCTGCATTGCCAGGCCATTGATTCGACAGCAGCTTTCTGGTCAGCTCTTTTTTCATGTTCACCAAGAGTGTTTCAGTCATCTGGTGTTTGTCCATCAATGACCACAGTCGGGCATTAGCAATATCAGCGTCAAAATAGCGGGAATGCTGGCAAAGGATCTCTTCATCAGCATCGGGCTCTATATTTCTCAGTCTTATAAGTCGTTCTTCAGCTTTCGGGAGCAACCCAAGTGCCTGTTCACAGAGGCTCAGGGTCAGGTCAAGGTTAGGAATGACGGAAGCCCCGAATGCAGTCAATGGTCCATTCAGTCTGAGTTTTTGCAAATGAGTACGGGCTTTTTCCTGCTTTTCCGGGGTTTGCTCTTTTAGCGATCTGGCCAGCCCCAGGACTGAGTTTTGATAGTCAGCTCGGCTGAGTTCGTCCGGGCATTCTTGCAAGATGGCCAGGAATTGTTCTTCTGCATAGGTGAAATGTTGGTTTTTTAATTCTTCGAAAGCTTCGTTGACTTTTTGTTTTGCCGACTTAGACGATTGCTTGTTGGTTGACGGCTGCGGCCTTTGAGAAAAAGATGCCCTGTGCGCAGTGGTTCGCCGACGGCGAATAGTTGGGGGCGTGTCCAAAGACCGATCATCCCTCGAACCACGAGGAACAAACGGTAGCGCATTCGGGTTTAAATTAGATGCAGGCGTTGTTTCCCGATGGGCATCAGGCAAGCGGTTTTGTGACGGTTGCGATCCTGAACCGCAGGATGGTGGTAATTCGTAATTCATGGCAAAGTAACCTCCCATTGTGCTCTTAAGACAGTAAAAGTAAATAAGAGTTCTCCCAAGCGCCTTAATTACCTGACCCTTTGGAATTCAAAAGTGCTGGCTCATTGGCCAGGTACTGATGTTCGCCTTGCCTGATTCTTCACCTTAAATTATTACGTCCTTTGTAGTTCAGTGATTTCCACCGAGTGATCCCAACTGCCGGTTACCACATGGCTGCCATCGGCGCTGAAGGTGGCTGATGAGATCGTGGAGCAATGGACAATGCTGGCTTTCTCTGACCATGTCCCATCATCTTTCTCGCCAATGATTTTCGCCGTGTTGTCCCTGCTGGCAGTCACCACATGGCGGGCATCAGGGCTGAAGGTAACAGACAAGACGCCATACTTATGCTTGAAGATGATTTTTTCTTCCCATAAGCCATTGGCTTTCTGGCCGATGATTTTCACTATGCCATCGTCACTGGCAGTCACTGCATGACGGCCATCGGGACTGAAGGTGGCCGAGTTGACTTCAGCATCGTGGGGGATGATGGCTTTTTGTACCCATGATCCATCGGCCTCCTTGCTATAGATTTTCGCCTTGGAATCCTTACTGGCGGTCACCACATGATGGCCATCGAGGCTGAAACTGGCTGCATTGACAAGCTCATCATGGGGAATGACACCTTTTTCTTCCCATGATCCATCGGTCTTCTGGCAATGGATTTTCGCCGTTCTGTCGTAACTGGAGGTGACCACCTGGTGGCTATCGGCGCTAAAGGTGGCTGATGTGACAAAATTATTATGGGAGAAAATGGCTGTTAATCTCCATGATCCATCGTCATTCTGGCTATGGATTTTCGCTGTGTTATCCCAACCGCTGGTTATGACATGGCGGCTATCGGTACTAAATGTGGCTGAGCTGGCGGTGTGCCTGTGGGAAATGATGACTTTTTGCTCCCATGATTCATCGCCCCCCAAACTATATAGTTTTGCTGTGCCATCCCAACTGACGGTCACCACGTGTTGGCTATCGGGGCTGAATGTAGCTGATAAGACCATACTTTGATGGGGAATGGTGGATTTAACTGCCCATGATCCATCTATCGTATGGCGGTAGATGATCGCTTTGTTGTCTCTATTGGCGGTGACCAGATGGCGGCCATCGGCACTGAGGGCGGCTGAGTTGATAATTGCTTTTTCGTAAATGATGGATTTTGAAACTAAATTAAACTTTTCACAATCAGACATCAGCTGAGTCTTGGTGAAATACAACAGAGCAGGTGAATAAACACTCTCCTGACGACGGTCTGTAAGTGAGCCAACGAGTGCCTTATCATTCGTAAATGACTGCAACCAATCACGGAGTTGACTCTCATTTTTTGTCGTGATGGTTGCTCTTAGTTGATACTGGTGATGAGCAGGAAACTGGCGATACCATGCTTTTGCCAGAGCATTATCTTTTTTGACAGCATCGTGAAGGTGGTTGCATGCCTGTTGTAAACGGTGAATATCCCGAAGCTTCAAATAGCGAAAAATAATAGAAAAGGGTAATGGAGATAAATCCAGCAATGAAGTTTTTTTCTCATCAGCTATAGCAATGACTCTACCTGCACTGATGCCCGTTGGTGCTGTCGATCGGGCTGGTATAGTGGGTATTGGCTGTGGATCTGCAATACCGGAGTGACTATTTGGTCCATCCATGTCTGGTTCTCCGAAAGTTAGCATTTATCATTGATTAGAAAGCACATACAAAAAAGATGCGGTGAGTTAGAGTCAGTTTCGGAATAAAAGTTCATAACCCGTTGTTGAGTGCTAACAGACTGTCTTTCTTTCTTTCAGTACCTGTAGAATGGCGTCACTCGGTGACAGCAAACAATGAGTCACTGCTCTGTAGCTCAGTGATTTTCACCGTACCGTCTTTACTGGCAGTCACCACATGGCTGCCATCGGCACTGAAGGTGGCTGATAAGACCGTGTCATCATGGGAAATGCTGCCTTTTTCTAACCATGATCCATCGGTTTTTTGACCAATGATTTTCGAGGTTCCGTCAGAGCCGGCAGTCACCACATGACGGCTATCGGGGCTGAAAGTGGCTGATTGGAGTCCGCGCTTATGATAAATAGTGACTTTTCTTTCCCATGATCCCTTGCTTTTCTGGCCGTAGATTCTCACCATGCCATCCTTGCTGGCAATCAACACATGGTGGCTATCGGCGCTGAAGGTGGCCGAGCGGACACGATCCTTGAATTGAATGATGATTTTTCGTAACCATGATCCATCGGCCTCCTTGCCATAGATTCTCGCCCTGTGATCCGTGTCCGCAGTCACTAAATGGTGGCCATCGGAGCTTAGGCTCGCTGAAATGACATGACTAAAATCGGGAATGGTACCTTTTATTTCACGTGATCCATCAATCTTGTAGCTGTAGATTATTCCCTTGTCATAACACCTGGAGGTGACCATATGATAGCCATCGTTGCTGAGGGTGGTTGGCTGAACAAAAGTAAATGACGAGAAGGCGACTGTAAATTTCCACGATTCATCGGCCTTCCGGCTATGGATTTGCTCAGAGTCAAACATATCCTTAGCCAACAGATGGCGGCCATCGGTGCTGAAGATGGCTGATATGATCGGTAAATTGTGGGTAATACTGGCTTTAAATTGCCATGATTCATCGCACCCTAAGCCATATATTCTCGCAGTGCCATCTCTGCTGGTGGTCACCACATGAAGGCTATCGGTGCTGAAGGCGCATGAAAGGACGGAATCTTTATGGGAAATGATGGCTTTTAATTCCCATGATCCATCCATGGTATGGCCGTAGATGTTCGCTTTGTTGTCTTTACTGGCGGTTACCAGATGGTGGCCATCGGCACTGAGGGCCGCTGAGTTGATCATTGCTTTTTCGTAAATGGTGGATTTTGAAACTAAATTAAACTTTTCACAATCAGACATCAGCTTAGACTTGGTGAAATACAACAGAGCAGGTGAATAAATACTCTTTTGTTGGCGATTTGTGAGTGAATCGACTAACGCCTGATCATTCGTAAATGACTGCAACCAACCACGGAGTTGACTCTCATTTTTTGTCATGATGGTTGCTCTCAGTTGATACTGGTGATGAGAAGGAAACTGGCGATACCATGCTTTTGCCAGAGCCTTATCTTCTTTGACAGCATCGTTAAGATGGGTGCATACCTGTTGTAAACGGTGAATATCCCGAAGCTTCAAATAGCGAAAAATAATGGAAAAAGGTAGTGGGGATAAATCCAGCAATGAAGTTTTTTCCTTATCAGCTACAGCGATGGCTCTGCCTGCACTGATGCCCGTTGGTGTTGCCGATTGAGCTGGTATTTTGGGTATTGGGTGTGGATCTGCAATACCGGGGTGATTATTTAGTCCATCCATGCCTGGTTCTCCGAAAGTTAGCATTTATCTTTGATTAGAAATCACTGACAAAAAAAGATGCGGTGAGTTAGAGTCAGTTTCGGAATAAAAGTTCATAACCCGTTGTTGTGAGTGCTAACAGACTGTCCGTCTTTCAGTATCTGTAGAATGGCGTCACTCGGTGACAGCAAACAATGAGTCACTGCCCTGTAGCTCAGTGATTTTCACCGTACCGTATTTACTGGCAGTCACCACATGGCTGCCATCGGCACTGAAGGTGGCTGAAAAGACTGTGTCATCATGGGAAATGCTGCCTCTTTCTAACCATGATCCATCGGTTCTTTGACCAATGATTTTCGAGGTTCCGTCTAAGCTTGCAGTCACCACATGGCAATCATCGGGGCTGAAAGTGGCTGATTGAATTCCACACTTATGATAAATGGTGACTTTTTTTTCCCATGATCCTTTGCTTGTCTGGCCATAGATTTTCACACTGCCATCCTGGCTGGCAATCAACACGTGGCTGCTATCGGCGCTGAAGATGGAAACGGTGAATATCCCGAAGCTTCAAATAGCGAAAAATAATGGAAAAGGGTAATGGAGATAAATCCAGCAATGAAGGTTTTTCCTTATTAACTAAAGCGATGGTTCTACCTGCACTGATGCCCGTTGGTGTTATTGATTGAGTGGCTATAGTGGTTATTGGGTGTTGACCTGCAATACCGCAGTTATTATTCAGTCCATCCATGCCTGGTTCTCCGAAAGTTAGATTTATCCATGATTAGAAAGCACATACAAAAAAAGATGCGATGAATTAGAGTTCGTTTTGACATAAAAGTTCATAGCGTGTTGTTAAGTACAACTAACAATAACAGGATGAACCCGCCCCCCAGGGGATGGTCTTGTAATAGCTCTTGTTGATGATGGCCGCTGATGTCCATTAAGTTTTACATTGCCTGCAGGCTATCGGGTAGCAAGACTTAATAAAGCCGCTATTATTCCCTTATCTGAATGGATCTTAGGAATATATTTAATGACCGTCCCGAGTCGAACTGAGCCAGAATGTTGTTCTGGCTCAGTTGGTTTTCAATTCTTCATTGCTCACTGCCTGTGCTTTGTTGTTTTTTTTCTGGTAATAATGCCAGCATTTGCTGTTACCCCGACCAATGCAGAGCTGGCTTTGCTTGGCACTGCCCTGGGGGATTATAAGGGAACAGTCCGGTATGGCAACGGTGCAGCCAGGCGTGGGCTATTTACCGATGATACACATAAAGCGGCTGCGATCTATAAGTTCTTTTTGGACTATTACCAAAGCTCTGGTCGCACTAATAAAAAGCACCAAAGAAAGGATAAAGGTGCACAAATTGATGTTGTCAGGCTGGCTAAGTATCAGTGTTTTTTTGCATTTCCTGATGGGCAGCGTTTTCGTTTAAAAATGGAAGATCCGATTAATGTGGAGTTAAGCGACTACGGTGCTTTTCACTCACGGTTGTTAAAAACATTCTTTCAGGGATTCAGGAATGGCACTATAACAACCAGGGATCAGGTTCTGGGTTTTTCCGGTCAGAGTTTTCGTACAAGGTCAGGAAAGGCGGAAGGCTCTTCTGGTAATGGCGGCTGCATGGGCATTGCTACGATTGTGGCTATCCTTGATCATGATCCGTTTATCAGTGACGAGGATTTTGTCAGTCGGGTTCGGCAGACAGTTCAGGTCAGTCATAACCATGAGCAGGCCATGCAGGCTGCTGTCGTTATTGCCCTTGCTGCAAGAGTCATGATCGAAGATCGTGATGTAAGGACTGCAAACAGGGATCTGGCTAAAATAACTTTTCAGCGCATTTATAGACATGTCACCGAACCAGAAGTTCTGAAATGCCTGAGGATTATTGAGCAACAGATCCAGCAAAACACGTATACTCGCAACCCTGATCATGGAGAGGTTATGGCTGAGTTAAATCGCCTGATGCCTTCCAGTTCCGGTGCGGAGCGATCTCGTAAAAAAACGGGTGACAAAAAGCTCAGAGGAACCTGGGCTCCCAGTTCTGCAGCGGCCGTTTTGTATTTTCTGTTTACCGGTGACGGAACCCAGAATTCGTTGCTGCAGCAGGTAGCAGAATTTACCATCGACCAGGATACGGTTGGGGCAATGTTAATGGCACTCAGTGCTTTGCAGGAGGGTGGTTTCAGGCGAAGCGAGTTTGGTTCGGAGCCGGAGCTGAAACAGTTACAGGCGTTACTTGACGATTTGCCGGAGTGGGTAGCTATAAACCCCAATGCTGTGGATTATCTGGTAGATGATGAGGATGAAAGTGAGGGCGGCACGTGTAATTGTGCCTGCGGGAGCCAGTCAATGTGAATTAAACATTGCTTTCCGGCGATCTTTTCAAAGTTAGGCTCACAACGGGTTGTTCACGGTAACCAACGAAACTGGTCTCTGATTCGGGAAAATGACCGATAAGTTTCTGACTTTTAATACAGGCTGAATAGCGTTACTCAGTGACAGCAAACAATGAATCACTAACCTGTAACTCAGTAACCTTCACTATACCGTCGTCACTGGCGGTTACCACATGGCTGCCATCGGCGCTGAAGGTAGCTGATAAGACCTTGCCTTTATGGGAAATGCTGGCTTTCTCTAACCATGACCCATCGTCTTGCTGACCGATGATTTTGGCCGTTCTGTCCATGCTGGCAGTTACCACATGGCGGCCATCAGGGCTGAAGGTGGCTGATAGAACCCAATACTTATGATAAATGATGACTTTTTCTTTCCACGATCCATTAGCTGTGTGGCTATATATTTTTGCAGTGCCATCCCGGCTGGCGGTCACCACGAAGCGGCTATCCGGGCTGAACCTGGCTGAATTGACAGCACCACTATGAGAGATGGTGCCTTTTTTTTCCCATGATCCGTCCGTCTTCTGGCCATATACTTTCGCACTAAAATCCATACTGGCTGTTACTACATGGCATCCATCGGGGCTGAAGCTGGCTGAAATAACAGCGTCATTATGGGGAATGGTTCCGGTATTTTTCCATGAACCATCCGTTTGCTGGCAATAGATTTTCGCCCTGTTCTCGTAACTGGCGGTGACCACATAGCGGCCATCGGTGCTAAAGTTGGCTGATTCAACAGACTTATTATGTGTAAGGGTAGCTGTTAGTTTCCATGATCCATCGGTCTTCTGGCTATGGATTTTCGCTGTCGCATCCAAACCGGCGGTTACGACATGATGGCCATCGGTGCTGAAGCTGGCTGAGTAGACACTGTACTCATTGGAAATGATGGCTTTTTGTTTCCATGTGTCATCGCGTCCCAAGCCATATATTTTCGCAGTGCCATCCCAGCTGGCGGTCACCACATATTCGCCATCGAGGCTGAAAATGGCTGATGCGACTGGGTTGTCATGGGGAATAATGGTTTTTTTTACCCATGATCCATCGGTCTTGATGCTGTAGATTTTCGCTGGTTCATAGACGCAAGCGGTTACCAGATGACGGCCATCGGCACTGAGGGCGGCTGAGTTAACTCGCGTATTTTCATTAATGATGGCTTTTGTGACTAATTTAAAAGTATTGCACCCAGACATCAGCTTAGTCTTGGTGAAATACAATACAGCAGGTACATGAACACTACAATGTCGGCGCTCCATCAGTGAGTCGATTAACGCCTTATCATTCGTGAATGACTTCAACCAATCATGGAGTTGATTCTCATTTTTTGTAGTGATAGTCATCCTAAGTTGATACTGGTGTGGAGAAGAAAACTGGTGATACCATGCTTTTGCCAGGGCGTTATCTTTTTTGACAGCGGCGTGAAGGTAGGTACATGTCCGTTCTAAACTGCGAATATCTCGAAGTTTCAAATAGCTAAAAATCATGGAAAGTGATAACGAGGATAAGTCCCGTAATGATGTATTTTTCTTTTTTTCCTTGTCAGCTACAGTGATGGTCCTACCCGCATTGTTACCCTCTCGTGTGCCCAGTCTTGTTCCCTCAGGTGGTGACAAGTTTGAACCTGTATTAAAGGAATTGTTATTTATGGGCTCCATAACTGGTTTGTCCTGAATAAGCAGAAAGTTGAGGCGGCATTTTTATTGAAAGTTACCGCCAATTTTATAAGGTTTCAAATAATCAACTACTTATAATTTGGCATAGTATACTTCTAAAAAAATATTATATTCTGGTTTAATATCCAAGTATCTTCTTGAAACTGAGAATATTCTGAAATAGGGATGATTACCTGAATTTCTTAAGGCTGAAAATAATGTAGGCAAAATCTTCTGGTTAAAAATAGCTTTAGAACAGGGTTTGTTTATTCTCGCTTTTACAATTTTATCAAAGGATGGTTTTGTGTTTTTTAATTCTTCCTTAATCATTATTACCATGTTTTCGTCGTCTTTAGAAAATGGTGGTGGTAAATGATTTTCACGATGTAATAAAATCAAATCATTATCTCTTTTGAATTTTTTTTGTTTTTCTATTATTGAGTCAGAATCACCCGTAATCCATTCTTCAAGGCTAAACGCATTGGCCATCGATTGTAAGATGTGAAAATTGTTATCTTCTCTATGAATAACGAAGTCATGAAAACATTCCTTTTTTTTATCAAATATACAAATCAGCTTGTGGACAAACAGGTAATCATTTTCTGGATCACCATTGATGTATGTCTTATAGATATCCTGATCGTCAACTGTAAAAATATAAGATGTTGAATAGCTTTTAGAGAAGTTTTTTTCCAGAACTGCTCTGGTTGAGTGACATAAAGTCTCTTGCCTAAGTTCATTGATACTCAATTCTAATGGACAAGGAGAAGTGTCTCTTGTTTTTACGAAAGACCTTTCGGAGATGCATTCTATATCTGGATCTAATGTTTCAGTCTCAACATTGGATAAAAAACCACTGTCGACTTTTATCTCATTATGAAGTGAGACATATCTGGAAAATGCACAGGCAGATTCAGCTAAAGTATCCTGAACAAGCGGTGGCTCTTCCTTTAGGACAGTTGATTGCCCTGATCTTGCTTCTGAGGATAAATTGAGCAATGACGGTTTACTCTGGTTATATACAGTAATGTCTCTGCCCATACTGACACCCGTTGGTGCCACGGATAGAGACTGATTAGGTGTTGATGGGGGTAAACCTAAAGCGTTAGAGTTGTTATTTATTCCATTCATATTTTGTTTTCCGAAAGTTAGCCTTTATCCTCAATTAACAAATACATTAAAAATGGATACACTTGGATAGACTTGGTTTTGGAACAAGAGTTCATAACGTGTTGTTAAGTAAAACTAACAAAACAGGGCTCTGATTCGGGAAAATGCGCAATGGGCAGAAAGTTGGTTTCTGTCTTTGAGTCAATGCAAACAAAATAGTCTCACTCAGTGACAGCTCCTGTATTCCTCGTTTTATCAGGCTGCACCAGAAAACACTGCCCTCTGCAGTGCTTTCTGGTGCAGCCTGTTATCAGCACGACCACGGTGTTTCTCTTTACGGCTATAGCGGGTTTTCAGTTTTTCCCGGCGCTGGCGGTACATAGGGTTTTGCATCAGTTTCAGTATTGCCGATGCCGGGCGTTTATGAGCATTTTTTGGTTTTTTCATTGTTCAGTCTCCTGACGGTAGCTTTATTGTCGGACATACTTGCCATTAGCACAGGCATCAGAAATGTCCGGTGATGACTTAGCCTTTCACATTTACAATCTGCCTTAGCGTTCGCACGACCTCAACCAGATCTTTCTGCAGGCTCATGACCTTATCGATATTTTTGTAAGCACCGGGAATTTCATCCAGTACGCCTTTGTCTTTTCTGCACTCTATGCCCTGTGTCTGATCTTCAAGATCACGAACAGTGAAGGTTTTTTTGGCAGCGGTACGGGACATCGTCCGTCCTGCACCATGGGCACAGCTGCAAAAGGCTTCGGGGTTGCCTTTGCCACGAATAATGTAAGACCTGGCGCCCATAGAGCCTGGAATAATACCCAGCTCGTCATTTCTGGCCCGGATAGCCCCTTTACGAGTCACCCAGACTTGCTGGCCATCATGGAACTCCTGCTCAACAAAGTTGTGGTGGCAGTTAATGGCTTCATTAATGACGGTGAAGGGTTTCAGATGCAGGCGCAGTGTTTTAAGAATACTGTTCATCATATGTTCCCGGTTCAGCAGGGCGTAGTTTTGTGCCCATGCAACGGCATCAACGTAGTCATCAAAGTGCTCTGAACCTTCCTTCAGGTAGCCGAGGTCTCTGTCGGGCAAATGGATCTGTTGCCTTTCCATGTCTTTACGAGCCAGCTGAATAAAGTACTGACCTATCTGGTTACCGATACCCCGGCTGCCGGAATGCAGCATGACCCATAGGTTGTCCTGTTCGTCCAGACACAGTTCGATAAAGTGGTTGCCAGAACCGAGGCTGCCCATTTGACGAACAAACTTGTCCCGGTTGCCTCTTTGGATGATATTCGGATGCTTTTCCAGAATACGTTTTAAGCCAAGGGCAACCGATGAATCACCGGCTATTTGCGCTTCTTTGTGCTGTCCACCTGCTCCCAGGGGAATAACCTTTTCAATACCATTTCGAATGGCCAAAAGGTTTTCCGGCAGATCAGAAGCTTTCAGTGATAACTGAACCGCATTCATACCACAGCCAATATCCACGCCAACGGCAGCAGGGATAATGGCTTCAGTGGTAGCGATAACTGATCCTACTGTTGCGCCTTTTCCGAGATGGATGTCAGGCATCCCGGCTACATGTTTGTGAATAAAGGGCAGGCTGGCGACTTTGCGCATCTGCTCAAGTGCCTGTGGGCTGACTTCATCCGTCCAGATTTTTACTGGCTTTTGGATTTCAGTTCCTTCTAATAAAGTGATCACTGGCATAATGTAGTACCTCTCTCATTATTTTCAGCATTATGATTTAAAATATGGCTGAACAAATGGTAGCTGGATTTTGCCATGTTCCGATAGTGAAGCGTGCCAATAAATTCATTTTGAGTTGAAAATATTTCTAAGACACAGATTAGAAAAGGATTAATACCTTTAAAGCTTGTTGAGAGATTCTACGGCTCAGTAAAAACGCCAATTTTATCGACTGAGCGGGTAGCACTTTTCGTTGAGGTTTTTGTTAGGTGTACTGTCATTATTGTTATGAATTTTCTTGAAGAAGATGGCTCTGTAGGTCTAATGTAATTTGATCAGGGAGGTACTACTGCATGGATGCATCTATCAAACCAATATTCAGTCTATCAACAGAGGCATCCTCTCAAACGGTAGATTGAGCTGCAAGTTCACCTGTAGCAATTGTTCCGTCTGTAAATTCCAGATTCAAACCCTCTCTCCACCATCATAATGAACGGTCATTTGAGGCCCACCTGAGAAAATGAGTCATTAATGAGATCTATTTGGCTCAGGAAACAAGATTACAGGTTATGGGGGGGCTTTAGGGGGTGTGGGGTTCTGATCATTTTTGGAACCTGAGCCTGGGACATTCTCGCTACCGTGATGTTGAGGAGGATGAGTGAGAGCCGGAATATCAGATCAAGCACTGGTAAAGGTACAGACAATGCAGAGATTTATCCTGTGGGGGGGATGGCGACATTCGAAGCAGCAAAGCCTGAAGCGCCTGACTGCAAGGGAGTGATAGAAAATAGGAAATGCAGAAGGGCGACTGAAAAAAATTTCAATGCTTATCCCTTTGTTACTGATGCCAAGTGAAATGCAAAGAATAGATGAGTCTGCGAAATGGTGTATAAATAGTGCAGAATCGTTTGATTTCACAGTACATGGCTGGTGAAATTTTCTTAAATTATCCTGTTTACCATATAATAGGCACAACCACTATTTGAAAGGATTACCTACAGTATGTTTGAAACCATTGATGCGCTTAAAGCTCAATTGGATGCACTCAGACCCTTGCCAAAAAACAGTGTTCAGTCACTCCATGAAGCAATGGTATTGGAGTGGACTTATCACTCCAATGCGATAGAGGGCAATACTCTGACACTTAAGGAAACGAAGGTGGTTCTTGAAGGTATTACTGTTGGAGGCAAGTCAATCAGGGAGCATTTTGAAGCGATCAATCACCGGGAAGCCATTGAGTGGGTAGAATCGGTAGTGGCACGAAATGAGCCATTCAGTGAACGACTGATTAAGTCTGTTCATCAGTTAGTATTAAAAAATATTGATGATACTAATGCGGGTTGCTACCGACACGAAAATGTAATTATTGCGGGTGCTCAACACATACCGCCTGAGCATCTGCACGTGCAGCCATTGATGACAGAACTGATCGATTGCTATCAAAATCAGGCATGTCACCCTGTGGAGAGGGCAGCGAGACTGCATGTTGATTTTGTAGGAATTCATCCTTTTGTCGATGGGAATGGTCGGACAGCTCGCCTGCTTATGAACTTCGACTTATTGAGCAGTGGTTACTTACCCGTCATTATTGAGGCGGAGAATCGTCTTGTCTATTATGAGGCTTTGGATAAAGCCCATACAGGTAAGTGCTATCAAGATTACATAACAATGGTTGTTGAAGCAGAAGAGCAAGCCTTAAAGCGTTATCTCAGTATTGTTCGTTAAATTTATCAAAACCGAAGCTGTCGGGCATAATGATAGGGAGAACTATTTTGACGCAGAGGTGTGATCTTCTCCGGGAATGTTGTTATGCCTTCTTACCCCTTAGTTAGAATTAGCTTCAATGAATTTATATTTTTACGGTCTAAATAGATATATAAATTCAGGGGCTGATATTTTATGAATTCAAGTATCAATCAAATAGCTCAAATTCAAAGAGCTGAATCAGGAGTGTTTTTTTCAATAACCGAAAAAGAAGTAGGCGTTTCTGCTTCCTGTCCTTCAGACTTAAATAGCTTATTTAATGAAAAGCTGCATGATGGAAAGTTATTGGCAAAAATGCTTGTCAATTCTATAGACGATGAAGGCTTTTCGAGATTAGATCGGGAGCTTGTTCAGCTTACTTCCCGTGATAAAGTTGTGAGGTGTGCTGCAACCTCACTTTTGGCCCCCTGCCCAAAGCAGAAGCTATATCGAAATATTGGCTTTCTCGTTGATGCAGAGAAAACGAAAATTCATGTCATCGCCGACAGTGATGTCGGTTCAATGCCTGTTGATAGTCAAGGTTATTGGTTGTTATGGGATAAAACAAAACAGGACTATGAGAAAATATCTATTCGAAAAGGTGAAATTGTCAATCCCGATTCTACTGGTCGATTCGTTTTGGACTGTGATCCTGAATGCAATAAATTATTTAAAACAACTAAACAACTAAAAGACTATATGGTTGAAAAAGCTCATTTAATTAAATCCAGATTAAATCATAATGAAGTCGTATGCGAATATACTACTGATTCAGTATTGGCTGTATTAATTACTTTTAATCGAACTGAGAAGCTTTACTATGAAAGAAACCAGATCATTAACGATGGATTTGTGTTTAAACAGAAAGCGGAGCAGTCATTAGGCTCGAAACTGCCAATATTCATTTTTGACTGTGAAGAAGGCACTCTCTATCAGCAGGAAGCGTAACCGTCGTTTATCTGAATTTGATACGAGCATTTAGCTTCGAAGCGGCTTTCCTGTTTCCCCGGGGTGATGGGAAGTAACCACAAAGCTACACCCCATCCCGCTTGTATTTTTCTGAAGCACCCGGAAATTTGAATCCCTTTCTATCAGTCTTCGTAGTTTTGGAATACCAGACAAGCATTGGTGCCACCAAAACCGAAGCTGTTGGACATGATGCGGTTTAGCTTTTGTTCACGAGCTTCACCGACCAGAATCGGCAGATCCCGGGCTTCATCGTCCAGGGTTTCTACGTTGGCTGAAGCTGTAATGAAGCTGTGTTTCATCATCAGTAGGCAGTAGATAGCTTCCTGAACGCCAGCCGCTCCCAGTGAGTGACCGGAGAGGGACTTGGTCGAGCTGACAGTAGGCATCTTGTCGCCAAACACTTCTTTCAGTGCTTTCAGTTCTGCCACATCGCCAACAGGAGTCGATGTACCGTGGGTGTTGATGTAGTCAACCGGACCGTCAACGGTTTCCAGGGCCAGACGCATACAGCGGGAAGCTCCTTCACCGGAAGGAGCAACCATGTCATAACCGTCGGAAGTGGCGCCGTAGCCCACGACTTCAGCGTAAATTTTGGCACCACGGGCCTTTGCGTGTTCCAGTTCTTCCAGAACTACCATGCCACCACCGCCGGCTATGACAAAGCCGTCACGGTCAGCATCGTAAGCACGGGAGGCTTTGTCCGGGTTTTCATTGTACTTTGTGCTCAGGGCTCCCATGGCATCGAACAGACCGGTTTGTGACCAGTGCTCTTCTTCACCACCGCCGGCAAAGACAACATCCTGTTTACCCAGCTGGATTTGTTCTACTGCGTTACCGATGCAGTGAGCACTGGTGGCACAGGCAGAAGTAATGGAATAGTTCACGCCCTTGATCTTGAATGGGGTAGCCAGACAGGCAGATACTGTACTGCCCATAGTACGGGTTACACGGTATGGGCCTACACGTTTGACGCCTTTTTCGCGCATGATGTCTGCGGCTTCGACAATGTTTTCTGAAGAGGCACCGCCGGAAGCAGCAATGAGGCCGGTTCTTGGATTGGAAACTTGTTCTTCAGACAGGCCGGAATCTTCAATCGCCTGCTTCATGGCAATGTAGGCGTAAGAAGCCGCCATACCCATAAAGCGTTGGGTTTTGCGGTCGATATGCTCGCTCAGGTCAATGTCGACAGAGCCGGAAACCTGGCTACGAAAACCTTTTTCAGCGTAGCTTTCGTTAAAGCTGATGCCGGATTTTCCCTGTTTGAGGCTGTCGGCCACGTCGTTCTGGGTGTTACCCAGGCAGGAGGTGATGCCGATCCCTGTAACTACAACACGTTTCATTTATCTAACCTGAATTATCCGAATGAATCAGAATGCGTCGGTGCTCTGGAAAAGGCCTACCCGGAGCCCTTCGGCGGTGTAAATCTCACGTCCGTCGACGCTGACAATGCCATCAGCAATACCCAGCGCCAGCTTGCGACTGATAATACGCTTGATATTGATCTGGTAGGTCACTTTCTTGTTAGTCGGCAGGATCTGGCCGGTGAACTTGACTTCACCACTGCCCAGGGCTCTGCCGCGACCGGGATTACCCATCCAACCCAGATAAAAGCCGACCAGCTGCCACATGGCGTCCAGACCCAGGCAACCTGGCATGACCGGATCACCCGGAAAATGACAGTCAAAGAACCAGAGATCCGGAGTGATATCCAGCTCGGCAGTGATTTCGCCCTTGCCGTATTTACCGCCTTCCTCAGAGATCCGAACGATACGATCCAGCATCAGCATGTTGGGTGCTGGCAGTTGGGCATTGCCTGGCCCGAAAAGCTCACCCTGTGAACAGCGGAGCAGGTCGTCTTTATCGAAGGATTGTTGCTTCATTCGTTCATTATTCCTGGAAAATGCCATGGTCGCCCGCCAAGGCTGGGGTGACATGGGTATGTCGACTCCCTGTCAGGCTGACCACTGATCACGGGAATTCATTACTATCGTTCCGATGTGCACTATACCACCGGTCTCAGACTCTCATCAGCGTATTCTGCTGAAATTAACAAAAAAACAACAGATGTTGCGGATCCGGTGACATTAAATCAAGGCCTGGCTTGAGAGGTCAGGTTTTTTGTGCCTTGAGAAATGCATTACCCTTAATACACTAACCTTATGCACTATACGCTTCAGGTATTGTATTATTTGTCTGAAACATTTTTCATCGCTTTTAAGGCTTGAAAGATGATTATTTACTCCCGGCCTATCCAAAAGGCTGATTTGCAACGAATCAGAAAAGACAGCATTTCATTGCCTGGCAATGAGCTTTGCATCACGACCACGAACCCTTTGCCCTGGTGGCGGACCGTCACTGTGGGTGATGATAGCATTACTAACCAATAAACGAGTCAAGAGAAATACAGTCGGAAATATGATGATGACGCCGAATAACGATAGCAAGCAGTATACCATAGCCATTCTGGGTGGAGGCAGCTTTGGTACAGCACTGTCTGATATATCAGCTCATAACGGTCATCAGGTTAAACTCTGGATGCGCAGTGAAGAGCAGGTAAAGGGAATTAATCAGGATCATATCAATCACCGCTACCTGCCGGATTTTACCATTCATCCTTCCGTTCAGGCTTCGACCGATATCAAGGCCACTGTCTCATCTGCCGATCTGGTTCTGATTGCCATTCCCAGTAAATCCTTCCGTTCAGTGGTTCAGATGGCAGGTGATGCACTGGAAGGTAAAATGGTGATCAGCACCACCAAGGGGATTGAACCGGTCACCTTTGACTTGATGAGTGAAATTCTGAATGAGGAACTTAACTCAGTCAGAGTAGGTGTTCTCAGTGGCCCCAATCTGGCCAGGGAAATAGTTGCCAAGGCGGTAACGGCGACAGTGATTGCCAGTGAAGATGTTGAGTTGTGTGAGATTGTTCAGAAGGTGTTGCATTCGGATTATTTCAGGGTCTATTCCAACCAGGATGTCTACGGGGTCGAGCTGGCCGGTGCTCTGAAAAATATCTATGCCATTGTCTCAGGTATCGGGGCGGCTATGGGGATGGGTGAGAATACCAAAAGTATGCTCATAACTCGCAGCCTGGCAGAAATGAGTCGTTTTGCTGTCAAGCTCGGTGCGGATCCCATGACTTTCCTGGGGCTGTCCGGGGTAGGGGATCTGGTCGCCACCTGTACATCCAGCCTCAGTCGGAATTTCAGGGTAGGTTATGCTCTGGGTCAGGGGAAAACCCTGAAAGAGGCAGAAGCTGAGCTGGGTCAGGTAGCTGAGGGAGTGAACACTTTACAACAGGTCAGACAGAAAGCGGTTGAGCTTGAAGTCTATATGCCGATTGTTGAGGCATTGCACATGGTTATTTTCGAAGAGTTTAATGTCAATCAGCTGGTGCGCGGTATGATGCTCCGGGAGCAGAAAACCGACGTCGAGTTTATGGTCAGATGAAGGTCGGGAAGACTTTTCTTCCAGTTACTTTCAACTAATGGTGGATATCCATTAACAAAAACGGTGAGGGTTTTTATATGGATAAGAAAGTGTTTGATAATCTGAAATCAGAGTCTCGGTGGCTCAGGCTATTGTTCATGGTGTTGTTTTACATGTTGGCCTATATTGTCGGATTTCTGATTTTATTGATTGCCATTATTCAGGTGGTGCATGGGTTTATTAAATCTGAACCGAACTCACGATTACTGGATTTAAGTGCAGGTCTGAATCAATACTTTTATCAGATTATCCAGTTTGTTACTTACAATGATGACACCAAGCCTTATCCGTTCAGCGACTGGCCGGGAGAGAAAGAGCCAGTCAATGACCAGGAAGGTGTCTGAAATCGGCTTGAGTCACTCTGGTTTATCTATAGTCGTTCGTATACCTGGTCGTATATCAGCACTCATAAGCAGGCAGGTACCCAATAATGAAACTGATCGTAATGCGTCATGGGCAAGCCAGTTGGTCAGCGCCAAATGATCAGGAAAGGCCTTTAACGGAAGTGGGTCAGCAGGAAGTGCTCAGCACAGCTTCGAAGCTGACCCACCTCGGCATCAGCAGGGTACTGGCCAGTCCTTATCTCAGGGCTCAGCAATCTGGCAGGATTCTGGCTGAAACTCTGGAGTGTACTCTGGAAACACTGGATTGCATTACTCCCGACGCTGATCCGATGGCCGTGATCTCAGAACTGCCTGTGCAAGGGAATATCGCACTGGCCAGTCATATGCCTCTGGTGGGGGCTTTAACCAGTTTGCTCTGTGAAGGAGCGATTCATCAGGGACCTGGCTTTATGACCGGCAATGCAGCAGTACTTGAGATGGAGCTGCCAGGACCGGGGTTGGCAACATTGATTGAGATGGTGGCGCCCTGAAATCATTCTGTCCTGCGCCACTTAGGATGATCTTTCTCATAACCGATTTGGTTGTTTACGATCTACTCTAATTCTACCTTTTCGTGCTTCCCATGGCATGGGTGTCAGAAGTTTATTCTGCATTGTATTCACGACTGATTTTTTTGGCTCATGAGTCTTTAGCAGGTATGCTTGCGGCATTATTAATTCTGTGTCATTGCCGTTGCAGGACATTGAAAAGGACAGGTTAACCTGATAATGCCGTTACTGAGATTTGACAATATAAACCTTGCCTATGGTGATCAGCCCCTGATGGATGGAGCCGATTTTCAGATACGTAAAGGTGAACGGGTCTGTTTGTTGGGGCGAAATGGTGCGGGCAAGTCCACCATGATGAAACTGGTATCCGGCAAAATCGATGCGGATGATGGCAGCATCTGGCGAAAACCCGGGATGCGTATTGGCATTCTGAACCAGGATCTTCCTGAGCAGGATGAGAAAAAAGTCTACGATGTCGTGGCTTCTGGCCTTGAAGAAGTGGGGGAGTGGATCAGTCAGTTTCATGAACTGTCCCAGAATATCCAGTCTGATGAAGATATGAAGGCGCTGGAAAAAGTTCAGCAAAAACTGGAAGCGGCCGATGGCTGGAGTCTTCAGCAGAAGGTGGACAAAGTGATTCAGAAACTCGGTCTGCCTGAAGAGAAGAAGATGAAAGAACTCTCCGGTGGCTGGCGCAGAAGAGTTGAGCTGGCCCGGGCACTGGTGTGTGAACCTGATCTGTTATTGTTGGACGAGCCCACTAACCATCTGGATGTTGTTGCCATTGACTGGCTTGAGAAACAGCTGCTTGATTTTCAGGGGGCTCTTTTGTTTATCACCCACGATCGTTCATTCCTGCAGTCTCTCGCTACCCGAATCGTGGAGCTGGATCGAGGTATCCTGACCAGCTGGGATTGCGATTATAAAACTTACCTGGATAGAAAAGCTCACGCGCTGGAAGTGGAAGCGGAACAGAATGCTCTGTTTGATAAAAAACTGGCTCAGGAAGAGGCCTGGATTCGTCAGGGTATCAAAGCTCGAAGAACCCGTAATGAAGGCCGGGTCAGAGCGCTTAAAGCACTTCGAAGCGAAAGGATGGAGCGTCGGGTGGTTCAGGGTAAAGCGAGCTTCTCTCTGGAGCAGGGCGGCAGTTCCGGCAAGCTGGTGCTGGAAGCTAAGGACATTGCAAAGTCCTGGGAAGGTCAGCACATCATTAAAGGCTTTGATCTCAGAGTGATCCGGGGAGACAAGATCGGTCTGATTGGTGCCAATGGTGCTGGCAAATCAACGCTATTGAGTATTTTGCTGGGGCAGCTTAAACCGGATTCCGGTTTCATTAAGGAAGGTACCAAGCTGGAAGTGGCCTATTTCGATCAGTTGAGAAATCAACTGGACCTTGAAAAAACAGTGATTGACAACGTTGCTGAAGGTCGTGAGAGCATCATGATCAACGGAGCCAGTCGACACGTAATCAGCTATCTCGGGGATTTCCTTTTCCCGGCTAATCGTTGTCGTGTTCCTGTTAAGGCGTTGTCCGGTGGAGAGCGAAACCGTTTGCTGTTGGCGAGACTCTTCAGTAAGCCGGCTAATCTGCTGGTGATGGACGAGCCTACCAACGATCTCGACGTCGAAACACTTGAGTTGCTTGAGTCACTGCTGGTGGACTTTCAGGGCACGGTGCTGCTGGTCAGTCACGATCGTGAATTCCTCGATAATGTGGTTTCCAGTACCCTCGTATTCCAGCCTGATGGCAAGATTAAAGAATATGTCGGCGGCTTTGAAGATTGGCTCAGACAGGGAGGGGAGGTAAATCAGCTGGTTGCTGAGCCTCAAACCAGTAAGCCACAAACGAAAGCTGAACCCAATATTCAAACTCAGCCAGAATCGAAAAAGAAAAAGCTCAGTTACAAGCTTCAGCGTGAGCTGGATGCTTTGCCGGGAGAGCTTGAAAAACTGGAAGAAGAGTTAATCCAGCTGGAAGAGGCTATCGCCGATCCGTCTTTCTATCAGGGTGATCAGGAGGTTGTGCAAACCACTCTGGCACGTCTGGAAACCGTCAATCAAGATATCGAAGAGAAGATGGAGCGTTGGGAAGAGCTCGAAAATATGAGTTAACAGGTGTTCCGTTTTCAATTGGGAGTTAGCAGATGTCATTGTGCAGCTAACCCCCAATGAAACGGTATTACTATCCTGCTATTTATCACAAGCCAGTATCATTAAAACTGGCTGATCAGCTCAATAATGTTTTCCGTGCGTGCAAAGTCGTGGGAGTATCCAGAGAGACTTTTTGCCGCGTTCAAAACGCATGTGGCGAAGGTGTTATTTAAGCCAGAGCGAACCCGTCAGGAAAAATGTGCTGTGATCGGACGCCCGTGTAAATTCTGGAATCAGGCAAAGTACACTTTAAATAGAGCAGGTCTTCTGAATCTGGCATGACGTTACAAACGACAATGAACGTGTGAGTGTCAGGTCAGATGCTGGTGGCTACAAAATAAAATTTGGCACTGCTGCAATTCCTGGACTACTTTTCGGGGGCATTCAAACACGGGCTTAAGTAAAATGATCGGCAGCTCCAAGCCTCAATCACTGAGAACGGCAAGTTCATCGATACATTCCCATCATAGCAAGACCAATCAACTATTTTCAGTTTCCCTCGGTCTCATTATGGTTTGCCCTTGCTCAACCTTGCTGGCATTAAACCCTTTACCAACGCCAGTAGATGAGAGGTTTTTTCAAGAAAAGGGAGCAAAAGGGTCTGACTTACTATCCGATTTAATTAACCATAATGCTCTTATGGGGGCATTCCCTTTGGTCACCCCGAATGATACTGAACTTATCTTTGCCATGAACCCCGTGAATGAGCAAGAAGTAAATAAGAGTCAGGAACAGCAAGAACCGCAGGGAGCTGGAGCACAACAGATGCAGCCTTTAACGGACCTTTCGCTCCCGCCAATGTCCCGTGAACAAATTGTTGAAATTATCCGGAAATTGAATTCAGGCCTCCCGGAAGACAGTATAACCGCTCTGCTGAACAACATCCCGGAAACGCCCCCCAGTGACAACCTGACAATTGCAGGCATGATCAAGCAAGTGGAGGCTACTCTTCAGGTTGACGTTGACCAAAGTCAGAATGCAATCCTGGAAACTCTATCTCATATCCAGAGTACCGAGTCTCCTGTCGATCCGAACAATTCGCAACATCAACAAAGCCTTGCATATTTGATGCTGGCTTACTATGCAGCCATAAATTCAAGTGATGCTTCCTCTCAAGGAGCCCATGTTTTTTTTAATTCGTTCCTGCTTCACGCCGCTTACATGGCTGGAATACCCAGACTCCATCTGCAAAAAGATGGGCTATTAGGTGAAGATGGACCGATAAAAGATCAAGATGTTTTAAAAGAAAATGTTGCAAAATCATCTTTAGTATTCTCTGGACTGAAATTTTTAGCAACAGAACGCATTAAATTTTTGCAACAATTGGAGGATTCCTTAGAATCTGAGCAAAGCAATACATCAGCCGAGGCATTACTAAGAGACGCTGCCAAGCTGCTCAACGATGGCATTGACAGGAACGGAATATCGATTTATAAGCGACAGCAAATAACAGCTGAGCGAATGCTCGCGCTTATAAAAGAATATGGTGAAAATGAACCTGAATTAGTAGCCTGGAATAATCAATTCTTGAATTTAATTGATCTCTTGGGCCTGATGCTTGATCCTTTCGCATCAGAATATGTAGATCTGAATGCACATATAGTTAAGATAGAGGATTACTTTAGAAAGTCAGGTAAGGGGACAACCTTTTATAACTATATGGACAAAAAAAGGAAATTACTTAAAGAAATAAAAAAACTAATAGCAGACGCAATGCGTGACCACGAAAATCAAGAGCATAAATCATTTCTAAAATTATTGGGACACCTGAAGTCGTATATAGCGCAACAATTACACGTAGCTTTTCCTGATAAAAATGATTATCAAGTGATACAGGTTACTCTCGGTACAGGATTCAGAGCCCTGCGGGATCAATCATATGATTTATTGTTAGTGCTTTATGATATAACGACTGGCTCCGATGTCGTTGAGCAAGCTGACGAAGTCACGCATGTCGAGGCTGTAAAGGAACAACAAGAGAAAGAGCTTGGCAAAGAAGAGAAGAAGAAAAAACACCTTCAAAGAAGGCTGAACTACTTGAATGAATTTGTGCAGTGGCTCGATTGGTTCTTTCGCAGGCGTGTATGTGTTCCTGACCATTGTTACGATAGTGATTCAGAGAGTGATGATACCAGGAGCTACTCTGATGGAAGTGATTCTGAGAGAGATGATGTTGACACGCCAGAAGGTGTGACTCAGTAATTGAAATATTCACACTTACGAAAAGAAAGTGCCATGCTGGAAGTGGCCTATTGTAATGGGTAAAAATTTCTTGCTCTGATCGGCCGCTCATGCAAATTTTTGAATCATGCAGGGCGTACTTTCAAGGAGGTTTGGTCTTCAGTATCTGGTCTGACACTACAGACGACAATGAACCGATGAGTGTCAGATCAGATATTGGTGACGACAGCTTAAAGTTGAGCATTGCTGCAATTCCTGGACTACTTTACGAGAGGCATTCAGATACTAAAGGAAGTAGAATGATCAGTAGCTCCGGGTCTCAATTACCAGAAACAACAGGGTCATCGATATTTTTCCATCTTGGCAGGGCTAGGCAGCTATTCTTAGCTTCCCTTGGTCTCATTATTATGGCTTGTCCCTGCTCAACATTGTTGGCAGCAACCCCTTTATTGACGCCAGCGGATGTGAAAATTTTTGAAGAAAAGGGAACAAAAGACTCTGACTTCCTATCCAATTTGATCAACCATAATACTCTTATAGGGAGGTTCCCTTTAGTCACTTCGAATGATACTGATCTTATCTTTGCCATGAACATTGGGAATGAGCATGACGTAAATAATCGTGAGGATCAGGAAGAACCGCAGGGTGCCGGAGCACCGCAGATGCAGCCTTTGACGGACCTTCCGCTTCCGCCAATGTCCCGGGAACAAATTGCTGAAATAATCCGAAACTTGAATTTAGGTCTTCCGGAAGACACTATGACCACTCTGTTGAGCAATATTCCGGAAATGCCCCCCGGTGATAGCCTGACCATTGCAAGCATGATTGCGCAAGTGAAGGCGAGTCTTCAAATTAACGTTGACCAAAATCAGAATGCAATCTTAGAAACGCTATCTTATATCCAAGGTACCGAGTCGCCTGTTAATCCGGGCAGTTCACAACATCAACAGAGTCTTGCATATTTAATGCTGGCTTACTACACAGCCATAAATTCAAGTAGTGCTTCCTCACAAAGTGCCCATGCTTTTTTTACTTCATTCCTGCTTCACGCCGCTGACATGGCAGGAATGTGTGGATTTCTCCACCACCTGCACGCAGCTCAACTATTAGGCAGAGATAAGCCGATTAAAGATAAAGAGCTTTTAAAAGAAAATGTTGCAATATCATATTTAGTATTTTCTGGTCTAAAAGATTTAGTAACAGAACGCATTAAGTTTTTACAGCAATTGGAGGATTCCTTAGAGTCTGAGCAATCCGGTAAGTCAGTTGATGCATTACTTAGAGACGCTGCCAAACTGCTCAACGATGGCATTGATAGGAACGGAATGTCGAGTTATAAGCGACAGCTAAAATCAGCTGAACGAATGCTGGAACTTATAGAAAAATATGGTGAAGATGAACCAGGATTAGTAGCCTGGAACTATCAGTTTTTGAATTTAATTGATGTTATTAGACTCATAATTAACCCTTTTGCACCGGAATGCGAATATCCGAATGTAAATATTGAAAGCATAGAGAATTATTTTAGAGAATCAGGTAAGAGGACGAGTTTTTATTCCGGTAGAAGAAAAAGAAATGAGTTATTTAAAGAAATAAAAAAAGTTCTGGTTGATGCGACACTTGAACAAGGAAATCAAGATGTTAAATCATTTAAAAAATTGTTTGTATACCTAAAAATATATTTAGCGCAACAATTACACTTAACGTTTACTGTTGAAAATGATTGCGATGTCATAATGGAGACCCTCGCTATAGGATTTAGGGCCCTATTGGAACAATCATATGATTTATTGGCACTGCTTCCTGATACAGCTATTGGCTCCAATGACACTGGGCAGGGTGATCAAGTCATGCATGACATGGCAGCTAAGGGGCAAGGAGGCAAAGAGCCTGGCGAAGAAGAGAAGAGGAAAAAACATCAGGAAAAACGGATAAAGTACTTAAAAAAACTCGTCGTATGGCTCGAGTATTGCCTTTGTAGTAATGATCATTCTGACAGCAGTGAATCTGAAAAAACTGATACTGACAGCAGTGATTTTGAAAGTCTTCATGGTAAGAGTGATTTTGAAGTGACTGATTCTGACATGAATGATTTTGACGGGGATGACGTTGACATTCCGGAAGGCGTAACTCGTAATTGAAATAATCGCAGTCGAAACCGAAAAAGAAAAATCTCACTAACAAGCTTCATCGTGAGTTGTAAGCTTTACGAGGAGAGCTTGAAAAACTGGAAGAAGAACTGATTCAGTGGGAAAAGATCATCGCTGGATCTGCTTTCTATAAGGGCGATCATGACGTCATTCAATCCACGTTGGTGTGCCTGGCAGTCGCCAACCAGGACATCGAAGAAAAGATCGAACGTTGAGAAGTACTTGAAAATATGAGTTAACAGACGTTCCTTTTTTAGTTGGGAGTCAGCTGTCGTCAGTGTGCGGTCAGAACGGCTATCTGCCAACTGTTAACTCACCGCTTTTGTTCTTATTTGCTGTTGTTTTTTCCCACTCTTACCGCCAGAACATCACAGCATGCACCATGCAGGATGCTGGTGGATGTTGAGCCGAGAATCAGGGCCAAACCATGCCTGCCATGACTCCCAACCACGATCAGGTCAACGTCAGACTCGTCAGCGATGCGATGTACTTCTCTTTCCGGGCGCCCGTATACGACGTGCTGTTCACCCTTGTCCAGGTGAATGCTTTCAGCCAAACGTGATATACGCTCTCTGGCCTGCTGGGTGATTTCATCCTGAAGGGTTGTAAGATCCAGTGGAATATCGCTGCCATAAGCGACACTCAACGGCTCAACCACGTGCACCAGGGTCAGTCTGGCCTGATAGATTTCTGCAAGAGACTTGGCCTTATCCAATACATCGTCTGCTTCATCAGACAGGTCAATAGCAACGAGAATATGGTTATATTGACTCATAGACTGTTTCTCTCTTCCCGGATGTTTTATGAAGAAATGCAGCTCATTCCAGTTGCATAGCCATTTTTATCATCTGAGCCGGTGAGCTGCATTTCCGGATCATGGCTGTGTCGATGTTTTTATCATCGGGCCACGAGTAACTATCTTGTGTACTCATCGCCTTAAATGCTAAAGGGTGTTCGACCACCTGTGCTCTCTTTATATCAACCATAAGAAAATACGATTGATTGCAGGCATCATAGACCAAACGCTTACATTGTATGGCTGTACCTTGAGTTGTCCAAGTAAATTTCTGGTAAGTATTTGCTCTGAATCAGTATATTTGCGGATTTATTGGTGTTCATTTTCTTGACTTTGGCACAGAATTCAAAGAAGGTAGGCTCAAAAATTCAAACGGTTGTATGAATTTCTGGCGAGCACTGTCTAAGATGCATCCATCAGGAGCCAGACTGAGAATAAACTGCCATTATCCATAGGGCCGCTATTCTCAGTCTGGCTCCTGACGCCATTTGTACAGACGTCAGTCATTAACGCAACCTTTTTCAATCCGTCCGGAGAGAGATAAATGATATATCAGGGGAAAGCATTCAAGGTTCTGGCACTTGAAAGCGGCATCGCTGAGTTGAGGTTTGACCTGGAAGGGGAGTCGGTGAACAAGTTCAACCGGCTGGCCATAGAAGATCTGAATGGTGCAGTTCAGGCCATCAAGGCGGACGACTCCATCAAGGGTGTCGTTCTGACCAGTGGCAAGGAAGGCGTCTTCATTGTTGGTGCCGACATCAAGGAGTTTACCTCCAACTTCCGTCAGGAAGAAAGTGAGCTGCTGGAAATGGTCATGGGTGTTAACCAGGTCTTCAGCAGCTTTGAAGATCTGGATATGCCAACGGTTGCCGCTATCAATGGCAGCGCTCTGGGTGGTGGTTTTGAGATCTGCCTGTGCGCTGATTATCGTGTACTGTCCAACAAAGGTGGTGTCGGTCTGCCTGAAGTCAAACTGGGCATCTACCCGGGCTGGGGTGGGACTGTCCGTCTGCCACGTCTGATCGGCGTAGATAACGCTGTCGAGTGGATTGCTGCTGGTCGCGAGCAGAAGCCTGAAGCAGCTCTGAAAGTAGGGGCTGTAGATGCAGTGGTTGAAACCGAAAAGCTAGTGGATTCTGCTGTAGCCATTATCAAACGTTGTCTGGCAGGTGAACTGGACTTTAATGCCCGTAAAGATGAAAAACGTTCACCACTCAAGCTACCTTTGCTGGAATCTCTGATGGCTTTTGAAACAACCATGGCGGTTGTCAAGCAGCAGGCCGGTCCACATATGCCAGCGCCCGCGGCTTCTGTTAAAGCCATCAAAAAGCATGCTGAGCTGCCAAGAGATGAAGCTCTGAAAGTCGAAGCTGAAGGTTTCATTAAACTGGCCAAGACACCTGTCTCTGATGTTCTGGTGGGACTGTTCCTGAACGACCAGATGCTCAAGAAGAAGACCAAGGAACTGACCAGGCAGGCGGGTAAAGTTGAGAAGGCCGCTGTTCTGGGTGCCGGTATCATGGGCGGTGGCATTGCTTACCAGTCTGCTTACAAGGGCACTCCTATTCTGATGAAAGACATCGCTCAGGATGGTCTGAACCTGGGACTGGCCGAAGCCAGCAAACTGCTGTCCAAGCGAGTAGCCCGTGGTCGTATGGACCCTCTGAAAATGGGTGAGGTTCTCAATCACATTGTTCCAACTTTGTCGTACAGTGAGTTTGGTGATGTCGATGTCGTTGTGGAAGCGGTTGTCGAGAATGTCAATGTCAAGAAAGCGGTACTGGGTGAAGTAGAAAATCACGTCAGTGAAGACGCTGTTCTGGCTTCTAATACTTCAACCATTTCTATAACAGAACTGGCTAAGGATCTGAAAAGACCGGAAAAATTCTGTGGCATGCACTTCTTTAACCCGGTTCACGCCATGCCTCTGGTTGAAGTGATTCGTGGTGAGAAAACCAGCGAAGAAACGGTTGCAACCGTTGTCGCCTATGCCAAGAAGATGGGCAAAGTGCCTATCGTTGTTAACGACTGTCCCGGATTCCTGGTTAACCGTGTGCTTTTCCCATACTTCGGCGGCTTCGCTTCATTGGTGAAAGACGGTGCTGACTTCCAGAAAGTCGACAAAGTTATGGAGAAGTTTGGCTGGCCAATGGGTCCTGCCTACCTGCTTGATGTTGTCGGTATTGATACAGGCTCCCATGCTGAAAAAGTGATGGCTGAAGGCTTCCCGGATCGTATGTCCCGTGACTGGAAGAACGCTATTGATGTGATGTATGAGAAGGGGCGTTACGGACAGAAGACCAACGTCGGCTTTTACAAATACGAGCAGGACAAGAAAGGTAAGCCCAAGAAAGTGGTTGACGAAACGGCTTATCAGCTTCTCTCTGAAGTGGCAGGTGAAAGCCGTGAGTTTGAAACACAGGAAATTATTGATCGCATGATGATTCCACTGTGTATGGAAACCGTTCGCACACTGGAAGACGGCATTGTTGATACCCCAGCAGAGGCGGACCTGGCTCTGCTCAACGGCATCGGCTTCCCGATTTTCCGTGGCGGTGCCCTGAAGTACATCGATAGCATGGGTGTCGACAAGTTCGTAGAGCTGGCTGATCAGTACGCTCATATCAGTCCTCTGTACCAGCCTACTGAAAAGCTGCGGGAAATGGCCCGTGAAGGCAAAACGTTTTACGGCGCGTAAACAGCCTTGAGCCACAAAAAAAGTGGCTAATCACGATCAACAGATTTAAGAGAGAATTGACTATGAGCCTTAATCCGAGAGACGCCGTAATCGTAGACTATGGCCGGACCCCCATGGGTCGTTCCAAGGGTGGCATGTATCGAAATGTCCGTGCCGATGATCTGTCTGCAAACCTCATCACAGGGGTTCTGAACCGTAACCCTGGTGTTAACCCTGAAGAAGTTGAAGATGTCATCTGGGGTTGTGTTAACCAGACTCTGGAGCAGGGGTGGAACGTTGCCCGTATGGCATCCCTGATGACTCCGATCCCTCATACTTCTTCTGCCCAGACTGTCAGCCGTCTGTGTGGTTCTTCCATGAGTGCACTGCACACTGCTGCTCAGGCTATTCAAACCGGGAACGGTGATGTCTTTGTCGTAGGTGGTGTTGAGCACATGGGACATGTAGGCATGATGCATGGAGTGGATCCTAATCCACGTCTGTCAAAATATGCTGCCAAAGCGGCAGGCATGATGGGTCTGACCGCAGAAATGCTGGGGTTGATGCACGGTATTACTCGTGAAGCCCAGGATGAATTTGGTGTCAGATCTCATATGAGAGCCTGGGAAGCAACCAAAGCCGGTCACTTCAAGGATGAGATCATCCCCATGCAGGGGCATGATGATGATGGCAACCTGGCAGTCTTCACCGAAGATCAGACGATCCGTCCTGAAACCACGCTTGAAGGACTGGCTCAACTGAAGCCAGCCTTTAACCCGAAAGGTACAGTCACAGCTGGTACTTCTTCCCAGATTACCGATGGGGCTTCCTGCATGATCGTTATGTCCGCACAGCGTGCTCAGGATCTGGGTCTTCAACCAATGGCCGTGATTCGTTCCATGGCGGTTGCTGGTGTTGATCCGTCCATCATGGGTTATGGACCTGTACCCAGCACCAAAAAAGCACTGGAGCGTGCAGGCCTGACTATCGATGATATTGATCATGTTGAGCTGAATGAGGCGTTTGCTGCTCAGGCTCTGCCTGTTCTGAAAGACCTGAACCTGCTGGAGAAGATGGACGAGAAGGTGAACCTGAACGGTGGGGCAATAGCTCTGGGTCACCCCTTCGGATGCTCCGGTGCCCGAATCTCCGGTACCCTGCTGAACGTGATGAAGCAAAACAACGGTACGATCGGTGTGGCTACGATGTGTGTAGGACTGGGTCAGGGTATTACTACGGTCTTTGAGCGTCTGTAATACGTCGGCCTTTGCCAGGCGTGCCTGCCTGGCTTATCCTGCCTGAACGTATTTACCCCGGAATGTCATTTCGGGGTATCCTGCTTTTATGTATTTTTATGCAGAGGCTCTACTTCTCTGATGGGGATCTCTGACAAGGTTTGCTTGAGTCGCTTTGTCGACAAAAAAAGCCGGTTTTTTCCCGTGAATAATCATCCTGAAATCTGTCAGGCTTCGCAGTAATTAAATAATCTTTTGATATTCAAGGTAATTATTGCTTATAACCGGGTGGATTAATCATTGTGGCTGTGAAACGATAAATAAGAGGGTCGTTCAAGAAAAAATTGCCATCACTGAAGAGTTTTGCTTGACCGATGTTTTTCTTGACCTTATATATTGAAACAATTTTCAATTCCCGACCTTTCTTGTTTTGGTCGCAGGCAGCACTGAGTGTTTTTAATCTTTTTTCCAGGCTTGTCAGCATAACCGGAACAATGGAGCTGATTACAGGACGTGTAAGGTAGCATGGGTAAATCTCTAGTTATCGTCGAGTCGCCGGCCAAGGCGAAGACTATAAACAAATATCTGGGCAAGGACTTTGTTGTTAAGTCCAGTGTTGGTCACATTCGTGACCTGCCCACCGCGGGTGGCTCCAAGAAGCCTGTGGATCCCAAAGCTCGGGCAAGGGCCGCTGCTGAGACACGTAAGCTATCTCCTGAGCAGAAAATCATCCATAAGAAGCGCAAAGCCAAAGAACAGCTCATTGAAAGAATGGGCATTGACCCTGAAGAAGGGTGGAAAGCCCGTTACGAAATTTTGCCTGGCAAAGAGAAAGTGGTCGATGAGCTTCGACGCCTTGCCGAGTCTGCTGACAAAATCTACCTCGCAACGGATTTGGACCGTGAGGGAGAGGCTATAGCCTGGCATCTTCAGGAGGCCATAGGGGGAGAGCCTGATCGATATCGGCGGGTCGTTTTCAATGAAATTACCAAGAATGCCATCCAGGAAGCCTTCAAGGAGCCGGGTATTCTCAATATTGACCGGGTCAATGCCCAGCAGGCAAGGCGGTTCCTCGACCGCGTAGTGGGTTATATGGTTTCCCCATTGCTCTGGGCGAAAATTGCCCGTGGCCTGTCGGCAGGGCGAGTCCAGTCTGTAGCGGTTAAGTTAATTGTTGAGCGGGAGCGTGAAGTCAGAAGTTTTATCCCGGAAGAGTATTGGGAAGTCTATGCTGACCTGACTACCGGGAGTGGGGAAGTTATTCGCTTCCAAGTCGCCAAAGAAGCCGGTGACGCCTTCAGACCTACCAGTGAGGCCTCCACTGAAGTTGTTCTGGAAAAGCTGAGACGTGCTGATTACCAGCTGACAGAGCGAGAAGATAAGCCGACCCGCAGTCGTCCTTCTGCCCCTTTTATTACCTCAACGCTACAGCAGGCAGCCAGCACCCGTCTTGGATTCAGTGTCAAGAAAACCATGATGATGGCTCAACGCCTCTACGAAGCGGGTCATATTACTTATATGCGTACTGACTCCACCAATCTGAGTCAGGAAGCAGTGGAGAGTGCCCGGGAGTTTATTAATGGTACCTACGGTGCGAAGTATCTGCCAGAGGAGCCAAACCGGTATTCCAGCAAAGAAGGCGCTCAGGAGGCACACGAAGCAATACGTCCTTCCTCTGTGACTGCTCAGCCGGGTTCTATATCCGGACTTGAGAAGGATGCAGAGCGACTCTATGAGCTGATCTGGAGACAATTTGTTGCCTGTCAGATGACGCCCGCGGAGTACCTGAGCACTTCCCTGACGGTCAGAGTGGATGACTTTGATCTGAGGGCGAGAGGCAGAACCCTGAAGTTTGATGGCTACACTCGTGTCATGGCAGCTATTGCCAAGAAGGGTGAAGACATCATTCTGCCCGCCCTGAACAAAGGTGACCCCCTGGATCTGAAAAAACTGGACCCGAAACAACTCTTTACAAAGCCGCCGGCCCGTTTCAGTGAAGCGGCTCTGGTTAAGGAGCTGGAGAAGCGCGGAATTGGAAGACCCTCGACTTATGCTTCCATAATTTCGACCATTCAGGATCGTGGTTATGTATCTCTGAAAAATCGTCGTTTCTATGCCGAGAAAATGGGCGATATTGTCACAGACCGGCTGGTTGAAAATTTCCATGATCTTATGGATTACAACTTTACCGCCAATATGGAGTCAAATCTCGATGTGGTGGCTGAAGGTGGCAAGAACTGGAAGGATCTGCTGGACCATTTCTACAGTGATTTCAGCAACAAGCTGGAGCAGGCTGAAAACGACAGTGATGGCATGCGATCCAATGACCCTTCTCCCACCGACATCAAATGTCCTGAATGTGGCAGGGATATGATGATTCGTACAGCGAGTACTGGCGTCTTCCTGGGCTGTTCCGGTTACTCGCTCCCCCCGAAGGAGCGTTGTAAATGTACGATTAATCTGGTGCCTGGAGAAGAGGTTGAAGATGCTGACGATGAGAATGCTGAAGTTAACGCTTTGCGAGCTATGCATCGTTGTCCCAAGTGTTCTACAGCGATGGAAAGCTATCTGATTGATGAGCAGCGCAAGCTTCATGTCTGTGGTAATAACCCGGACTGCTCCGGCTATGAAGTGGAACAAGGTCAGTTCAAGCTCAAAGGTTATGATGGCCCTGTGCTTGAATGTGACAAATGTGGCTCCGAGATGCAGCTGAAATCGGGACGTTTTGGCAAATACTTTGGTTGCACCAACAGTGAGTGTAAAAACACCCGTAAACTGCTGAAGAGTGGGGAAGCGGCCCCCCCAAAAATGGATCCGGTGCCCATGCCCGAACTTAAGTGTCTGAAAGTGGATGATCACTACATTCTCAGGGACGGTGCCTCCGGACTTTTTCTGGCCGCCAGCCAATTTCCAAAGAATCGTGAGACCCGTGCTCCTCTGGTCAGTGAACTGATCCCTCATCAGGCGGCTATTGATCCTAAATATCATTATCTTCTGGATGCTCCGAGACAGGATGCTGAAGGCAATCCAGCGATAATCCGCTTTAGTCGTAAAACCAAGACTCAGTATGTTATGAGTGAGTCAGAAGGTAAGGCGACGGGGTGGAGTGCTACCTTCCAGGAAGGTAAGTGGGAAGAAAAAGTCACCAGAAAGCGCAAAAAATCCTGATCTGGCCTGTTCAAAAACAAGACCTTCGCGGTGATCCGTGAGGGTCTTTCTATTTGTGAGAATGATTATGTCTGAGCAGTGGCGAGCCTATACCAATAAGAAGTTGCACTATGCCCGTTTACAATTGGGTACTTGGGAAAGAGCAGAACCTTTCGAGCAGGAAGCTTTTCGCGAAGCATTTTTGTTGCATGCTCGTCAGGCATATTTCTCCATGCTGGCAGAGATATTGTCTCCTTATGGTCATCAGTTAAGCCGTCTGATGTCTCTGGAAGAAGCTTACAACTTGGTAAGTGAGCAGGAAGGTGATGTTTCTGAACTCGAGCAGCTAAAACAATTAGAGTTGTCTGACAGCTGGCTGGCAGATTTACTCAAAGCTTATGGCGAAATTTCACTTTTAGACGATGATATACAATCATATTCTAATAAAATCAATACTGCCATGATTGCTTCGGACAGTGCTGGAAGTACAAGAGGTGTTAAAACACCGGAAAGTGCCAAAAGTATTCTTGCTTCCCTCAAGGAATTGGTGGGCCACTTCAGAAATTTCAATCTCGAATGGTGACTTAATCATTTACTGCTCATTCTGCGTTCAACCGTTGGGATCGCCATAGACTGGGGAGTATCTTGTGCCCAGGGAGGGATATAGGTACAAAGTCTTATATAAGCCGGGGTCAACACTCAATGAGCCAGGGGGGGGCTCTGTAGGTGCGATTCAGACAGGTTTGACAGAGGTACCCTATGACAAAGATCATGCTGTGCTGTTCTGCAGGTATGTCTACCAGTATGCTGGTTAATCATCCTTTCACATTACTCTGCATTGACCTGTTGCATCATGATGCACAATGCTGCATGATTTCCACCTCTTACTCGCTATTTATGGGACGAAATATGGCTGCATCGTTTTTGGAAATTGTGGAACTTCCAACAGGAGAGATTGTTTTGCGACGCAGTGATGAAGAGGGCGAGCCCCTGCTGACCATGAAATTTTCCGGGGAAGCCAAGGAGTATCTTGAAGGAGAGTATCTACAAGTGGCAAAGGTCATGTTTGACGCCGGAATGCGGGAAGTTGCTGAACTGACTCGTCCCCAATCCTCTGAAGAAGAGATTCCTGAGAACAGAGTGCTGCATTGACTCTATCTTCAAGGCAGTGACAGGTTTTCATGCAACCTGCCTGCTGCGAATAGCCAGTCCCTGACACTGTCCATTGCGGGCAGCGCTTTCAAGCTTGATTAGCCACCCTTTATCCAAGTGTCCCAGCCAACTAATGACGGTGTGGCTGGTTCCGGATGCCAGTGCTTTCCGGGTGAGTTCCAGTGTCTGGTGATCATCGTTAGCGCTAAAAATTTGCACCTTGTCATGGTTCAGGTTGCAATTCTTTAACCATTGCAAGGTTCTGGTATCCGATTTGTCTGCCAGAATCAGAGTCAACCAGCGTTCACTGTCACTGGAAAGCTGACTGAGCATTGGTGTCAGGAGTTGTTCGGCCTGCCAGGGTTGTCCTGACAGAATGAGCTCATTAATACTGGGACTGGGAGAGCTTTTATTTTTCTCTGGTAACGTTTTTTTCAGGCTGGAGCGGTTTATGCGAACTGTGTTGCTCTGAAAGCCTGATGTTGAAAAATTGTGCCTTTCACTGCTTGTTCGGTACAGCATGAATCCTTCCTCCTGGCATGGTCCGGTCGCTTTTCGGTGTTCTCACTCAAGTGTACAGGTGCTCATACAACATCCGTTTCAGGACTGATTTCTGATCACCCCGACGCTTAAACCTTCGACCGCGAAAATATCATGAGTGAGATCGACGACAATGGTTTCGAACTCGTCGTTTTCCGGATGGAGTAATACCTTGTTTTTCTGTTTCTCGAATCGTTTAACGGTGACTTCGTCTTCTATCCTGGCGACGACAACCTGACCGTTTCGAACCTCTGTAGTCTTGTGAACGGCCAGCAGGTCACCATCAAGAATCCCGATGTTTTTCATGCTCATCCCTTTGACTCTTAACAAGAAGTCAGCGGCTGGGGTGAAGAAGCCGGGGTTGAGCATCAGGTGGTCTTCGATATGTTCCTGGGCGAGGATCGGGTTACCGGCAGCCACCTGTCCAATGATCGGAAGGCCTTCAGGCTGGCTGTCTGGAATTCGGATACCTCGTGAAGCACCGGGGGTAATTTCGATGGCGCCTTTACGGGCCAGTGCCCTGAGATGTTCTTCTGCCGCATTGGGTGAACGAAAACCGAAGGTCTTGGCGATTTCTGCCCTGGTGGGTGGGAAACCTGTCTCTTCGATATGAGACTTGATCAGGTCCAGTATTTCGGATTGCCGTTTAGTCAGTTTGATCATGGTCACTCAATCTGTTTTTTTATACAGTATCTGTGATTATATACAGTAATATTGCTCTGGCAAGTCATTATGTTAGGTCGGGCCGCGCAGGTCGGGCCGCGCAGGTCGGGCCGCGATGATGAGCAGCAATTGAACTAAGGGCCGTCAATGATGCATGTGGCAAGCTTTACCTTCCTACTGGTGAATGGTTGACCGATATTCGCAAACTGATTCTGTGAGGCTTTTGTTAAAAAAAATCCGGAGGTGATTAATCTCCGGATTTAGCATTGTATTGATTCATGGTTGATTAAAAGTTAACTTCTCACGCAGCGCGTCCCAGGCTTGAAAAGAAACCTCTAATTGAAAAGGAGAATCACGACCAAAAATCCTGACAAATTTAAAATGTTTGTCTCCAATTGATTTTAATATTCTTTCTCTAAGCTTTTTAGCCTCTTCCAAAGAAGACATCGTGAGTGTTAGCTGTATATGATCTGATTTAGTATTCTGAATATCAAACTCCCCATTCGGATTATAGTTCTGTTGTATTAAAGTACTTACACTCCCCATTGGAGTTTGATCGGTTACTTCTTTTTTAGATGTGAATTGATCATCAGACGTATAAACTTTGCTATCAGAACTGTCATCTTCACTATCAGACATATCATAATCGTTAAAAGTTACCAGATTATCAGAGCTCGGTTTTTCAGCAGGGATAATTGTAGGATTATCTTTGCTGTCAGAAATATAAAAATCAGTGGATTCAGAAGTTATTTTATCAATCATTTTATCCCATTCTCTAATTGAAACATATACTTCAATAGAAAAAAAGCTTTTGTTAACCCGAATTAAATTCCCATTTTTTTCACCAATTGATTCTAATACACTTTCTTTAAACTTTTTAGCACTATCCAAAGAAGAAAAACTGACTGTTAAATTAGTATTGTTTGCATCAGCACTTTGAATATCTAAATACCCATTTGGATTATAAAATTTATTTATATAAGTGCTCACATCAACAGTTTCAAAAGTTCTAAAAGACAGATCTTTTATTAGAGATAAGTTTTTTTGTACTTCTTCCTGTTTATTTAAGAACGGGTTATTAGAACTATCATCATCGCTATCAGATATATCATCATCGCTATCAAATAGATCATCATCACTATCATACATATCAAAAGGGTTGGAACTTGCCAGTTTTTTAGAATTAGAACTCTGTTTTCCAGCGGTGCTGATTACAGGATCACCATCAAACTCCAAAAAGCTGCCATCCTTTATGACCAGCTCAATTAACCGATTACCTTCTTTGTCTACAATGGCAATGTAGCCAGGGCAGTCAAAATCAAAATGAGAAGTTCCAGATACGCACCTTGTTAAAATTTTTGCAACAGTCGCCATCTTACCGCTAGCACCTTCTTCATCAACAGATAATACGATCTTCTGAAGCACCTCCAGATCCTGATCTGCCGGTAGGCCTAGTTTTGTCAGATCTCCTGCTACTATGTCGGTTCCTAATGCCTCACACATTTTCTCGAGTAACTGAGTGTCGCAACTGTCTTCTACTTTTATTTTGGGTAGCGATAGCTGATATTTCGCTTCTTTATAATTTAATTGTTTAGTCAGCTCATTAATCGTTTCAGAATCAAGATTGTTAATCGCTGTGGCACTTTCTTTACGCGGTTTTATTGCGACCAGTTTAAGATCTTCTCCATTCAAAGATTTGAATTCCTTGGCGATGGCAGCAAATTTGCTGTTAGAAGCACATTGAACCGTTTCAGTTTTAACCATCATTTTTACGTTGTTAATACGAGTTCCATCTGCGCATAGAAAGCTTTGAGGAGCGGTTTTATCTGGAGAAAAACTATCCTCCCAGACACCCCGGAATTCCATTACATTACCTATTGTCGCTGTAACTTCATTCATGTCATCAAACAAATTTTTAATTTTTCCTTTGGTTTTCTCCTTGACAAAATCTTCTGTGACTTCAGCAACGTTCCATTGATTACTTTCCAGCTTTTGGGTTTGATAACATTCAGAGAGTATTTTTTCTAATTGCTCATCCCTGACATGAAAAGCAGAAGCGATAAAGTTAGCGCAAGAGATTAACTGTTCAGGATGGCCTCCGTAAGGGTTGTCTTTGCTGAATTTACCGAGTTCTTTATGGATTTCAGTTTCCAGCTCTTCAGTCAAGGTTCCTTTGGGGATTCCCAAAATTGATTCCTTTTTGGCATTGTCATCTATGCACGCCAGAAGCATGCCCAAAACCGGAGTCAGGCTGGTAGGAGACGCTACCGTGCTTTTTTTGCCCTCACTGTTCAGAATCCCGAATGATACTTTATCAATGAGTTTTTTAGCAATATCAGAAGCCTGTAGTGTGGTCCCGGTGTGTGTGTCTTGCAGATTAAATGGCTGCGAAGACATTGATATTGATTTGATTGAGTGTCCAATAGGTGTCATAGTCGTTTCTCCATCACTTGATAATAATTGATTAGCGTGAATAAACTCACTGCTTCCATGCTTTGTGCTTCCCTGTTTTGCGGCAAGAACATGCTTTGCAGATTGCCGTAGATTATGGGTTGCCTGATTACTATTAGTTAAGTGTTTGTCGTCGATGAAATCACTAACCGATAAGTTAGTGATGGCAACAATTTGCACCCTGTAATAGTGTTGAGCAATGGTCCGTACCACTGACTCGTTGGGTTAACTCGATGAGGCTTTGCTACTAGTGGCCTTGACAGCTGAGGGTAAGAAACGTAGGTTCTAAACAGTCGTTTATTAATCTTATAAAATTCCCCGGATCATGGCACAACCTTCAACCGTAGAGAGAATTCTGGATTCAGCCGAGCTGCTCTTCGCCGAACATGGCTTCGCAGAAACCTCCTTAAGAACCATTACAAGACAGGCAGGGGTTAACCTGGCTGCAGTGAACTATCACTTTGGCTCCAAAAAAGCGTTGATACAGGCAGTATTTGCGCGTTTTCTGGCTCCATTTATGGAGGGGCTGAATACCACTCTGGATGAGTGGTCAGATCACAGTGAGCAACCTGATCTTGAAACAGTGCTTCAGATACTGGTTGACCATATTCTTGCTGTGAAACCCAGAAGGCCGGATGACATCTCTATTTTCATGAAACTCATGGGGCTGGCATTCACCCAGAACCAGGGGCACCTGAAACGTTATCTGACCGAAACCTATGGAACTGTCTTCAGTCGATACTTTGAGTTACTGTTCAGGGCCTGTCCTGACCTTCCGATTGCCGATAAATTCTGGCGTACCTACTTTAGTCTCGGTTCTGCTGTCTTCTCCGTATCCGGTGCTGATGCGCTCCTGTCCATCGCCAAGAGAGACTACGACATTGATGACAATCTTGAGAATATCATGAGAAGAATGGTGCCGTTTATGGCAGCCGGTCTGCGTGCTCATGCCACCCATGATAGTGGCCGATAATGTTTATTCTGCATGCAGGCTCTTAAGCCTGAGGCACTGCGAAGCCAATCAATACGAGATTCAGCTGTGCATATTAATGTTCGAATTGCCTCACAGACTCTGGAGTTGATGCAGGAGGGGGTAGAAACGATCTGTTACTCTGTCTCCACTGCCAGTAAGGGGACAGGTCAGCAGGAAGGTAGCTGGCAGACTCCCCTTGGTCATCATATTATTCGAGCTAAAATAGGTGACGGCCTTCCTCTCAATGCAGTGTTTGTAGGAAGGCGATACACGGGTGAGATTTATTCTCCGGAACTACAACAACAATACTCTGAACGTCGGGACTGGATCTTAAGCCGCATTCTCTGGCTAAGTGGCCTGGAACCCGGTTACAACCGTTTGGGAAATGTCGATACTATGCGACGATATATCTATATCCATGGAGCGCCTGATTCCGCTGTGATGGGGGAGCCGGGTTCAAGAGGCTGCGTTAGGATGCATGGTCATGACATGATTGATTTATTTGACCGGGTTGTTCCGGGAACTACCATTGATATTCTGCCAGAGTAGTCTTATCGCATGCAGTCAGGTCAGGAGAACAGGAAAAGTATGAATACGCATGGTCAAAACGATGCGAAAAATAATGGTGTTCTGATCATTGACCTTGAAGGTCAGACACTCCAACCCGAAGAGCGGGAATTACTCCTGCATCCTGGCGTTGCTGGCGTATTGTTTTTCGCCAGAAATTTTCAAGATCGCAAACAGTTGTGTGACCTGGTCAGTGACATCAGAAGTATCCGGCAGAATCTGATTCTGATGGTCGATCAGGAAGGTGGCAGGGTGCAGCGTTTCAGGAACGACTTTACCCGTCTGCCGCCGGCAGAACATTACGCCAGATATTTCAATTGCGATCCTCAGAAAGCGCTCGAGTTGATTGAAGATTGCGGTTGGCTTATGGCAGAAGAGCTTCTTTCCTGCGGTCTTGACCTCAGTCTGGCTCCAGTACTGGATTTGAATCTTGGGCTGACCGAAATAGTGGGCGATCGTGCGTTAGGCAGTGAGACTGAAAACGTCATTAAACTGGCTACTGCATGGTGCAGCGGTGTCCATGAATCAGGAATGGCCTGTGTCGGTAAACATTTTCCAGGCCATGGCAGTGTCAACGAAGACTCTCACTTGACCCTGCCTCGGGACAACCGTTCGCTAAACGCCATCCGGCAGCAAGACATGGTGCCATTCAAAACGTTGATAGAGCAGGGTATAGAAGCGATTATGCCCGCTCACATTGTCTTTTCTGAAGTGGATGATCAGCCTTGTGGTTTTTCTTCAATCTGGTTGAAAGATATTCTTAGAGAGCAGATTGGTTTTAGTGGAGTAGTTATTAGCGACTGTTTGACTATGGAAGGTGCCGCTTCAGCGGGAAGTTATACTCTCCGGGTTGAAAAAGCCTTGAATGCGGGTTGTGATCTCTTGTTACTCAGCAATAGGAAGGGGGTCCGGGAAGTTCTGCCCTGGCTTGAAGAGTCTTCTTTCTGTCCGCCTGATTTTTCTTCACTTGAGGCCAGCGGCGGTCGAGCTTTGGAAGAACTGGTTACTCTGGATCGATATTTGAGTTGTAAGGACAGACTGGACTACCTTTCTGAACGATTCAAATGATTGTTCATAATGCGTCATATGCAGTGGGTGTTGTCTTTGGTGTCCATGTTCATTCCTTTCTCTCTTTATTCACCATAACTATCGCTCAACCTCTGAAAATAGCTATGACCCTATGTCGGATAAAAAGCAGCACATTTTCAGTTTTATAACACCATGTGTGACTTTTTCAGGTGTTCCGACAGCGGCAGGACTCATTATCAAAATACTTGGCCAATTGACTTATGACGGTTTCTATCTTGCGGTGGATTCGAACACACTGTGAACGACTGGACATCGCAGGAAAAAGGTGAAGCCAGTATTGTTGAAAATAGTTCCAGATCGCTATATATGGGAAAAATTTGACTGAACGCGAAATCCTAACTTTAATCGCAAAATCTGGTTCTTTTTATAATGCGTTGTTTACATGAGCCTGTATAAATACGCTTTTTTTCCGGTTCTGGCTATTTCCCTTTTGTGCCCGGCACCGACCGCGATTGCGTCGGTACCCATCGACCCGGTTCTGATCCACACCCTTACCCTGGACCCCAATCAGCCACCCATCACACCGCCCACTCTTAACAAGAACCATTGCGCACCACACGGAGCTTTCAGCATTGTCTGGCGTCAGGACGGCAGGTACATGGCGGTGGGGGTAGGTTCAGGTTCAGGGGATCGCAAATGTGGTTATACAGGCCCTGTGCTGATCTTTGA
The DNA here is from genome assembly GCF_024606225.1 of Endozoicomonas sp. ISHI1. Taxonomy (GTDB): domain Bacteria; phylum Pseudomonadota; class Gammaproteobacteria; order Pseudomonadales; family Endozoicomonadaceae; genus Endozoicomonas_A. The sequence continues at coordinate 138,718 of NZ_JAGRPU010000001.1, read as the reverse complement.
TATGACCGACCCTCAGAGCCCCCTGTTGGTGAACACTCTTAACGATGCAACAGACTGGATACGAAGCCTGGCCTACCACCCCGACGGCACCCTGCTGGCGGCTGGAGGGGATGACGGAAAACTCAGACTCTATAATGGCACTCACCCGGCCATGCCTCTGTTTTCTCTGAACGATGCAACAGACTTGATAGCAATCCTGGCTTACCACCCCGACGGAACCCTGCTGGCGGCTGGAGAGGATGACAAAGTCAGAATCTATAATGGCACCCACCCGGCCATACCTCTGTACACCCTGGACGATGCAACAGACTGGGTACAAAGCCTGGCCTACCACCCCGACGGCACCCTGCTGGCGGCTGGAGCGGATGACAGAAAAGTCAGAATCTATAATGGCACCCACCCGGCCATGCCTCTGTTTTCTCTGAACGATGCAACAGGCTTGATACGAGGCCTGGCTTACCACCCCGACGGAACCCTGCTGGCGGCTGGAGGGAAAGACAGAAAAGTCAGAATCTATAATGGCACCCACCCGGCCATGCCTCTGTTTTCTCTGAACGATGCAACAGACTGGATACGAAGCCTGGCCTACCACCCCGACGGAACCCTGCTGGCGGCTGGAGGGCATGACGGAAAAGTCAGACTCTATAATGGCACCGACCCGGCCATGCCTTTGTACACTCTGGACGATGCAACAGGCTGGATACGAAGCCTGGCCTACCACCCCGACGGAACCCTGCTGGTGGCTGGAGGGGCTGATGGAAAGGTCAGGATCTATCAGGTGGCAGAAAAAAATAACGCCGTCAGCAGTACCTCTGTGACGCCTAAAGCCACCTCGGTTAACACCTTCAACGAAGCGATAAGCAGTACCTTTAGCGAAGCCATAAGCAGCACCTTCAGTGAAGTGATAAGCAGTACCTCCAGCGAAGCCATAAGCAGTACCTCCAGCGAAGCCATAAGCAGTACCTCCAGCGAAGCCATAAGCAGTACCTCCAGCGAAGCCATAAGCAGTACCTCCAGCGAAGCCATGCCCCCCAATACAGTACCCGTGTCGTTGGTGACGTCGGTGATCTTTACCGGCACCCCATTCCCTGTAGAATCTGACGACAGTAGTATGTCAGCGGGCGGCACGACCGGGGTTGTAATCGGCACACTGGCCGCTGTGAGCATTTTGGTGGCGGCTGTGACAGTGGGCGTAGTCGTTTACTTTAAGCGATTCAGATCCGTAGAATTGAATAAGGTTTAGGGCTTGGGAATTTTTCATCAAATTCTTCCAGTTGCTTCTGGCTTCGCAAACCAGCAAAAACTTCTCTCTGCAGTGCAGCTCGCACATCACTGTGAACAGTCATTACGAGATCAATTTTCTGTTGTATTCTGTGCTCCATAGGGTGGTTATTTTCCGCTCTCCAAGATACAGACTTGATAGAATGATTTCTCTCATAGGGATAGAATCATGCTCACTGTTAAGTGTGCTGTTTACTATCCGGAAGTCGAATAATGTCTTTTTCTCTCCCTTTTCTTAAGGAACTGGATATTCCTCAATGGGTTATCCAGGTCGTTATTGTCGTGCTCATTTCAGGTGTTATCAATCTAATCGCCTCCAGAGTGTTTGCCCATCTTTCAAGGGATGATCGCACTCATCTAACACCTTGGAATGATGCAGTTATCAGGGGGCTCAGAACCCCTGTGACACTGCTGATTTGGGTCATCGGTTTCTCCTGGGCTGTCGATGTTATTGCCAAGGCTACGGATGCTGTGTTGCTGGACGGACTGGGTAATCTGAGGGATGTCATTATCATCACTCTGGTGGGTTGGAGCATAATCCGTTTCATTCGTCAGCTGGAACGAAACTTCCTGAATCCTGATCTGACTTCTAATAAACCTAATGATCCAACCACCGTTGTAGCCATTGGCAGGTTAATCAGAATCGTGATCATCATTACCTGTGTTCTCTTTATATTACAGTCACTTGGCTACAGTATTTCAGGTCTTTTGGCGTTTGGTGGTGTGGGTGGTTTGGCGGTCGGTTACGCTGCCAAGGATATGCTGGCCAATTTTTTTGGTGGTCTGATGATCTATCTTGATAAACCCTTCCGCGTAGGTGACTGGATTCGTTCGCCGGATAAAAACATTGAAGGTTATGTGGAATACATTGGCTGGAGACAAACCCGCATCAAGACATTTGAAAAGCGACCACTCTATGTTCCCAATGCCACTTTCGCCAGCATTTCCGTTGAGAATCCTTCACGTATGGAAAATAGAAGAATCAAGGAAACTGTCGGTCTGAGGTATCAGGACGGCCATCAGGTGGAAGCGATCGTCGGGGAAATTCGTCAGTACCTGCAAGATAACAATGAAATCGCCAAAGACAAGATAGTTCTTGTGTCGTTTAATGCCTTTGGTCCTTCTAGCCTTGATATCTTTATCTATTGCTTTACCTGCACCACAGACTGGGCAGAGTACCTCAGGGTGAAACAGGAAGTTCTGGTCAGGATAATGGGTATTATCCATTCATATGATGCTGATATTGCCTTCCCGACCCAAACGCTTGATCTTCCGGAAGAGTGGCTCAGTTATTCAGAGCAGGCACCAGCAAAACCGGCTTAACCTTCTGAGTACGGCCAGTTAATTTCTTCTGTTTATGCAGTGAAATCAAGCGGGGTAAAATGCTTTCAGATTTTACCCCTCAAGAATAATTTCAATGGTCTAAATATAACTGGGAGGGTGACAGCCGATATTCCCCTTACCATTGGGTTTTTCTTGTACGAGGAGCAGGCAATGTTCTGGGAAGATCTTCTTAAGGGGGATAACGTCCATCTACTAACAGCGCCTTTAGCTGCACTTATCGTTTCCTGGTTTAGCCACATTTTCCTCAGCCGATGGGCTCAATCCGAGAATCAATCGATAAGGGCCTGTCTGGCCTCGGCTTTTCGTCCACCGCTGCTGCTTCTGCCCTGGCTTATCTGTTTTTTTTATTATGCCCACTGGTTTATTGATCACACTGAAGAGGAAGGCCATGACTGGCTGGAGATCTCAGAAACTGTCACCTCTGTATTACTCCCTCTCTGGATTGTCCTGAGACTCACCAGGCAAATACCGAACATTGCCATAATCTCCGGGGTTCAGGATAAAGATCTCGACCTGGCAAGAACCCTGTCCCGGTTTATTCATATCGTTCTGATTGTTCTGGCAGTCATGATTCTGGCGCAAAAGTTAGGCTACTCGCTCTCTGCGCTGCTGACCTTTGGGGGGGTGGGTGGCCTGATTGTAGGTATGGCTGCCCGGGAGTGGTTGGCAAACTTTTTTGGCGGTTTGATGTTGATGCTGGACAAACCCTTTAAGGAAGGCGATTGGATTCGTTCTCCGGACCGACAGATAGAAGGGCACGTAGAACATATTGGTTGGCGGTTAACCCAGATAAGAAATTTTGATCGCAGGCCCGTGTTTGTGCCGAATTCGGTCTTCACCAGTATTGTCCTGGAAAACCCATCCAGGATGCGTAACCGACGGGTTGTTGAAAACTTTGGTATTCGTTATGAGGATCTGGATAAGATTCCAGCCATCATGAATCAGGTCACGGAAGGTTTTCTACAGCATCCTGAGCTGGATTGCTCAGAGCCCTATTATGCGCGTTTTCTCAAATACGGAGATTCATCACTGGAGTGTCAAGTCAGAGTACATGTGATTCCCAAGGGAAGAGTTGACTTTGTCAGAGTTCAGGAAGGTGTCATGTTGATCATTGCTTCTGCGGTACAAAAAGCAGGGGCAGAGTTTGCCTATCCGGTAATGAAAGTGATTCATGAGGCGAATGTTGAAAAGGAAGTAAGCAAATCTCCAAATAAGGAGATCCGCTGATTAAGATGAAATAACAGCAGGCCGATAAGGACTGGATGAATATTCTTATTGTTGAAGATGCCCGTGACCAGCGTTTAATGCTCTCCATAGTGTTGAAAAAACAAGGGCATCAGGTGCTTGAAGCTGAGAATGGCATAAAAGCTCTGGAGATTCTTCAGGAATATCAGGATGTCAGAATCATCATCAGCGATTGGATGATGCCCGGGATGGATGGCCTGGAACTGCTCAGGCAGACCCGAAAAACAGATCTTGGTCGTTATATTTATTTCATTCTGCTCACTGGTAATGCCGATCATGAAGCTGTTGTCGAAGGTATGAATGATGGGGCGGACGACTTTCTTGCCAAACCGGTCAATTTTGATGAATTGGCTGCCCGCCTCAAAGCAGGGATTCGTATCATTGAACTTGAGAAGCAGCTTGAACAACAGAACAAGCAATTGATTGAAGCGATTCAGACCGTTGAGAAAGATCTTGAATCAGCCGCCAAAGCTCAGGAAGTTCTGCTGGCTCAGCCGACAACTATTCAACATGTTGCCTTTGACTGGTTTTTCAAACCTAGCAAAATCCTGGGTGGGGATATGTTTGGTTACCAAGCCATAGACGGTGAAACTTTGGGGTTCTATCAACTGGACGTGGCTGGGCATGGCATTCCCTCTGCGCTCTTCTCATTTACCCTGAATAACATTCTTTCAGAAACATCGGGCAGGGGCTCCATCATCAAAGAAACACTGGATCATGAGCCTTTTTATAAAGTGCGTGCGCCCGAAAAGGTTTTGGCCTCTTTGAACAGGCGGTTTCAGGTGACACCGGAATCAATGCTTTATTTCACTATTGCCTATGGACTCATTAACAGTCGCACAGGTCAAGTCACCTTATCTCAGGCGGGTCACCCGAAACCTTTATGGATTCATCGTGAAAAGGCCTACGTAGAACCTGTAGCAGGTGGAGGAGTGCCTATTGGTATGATGCCCGACATGGAATACACCTCCTGCACTTTGCAGTTTCGGCCGGGTGACCGTCTGTTTCTGTACTCTGATGGCGTGACAGAATGTGAAAACGCTGAGAGTGAGCAGTTTGGTGAAACCCGATTGCTGCAATGTCTGCAAGATACTTTAAATGATGATTTAAAATCAGTTATTGACCAGGTAGAGAAAAATGTCAGAGACTGGAGTGAACTCGACCGTTTCGATGACGATGTAACTTACCTTTTACTGGAATGGAAACCCTGAAAGCCAGGAGGATGGCATGGCGTTTGAAAACCACGAGGAAGGCCACTTTACGGTGGTCCGGATTGATGAGTCCCGTCTTGACGCTTCCGTTGCCGAAGTGTTTAAAACCTATGTGTTTGATTTGATTGAAGAGGGCAGGTCCAACATAGTTGTCGATCTTGCTGAAGTGCGTTTCATGGACAGTACTGGCCTGAGTGTGCTGGTAGCGGGTCTCAAGAAATTGTCGGGTAATGGTTCATTCAGTCTGGCTTGTGCTCAGCCTGCGGTGAGAGATCTGTTTGATCTTACGTCCATGGATAAATTGTTCAAACTCCATGGTTCTGTGGCTGAGGCCGTTAAAGGGAGTTGACATGTCACAGGTGCTGAAGCTGGAAATCGACAGCCAGTTATCCAATACAAGACTGGTGGCTATGGCGGTCAGAGGAGTCTGCGCTATGACAACGCTTTCTCCTGTTGAAATAAACCGGTTAGAGTTGTGTCTGGTAGAAATTGTCAATAATGCCATTGAACATGCCTACGACAATGAAGCGGGTCATCCGGTAGAAGTATGTGTCAGTATGAACAAGACTACGATGAATATTTCTGTCAGTGATTGGGGGCAGAGCATTCCCGATGATGTCATGCAGAATAAGACTGAAATGGTGGTTGATCCGGAGCAGCCGGAAGTCTGGTTATGCAGTGGTCGGGGCCTGCATATTGTGAACAAGCTTATGGACCAGGTGACCTATGAGTCAAACCAGGACAAGAATAGCTTTATCATGAAAAAAGAGCTGCGCCACTGACAGCTCTTTTTTACTTTGGATCAGCTGTCTTCCTGTTCGAAGATTCCTGGTAAAATACCCAGCTCCGGGCTTTTATCCTGATCAGATTCCATTTCTGGCAGTGAAGGTTTGTCGGGCTTTTCATACGGCGTCAGTTTGAACAGAACACCGATGACAGGGCTGTCCAGGTACTGAACCTCGTCAATGTTTGTGATTCTGCGACTTTCCTGCATATGAAAATTTCGGGAAATTTTCATGGTTTGGCCGTCAGGCGTTTTGACCAGTTGTAACTTTCCATCTGTGGTCGGTTTCTTCTGAGAGTCTGGGTTCGACTGAGATCCTCCCATGTTTTTTGCCAGTGCTTCCCACGCCAATTCACTGTACCAGAGATTGACTTTTACGTGCAGATATCGACTGGAACTGACTGTAACGGTGCCTTCCAGCATACCGGGCTTTTTGCTTTGTGTAGTATAAGTTCTAATTGTGACAGGCTTCGTACTTTTGCCGTCCTTGATTGGCATCAGCCAGGCTTTTTGCTCCAGAATCCGGTAGCTGCCATTTCTGCTCAGGGCACTGCTTTCCTTTTGTAACAACTGTGATGGGTAGGGTAGGGAGACAAAGGCATCCCGTTCCAGATCTATCTCGGGCTTTTTTTCAGACTGACCCAGCCTATTGGTTAGGTTACCAGTGTCTGTTACAGAGTCGGACGATTTCAGTTTGACGGCGTTAGCGGGTAGAGAGTGAGTTGTTATTTCTGGCCATTTCTCACTGCTATTCATGCTTTGTTCGTTCAGAAATACAATCATGTCGGCCTGATACCACTGAGTCTCTGCCTTTTGACCTTCCGCCATGGCCATCATCGAGACCGAACTCAGAAGCAGACTACCGATCGCTCTTTGAATTCTGCAAAAGGCGACATTGTGATTAACACTCATTTTTTTTAGCTCAAGGCTTTTCATAAAATCCCCGCTCAATCCTGTGCCTCGTTGACCTTCAGTCTGGCGGGCTGCTATACGCCGCCGCTGAGATATCTGAGAGGTGGATTTCAAAAGTGTGATCATGCAGTTTCGTATACAGTTTTAAAGACTCAGAGACGCAGAAGCAATCATAGATCGAGAAAATTTAAGACTGCTTCCAGGGGCGATTATGTGGCCAGTCGATCCAGTAATTGTTCAAGCAGCTTGAATCGCGCTTCGGCTTTTTCCATTGGGCCACTGTACTTCAACACGCTACTACCTTCCAGTCTGTAAAGGTGCGGCTCTGACTGGATTAGCTGAATGATCGCAACGGGATCGATGGCTGGCTGACTGTTGAATTCAATTCGGGCACTGCCGGCACCGGCATCGATTTTAATAATACCCATTTTTTCAGCTTTTAACCTGAGACGGGTCTGTCGGAACAGGTTTTTGGCCTGGTCCGGTAACAGGCCGAAGCGGTCAATCAGTTCAACCTGAAGGTTTTTCAGGTCTTCGCCGTTACTCGCAGCGGCAATTCGTTTATAGAGAATCAGCCTGTTGTGGACATCATGGATATAGTCTTCTGGTAGCAAGGCCGGCAGCCGCAGGTTCACATCGCTGCCTTGATGCAGAGGTTTGTCCAGATCCGGTGTTTCACCGTTACGGATCGCTTCCACCGCTTTTTCAAGCATTTCGGTGTAAAGTGTAAAGCCAACATTCTGAATCTGCCCGCTCTGATCTTCACCCAGCAATTCTCCTGCTCCCCGAATTTCCAGGTCATTGGATGCCAGCATAAATCCAGCTCCCAGGTCCTGAGCTTCGGCAATGGCTTCCAGTCTTTTCAGTGCATCCCTGGTCATGGACTTTGGCGCAGGTGTCAGCAGATAAGCATAGGCCTGATGATGAGATCGGCCAACTCGTCCTCTCAACTGGTGCAGCTGTGCCAGACCGAACTTGTCCGAACGGTGGATGATAATGGTGTTGGCATTAGGTATATCAATGCCTGTCTCTATGATGGTGGTGCAGACAAGGATGTTATGTCGCTTGTGATAGAAGTCGGACATGACCTGCTCCAGCTCTCTTTCACGCATCTGACCGTGACCCACAGCAATACGCGCCTCAGGAATAAGTTCCTGCAGATCAGAAGCAGCCTTATCGATACTGGAAACTTCGTTGTGCAGGTAATAGACCTGACCACCGCGCAGTAACTCACGAAGAATAGCCTCTTTGACCAGTAATTTGTCGCTTTGTCGAACAAAGGTTTTAACTGACAGGCGTCGTGCGGGTGGAGTTGCGATAATCGAGAGATCACGAATACCCGACATAGCCATATTGAGTGTCCGCGGGATAGGTGTTGCCGTCAGGGTCAGAATATCGACTTCGGAACGCATGGATTTCAGCATTTCCTTGTGCCTGACCCCGAAACGGTGCTCCTCATCAATAATCAACAGACCCAGATTCTTGAACTTGAAATCACCCTGAATCAGTTTGTGGGTACCTATAATAATATCCAGTTTGCCTTCCGTGACTTTCTCTTTGAGTGCCTGAACCTGTTTTGCTGACTTGAAGCGTGAAGCTACGTCGATTTCAACGGCCCAGTCGGCAAAACGGTCACGAAAGCTTTCATAATGCTGTTGAGCCAACAGGGTAGTCGGTACAAGAATCGCCACCTGCTTGCCACTTTGTACTGCCAGAAAGGCGGCTCTCATGGCCACTTCGGTCTTACCAAACCCGACATCACCACAGACCAGGCGATCCATGGGCTTACCTTTGGACATGTCTTTTATCACGTTGACAATAGCCTGCTGCTGATCAGGCGTTTCCTCAAAAGGAAAGCCGGCAGAGAATGCATGATATTGTTGATCCGGTGCCGAAAAGGCAAAACCCTTTCTGGCTTCTCGTCGGGCATAGATATCCAGCAGCTCTGCCGCGGCATCTCTGGCTTTCTCAGCCGCCTTGCGACGTGCCTTGGTCCATTGCTCGCTACCAAGACGATGCAGCGGAGCATGCTCATCATCTGTACCGGTGTAACGGGCAATGAGATGCAGAGAGGCTACCGGAATATAAAGCTTGGCTTCGCTGGCGTATTCCAGAGTCAGGAATTCTGTCTCCTGACCATCAACAGACAAGGTATCAAGACCACGATACCGTCCTACACCGTGATCAATATGCACCACTGGAGCACCTTCTCTCAGCTCGGTAAGATTACGGATGGTTTGATCGGTGTCGGTCTCTGTCTCTCCTTTTCGCCGACGGCGCTGCATGACCCTCTGACCCAGCAGCAGAGACTCTGGAATCAGGGCAATATTCAGGTCGTTGAGAAAAAAGCCTGACGCTAACGTACCTTCGGTAATACCCAGCGTCTCTTTTCTGCTCAGGAAGGTGGACCAGCTATTGAAAGTATTGGGGCGAATGTCAGACTGGGCGAGCATTTCCAGCAGAACTTCCCGACGACCCGCACTTTCAGCCACCAGAAGAATCCTTGGTCCCGATTCAATCAGATCTTCAAGAGGTTGCAAAGGGTGATCGGCACGGGCATTCAGAGTGAGCTCAGGTAATGGCTGGTGATTAAGGTTGAAGCCGTCAGAAGAATCAACGATCTGGTCTGACAGCACAATGCGAGGGTATTGTTTCAGAGCTCGATTGATTTCTTCAGAAGGCATTAAAACCTTTACGGGAGGCAGAAGCGGGCGGTTGGGATCGACTTTCCGGTTCTCGTAGCGTTCTGTCAGATCCTGCCAGAATTGCTCTATCGCTTCCTGCACGCCCTGATATTGAATGATCGTTGTTTCACTGGAAAGATGATCAAACAGGGTGGCTGTCTGCTCGAAAAACAGGGGCAGGTAGTATTCAATACCCGGGCTTGCCAGCCCCTGTCCTATATCCTGGTACACGGGGCACTCGCGGTGATCCACGTCAAACGCTTCCCTGAACAGGCTTCGGAAGCGATCCCTGGAGGTCTTGTCCATCGGGAATTCATGTCCCGGGAGCAGTTCTATGTGATCAACTTGATTAATGGAACGCTGGCTTTCCGGATCAAAGATTCTCAGCGTATCGATTTCGTCATCAAACAGGTCAATCCGGTAGGGGGTATCAGATCCCATGGGGAAGATATCCATGAGTGAACCCCGGATAGCGAACTCGCCATGCTCGTAGACTGTATCAACACAGCGATAACCCGCCTGTTCCAATTGTTGCCTTTTCTCGGCAATAAGAAAGGTTTCACCCCGTTTCAAAACCAGACAGTTGGATTCCAGGTAATCACGGGGACACAGACGGTGCAGCAAGGTGGAAACCGATATTATCAACAGGGTCTTTTCGCTGCGGGGTAGTCGGTACAGGGTTTTCAACCGCTGGGAAATGATGTCCTGATGGGGCGAAAAGGCATCGTAGGGTAATATCTCCCAGTCGGGAAAGTGCAGGATGCGGGTAGACTGATCATCTTTCAGGAAGAAACTCAGTTCTTCTTCAAGAGCATTTGCCTGAGCGGAGTCAGGTGTAATAACCAGTAGCGGGCGACGGGTTAACCGGGCGGCACTGGCTATGGCGAATGAGCTGGTTGATTGGCTCAGCTGACCCCAGAAGGTTTTATGCCCCGGAGTCTCTGGAAGCTGGAAGGAAGATGAGTTCAAATTGGCCTGCGACATGAAAGGTGTTTTGTTCTGGATACGCTAAACCCGCAATTGTAGCTGTTCAGAACGGCATATACCATGCAATAGCGTCTTTGCAGCCTCGTACAAACAAAGAATGATTAAATGAAGTGTTAAAGTTTGTTGTACTTTGTTGCCAAGTGAGGATGAACTCTGGATAATAGCCCCGAAGCCTAAGGGCATATAAACGTGACCTGTGCCGCCTGAAGTAACCAGCCAGTTGCTTGAGAGTGGCAGTCTGACAGAAGTGAACAGCCTTGAGCTGATTAACAGCCTTGAGCACATAAAAAATACAGGATTGGAACCATGGAAAAAGACCATTTTCAGGACTGGAGAGAACGTGAAGCCTTAGCCGAATCCATGATTCCATTGATCGGCCGCTTGTATCGTGAAAATAACGTTGTGACTTCGGTCTATGGCCGCTCAATCATCAATCGTTCTGTAATTGATATCCTCAAATCTCACAAGTACGTTCGCCAGGTAGAAGGCTCTGCCTTGTGTGTACGTCAAACATTCCCCGTCATTGAAGTGCTGAGCAAGCTGAACCTGGCTCCGGGCCGCATTGATATTGGCAAGCTTGCATCCGGCTACGAGAAGAGTGAAGGCAAGCAGACTCTGGAAAATTACGTTCGCAGTCAGGTTTCCGAACTGGTGGATGGCAAAAATGGCCATGGCCATGATGACAGAGATGTTGTCCTCTATGGTTTTGGTCGTATCGGTCGCCTCATGGCCCGTATTCTTATTGAACGGGCAGGTGGCTCCGGTTTGAACCTGAGAGCGGTTGTCGTTCGGAAGGGGAAAGCTGAAAACGATCTGCAAAAGCGTGCCAGTTTGCTGAGACGTGATTCGGTGCACGGTTCTTTCAATGGCACCATCAGCGTAGATGAAGAGAGCAACATCATCTACGCCAACGGTGTAGCTATCAAGTTTATCTATGCCAACTCTCCGGATTCTATCGATTACACAAGCTATGGTATTAACAATGCCATCGTCGTAGACAATACTGGTGTGTGGCGTGATCAGGAGGGTTTGAGTCAGCACCTTCAGTCTACCGGGGCTAGCAGGGTTCTGCTGACAGCGCCTGGCAAGGGCGACCTGAAAAATGTTGTGTTTGGCGTTAACCATGACATCATCAATGATGAAGATCAGATCATTTCTGCTGCCTCCTGCACCACCAATGCGATCACTCCGGTACTGAAAGCGATCTGTGACAAGTTTGGTGTTGAGAACGGTCATGTCGAAACCGTTCACTCCTACACCAATGACCAGAACCTGATTGACAACTACCATAAAGGTTCTCGCCGCGGTCGCAGTGCAGCCTTGAATATGGTGATCACCGAAACCGGAGCGGCCAAGGCTGTTTCGAAGGCACTGCCGCAGTTGCAAGGCAAGTTGACTGGTAATGCCATCCGGGTGCCAACACCCAACGTGTCCATGGCCATTCTGAACCTGAATCTGTCTAAGGACACCACTGTAGACGAGCTAAACAGCTATCTCCGTGAGATGGCGCTGTACTCTGATCTGAAGAAGCAGATCGATTATGTGAACTCTTTTGAAGTGGTATCCAGTGATTTTGTCGGCAACCGTCATGCGGGCATTGTTGACAGTCAGGCCACCATTGTTGATGGCAACCGCTGTGTACTTTACGTCTGGTATGATAATGAGTTTGGATACAGCTGTCAGGTTAACCGTATTTTGCAGCATATGACCGGAAATCATCACAAAACAGTGCCTGTTCAGTAGCAGGCATTGGCCATCCGTCATTCATGGCAATAGCTGATGGAATGGACCCTATCCTGAAAAAGCCATCATATGCGCTTTTTCAGGATGCATCGTGTATTTCCGAGGTGCAGTAACTGTGCTGAACTTCGCCTTTAGTGTCCAGAGAATTCAGTCGTACGTCAAATCCCCATAACAGGTGCAGGTGTTTGAGGATTTCCATGGCGCTATCAGCGTGAAGGTTCTGACCCCTATGCATGGAATGAATCAGTGTCAGGGAGCGGTCTCCTCTTACATCAACATCAAAAACCTGAATATTAGGCTCCTGATTACCCAGATTATACTGGTTGGACAGTGACTGTCTGAGTGCTTTGTAACCTGACTCATCGTGTATGGCGCTGACTTCGAGAAAGGCTTTTGAATGGTCGTCGTGAATGCAGAAGAGCTTCATATCCCGCATCACTTTGGGAGAAAGAAACTGAAGGATAAAGCTTTCATCCTTGTACTGGGCCATGGCGTGATGAAGGGCCTTCAGCCAGTCGCTGTCCGTGAGGTCAGGAAACCATAGCCGGTCTTCCTGAGTAGGATTTTCGCATATCCGGCGAATGTCGCGATAGATATTGAAGCCCAGAGTATAAGGGTTTATGCCGGAATAACGTGGATCATCAAAATCCGGCTGAAACACGACATTACTGTGAGAATGCAGAAACTCGAGCACATAGCCTTCGTTGATCAGACCTTTTGCATAGAGTTCATGCATCAGCGTGTAATGCCAGAAGCTGGCCCAACCTTCGTTCATCACCTGGGTCTGCCGCTGAGGATAAAAATACTGGGCTATTTTACGGACAATTCGAATCAGTTCCCGTTGCCAGGTTTTCAACAGTGGTGCATTTTTTTCAACAAAGTAGAGAATGTTTTCTTCCGGCTCTGAAGGGAATCGTTTTCTCACTTTGGCAGGGTCTTCCTTTTTGCTTGGGACCGTTCGCCAGAGATCATTGATGTTTCTCTGAATATATTCTTCTCTCTCCCTCGCCTGGTTCTTTTCCATTTCTGCTGAAATGGCGGAAGGGCGCATATATCGATTGACTCCTTGATTCATCAACGCATGGCAGGCATCCAGAATCACTTCAACAGCGTCAACACCGTATTTTTCCTCGCACTGATTAATGTAGTTCCTGGCAAACAGCAGATAATCGACAATCGAGTCTGCATTGGTCCACTGACGGAATAGATAGTTACCTTTGAAAAAAGAGTTATGACCGTAACAGGCATGGGCAATCACCAGAGCCTGCATGGCCATGGAATTTTCCTCCATCAAGTAGGCGATGCAGGGGTTTGAATTGATGACAATTTCATAGGCAAGCCCCATTCGACCACGTCTGTAGTTTTGAAGATTCGTAAGAAATTTTTTACCAAAACTCCAGTGATGGTACATGAGCGGCATGCCCAACGAAGTGTAGGCATCAATCATTTGTTCCGAGTTTATGACTTCAATCTGGTTTGGGTAAGTATCCAATTCAAACTTTTCTGCCAGCTGGCCAATGGCCCTGTCATAAGCGTCAAGTAGCTCAAAGGTCCACTCGGAGCCGGTTGAAAGGTACTGGCTATTCATGGCTATTTCACTTCCTTTTCGAAAAGACGACGGAAGACCCGGTAGACAGGTTACTGGGACTTCCTGACCCTGATGTACCACTCAGACAGCAGTCTGACCTGCTTTTCGGTGTAGCCGTGCTGTACCATGCGGTCCACAAAGTCGGCATGTTTCTTCTGATCGTCATGGGAAGCCTTTGCATTAAATGAGATGACAGGCAGCAGGTCTTCTGTGTTGGAGAACATCTTTTTCTCAATCACGGATCTCATCTTTTCGTAACTGAGCCAGATGGGATTCTTGCCCTGCATATCAGCCCTGGCTCTGAGCACAAAATTGACCACCTCATTGCGAAAGTCTTTCGGGTTGGCTATTCCGGCGGGCTTCTCAATTTTTTCCAGCTCATCATTGAGAGCTATCCGGTCGAGTATCTGTCCGGTATCAGGATCTCTGAACTCCTGATCCTGAATCCAGAAATCGGCGTAGGTGATGTAGCGATCAAAAATATTCTGACCGTACTCTGAGTACGATTCCAGATACGCTGTCTGAATCTCTTTACCCAGAAACTCCACGTATCTTGGCGTCAGATACCCCTTGATGAAGCTGATGTATCGCTCTTCAATGGCTTCGGGGAACTGTTGTTGTTCAATCTGTTGCTCAAGAACGTACAACAGGTGAACCGGGTTAGCAGCTATTTCGGTAGGGTCAAAATTAAAGACCTTTGAGAGTATCTTGAAAGCAAATCGGGTCGATAATCCTTCCATCCCTTCGTCGACGCCAGCCGCATCCTTGTATTCCTGAAGCGATTTGGCGTTAGGATCGGTGTCTTTGAGATTCTCACCGTCGTAGACCCGCATCTTGGAGTAGATAGAGGAATTTTCCGGGTCGGCTATCCGGGAAAGGACACTGAACTGAGCAAGCATCCGCAATGTATCCGGGGCACAGGGAGCTTTGTTAAGAGAACTGTGTTCAAGCAGCTTCTCATAAATTCTGATTTCCTCACTCATGCGGGTGCAATAGGGCACTTTGATAATGTTGACGCGATCAATAAAAGCTTCATTGGTTTTGTTGTTTCTGAATGTTTGCCACTCCGATTCGTTCGAGTGAGCGAGAATAATGCCTTCATAGGGAATAGAGCCCAAGCCTTCAGTGCTGTTGTAATTACCTTCCTGGGTGGCTGTCAGCAAAGGGTGGAGTACCTTGATCGGGGCCTTGAACATTTCGACAAACTCCATAATGCCCTGATTGGCCCTGCAGAGTGCCCCCGAGAAACTATAGGCATCGGGATCATCCTGCGAATATTCTTCCAGTTGTCGTATATCCACCTTGCCCACCAGGCTGGAGATATCCTGATTGTTTTCATCGCCGGGTTCGGTTTTGGCAACGGCAATCTGCTTCAGTCGGTTAGGATAGAGTTTGATGACCCTGAACTGAGTAATGTCACCTTTGTATTCCTCGAGGCGCTTAACGGCCCACGGGGACATAATGTATCTCAGACAGCGGTCGGGTATACCGAATTCTTTCGCAAGTAGCTCTCCGTCCTGCTCCGGGTTGAAAAGACCGAGAGGTGATTCAAACACTGGCGATCCTTTGATGGCGTAGAAGGGTACTTTTTCAATCAGTTCTTTCAGTTTTTCCGCCAGCGAGGATTTACCACCACCAACCGGGCCAAGCAGATAGAGAATCTGCTTCTTTTCTTCCAGCCCCTGGGCAGCATACTGAAAATAAGAAACAATCTGTTCAATGGATTCTTCCATACCAAAGAACCCGCTGAACGCTGGATACCGTTTGATCAACTTGTTGGAAAATATTCTACTGAGTCTCGGGTTTCTTGAAGTATCGACAAGTTCTGGCTCGCCAATCGCTTCAAGCACGCGCTCGGCTGCGCTGGCATAGGTTCCGGGTTCTTGCTTGCATAGCTCCAGGAAAGCCTGAAGGCTCATCTCTTCTTCCAGGGTTGAGTCATATCTTTGCTGGTAATGTTCAAACAGGGACATGTTGCTCACTCCAACGGAATTCGTCTGCAGGTGAAGTGAAGATAGTTGAAAAGCGACTGATAACAATTAATTAATGAGAGAAGTATTTCACCCGCTCGATGGGAGAATGATGAAATACCCTCAACATGCAGACATTATCTAGCAGCCTGTCGGACTTAAGGCTGTCCTACTGCGGTTGCAATCCTCGCTACGGACGCTTAAGTCCGACAGGCTGCTAGTAGCTTTCGAAAGCGGCTTCAAGCAGCTCGCAGGTGTATTCCGTTTGAGGATGGTGAAAGATCTGTTCGGTTGAGCCCTGCTCAATAATCTCACCGTCCTTCATCACCAGAATCCTGTGGCTCATGGCTTTTACAACCGCAAGGTCGTGGCTGATAAAGATATAGCTAAGATTGTGTTTTTTCTGCAGATCTCTTAATAGCTTTATGACTTGAGACTGGACAGTCCTGTCCAGAGCAGAGGTGGGCTCATCAAGAATGATCAGTCTGGGCTTGAGGACCAGAGCTCTGGCTATGGCGATGCGCTGCCTCTGTCCGCCAGAAAACTCATGGGGATAACGGTGTCGCCATTGAGGATTAAGACCGACCTCTGTCATGGCTTTTATGATCAGCTCGTCTCGTTCTCCGTTGCTAGCCAGCTGATGGATATCCAGCCCCTCGCCAATAATGTCAGCGATGGTCATTCTCGGGCTCAGACTGCCGTAAGGGTCCTGAAAAACAACCTGCATCTGTCGTCGGTAAGGACGACACTGTTTTTGGCTCAGGGAGTGAAGGGCATCACCTTTAAAGTAGATCTGACCCTGACTCTCCTGCAGTTTCAGGAGCGCCATCCCGAGTGTGGTTTTTCCGGAACCGGATTCACCTACAATACCCAGTGTTTCACCTTCAGCGACTGAGATAGAGAGGTCCGTTACAGCTTTGATATGGTCGACGGTTTTGCGGAAGAATCCGGCTTTTACCGGAAACCAGACCCTTATATCCCGCCCCTCAATGATTTTATTCTGCGCCCGGGACACAGGTTCCGGTTCACCGGATGGCTCGGCATTGAGCAGTTCTACGGTGTAAGGATGCTTTGGTTGATTGAACACTTCTCCCGTGGCACCGGTTTCCACCAGTTCTCCGTTTTTCATGACACAGATTCGATGAGCAACATGGTGAATCAGGTTTAGATCATGACTGATAAACAAAATGGCCATACCCATTTTCTGCTGTAGTTCGGCCAGCAGCGACAGAATCTGTCTTTGTACCGTCACGTCCAGTGCAGTTGTGGGCTCATCGGCAATCAGGACTTTTGGCTCGCAGGCCAGAGCCATAGCAATCATGGCTCTTTGACGCTGACCACCCGACAGTTCGTGGGGATAGGCTGAAAGCTTTTTGGCTGGCTCCTGAATGCCCACCAGTTCAAGCAGCTCCAAAGCACGCTGACTGGCCTGTTCAGGATGCATGCCCAGGTGCAGACTGAGTACTTCACAGATCTGTTTATCTATCGTGTGCAGAGGGTTAAGGGCGGTCATGGGTTCCTGAAAAATCATACCGATCTGGTTTCCACGAACGCCTCTGATCTCCCTTTCTGATAAGGCCAACAGGTTTGTACCATCAAACAGAATCTCACCCTGGTGACTGGCATTTTCAGGAAGCAGTTGCAGTATGCTCAGGGCAGAAATGGATTTACCGGAGCCGGACTCGCCCACCAGACCCAGCGTCTCTCCCGGAAACAGTTCAAAACTGATGCTTTTTACCGCATCGCTGCTGCCGCCGCCCTGATTGAAGCGAATTTTCAGGTCTTTGATCTCGAGCAGGGAACTTGTCATTGTTTAGTGACCTGTAACGTATTTGCGTGGATCAAGGGCGTCACGGGTAGCTTCCCCAATAAACACCAGCAGGGTCAGCATCACTGACATCACCATGAAGGCTGTAATTCCCAGCCATGGTGCTTGAAGGTTGTTCTTGCCCTGGGCGATCAGCTCACCCAATGAAGGCGATCCGGCTGGCAGGCCAAAACCCAGGAAGTCCAGTGACGTCAGGGTGGTGATGGCTCCGGTGAGAATAAAGGGCATGAAAGTGATCGTTGCTATCATGGCGTTGGGTAGAATATGGCGGAACATAAGTCTGCCATCGGTCATCCCAAGTGCCCTGGCGGCCCGGACGTATTCCAGATTTCGTCCGCGCAAGAATTCCGCACGAACCACATCGACCAGAGCCATCCAGGAAAACATCAGCATAATCCCAAGCAACCACCAGAAGCCGGGTTCGACAAAACTGGAAAGAATGATCAGCAGATACAGGCTGGGCATACCTGACCAGACTTCAATAAACCGTTGCCCGATAAGATCTGTTCTTCCGCCGTAAAATCCCTGCATAGCGCCAACGGCAACCCCTATGAGAGAGCTGAACAGCGTTAGAATCAGTCCAAAAAGCACAGAAATTCTAAAACCGTAAATGACTCGGGCCAGAACATCTCTGCCCTGGTCATCGGTCCCCAGCAAATTCTCTGGCGTGGGAGGTGCCGGGGCAACACGGGCATAGTTGATCGTGTCGTAGCTGTAATGAATTGGTGGCCAGAGCATCCAGCCGTGGGGCTCGATCAGTTCTTTTGCGTAGTCCTGACGATAATCCATTTCCAGTTCAAACTCGCCACCAAACGCTGTTTCTGGGTAGATATGGAAAATGGGGGTATAGATTTCACCTTTGAAATAAACCAGAAGCGGCTTATCGTTGGCAATCAGCTCGGCAAATAAAGTGGTGAAAAACAGGAAACTGAAAATCCAGAGAGAGTAATAGCCCCGTCGATTGCTTTTGAAGCTTTTCCAGCGTCGCTGGTTAAGAGGGCTTATACGGGAAGGTTTTATGATTTGAGACGATGCCATCTTAATCCCTCGCCTCAAAATCAATTCTCGGGTCAACCAGCATGTAGGTCAGATCTCCCAGCAGTTTTACCACCATGCCTATCAGGGTGAAGATAAAGAGAGATCCGAAGACCACGGGGTAATCTCGATTAATGGCGGCTTCATATCCGAGCAGGCCAAGGCCATCCAGTGAAAAAATAATTTCAATCAGCAGCGAGCTGGTGAACAGAATGCCAATGAGAGCCGCCGGGAATCCGGATATCACCAGCAGCATGGCGTTTCTGAAAACATGGCCGTACAGTACTTGATGATCATCCAGACCCTTGGCCCGGGCTGTCTGTACATACTGGCGATGAATCTCATCGAGAAAAGAGTTTTTAGTCAGCATTGTTAATGTTGCAAAGCCACCAATAACAATACAGAAAACCGGAAGAACCATATGCCAGGCATAATCTGCCAGTTTGCCAATAAGGCTAAGCTGGTCAAAGTTTTCCGATGTTAATCCGCGCAATGGAAAGAAATTCCAGTAACTGCCACCGGCAAAGAGCACGATGAGCAGGATTGCCAGTAGAAAGCTCGGAATGGCATACCCCGTAGTGATGACCGCGCTGGTCCAGACATCGAACGGGCTACCATGTTTTAATGCTTTTCGAATCCCCATAGGAATGGAGATCAGATAGATCAGCAAGGTACTCCATAATCCAAGAGAGATGGAGACAGGTAATTTCTCTTTGATGAGGTCAACGACTTTCGCATCTCTGAAAAAAGAGTCGCCAAACTCAAAGCGAGCATAGTTGAGTACCATCTGGATAAAACGCTCATAGGCCGGTTTGTCAAAGCCGTAAAGCTTTTCAATGTCTTTGATCAGTTCCGGATCCAGTCCCCGCCGTCCGCGGTACTCACCGGATTCGTCCACGCTTACCTGTTGGATCTCAGCACTGCCTGAACCTCCGATACGGCTGATGGCATTGATTTCAAAACCTTCCAGTTTGGCAATCATCTGCTCAACAGGTCCACCCGGTGCGGCCTGAATGATGACAAAGTTCAATAACAAAATACCGAATAGTGTCGGAATCATTAACGCCAGTCGGCGCAGAATATAGCTTTTCATAATCAGATCTGACGCTTTGAACGACGTATCAACCAACCCAGAATCAGGATGGCTAACAGAATGCCAGCAGGCCAGACCGGCATGCCTTTATTGTCCTCATCTTTGTTTGAGCCATCGTCGGTTGTGTCTGAAGCCCTGATGATTGTTGGTTCCATCCACCAGGAGTCCAGGTCAAACTGGTAAAGTGGTTCCTGATCAGGAGTGCTCAGGGGATGCTTGAGCGGTTTCCAATAGGCGATTCTGTTACTGGCCAGATACCATTGGGGAATCATGTATGCATTCCAGAGCAAAACCCTATCCAGAGCTTTAACGGCGGCAACGAGATTTTCTCTGGACCCGGCATTAATCACTTCCTTGATCAGACCATCGACCACCGGGTTTTTAATGCCTATCAGATTTCGGCTTCCTGGCTGATCCGCTGATTCGCTGCTCCAGAAGTCCTTTTGCTCATTTCCGGGCGAACTGGATTGAGGAATGCGACTGACCAGCATGTCGAAGTCGAAGCTTCTGAGCCGGTTTATATATTGTGAAATATCCACGATTCGCAGACTAGCATTGATCCCCATGGCCTCAAGGTTTTTCTTCAGAGGCAGGGCTACTTTCTCCATACTTGAATCGTATAGAAGAATCTCAAATTCGAAAGGCTTGCCATTTTTCCTGAGAGAACCGTTTTCCAGTTTCCAGCCTGCCTGTGCCATCAAAGAGAGAGCTTGGCTCAGCTGACTTCGGATTCTGCCACTGCCATCCGTGTTGGGCAGTTTGAAGGACTCGCTGAATAACTCAGCGGGCAGTTGATCTCGCCAGGGCTCAAGGTAAGCCAGTTCTTTACCCTCGGGAATACCCGTTGCTTCCATATCAGAGTTGGCAAAATAACTCTGTGTCCTGGTGTAGCTGTTGTAGAACAGATTCTTGTTAAGCCACTCGAAGTCCATAGCGTAATTCAAAGCTTTTCGAACTCTCACGTCCTCGAAAATATCTCTGCGCAGGTTAAAAACAAATCCCTGCATCCCCTGAGGGGCTTTGGTTGGAAAGGACTCCTGAATCAGGTCACCTTTTTTAACCGCCGGAGAGTCGTAGGCGGTGGCCCAGTTCCTGGCAATATTTTCAAAGCGAAGATCGTATTCGCCGGCTTTCAGGGCTTGCAGTGCTACGTTGGCATCCCGGTAATAGTCGTAACGACGCACATCAAAGTTGTAACGGCCTCTGCTGACCGGCAGATCTTTACCCCAGTAGTCATCAACTCTTTCGTAGACAATGCTGCGACCCGCTTCGGCAGAACGGATTTTGTAGGGGCCACTGCCCAAAGGTTGAGTCAGGTTGGCCTCTTCAAAGTTATTCGATTGTGTTTCCCAGAAGTGTTTTGGAAGTACCGGGAGTTGGGAAATGATCAGGGGAAGTTCAGGGTTACGGTTGTGTTTGAAAACGAAGCGGACACTGCGTTTGGACAAGCTCTCTGCCTTGGCAATATCGCCATAGTAAGCCCGGTAAAACGGTGAGCCTTTATCCCTGAGCAGTTCAAAGCTGTAAACGACATCGTTAGCGGTGATCGGTTGTCCGTCGTGAAACCGGGCTTTAGAATTCAAATGGAAAGTGATGCCACTGTTATCAGTGGCAGGCTCTGCATATTCAGCCACCAGGGCATACATGGAGAAAGGTTCATCCGCACTGCTGGTCATCAAAGTGTCGTAAATCAGACCTATCCCCTCAGCCGGAGTCCCTTTTTCTATGAAAGGATTCAGGCTGTCGAAAGTCCCCATGCTGGCCATCCGCAGTGTCCCCCCCTTGGGAGCATTGGGATTCACATAGTCAAAATACTTGAAATCTTTTGAGTATTTACCGTCGCCATATAAGGAAAGGGAAGGGGATTTATTAACTGCGTTCTCTGCCTCTGCCAGGACAGGCATCATGGACAGGGAAAGAAAGAGGGTCGCAATGGGAAGGGCTTGGAAAATCGTTGTCTTTAACGATTTTTTTATCATCACTGTATGATTCATGGTTCGCCTGGATCGCATTGTTATAACTTTTGCCTCTAAACTATAGTCGGCTCCTTGACTATAGGTATTGCTTGTTGCGGAGTTATTTCGATTCCTGACAGTATTTTAAACACCGATCAATCCCTACAGGCAAGGTCTAATTCAACAGAAAAAAATTATTGATATCTTTGGATGGCATTTAAAGTTGTAATGTGACCTAAAAGCAATCTTTCAGGCCGGATACCCAGCCGATTCACACTCTAAAAAAGTCGTCTTCAGACTATTAGTGATGGTTCGGACCATCATTAGCAGAGGCTGTTGGTGGTTTTTCTGTCTCATGCCACCATGTAGTCAGATCCAGAGCATAGAGCGGTGTAATCACAGGATGCCTCAGGGTGTCCCGGTAGAGGACATTCCAGGAAGGAGAGTACCAGAGAGGCAGAGAATAGTGTCCCCATAACAGAACTCTGTCCAGGGCATGAACCATGGAAAGCAGTTCTTTACGGCTGGTAGCCGATGGAATCAGGTTAGTTAATTGATCGACTACCGGTGAATGCACGCCCGAGAGATTTCTGGTTCCTGGTTGCTGAACGGTTTCCGATCCCCAGAAAGATGCTTGTTCAGTTCCGGGTGACGCGGTGTGTCGATAGGTGTGCAGTATGATTTCAAAATCCAGTTCACGTAATCTGGCTACCATCTGAAGTGGGTCTGTACGCTGAACATTCAAGGTAATACCAAGATGACTCAGTCCATCCTTAATGGAAAGCAGAACTTTTTCGTGCTCTTCACTGGCCACCAGAGCATTGAGAACCAGTGGTTCACCCCTGGCATTAACCTGCTGATTATTCTTTATCTGCCAGCCCGCCTGTTTTAACAACGTGAGCGCTTTTGCATTGTTCAATCGGTCGCCCGATGCCAGTCGACTATCAGGTACTTTGAAAGGTTCATGGAAGAGAGCTTTCGGAAGTTCTTGTTGCCAGGGAGTCAGCCATTTGAGTTCATCAGCAGAAGGGGTACCACTGGCCGCCAGTTCAGAGCCTGCAAAAAAACTTTCAGCAGGTCGATACATCCCAAAGAAAAGATGGTTGTTGATCTGCTCGAAGTTAAAAGCATATCCCAGACTTTCCCTGACTCTGGCATCTTTTAGATAAGGTCGCCGTGTATTGTAGGTTAACGTCAGGGTTTGGGGGTTATGGTTCTTTATAACTTCTTGTATCAGACGGTATTTTTTAATGCGGTTCTCGCTCAGCTGAGTATTCCAGATCGTTGGATCTGTGATCAGTCTGAAATCATATTGATTACTGAAGAGTGACTCGAGGAGCACAGATTCGTTTCCGTAATATTCGTACACCATACGGTCAAAATTATACCGACCCCGGTTAACAGCCAGTTCACGAGCCCAATAATCCTTGTTTCTCTTGTAAGTGATGGATCGTCCGGGATTGATTTTAGCCACTTGATAAGGGCCGCTGGTGATGGGGACTTCAAGCCCGGGCGCCGGAAAAACCCTGTCTTTCCAGTAGTGTTCGGGAAGTATGGGCATTTGCCCCAGGATCAGTGGCAACTCACGGTTTTTGTTGTTTTTAAAGGTAAATAGAACCCTCATGGGCGCTGTGACTTCAGCTTTCTCGATATCATCATAGAAATGACGGTAGAACGTTGAGCCTTTCTCCCTTAAGAGATCAAAAGTGAATTTGACATCACTGGCTGACACACTGTGGCCATCGTTAAAGCGGGCCTTGGGATTAATGTAGTAGGCAACCCAGTGGTTATCCGGGTCTAACTCAATGGCTTGAGCAATCAAACCGTATTTACTTAGAGGTTCGTCCCAGGATCTTTGCAGCAGGGTGTCATAGAGCAAGTCGCTGCCAGCAGCTGCTGAACCGCGATCTACAAAAGGTGTAAGACTGTCAAACTGGCCAATCACTGCCTGTCTGAATTCACCGCCTTTTCGGGCCTGCGGGTTGGCGTAGTCAAAGTGTTCAAAATCTTTTTGGTACTTTGGTTCGCCATAGAGACTGATGGCATGCTTCAGAGGGATCTTGTCAGATCCCCATGCGAAACAGGCTGTTACTATCAGGAGTATACCCATGACCAGACGTGTCATTTTGGCTCTTCCTCCCACCAGATACTCAAGTCTATGGGGCCGTATAGACCTTCGTTTTCAGGATAGTTGTAACGGTGTCTGTGTGCTACCCGCCAGTAACGATGATAGAGCTGGGGAATAGTGTAATTTTCCCAGAGCAAGATACGATCCAAAGCCCTTGTGGCTGTTTGTAACTGGTCGATCGATTCAGCCTTGATAATATGCTCAATCATGGCATCAACAGCAGGGTGATTGACACCTGCCAGATTCTGGGTGCTTTGCTCATTGGCACTGCTGCTGCTCCAGTATTCTCTTTGCTCGTTGCCAGGCAGATCAGGCTGGTGGAAGGTTCTGAGCAGCATATCGTAATCCTGATTGCGCACTCTTCGAACGTACTGGGAGACATCCACCGAGACGATCTGCATATCAATACCGAGTATCTTCAGATTACTCTTGAATGGTATGGCAACACGTTCCTGTTCTGGCACTGCCAGCATCAGTTCGAACTTCAGTGGCTCGCCGGTTTCCTTGTTGACCCTTTTGCCATTTTTGAGTTCCCAGCCTGCCTGTTTTAGAAGGCGATTGGCATAACTGAGTTGCTTCCGAATATTACCAGTGCCATCCGTTTTTAAGCCTGTCCAGGATTGTTTAAACAGTCTCTCAGGAAGGATATTTCGATAAGGCTCAAGCAGTTTGACTTCAGCCTTATCGGGTATTCCTGTTTGGGCAAACTCCGTACCGGCAAAAAGACTCCCGGGCACTGAATAGATACCATAAAGGAGGTTAGCGTTGGTCCAGGCTGCATCATAACCCTGACTGATCGCTTCTCTGACGCGTTGATCCTGAAAGAGGTCTTTTCGACTGTTAAAGATAAACGACTGAACCTGAAAGCTCTTGCGCGGGTAATTTTTCTTGATAATCTTCCCGGTATCTATGTCTTTTCCCTTGTATGCATAAGTCCAGTTTTTAGCCAGATTCTCGACTCGGATATCATATTGCCCAGCAAGAAAAGCTTCCAGAGAGAGGGTAGAGTTCCTGAAATACTCCAATTTGATCTGCTCAAAGTTATTTCGACCAATATTCACTGGCAGTTTTTCAGCCCAGTAATGCTTGTTTCGCTCAAGAAACACGCTCTTGCCAAGCTCGTATTGTCTGATGCTGTAAGCGCCTGAGCTGACAGGAATATGGATCGTATGATCGTCTCCCCGGGACTGTTGCCAGTAGCTGTTGTGAATTACGGGTAACTGGGCCAGTCGAAAGGGCAACTTCTTGTCTTCAGGGGTATTCAGGGTAAGTTTTACCCGGTTTCCGGGTTCAATTTTTATTTGATCAACATCCTTTAAAAGGTGTTTAAAGTTGGAGAAATCACCATTTTTGTATTGAAGAAAGGTATCTCTTATGACCTCGGCATTAATTGGGCTGCCATCGGCAAAACGGGCTTTTGGGTTAATAACAAAGCGTATCCAGCGATTGTCATCAGGGTATTCGACACGTTCGGCGATCAGAGGATAAAGACTGCCGGGCTCATCCCGACTGGCATACATCAGGCTGTCATAGATGTAAGGACCAACGGCTGCAGGTAGTCCTTTGGCACTAAAGAGGTCAAAAGTGTCATAGGTACCAAGAGCAGCGAGTCTGACCTTGCCCTGACGGGGAGCATCAGGATTGATATAGGAAAAGTGTTGAAAGTCAGCAGGATATTTGGGAGTGCCGATCAGGTTAATAGCATGACTGTTGTGATAAGGTTGCTGAATACCGGCCTGAGCAGAAGCGTAAAAGCAGGCAAGAATCAGAGCAATAAGAGTATGTGCCCATGGTTTAATAGTCATTCTGTTCTCTGTTTTGAGCCAGCTGAAGATTTGGGTTTCATCCACCATGACGTAAGACGAATACCAAAGGGTGGGAAAGTTTCAGGAGTTTGCAGGTGCTGCCAGTATGCGATTCTTATAAAACGACCCTGCCAGTTAGGAATGAAGTAATGCTCCCAGAGCAAAAGACGATTCAAAGCCTGCATCGCGGTATAAAGATCCTTTTTACTATGGGCTGAGAGCGCATGATCAATCAAGGCATCAATGGCCGGGTTATGAATTCCGGCAAGGTTCTGGCTGCCTTTAATATCTGCAGATTCTGAATGAAATAATCCTTTGAGGTGTTCGCCGGGGAGATAAGGTACCATCAGGGTTGTTTGAACCATATCAAAATCCCTTTCTCTCAGTCTTCGCTGGTATTGGCTCAGGTCTGTAGCCCGAAAATCCATTTTGATTCCTACACTGGCAAGGTTGGCGGCAAAAGGGAGTATGAAACGGTCAGCCAGTTTTGAGTAGTGAAGAAATGTAAAGTGGAAGGGTTCATTTCGAGCGTTTAATAATTGCCCCTGATGGTAATGCCAGCCGGCCTCTTTCAGGAGTTTAAGGACTTGTCTTCGTTGAGCTGTGATATTTCCATCCCCGCTTGTTTTTGAGAGCTCGAATGGCCTGGAACAGAGCTCCGGTGGCAATATCGATCGAAAAGGTTTAAACAGTTCCTGTTCGTTCTGTGTGGGAAGGGCAGAAGTATTATTCTCATGGGCACTAAAGAAATGGGTGGTTCGGATATAGGCGTTATAGAAGAGCTTTGTTGAAGACCATTCCCAGTCGAACAACAGGCTGATAGCCTGCCTGACTCTTCGATCCTGAAACAGTGGGGATTTGAGATTAAAAACAAAGAACCTTCTGCCATAGTGCATTTTGTCCGGAATATTCAGCTTGATAACCTTGCCCTGTTGCATGGCTGGAAAGTCATAACCTGTTTCCCAGTTTTTCGCCTCACCTTCGTAGTGGACATCAATCTCGCCTTTTTTAAAAGCCTGGAAGCTGACATGACGGTCACGGTAAAAATTCAGAGTGACTTTGTCAAAATTATAAAGGCCTCTGTTAACAGCTAGCTCGGCTCCCCAATAGTCCGGGACTCGCTCGTAGACGATGGTTGCACCCGGTCTGACCCTGGCAATCTTGTATGGACCACTGAGTAAAGGTGGTATGAGTGTGGTTTTTGAAAAATCACGATTCTGCCAGTAATGTTTTGGTAACACAGGCAGCTCACTGAGTTTAAGTGGGAGTGCTTTAGAGGAAGAGGGTTTCAGAAAGAAGTGGATGATGTACCGATCTTCAATTTGGATGCGTTCAACCTGCTCCAGTGCGAGTTTGAAGTTTGGGTGTCCCTGTTCCAGCAGTATCTTGTAGGAAAACTCAACATCTTCGGTGGTAATCGGGTGCTGGTCATGGAAACGGGCATTTTTTCTCAGCTTGAATGAGAGCTTTTGTTTTTCCGGATCGTAGGCCACCGCTTCAGCTATCAGACCATAAGCCGTACTTTTATGTTCCATGGAGGGGGCATAAGGGCCAGTGCCCACCATCAAGGGCTCGTTTAACTCCAGAAAGCCGAAGCGGTAAGTATTGTTTGCCTGTGTGGGGGCTATTCCACTTGCACTATATGGATTCAGAGTATTAAAGGTTCCCAGGGCTGCTAATCGCAAATGGCCACCTTTGGGGGCTTCAGGGTTGACGTATTGGAAGTGCTTAAAATCTTTTTTATAGAGCGGTTCGTCCATGATGGACAGATGGTGTTGCCACTGCTCACTTTTGGCAATTGCCAGCATTCCTTGTAAATAGAGCAGTAAAAATAGCGTCAGTGGTTTCAATGATGCTCCCCGGTAATATTAAACCGAATGAACTTGACATCGACAATTCAAGGGAGCGCTTTACAGGGAAGGATGTCAGACCCGTGAAAAATCGGGTCTGGGCATCTTGGCTGATTATTCGTAAGCGCGCGCCACATCAACGTAGAGAGTCAATCGTTGGCCGGGCTGCAGGTATTTGCTGTCAAAGGTGTTCCAGGTTTTGATCTGAGCTACCGCTACATTGAACTTGTCAGCGATACGGGACAGGGAGTCACCACTGCGAACCTTGTAATTGACCTTGCGAACAACACCGTTCCGGGCAGCATTGGTTTTGCTCCATACCACCAGTTTCTGTCCGATTCTGAGATTATCTCTGGGTGACATGCCATTCCAGCGAGCCAGTTCCTGAACGCCAGTGTTGTACTTTTTAGCTATGCTCCAGAAGCTGTCTCCTGATTTAACGGAGTAATTCAATCTTTGCCGACCGGTGCGCTGGGTGTTTTGTTTGGCGATGCGACGCTGTGATGCTGTCAGGGCATACTTTTCCTTCTCTCTGGCGGGGACAGGAATCAACAGGCTCTGCCCAACCCTGATCAAGTCTGTATCCATCTTGTTAACTTCCTTGATGAATTTGGACTTGGTATTGAAGGTATTGGCAATCTTGCTGAGGCTATCACCCGACTTCACGGAATAACGGCGCCATTGCATACGTTTCTCCGTAGGCAATCGAGCCAGTTCAGTTTGGAAGGATTCGGCCCTTGCAATAGGAATCAGTAGATAGTGAGGACCAGAAGGTGGGGTAGACCAGCGATTAAGCCCGGGATTCAATCGATATAACTCATTCAGACTAATACCTGACAACTTGGCTGCCTTGGCCATGTCAAGCTGACCACCGGTTTTAACCTTGGCAAAATGTGGTTTGTTCGGAATAGGCTTCAGCTTGATACCGTATTTTGCCGGATTACGAACGATCTTGCCCAAGGCGATCAGCTTAGGGACGTAGGCGGTGGTTTCACTTGGCAGGTCAAGATGCCAGAAGCGAGTCGATTTACCCTGTCTCTTGTTCTTGTTGACCGCATTCATAACCCGTCCGGGCCCTGAATTGAAAGCAGCCAGCGCTAATTCCCAATCATCAAACATATTGTTGAGACTGACCATATAGTCGAGTGCTGCGCGGGTAGCTTCAACCACATCACGACGACCGTCATACCACCAGTTCTGCTTTAGTCCGTAATGTTCTCCAGTAGCTGGCATGAATTGCCACAAGCCGGATGCACCTGCATGGGAATAAGCAAATGGATCGAAGGCACTTTCCACTATGGGCATTAATGCCAGTTCCAGAGGAACGCCACGTTTCTCGGCTTCCATCAGGATGAAGAAGAAATAGGGACTGGCGCGATCAGAAACCCGGTCAAAGTAGCCCTGGTTTTTCTTATACCAGCGCAATTCTGCCAATACCCGGGGATGATTATTATCCAGGTCCATGGCGAGACCTCGACGGGTCCTGTCCCAAAGGTCAGTTGCTGGTTGCTTGGCTACCTGCTTTCTGACCGCTTTCTTGGCCATTTTGCCTTTGGTAACATTTTGCTCAGCTTTGACCGGTGAACTGGTACCCGCTTGTTCTGTAGAAGTACTCATACAGCTTGTAAGAGTCATAACGAGTGTGGCGGCGCCAAGGACTCGAACCAGGGGTTTAACTTGAGGTCCGGTATAACGACCGGACGCCTGCTCTGTATTCAAAGGTTCAGACATAAAAAATTTATTTATCGTGAAGGAACACAATGTTTATCGTCATCAAAACTGATCCTTCCAATGACGTAATGCTCCAAATACCTCTGCATCGTTTGACAGGACAGTACATGGGGCGTGCTCCTTTACTGCAGTAATGACACTATGTTGGTCAATACGCAGGAATGGATTGATGGTAAATTCCAGCTCCAGGCTGGAAGGCAAGCTTGGCCTGCCCTGTTCGCGAAGCTGAATGACTTTATTGCGATACTCCTTAATAGAGGGGTTAGCGGGTTCTACGGCCCGGGCAAAAGCCAGGTTAGCCAGAGTGTATTCATGTGCACAGTATACCCGGGTGTTTTTGGGCAGAGAACGGAGTTTATTCAATGAGCTCAGCATCTGTTCAGCAGTCCCTTCAAACAGTCGACCACAGCCAGCTGAAAATAGGGTATCGCCACAAAACAGGATGGGGTCGTCCTGATCTGGATTGGCGAAATAGGCAATATGATCAAGCGTATGACCAGGCGTTTTCAGAATGTTGAATTCGGTGCCGAGCACTGTCAGTGTCTCTGTGCCATTCAGGGGGTATGTAATACCGGAAATTTCAGCATTATCAGGGCCATAGACGGGAATATTACGGTCTTTTGTCAACGCTTGTATACCATTCGTATGATCCCAGTGATGATGGGTAATCAGAATGCCCGATAACGCCAGATTCAGACTTTTCATTGCTTTCTCAACCACGTCAGCTTCACCGGGATCAACAACCAGGCACTGTTGACTGCCGCTTTCAGAAAGCAGCCATATGTAGTTATCTTGAAAAGCCTTGATAGCTTGTATGTGGATCATAGGACATTCTGTCGGGTGATAGTCAATAACATTCTAATGTCTGGAATGGCCAGACAATCAATTTTACAGATTTTGCGTATAAAGTCTGTACTGTTTTCTTTACCATTGTTATAAGGGATGACACCGATGCTGGTCGAATCCTGCCGTGCCAGATAAGATGTGTAATTGAGCAGGACTATATTCTGGCTCGAGGTTTTTGCTGATTTGACTACAGCATACATGGAAAAAGCCTGATGCAATGGTTTAAAAAATCGACCGGACCTGAAATGCCTCAAAAGTTGCGGGCCCTGCAGGAGTGGATGCAGTCCGGCGCAGGAGAGTTTGTGCTCAAGGCAGAAGGCTGTCACATAGAACATGAGTTAAAGTATATCTTTGGTTATCACGCTGTCGAGTTATCCGTATCCCCGACTTCTTCTCTGCTGTCAGGCTCTCAAGTCAGCCGGAACTTCCGGTTTCACCCTTTGAACACTGAACCAGTGTCTTCATTACTGCTTGATCCTTACCACTGGCCGATTGCTCCGGGCAGCCTGGATCTAGTCTTGCTGCATCATATGGTAGAAGTGTCTGATCGTCCGCACCGGCTTCTCAGCGAAGCCGGTCATACCATCATACCCGGAGGCAAGATGATTGTAGTGGGTTTTAACCCTTTGAGTCTCTGCAATATCAAGCGGATGATACTTCCGGGTTATCGAAAGTTGTTCCGTGGGGTTCAGTTCATCAGTCCCAGCCGGATGAAAGACTGGTTAACCCTGCTGGGATTCAGTGTTGAGAAAGTGATTCATGGTGCCTATCTGTTCCCCTCCAACCACTCTGCAATGGGTTTGAAGACGGAAGTGATTGAACAACGCTGTCACAATTGGATGCTGCCCTTTGGCAGTTTTTACATCATAGTTGCTACCCGGGAAGTGCCAGGCATGACACCGATCAAGCCTGTGTGGTCCTCAGTGGGGCAATCCCTGGTCGGAAAGCCGATTACAGGGTCCAGCCGGGTGGGAGATAATCGTTGAGCAAGCTAGTTGAGCTTTTTACAGATGGTGCCTGTAAAGGAAACCCTGGCCCCGGAGGTTGGGGGGTGGTATTGCGTTATGGCACTGCTGAAAAAGGACTGTATGGCGGTGAAAAGGAAACCACCAATAACCGTATGGAATTGATGGCCGCTATTATGGGACTGGAAACCTTGACACGGACCTGTACGGTCCGTGTCACGACAGATTCCCAATATGTACGAAAGGGTATTACCGAATGGCTGAATGGCTGGAAACGCAAAGGCTGGAAAACAGCAGCAGGTAAATCCGTAAAAAACAAGGACTTATGGGAGCGGCTTGATGTTCAGAATACCCGCCATAAGATTGAATGGTGCTGGGTGAAAGGGCATGCAGGACATCGGGAAAATGAAATGGCCGATGAACTCGCCTGTCGCGGTGCCCAAGAGATTATTGAAGGTAAGAATCAATGAGCCGCCAAATCATAATGGATACGGAAACCACCGGTATCGACCCTTCACAGGGCCACCGAATTGTCGAAATCGGTTGTGTGGAGATGATTGACAGGAAGCTGACGGGCAATACCTATCATGTCTATATCAATCCTGAGCGGCATATGGATGATGAGGTTATTCAGGTTCACGGTATTACCAACGAATTTGTTCGGGACAAACCGCTCTTTGCAGCAGTGGCCAAAGACTTTCTGGATTATATCAAGGATGCTGAACTGATTGCTCATAACGCCCCCTTTGATGTTAACTTTCTCAACCATGAGCTCAAGTGGCTGGACCCCGGCCTCGGACAGGTAGAGGACTACAGTAAAATTACCGACTCCCTTGCCATAGCAAGAAAGAAACACCCAGGTCAGAAAAATAACCTGGACGCACTGTGTAAACGTTATTTTATCGATAACTCAGCCCGTACCTTCCATGGGGCGCTTCTTGACTCTGAAATATTGGCTGAAGTATATCTCGCCATGACCGGTGGCCAGACTTCGCTGCTCTTGGGTGGAGCAGGAGAGGGGACAGAGGATGATGTAACGGTTATCAGACGTTTATCTTCAGACAGGCCTGCCTTGAAAATCATCAAACCGACCGATGCTGAATTAAAACTGCATCAGGAAAAACTGCAAAAAATAGGTCAGCAAGACTGGTGATTGCTTTTGATAAATGAAGTTTGCAATGGCCAACGATTGATTCATCAACGAGAGCTGTGACATTTATGCCATACCAACCTGCAAGTGGCTGGACTCAGAAAGGAGATCAGTCTGATCGTTTTTTGATTCTTTCTGGTCATGACATCGTGATGAATCCTGATGGCGGGTTCCTCTGGGAGAATCGCTCCTGGATGGATGGCCTCGAAGCGATCAGAACCGGAACACTGGACAAGTATTCGGTCTCGGTTATAAAAACAGACCGTATTCCAGATGAGGGCAGTGCCATTGACGCCCGACAGTATATGGCAATGCAGCCTGAATCAATGGTGGCATTATACAGCCATGCAGCTCAAATCTTGAGATCAAGGAGAGACCACCAATTCTGTGGCCGCTGCGGTAGCCCGTGCATGTCAGGCGAAGGGGACTGGGCAATGTCTTGCCCAGCTTGTGAGATGACTTACTATCCAAGGATATCTCCGTGCATCATTGTTCTTATTCACAAAGGTGATGAAATATTGCTCGTTCGTCATAGACGACATTTGCGAAATACGACAATGCATACGGTTATCGCCGGTTTTATAGAGCCAGGAGAGAGTGCAGAGGAAGCTGTAGTGAGAGAGATCAGGGAAGAAGTCGGTCTGGAGGTCGGTGAAATAAAGTACCAGCTCAGTCAGAGTTGGCCATTTCCTCATGCCTTGATGCTGGGCTATCACGCCGAATATAAATCAGGGGAGATTTTTCTTGAAGAGAAAGAACTTGTGAGCGCTGAATGGTTCCAGAGAAATAACCTACCGGACGTTCCGCCTAAATTCACAATAGCCAGGCATTTAATAGATAAATAATATTATACAATCATACTTTTAAAGAATAACAACTAAACGCTCCGTGAAAAATCTAAACAGTCAGAAAATACTGTCGAACCAATAGTAAACAGCACGCAGTCGTCTGAGTCCAATGTGAAGGATTGGCAATCAAACCAAACATGGGACTGATAAAACCATTGCAACGATCTACCTTGAGAGGATTCAATAATCAGAATAAATAAGCCAGATTAAGCCCAGCGCGATAATCATGCCCCTCCGATCTAATGGTATAACTTGCATCAGTACCTAGATTAAATGACTTTGTCAGATTGATGTTATAGCCTGCTCCAAACATCAGAGCATGCGGGCCTCGGTTCTGCCCGGAAAATTCGTCCTTGTTCTGGCCAGCTAAGCCTGCATCTAAGTCATGAGTTTCTTTTCGATTAGCTGTTATGTCAAACTCATAGCGAATTCTAAAGTCGACATAACCGGGTTTTTCTGCAATTGAAGCTTCAATCAAAGTATCTAACCCGGCTACCAGAACTAGAGATTGAGCGTCTGCACTATCGATTTCATAGTCATAATCTTCACCTCCGCGACTTTCCTTAATAGCACCTTGATCAAGGTAGGTGTAGTTAAACCCAAATATTGAAGCCAACAGTAAGCTGTCAGACTGTTTAAATACATCTTCAACTTGAATGCCCAGGGTGAGAAGAGTTTGCTTGTATTGTGATTCAGAAGCGCTTGTGCTTTGCCCACTTGTATTGATATTAGCTCTTTTGGATTCAAAGTCATTCTGGGACAGAAACATCATGGTGTTCATTCTATATCTTGAGTTAAATTGCCAGTTAAAATAGCTGCCTACTAGCCAGCTATCAGCGTTGAACTTTTGATTGATATGATCGTGCTCTTTTAATTCGGGATTTCCTGTGCCTACAAAAAAACCAAGAGTCTGTTGGCTTTGATTGAAAGCGTCTAAACCAAGAAGCAATAAACTTTGACTGTATTCATAATTCCCAGTTTTTCCTGAGTCCCCATCGACTTTACCGTTGGTGTTTAATGTAGAAAGCCATAAACGTTTTTTGGTGTCAGGGTTAATCACTTGGGTAAGGTTGCGTGAGGTGATTTTACTCAAGCCATTATCAAAGACGGCGTTAGCAACCAAACTGTTAAATTCAAGAGCAACACTCATATTAGAGGCATAAGCTTCAGGGTTATTATTAGAAGCCATATTAGCTAAATCCAAGCCAGTCAGCCCTTGAAAAAAACTATTGTTTTCAATCTGTTTTTCTGAAGGGGCTTGAGTGCCTGTTAAGCCCGTAACTTTTTCGATATACTGAGCAGCAGCCAATTGTTTATTTTTTGAAGCTCCATTAACTGCTTTTGTATCAATCCTAGCTATGGTTTCTGTGGCTTGTTGAACGGTTTTTACACCAAACTCTACAGTGACATCAGTATCTGTGATTGTGGTTTTAGATGTGTCTACCTCTATAAAGGGATTAAAGCTTTGGGGGTCTTCATTTATCTGAGTCTCGGTCAAAGATGATAGTCCTGAACCAGCTCTTAAAACGGTAAACCGTTTGCCATGAAGAAATTCATCAGGTGAAGCAT
The DNA here is from genome assembly GCF_024606225.1 of Endozoicomonas sp. ISHI1. Taxonomy (GTDB): domain Bacteria; phylum Pseudomonadota; class Gammaproteobacteria; order Pseudomonadales; family Endozoicomonadaceae; genus Endozoicomonas_A. The sequence continues at coordinate 104,166 of NZ_JAGRPU010000001.1, read as the reverse complement.
TTGTTTGCAGGTTATATAGACCGATTGTGGTCGTTTTATTTACATTGATTTTTGAGTTAGCTATGACGCTGTCGTGAGTCAGGCCTTCTTTTGGGATAGCACTTAAAGTCGGATCTAATTCAATGGAAATTTTAGTATTTGAAAAATCAAGTGTGCCTGACCCATTGACATATAAAACACCTATGCCGTTATCGCCAGGGGCTAATTGAATGATTCTATATACAGTGCTATTGCCTAACTCAATACGCCCTGCGCCGGCAATCCTGTTAATTGCACGGGTATTGCCTCCCTGGCTGACATTGAGAGTGGTGCCATCGTTGATATAGAGCCAACCCGAATTGCTAAGGTTGGCGCTGCCTATCAAGCTTAAAGTGCCTTCTTCAATATGAATATCACCACGAAAACTGCTGTTAATTCCCGCTAAACTGACATTGGATGTCCCTTTTTTAATAATTTTCCCGTCACCATTGAACTCAGCGCCTGATACAGTGCCGTCAAAACTTTGATTAAAGATCAGCGTGCCACCAATATCGACTCTGCTGCCATAAATAAAAGGCTTTGTGGTGATCTCTAATGTACTGCCCCGGTTCACTTCAATATATTCAAAACCATCTGTGAAACCTATGGTGCCACCAGTTCCAGCATTTCTAATATCACCTGTAAATGTCCACTTTCCTGGGCCGTCGATATGTAAACTTTCTATGGGCTTGCCATTAGAAGTAACGAAATCGCCATTATAGACATAATTGTCATTATCTTTTGTGTGTATATATAAGCTCCCTTGCTCGAAATCCCTTTTAGGGCCAAAGTTATTCATGACGGTTTCACCTTCACCTGTAATAGCCCTTAATGACATGTAGTAACCAGTTATATTCGATGTGTTGTAATCAATTTGTAAGGCTGAGTCATTTTCAATATTAATAATGGCGTTATCATAATGAAATCGAGGTGTTGAAGAGCTATTATTGAAGCTGACAAGCTCTAATTTACCTTTGTTTATAATGTTGACGTCACCTTCGATAGTAGATCCAAATTCAGAACCAATGATAAACAGACCATTGCTGGAGTCATTGCCATTAACGGTCAGGCCACCAAAAATATATGTGTTCATATAAAGCAATTGAATGGGTGATTTGGTGATATTAACGGTGAGGCCACTGCTATAGTCAAATGTTCTTATTTGTTCGCCGTTTATAACACAAATGTCTGCAACCCCGTCATTACGGCTGTTTAAGATCGTATCATCAGGCGTTGTAGGAAAATTTCTGAAGTCTTGATTTTTGCCATTATTAACTTCACAAGCTGTGTCAGCAAGGGCGTGATTACAAAGTAAGCTTAAGACAAGCAGAACGGTACACATGTGTCGTTTGATCATAGTCACTCAACTAAATCATGTTTAGTGCCTGCACGTAGCATAGACTAAGGAACTTGAGAGTGAGGTCTGAACCACTCGACAGTTTCATGCTTACGTTAAATCAGAGCACTTTTCAGGGAATATCTTCGGGATCTATAGGATTTTTTATCGCTCTTGTGGCCCCTGTGCAGATGAATCCTGTGCTGCCCATCTCATGTGATCGACGCTGATAACGTTATTTTTGGGCTCGCTGCTTACAAGAGCTTCAGAGGTGTCTGTTTTTGGTCTGGACAACTGGAAATGTAAACCATTGCCTAAACCCATAAAACAAATTCTCTTTTTCAGGTATCCTTAAGCACTCATTTTGACATGTATCATGGGAGGCTCTCTTGGAGTATCTGGCGGAATACGGCTTATTCCTTGCCAAAGTGGTCACATTTGTTGTGGCACTGCTGATCATCATTGTTGCCGTAGCAGCAATGGGAGAAAAATCCAAAAAGATCAGTAAAGGGCATCTTGAAATCAAGAAACTGAATGAACACTTTCAGCACCTGAAGGATGATCTTCAGCATGCGACTCTCGACAAGGAAGGCCTGAAGCAGCTGGCTAAGGAAAAAAAGAAAGCTGACAAGGAAAAGAAAAAGGATAAAGAAAAGGAAATAAAACCACGCCTGTATGTCCTTGATTTTCATGGCGATATGAAAGCTTCTGCGGTCAAGTCTCTTCGGGAAGAGATCACCGCAGTACTCTCTGTTATCACAGATAAGGATGAAGTACTTCTTAAGCTGGAGAGTGCTGGAGGCATGGTTCACGCCTATGGTCTTGCGGCTTCCCAGTTACAACGTATCAGAGATCGTGGTGTTAAGTTCACCATTGCAGTCGATAAAGTGGCTGCCAGTGGTGGTTATATGATGGCCTGTACGGCTAATCAGATTGTTGCTGCGCCTTTTGCCATAATTGGCTCCATAGGGGTTATGGCTCAGCTGCCCAATATCAACAAATTGCTTAAGAAACATGACGTTGATATTGAACTGCACACTGCCGGTGAATTTAAACGCACTCTGACAGTTCTTGGTGAAAACACTGAAAAGGGCCGTGATAAGTTCAAGCAGGATATTCAGGATACTCATGAGCTGTTCAAAGATTTCATCAAGGAAGAACGTGAGCAGGTGAACATAGAAGAGATCGCCACCGGTGAAATCTGGTATGGCCGTCAGGCAATTGCGAAAAACCTGATTGATCAAGTCATGACCAGTGATGAATATATCTATAGCAAGGTAGACTCAGTAGACATTATTCAGGTCAGCTATGAAGTGAAAAAGGGAATGGCCAGCAAACTGGGCCTGGCCGCTGAAACGACTCTCGATAATGCCTTTGGAAAAATCTGGGAAAGATTGTCTCAGGGTCGATACTTTTCTTAACTGCTCCAAAGTTGTCTGATCGGGATAGAGCGTAGCTGTGAGGCTACGCCCTATCCCGATTTAGTCTCTTCTCAGCTTTTCCGACACAGCTATGGGTGATTCATAATTAAACACTACAACGTAGGAAGAGATGATTAAAGTCAGTATGGCAGTTGCCTGGACGACGTGAGCTGCTATCTCCCCGATTAACATCTGTCCCGTTGCCAGTACTGCAATCAGAATAGAAAACTCACTGGTCTGGCCCAATCTGAAACCTACTTCCCATGCCGTTGATTTTTTCTCATTGGCTCTCAGCAAAATACCAAATGTGGCGGGTTTAAGAAGCAGACAAATAACTGTCATGATCAGGGCAGGTAGCCAAACATCTCCAAACAAATTCAGGTTAAAGCTGGCACCGATTGAGAAGAAGAACAGAACCAGGAAGAAATCTCTCAATGGCTTTAGATTAATGGCAATGTATTGAGAAATCGGGCTGGTAGCAATGCTGACCCCGGCAATAAAGGCACCAATTTCATAGGAAAGATTCAAGGCATGGGCCAGTTCAGCGAAGCCAAGACACCAGCCAATGGCTAACAGGAACATGTATTCATGAAACCGGTCAAAGCGTGCCATCAATGGCAACAGAGCATAACGAACTGCCAGAAAAGCCGCAGCTATGATCATGGGTAATGCGGCGAGAGCCATCAGAACGTCCATTCTACTGTTAGCAAATCCACCATCAAAGTTGTAAAGCAACAGGAGAACCAGAATCGCCAGCAGATCCTGCAAAAGCAGCAGACTGACAAGAATCTCTCCGGTATGTTTGTGATGCAGTACCGTGGTTGGCAATAATTTGATACCAATAATCGTACTGGAGAACATCATTGTAGCACCGGTTATGACGGCTTCTTTTTGGCTGAAACCAAATGCCAGCCCCAGTCCATAACCGGTTAGTGCAAATATGATCGAACTGATGAGTCCTACCGTAGCTGTTTTCTTGAGCAGATGACCAAGGTGAGCAGGCTGCATATCCAGTCCAAGCAAAAACAACAGGAATATAATTCCGACGTGAGCAATATCATTTAAAAGCCCGGTATCCGTAACCATTTCCATGCCATAGGGGCCGAGGAAGGCACCCAGTACGATGTAGGCAACCAGAAGAGGTTGACGGGTAAATAGCGCGGCAGTAGCGAGTATTGCAGCACCACTGAAGATAAGAAAGAAAGAGAAGAGCAGGGAACCACTTTCCATTAGACTCGCCAGATAAATGATTGTTTATAAAAGGGCTATTCCAGCCCGCATTTTGCTTGAAGCTAAAAGACCAAGTATATACCCAAGGTTGGGAGTCCGGTAAACAAGAGAAGGGTAGGGCTGCAGATTGGATTGCAGCCCTTAACAAGATGGATCAGGCTCTTCTAAGATACCTTTCTTTTTCTATAGAGTGGTTCAGGGTCATCACTGCTTCCCTGATACCTGAGGCTAAAAGTATCCAATGCCTTGATAGCATCTTCTGCTTTTTGGTCTTCTCTCAGGTAATAACTTGAAAAGCCACAACGCTGCAACATGAAAATCTGATCGATAAGCACGTCACCCACGGCTCTGATATCCCCTTTGTAATGATAACGGTCCCTGAGGATGCGGCAGAGAGAATAGCCTCTACCATCAATAAACTTGGGAAAATTAATGGTGATCAAGTCGAAGCTGGACAGTATGTCAGCATAACTTTCGACATTGTCATCACTATCAAGGAACAAGCCTGTTGGCTGCTGCTTTTGTTCAAGCAGTTTCTCATGTTGATCGAGTTCCCTGGCCGGGATCAACAGTGTCCCTGTAAATGCCAGATCTTCAGATTCAGAATCCAGAATCTGGTAATCATCCTCAAAAACTTCGTTATTTTTAAGCAGCCTGGGCATACACACGCTCCTTGAAAGGGGTTATGCCAATGCGCTGGCAGGTATCAATAAACAGTTCATCTTCACGACGCTGCTCTATGTAAACATTGAGGATTTTCTCAAGCACGTCAGGAATTTCTTCACGCTTGAAGGACGGTCCAATAATCTTGCCCAGGGTTGCCCCTTTTGAAGCAGAGCCACCGACCTGAACCTGATAATATTCAATGCCTTTTCTGTCAACACCCAGAATACCTATATGACCCACATGGTGATGGGCACATGCATTCATGCAACCTGAAATGTTCAGGTCCAGCTCACCGACGTCATGCAGAAAGTCGATATCGTCGAACTTGCGCTGAATCTCTTCTGCCAGGGGAATAGATCGAGCATTGGCCAGTGCACAGAAATCACCACCCGGGCAGCAGATCATGTCGGTTAATAGGCCACGATTGGCCGTCGCCAGACCGACAGCTGACAATTTTTCCCAAAGTTCAATCAGTGCCGTTTGTTCGACGTCTGCAAATATCAGATTCTGCTCATGGCTGACTCTGAGCTCTCCAAGACTGAACTGATCGGCAAGATCAGCAATCACATCCAATTGTTCTGCAGAGACATCACCAGGAGCCTCCCCGGTAGCTTTCAATGTCACAGTAACGGCACAGTAACCCGGTTTCTTATGGGCAAATACATTCTGCTTCAGCCAGGAATGGAAACCTATCGGTGCTTGCAAAGCAAGATCATTAAAGTCCTGATCCACCAGACCTTTGTATTCCGGATCAATGAAGTGCTGGCTGACACGCTCTATTTCGGCTTCAGGCAAGAGAGATGCAGAGTCTTTGATCTGCTCCCATTCTGATTCCACTTTCTCGGTGAACACCTCAGGTGTCATTGCTTTTACAAGAATCTTGATGCGCGCCTTGTATTTGTTATCACGACGACCATAGCGGTTATAAACCCTCAGAATGGCATCCAGATAGGTCAACAAATGCTCAGGCTCTATGGACTCCCTGATGACACTTGCCACCATGGGTGTTCGTCCCAGTCCACCACCGGCCAGTATCTTGAATCGAACATTGCCATTCTCATTTCGGAAGGCATGAACACCAATGTCATGAACCATAGTGGCAGCACGATCTTCTTCAGAACCACAAACGGCGATTTTGAATTTTCGGGGCAGAAAGGCAAATTCCGGATGGAATGTGGACCACTGACGGATGATTTCACACCAGGGTCTTGGATCTACAATTTCATCTCGGGCAACACCGGCAAACTGATCGGTAGTCGTGTTACGAATACAGGCTCCACTGGTCTGCACTGCATGCATCTCAACTTCCGCAAGATCAGCGAGAATTTCAGGAACCTGCTCAAGCAGAGGCCAGTTCAACTGAACGTTTTGACGGGTAGTGAAGTGCACGTAGCCCTTATCGTATTTGCGCGAGATTTCAGAGAGTCTTCTGACTTGGCGGGTATTCAATAAACCGTAAGGAATTGCGATCCGCAACATGGGAGCAAAACGCTGGATATAGAGGCCATTCTGCAGACGCAGGGGCAAAAAATCGTCCTCTGCGATCTCACCGGCGAGGTAACGTCGAGTCTGGTCTCTGAACTGACTCACTCTTTCGTCGACGATGCGTTGATCGTACTCATCGTATTTATACATGGGAATAATTTTCTAATTGAGTTGGCGAGCTATCCAATGGCCTGTCTCCGTTAGGCCTCAGGAAATCTGTTTCAGGCTCGATGCAGATTCCAGCCACGACCGAGAATACAAAAGATACCAGTATTTTTGAATTTGTAATAAAAAATTTTTTTATATAACTAGATGAAAACAGCATATCCGAACGAATCTATGCATAAGAGAGATTGATGATACCGATCCGATTCCAAGCTACGGGTACACTATTTCAGATGAATGCCTCAATCAAGACCTATGTTGTGGAAAAGGATCATCAAGCCGGGCAACTGCTAGTTGCCCAAAGACTGATAATCGGCTAGCTTGGAGTAGCGCTATCAAATAACTGAATGTCAAGTAACTGATTGAGGGGATGATGAATGGCTCAGGGAAAACCCACGAAAGACAGTACTGTTGATGCTATTGCAGCTGTTTCAATCGTGATGCTGGTTGTTGTTACTGCCGTATATTGGGTCAGTCATCAATAAGTCTACCCAGACTGACTGAGCACCAGTTTCACCACCAGCATTAAGATCAGAATAAAAACAAGTGTTCCAATCATACCGGCGATGATGAAGTGCGCCGGACGCCCCTGAGAGAAATCACGCTTCCGTTTTTTTTCACTTTGTACACCAAACGCCGACGCCAGAGTGCTCTGCAACGTTGAAAGAAAGCCTGTGCCATTTGCCATCATAGTTCTCCATTCCGTGCCTGTGTCATCTTATTGCATCCCTGCGATGAAATCACAAGTGATCTGACAAGAGAAGACCTACCATGACGCAATCAAGTTAAAATCACCTTAATATAGTTGTATGAAAGTAAAACTCAGACAGTGTCATAAAAGCCGTACTTGCCAAAATCATCAGATATTTTGCGTAGCGGTAACTGAATCCAGACGCAAATGCCCTGTTGAATGAATAGTTACTGTAACTCATAAAAAGGGCACCACCCGTTAACGCTGTATACCGGCTAAGATCGCTGGCACCTTGGGCAATCAGATATTTATCGACACCGTCAACCAATGCATACCCGGCGCCTTTTATGTAATGTCCACCACATACAGTCATCCCCAGCGCGTTCAAAGCTTTTCCTATGGCAACCTGTGTCATCGCTGACGGAATATAAGAAAGGCCAGATGTCACTTTTTTAGCCGGTTCCAGTGATGTAGCAGGAACAATGGTCATATCAGCTTCTCCCAGAATACGATGGAAAAACAGTTGAATGCAGACGCCATTCACACTGATCGAGCATGAGAGCAGGTGATCGGCCGGTACAGCCATCAATAAGTGGTTGGCATAGTTATTTCCTGTAAAAGCTGTTACCAGTAACTTTGTCCCGTAGGGAAGGGCTGTTATCAGGCTGGTAAACAGCGAGGATTTTATTTTATGAATATCACTGTCGGTCTCATTAGCAAATACTCTCTGTTCTGCGACCTCGCCAATCGCTTTGGTCGCAATATTTGCAAACAGCTTCCAGGCGTAAAATACCCGCACATCTGCCCCCGACATCTTTCTCTTGTCCAGAGTCAAATTATCCCAGTAATATACGTAGGTAACATAAATAGCGAGGCTCAGAGCGAAGCCGGTAGCATCTAACTGAGGTGTAACGTAAGCCAACTTATGATCTCTGATCAAAAGCGGTATTGTATCCCCCATTGCGAGGGCCTCTGCCAATACGTGGGCGTTGGTGAAATGCCCATAATATCCGTCACTGGTATCAATGGGGCCCGACTGGAATAGCAGCGTATTGAATAGACTGAGAATAACAGTCAGTGATTTACCGGTGTAGTAGACAATGTTATCCCTTATGACCAGATTGTCTCCATTCTCTTGATTTCGATAGACATGAACTCGATCCATCCAGTCCTGATCAAGGTCAGGTAGATCTGATTCTTGTAATGAAGCTGTTTCTGTTGTTGAAACAGAAGCAGAAGGACAAGACATACTTGCAATACAGTGTGAATCAGATTCTTCTTCTAAGCCAGAATGTGCGTTACTACCTGATTTATCGATTTTCGATGAGTGATAAGAGTCTGTGTTTACTGTGGCTGGCCTTAAATTCAGAAGTACCGTAAATCGTATAATCTCTGTCAGCTGCTTTGATGATTCCCGCTGATTGAACAGGTAAACCTCAACATCACATTTGCGACTTTGCCTATTACAGGGTACTCGAATTTCATGATCCAGACTTCTTTCCTTAAGCTGGTTGGATAATGTCGTATCCAGAAATGTTCTTGCCTCTTGCAAATCCATTTCCGGTAGCTCAGTTATTATAAATTCTCCAGATTCATGCTGTTTTTGAAGCTCCACGCTGAATGGTTGATGAGACCAGAAAAGGTTCACATTCACTTCTGGTTCAAGCCCTGGTTTCGGGTCAGAATTCAGGGAAGGAGTGTAAAGAGAAGTGCTGAGATTGAACTTCGACTGAGCGGCACAAAGAGAGGTGAAGCAAAACAATAAAACCAGAAAAAAAAACTGCTTGATCAATGATTGCATGTAGCATCCCTAAATAACAGAACCGCACAAATAGTTATGGGTCAAGATGGTTGAGACCTTTGGCTCTTGGTTTACAGACATAGTCATAATTCCCCATTAAGCTGTGTCCAAGAGCCAATATTTTTCCTGCAGCAGGATAAGAATGACTGACCAGTGTAGAACCGCCTTCATATATCATGATTAGCCCGGAGCCCTGGAATAGGCTCGTCATAACTATTCCGGGGAAGTAATAGAGGTTCAGGAAAAGCGAACCTGCCGTAATTGTTCCTCCCAGGGTAAGTCCTGCTGTATCTTTAGCGGCCGGGTGATCGAAAAGATTTCGACCCAGAGTGATTGCCATTTCTGTATTAATCAGACCCGCTGCTTCAACAGCATTTACGAGATAAATCCAGGTCAGACCACTGGAATATTTCAATAAAGCCAGACCGCCGATGCTGGCCATCGAAACAGAAGCTACACCTTTACAAAAAACCAGCTTTTCTGCTTCATCATAGTGAGCATGGGGCAAAACCTGATCAAAGTTTGCCATGCAGTAATTTTCAAGAGAGCCAATCGATTCATAGGCCGCACTGATCATCATTCCTGCTGAGAGGGATACATGGTAGTATTTTCGACCGACGTAATGAGCCATGGCCCATGAATATTGCTCAATATCTTTGGCGTTTACGCCGTCCATAGCTGCTGAGTTAAGCAGACCAGTTTTTACCACTCCAGCCAGAACAGCTGTGTAGATAATGGTTACATCTCTTGATGCAGCAGCAGCAGCTTCATAGATTGTATAACCCTTACTTAGATAACCATTTTTGAGGTGAGTTCTCAGGGCTGACGCCACGTTGCTGGTAACACCAATCGATTTCGCACCGATGGCAAAATTTTCCAGTATATTCACCCCGGGTCCTGGGGACGGATTGTTGGCATTATAAAATTCAGCGAGTAAATTGAGGCTGACAAATGACAGGCTTGTCATCGCGTAACCGGCGAAAGGCTCTTCCTCATAAAGCTGAGTATTGTTGCTGCTTGCCGTTGTTGTGCGATCTGACTTGTTTTCAGCTTTTTGGTATTGCGCAGCAGATAGAGTGTATTCATTGGTATAGCTTGCCTGAGGTATGGACCAGGAAAGAATTGTGACCAGGTTCAATAGAAAAATAGGCTTGTGCCAGTAATTACGAGGATTCACTCCGCCTGATACTGATTGGGTTAAAGCTGTTCCCAATAATCCAAAGCCACCAAGCTTTATTAATGCAGTGGATGGCAGACTTTTAAAATAATTAAAATTTGTCTCGTAGTCATTGCAGAAAAAAGGCTCTTCCTGCTGAATAAGAGAAGCATTCTGGGGCGGTTCTGATTTATAAGCAATTGGGCGCGCTTCCATACCTGAAAAGTAGGGAGGCATATAGAACTCAAGGAAGAAGGCGTGACTATCAAGAGGTTTAACAGTCAGGACCGACACCAGCATAAAAAGCAAAGAGAGAGAGCACTGAGTCGATCGAGTGGCCATAGTAGTTCACCTGTATTATTTATATAAGTTATTGTTAACCGCCTGTTTTTTCCGAGATTCCTTTCACAAATACTATTATAGTGCCTGTTCGAACGGTTATTAAGTTATTCTTGTATCATATTGAAATTAATGAACTTATTTTTATTATATTGTGGATTATTTCTACCGTTAGGCAGTTATCTAACTCTGGACAGAGTTTAATTTCGAGAAAGAATTTTAAGATTTTTTTAAGAAAGTGGCAGCCCATATTTCATGGCTGCCACAGGATCAGATAAGGTTCTTTTCAGATTGCTGCATGGGTGCGAGAGGTCCCGTCAGAATAACAATATCGTCTTGTTTAAGAGCATCCACATCTTCCGGATCCAAACTTTGGCCGTCTCGTTTCACTTCAACAACAGAAACATCTTGTTCAAGTGGTAAATCACAGGGATCCAATCCTTCACAGGTGTTACCCCGACAAACGTTAACGGCATGGCGCAGAGAGGTTTCTTCACTATCTGCCAGAACATCTTCATAGCCCGGATAGTAACCATTGAGAATATCGTACTGTTGTTCTCTGGCTTTATTGATCTTGCCCCTAACCTGATTGGGATCCATGCCCAACATTAACAGAACATGCTTCACAATCAACAAGCTGGATTCGAGCACTTCGGGAATAACCGCTGTGGCACCAGCGTTTTTAAGTGAGGCTGTCAGACTGTCATCCTGAGTTCTTACCAGAATAGGAATATCCTGATAATGGGAGCGAATCGTTTTGACGATTTCCAGAGCATTCTCACTGCGATCAATGCAGATAATCACTTGTCTGGCACGTTTCAAACCGACCGACTCCAAAAGCTCTAATCGACGAGAATCACCATAAAAGACGGGTTCACCTGCAAGCCCGGCTTCATGAACATGCAGAGGGTCATTATCGATTGCTACAAAAGCCAGCTTTTCTTGCCCCAGGAATCGGCTTATAGTCTGTCCCACGCGCCCGTAGCCACAAATCAGGGTATGCTGCCTGATGTGAGAGACCTGCTGCTCAATATCGCCCTGATCAATTTGAGACTGTTTAGCTTCTTGTTTCTTGTATAGAAGATTGACAATTTTGCTGCTGTTTCTGATGAGCAACGGCGCCAGAATCATGGAAAGAATGGTAATAGCCAACACCACAGAAGCTCTCTCCCCTCCCGTCTGACCATATTGAGTAGCCAGGGCAATGAGGGCAAAACAGAATTCGCCCCCTTGAGCCAGCGCCAGGCCAGTTTTTAGTGAAGTGCTTTTTTTCTCTCTAAGCATTCTTGCCAGTAGCGTAATGATACCCAGTTTGAAGAGAACCAGACCCAAGGTACCCAGAATAATTGCTGGCCAGAACTTCAGCAGAATATTCAGATCAAGCATCAACCCAACGGAGACAAAGAACAGTCCCAGTAAAATATCCCGGAAAGGACGAATATCCGCTTCCACCTGATGCTTATAGTTACTCTCTCCCATCATCATCCCGGCAATAAAGCCACCCAGAGCCATAGATAGACCCAGAACATGGGTTAGCCAGGCAGCCATCAGGGCAATCATGAGCGCAGTCAATACAAATAGCTCTTCAGAACGAGCCCTGGCCACTTCGTTGAAGACCCTGGGCAGAATCCATTTACCAACAGCCATCATGAGAAGAACAAAAAGAAGGCCTTTGGCCAGAGCCATGCTGATGGTGGTGAAAACTGACTTATCACCCGCACCCGCCAGCGCTGGTACCAGAATCAGGAATAGAACCGCTGCAATATCCTGAAATAGCAGCACGCCAATCGCCATCTGGCCCTGACGACTGCGAATTTCATTACTCTGGGTCAACTCTTTAGAAACAATCGCAGTAGAAGACAGAGCAAGAGCGGCTGCAACGATCAAAGCTTCTTTTACTGATGTTCCAACCAACAGCAGAACCGCAAATATTCCTGCCCCACATAACAGGACCTGCCCGCCCCCAAGTCCGAACACTTCCCGCTTCATGGACTTCATTCGTTTGAGCGAAAACTCAAGACCCAGGGTAAACAACAGGAAAACCACGCCAATTTCGGCCAGCAGGCTGATATCAAAGCTATGATCAATCAAACCTGTGGCGGTAGGGCCAAGTACGATACCCACGGCCAGGTAGCCAAGACTCTCTGGCAGATTCAGGCGATGAAACAGTGCAATGGCTCCCACGGAGAGAGCCAGGATTAACATCAATTGATTGAAAAAGGTAAAGTCCATCGTTTATCAGGCCTGATTATTCTTTTTTACAGTGAAAATGCAGCTCTGTAGCACCTCAATAGTTTGGGGTGAGCTGAATGAACGGTTACAATTGTATCCGACTTAATCTCCCGCTGTTCAGGAAAATTTGTGCTGCACTTATCTTTCTATACCACATCTGGTTGTCACCTGTGTGATCATGCTGAAGAATTTCTTAATATTCTCGGCCGACATCCTCAACTTAATAGTCAATTCCGATGGTCTGCGGTTGAAATCAGTGCATCTGAGGATTTAATCGTACGATACGGTGTCAAGATCCCGGTGATCGCTACTGAACAGGGTGACGAGATAAGCTGGCCATTTGAAATGGAGCAGCTTGGTGAGTGGATCTATAACCATCTCAATGAACATTCATCATAGTGCTAATGACAATTTAGTCGGGCTTCTGGAAGCCTGTCGGACTTAAGCGTCTCCGTAACCAGGATTGTGAGAAATTTAGGATAAAAATTTCTGATTCCGAGGGGAATAGCGAGCTATTTGACAAGAGAGCAGGAATTTTTAGACCCTTTTCTCACAACTGCATGGATGCAGGAGCCAGAGCAACGCAGGAGCAGTTGCCGGGCAGGACAGTCTTAAGTCCAACAGGCAGCTAGGATTTTCAGTGCAGTTTCAGTATTCTGGAATCAGGGAATCAACTTAATCATCGATGGATCGTATGTCTACACCCTCCAAGAACATCTCCGAAAACCATGAAAAGTTGATGAAGCTGGCTTCAATGGCTTCTGTCACAACTGCCGCCGTCCTCATATTCGTTAAAATTGCCGCCTGGTTTATGACCGACTCTCTTAGCGTTCTGGCAACGCTGTTGGATTCAGTCATGGATGTGATCGCCTCAGTTATTACACTGGTAGCTGTCAGAATTGCTCTTGAACCCGCCGACGCAGAGCACCGATTTGGTCATGGCAAAGCAGAGTCTCTTGCTGTTCTGGCTCAGTCAGCTTTTATTTCAGGTTCGGCTATTATTCTTTTTCTCAACGCCATTGATCAGTTGTTGGTGAGGGAGGGCAGCGTTAGCAATGAATCAGTGGGCATGGTTGTCATGCTTTTCTCGATTCTGGCTACTCTGATACTCCTGAGCATACAGACTTATGTTGTGAAGAAAACCGGATCTACGGCCATTGCTGCCGACTCGATGCATTATCGGATAGATCTGCTCACCAATGTATCTGTCATTATCGCGCTTTTTGGTGCCAGTCTGGGTTATTTCTATATTGATCCGGGATTTGCTCTCCTGATAGCGATTTATATGCTAGTTAGTGTTGGCAAGATGGCATGGAGTGCGGTTCAGCAGCTCATGGATCATTCCCTGCCAGAGCAGCAGGTTCAGGACATTGAGCGCATTGTGCGGGCCATTGAAGGGGTACAGGGCATTCATGAGATGAGAACCCGTATTTCTGGCCGGGTTCCCTTTATCCAGATGCACATTGACCTTGATGGTGATCAGAGCTTACACGATGCGCATGATATTGGGCAGGCAGCGGAAGATGCCATTATCGCACTCCTTCCCAATGCCGACGTGATTGTCCATCTGGACCCAAATTGAAAAAGTTTCTGGCCGTTTCTGATGTCTCTCTGGCCACTTGCTCATAGGTTTTGCCTGTCTGCTCAGCAATGGTTTTCACTACCCAGGACAAATAGGCAGGCTCATTTCTTCTGTTCTTTGGTCTTTTGTCCATGCTTCTGGGCAAAAGCCATGGGGCATCTGTTTCTATCATTAAACGGTTTGCCGGAATATCTTTCAGTAATGGATGCAAGTGAGTACCACGCCTTTCATCACAGACCCAGCCGGTTATACCGATGTGCAAATCCAAATCCAGGTATTGATAAAGCGCTTTTTTGTCTGCTGTAAAACAGTGAACAACCAGTCCACCCAGATAATCTCTGAACTCTCTGGCAATGGCTGTAAAACGGTCTGCTGCATCGCGCTCATGGCAAAAAGCGGGAAGGCCCGATTCAACAGCCAGTTGCAACTGTTTCTGAAAAACGGTTTCCTGAGTCGGTCTGGGAGAAAAATCCCGGTTAAAGTCCAGGCCCATTTCACCCGCAGCGACCACTTTCGGTGCCTGAAAGAGCAATTTCAGGTCTTCGTAACAGGAGTCTGTAGTATTTTTGGCATAGTGGGGATGAATGCCAGCCGTTGAATAGCAGTAATCTGAATACTGTTGGGCCAGCTCCAAAGCTTGCTGAGACTCATTAACAGAGGTTCCTGTAAGAATCATCGTATTTACGCCAGCATCAATGGCACGCTCCATGACCTGATCCCGATCCTTTGAAAATTGCTCATCAGTGAGATTTACACCGATGTCCACCAGCTTAGGCTTCATAATAACTCGAAGTGTCAGGTAAAAATCTGGTACATTCTCTCCAAAATCTGATGGGCGTGGCAATAAGCCAATTCGCTAAATGTACAAAAATGATAGTGAGACTTTAATGACTCATTCTTCCCTGACTGTTTCCCATCTTGCTATTCATCCGGTGAAGTCACTCAAGAAGATTTCGGTGGACCAGGCTGTCATTGATCGTATGGGATTTGTGAATGACCGACGCTGGTTGGTCGTCGAACCTGATGGCAAATTTATGACCCAGCGCCACTATCCAAAAATGGCGTTGATTTCTGCCATTCCCCACGAAGATGGATTAACCCTGTCAGCTTCAGGAATGGATGATCTCATTATCAAAGACCCGGAGCGACAGTCTGAGGTCTCTCAAGTGCGGGTTGTGGTTTGGAAAGATGAACTGCAAGCGCTTGATGCAGGTGAGGCGGCATCCCAGTGGCTCACTGAATCTCTTGGCGTACCATGCAGAATGGTGAAGTTCTCAGAGCAGGTGAATCGTCAGGTGGATCTTCGTTTTGCCAACAAAGGCGACAACACAGCTTTTGCCGATGGTTTCCCTTTTCTTCTTACCACAGAAGCTTCATTGCAGGAGCTTAACAGCCGCCTTGATACTCCGATCACTATGGATCGTTTCAGGCCTAATATTGTCATTCAGGGTGCCGGTTACTACGCAGAAGATCATTGGAAAAGAATCAAAATCGGTGAAGTGGTTTTCCGGGTAGCCAAGCCTTGTAGTCGATGTGTCATGACAACGGTTGATCCGGTAAAAGGCGTTAAGACAGGAAAAGATCCGTTAATGACATTGTCAGGCTACAGAAGAACAGAGATGGGTGTCATTTTTGGACAAAACCTGATCCATGAATCAGAAGGCATTATCCGTTTAGGCGACGCTGTTGAGATTATTGAATAGTCTCAAAGAACATCAATAAAATACCATAGCCTCTTGATGTAAGAGGCTATTTTGTATCGGACAACGATAATCAGAGGTCGAATTTCACCCAGAGAGGGGCATGATCTGAAGGTTTCTCCAGGCCACGAATATCGTAATCAATGCCCGTTGCCCTGAAGTGCTTCATCAGGCAGTCCGTTGCGATAACCCCGTCTATTCGAAGGCCTCTTTTGGGCTCACGGTCAAATCCACGACTGCGGTAGTCAAACCAGCTATAGAGTTCTTCACTGCTCTTTTCAGGGCATACACGAAAGCAATCAGTGAATCCCCAGGCCAGAAGACGGTCAAACCACTCTCTTTCTTCCGGCAGGAAACTGCATTTCCCTGTTTTTAACCAGCGCTTTGCATTTTCGGGACCAATACCAATGTCGCTATCTTTGTGGGAGATATTGAAGTCACCCATGACCAGCAAAGGTTGATCCGGTGAATACTCCGTATCCAGGGTGGTCATCAGATCCTGATAAAAAGCTTGTTTGGCAGGAAACTTGGTAGGGTGGTCACGGCTCTCGCCCTGGGGGAAATAACCATTAATGACAGTAAAGGATTGGCCGCTGCGTGTCTGATATTCTGCAGTGATAAGGCGTCTTTGGGCATCAGGACCCTCAGTTTTGAAACCTTTCTCAACCCTGACAGGCTTCTGACGACTCATCAGAGCAACACCATAATGTGTTTTCTGTCCGAAATACTCAACGTGATAGCCCAAAGCTTCAATGGCTTCGACGGGAAAATCTTCATCAGTGACTTTGATCTCCTGCAGTCCAATGACCTCCGGCTGATGCTTTTCGATCAGAGCCTTGAGTTGATGCAGGCGAACACGGATTCCATTGACGTTAAATGTGATGACTTTCATGACCTTGAAACGGCTTCCTTGAGGAGTATGAGCTGCATCATAGCTGAAAAGCCTTCGGGTTATAAGCCGAAGCATCTGGCTCGAAGGTCAGAGAATGGAAAAATATTGGCCTTTACTTGCTGCTTACCACCCAGCTTCTTTATAGTTTCTATTACAGAATCGTACAGGGCCGTACGAGATCATAGGAACAATCACGACACATTGCGAACACTCTATGCCTGACATTAATCGATCCTGGATCCTTGCTGGAGGAATGGCGGGGCTTTTAGGCGTCTATCTGCTGACGGCGGATATAACTTCCATGTCCGATAAAGGTAATTCCTCATTTCGTGCGAAAAGCGAGCCTGTTGTCGAATTACCACTGGCCAGGGTCTCAGCCAGAATTTTTCCCGTTGAATCCATTCACCGAACCCTATCCTTATTTGGAGAAACTCAGCCTGACAGAATAGTAACGATCAGTGCAGAAATTTCTGCCAGAGTCCTGGCCGCATCGGGTCAGAAAGGGCAGTTCATAAAAAGTGGAGAAGCTATCGTCACCTTAAAAGAGGGGGCATTACCGGCCCGGATTGCTGCTGCCAAAGCCAGAGTCCGAAAAGCTGAGCTGGACTATAACTCGGCATTGTCACTGAAAACTAAAAACCTGATTGCTGAGAATGAGTTACCGCAACTGGAAGTGGCCCTGAGTGAGGCTCGGTCAGCGCTTTCAACGTTGCAAATCGATTTCGATAACACCCGAATCCGTGCTCCGGTGACCGGCATCCTGAACAACCGGTTTGTTGAGCAGGGCGATTATATTGAAATGGGGAAACCCGTCGCTGAGATACTCGATCTTGATCCTCTGGTGGTTTCTGTCAATGTTCCCCAGTCGTACATCGCTTCAGTCACCCTGGGTGACAGAGCAGATATCCGTTTTGCTACCGGAAAAACAGCCTCTGCAGAAGTTCGCAACATCGCCCGACTGGCTGAGTCAGGCACTCGAACCTTTAAGGTAGAACTCAGTCTGGCGAATACAGCCATGGAGACTCCAGCCGGTTTGAGTGTTGAAGCTGACCTTAAACTGGAGCAAGTTGAAGCCATCAAGGTTTCACCGGCCCTGTTAAGTCTGGATGAGACCGGTAATCCCGGCATCAAGTGGGTGGATGAAAGGGATCAGGTGAACTTCACTGCCGTCGATATTGTCAAATCTGAAGCCAGCGGTATCTGGCTTACCGGTATTCCTGCCAGTGCCAGGCTCATCACCCGAGGGCATGGTTTTGTCAGAGAAGGGGACCGGGTAATTGTTGACCCTGTGCAGACTCTTGCTGTTAAAAGAGACAAGCTAGCAGGGGATACACCATGAGCAGTCTGATTGGCCTTTCGCTGAACCGCAGTCGTACGGTTCTGATGATGTTTTTCCTGATTCTTATCTCAGGGATGCTCTCCTATCTGACGATTCCCAGGGAATCTTCGCCTGATGTTCCTATTCCCTACGTCTATGTTTCCGTTAACTATGAAGGCATTTCACCAGAAGATT
This sequence comes from Endozoicomonas sp. ISHI1, assembly GCF_024606225.1. GTDB lineage: Bacteria > Pseudomonadota > Gammaproteobacteria > Pseudomonadales > Endozoicomonadaceae > Endozoicomonas_A. The sequence continues at coordinate 85,939 of NZ_JAGRPU010000001.1, read as the reverse complement.
CAGAAAGATTACTGATCCTGCCTCTGGAAAAAGAGCTTCAGGGACTTGAGGGCGTCAAAGAGCTATCGGCAACCGCTTCTCAATCCCACGCCTCTGTCACGCTTGAGTTTGAGGCTGGGGTAGAGCTTGATAAAGCTCTCGCCGATGTACGCGACAAAGTAAACCTGGCAAAAAGTAAACTGCCCGACGGTACCGATGAGCCTGTCATTGAACAGATTACCATGGCCAGTGTAAACCCTGTGATAACGGCTATCCTCTCTGGCCATCTTCCTGAAAGAGCCATGGTAAAGATTGCACGAGCTCTCAAGGATAAGCTGGAAGCCCGAAAGGAGATCCTGGAAGTAGACATCGCCGGTGACAGGGAAGAAGTCGTAGACGTCATTATCGATCCGATGAAACTGGAAAGTTATGGCCTGATTCCTGCTGATGTCATTAACCTTGTTTCACAGAATAATCAGCTGGTTGCCGCAGGCAGTTTGGATACTGGTCAGGGCAGCTACTCCATTAAAGTGCCTGCCGTCTACAAAACGCCGGCGGATATTCTTTCCCAGCCGGTAAAAGCAGAAGAGAACCGGGTGGTGACTTTTGCAGATATCGCTACCGTCCTGAGCACGTTTAAAGAGGGCGGCGGTTATGCCCGCCTGAATGGCGAAAACAGTATTGCCCTGGAAATAAAAAAACGACCCGGTGAGAACATTATTGAAGCCATAGAAATCGCAAAGGCCATCATCAATCAAGGCATTGCATTGGGACCCGGAACCTTGAAAGTGGACTACGTGGGTGATCAGTCCGAAGAAGTAAAAAGGATGGTGACTGACTTGCAGAACAACGTCCTGTCTGCAGTGATTCTCGTAGTTATCATTATTATTGGTGCTCTTGGGGCTCGGAGTGCCTTTCTGGTGGGCATCGCAATACCCGGTTCATTCCTGTCGGGCATCCTGATTCTGCAAATCATGGGCCTGACCATTAATATGGTCGTGCTTTTCTCACTGATTATGGCGGTAGGCATGCTGGTTGATGGCGCTATTGTTGTCACTGAGTATGCTGACAGAAGAATGGGGGAGGGGATTCATCGCCAACAGGCTTATCTCGAAGCCTCTCGAAAAATGGCCTGGCCCATCACTGCCTCTACTGCCACAACACTGGCAGCATTCTTTCCGCTGATGTTCTGGCCGGGAATGATGGGGGAATTTATGAAGTACTTACCCCTTACTCTCATCGCCACATTGGCTTCTTCTTTGATCATGGCCCTGATTTTCATCCCGACCCTGGGTGCCATGATTGGCAAACCCCGCTCACTGGGTGCCAGAGAAAAAGCATCCATGATGGCTGTTGAGTCAGGCGAATTTGCTCAGACAACCGGCTTTACCGGACGATATGTGTCGGTTTTAGCCCGTGCGATAGAAAACCCTGGCAGGGTTTTACTCTTTACCTGCATGACGGTCGTGCTGATTTTTACGCTCTTTATTAAGACTTCCCGTGGCGTCGAGTTTTTCCCTGATGTGGATACTGACGCCATCATCATCACCGTGAAAGTGAACTCAGGAAACCTTTCTGTTGATGAAAAAGATGCCTTGATGGAAAAGATAGAAACCCGCCTGCTAGACCTGCCTGGCATGAAAACACTTTATGCCAGAACCGGAGATAACCAGGTTGTGGGGACATTAAGAATCAATCTTGAAGGCTGGCAATACCGAGACACAACACTGGCCGTAGCTCAGGATGCTGAGCAAAGACTGGCCGTTTTCCCGGGGCTGGATATAGCCGTTGAACGAGTCAAGGATGGCCCTCCAGGCAGTAAGCCTCTGGAGCTGATTGTCAGAGCCGATAATCTCGAAACTCTTTACAATTCAGTGGCTAAGGCAAGAAACCTGCTCGAGAATGTTGGTTCTTTTACCAATATTGAGGATTCAGGGACTGCACCCGGTTACGAATGGCGTCTGAGTATTGATCGTGCTGAAGCTGCTCGCTACGGAGCCGACGTTGCAACCACTGGCAGCATGGTAAGAATGGTGACATCCGGATTAACAGTGGGCTCCTATCGCCCTGATGATTCTGACGATGAGGTGGACATACGCATCCGTTACCCTGAAAGTGAACGACACTTGGAAAGTATTGACCAACTGCGTCTAATGACCTCTTCCGGACTGGTGCCCATTGGTAACTATACGGAACGGGAAGTCAGCAGCAAGCTCGACAACATCAAGCGTATAGACGGTAAACGAACCATCACACTTTCAGCTGACCTGATCGATGGAGCGCTGCTTTCAGAGCAAATCCCCTTGTTGACCCAGGAGTTGGCAGCGGCCAATTTTGCCGAGGGTGTCAGCTTTGACTTTAAGGGCGAAGAAGAGGACCAGAAAGAGAGCGGACAATTTCTGATGCAAGCATTCAGTATTGCGCTGTTTGTCATGGCCATGATCCTGGTAACCCAGTTCAACAGTTTCTACCAGGCTGCATTAATCATGTCAGCCGTGATATTGGCCACAGGGGGTGTCTTTCTTGGATTGATGATCACCGATCAGAGCTTTGGCATCGTAATGTGCGGCATCGGCATTATTGCCCTGGCGGGTATTGTTGTGAACAACAACATAGTCTTGATTGACACCTTTAACAGTCTGAGAAAAGAAGGGCACAGTACCCGGGAAGCGGTTCTCAGAACCGGTGCCCAGCGTCTCAGACCCGTCATGCTGACCACCATCACGACCGTATTGGGCCTGATGCCTATGGTATTGTCGATGAACATTAATATGTTCGACCATTCAATCGAGATTGGAGCGCCCTCCACCCAGATGTGGAATCAGCTGGCGACCTCGATAGCAGGGGGGCTAACCTTTGCCACGCTGTTAACACTGCTGGTAACCCCCTGTTTACTGATGATCTCCCGGAAATGGCAAGCTCGTACAGTTCGCTGATTTCTACATCATGATAGATACAGATAGATCGCATATCTATACGCTTTCATGCTCGAAGAGCGCTGGGATTGCCTGTAGTCGCTGATCGAAGGGCATCTGTTCAATGGTTTGAGGCTCCCTATTTTCGATGGGCGACTCAGGGGGGGCAATGGCGGCATCATTCGTCGGCTCAAGTCGCCCTGCTCGAATACGCTCAAACGTGTTCTCCATGGTTGCCTGATGCGTCTCTTTTAAATGGGCCTGAAGCTCGCGCTTCTGGCCAAAATTAGTCCGGCAGGCAAGGCAGAATGTTTTATGGAGGTATAACCCCTTCACTTTCCTTTTATCCAGAGGAATGAAATTATTATCCTTTCCCGCTGCCAGATCATGGAGGTGATTATTAAATGATTCAATATTGTGATAGATCACCTGACATGGAATGGCCTTTAGTGATTTAGGTATAGCCAACTCCAGAGTGCCCGGTTTAAACAGTGACCTTATCTCTTGTGGTTTTTCCTTTAAATCGTTAACAGCAGCGATTGCCTGTTTCGGGTTTTTATCAAAGCAGTCAAGGATTTCAGTAATGCTTATTCGGGAGGAGGGGTTGTCAGCATAGCTTTTATAGAGTTGCCTCAGCACTTTATTATATTTTCGTTGCCCGGCAGGCTCTGCTGATCGTTGGTGACGCCGGTGAAATTTTTCTGGAGAATACACTTTTTTATGTATTACCTTGGTTATAAAATCGCGCTTGTGCCTATCGATCAAGGATTCTGAGTGGTGCTTTTTCTCACACAGGCTTCCATCCGTGAGTGTGTGCTCAAAACGAGGCATTTTAGCTGGACGGGAAAGGGGGCTTATATCACGATCAACAAGGAAATTTTCGCGTTTTCTCTTTTTCGGGTTTTGCGTCTGTACTGCGGGAATGGCTGTCTGATTATCTTCCGCCAACACAGGGGTTCCTTCTTTACAGAAATTTTCAGCATAATAAGCCTCAACGCTTTTAATAATTCTTTTTTTCAGGATGTAATCTTTTTGTTTGTTCTCTCTTCTGGCAATTCTCTGGTTCAACCCATCCGGGCATTCACAGAGATAACGGGTCGCTTCGCAGACGGTGCATTCTGAACAGCGGCAAGTGATAAATTTGCTTTGTTTTTCCTTCAGTTTTTCGTGTTCATGGGCCAGCATTCCCGAAGACTCGGTATCTTCCCAATCCTGCGTCAGCGATAAGTCAGCTAATAATTCTGGAATGGCAGTGCTCTCAGCGTAAGCTCGGCTCATTTTCCAGTATCGTTGCTCAGCAGTGGGTAATTCATCAAATGCCTCAAGCGTCTGGTTCAACTGCAAAGCCGTCACTTTAAAAGGAATAGGGACACCAATGTGTTGTTCAACGGCCAGTTTTTGCTCCTTAAGGTGACTCATGTATTGTTTGCGCGCTTGATAATAGGCCTCTCCATAGCTGATATTACCCTGATCATCCTTTCTTGCTGTAAATCCCTGTTCTTTGAACTGCTTTTTAATCAGGTCTGCTCTCTCTTTTTTAATCTGATTTGTTGTGGTTTGAATGGCCTCAGCAAACCGTTGTCTGGCTTTCAGTCGCCTTTGTTCTTGCTGGAATGCTTTGAATTCTTCTGTTCCTAAAAACAGTTTCTGATGGCTGGGATTGTTATAAAATTGAGAAAGTATTTCTTTTACTTCAGTAAGAGGGGGTAATGTTTTCCATTCAGCTACTTGAATTGGGTGCACCAACTGATTAGTGGTGCTGTCGAAATAGTCTCCACTGGCTAGTTCTTCATTGAGTGTTTTGTTCCTCCAGGTAACCTGTGATCTATAGCTCATCAGGTAATTATAAATGCTACCAAGGTAATGCAAGGTAATGGCAATCTCAGGGATGACCTCGGCCTCGACAGTTTTGCAGACCTGATCTTGCTTAGCTGGTTCCTGCCAGTGCGAATATAGGTGAGCCAGTTCATCGGCCTTGCTATTAAAAGCCCTGCTGGTCATCAACTGAAACGTCTCATGTTTATGGTCACTCCATAATGCTGGATTTGCGACCAGCAGAAAAGCAAAAGCGCCGATATCATAGGTCGATGAGATGCCTTTTTTCAGCTCTCTTTGAATGACATTTTCGAATTGTTCTTTTCGACTGGCACCTTCATACAGGATGGTATTGCCTGATATTTCCTTGGTGAAAGAAATCAGCAGATGACAGACTCTGTTCATGGTGCATGCATTGTCCGTTTTTAGAGCATCGAACCAGATGTCTTTGATAAGACGGAAAAATGCCAGATATCCTAACTCTGATGGTGCTTTTCTATAGCCTCGATAGTGGCTGGAGCAGACCTTTGTTGTAGAACCGAAGTTAAACTTCATGTCGCCTTTTACGACCAGTTCTGGCCAGTTTCTTTTAATATATTGAGCTTGCTCTTTGAGCTCTGGAGGCCAGCGGTCAACGATAGTTGCAATTTCCTGTCTATCGGGCCACAAGGATGCATAATGTTGGTCGAGTTCTCTAACTGCATCATCTTTTAATGATCCTACAAATTCTATTAGTGTCTGGGCCAGCCGAGCTTTACCCTGAACGCCAGGTGTCTGTTCAATGACTTCACTAAGCTGGTGAAAAAGAGGAAACCGGTTACTGCGCCAGCCTTCACCCAAAAAGTTGGATATGGCCTCATAGGTGGGGGAGATGTTTCTATCTTTAAGTGTTTTCTCTGCCGCACTAATTTCCCTTTGTGAAAATCCCCGGATCTTCAAATTCTGCAGTCCAAGTGGCTCTTTCGTGGTTTTTCGTGAGTGAAAAGTTCCGGTTGTTGGTGCAGCATTCTCCTCTGAGTCAGTTACACCTACTAACCAGAAACTTTCATTCAGGGCGTTTGCACCTGGATTTGACGTAGATGAAATATCCATTTAAATTTTTCTCCAATCTTTATTCAGGGCGATCGTTATCAGCGGACTGGCTTGGGTTGCTCTCACTGTCACCCGGAAGCTTGCCAATCATGTTTTGCTGCAGTTTTTCAGCCAATTCATATTTATGCATCAACTTCCACACTTTTACCTGAGCCTGGTCAAAGTCAAAATTGCCAGATGGCTCACATTGTGCGCTCTCATTGGCATCGGGTTCTTTATTTCTCAAGGCCAACAGCCGTGCTTCAGCCACACAGTACCGTCCCAGTGCCTGTTCACAAAGTCTCAGGGCCAGGTCAAGCTTGGGAATAGTTGAGGCTCCGAATTTATTTAGCGAGTCTATCGTTATCAACCTTAGTTTTTCCAGAATAAAGGAGGCTTGCATCTTTTTTTCATGGGTTTGCTCTTTAAGCGAACTTGCAAGCCCTATGAAAATGTTTTGGCATTCACTATCATTCAGCTGAAGCGGGTCTTCGCTCAAGAGTTCTCGGAATAATCCTTCCGCATGTCCAAAATTTTGTTTTTCTAGATCTATGAAAGCTTTACGCATTCTATCTTTAGCGATATTCGTGTTTTTCCTTGTTACGGGACACGATGTGAAATCTGCGCGATTGACTCCTCTCTTCACATAGATTTGCGCCAGTGAACTCTGTAACAAAACCCCTCGCGTAGGACAATTACAACGTAATTCATAGTTTTCTTTGAGAAAATCCATTGTCTCTTTTGACACGGAACCAAAGTTACACTCATGTTCGTCATCAATGCCAATAAGAAGAACAACTACTTTATTCAATGCTTCCGATTCAGTGTATTTTTTTACCAGAGGCAAGCTAATAGGATGCCCTGGCAGGTCAGGGAAACTCATAAATAATACTGAGTTCTTATCAAAAAACGAGGGAGTGATATCATCGCTCGTCAAATCTTTATCATTGACCTTAAGAAATGGAGAAAGATTTTTCTCTGCTACGCCATGATCTTCTTTACAGTAAAGACTTCGGGCAGGTGAATAGTCGTAAGGTCTTACAGTAAAGCCAGCCACGGCAAATAGCGCACTGTGATAACAAAAAGGCCCTGATCCTGCATCAATGATAACAGTGTCTTTTGGATCAAGATTTAAGTCGTCCTCAAGAAAACTGCGAACCTTATCAAACTCTGACGACAATAATGGAACATATGTTACGACGTCACCGGCTAAGCGATCTTTAGGCTTAACCATATACTTATGATAATTGATTAATCCAACTATTGAGTCTTCTGAAATATCGCAAATATCACGGCATTCAGTTGGTCTACTACTAACCTCAGACTTCTTGCCGGGATGAGCTTCTGCCTTAAAAATCCCTTGACAGTAAATAGGGACAATACTTTTTAAATCGGTAAAGTCCAGTTTTGGTTTGCGCTCAGCCGCTTCAAAAGCGTTTACACCAAAAGCAACTGCTCTGGAGGAAATTCCGGTCTCTTTTTGATCTTTTTGTCTTGCTGCAGGATCGGATGTGAAATCTGCCTGACTGACCCCAGATGGCCCACCTCTGAAAAGGCTGACGGTTTTGCCGTAGGCATTGCCTTGACTCATGGCAGTGTAATCTAAAGTGCTGGCTTCAACGCTGTTCGGTTTGGGACTTTGTCCCTGATATGGTGGTAATTGATCCATCGTTTTTTTCTCCATCTTTATTTGTCTTTATTCATGAACAAAGAACATGTGTCATATTGACCAGCAAATTTAACGAAAGTTCCACAACAAAGGGGTAGCAAAACAAGTGGGTTCTTTCGCCCTGATGATTCTGACGATGGAGTAGATGTACGTATCTACCACGCCTCAGTGGGCCAGGCCAGGCAGAGGAGGTGGGTTCTCAGTAAGACAGGACCGGCTCAGGCTGTCCTCATTGTCGCGATGTGCTTGCCATCATGTTCTGCTGCAGTTTTGCAGCCCTTTCACGTTTGTCCATCGACTTCCAGAGATCCACCAGAGCCGAGTCGATTTTAAAATCCCCACAGGGCTGGGTGAGCCTGTCCTCACTGGTATCAAGTTGCTTGTGACTCATTTTCAGCAGTATTTTTTCAGACCTTTCAAGTTTGCGCATCTCCAGCGCAGTCTTAACATGTTTCTCCTCAAACCATTGGTGAAACACCTTTAGAGAGGGCGTTTGGCTTACCGCAGCTTTCGAGTCTGCATTCGTTGAGGATGTTCCTGTTACGGTATCTGGTGCGAAATTTACGCGATTGACTTCAAATGCCTCATCACCGACAGTGCTGACAGGTCTACCGGAGAGATTGCCTGTACTCTCTGTAGCATCAACTGTAGCAGCACCTTTAGCAGTGTAAGCAGAGGCATTTTTTCTCTGATCACATGGGGTATTAGCTAATCGATCCATCGTTTTTCTCCAATTTTTACTCAGTACGAAGGTAAGTTACTTTCAAAGAGTGCTTGTAAATATCGACCAGTGAATTAAACGAAAGTTCCAAAAAAAAGAGTTGCAGAACTGACGGTTGAGCAGAAGAAGAGAATCTGGTGTCTTGAATATATCCAAGTACGAAACGCTTGACACTGAGCCATGGCAGACTTGATGGGACTGGTTACTAAGAAATGTCTGACGAACATTGCGGGGAAATCAGTTTTCGGCTGATATTAGTTATTTAACATAATATATATTATGCGAACTTATGATTATCAAAGAAACCGGCACTGCATGCCGGTGTCATTATCTGGAATTTCTCTTAACTCTCAGTCTTTGCCGATCTCAAAAGATGAACTTCCACTTCACCGATTTACCTGGACTCTGCCTTATAGACATTCTCAAAGCAGAAATTAGTCGCTTCTATGTAACCTTCAATACTGCCACAGTCAAAGCGAGTTCCCTTGAACTTATAGGCGAGAACCAGACCGGTCTTGCATTGTTCACGCAGAGCGTCTGTAATCTGGATTTCACCATTACTGCCAGGCGGAGTTTCTCTGATTATATCGAAGATGTCAGGCGTCAGAATATAGCGGCCAATAATGGCCATGTTACTGGGTGCTTCACCTTGAGCTGGTTTTTCAACCATATCTTCAACACGGTAAAGCCCGGGCTTGATCATTTCACCGCTGATGACCCCATACTTGCAAGCCTCGTCGACAGGCACTTCTTCAATGGCGACGATACTGCAACGGAATTGCTTGTAAAGTTTAACCATCTGGGACAGAACACCTGTTCCCTCAAGATTAATGCAAAGATCATCGGCTAAAACGACAGCAAACGGCTCATCTCCAATCAGGGTTTCTCCGGTCAGGATGGCATGACCCAGTCCTTTCATTTCACGCTGACGTGTATAGGAAAACGTACATTCGTCCATCAAGCCTCGAATACCCGAAAGGGTTTCTTCCTTGGCTGTTCCCTGAATCTGGTGTTCCAGTTCATAATTAATATCGAAATGGTCGTCTAGAGCCCGTTTACCACGGCCTGTAACGATGCAAATCTCATGCAGACCACTTTGTAAGGCTTCGTCAACGCCATACTCAATCAGGGGTTTATTGACGATGGGCATCATTTCCTTAGGCATAGACTTGGTCGCAGGCAGGAAGCGCGTACCGTAACCAGCGGCAGGAAAAAGGCATTTCTTGATCATGGGTTAACAGTGCCCTTGGTTGTTTCAAAGCATAACAGCCACGTTATCTTTGTATTAAAATAGACGACCTGACTCTTAAAATTTGCCAGATCAGTATAAAACTGTCTAATATTTGTTCTGGTACCTCTGTTGTTGCACCCGTTGTGCAGTATTGCTTTAGAGGCCGAAGAAAAAGAAGTATACGACGCCTTAAGCTCACAGCGTACCCATAACCTAACTTAAAGGTAGATTAATAATGACACTTAAAGGTCTGATTAAACTTACCCACCTACTTCAGGAATACCCACTAACTATTATCCAGTGGCAAATCTTACTGGTAGTGGCTGAAAATCCCGGTGAAACTATAACTGACCTGGTGAATGCTGAAAAGCTGACCTGCGGCACGCCCAGTGATATCGCTGTCAGTGTGAAGCGTCTGGGTGAAGGTCGTCACGACCGTCCTGGTCTGGGTCTTATTAAAAAAGCTCAACATGAGGACGATGGACGTTATTTCAAGCTGACCTTAACCCCCAAAGGTAAAAAGCTGGTCGAGAAAATAAAATCAAAAGCGCGCTATATTAAATGACGCTTCCTTTTGGGCTCAGGAATGCTGCTGATGGGTGTTTTAACTAGTACGATATTCCAGCTTGAGCCCTCAATTCTGTATGCCTTACGCCCGTTTTTTGTTGGTTCCACCAGATGGATCTTTAGTACCTGCTTAATTCATGACTCTCCCGAGCTTCTCTTAAGCAGGCCCTAATCATCAAAGCGTATACCCAGTCAGTCTGATCAGTTGGGTTTTGCCGCCCAGGCTGCGCACCAGCCACCCTCTTCTACTCTGCGACCGGCAAACAGTGTACAGCCATTATTCTTAGCGGACTCAAAGAACATACAGTTTTTACAGACATCCCCTTCCTTATATTTTGGATTACCCTTGGCCTCAGAAGCCTTCTTTACGTAGTTAAGTGCTTTAGCCTGTGGCTCGTCTTCCTGAACTTCGTCTGTAGGGGCTGGTGCTGCAGCAGTGTCGATTACAACTAAAGGGATTAAGCCGCAAACCAGTCCCAGTTGGATAAACTTTCTTCTATCCATTTTTAGTCCTCATCGTGTGTCGTTTGACAGAATTCTTTTGTACGCAATCCAATTCAAAGCAGATCTTTTTCTTTCTCTAAAAAACTATTTCTTACTACCGGTAAGTTCAGTTACCGGTAGTAATTAAAAAACTTTAATACCATTAATACCAGTATTATAATACTGGTATTAATGGTTCAGAAACGGGTATGAAATCATGGATAACAAGGCCAACGGCGAGAATCAGAAGGATATTCAGCGTAGAGAGCTTGTTTTCAGAGTTCTGGACGACCTCAAAACCAGAGGCGAACGTATTAATGCCGATAAGCTGGCCCGAATTGCCAAAATGGGGAAACAGACGGTGTTGCCCTATTACAATGAATGGCGCTTTCTGGATGATGCCCAGAAAGAGGTCGATGATGAGCTCCCTGCTGATTTGGTGCGTGTGCTAAAACGCTCACTCATCCAATGGAAACATGATGCAACCGCCTCGCAACGTGATTTTGAAGATCAGGCCAACCAGGAAATTGATGAACTACAACAAGTAGTACAGAAGCTGACTGAGGAAGGAATGAATCTAAAACAGCAGTTGGAGCAGTTGACGGATGAAAATAAGGTGTTACGAGAAAGTGGAGAGAGGCTAAATCAACAACAGTCTGAGCATGAGAAAAGCATCATTCAGTTGAAGGAACAGCTAAACACAGAGATCGAAAAAAATAAGAAGCATGAGGCAGTGATTGCTTCCAGCAAAGAAGAACATACCCAAGCCCTCGCCTCTTTGGAGACAAAGCTTGACAGCCAGTACCAGGCACAAATCAATCACTGGATCAAAACCGTCGACAATGAGCGTCGACTAAGAGCCAATGTTGAATCAAAGCTTGTGAAACAAAAAGAGTCCGGGCTGACTGCCGAAAAGGCGCATAATGAAATCCAATATCGATTGGAAGCCAAGTCCAAAGCTCATCTCGAAGCCTGCGAAGAAAGGAATCATTACAAGGCCATCGTCAAAGAATCAAAGCCACTGCTTCAAGTTATCAAGGAAATAACATTGCTTCTGAACCTCCCTGCCGAGGCCCTTTCCAGCGCAGTGCGGCAGCTATTAGATGCAGAACATAAGGCCCGGCATGATCAGGATGCTATTAAAGAGTGCAGGAAGCAGCAAGCAGCCCTTGAGCTCAAAAACCTGTCATTACAGAAAGAGCTTGATTCAACAAGAACACTGGAGCATGAAGTTGCACGGCTCAAGGGCTATAACGATGCCCTAAAACTCACCATTGAACAAAACAAAGAAAATAAGTCATGAACTTACCTGCTCTTTCAGAACTTCTGAATCTTCCCGGGAGTGACCATCAGTACAACCCATCATCGTTAAGTACTGATATGACAGGCGCTGTCAATGACAGTGAAATTCTTACTCTGTTTTTGAACAAATCCGCAGCTCGTTCTAACGAGACACTCAGACGCTACGAGAGAGAAATCCTGCGTTTCAGCGCCTGGTTATATCAAGATATTGGGGCGAGCTATAAGGAAGTTCGTCTAAAGCATCTTCAGATGTATCTTCATCATATACAAAATCTGCCGGATCGCTGGTTAGAGCAAGGTGTTCTCCCCGGGCAACCCGAAAGAATACTCTTTAAAGCGTCTATCAAACCCGGAAAAAGCACCGATCAGGTGATTGATGTACTCTCATCTTTCTTTTCTTTCCTGGAGAAAAATCGATACACGCTGGGCAATCCCGCTGTTTCTTTGATTCGTTCCGGAGAAAAGCTGGCCCGAGGTACTTCTACTATCCGCTTCTTCCATGAAGAAGAATGGCAACACTTGCTGAATTGCCTCGAGCTACAAACGCAAAGTGAGCACGTATCCAAATCAGAGTCAGCAAGAACACGTTATATCATCATGCTGGGCTACAGCCTCGGGCTTCGAGAGTCTGAAATGACCGAACACAGCTGTAATGATATTCATCCAGGTATTGAGGGAGGCTACTTTCTCAGCATCCTGGGGAAAGGTCGAAAGCGCCGTCAGCTACCACTAAACAATAAGCTCATTGAAGAGATCAGGGCATTCAGACATAGTGTTCAGTGTGAAGGTCTGTCAGGGGACAATTTCCCATTGGCCCCAAGGACGCGCAGAATTCAGGGCAAAATAGGCGGACTTTCCTCCAGAGGTCTGCGTTTCTGGTGGCAAAGTTTTATGGATTTCTGCGCCTCTGAATCAGACAACAGCCAGCAGGCAACCCGATTTAAAGTTATGCCTTTCCATGCTCTGCGACATACTGCACTGACACACCTTGCCCGTCACATGAAGATAGAGGATCTGGCCATTTTTGCGGGCCATGACTCCATCAACACCACCAGCCAGTACTATCACACCGAGGCCAAGAGATTGAAACAAATGACGGAAACTCATTTTCTCTGAATCACCAACAGCCTTAATCCGCTCCTGCTAAAGTTATTGAGAGAGCATCACATGGCCAGGGAAGGACATGAATTTCTGTAAGAGCTGCCGAAAGCCAATCCATGGAAATGGCCTGGAAGCCTTGGGCAGTCACTGGCACCTGCACTGTTTTAATTGTCGAACCTGCAAAAAGCCTCTGCTAAACAAATCATTTGTTGGCTTTAATGGCCGACCTTTCCATCCACGCTGCCTGAAATGCCCCGGATGCCGAAAAACCATCAACGACAGATACATAGAAAACGATGGTATGCCCTGGCATCCGGACTGCTACCAAAAACAGAATAACCCGCTCTGTGCCGTCTGTCGCAAGCCCCTCCATGAATATTATTTAATGGATTTTTGGGGTAATACCTTTTGCGACACACACCAGGACTACACCACTTGCTCAAGTTGCAGTCGGATAGTGTGCAAAAACATCACCGATGGCGGAATGTCCTTCCCGGATGGACTGGTGATTTGCAACCTCTGCAATCTACGCGGCGTAGTCAACCAGGAACAGGGAGACAGAATCATGGAGCAGATGCGCTCTGCCCTATCTTCTGTAGGATTGAATCTACATCAATCCAATACCCCACTAACACTCTGTGGCCGTGATGAACTTCGGGAAGCCAGCCGACATAACTTTCATAATGAAAGGCCGATACTGGGACTAACCCGATGGAGTACCTCTACAACACCCAATGGCCAGGTGATCGCCAGAGAGTTCAACGATATTCTGATTCAAAAGCATTTGCCGGAGGAACATTTTCGAACCGTAGCCATCCATGAGTTAACCCACGCCTGGCTCTTCTATAACAACTATCGTGACCTGCCACTGGAAGTCGAAGAAGGCATGTGTGTCATGATGGAGTACATCTGGTTGAAAAATCAGGCCACAAAAGATGCAGAATTCCGGAGAATAGCCATAGAAACAAGTGACGACCCTATCTACGGTCTCGGTTTTCAGAAAGCCAGAGCCTCCCTGAAATTAATGCCCTTGAAAACCCTGTTGCAATTTATCAAGGAACGGCGAGAGTTTCCTACCCGTTGGTCTGCCTTCTTCTATCACTGAATGGCTGCGCAATTCTTGTTAAACTTATCGAAAGGTTAAAAAAGAAATAGATAATAGTCATACATACTAAGATGGCATGCATTGTTCGGGAGTGATTAGTAAAGCGATATTTTAGAGAGAATGGAGGCGAGTACCGGAGTCGAACCGGTCTAAATGGAGTTGCAGTCCACTGCATAACCGCTTTGCTAACTCGCCTCTACAGATTTAATTTCAGATAAAAGCCTTTAAAACCAATAACTTCCGAAATATGACGTTATTTTATGGGAGAACACACCAAATGACAATGCTTTTTTAAACCCCTGCCTGAAAAGATCAAATTCAGTGAAGCCATTTACCAGACTTGCCCCCACTCTACTGACATAAGGTAATGAGGTTCAGGCATTGTCCTTCTTTGCTTGAATACCTTTTTAGCCCCCGGGTGTAGTTTGATTTCCCTTAAGGCATCTTTATAGTTATCCACCGCAAAGCGAATTATTCTTCGCCTGTTCATTTTGTTCACTGTGCACTGATCTTTTAACGGGCAACTTTTGCAGGGAGCTCCCCCGTAAACCCAGCGAGCCCCGGGGGCTGATTATTCGCACTTTCATATCAAGCTTTGTCTCGAAATTGTCCCCTACAGAGGTCGGGACCATATCAAGGATGTATAGAGGGGTTTTTATCTTTGCAGGGCTTGGCCAGGGAACGCTGTTCACTCTTTTTGTACTTCTTGCTGTTTATACTATTCTTGGAGCTGGTCATGCGCCATTGCAGAAGTTTGAAGACAGCATCCGGGAGACCGACCAAGAATAGACTGCTCTGCTGCGGCGACATCAGATTGGTCTAAAAATCCCTCCTAGTTCAGCAAGTTGATCCACGATTCACCTTAACAAGTCGGAATTTTATGCTCAATTTTCTGCCATTCTCGCTACGGGGTCGTCCAATCGGGGGAACCGTTCAGCCTTCCCGATCTCCTATCGCACTTTCCCGGGAGTCGTGTATATGATCAAGCGGCAGCATTATCTGACCAGGTTGATGGCTCCTATACTCCTGTTACAGGCATTGAACATACGGGCTCAGGCTACGACTCAATCCCCAACCACGAACCCCTTTCCAACGGTTTCCTGCCAGTCTCTTACAAAGCAAACGCCGGGAGTTGAGCAGCAGTTAAAACAATACAGCCACCTTGTTCGCAATCGACAGTGCGTTGTTCTCACTCCCAACCCGGATGATGATTTGGACCAGAAGATAAAACAGATTCCTGAGAACACCGTTATACTCTTCTCGTCCGGTACTGTCCAGGCAGTGACACCTTCTCCATCAGCTTCTCCCGTGACGGAAAAAATCCAGGTTAAGTACTTTATTAGAAGAGAAATAGTGTTGAAGGATGGTCAGGATCTTCTTGGCGCTGCTGATGACGGTTTTGAAATCGTTATCATGCTTCACCCAACTTATAATAAAAAATATATGGTCAGGGCTGGAGCCACTGACAACTTCCATTTTAGAAAAACAAAAGACAGCCATATAAGACACATTACTTTCCTGCCAACTGGAACCGGAAATCGCAGGCCAGTTGACACTATTTTATTCGCAGAGTGTTTTAATCGGAGACTGATTTTAGAAAACAACGAGTTCAATCTTCCTAACCAGGCGGCAGTTGACCTTGATTGCAAAGAACCTCTGGATGCGTCGGCTCATCCAATGCGCCCGGGTCCGGGCCTGCGGTTCATCAATAACACGGCCATAGGTACTACTATCAACACGCCGACCAGCGAATACATTCCCGATGAGGTGATAAATATTAACCTTCCTGCCATCAGGAACCAGTCAAAGAGGATTGCTGTTATTGGGAACACTTTCCGGGGCAAAATGGCAAAAGCGGGTGAATTTATGCTTGGGCCCGGAACCAGTATGGATATCTTCAGAAACACGGTCTACATTGCCAGCTCCACATTACTCGGCGCTATTGCCCAACAGGGAGGTTTCGTTTTTATAGGACATAAAGATATTAATGCAGAACTTTCTCGTTATAATCTGGCAGGCAATGAGATCTGGGTAAAAGGAACAGCTATAACCGTCTTTACCCCCCTTAAACTGGCCCTGGCTTGCAATCACCTGCAGGCCGTCATTCCGTGGCAACAATTTAAACAAGAATTCAGTCTGAAAGCCATTCATCCATGGCCACAGGCAGCAGTTGAATGCACAAAATTGATGGGTTCATCCGTTGTCATGCCAAACCTGAATCCAACCGTATTAACAGCAACACCTACCCTCTATACAACCGGTCAGGTCGCGAATATCTGGAGTGCCATCAATGGCTCAACAGCCACTGCCTGTAGTGGACTGGTCAATCTGGAAGGTCTTTTATTCTTTGACTCTGAAGTCTGCTCGTCACTCATTGCAGAGTACGCTCAAGTTGACAAGACGGATTCCAGTTTCATTATGAATTCCAGTACCATTTCGACTTCCAGTACCACCAAGGTTCCCACTTCATCTGCGGGCAAAGCCATAAAGATTACTGGTTTAGGTGTCATAATCACCCTGACTCTATTGTTGCTTCTATAACCTGAATCAGGATAGGACACAGTTTCACTGCAACTATTCTTTTGATCGTTCTCCCGAAATGGCCAACCTCTTGGACTGGGTTACCCTGTTTGCCATGTCCGTCAATGAAGAAAATGCCTGTGGAGGCCGGGTTGTCACTGCACCTAATAATGGTGCAGCCGGTGTTATCCCGGCGGTACTCGCTTATTACACTCGATTCATCTCCCGCAATAATACCCGGGGCATCCGCGACTTTGTTGCTACTGCGGCAGCCATTGGCTCACTGATCAAAATGAATGCTTCTATTTCTGGCGCAGAGGCAGCCTGACGGCAGAAGTAGTAAAACGACTTCTGCCCTCTTTTCACTCACATCATTCTGAAGTTCAGATCAAACAGTATCCATACGGTTCCACCCACCATGATGAATATCAGAACTCCAGCAAAAAAAAGGGCTGTCAGATAGTCCTTGCCCGTATTTTTAAGGCTTATGTTCAAAAAAAAGCGTAAGTGGACCATCACCTGAATCAGAGCACAAATGGCGATAATGGCAAACAGTATTCTTGCCCGGAAAGCCGAAGACCAGACGACCCAGAAAGGAATGGCCGTCAGAATAATCGCCAGAACCAACCCTTTGAGATAGTCCTTCAGGCTATGCTCATGTGCTTGCACGATTGCCTCCTATATGAACACCGGCAGGTAGACCACAGAAAAAATCCCGATCCAGACAATATCCAGGAAGTGCCAGAACAAACCAAGGCGAAACAATCTGGAGCAGACCTGAGGCGTCAGCCCTTTCATGAAGACCTGTAGAGTCATCGTCAGGATACCGATCATGCCAATACTCACATGAATACCATGGGTAGCAACCAGCGTGAAAAATGACGACAAGTAACCACTGGCTTGAGGGCCTGCTCCCTCTTGAATCATTTCTAAAAACTCAACGACTTCGAGAAAGACAAAAGCAACACCAAAAACGATGGTGATGATTAACCATAGTATCACTGATGGTCGTTTTTTATTCATAGCAGCCAACCAGGCAAAACCAAACGTTACACTGGAGATCAACAGACAGGCGGTTTCAAAAAAAACATGTTTGAGATCAAAAAGATGAATGGGTTCAGGACCATTGGCAGTATTTCTGAACATACTGACATAGGTTGCAAACAACAGAGCAAAGATAATCGCATCTGTCATCAGATAGAGCCAGAATCCGAATTCCCGGTTATCAAGGCAGTCTTCACGGTGTTCAGACATAACTTGTCGGAGCATATCCTGATTCATGAGGCTTTCCTTTGGCTTAAGGCTTTCCTCTGGCTGAGGGCTCTTCGTACAATCACAATTTGCCCTGAGACATCAATTGGGCTTTACGTTGACTCTCGATGGCCATGATAGCTTCTGATGTGATGATCTCCTCGCCATAATCATTACAGCTTCTGACGATCAGTGTTGCGATAACACCGATCATGGCGAGAATAGCGAGCCACCATATATACCAGACGAAAGCAAATCCTACTAAAAACCCGAACAGACCAATCAAAACGCCTGCTCCGGTATTAGCGGGCATTATGATGGGTTTGTATTGATCAGGAAAATGATAGGCTTCCCCCTTATTTTTCATCTCCCAAAAGGCATCAACGTTGCTAACGTCTGGAATCACAGCAAAGTTGTAGGGTGCTGCAGGTGAGGAGGTGGCCCACTCAAGGGTTCTCCCATCCCATGGGTCGCCGGTCAGATCCCGGTTTTCGTTACGGTCTCTGATACTGACATAAAACTGCATAAAGACACTGAAAAGGCCAAGCAAGACAAAACATGCGCCGGTAAAGGCCACCAGCAAGAAAGGTTGCCAATCAGGATGAGTATATTGCTCAAGCCTTCTTGGCATACCCAATAACCCAAGGGCATAGAGCGGCATAAAGGCGAGGTAAAAACCGATAAACCAGCAGTAAAACACCACCTTGCCCCAGAACTCATTAAGCTTGAATCCAAAGGCCTTTGGGAACCAGAACTGAGTGCCGGCAAAGTAGCCAAACAAGGCACCGGGTATCAGCATGTTATGAAAATGCGCCACCAAAAAGGTGCTGTTGTGCATCAGGTAGTCTACCGGAGGTATGGCCAGCAATACTCCGGTAATACCTCCTATTACAAAGGTAATAATAAAACCGATGGTAAACAGCATGGCAGGATGAAAAACAATCCGCCCCCTTACCATGGTGAACAGCCAATCAAATATTTTAACACCAGTGGGAACGGCAATAATCATCGTTGCAATACCAAATATGGCATTGACGTTTGGACTGGAGCCCATGGTGAAGAAGTGGTGCAACCATACCGTGAACGACAACAGTCCAATAGCCATGGTGGCGTAGACCAAAGAGCGGTAGCCAAACAGCCTTTTCTTGGAAAATACCGCCGTTACTTCAGAATAAACACCAAACGCTGGCAGAATCAGAATATAGACTTCAGGGTGTCCCCAGATCCAGATGAGGTTGGCAAAGTTCATCATATTGCCACCCAGCTCATTGGTAAAAAAGTGCATCCCTAACGTCCGGTCCAGCCCAAGCAGAGCCGCCACCACCGTCAGCGCAGGAAAAGCAAATGCCATCAGGATACTGGTGCAAAAGGCGGTCCAGACAAACAACGGCATTTGCATCAGTTCCATGCCGGGAGCCCGACATTTCAAAATGGTCGTTATGAAATTGATGCCGGTCATGGTGCTGCCCACACCACTGACCAGCAGTGCCCAGATCCAGTAATCCACCCCAACACCCGGACTGAAGCCAATGCCTGAATAAGGCGGATACCCAGTCCAACCCGCCGTTGAGAATTTGCCCAGTACCAAAGAAATCCCCACCAGTCCGGCCCCTGCAGCAGTCAGCCACAAACTGACTGAATTCATAAAGGGAAAGGCCACATCTCTGGCACCCAGCTGCTGGGGAACGACGACATTAATCAGGCCGGTAAGAAATGGCATAGCCATAAAAAAGATCATGATGGTGCCATGAGTTGTAAAAATCTGCTCAAAATGCTCTGGCGGTAAATACCCTTCATTGTTGAGAGCAATAGCTTGCTGGGTTCGCATCATGATGGCTTCAATAACACCCCGGACAAGCATAACCAGCGACAGCAGAATGTACATAATGCCGATCCGCTTATGATCAACACTGGTCAGCCATTCTTCCCATAAGTAGCGCCATTTGCCAGCCCAAGTCACGATCAGAGCCGTCAAAAGCACAGCCATCACGGTAACAAGAGCACCTCCCACAGCGATCCAGCTGTAGAGTGGCAGTGCGTCAATGGTCAGTCTACCCAACATGGTTTACTCCAGACTTCTGGGCTTTTGCAGGGGCAAGGCACCACTGGCTCCGGTGTATTTAGCAATGATTTGACGGAACAACTCCGGTTCAACCCAGGAGTAATATTCCACCGGGTGTTTTCTCTCAGGTTTGAGCAGCTTCTGATAACTGATCGAATCCAGTCGTTTATTGGCTTTTTTGACCTTATCGAGCCATTGCGAAAAGTCGCCTTCAGACAGTGATTGGACCTCAAACACCATATGGGGAAAGCCACGACCGCTGAACTGGGTATTTCTTCCAGAAAAACGACCTGGTTCGTAGGCCCTGAGATTCAGGTAGGTAGTCATTCCGGCCATGGCATAAATCTGACCACCCAAGGCTGGAATTATAAACGACGTCATGACGGTGTCTGATGTAATTTCAATATTCAGCGGCCTCTCACTGGGAAAAGCCAGCTCATTGACTACCGCTACCTGCTGATCCGGGTAGATAAAAAGCCACTTCCAGTTCTGTGCTATAGCCTGAACCCTGAACGCTTTTTCACCAGTGACCAGAGGCTTGTAGGGGTCGAGTCGGTAAGTGTATATGACAACAAGAATACTGATCGCAACGACAATGACCAGCGGACCGGCCCAAATAAACACTTCTACAAAAATGGACTTGTGCCAATCTGGCTGATAGGCCCCCTTACCCTTGGCTCGATAACGCCAGCATGACCAGAAAGTAATCAGGTAAACGGGCAGCAAAGTAAATAGCATGATGGCTGTGGCCAAGAGCAACAAATCCCGTTCAGTTTCTGAAACCGGCCCTTTTGGATAAAGAATGGGAGAAGACTGCATACTGCAGCCCGACAACACAAGAAGTGCTAACAGAATCGCCAGCCATTCTGACAATAAAACATTACGACAGGATTTCATGAATGAATGCCACTGTCACAGGGGAACTGACCAGAAAAACCTGTATCAGACTCAATACAGCGTAGATCAAAACTCGGAAAGATGAACTGAACTTGAAGTAATTTAGCGAAGTCAGCCTTAATACTTACGACTATAACCGTATATTTTAGCTGGGTTATCTAAATGTTTAACCGGCATAATGATAACCAACTGGTTATCTGAACTAACGGAACAGCATCAAAACAGCGTTAAACAGCTCTATAATCAAATAGGAATTAAAACGAACAGGGAGGTATCGTTTATGAAAGTAGAAGGTCAACCCACCGGAAGGCTGCATCCTGAGACTAACAACTTTCAACAACCCGTCAGAGGGCATTTCCAAAGTCGTAATGTTGAACTGATGCCGAGCCTGGGCAGCCTGCTTTATCAACTAGCTGAGTTTTTTGAGGACGTAGCCATGGAGTTCAAGCCCGTCAGCGACTACCTTTGTCAGGTGCTCACGCTTAAGAACTTCATGAGATCCGCCAGCGATCTCAGGTACGAGGCAAATCAGGCCAGCATTGATTTTAAACGGAAGAAAACGGACTCAAGATCTGAGCGCGTTAAATTGACGGTGAGAAAAGAGGTGAATGAGCTGAAGCACGGCTTGAAAAACGGCTTGTTGGATATCAGAGAGGAGTTAAAGGCAGCATTGAAAAAACTGACCAAGTAACAGTCAGGAGCCGGAACTTACATAAAGTTCCGGCTCCAACACTGTCTTAGCCCGCCATTTCCAGCAGCAGCTTGTTCAAACGCTGAACGTAGCTGGCCGGATCATCCAGCTGGCCGCCCGCAGCCAGGTTAGCCTGATCGAAGACCACACGACACAGGTCAGTAAAACGATCTTCATCAGCTTCCTGATCAAGACGGCTAATCAGAGGATGCTCCGGATTGATTTCAAAGATAGGCTTGGATTCAGGCATGGCCTGACCAGCAGCTTCCATGATCTTTCGCATCTGGGCGCCCATATCATGCTCACCCACGACGAGACAGGCGGGTGAATCCGTCAGACGGTGCGTTACACGCACTTCTTCAACCTGATCCACCAGAGCATCCTTGATACGCTTAAGCAGGTCTTCCTTCTCTTTGGCGCTTTCTTCCAGGGCTTTCTTGTCGCCTTCGTCGTCCAGCTGACCCAGATCCAGATCACCACGGGCAATGTCAGCAAACTGTTTGCTATCAAACTCGTTCAGGTGGGACATCAGCCACTCATCTACACGATCGCTCAACAACAGAACTTCGATCCCCTTCTTCCTGAAGACTTCAAGGTGAGGACTGTTAGCTGCAGCATTGTGGGTTTCGGCAGTAATGTAGTAGATCTTGTCCTGACCTTCCTTCATCCGGGAAACGTAACCTTCCAGCGACTGATCCTGCTCTACACCCTTGCTCTCAGTGGACGCAAAACGCAGCAGTTTGGCAACTTTCTCACGGTTAGCGAAGTCTTCAGCAGGACCTTCTTTCAGAACCTGGCCAAACTCTTTCCAAAACTCTGCATACTGCTCTTCTTCTTTTTTGGCCATTTTTTCCAGCATGTCCAGAACACGCTTGGTCAATGCCCCTTTCATACTGTCTACAGCCGGGTCTTTCTGAAGGATTTCACGGGATACGTTCAAAGACAGATCATTAGAATCCACCACACCCTTGATAAAGCGCAGGTACATGGGCAGGAACTCATCAGCCTGATCCATGATGAAAACGCGCTGAACGTAGAGTTTCAGCCCTTTCTGCATGTCACGGTTATACAGATCGAAGGGGGCCTTGGCAGGAATGAACAGCAGGCTGTTGTATTCCAGCTTGCCTTCAACACGGTTATGACTCCACTTCATGGGATCAGCAAAGTCATGGCTGATATGTTTGTAGAACTCTTTGTACTCGTCTTCAGAAATATCGGAACGGGAACGGGTCCACAGGGCCTTGGCAGTATTCACCGTTTCCCACTCAGGCGCCTGGTCTTCCTGCTTTTCTTCTTCTGAAGACATATCCTGCTTGACCATCAGAATCGGCATGGAGATATGGTCAGAATACTTGCGGATAATGTTGCGCAGACGCCAGCCGTCGGCAAATTCTTCAGCATCCTCTTTCAGGTGCAGGATGATGGAGGTACCACGCTTCTCCTTGCTGATGCCTTCAACGGTGAATTCACCAGAACCATCAGATACCCAACGAACGGCTTCTTTAGCAGATGCATCGGCCTTGCGGGTTTCTACAGTCACCTTATCCGCA
Source organism: Endozoicomonas sp. ISHI1 (assembly GCF_024606225.1). GTDB lineage: Bacteria > Pseudomonadota > Gammaproteobacteria > Pseudomonadales > Endozoicomonadaceae > Endozoicomonas_A. The sequence goes on along the minus strand of NZ_JAGRPU010000001.1, from coordinate 63,009 downwards.
ACAATAAAAGCAGAGTAGAAACCGACACCGAACTGACCAATCAGCTGTGAGTCTTTCTTTTGGTCACCGGTCAGTTGTTTCAGGAAATCAGCGGTGCCGGACTTGGCAATGGTGCCCAGGTGAGCAATGACATCTTCACGGTTCATACCAATGCCGTTGTCAGCAATGGTGATGGTCTTGTCTTCCTGGTCAAAATCCACACGGATATCCAGGTTAGGATCGCTCTCCAGTAAGCCATCGTTATGCAATGCTTCAAAGCGCAGTTTATCAGCAGCATCTGAAGCGTTGGAGACCAACTCCCGTAAAAAGATTTCGCGGTTGGAATACAGGGAGTGGATCATGAGGTGAAGAAGTTGCTTGACCTCGGTTTGGAAACCCAGTGTTTCTTTTTTAGCTTCGACAGTCATTTGACCCTCTACATTGTTTTCTGGCAGAGGCCAGCGTTCAGAACAGTTATTCTGAGCGCTCAGCCTGATCATAAATTACTTTGAAATTAATGTGGGGACAGGTTTTTTGATTTCAAGACAGAATTATGGATTTTTTTGAATATTAATCTAAGTCCCTGCTCCTTTTCGTTTACGACTCCTTTTCGTTGACGGACAGCGCATCGAGCACTTTGGAATGGAACTCCCTACGATAGAGAATGACCACCACCATAACCGTACTGATAACAAAAAGAGACGGGTGAATAAACCAGGACAGTGTGGCCAAAGAGAAATAGTAGGCACGCAAACCATAGTTAAAGTGGTTGGCCGCCAGCGTCATAATAAAACCCGCCTTGTCCGCAAATACTTTCTGTTCCGTTTTATTACCACTGATATCCTGCATCAGGGGAGCACTCCCCATGAGAACACAAGTAAAGTTGTATAGTCTGAGACTCCATGTGAACTCGAAAAAGGTGTATACGAATATAATCAGCATCACCAATACCTTGAGTTCCCATAGCTCACGGGTATTGGTCGACACAAAAGGCATACTCGACAGAACACCTACAGCTTCTTCTGATGCTGCAATGCCGGTGACCAGACCCGCCATGACCAGAATACTGGTGGAAGCAAAGAAGCTGACAGATGCCCGAAGACTCGCGAGAAGACTCGCATCGGCTATTCGATTATCCCTGCCAAGCAATCGGTACATCCAGTCCCTTCTGTAGAGTGCCAGCACGCTGGCCAGGCAGGACGTCGCTTGTCCTTTGCGATAGGCAAAAACGGTATACCCTACCCAGAGTAAAATCAGCGAGAGGAGAGCCAGCCAGTCAAACCAGGAGGCAATCCCAGATAGATTGACCATAGTGTCCATCCTGTTGGGTTATTGTTGTCATTCGATAAGACAGTTTGTCTAATGCATCCCGATGGTCATGACAGCGAAATCAACACCAGCCTCTGGCCCGGAAAAGATCAAAATGCCGAAAACATATGTTAAAGTGGCCTCAACTTGAGACTCTATGACTGCTTCGGGCTCAGCGTTCACTGGTTAACACCAGCATTAATATAGACTAATGTTTCAGTTTTATCGGCCGGCACCTCAGGATCGACCACCTGAATTTTTCTTATCGGCTTTTTTCATTCCAGCTTGGGCTTTACCCGGTGCCATCGCCAATAGGAGAAAGGATGACAAGTTCACAATTTATACTAGGCTGGGCAGCCTACCTGGCAGGTGCAACGGGTTGTCTGGTGTCCCTGATTATGATTACGGGAAGACTGCCGGTCCGCTTCAGGCGTTTATTATGTTTAACAACCGCCGTCCTGCTTTATACACCCTGGTGGTTAACCAGAGGTTCCGATCTGCTTTCTCCTGCACTGTTGACGATGGTATACGATGGCATGACCCACGGCTTTGAAACCATGACCAGAGCAGGACTGATCACTGCGATCACCGCTGGGTCGGCGGCTCTGGTTGCCATTATTCTGCCGGTAAAAAAAACAGGTAAAGACAAGAAAACAAATGAACAAGCACCAGAGCCTTCTGGCAACCGGAAACAATCCAAAAGGCAGGAACCCACCTGTTGATCAAATTTCGTGCCCCCTGGGACGGAAAGTGCGAAGAAACAATAAGAACGGACCGTTGAAATGTGTGAACTGCTGGGCATGAGTGCCAATACACCAACCGATATCTGCTTCAGTTTCAGTGGTTTGATGCAGAGAGGTGGACGCACCGGTCCCCACAGTGATGGCTGGGGTATCGTCTTTTATGAGGGAGCGGGGGTCCGTGAATTTCGAGACCCCCATCCCAGCTGTAAGTCAGAAATTGCCAGGCTGGTCAGGAATTATCCGATCAAGAGCGATATTGTGATCAGCCATATCCGTCAGGCGAATGCCGGACGGGTTGCTCTGGAAAACACCCACCCTTTTACCCGGGAGTTCTGGGGACGAAACTGGACCTTTGCTCATAATGGCCAGCTTAAAGGCATCAAGAAAAAACCGCTTTGCTATTACCGTCCCGTAGGCACCACTGACAGCGAATATGCCTTTTGTTGGCTAATGTGCAAGCTCAGGGAACGCTTTCCCAGCCCCCCTGCCCGGGCTGCAACACTGCATCGCTATATCCACAAGCTGGCACTGGAACTAAGAGAGCTGGGAGTGTTCAATATGTTGTTAACGGATTCAAAACACCTTTATTGTTTCTGCTCAACCAAACTAAGCTGGATCACCCGGAAGGCGCCTTTTGAAAAAGCGACTTTGAAGGATGATACGTTGAGTGTTGATTTTAAGCAGGTGACAACAAAAAACGATGTTGTCACCGTAGTCGCCACCGAACCCCTGACCACCAACGAGAACTGGAACATTATGAAATCCGGAGAGTTCATTGCGTTCCGGAAAGGCCAGGTTCATTACCACCATGAGTGAATCAATGACCCGGATCTCCCCATCACGGATCCGGATAGGGATTTATTCATGAATATCGCTCCAGCGAACTTCTCCGGAGCGAATTCTCTGTGCCGACATGTAATACACCAGTTGACCTGCCCTGACTCGCTGTTCACCATTGGGGTTAAGAACCAGATCATCACCGGTAGCCGTTTCAGCGACTCCCAGAACAATAGCTTCATGCTGTTTCTTCATAAATTCCAGCAATCGATTGAAACTCACTCCACCAAAGTCTTCAGGGACTTTAACACTGTATTGTGTCGGACCAATCAGTGTTGACAGCAACTGTCCTTGGATGCGAGATGAACCAGGGTCCTGGGCTGATCGCACCAGCATTTCCATGGAAACACTGGTATGGCATTCCACTTGCGGACAATGGGACTTGAGCAGTTTTACCATATGTTCCCGTTCGAACCAGGCCACGATATGGGCGGATTTGGTCAGTGCCGTCACGGTCAGACAACTAGTCAGTGTCTTGTCATCGTTGGAACGGTAGATGATGACCCGGTCGGCGGCGGTCACTCCTGCCCGGCTGAGCAGCTCATAATCACTCAAACTCTTACCCTGAATGAACAACACCTGATCAGGAAAAGGGTTATCCATTTCTTCTGTGGCACAGAGTACCACCTTACGGTCTTCTCTGCGGATATCCCCAAAAATTAGTTTAATCATTTTGGCTGTCCTTTCGGGATGCCAGCCCAGAATCACGATATGCCCGGTCAATGTTGAATAATCGCCTTTCCCCTTCATGTCCTTTCTCCATAGTTCAACAAAAAATGAAGACAGTTTGCCGAGAAAACCGGCAAAAACCACTAAGCCGCCCGGCATGACCAAGAGTGAAGCAACCATTTTTCCGCCCGATGTCTGTGGGCTGAAATCACCATAACCCACCGTAGTCGCCGTTGTCACAAAATAATAAAACCAGGTCTCCGGAGCACTCAGTTCGGCTTCTCCGGACAGAAACATTAACAACCAGCTGCCAAGAAATAGCAGTAGCAAAAGAACAAGCAGAGCTAGCCAGCTCAACTTCATCAGATTCTGACTAATAAAATGCAGGCTTGTCTTCAGCATTCCCAATGCCTGTCCTCCATGTTCAGCTACGTCTATCGATCAGAAGTGTCATCCCCTCTGTGCCGGTGACGATCACTGAGCAGCCTTTCTCAAGATCTCCGGGCGCTTTCACGGACCAAAGGGTATCACCTATCCGGATCTTCCCTTGTCCGCCTGGCAGGTCATTTTCCAGAACCAGCACCCGACCGATCAATTGGGCAGAACGCTGGTTCAGCTGAGGGTAATCACTTTTTTCATTCACCCGGCGGAAAAACTTCCAGTAAGCCACTGTAAAGACCAGGCTGCCCAGTGCAAACCAGACCAACTGCCAGGCCCAGCTTGTTTCAGGTAGCTGCCATACTATCGCTGCCAATAATAAAGCCGCTGCAGCACTGCCCAGAAGGAAGCCACCTGCCCCAAGAGCTTCCAGCCCCAGGCACAGAAACATAACGATCAGCCAGTGCCAGGGTTGAAGAGTGTTCAGAAAGTTCATTGATCAATCAGATCCTCTCAGGGTGTTTTCTTCAAGTCATCCACGAGTTCTTTAATACCCGCCAGCGAACCAATCACATTACCAGCTTCAAGCGGCATCATGATGGTCTTGCTGTTCTCCGCAGCAGCAACAGATTGCAATGCATCCACGTATTTTTGCGCAACAAAATAATTAATAGCCCGGGCGTCCCCGTTAGTAATAGCCTGGGAAACCACCTCAGTTGCCCGTGCTTCCGCCTCCGCCAGTCTTTCTCTGGCTTCAGCTTCTCTCTTGGCTGCTTCCAGTTCTCCTTCTGCTTGCAGAATCTGAGCCTGCTTTTCACCCTCTGCGACCTTAATAGCAGCTTCCCGGCTGCCCTCTGCTTCGAGTATTTGAGCCCTTTTCTCACGCTCCGCTTTCATCTGGCGAGCCATCGACTCCACAAGATCACCCGGAGGAGCAATATCCCGAATCTCGATTCGAGTCACTTTCACCCCCCAGGGACTGGTGGCTTCATCAACCTTGACCAGCAGCATGTTGTTGATACGGTCACGGTTGGACAGCATCTCATCCAGTTCCATAGACCCGAGAACAGCACGAATGTTTGTCATCACCAGATTTTGCATCGCCCGATAGAGTTCATTGACCTCATAGGACGCACGAACGGCATCCTGCACCTGGTAAAAGCAAACGGCGTCTGTCGTTACCTGAGCATTATCGGAAGAGATAATTTCCTGTGAAGGTATATCAAGAACCTGCTCCATCATATTGATTTTCTTACCAACCCTATCAACGATAGGCACTATGACGTGCAGACCGGGAGAAAGTGTTCGGGTGTACTTACCGAAACGTTCTACAGTGTAATGAAAGCCCTGTGGAACCATTCTGACACCAGTACCAATCAGCACAGCGATCAGAACTACCAGTGCAATGGCTGTAAACTCAAAACCCATTTAGTCGCTCCTTCACCTGAAAAGTATGATCAATCCAGCAAACAGTCTGACAGAAAAAATCAGCAATGTCCTAAATCTGTCGTTCTCTCAAAGGACAGAGAGATCCTTGATCGATGCCATCGCCGATCAGACAAAATATAAAATAAGTATTCACAGCAGCTACAAACCTCGTTAGAGTGCTGACAGAACTCTAACATCAAGAAATCCGATTGTGATCATGAAATTCGATTCTACCGACAGTTATATCGCAACCAGTGAACTGAAAACCGCTGTGAATGCCGCCATTGCCCTGCAACGTCCTCTGCTGATCAAGGGCGAACCCGGAACCGGAAAAACCATGCTCGCAGAAGAAGTGGCAGAATCCCTGGGAAAACGACTGCTGCAATGGAACATCAAGTCTACCACCAAGGCTCAACAGGGATTGTATGAATACGATGCGGTTTCGAGACTGCGTGACTCCCAGCTGGGTGATGAAAAAGTACACGACATCAGTAATTACATTGTCAAAGGTAAATTGTGGGAAGCCTTTGAAGCCAATGAACAGGTGGTTCTGCTCATTGATGAAATCGACAAGGCTGATATTGAGTTTCCCAACGATCTGCTTCAGGAACTCGATAAGATGGAGTTCTTTGTTTACGAGACCCGAAAAACCGTCAAGGCCCGACAACGCCCCATCGTGATCATCACCAGTAACAATGAAAAAGAACTGCCGGATGCGTTTCTGAGACGTTGTTTCTTCCACTATATCCGCTTCCCTGATCCGGGCACCATGAAGCAGATTGTCGATGTTCACTTCCCCACTCTGAAGCAAGGTCTGGTTTCCGAAGCTCTGCAGATGTTCTTTGAATTAAGGGATATCCCCGGCCTGAAGAAAAAACCTTCTACCTCTGAGCTAATTGACTGGCTCAAGTTACTTAACTCTGACGACATACCTGCCGATGTACTCAGAAACCGTGACACTCGCAGCGCTATACCACCACTCTATGGAGCTCTGGTTAAAAACGAACAGGATGTTCAACTACTGGAACGACTCGCCTTTATGACCCGTCGATAAGGTGAACCGATGCTGACTCACTTTTTCGATACAGTTCGCGCCTTTGGTGTCCCGGCCAGTACCCGGGAATATCTTGACCTGCTCAGGGCGATGCAGGCCCATGTGGTGTTTGCGGATACCGAAGCTTTCTATCAACTGTCCAGGGCCATACTGGTAAAGGATGAACGTCACTATGATCGCTTCGATAAAGCCTGCAAAGCTTTTTTCGACGGTATCGAGAGTGTTGAAGACTTGCTTGAAGCCACCATACCGGAAGAGTGGCTCAGAAAAGAATTCATCAATCAGCTCAGCGAAGAAGAGCGGGAAAAACTCAAGGCCCTTGGCAGTCTTGAAGAACTAATGGAGACACTGAAGAAGCGTCTGCAAGAGCAAAAAGAACGTCATGCCGGGGGGAATAAATGGATAGGTACCGGCGGCACCTCCCCTTTTGGTGCTTACGGCAACAACCCAATGGGGGTTCGCATAGGGCAACACGAGAGCAGAAACCAGAGCGCCACCAAAGTCTGGGACAAACGGGAGTTTCAGAATCTGGATGACGACGAAAGACTGGGCAATCGCAATATGAAAATGGCGCTGCGCAGGCTCAGAAAGTTTGCACGACAGGGTGTTCCTGATCAGCTGGACCTTGAAGCTACCATTCGATCCACGGCTAATAAAGGGTTGCTGGACATTAAAATGGTTCCGCAAAGACGCAATTCAGCAAAAGTACTGCTTTTTATGGACATCGGTGGTTCGATGGATGCTCACGTCAAAGACTGTGAAGCTCTGTTTGCCTGTGCCCGCTCTGAATTCAAGCATATGGAGTTTTTCTACTTCCATAACTATCTCTATGAGTGGGTCTGGAAAAACAACGTTCGTCGACAAACTGAAAAGACCGAAATTTGGGACATCGTTCATCGCTTTGGCAAAGACTACAAAGTAATTTTTGTGGGTGATGCCCAGATGTCACCCTATGAAATCACCTCACCAGGCGGGAGCGTTGAACACTGGAATGATGAACCGGGGCACAACTGGATGCAGCGTGTTCTGGATCATTTTGACAACGCTATCTGGTTGAACCCGATCAATAAAGACAGCTGGCCTTTCACCCATTCTACAAAGATCATCCATGAACAGTTCGAGGGCAGAATGTTTCCTCTGACGATCAAGGGTCTGGAAGAGGGTATGAAAGAACTGTCCTCTAAAAGCTGAGCTATGAAAACAGTCAAGGTTATTGAAGATTATAAGGCATGCTACCCAGACCCAGTGACTTTCAGTAAAGGCGACCATTTGACCTTGGGTAAAAGTGATAATGAATTTCCCGGATGGATCTGGGTCACTGCCACCTCAGGTAAAGAGGGTTGGGCTCCCTTGCCCCTGATAAGACGTTTGAACCAGAAACAGGGAATGGCTCTGGAAGACTACACAGCGAGAGAGCTCAGTGTGAGCATGGGAGAAGACTTGATAATCGTTCGCGAGATTAATGCTTGGGCCTGGGTAGAAAACCAACAGAAACAAATGGGCTGGGTGCCAATTTCCAAATTCGCTGAAGGCAGTCACGAAAGTGGTTAATACACTATTTGCAACACCTGAAAACAGTCAATGCCCACTGTGCAATACCATACCCCATGACCTTGCCAGATAAACATAGAGACTATTTCAGGTGCTCTGAGTACTCACATATCATCCAGCGCGGGGGCTGGACTTTGGCTGCGGGCCCGGGCCCCACACTTTCTTTGATTATGGCTGAAGCCGGTTGGCCTATGGCTTTGTATGATCTCGTGTTCCCGGATGAGAGAGTTTTGGAGAAAACATACGACCTTATTACGGCGACTGAAGTCATAGAGCACATCCATCAACCCGCTGCCTGGCTGTCCAAACTCTGGAGTATGATCAAGCCCGGTGAAATACTGGCATTCATGACCAAACTGATGATTGATAAGGAAGCCTTTTCCCGATGGCAATACAAGAATGAACCTACCTATGCCTGTTATTACTCAGAAGAAACTTTTCAATACCTTGTTGAACGATCGCAGGTAGTGTTTAGTTTTGAAGCTCGGGATGTTGCCTTTTTCTACAAATCAATTCATTTAATACAGTTAGTACCTCAATATCAGGGATAGCATCTTTTCTTGACAGAGAACAAGATTAGCCCTTTGCTGACAACGCGAGGCTGAATCAAAAATTCAGAGGCATTAACGGCTTTTTTGTTATTGTCTGATACGGGCTACTCGATTCATACAACAATTCCCTGTGCATGGCGCTTACGCTCCAATCCAAGCCTGCAAGAATAGCTCAAAATGCTCATCGTCGTAATGCTGAACATGACATTCAACAGAAGCGGTGTCAGGTAGCTATTAGTTAAAGACCATCTCCGGCGATTATAAAGCACGTCAATGTTTCTGGTTCAAGCTGTCTATCCAGAAGTACTTATAACCGGATATCGTCCGATATCTGTTTGACCTGCAAAAGCTCGAATAATCGGTCCGTTTCCTGGGCAAGATGGCGATCTCTGGCCAATACTCCTGAACCTTCATCAGACTCATGAGTACCCCATGCAACCGTTACTTTGCCCCACTCAACCACCATTCTCGGATGATGCACGTAGGATTCCGCCAGTCCAGCAACGGCGTTTAGAAAACAGAGAGACCTTGAATATTTTTTGAAGGTATAGGATTTCTCAAGGTGATCAATGCCTTCGTACTGACACAATGACCAGTTACTCATAAATTGCCCTCTTGATGGTTTATTGTTCAACCGAATGCTCATGGCGAAAAAGCACACTGATGATAAAACGGAGTTTATAGTGCTAACCACAGAAGAATAAATGAATTTTGGACTTTGATCGAATCCTCTACGGAAGGAAATGACAACCGTATGAGTAAATGTGGGAACCAGCAAGGGCTATACAGTATATATCTGTTCAAGACATAACTGCCTTATGGCGTGTGAGCCTCATATCCATACGCTGCACAGCCTGCTGCAACTAATAAAGAGCCTTTTATCAAGCCTCTTCGCTTTCTTCCTGATCAACCTTTTCAGCCTGGAGCTGTTCCAGTTCCTGCTTACTGGCATTGAGCTGCTGAGTGAGCTGCTTTTGCTTGGTTTTCAGTGTCCCATTCTCTGTGGTCAGAGTTCGATTCTGCTCCTGCAGACGTTTGATCTGTTTCTTCATGCGATCAGGATTGCTGGCTCGCAGCGTTTTCAGCTCGTTATCAGCGCTCTTGACTTGCTTATTCAGCTTTTCAGCCTTCTGCTCAGCCGCATCAAGACGTGACTTCAGCTGAGTCACTTCTTTATCGTGCTGATCAGTGATTTCAAGGAGAGCTTGCAGGCGCTGTTGCTCAATAACGTCCAGTTCTTCATTTTTAAAGAAACGGCCTCCCGCGCTCAGGGTACCCATATTAATTACCTACCTCCGGAAAGAGTTTGAAGTGATGACAATAGGAAGCAGCCCTTGCCAGCGCAGGGCATCCACACATGTATGGGGAATATTTGATAATGAGATCAATTGTTCTTCATTCAATGGCTGGCAAAAGCAGACTGACTTTAGACGGGGGCAAGTTTATTACACTTACCCCTCATAGGAAAGAGCAATCTACACAATTTTTTACAATACTGCCAGTTTATTTGCTCATTCTGATGGCATTATGGGTCAATCAGGCCTCTGGCACGGCTTCCAGTGTTTTTATCAGGTAGTTCCAGAAATTTTCAACCGCCGGAATATGGACTTTTTCGTCCGGTGAATGAGGAAACCGAATGGTTGGACCAAATGAAATCATATCCCAGTTTGGATAGGCACTGCCCAGCAGTCCACACTCCAGGCCAGCATGAATTACTTTAATCTCAGGCTCGTAGCCGAAAAGCTGCTCATGAATGTCCACCATAGTTTTCAAAATAGCGGATTCGTTATTAGGCTTCCATCCCGGGTAAGCCCCCTGCTTTTTGACTTCAGCCCCCATTAACCGGTATAAACCGGCAATGCTCTCGGCATGTTCTTCCCTGGCACTGTCAATCAGGCTTCGCACCATATTTTCAACGGTAATCTGGCCATCTTTTATCTTGATGATCGCCAGATTATTTGACGTTTCCACCACACCTTCCACACTCAGACTCATTCGGTGAACACCATCTGGAGAGACATGCAGGGTATTCAACAACTGACTCTGTTCCGCCCGGGTCATTACCTTCTGAACAGGTTCTGACGCTTGCATAATAAGACTCAGATTTGACTCTACTTCTGCCAGTTCTGCACTGAATACACTCAGGCACTCATCAACAATACGGACCGCTTCTTCGCAACTGTCTGAAGGGATAGCCAGCTGCACAAAGGCTTCTCTCGGGATTGCATTTCTGAGCGTACCGCCGGAGTAGCATGCCACTCTGGCACCTACTTCAGATAACGCTTTCAGTAGCCTCACCATCAGTTTGTTAGCATTACCTCGCTGCAGTTTAATATCAACGCCAGAGTGACCGCCTTTCAGGCCTCTCAGAGAAAGACTGAAACTGCTGTAGCCTTCTTCCAGGTGCTCTTCCCGATAGCTGTGAGAAACAGAAACATCGACACCGCCAGCGCAGCCAACATAGAGCTCTCCTTCGTCTTCAGAGTCCATGTTCAGCATGATCTCACCCTTCATCAAGCCGGGCTGCAGGCCGTGAGCACCGGTCATACCACTCTCTTCATCAACCGTAAAGAGAGCTTCAATTGGACCATGAGGAATATCCGTCGACTCTAGCACTGCCAGAGCGGCCGCAACACCAATACCATTATCCGCCCCCAGAGTGGTTCCTTCTGCAGTAACCCAGTCGCCATCGACGTATGCCTCGATAGGATCTCTGGTAAAATCATGTTCCGTATCTGCGTTTTTTTGAGGCACCATATCCAAGTGACTTTGGAGAACTACTCCACGGCGATTTTCCATGCCCTGAGTCGCTGGCTTTCGGATGATCACGTTGCCCACTTCATCTACCAGACTATCCAGACCAAGACTCTCACCAAACTGCTTTACATAGGCACGAACAGCATCTTCATGCCGGGAGGGGCGGGGAATCTTGCAAAGCGCTTGAAAGTGTCGCCAAATGGGTTGAGGGGATAATTCAACAAGCTGGGTCACAGCTATCTCCTGTTGATGAGAGGTAAGGAGTATATGAAAATAATCTCTGAGAGAACGAGCGCCCATTAGTGAATACACCCATCAAAGACTGAGATTACCGTACCGATCCGTTGAATAGCCGAAAATCTAGTCTATTTTTTAACCCGATTATTGAAATAATGCACAAAACGATTCCTCTACTTGATCCCGATAAACCTCAATTCCCTGCCGTTCATGAGGCTCTGGATTACCCTGATGGTCTCCTGGCGATGGGAGGTAACCTTGCACCTGAAACACTGGCTGAAGCTTACATGAAGGGTATATTTCCGTGGTTCAACGAAGGCGAACCCATTCTCTGGTGGTCTCCCAACCCGAGAATGGTACTTTATCCAGACCAGCTGCACATCAGCCGCTCAATGAAACGTTTTCTGAAAAAGCACCCTTATCGAGTCAGCTTTGATGAAGCCTTCAGTGAGGTGATGACGGCCTGCTCGTCTCCGCGAAACAACCAGGAAGGCACATGGATCATCGAAGAAATGAAAGAAGCCTACACAACGCTTTTTAGAGAAGGTTTGGCCCATTCGGTGGAAGTCTGGTCAGGCGATAAGTTAGCGGGCGGACTGTATGGTGTCGCAATTGACAAAGTATTCTTTGGCGAATCCATGTTCAGTTTCAAAACCAACACCTCAAAGCTTGCAATGATTATGCTATGCAAAGAATTACTGATTAGAAACTTCCATCTGATCGATTGCCAGGTATACAGCCCCCATCTGGAGTCTCTGGGTGCAAGAATGATCAGCCGGGATGCATTTCTCAATGCATTGAAAGACGGTTGCCGAACGCCCGCAACCAGTGCACACTGGAAATAGATAGGGCAATGGACGGCCGAAGCTGATGAGCGCACTTAAAGATATTAAATTCTACGCAACCCAGCCACACAACTGCAGCTACCTGGAGGACAAGCAGGCTATAACATTATTTATGGATCCCGACAAAGATCTGGATCCGGCACTCTACCGACACCTGGCCGACATTGGGTTTCGAAGAAGTGGTCGTCACGTATACAGGCCTCACTGCCAAGGCTGCAATGCCTGCATTCCGGCCAGAGTCGTCGTTAATCTGTTTGACCCGAAACGCAAGCACAAAAAGCTGATCAGAAAAAATCAGGATATCGTAGTCACTCGATCCGAAGCCGAATACGATGATGAAACCTATCAGCTTTACAAAAAATACATCGCCATACAGCATCGCGATGGCGACATGTACCCTCCCTCTATGGAACAGTTTCAGTCCTTCCTCGTAGGTTGTCCTGAATTTTGTTGCTACTACAAATTCTGGCTGGACGAAAAACTGGTGGCTGTTGCTGTCACCGACGAGCTGTCGAATGGACTCTCTGCTATTTATACCTTCTATGATCCTGAAGTCAGCCAAAACAGAAGTCTGGGCAGTTACTGTATTCTCTGGCAGATAGAAGAAACCAAAAAGTTGGGCCTTAAGCACCTTCACCTGGGTTATTGGATCAAAAACTGCAAAAAAATGAGTTACAAAATTCAATACCGCCCTCTGGAAGTCTATGTTAACAACCACTGGGTTACTCTGAAGTAGTTGGCCCACCCCACACTGAGAATAAATTTAGATGGATAAAAGCGGGTTCACTTTGCTTTAAAGTTGGTTTTCAGGCAGAATGCTGCCAGATTTATTCAGCCAACGCTCTATTCCCGAGGTCAAACTTTAAATGGCGAAAGAAGAAAGTCTTGAAATGGAAGGCACTGTCATCGACACCCTGCCTAACACCATGTTCCGTGTAGAACTGGAAAACGGCCACGTTGTGACCGCGCATATTTCAGGCAAAATGCGTAAAAACTACATCCGTATTCTGACAGGTGACAAGGTCAAAGTTGAGCTAACCCCTTATGACCTGACCAAAGGCCGCATCACCTACCGTTCCCGCTGACAGGGGCCCCTCACCCCTGTCCCTCTCTTGGCATTTTTCAGCCCTGCTCACCATCCACTACTTCAAGATCCGAAGCCAGGCTTTTAGCGGGTTCGAACTTCAGGAATAGGCTTCCTTTCTTGACAGTCACGCGAACAAAACCACCGTTCTCAGACAGTTTGCCAAAAAGGATCTGTTCCGCCAGGGGCTTCTTGAGGTGCTCCTGGATAACACGCCCCATCGGACGAGCACCCATCGCGCGGTCATAACCTTTTTCTGCCAGCCACTCACGTGCCTCATCATCAACATCAATCTGAACCATTCTTTCATCAAGCTGTGCCTGAAGCTCTGTCAGGAACTTATCAACAACATGCTTGATGGTATCTTCGGTCAGTGAGTCAAAGGGAATGATAGAGTCAAGGCGATTCCTGAATTCCGGTGTAAAGGTTTTCTTGATAGCTTCCATACCATCTGTCGTATGATCCTGCTCAGTGAAACCAATAGAACTGCGAGTCATGGTTTCAGCACCGGCATTGGTCGTCATAATCAGGATAACATTTCTAAAGTCAGCTTTACGACCATTGTTGTCTGTCAGGGTACCATGATCCATCACCTGCAGAAGCAGGTTAAACACATCCGGATGCCCCTTCTCAATTTCATCGAGCAACAGAACACAATGAGGTGTCTTATTGATCGCTTCTGTCAAAAGACCACCCTGATCGTACCCGACATAACCCGGGGGAGCACCAATCAGCCTTGATACTGTATGAGCTTCCATATACTCCGACATATCAAAACGAACCAGCTCAACCCCCATGGACTTGGCCAGCTGACGACAAACTTCTGTTTTACCTACACCTGTCGGCCCAGAGAACAGGAAAGCCCCTACCGGTTTATCAGGTGCCTTCAAACCAGCACGTGACAATTTAATCGCGGTTGAAAGAGAAACAATTGCTTCATCCTGACCGAAGACCACCATCTTGAGATTCCTTTCAAGCTTGGAGAGCAACTCTTTGTCAGAAGAAGAGACAGATTTAGGCGGAATCCGGGCAATCTTGGCAACAATACTTTCGACATCGCCCACCTCAATGATCTTCTTGCGCTCTTCTTCTGGTAACAGACGTTGGTAAGCTCCAGCCTCATCAATAACATCAATTGCTTTATCAGGCATATGACGATCGTTGATATAACGATTGGCCAACTCTGCTGCGGCTTTCAAAGCATCATCCTTGTATTCAATAGTGTGATGCTCTTCAAAGCGGCTCTTGAGGCCGCGGAGAATATCGATGGTATCTTCAACACTCGGTTCACTGATATCCACTTTCTGGAAGCGACGGGCCAGAGCACGATCCTTTTCGAAAATACCCCGGAACTCCTGAAATGTCGTTGAACCAATGCAACGAAGATCACCGGAAGTCAGAAGCGGCTTTAAGAGATTGGAAGCATCCATAACACCACCGGATGCAGCACCTGCACCGATAATGGTGTGAATCTCATCAATAAAGAGAATGGCGTTATCGAGCTTTTTAAGTTCGCTGAGCAGCTTTTTGAATCGCTTTTCAAAATCACCACGGTACTTGGTTCCCGCCAACAAGGAGCCGAGATCCAGGGAATAAACCACCGCTCTGGAGAGCACTTCAGGCACTTCTCCGTCCACTATTCTTTTTGCCAGACCTTCAGCAACGGCTGTCTTACCAACACCAGCTTCGCCAACCAGTAGAGGATTATTTTTACGACGGCGTGTCAATATCTGGGAAACACGCTCAACCTCTTCTGCACGACCTACCAGCGGATCGATCTTACCCAGACGTGCCTGCTCATTCAGGTTGGTAGCATAATTCTTAAGCGGGTCTTTTCCGGCAGATTCGGGGTCGGTGTTTTCCTCCATGAGTTCACCACCCAATTCTTCCAGCTCATTACCAGGCATTTTGGAAATACCGTGAGCGATATAATTCACGACATCTATTCGGGCAACGTCCTGCTGCTTCAGAAAATAAACTGCCTGACTCTCCTGCTCACTGAATATTGCGACCAGAACATTAGCACCAGTGACTTCTTTTTTTCCTGAACTTTGCACATGAAAAACAGCTCGTTGCAGAACTCTCTGAAAACCGAGAGTGGGTTGGGTTTCTCGCTCTGTATCATTGGCAGGTATTAATGGGGTTGTTGAATCAACAAACTCAATCAACTCCTTACGCAGCTTTTCGGTCTGCACACCGCAAGCTAACAATACTCGGGATGCGGATTCATTATCAAGCAGTGCTAGGAGCAGATGTTCTACGGTCATGAATTCATGCCGCTTGCTTCTTACATCACGAAAAGCACTGTTAAGAGTCAGTTCGAGGTCTTTATTGAGCATATGATATTACCCTGAGAACACTAATCGGCCTTAATTGTTTTGCACAACAGGGGATGCTGGAATTCTCTGGAGTACTCGTTGACTTGCCGGGCTTTGGTTTCAGCCACATCCTTGCTGAATAATCCACATACAGCCTTGCCTTGCGTATGAACCATCAGCATGACCTGTGTCGCCTGTTCACTATTCATGCTGAAAAATTTCTCCAGGACCTCAACCACAAAATCCATCGGTGTAAAATCATCATTCAAGAGCAGTACCTGATACATAGCGGGCGGTTTGACTCTGGCTTTAGCTGGTGCCAGTGCGACATCATGATCGCCTTCCTGCTCTGTCCCTTCATTTTCTAAGCTTAGACGAAGCCACTCAAAATTACTCATGTATTGATGAACTGCTATCTGCTGCATTGCACTCGCTTCCAGGTGAATTTACAGCTTAATTAACCAGGCTCTGGACCGCCTGTAACCAGGTGTCGAGACGTACAAACGTCAAAAGCACAACGCCCTGACCTCCATTCTAAACACGCTGAGAGCAAAGAAAAACTATTTACTTCAATCGTCATCTCAAAAGCTATTGACTTCGTTAATACCATCGACTGACAGCCGAAATAAAACAGACAAAGAATCAGAAAAATAATCAGTTGATCTGACAGGCAAAAAAATGACCACAGTGAAAGTCTGCAGCCATTTTTTATGCACAGAAAGAAGATCAAAAACTAAATCAGACCATCAATTGCTGCATTAAAGGTAGCGCTTGGACGCATGGCTTCAGTGACTTTAGCTGGAGCCGGTTCATAGTAGCCACCCAGATCAACAGCACCACCCTGGCAAGCTGTCAGTTCTGAGACAATCTGCTCTTCTTTCTCAACAAGCTCTTTTGCCAGAACGGAAAACTTACTGCTGAGATCCTGATCCGCCTCCTGCGCCTCTAGTGCTTCTGCCCAGAACTGAGCCAGGTAAAAATGACTTCCGCGGTTGTCCAGCTCTTTCACTTTTCTCGAAGGTGACTTGTCAGCATCCAGATATTGACCAATTGCAGCGTTCAATGTGTCAGCCAAGATCTGGGCCCTGATATTTCCGGTTTTAACCGCAATGTCTTCAAGCGATACAGCGATAGCCAGAAATTCGCCCAAAGAGTCCCAACGCAGGTGATTCTCTTTAACAAACTGTTGGACGTGCTTGGGCGCAGAACCGCCAGCACCGGTCTCGAAAAGACCACCGCCAGCCAGCAGAGGTACGATAGAGAGCATTTTGGCGCTGGTCCCCAGCTCCAGGATCGGGAACAGGTCGGTCAGGTAATCTCGCAAAACGTTACCGGTTACGGAAATGGCATCTTTACCCGCCTGAATAGTTTCCATGCTGAGGCGGCAAGCCTCTACCGGAGACAGAATACGGATATCCAAGCCCTTAGTATCGTGAAACTTCAAGTATTCGTTAACCTTGGCAATCAGGTTGGCGTCGTGAGCACGGTTTTGGTCCAACCAGAACAGAGTCAAAGCACCTGTTGCTCGGGCACGGTTAACAGCCAGCTTGACCCAATCGCGAATCGGCGCATCTTTGGTCTGACACATTCTCCAGATGTCACCCTCTTCAACATTGTGCTCAAACACTGTGCTGCCGGACTCTTCTACAACACGGATAATGCCGTTTGCAGGCGCCTTAAAGGTTTTGTCATGAGAACCGTATTCTTCTGCTCTCTGAGCCATCAGACCTACGTTGGAAACATTGCCCATGGTGGCAACATCGAAAGCACCGTTTTTCTTACAGAAATCGATGACCTCCTGATAGATGGCTGCATAGCAACGATCAGGAATCATGGCTTTAGTGTCATGCAGCTTGCCATCGGGACCCCACATCTGACCTGAAGAGCGCAAGGCGGCAGGCATAGACGCATCGATAATGACATCGTTCGGTACGTGCAGGTTAGTGATACCCTTATCGGAATCTACCATTGCCAACTCAGGACGGGTGTTGTAGACAGCCTGAATATCCGCTTTTACTTCTTCCTGTTGGTCAGCAGGTAGTTTGGCAATCTTGGCATAAACGTCACCGAGACCGTTGTCTGGATCAACACCCAGCTCTGAAAATAAGGTAGCGTGCTTCTCAAACACATCTTTAAAGAAGACTGTGACTGCATGACCAAACATGATCGGGTCAGAAACCTTCATCATGGTGGCTTTGAGGTGCAGTGACAGAAGAATATCCTGCTCTTTAGCTTCCTGAGCAGAAGATTCATAGAATGCTCTCAAAGCCTTCACACTCATGAGAGCACTGTCAATAACTTCACCAGCCAGCAGGCTCGTGACCGGTTTCAGTACAGAAACAGAGCCGTCCTCGCCAACAAATTCTATTCTTACATCTGTTGCCTCGGGCATAACAGCTGACTGTTCACTGGAGTAGAAGTCACCGCTTTGCATGTGAGCAACGTGAGATTTAGAATCAGCAGACCAGACACCCATAGAATGAGGGTTATTCTTCGCATACTCTTTGACAGGAGCTGCAACACGGCGATCTGAATTCCCTTCACGGAGAACCGGGTTTACCGCACTACCAAGCACCTTAGCGTAGCGAGCTTTGATCGCTTCTTGTTCAGCATTCCCAGGCTCTACAGGAAAATCCGGAATGTCATAACCGTGCTCCTGAAGCTCTTTGATCGCGCCCGTAAGTTGCGGAATAGAAGCACTGATATTTGGCAACTTGATGATGTTTGCCTGAGGCACCTTGGCCAGTTCACCCAGCTCAGACAGGGCATCACTCTGTTTTTGTTCTGAACTCAGCTTCTCAGGAAAATTAGCAATGATTCGACCAGCCAGTGAAATATCTTTGGTTTCAACAGCTACGCCAGCGGCTCGGGTAAAAGCCTTGATGATTGGGAGCAGTGAATAGGTGGCTAAGGCGGGAGCTTCGTCGGTAATAGTGTAAATAATTCTGGTTGTATCTGTTGTCATGTTATCTCCAAAAAACAACTGGCTGTGGTGCCTCTGCGGAGGGGTTTAAGTGGAGTTTGACGACCACTATTTATCACTTTATTTGCACAGCCCCGTAACGCTTTTGACGTTATCGCCTATAAGATATACCAATGAGCGTAAGGAATAAATGTAGTTTTGCTACACAATCTTCTGTTTGCGCATCGAAAGACTCTATAGAAGTGAATTTGCCGGACAGGTACAATGCCCGGCTTCCTGATCCAGCCATACAGTAACCATGATAGACACTTGTACCAATTTTTCTGAAAAAAGCTTCAAGGACACCCGTGTAATCGTGGGCATGTCCGGTGGTGTAGACTCATCCGTATCTGCACTTCTGCTCAAAGAGCAGGGTTACCAGGTAGAAGGCCTGTTCATGAAAAACTGGGAGGAAGATGACGGCACTGAATACTGTACAGCCATGACCGATCTGGAAGATGCTCAAGCCGTTTGTGACAGAATCGGCATTAAACTCCATAAAGCTAATTTCGCTGCTGAGTACTGGGACAACGTCTTCGAGCACTTCTTGCAGGAATACAAGGCCGGACGTACCCCTAACCCTGACATCCTCTGCAACAAGGAGATAAAGTTCAAGGCTTTTCTGGATTATGCCCAGACACTGGAAGCTGACTATATCGCCATGGGCCACTACGCTCGCAGCGACAGCACTAATGGTCAGGCTTGTCTAAAAAAGGGTCTTGACACCAACAAAGACCAAAGCTATTTCCTGCATCAGGTTGGCAGCAAACAGCTGGCCAGAACCCTGTTCCCAGTGGGAGAAATAGCAAAGCCTGAAGTTCGCCGCATTGCAGAAAAACACGGTCTAACCACCCACAACAAGAAAGACAGTACCGGCATCTGCTTTATTGGTGAACGCCGCTTCCGTGACTTCCTGAAACAATACCTTCCGGCTCAGCCAGGTAGCATTGCGACCGATCAGGGTGAAATAATTGGCGAGCATTTGGGCTTGATGTACCATACCATTGGCCAAAGACAGGGCCTTGGCATTGGTGGACTGAAAGGCGCTTCAGAATCCCCCTGGTATGTCGTTGATAAAGACCTTGAGAACAATCGGCTAATCGTTGCACAGGGCAATAATCACCCCATGCTGTTTTCAGAAGCCCTGACTGCTTGTGAAATATTTTGGATCGCAGGTTCAGCGCCCGAACTGCCAGCCAGGTTAACCGCCAAAATCCGCTATCGCCAGCAGGACCAGGCCTGCCGCCTTGAGCAAAAGACAGACGGAAGATATTTTGTGATTTTTGACAAACCCCAAAGAGCAGTTACCCCGGGACAATCTGTCGTTTTTTACCAAAATGATATTTGTCTGGGCGGCGGAGTCATTGAAACCAGGCACCACTCTCTGAGTGAAGCCCACATTCAATAAGCCATCAATCGGTTCTACGAATTCAACTCTCCAAATCCGGGAGCAGGCGACCTTCCGGATAGAGAAAGCACGCATAAGGTAGAGAAACTCAGGTGCAATACACAACAAAGGAACAGGCAGCTGCCCTCTCAGCCATTTTCCAGGCTGCTGGCCTTGTAGAACGTCTGGCCAAAAGCGGGCAAATCAGTCAAGAGTCGCTGGAGCCGCTGATTGGCAGCCTGTTTGTCACCACTCCTGACCGTGTCGAAGATGTCTTCAATGGCTACCAGAGTCTACTCGCTGGCAGAAAAATTCTAAACGACGTCCTCCAGCGTCAGGCCGACGCAATCCAGGCCGACACCGTCCGCTACGCACTGACCCTGATACACCTCGAACGCAAACTTTCCCGCAATCGCAATATGCTGAGTAAGATTTCCCAGCGCCTGGAGCGCTGCAAGGAACAGGCCAACCACTTTGGCATCCTTCATGAGAATGTAATTGCCAACCTTGCCAGTATTTATCTCGATACCATCAGTACTTTTAAAACAAGAGTACAGGTTTCAGGCGATATCCAACACCTGCAAAACCCTGGCAATGCTGACAAGATACGCGCCATTTTATTTGCCGGGATACGGTCAGCCATCCTGTGGCGCCAGACAGGTGGTAGCCGTTGGCAGTTATTATTCAGCAGAAAAAAACTATTGAATGGCTTGAATCAGCTATAACCGAATCATCCACCCTGCATCGTTGGCGGTTTTCCGTTATGATGCGCCCTTTCTACGAGCATAAGGCATGTTAAACATGGAGCTGTCTGCACTGACTGCTGTTTCCCCCGTCGACGGTCGCTATGGGGACAAAACCCAAAGCCTGAGAAGCATTTTCAGTGAGTATGGCCTGATCCGCTTCCGGGTAACTGTTGAAGTTAAATGGTTACAGGCACTGGCCAGTCACCCCGAAATCTGTGAAGTTCCGGCGCTTTCCAACGAAGCTAGCGCCCTCCTGGACCAGTTGATCGACAACTTTTCCCTTGAAGATGCCCAGCGCGTCAAGGAAATTGAGCGCACCACCAACCATGATGTTAAAGCCGTTGAGTATCTGATCAAAGAAAAGGTACAAGATGACAACGAATTGTCTGCTATCAGTGAGTTTGTTCACTTTGCCTGCACTTCCGAGGACATCAACAACCTGTCCCACGGACTGATGCTGAAGACCGGCATGGAACAAGCGGTACTGCCGCCGATGCAACAAATCATCAAAGAAATCGAAAACCTTGCTTATCAGCATAGCGATCAACCGATGCTGTCCCGCACCCACGGACAAACAGCCTCTCCCACTACGCTTGGCAAAGAGATGGCAAACGTAGCCTACCGTCTACGCCGTCAGGTTCAGCAAATAATCCGGATCACCCCACTGGGCAAAATCAACGGCGCCGTAGGTAACTACAATGCTCACCTGTCCGCCTACCCTGAAGTTGACTGGCAGCATCATGCTGAAAAGTTTGTCACCAGCCTGGGCCTGGAATGGAACCCCTATACCACCCAGATTGAGCCTCACGACTACATCGCTGAACTTTTTGATGCCATTTGTCGCTTTAACACCGTCCTGATCGATTTTGATCGTGACATTTGGGGGTACATCTCTCTGGGATACTTCAAGCAGAAAACCGTGGCCGGCGAAGTAGGCTCTTCTACTATGCCCCACAAAGTCAATCCAATTGACTTTGAAAACTCTGAAGGCAACCTGGGCATTGCTAATGCCGTCATGCAGCATCTGGCAATGAAACTGCCTGTTTCCCGCTGGCAGCGTGACCTGACAGACTCAACCGTTCTGCGCAACCTGGGGGCCGGCCTGGGTTACAGCCTGATTGCCTACGCTTCCACTCTGAAAGGTATTGGCAAGCTTCAGGCCAATGCCGACCGTCTGAATGAAGACCTGGATAATGCCTGGGAAGTTCTGGCAGAACCTATCCAGACCGTCATGCGCCGCTATGGCATCGACCAGCCTTACGAAAAACTCAAGGCTCTGACTCGTGGTCAGGACGGTATCACCCGGACGACTCTGGAAACCTTTATTGATGAGCTGGACATGCCAACTGAGGTAAAAGCAGAACTGAAGAAGCTGACACCTGGCAACTATGTGGGTAACGCAGCCACTCAAGCCAAAGCAATCTGATCTGACGATAGCGAAGTGAAGCAGACTGTTTCAAATCAACAAAGCCCTCAGTTGAGGGCCTTGTTGATAACCGTTCAGCTATTTCATTTTGCAGCGGCTTTAAACTCACGCCTTCTCGCATGCAGCACCGGTTCAGTGTAACCATTGGGCTGCTGACAACCTTTCAAGACCAGCTCGCACGCCGCTTTAAAAGCGACACTGGCATCATAATCGACAGCCATAGGGCAGTACTCAGGATCCCCGGCATTCTGCTCATCGACTACTTTAGCCATTCGCCTCAAGGCATCCATTACCTGCTCCTCAGAGCAAACACCATGCCTCATCCAGTTAGCCATATGCTGACTGGAAATGCGCAGTGTTGCACGATCTTCCATCAAGCCTACATCATGGATATCTGGCACTTTTGAACAACCCACACCCTGATCTACCCAACGAACGACATAACCGAGAATACCCTGGGCATTGTTGTCCAGCTCCTGCTGAATCCTATCTTCTGTCAGAGAAGACCTGTCCTGCAGCAGAGGTATAGTCAGAAGATCATCCAGACTCGCTCTCTGACGCTCAGCTATAGACTCCTGAACTTCAATGACAGATACGGAATGATAGTGTGTTGCGTGCAGCGTCGCGGCATTAGGTGAAGGCACCCAGGCCGTATTCGCTCCTGACTGGGGATGTCCGATTTTAGTCGCCAGCATCTTGGCCATTTCATCCGGCATAGCCCACATACCTTTACCAATCTGGGCTCGACCGGCCAGACCACAATCAAGACCTACTTCAACATTTTGATCCTCGTAGGCATTGATCCAGGCAGACTGCTTCATCTCACCTTTTGGAATCATTGGACCAGCTTCCATACTGGTGTGAATTTCATCTCCGGTACGATCAAGGAAGCCTGTATTAATAAAGACTACGCGATCTCTGGCAGCCCGGATACAAGCTTTGAGATTAACAGAAGTACGACGTTCCTCGTCCATTATACCAACTTTCAGGGTATTCTCCCTCAGACCCAAAACCTCCTCAATCTTACCAAACAACCTATTGGTGAAGACTACCTCTTCAGGTCCGTGCATTTTTGGCTTAACAATATAAACACTGCCCGTGCGAGAGTTTCTGATACCTTTCTGCTTTTTAAGATCGTGTATGGCAATCAGTGAAGTGAACATGCCGTCCATAATGCCTTCCGGAATCTCATTCCCCTGATGATCCAGAATGGCATCAGTGGTCATCAGGTGTCCGACATTTCGAACAAACATCAGGCTCCGACCGTGCAGAGAAAACGCTTCACCTGCAGGGGATGTATAGTTGCGATCAGCCACCAGCTTGCGAGTTAAGGTTTTGTCACCTTTAACAAACGTTTCCTGCAAGTCAGCTTTCATTAATCCGAGCCAGTTCCGATAAACCAGTGCTTTATCCTCGGCATCTACGGCAGCCACGGAATCTTCACAATCCATGATGGTTGTAAGAGCTGCTTCTACCACCAGATCTTTCACCCCAGCAGCATCGGTCACCCCAATTGGGGATCGACGGTCAATTTGAATCTCAATATGGAGGCCATTGTTTTTGATCAGAACGCTGCCGGGATCATTTTCACTCCCTGTGTAGCCAACAAACTTTTCAGGCTGAGCCAGCGCCGTGACACTACCATCTCCCAGAGAAAGTGCCAACTCGCCTTCCTTAATAGCATAACCAGTTACCTCGGAATGATTTCCTTTGACCAGAGGTGCCGCCTGATTAAGCAACGCCTTACCAAAAGCAATGACCTTCTGCCCCCGGACGGGGTTGTAGGCCTTGCCGCGTTCAGCACCATCATTTTCCGGAATAGCATCGGTACCATACAGCGCGTCGTAAAGGCTTCCCCAACGGGCGTTCGCTGCATTCAGGGCAAAACGAGCATTCATCACTGGAACAACCAGCTGAGGTCCGGCCTGAGATGCAATTTCTGTATCAACATTTTCCGTCGCAATCTCAAAGTCTCCGCCTTCAGATTGCAGATATCCAATTTCCAACAAAAACTGTTTATAGGCAGAAGGATCATGTGGCTGCTGCTTATGCTCTTTGTGCCACTGATCAATTTGATTTTGCAGAGCTTCTCGCCTCTGCAGCAGAGCCCTGTTTTCAACGACGCACTCATCCAAAACACGCTCAAAACCTGACCAGAAGGCCTCTGGAGTCACCCCAGTGCCCTCGATAGCTTCAACCAAAAGATTGTGGATAGGGGCCGCTACCTGCAAACCTCCGATCTGAATACGATCAGCCATACGCCTTCCTTCTACACGCTGTTATTCTTGAGACAAACCGCCCGATTTCAGCAAAAAACCCGACAGCTCAAGCCTGACACTATTCTGTTTGAACCGACAAGTGATGACCAATTCAACTCAGTTATATATGATATTTTTTCAATAAATAGCAATTATTAACAAAGCTTATGCACAGAAAAGCCGCACAATGGCGGCCTTTCTACATTCCGGGACTTAATCGTCCGGATGGGATTCCTGCTTTTGCTCGGCAATGATCAGGTAGTAGCTTTCTGATGTATTCTCAATGCACTCATCAGCCACTGCGAAGAGAGTATGCTCTGTGTCCAGTTGTGTTAACCAGTTCATTTTGTTTTACCTTTCGGTGAGTCTCGTGTAGGTGCGATCAGGATTTCGACAGGCAGAACAGTCAACAAGCCTTCATCGCTCAGAGGCAGTCAAAGATTAACACCAGTTAACATGATATTCCATACAATGCGGTGAATTATTTCACACAAATTATCATATGTTATCAAGCAGACTCAGCTTCTTGATGAGATTGCTGAGTAGTCGCTTTGATAACCTGCCGTAACCAGTTGTGCCCTGCATCGTGATGCAACAAAGGACTCCAGGCCATACGAAGCTGGATAGCTGGAATCTCAAACGGAGGCGGCAAAACCACCAACTCATCTTCATGACGGTGTAATTCAGCCAACTTACTGGGCAGAGTCGCAATAAGGTCATTTTGAGAGGAAAGCAACATGGCTACCTGATAATGCCTCGTCAGAACCCTGATATCACGTTTGTGACCGATTGCCGACAGTGCCTCATCAACCCACCCGAGTTGCTGAACATCTTTTGGATCAATACCCACCCCAACACCCATACCTGTTTTACTTGCCCAAATATGCTGGGCAGACAGATAACTCTCAAGAGTGAAATTATTAATAACCGGATTGTCCCGACTCAGAACACAGGAAAAAGAGTCTTCCCAGATCAGTGACTGATGAAAAGATTGCGGCATATGACTGAAGCGGTTAATGGCCATATCAACACGACCATGTTCCACATCATGAAAGGTCACATCACTGGGTGTGAGAATATCAAGGGTGATGCCCGGAGCCTCAGACCTGAGCTTTTTTAGCACCATCGGGATCACTGTAGATTCAGAATAATCACTGGCCATAACACGAAACACTCTGGAACTTTCTCCGGGATTAAAAGCATCCCTGGGCAGGACAGCCTGCTCCAAAAGTTTCAGGGCGTCTGCAATCTGAGGTTTCAGGGCGAGAGCCCTCTCTGTAGGCGACATACCCTCACTGGTTCTTACCAACAAAGGGTCATTAAACAGACTTCTGAGTCTTTTCAACCCATTACTCATAGCTGGCTGGGTTATGCCCAATTGCTCAGCCGCTTTGGTGACACTTCTTTCTCGCAGAAGCACATCCAGATACACTAGCAGGTTCAGATCGACACGAGCCAAGTTCATATTTTTTGTTTACATCCTGAAGCGGTTCGCCAGACGGCCAAGAATAGAGATATCCCCGCCACAAAGTCAAACAATCGCTTGATTCTAAAAACCGCCCTCATTCACTGTTATGAGCGGTGATAACTGCTTTGACGGCCTTCTCAGGACAACCGAACCCAGAAAGGCCGGTTTTATAGCCTTTGAAAGCAACTTTCTGTCTATTGGAAAGCATTCCTTTAGTAAAAGACTCAGCCTTTAAAGAAGGGGTAAAGTGGTATTTTCGATGAGAATATCCACTATAACGATAATAAATTATCAAGTTTGTTATCTTTTGTTATAGATTGAAATTGCCTTGACAAACAACCGTTTGACTTTCAGGAGAGGCGATACAATGTCTACTTATAATCGCGCTGAAGAGATTGCCCGCATCGAAAAGGACTGGTCAGAAAATCCTCGTTGGGCCAACGTAAAACGCAGCTACAAAGCTGAGGATGTGGTCCGTCTGCGCGGTTCTATAAAGGTAGAAAATACCTTTGCGCAAATGGGAGCAAACAAGCTCTGGACTTTACTCTACGAAAATAAATCACGCAAGGGTTACGTTAACAGTCTGGGGTCACTGACAGGGGGTCAGGCACTGCAACAGGTTAAGGCGGGACTGGAAGCCGTTTACCTGTCCGGCTGGCAAGTGGCCGCGGACAATAATTCAGCCAGTTCTATGTATCCCGACCAATCTCTCTACCCGGTAGACTCAGTACCGGCGTTAATTGAAAGAATGAACAATAGTTTCATGAGAGCAGACCAGATCCAATGGAAAAACGGCATCGAACCCGGCGATGAAGGCTACACAGATATGTTCGCCCCTATTATTGCCGACGGTGAAGATGGCTTTGGCGGAGTCCGTAACACTTATGAGCTAATGAAAAGCATGATCGAAGCCGGCGCTGCAGGCGTTCACTTTGAGGACCAGCTGGCTTCCGTCAAAAAGTGCGGCCACATGGGT
Source organism: Endozoicomonas sp. ISHI1 (assembly GCF_024606225.1). GTDB lineage: Bacteria > Pseudomonadota > Gammaproteobacteria > Pseudomonadales > Endozoicomonadaceae > Endozoicomonas_A. Next base: position 36,047 of record NZ_JAGRPU010000001.1, on the reverse strand, counting down.
GGCAAAGTGCTTGTCCCTACTCAGGAAGCTGTCGACAAACTGATTTCTGCCCGACTAGCTGCCGATGTTGCCGGAGTGCCCACTCTGCTTATGGCAAGAACCGATGCCAGCACGGCTGATCTGATCACCTCCGACATTGATGACTATGATCGACCTTTCCTGACGGGTGAGAGAACCAAAGAAGGCTTCTATCGCACCCGCAAGGGAATTGAACAGGCAATTGCCCGAGGACTGGCTTACGCACCTTTTGCTGATCTTCTCTGGTACGAGTCGGCGTCACCGGATCTGGATGAGGCCAGAACCTTTGCCCAGGCTATCCGTTCCGAATACCCGGATCAATTGCTGGCCTACAATTGCTCTTCTTCCTTTAACTGGAAAAAGAACATGGACGATAAAACTATTGCCCGCTTCCAGGATGAACTGAGTGAGATGGGCTACAAATTTCAGTTCATCACACTGGCGGGTATTCATAGCATGTGGCACAACATGTTCGATCTGGCCTACCACTATGGTCAGGGGCAGGGCATGAAACATTATGCGGAGATGGTTCAGCAACCAGAGCAGGCGGCATTTGAACGAGGTTACACCTTCTTATGCCCCCAGAAAGAAGTGGGTACAGGTTACTTTGACCATATCACGCACGTGATTCAAAAAGACCGCTAGTCACTCAACCGATTATGGGGAGTTTTTGGATTTCCCACGATGTTTACCAGCTGACAGCAGCTCTTAATCTCTCAAGAGATGAAGAGCTGCTTCTGATCACGCACAATTTTCCAAACCGATAGGAACCCCTTCTTCCTGCATAGTGTCTATCCTGTACAGAGTTGTACAAAATGGAACCCCTATGCCGACCCCCCTGTCTACCCCTGGTTTGAAAACCCTGAAGAAAATCTACCAAAGCCAGCAGAGCTACACTCGAAAGACACCTCTGATTCACTGCGAAGAGCTGGGAGCAAGAGTCCAGGGCAAAGTATTTGTGAAAGCTGAATCTTTGCAAAAAACCGGCGCTTTCAAATTCAGGGGAGCCCTTCACAGACTGCTGCAGCTGACTGAACAGGAGAAATCACGCGGCGTCGTTGCCTACTCTTCCGGCAATTTTGCCAGAGGGCTGGCCGCAGCAGGCGAAATTCTGGGCATTGATGTTCACATTGTTATGCCCGCCGATGCCCCCAAGAACAAAATAGACAGTGCCCTTGCCCACGGCGCCGAAGTCAAACTCTGTGATGAATCTCAACCATCCAGAGAGGAGGCAGCTGCTGCGGAGGCCGTTGAACTCTCCCAACAGCATAACTACTCTCTTCTTCACCCTTTTGATGATGCCACCCTGATACAAGGTCAGTCCGCTGTCGCTATGGAAACTTCCGAACAGCTTGAGCAGCTTGGAGAGACTTGCCACTTTTTGTTATGTCCAACCGGTGGAGGCAGTCTGGTTGCAGGCTCAAGTATGGTCTTTAACACCGTCAACTACCCTGAAACTCAGGTACTGGCTATTGAACCGTCCGGATATGAAGGAATGACCTTGTCGATTGAAGAAGGTCGTCGGGCCAGGGCAAATGGCAATCTCGTCAGCTCCTGTGACGCTCTTCAAGCCCTGAGCCCCGGTGAAACCAATTTCTTGATCGTACAGAATTCTGAGGTCGCAGGGCTGGCCGTTGATGAAGCGTTTGTAAATGAAGGCATTAGATTTGCTGCATTTAATATGAAACTTATCCTCGAACCCAGCGGCGCTATCGGACTCGGAGCACTGTTACAGCACTCAGAAAAGTTCAGAGAAAAGACAACCGTGATCATTGCCTCAGGAGGAAACATCGATATTGAAGAGTACGCCAGAATCATTCAACAATGACCCGATCCTGCTGTAAAGATCAGATATCACCTCATTAAAATAAGGCTTTAGAATCTGAAAAAAGCAGCTAAACAATCAATACTGCTGCAATGCCCGCTATTATGTAGAAAGCACCTGTAGATCTATCAAATATAGATTTGCTCTTTTCTGTTCTTAGAATAGGCTTTATGATTATAGCTAGAAGACCGTAGAGTAATTTGCAAACTAAATCTACCAGCATCCAAGTCACAACAACAATTACAATTTGATCCAACAATGGTTTTTCTGATGAAATAAATTGAGGCAAGAAGGCCATGAAAAAGATAATATCTTTTGGATTACTTACCCCTAAAAAAATGATTTTTTAAATAAATTATTAAATTTTGGAGATTCGCCAGACTCAAAATCCGTTGTGCTTTCAGGTATTTTATTAATAGATCCTCTGATAGTCATAAATCCCAGATATACTAAATAAACTGCACCTAAAACCTTCAGCATCATAAATAAATGATCAGAAGCAGTAATTATGACGCCTAACCCAGTTGCGGACACAACTAAATACAAGGATGATGCAGCAGTTCCACCTAAAAAAGAGGGATATGATCTAATAATTCCATAACGTAAAGAATTGGAAACCATCAACAAGGATAAAGGACCTGGTATCATAATGACCAGAAAAATTGAAACCAAGTATAAAACCCAAACTTCAAAACCCATTATTTTTCTCTTAAAACTATCAGAGTTTTTGTTAATAAATGCACAGCCTTTTCAACACCTGAATATTTTACATTCTCTTCAGAAACATGACTTGGCTTTTCAAAAAAAGGCAAAAATATCATAGCAATAGGAGTAATAATCCTACCTACTGGCAGCATAAAATCATTATTGCAACTCAGCTCATATGAGCGATTTATTAATATTGATGCTTTATGCATAGCATCTTTACGAAAGCCCAAAGGGACTGCCACTGCATGACCTGCTCTACCGGAAATTGTCAAAGTATAAGGGTCTGCACCCTGAATTGAGGTAACTATTCCAAGAGGTAGGCCTTTGCTGAACAGAACCCTGTTGAATATTTACTTCTCAAGAACCCATTAAATTATCTCTTAACAATTTTACTTATTCCAGCTAACTCATGAGACTTATTTACAACATTAATACCTGAAGAGCTTTTTTTATTAAAAAAGCTCTGCTCTGCTCTGCTCTTTCATTATCAGGGATAAAACTTCGCTGCTCATAAATCTTATGGTAATCTAAAAGCGAAGAAGCTTATCAAATCAACCTTTCCTGAGAGAACAGAATTCCATTATTATCGGCGTAGACATAACCCCCGGGTGCAAAATCAACACCATGAAAAGAGACCACCAGATTACTTTCACCCACCCCCTTTTTATCCGTTTTCATGGGATGACAACCCAGTGCCTGAACGCCCAATGACAAATCGGCAATGATATCGACATCCCTGATGCAGCCATAAATAATAATCCCTGCCCAACCGTTTTCAACGGCTCGCTCTGCCAGCATATCGCCCAGCATGGCTCTGCGCATGGACCCCCCGCCATCAACTACCAGCACCCTGCCCTCTCCTGGCTGACCTACCCACTCACGCACCAGGGAATTATCTTCAAAACATTTCAGGGTCACGACTTGCCCATGAAAAGCATTAACGCCACCAAAGTTTCTGAAACCAGATTCAGCAACGGAAACCTGTTCGGGAAATTCATCACAAAGATCAGGGGTAGTAAACCGGGTCATTCTTCTTTCCTTATTTTTACAGACAGGATCTGATGGCAAAAAGTCTACAGGAATCAGGAGAGTAAAGAAGACAAGGGAATTGAATAGTCAGTATAAACAGAGATGATGAAGCCCGCATTGCGAGCTTCATCTTTGCATCAAACTATTGAGATCCATTATCAGCAAGGTACAACCAGGTTTCCAGCACAGAGTCCGGATTCAGGGATACTGTCTCAATACCCTCCTCCATCAGCCACTTGGCGAAATCAGGGTGGTCACTGGGGCCCTGACCGCAAATACCTATGTACTTACCTTGCTTTCTACAAGCCTGAATAGCCATCGACAATAACTGCTTGATGGCCGGATTACGTTCATCAAAGAGATGGGCAATCAAGCCAGAATCCCGGTCCAGACCCAGAGTTAGCTGAGTCATATCATTGGAACCAATGGAGTAACCATCAAAGTACTGAAGGAAGTCCTCTGCCATCAACGCATTGGAAGGCAGCTCGCACATCATGATGACTCGCAGACCGTTTTCACCTCGTTTCAGACCCAACTTTTCCATGATGGTAGTCACCTGAGCTGCTTCGTTCGGCGTTCTAACAAATGGCACCATCAGCTCAACATTGGCCAGCCCCATTTCATCACGAACCCGCTTCATGGCCCGGCATTCCAGTTCAAAACAATCCTGAAAATCTTCAGAGATATAACGTGACGCTCCCCGGAAGCCCAGCATCGGGTTTTCTTCATGGGGCTCATAGAGATGGCCACCCAACAGATTGAAGTACTCATTGGACTTGAAGTCAGATAAGCGAACAATGACTTTTTCCGGAGCAAAGGCTGCGGCAATGGTAGAGACGCCTTCCACCAGCTTATCAACATAAAAGTCTACCGGACTGCCATAGCCTGAAATGCGCTCCCCCACCTGACGCTTCACATCCGCAGGCAGCCGCTCAAAATTCAGCAGGGCTTTGGGATGCACACCAATCATCTTGTTGATGATGAATTCAAGCCTGGCCAGACCTACTCCCTTATTTGGCAGTCGAGAGAAGCTGAAAGCACGGTCTGGATTTCCCACGTTCATCATCAGCTTAAAAGGCAGTTCCGGCATAACATCCAGATCTCTGACCTTATGTTCAAAGTTCAACAAGCCCTCATAAATAAAACCCGTATCACCTTCTGCACAGGAGACCGTTACCAAAGCACCTTCCCTGAGCCTGTAAGTCGCATCGCCGCAACCCACAACAGCAGGAATGCCCAGCTCACGCGCAATGATAGCCGCATGACAGGTTCTGCCACCCCGATTCGTCACGATGGCAGATGCCCGTTTCATCACCGGCTCCCAATCAGGATCAGTCATGTCAGTAACCAGCACATCGCCTTGCTGAACCTTGTCCATCTCATCAATATCTTCAATCAGGCGAACCTTGCCCTGACCGATTTTCTGACCAATACTGCGACCTTCAACCAGCAATTCCCCCTTCTCTCTAAGGATGTAACTTTCCAGTTTTCTGCCACTATTCTGGCTTTGCACGGTTTCAGGGCGAGCCTGTACAATATAGAGTTGCTGATCATCACCATCTTTAGCCCACTCGACATCCATTGGGCAGCCGTAATGCGCTTCAATAGCCATGGCCTGACGGCACAATTCGGTGGCGTCCTCATCGCTGATAGAAAACTGCCCTCTGGCATCCAGATCCACATCAACTGTTTCTACCGAACGCCCTGCAGAACTGCCCCGGCCGTATACCATCTTAATCGCCTTGCTGCCCAGGGTACGCCTCAAAACACCAGGGCGTCCGGCTTTGACTGCAGGCTTGTAGACATAAAATTCATCCGGATTGACGGCACCCTGTACGACCGTCTCCCCCAAACCGTAAGAAGCCGTAATAAATACAGCCTGATCAAAACCAGACTCAGTATCCAGAGTAAAGAGAACCCCGGAAGAACCGGTCTCGCTGCGTACCATTCTCTGAATACCGGCAGACAGCGCCACATTCCTGTGATCAAAGCCCTGATGAACACGGTAAGCAATAGCTCGGTCATTAAAAAGTGAAGCAAACACTTCGCGAACAGCTACCAATACGTTTTCTGCGCCGCGAATATTCAGGAAAGTCTCTTGTTGACCAGCAAAAGAGGCGTCTGGAAGGTCTTCCGCCGTTGCCGAGGAGCGAACCGCCACTGGCAGATCATCATCTCCGGAAAGAGACTGGTAAGCTTTGATAATGGACTCTTCCAGTTCCGGCCTGAAAGGCTCATCCATAATCCAGCGACGTATTTTTGCACCAGCCGTGGTCAGTGCCCTGATATCATTGATATCCAGGTCATCCAGAAGGCTATGAATTCTTTGATACAGTCCATTGCCATCGAGAAAGTCCCGATAAGCCTCTGCCGTTGTTGCAAAACCACCAGGGACTTTTACCCCGACTTTGCTCAAACCACTGATCATCTCGCCCAGAGAGGCGTTCTTCCCGCCTACTTTTTCGACGTCACCCATGCCCAGAGTTTCCAGGCCCACTACAAAATTATTCAAAGCAGCATTCCCCGCTCTTTTCTATCTGCTTATGGCTGTTTCGGCTAGCCAGGTGCGCTTGTATGCTTATGGCCGGCGCTTGGCTTTCTTGTACAAAAGACAACCGTCTGATATACCAAATTCAGTCCAGCCTATCGCTTCCGTGTTTCGGCAGGTACACTATGTTAGATTTTGTTATAAAATGAAATACCTTGAAGGAAAAAAAGTGAAAAGAACGGCAATTTTTGTTTCAGACGGTACCGGAATCACTGCAGAGTCGTTCGGACAGAGCCTCCTCGCGCAATTTGAAGGTCATGAGTTTCAACACGTTACCTTCCCTTATATAGATTCAACTGAAAAAACCATTCAGCTGATTGAGAAGATTCACAGTATTCACAAAGAAGAACAAATTAGACCTGTCGTCTTCATGACAGTACTGAATGAAGACGTTAGTCGCATACTCCACACGAGTGGTGCCTATATAATAGACCTCTTCCAAACTTTTCTACCGGGCCTTGAGCATGAGTTTGGTCAACACCCTCTCTATAGAACAGGCAAGAAACGTTCCACAACTCACAGCCACAGTTACCACCGACGTATAGAAGCCGTTCAATTTGCTCTTGATAATGATGACGGAGCAAAAACAAGAAATTATGACAAAGCGGATATTATTCTGCTGGGAGCATCCAGAAGTGGCAAAACTCCGTCCTGCATTTACCTGGGTCTGCAGTTTGGTATCTTTGCAGCGAACTATCCCATCACAGAAGAAGATCTGGATGAACCACTCAGGCTTCCCAAACCCTTGCAACCACACAGGGACAAACTATTCGGACTGACGATACACCCCGGCCGACTGGCTGGTATTCGTAACGAGAGACGCCCGAACTCACGTTATTCGTCCAGTCAGCAATGTCAGTTTGAAATCCACACGATTGAGCGGATTTATCGCAAGGAGCGTATTCCCTATATCAACAGTACTGATTACTCCGTTGAAGAAATTTCTACTCGTATCATGGATCTTGCTCAACTGAAACGACGACTGAAGTAGTATTTAACGGACTCACGAATTTAAAAAGAATCTCCGGGGATCTTTACCCAGCCTTCCATGAGAACTCGGGCACTGCGACTCATAATGGCTTTTTTCGCCCTCCACTCTCCGTTTTCCAAGACAGGTTCGGCTCCAACACGCAGAATTCCGGAAGGGTGTCCGAAACGAACCCTTTTATGTTCACCGCCACCTGCCGCCAGGTTCACCAGTGTTCCGGGAATAGCAGCAGCAATACCGATGGCTACCGCAGCGGTACCCATCATCGCGTGGTGAAGCTTACCCATAGACAAGGCTCTCACTAACAGATCAATATCATCCATTTTGATCTCTTTACCACTGGATGCGGTATAAGGGGTGGGCTTAGCCACAAAGGCTATCTTGGGAGTGTGCTGACGTTGCGCAGCTTCATCTATATGGTCAATGAGCCCCATCTTAACCGCAGCATGAGCGCGAATAGTTTCAAAACGAGCCAGCGCCTCTTGGTCGCCATTTATGGCCTCCTGCAACTCGGTTCCGGTATAGCCCAACTCCTGCGCATTCAGGAAAACAGTTGGAATACCCGCATTAATCAGCGTCACTTTTAGCCTCGCACACTCCACAACATGAGTAGGAACTTCCAGATCATCGATCAGGTTACCCGTTGGAAACATAGCCCCTTCGTCGTCTGCTGGATCAAGAAACTCCACCTGAACTTCTGCCGCCGGGAAAGTGACACCATCCAGCTCAAAGTCTCCAGTTTCCTGGACCTCTCCGTTAGTGATGGGCACATAAGCAACGATGGTCTTTTTGATGTTGGCCTGCCAGATGCGCACTACAGAAACACCATTTACAGGTACACGAACGGGATCAACCAGACCTTTACTGATTGCAAACGCACCGACAGCAGCGGTCAGGTTGCCACAATTACCACTCCAGTCTACAAAGGGCTTATCAATGGAAACCTGACCAAACAGGTAATCAACATCGTGATCCGGCTGGCTGCTTTTCGACAAAATGACAGTTTTACTGGTGCTTGAAGTAGCCCCCCCCATACCGTCAGTATGCTTCCCGTAGGGGTCAGGGCTACCAATCACACGCAACAACAGGTTGTCCCGGACTTCGCCGGCAACCTGTGCGCGCTCAGGCAGATCTTCCAGACTAAAGAAAACGCCTTTACTGGTGCCGCCTCTAATATAACTAGCGGGCACCTTGATCTGAGGCTCATGCGACATTCTTATTTGCCCTCCAGAAAGTCCTTGGCAAATCGTTGCAGTACACCACCAGCAGCGTATACAGACACTTCTTCTTCCGTATCAAGACGACAAATGACGGGCACTTCCAACCTTTTTCCATTGGCACGGTGAATCAGCAGCGTCAGGTTCGCTAGTGGCCTACGCCTGCCGACTACATCATAGGTTTCAGTACCATCCAGACCCAGAGTCTTTCGGGTGGTGCCATCCTTGAATTCCAGCGGCAGAACCCCCATACCCACCAGATTGGTTCTATGGATACGTTCAAAACCTTCAGCCACGATGACTTCAACACCGGCTAGACGTACACCTTTCGCAGCCCAATCACGGGATGACCCCTGACCATAATCGGCACCTGCAACAATAATCAGTGGCTGCTTGCGGTTCATGTAGGTTTCAATCGCTTCCCACATTCGGGTTTCTTTACCTTCAGGCTCAATACGGGCCAGAGAACCCTGTTTCACTGCTCCCCTGTCATCGAGGCACATTTCGTTCAGCAGTTTAGGGTTGGCAAAAGTCGCTCGCTGTGCGGTTAGATGGTCACCACGATGTGTGGCATAAGAGTTGAAATCCTCTTCAGGCAATCCCATTTTCGAAAGATATTCACCCGCAGCAGAAGTTGCCAGGATGGCATTTGATGGTGACAGGTGATCGGTAGTAATGTTGTCACCCAGGAGAGCCAGAAGGCGCATGCCTTTCAAAGTTCGCTCTCCGGCCAGAGCTCCTTCCCAGTATGGAGGACGCCGTATGTAGGTACTCATTGGACGCCAGTCGTAAAGAGGACTCTTGGCTTCTTCTGTCATACCCAAGTCAAACATGGGGATGTAAACTTCGTTGAACTGCTCAGGTTTCACATACTCAGCAACGATCTCATCGATCTCTTCATCACTTGGCCAAATGTCTTTCAGTGTGACAGCATTACCCTCTTTATCCGTACCGAGTATATCTTTTTCTATATCAAAACGTACGGTACCGGCAATGGCATAAGCGACTACCAGAGGCGGAGAAGCAAGGAAAGCCTGCTTGGCATAAGGGTGAATACGGCCGTCAAAGTTGCGGTTACCGGATAATACTGCTGTAGAATAGAGGTCGCGATCAATCAATTCTTTCTGAATGTCCGGGTCCAGGGCACCACTCATACCGTTACAAGTCGTACAGGCATAACCGACAATCCCAAAACCCAGTTTCTCCAACTCAGGTAATAATCCTGAGGCTTGAAGGTAAAGCCTCGCAACTTTGGAGCCTGGCGCAAAAGAGGATTTAACCCAGGGCTTACGAACCAGACCGAGCTTATTGGCCTTGCGAGCAATAAGGCCTGCAGCCACAACATTTCGAGGATTACTGGTATTGGTACAGCTGGTGATGGCAGCAATAATCACAGCACCATCGGGTAGAAGACCTGCTTTTTCTTGGGTCTGAGCTTTATCCAGATCGACAGCAATGCCACGCTGAGCCAGTTCCGAGGTGGGCAAACGACGATGCGGGCTGGATGGCCCCGCCATGTTTCGAACAACAGTGGACAAATCAAATGTGAGAACACGCTCGTACTCAGCCGTTTTCAGATCATCTGCCCAGAGGCCGCTGACCTTGGCATAATTTTCAACCAGCGCCACCTGCTCCGGCTTGCGCCCAGTCAGCTTCAGATAATCGATGGTTTGTTCATCAATGTAAAACATGCCCGCGGAAGCACCAAATTCCGGTGTCATGTTGGAAATAGTGGCACGGTCACCAATGGTCAGATCTACAGCACCTTCACCAAAGAACTCGAGGTAAGAAGAAACAACACCTTCTTTTCGCAAAAACTCTGTAATGGCCAGAACAATATCGGTTGCTGTCATACCAGGTTGACACTTGCCTACCAGCTCAACACCAATAATCTCTGGAAGACGCATCATGGAAGGACGCCCAAGCATAACCGTTTCAGCTTCCAGCCCACCTACACCCATCGCAATAACACCCAGCGCATCGATATGGGGCGTATGGCTGTCAGTGCCTACACAAGTATCCGGATAAGCGACACCTTCACGGACCTGAATAACCGGAGACATTTTCTCCAGATTAATCTGGTGCATGATACCGTTACCCGCCGGGATAACATCAACATTTTTAAAGGCCGTTTTGGTCCACTCAATAAAGTGAAAACGATCCTCATTACGACGATTTTCAATGGCACGGTTCTTTTCAAAAGCCAGAGGGTCAGAACCACCGGACTCTACAGCCAGTGAGTGATCAACAATCAACTGTGTTGGAACAACTGGATTGACCTCGGAAGGGTCACCCCCCTGCTCAGCAATCGCATCACGCAGGCCAGCCAGATCAACCAGAGCTGTTTGACCGAGAATATCATGACACACGACACGAGCAGGATACCAGGGAAAGTCCTGATCGCGCTTGCGTTCTATGATCTGCTTGAGGGCCTCTGTCAAGATTGCAGGATTACAGCGACGAACGAGCTGCTCAGCCAGAACGCGAGAGGTGTAAGGCAGCCTTGCGTAGGCACCAGTCTGAATGGCTTCGATGGCTGCACGAGTGTCGAAATAGTCCAGTCGGGTGCCCGGTAATGGTTTGCGATATGCACTGTTCATAACATCAGTCCTTCAGTTTTATGGACGATCTTTGATCGCCACCCAGTCAACACTTTCTGGACCGGTGTAGTCCGCAGAAGGACGAATAATACGATTATTAGCACGCTGCTCCATGACGTGTGCAGTCCAACCAGAAACACGTGAACAAACAAAGATCGGTGTAAACAGTTTGGTTGGAATGCCCATGAAGTGATAGGCAGAAGCGTGGAAGAAATCAGCATTACAGAACAATTTCTTCTCACGCCACATGACCGCCTCAACACGTTCGGAAACAGCATACAGGTATTCATCAACTGAATGCTCAGACAGTTTCTTTGACCACTCTTTAATAATATCGTTACGAGGGTCAGACTCACGGTAAATCGCGTGACCGAAGCCCATAATTTTTTCTTTACGAGCCAGCATGGTCATAATGTTCTGCTCCGCTTCATCGGCAGAGCGCCAGTTCTCAATCATTGCCATAGCTGCCTCGTTTGCACCGCCATGTAAAGGTCCACGCAGTGAGCCGATTGCAGCGGTTACACAGCTGTGAACATCAGAGAGAGTGGAAGCACAAACACGGCCGGTGAAGGTAGAAGCATTAAATTCATGCTCAGCATAAAGGATCAGGGAGGCATGCATTACCTCTACATGCAGAGGTTTCGGCTTCCTGTTATGCAAGGTCCACAGAAACTGCTCAGCAATGGAGTCTGCTTCAGTATCAACATTAATTCGAATGCCGTTGTGACTGAAGTTGAACCAGTAATTAATCATGCCCGGGAAGAGGGCCAGCATACGGTCGATGTGATCCAGCTGTTCGGAGAAATCCTGCTCAGTTTCCAGATTACCCAGCATTGAACAACCGGTGCGCATAACGTCCATTGGGTGTGCACCGGCAGGAATCTCTTCCAAAACGACCTTCAGGGCATCGGGCAGTGAACGCATACTTTTCAGACGGTTTTTGTAAGCATCAAGCTCGGTCTGATTCGGCAGCTTGCCATAAAGTAACAGATAAGCGACTTCTTCAAACTGTGCTTTATCAGCCAGCTCCTTGATATCATAGCCACGATAAGTCAGACCAGAACCGGTTTTACCAACGGTACACAGTGCGGTTTCACCAGCAGACTGACCACGCAGGCCGGCGCCGCCCGGTTTCTTATTGGAAAGCATCTTTTCTGCCATGATCGTTCTCCGTTTTTCTTATTGAATGAGTGTTACGGTTAAGGATTAAGAAACTCTTGGGTCTTAACCAGACGCTCACGTTCCTGAAACGTCATCATGCCATCGGCAATCGCACCACTGTTGCCATCGCGCTTGATGACTTCAAGCACTTCACGCATCGCGGTCACTGCCGCTCGCTGAAGATCAGACGGAATGATGATGAGCTGATAACCCATTGCCTTCAGAGCTTCTGTAGGTACCAATGGGGTCTTGCCACTGTAAAACATATTGATCAGTTTCGGACCAGTAACCTGTTTGGCAATCTCTTCAATCTGCTTAATAGTCTGGGGCGCTTCAACAAACAACATATCCGCTCCAGCTTCAACATACGCCTTGGCTCGTTCGATCGCATCGCCAAAGCCGGTTACAGCAATAGCATCCGTTCTTGCTATGACAGTGACATTACCGGCGTACCTGGCAGCAACGGACACTTTCTTGCACATCTCCTCAATGGAAACCAGGGATTTGCCATCCAGATGCCCGCAGCGCTTTGGAAACTCCTGATCTTCCAGATGAAAGCCACACACGCCGGCGTTTCTGAACAGTTTTACGGTGCGCTTGACATTAACTTCGTTTCCAAAACCGGTATCCGCATCGGCAATCACAGGAAGTGAAGTGGCTTCACAGATTTGACGAACACGATCGACCACTTCAGTTAACGTCAGCAGACCAATATCAGGCACACCTGTGCTTCTCGCTATAGCACCACCACTTCCGTATAAGGCAGAGAAACCCGCCTCCTCACCCAGGCGGGCAGAGATACCATCGTATACGCCGGGTGCGGTAACAATGCCTTCTTTAGCAATCAGTTGATTGAGCGCGTTGTTTTTATCAGTCATTTGACTTCCTCTTCTTATCCAGAAAAACGTTTCGCCCCCCTGAGGTCAGGGTTACTTCATTTGCTAATGCTGGTGACCGGAGTCGATGCATTGTTCAATTTCTTTTCTGGCCCGGGCAATATGACGGCGCATTAATATTTCGGCCAGTTCACCATCACGCTCTTTCAGAGCCCTGAAGATCATCTGATGCTCAGTCAACGCTTCCTCAGGACGAGCAGGACGACCTGACGTTTTCCGGTACATTTGAATCAGATAATAGAGCTCATCACAGAGCGACCGTATCAGCCTTTGGTTGCAGGAGCCGTTGATCACACGATAATGAAAATCCAGATCGCCTTCTTGATCAATGTATGACTGACCATTCTGCTCATGAATATGGCTGGCGTGTGTTTTCAGCAGAGATTCGAGATCCAGCAGCTGCTGATCAGACATATGGATCGCTGCCAGACGAGCAGCCATTCCCTCAAGCGCCTCCCGAATGGCAAATATTTCTGACAAGTCACTCTGGTTAAGGGTGACTACCGTGGCGCCGACATGAGGCGCACGAACAACAAGACCGGTACCTTCAAGCTTCAAAATAGCCTCACGAAGAGGACCACGCCCGACTCCGTACTTTCTTGAGAGCTCTGGCTCAGAGATCCGGCAGCCCTGACTTAAGCGACCCGAAATAATATCTCCGATCAGCAGGCCCGCAACTTCTTGCGCCTGAGTGCCGACACGAACCGGGTCGTTGTTTCTGAGCGTTTCAGTCATGATAATTGTTTACAATATTCTTTTTTAAAGCCATTTATACATCAGTCAAGCTTTAATATACAGACTATTGTTAACAATCCAGTAATTGGCAAATATTCTTGCCAGAGAAATTGCTTCTAAATCAACTAAAACTGCTTTCTGAGAGCCCGACTCGCCTCTTAAAAGCACTCCTGAACAATAAAACAGCAGAAAAGTCCGTAGCGCCGACAACACTCTGAAGGTAGAATGCGCGTCTGATCTGACCCGGGATTTTCATGCCTTCTATGAAAGAGCTATTCATCGTTGAACTGGAGTACATGAGTGACTCCAGCCCTTATTTCGAGCTTTTTACCGCGCAACCCTGGGCCTGTTATCTTGACAGCTGTTCTCCCTCTTTCACAAAAGAGCAACACAATCGCTATGACATTATCACGGCTGACCCCTGGGCCGTTGTTACTGTTGACGGCAATTACCACACTAAGACCATCAATCGTCTATCCGGCGAAAGTCGGATTCAGAGTGATCAATCCCCGTTCAAGATTCTGAATGATTTACTGGCCACCATGTCAAAAGTGGAGCATCCTGATTTACCCTTCACGGGTGGTGCACTGGGATTCTGGGGTTATGAACTATGTGGCTTGACCGAGCCAGAAAAAATTCAGCCGCGACAGCTGGAAGTGCCTTTAATGAGTGTAGGCCTCTACCACTGGGCCATTATTTCCGATCACCAACAGCAAAAAACCATTTTTTTCAGTCACCCTGATATGCCAGACAATGACCGGAAAAGCATTGTTGCTCGCATTCATAACAAAGCAAAGCCCGAGAGTGCGGCGCCATTCCAACTGCAGGAAAAATTTTCTACCACCATCAATGAAGCAGAGTATGAATCGGCCTTTAAGAAAGTGCAGGACTACATACTTGCCGGTGATACCTATGAAGTCAATTTGACTCAGGAATTCACCAGTCGATATCATGGCGATTGCTGGCAGGCCTACAAATATCTCAGAAAAGTCAGTCCCGCGCCCTATTCTGCTTACCTCTCCCATCTTGATGTTACTGTCCTGAGTCACTCGCCGGAGCGATTTATAAAAGTGACTGATTCCAAGGTAGAAACTCGCCCCATAAAAGGTACAAGACCTCGTGGTAAAACACCTGAAGAAGATCTCGCCCACGCTGAAGAATTACTGGCCAGCGAAAAAGATCGCTCTGAGAACCTGATGATTGTTGACCTTCTGAGAAATGATCTTGGTAAAGTCTGCAAACCCGGAAGCATTAACGTTCCAAGACTGTTTGAACTGGAAAGTTATGCTAATGTCCATCATTTGGTCAGCACAGTGACCGGTGAACTCAGTCAGGAACACAGCATTCTTGAGTTGATGGAATCTGCCTTCCCGGGCGGTTCAGTCACCGGTGCACCTAAAATCAGATCCATGGAAATCATTCGTGAACTTGAAGCTGTTGCCAGGAATGTATACTGCGGAGCAATAGGCTATATCAGCTGCAACGACAGGATGGATACCAGCATTACCATCCGAACTCTGGTTGCCCAGAATCAAAAACTTCACTGCTGGGGTGGAGGAGCCATTGTTGCAGATTCAGACTGCCATCAAGAGTATCAGGAATCCATAACCAAGGTTAAAAACCTGATGACAGCTCTCGAGACTTTCTGCAGGTAAAGAACTATGGGCGAAGAAAAAACAGCATTTTCGTAATAAAATAAACCGCAAGCCACCTACAGGAGACTCTTGATGAAGATCACCATGGTCAAAAAAATAATGGCAGATGGCAGCCCCTGCAAAAAATGCAGCGAAGTTTTGGAGCGGCTCGAAAGCTCCGGCCACTTTGGGAAAATTGACCAGGTACTGATCGCCAAAGAAGGTGATGCTTCAAGCGAAGGGGCTCGTCTGGCCGAATTCTACAAAGTGAACAAGGCCCCCTTCTTTGTGGTCGAGGAAGAAGGTCAGGAACCGAAAATTTACACAGTTTACTTCAAGCTGGTCAAGGAAGTACTGAACCGGCAAGCTGCGTGATGCAGCTGCCGCTTCAAAGGATAGAAAAGTCAGTGATCGGGGAGCTGAATACCAGAAAACAACTCATCCACTTCTACTTTGTTATGTCTTGAAATCGCTTCCTGCACGACTTCTTTAGACAAATGTGGTGCAAAGTGCTGAATGAAGTCGTACATAAATCCGCGCAAGAAGGTCCCTCTTCTGAAACCAATCTTAGTGACACTGGGCTCAAACAGATGGTCTGCATTCAGAGGAACCAGATCAGAATCCAGTTCCGGATCGTAAGCCATCTTCGCAACAATACCCACACCCAGCTTCAATCTTACATAGGTTTTGATGACATCAGCATCGGTTGCGGTGAATACAACTCTGGGTGACAAACCTTCATTCATAAAAGCTTCGTCCAGTTTGGAACGGCCAGTAAAGCCAAAGACGTAAGTCACCAGGGGATACCGGGCAACATCCTGCAGTGTCAACTCAGATATTTGTGCCAGCGGATGATCCTTCGGAACGAGCACACAGCGATTCCAGCGATAGCAGGGCATCATGACCAGATCGTTAAAAAGTTCGAGCGCTTCTGTTGCAATGGCAAAATCAACCACGCCGTCTGCAGCCATCTCAGCAATCTGGATGGGCGCTCCCTGATGCATGTGCAGGGACACATCTGGATACTGAGAAATAAATTTGTTGATGATATCAGGCAGTGCATAGCGAGCCTGGGTATGCGTCGTTGCAATAGACAGGGAACCTTTACGCTCATCACTGAACTCTTGTGCCACCTGTTTGATGCTTTCGACTTTTCTGAGAATCTCACCTGCAGTCTCTATAATTTTTTCACCAGCCGGGGTGATTCGGGTCAGATGCTTGCCGCTGCGGGCAAACACCTCTACACCCAGTTCATCCTCCAGCAGGCGGATCTGTTTGCTGATACCGGGTTGCGAGGTATATAGACTCTGCGCTGTGGCGGATACATTGAGATCATGGTGAGCGACCTCCCAGATATAGCGCAGTTGTTGCAGCTTCATTGATGGCCTCCGGTCGAGCTAACGTCTACCCATAGTGTGAAAAAAATATGAGTACTCTTAGTTCATAGCGGCATAAGAGAATATCATTTAATTACTTCCAAGAATACAAGCCGGTCGCTACAGTTACCAGCGAATCATGCAGCTTTAATCATGATTTCAAACATCGCCTGAGCTACTTATAACTTTAGACCATATTTGATGGACACATTGCTCTACATTTCAGCGGGTGCCAGCGTGGGTTTTGCCGTTGGCTTAACCGGCATAGGAGGCGGGTCTCTGATGACTCCACTGCTCCTTTTATTCGGATTTCCGACCCACATAGCAATAGGAACGGACCTGTTGTATGCCGCCCTGACCAAAGTCAGCGGCGTCTGGGTTCATCACCAACAAAAAAGTGTTAACTGGCAACTCGTAAAGCTCCTGTGCCTGGGAAGTATTCCAGCCACTTTGGCTACAGTATTCCTGTTGAAATATCTTTTCACCGGAAGCGATCATTATAGCCCGATACTTACTACCTGCCTTGGCTTTATGCTCACTTTGACAGCGCTGGTGCTTATATTTAGCAACAAACTCAGCAAATTGCAGTTTTACAACCGCAAAATCCTGTCCGGAAACAGGCTGAAATACTTTACAGTGTTAATGGGGATGGTGCTTGGCGTATTGGTCACTCTGTCATCTGTAGGAGCCGGGGCACTTGGCACAGCGATTCTCTTACTGATATACCCCACACTGGTTCCTGTGCGAGTAGTCGGCACTGAACTGGCCCACGCAGTACCACTGACCCTTGTCGCTGGTCTCGGTCATACACTCTTGGGCAATGTGGACTTTAACCTCCTGGGAAGCCTGATGATCGGCTCTGTACCGGCCATTTATTTTGGCACTAAAATTGGCAAGTACCTGCCAGAAAAAGTCATGCGCATGATTCTTGCTATTATTCTGCTGGTACTGGGTATTCACTATCTGATATGAGCCAACAAGATTCTACAATAATTGCAACGACTTAAAATTAAGCAAAATTATTATTCATGGGGTTGTAGCAACCATGGTTCTTGATTAGAGTGGACGACCGTCGCTGATCCCTGCAAGTCCGACTTATCCTTACCCGGGCAGGCAATCTCAGGCGCAAACCCGTGAGGGAGCAACAATCAAAATTGAGAGCGCAATCAATGGCCATATTACCAATTGAAAACCTGAACATTGAATCTCAGGACTTACTGGTCACTCCAGAGCAGCTGAAAAGTGAAATTCCCTTGAGCGAAGCTGCTGAGCGTACCGTTTCCGAAGGCCGTGAAGTTATCCGCAACATTCTCGATGGCAAGGATCATCGTCTGTTTGTAGTGGTAGGTCCCTGCTCTATCCACGATGTTGAAGCTGCCATGGATTATGCCGGGCGTCTGAAGAAACTGGCAGACGAGCTAAGCGATACTCTCTATCTGGTCATGCGCGTCTATTTTGAAAAGCCACGAACCACTATTGGCTGGAAAGGCCTGATTAACGACCCACACCTCAATGATTCCTTCAAGATTGAAGAAGGCCTGCACATTGGCCGTCGCCTGCTGATGGATGTCGCTGAGCTGGGTATGCCTTCTGCCACCGAAGCCCTGGACCCTATTTCCCCTCAATATTTGCAGGATCTGGTGTCCTGGTCTGCCATTGGCGCTCGTACCACTGAATCTCAGACTCATCGTGAAATGGCCAGTGGCCTGTCTTCAGCTGTGGGTTTCAAAAACGGTACAGACGGTGGTCTGGAAGTAGCGATTAACGCTCTGAACTCCGTAGCTAACCCTCATCGTTTTCTGGGCATTGATGGCAATGGTCAGGTAGCTGTTACCCGTACCAAGGGGAACAAGTATGGTCATATCGTTCTCCGTGGTGGTAACGGCAAGCCCAACTATGACTCTGTCAGCGTAACCCTGTGCGAGCAGGAACTTGAGAATGCCGACATTATGCCAAACATTATGGTAGATTGTTCTCATGCTAACTCTAACAAAGATCCAGCGCTTCAGCCTCTGGTTATGGAAAACGTCACCAACCAGCTTATCGAAGGCAACAAGTCTGTTGTAGGGCTAATGATTGAGAGTAACATTGGCTGGGGTGCCCAGAAGGTGCCTGCAAATCTGGAAGATCTGGAATACGGTGTATCCATCACTGATGCTTGCATTGACTGGGAAACGACGGAGAAAACCCTGCGTGATATGAGAGAAAAGCTGAAAAACGTGCTTCCTGCGAGAATTGCAGAATAATAAACAGTCTGACATGGTCAGGTTATGACTGTGTCAGAAACCTTTAAAATAAATCAAATTGATACCCTTGCGTCACCTCGTCAGTCTCAGATTCTCCACTCTCTACTTTCAAAACAGATAACAGATCCATCTGCGACTCTGGCGCTTCCATACCCACTTCACCGAGAAAGCCGGAAGAAACCTTCCGGCTTTTTGGCATATTACTGATTCTTCTATCTAAAATAGCAGCACATATGGGGCATATTTCCGATAGCAGTTGATTGGTTAACACTTCGTAACGATACGCACCGTGTAATACTTCTGTACACAGTGTCCGGTCAGAGCGAGACTCAATATCAAGATTGGCTTCTACCAAATGCATATACTGGGAGCCACAGGGTTTGATAATCTGAGCAACGAAAAAATTTGACAGTATGGCTTGTTTGTACCGCTTCACAGGTCTTTTATCTACTGGAAAAGCCAGAAACACCAAGAAAAAATGGCGTATTATGTTATACGTTTATGGCCGACCGTTATACACCCAAAAACCATCTTAGGTAAAAATACGGCAACAGGTTTTTCACCCTGATTACAAGGTCAGGAGCCGACAAAGCCATCAAAGTGAATGGAAAGGTTCATATTGTATCTTATTGATATACCAGACTTTATTTCCTTCCGGCGTCCTGACCATAACCTCATCATCAACCTGCCTGCCGATTAAAGCCCTTGCCATTGGCGAGTCCACGGTTATGTGCCCACGCTTGACGTCAATTTCATCAGACCCCACAATCCGGCAATGAAGAATCTCTCCTTCCTCATTTTCAAGCTCTATCCAGGCACCAAAAAAGGCTTTACCTTCCTGTTCCGGTGAATAATGCACTACTTTTACAATGTCGAGCCGCTTGGTGAGAAAGCGAATTCTTCGATCAATTTCTCTCAACAGCCTTTTACCTTCCTTATACTCAGCATTCTCACTTCGGTCACCTAATGCCGCTGCTTCAGAAACCGCCTGAGTTACTTTAGGTCTCTTATCCCGCCAGAGGTAATGCAATTCTTTTTTAAGCTTTTCTTTGCCAGCCTGAGTAATAAGATTCGATTTCATTGAATACCAATCCGTAAATTTCCAGCGAAAATAATGAGTTAATTGAACAACTTAAGCAAAAAAAAGTCATATCCTCAGTGATAAATCCGAGCTAATTAACAACTAATCATTCGTTTTTATTCAATCTCAAAATTTGAAATGAGTTTTGCAAACAATAACCAAAAAGCCAAATATGATTGTATAATATAAATAAATACCAGATGATACGACTTAGACCTTCGCTCATATCCAGTGCACAAAAAAACCGGCTTACGGGCTAATACACTCTTTCTGAAACAGAGTAATATCAGCCTATAAACCGGCCTTGAAGATAATATTACTTGAAGTAGGCATTCTCGGTAATGCTGTGATCTGTCACATCCCTGACACCTTTAAGCTCAGGAATTCGCTCAATCAAAGTTTTTTCTACACCATCTTTCAACGTTAAATCGACTGCGCTGCATCCTTGGCAACCACCACCAAACTGCAAGACAGCGACACCTTCATCAATCTCAACCAGGGAAACCACACCACCATGTGAAGCCAACCCCGGATTGATTTCGGTCTGCAGGAAATAATTGATCTTCTCGTCCAGCGGGCTATCTTCGCTGACTTGAGGCAGCTTGGCATTCGGTGCCTTGATGGTCAATTGGCCACCCAGCTTGTCTTCGGAAAAATCAACAACGGCGTCTTCCAGGTACTGCTCACTTTTTCCTTCCACACGGCAGTTAAAGTATTCCAGCTCAAGAATCAGATCCCCTTCCTTCTCCTCACCCGGCTTACAGTAGGCAAGGCAGGTTTCCGCGTAAGGAGTACCAGGCTGGGTAACGAACAGGCGCACACCAATACCCTCGACATTCTGTTTCTCCAACAGCGTGACCAGGTACTTTTGTGCTGCTTCCGTGAATGTAATATTCAACTCAAGAACCCTCTTGTCATTCTGCCGATATTCTATGCCATTAGGCGCTATGTTGAAATCCCCAGCAGGCCAGTCAGGTATTAAAGACATGTACTTGAACTTCGGAGGGTTATACCCCATTGCGGTCGATGCCTGCCTGATACTTCGCGAGTCCTCAGCCAGATGTGGAATTGTACCATTGCTACCCTTTTCACAAGCCTGTACCCTTTGCGCTCTTTTTCTGAGGTACAGGCGGATTTTGCCCTGTAACAGAGATCAATTGACTCCTGTGAGCCTGTCAAACTTATCCCTTCAAGCATAA
Source organism: Endozoicomonas sp. ISHI1 (assembly GCF_024606225.1). Taxonomy (GTDB): domain Bacteria; phylum Pseudomonadota; class Gammaproteobacteria; order Pseudomonadales; family Endozoicomonadaceae; genus Endozoicomonas_A. Next base: position 14,786 of record NZ_JAGRPU010000001.1, on the reverse strand, counting down.
ATTTCAGTGGAACGAGTCGCAGCCATGAGCGCATTAGATACAGAAAAACACTCCAATGCTGTCTTGGTGATACTGACACTGTTTGCCGTAGTTGGTCCGGTCTCTATCGATATATTCTCACCATCGCTGCCGGCTATTACAGAGTACTTTGGCAGTAACAGTGCAACGGCCCAATGGAGTGTCGGTATCTTTATGCTGGGTTTTTCGCTATCCATGCTGATAGTAGGTCCACTGGCTGATCGCCTGGGTCGAAAAAGAACCTTGATGCTAGGTTATACCCTTTACTTGTTTGCCACTGCCGTCACTTTGCAGACCAACAACATTGCTCTGTTCATAGCCGCACGCTTTGTTCAGGCCCTGTTTGGTTGTTTTGGCACTGCCGTTGCCCGAATCCTGGCCAGAGATTACTTCCAAGACCAAATGGAAGTACGGATGCTGTCCTACATCAGCGCCTGCCTGACCATAGCCCCTCTGCTGGCTCCCGTCGCGGGTGGATTTATTCAAGAATATGCAGGCTGGAGGTGCAACTTTCTGGCCATGGGTGCAATGGCCGTTATGGCGATGTTCAGCCTGCTGCTTATCCCTGAAAAACATCAAGCCTCCGAGCGTTCTGGCTACCCTATTCTTTCAGACTACAAAGAGGTATTAACTGACTGGCGTTATCTGCGGTTCACAATCGCAACTGGCACGGCATTCTCTGGCGCTTTTGTATTTGTCGCCGGTGGGCCTTTTGTCATGATCAGCCAATTAGGTCTGGCTCCAAAATTTTATGGATTTCTTTTTTCGTTGGCCATTGCAGGCTTCCTTTTTAGCGCATCATTTGGCCCTAAATTGAATGACCGGTTAGGGCGTGAAAAAAGTACTCGACTGGCCTGGATCACTCTGGCTGCAGGCGCAAACGTTTCCTTTGCCACTGCCTGGTGGAGTCATGGCAGTTCTATACTGGGTTACATGGTAGGCATCATTGTCTTTGAGCTGGGTCTGGGTCTCTTTATGCCTCTATGTCAGGCCAGAGCCATCGAGCGCATGAGTAAACATACAGGCACCGCCGCTGGCCTGATTTTCTTCATAGAAATGTTGCTGGCTACAGTGGTCAGTGGACTGATGAGTTCACTGCCTGAGATGGGAACACTGACGCTTGCCAGCGTAACGATGATAGCCACCCTGGTTGCAGGATTTTGTCTTCGCAAAAATACCCGTGAAAATATTCAGGCTTCAGTATAAGCAGCCTGACTTTCAAAACAACAAAAGAAGCTCCAGTCTCTTTTTGCAAATCCACCGAGATTGCTTAAGTCTACTCTTATGTGCCACTCTCTTATTTTTCCAGTAGATATGTGCAATTTGAAGTAGACACTCCAAGGCGTATTTCTGATACCATCGCTCTCCTGACAATACCTTCAAGCAGTCATGAATCGTCAAACTAAAAGCCTGACAACCTGTTTCATGGCTATAGAGAGAACTGGCCCGGAATCTGTACCCATGCCTAACAGTCAAGAAAGAGCACACTTTCCAAGAGCAAACCTTCTTAAAAAGCAATTGGAGAAACGGATTCTGGTGCTCGACGGTGCCATGGGCACCATGATTCAAGGCTACAAACTGGATGAGGAAGACTACCGTGGTGAACGGTTTGCTGATCACGACTGCGACCTCAAAGGCAATAATGACCTTCTCTCTCTGACACGTCCTGAGATCATCAAGGAGATATACCAGTCTTATCTGGATGCCGGTGCGGACATTCTGGAAACCAATACCTTTAACGCCACAACCATTGCCATGGCTGACTACGAGATGGAACATCTGGTACCGGAGATCAACCGGGAATCAGCTCGTTTAGCCAGAGAGGTCGCCGATGCAGCGACCACTCAGAACCCTGATAAGCCACGTTTCGTAGCTGGGGTGCTGGGCCCAACAAACAGAACAGCTTCCATCTCACCTGACGTCAACAATCCAGGCTATCGCAACACCAGCTTTGAAGCACTGGCTGTTGCCTACAAGGAAGCAGCTCTTGCCCTGATTGAGGGCGGCTCCGATATCCTCCTGATTGAAACCATCTTCGATACCCTGAATGCCAAAGCCGCCATCTTTGCCGTAAAAGAACTTTTTGACGAACTTGGCTATGAATTGCCCATCATGATTTCAGGCACCATTACCGATGCCTCCGGCCGCACCCTTTCAGGACAGACCACGGAAGCTTTCTGGAACTCTGTTCAGCATGCCAACCCCATCTCTGTAGGCCTGAATTGCGCCCTGGGTGCCAGTGAACTGCGACCCTACCTGGAAGAACTTTCCAACATTGCCAACACCTATATCAGCGCACACCCTAATGCCGGCCTGCCCAATGCATTTGGAGAGTACGATCAGGCTCCGGATGAAATGGCAGACATTGTTGCCGAGTTTGCCGAATCCGGCCTGGTGAACATTATCGGTGGTTGTTGCGGCAGTACTCCTGCTCATATCAGAGCGATTGCTGAAAAGATGACGTCCATTGAAAGACGTCAGATTCCTGAAATCCCTGTCGCCTGTCGTCTCAGCGGCCTTGAGCCCTTTAATATTTTTGCAGACTCTCTGTTCATCAATGTCGGTGAGCGTTGTAATGTAACTGGCTCTGCCCGATTCAAACGCCTGATTATTGAAGAAGATTACGACACAGCGCTCGACGTAGCCCGTCAACAGGTTGAGAACGGTGCCCAGGTCATCGACATCAACATGGATGAAGGGATGCTGGATGCCAAAAAGGCCATCACCACCTTTTTGAATCTGGTTGCCTCTGAACCTGACATCTCGAGAGTACCTGTCATGGTGGACTCATCTAAATGGGAGGTCATCGAAGCCGGACTGCAATGCATTCAGGGCAAAGGTATTGTTAACTCCATCAGCCTGAAAGAAGGTGAGGAGGCTTTTCGCCATCAGGCAAGGCTTTGCCGTAATTACGGCGCAGCTGTCGTTGTCATGGCTTTTGACGAAACCGGCCAGGCAGACACCGAAGCCCGTAAAATCGAAATCTGCAAGCGTTCTTACGATATTCTGGTTAATGAAGTGGGCTTCCCCCCCCAGGACATCATTTTTGATCCGAATATCTTCGCTGTCGCTACCGGTATTGATGAGCACAACAATTATGCAGTGGACTTCATCAATGCGACTCGCTACATCAAGGAAAACCTGCCCCATGCAATGATCTCGGGTGGCGTCAGCAATGTCTCCTTCTCATTCCGTGGTAATAACCCGGTCAGGGAGGCCATTCACGCAGTCTTTCTGTATCACGCCATCAAAGATGGTTTGACCATGGGTATCGTCAATGCCGGACAGCTGGAAATTTACGAAGAAATTCCCGAAGCGCTTCGTGAACGGGTTGAGGATGTCATTCTTAATCGCAACAACGAAGCCACAGAAGCATTGCTGGCCATTGCAGAAAACTATCGCGGTGGCAGCACGGGACAAAAGAAAGTAGAAGACCTTTCCTGGCGTGAGCAGGATGTCAACAAACGTCTTGAACACGCTCTCGTGAAGGGAATAACCACCTTCATTGTTGAAGACACCGAAGAAGCCCGCCAACGGGCAGAGCGCCCCATTCACGTCATCGAAGGTCCATTAATGGATGGTATGAACGTGGTCGGCGACCTGTTTGGAGCCGGTAAAATGTTTCTACCCCAGGTCGTCAAAAGTGCCCGTGTGATGAAACAGGCCGTTGCCCACCTGATTCCCTTCATTGAAGAAGAGAAAGACGGCGACGTACAGTCTAATGGCAAGATCTTGATGGCTACCGTTAAAGGCGATGTACACGACATTGGCAAAAATATTGTCGGCGTCGTACTGGCTTGTAACAATTTCGAGGTGATCGACCTGGGTGTTATGGTGCCCTGTGAAAAAATCTTGCAGGCAGCTAAGGAAGAAAACGTTGACATCATTGGCCTCAGTGGTTTAATCACTCCGTCACTGGATGAAATGGTGCATGTCGCCAGCGAGATGCAGCGACAGGACATGCACCTCCCCCTGTTAATTGGCGGTGCAACGACTTCAAGAGCCCATACGGCTGTCAAAATAGAGCCACAGTTTCAAAATGATCTGGCACTTTATGTGACCGATGCATCACGCAGTGTTGGTATTGCCACTCGACTGATGAGTAAGGAACTCAAACCAAGACTGGTCGAGGAGACCCGTGCCGAGTACGAAAAAATTCGGGTACGCCACGAGAAACGCAGCAATAAGCGACAACTACTGACTTATGAGGAAGCTGTTGATAATCGTTTTGATGCAGGCTGGAACAACTATCAACCGCCCGTTCCAACCTTTACGGGTGTAAAAGTGTTTAATGATTACCCGCTGGAAAAACTGGTGGATTACATCGACTGGACTCCTTTCTTCATCACCTGGGATCTGGCAGGCAAATACCCAAATATTCTGGAAGATGAAGTGGTCGGTGAAGCAGCCACCAACCTTTTCAATGATGCCCGGGTCATGTTGAAAGATCTTGTTGAGAACAAAAAGATTGCTGCTCGTGCGGCTATTGGCTTCTGGCCAGCGGTCCAGGTAAACAACGATGACCTTGAAATTTACACCGACGAAGATCGTTCTGACATCAAAACCGTGCTGCATCATCTTCGTCAGCAGAACCCAAGACCGGATGATAAACCAAACTACTGCCTGTCAGACTTTGTGGCTCCAAAAGCGACTGGACTGAAAGACTATGTGGGCGGTTTTATCACTACGGCGGGTATTGGTGCGGATGAGCTGGCCAAAACCTATGAAGATAAAGGTGATGACTATAACAGCATCATGGTGAAAGCACTTGCTGACCGGCTGGCTGAAGCCTTTGCTGAGTATATGCACGAGAAAGTACGTAAAGAATTCTGGTGCTACGCGCCGGATGAAGTATTGAGTAACGAAGAACTGATCAAGGAGAAGTACACAGGCATCCGTCCTGCCCCCGGCTACCCTGCCTGTCCTGACCACACAGAAAAAGCAGTACTGTTTGAACTGCTGAATGGAGAGGAAAATACCGGTGTCAATCTGACAGAACACTTTGCCATGATGCCGGCAGCGAGTGTCAGTGGTTGGTACTTCTCTCACCCGGAGTCCAAATACTTTGGTCTGGGTAAGATTGCCAGAGATCAGCTTGCTTCTTACGCCGAACGAAAAGGTATGAGTTTGGAAGAAGCCGAACGCTGGTTGCGCCCAAATCTTGAATAATCCGGTTCTTTTGAATCAGCAGGGACAGGTCTATGTTTTCAGGGATCCGTTCCTGTCACCGAAATGTTTAATCCATTACATCATTTTTACTGTCAGTCTTCAGCCCAGACATATTATCGTGAGAACCCAGCCTCGGATCACTTGAGCAAGAAAAAACTTCCGGTTTTGACAGGTGACACAGACACTTCTGTACGCATACAATCTAATATAACCATCTATAAAGCCTGAGGTTTGCTTGAAACAGCGCGTTACAACTATACTGAAATTGAGCACCCCCATCATCATCGCGATGCTGTCTCAAAGCCTCCTCAACCTTGTCGATGCTGCCCTTGTAGGCCCTCTCGGAAAAGAAGCACTTGCCGCAGTGGGTGCCGCCAGTTACGCAAACTTTGTCGCCCTCTCCCTTGTTGCAGGACTCTCTGCCGGAGTACAGGCTCAGGTAGCTCGAAGATTGGGGGCTGGTCATAGCCTTCTATGTGCGACACCCGTCAACCATGGCATCATCATCTCGCTTTTCTTTGCCTTGCCCGTCAGTCTGATACTGATGTTGTTGGCCCCCTGGATATTGCAAATTTTTAACCAGGGTGAATTGGTGCACGACACTGCCGTTATCTATTTTCGAATTCGTGTCATGTCTCTGGCTGCAGCGGCTCTTTGCCTATCTTTCAGAGGCTACTGGAATGGCACCGGTAGACCTTCAGGATTTCTTCGTATTTTGATCATCTCCCATCTGTTCAACGCATTGGTGAGTTTCTGCCTTATCTATGGCGTAGGCCCATTACCTGCAATGGGTGTTGCCGGAGCAGCGCTTGGCACCTTCCTGGCTATGTACCTCGCCGCCATGCTAAATTTGTTCAGCCTTTTGGGGGTCGCCAAAAAACAGGGGTTCATGGACTTCAAGTTTTTTATGAAACTTGACTTCAGCCAGACCATTCGACTGATTCGACTGGCTGTTCCCGATTCTCTTCAACAGATCCTGTTCTCTCTTGGCTTTATGGTGCTATTTGCCATCATTGCCCGGATGGGAACCAGTGAGCTGGCCGTAGCCCATGTTCTAATGAATATTTCTCTGTTGTTGATTTTGCCGGGTATGGGTATGGGTATGGCCGCTAATACCTTGGTGAGTCAGAGCCTGGGAGCCGGAAAACCTCATAAAGCCTGGCGCTGGGGCTGGGATATTGTCATGGTGGCAGCCACTGTGCTGCTATTTCTGAGTCTCCCTTTACTTTTTACTCCCGAGTTCCTGCTGAGTCTCTTTCTTCATCAGGAACCTCTTGTCGAGATGGGAAAGATTCCTCTTCAGCTGACCGGTATGAGTATCTTCCTTGATGCAGCTTCCCTCGTATTCACACAGGCTCTTCTGGGTGCCGGTGCCAATCGCACGGTACTGGGTATCAGAGCTGCCGGACAATGGCTAATCCTGCTACCACTGTGCTGGCTGGTTGGGCCTGTGCTGGGTCTGGGTTTGACTGCCATCTGGCTCGTTCAGGCTTTACAGAGACTGATCAGCTCACTGGCTTTTGTTATGGTCTGGCAGACCCGGAAATGGGAAAGAATCATTGTTTAGATTCGTAAAAGTGTTCGACACGACAATAACCTCCTAAATACCGGTACCATGATCCAGATTATTGTTATCCATCAGGTTATTAAGGATATCAGCATCACTGCCACCCAGGGCAAACAGGTCAACATCCTTAAAGGTCACTTTCTTCGTAACATCGCCACTGGCAGTTTCACTGATCTCCATCACCGTATCATTGCCGCTGGCAACAAAATGGAAATGCTCGTCCAGATTGTCGCTGGGATCCACCAGAATATCATCCAGCTTCAGCATGTCACCTTCATCAGTGCTGAAGTCGGTAATGATAAGCTCGGCAGGGTTTTGCGCCGTGCCGCTGGCATTGAAATCGAAGATATCAGCCCCCAGGCCGCCAGAAGCGGTGACGTCATCATGGTCAATGGTGAAAATATCGTCCCCAATATCTCCAATCAGAGTATCCAAACCAGCACTGGAACTATGGTCAAAGCCTACTACCCGGTCACTGATGCTAACCACATCATTACCACTGCTATCGCTCAGACTACTGCCGGTATAGCTGAAGAGTAACTGTTCTGAGCTGTCAATCTGGGCTCCGTCAAAGGTGACGGTGACTTCTTGTCCATTCACAGCCACACCAGTTACCAGACGGGCACTGCCATCAACCTGAACCGTAAAGTCAGAAGTGGAAGGCGAGCCAGAAAGAGTTTCGGAGAAGCCCAGCACCAGTTCATTATTGGCAGCCAGAGATGAGGTTAAATCAGGCGCCTTCAGGTCCGACTGGCTCACGCTACCTGCAGAGAGTGAATCAGTGGTTGAAGCGTTCCCTGCAAGATCCTTGATAAACCCGGCAGAAATATCCAGCTCATCATCGCTATAATCACCACCGGAGCTGGCCTCGATACTGTCAGCCTTCGCCGCCGCCAGTTCAATCATGAGTTTGTTATTGTCAATCACTTTGACGGACAGGACATCATCTTCACTGAAGCTCTCAGTCAGTGAGCCGTTGACCTTGTAGCTGAGCTTGCTCCAGTCCAGCACCAGCCTTAACTCAGCACTGTCGGCAGCGGTGTTGCCACTCAAAATATCATTGAAGTTTGTACCCGTTAATTCCAGTTGATTGGTATCGGGGTCATAATTGGCCGAAGCAATGGTGGTGAGCGGAGCGGTTGTATCAATAATCAGATCCGAGCTGCTGTTATCCAGAGAGCCAGCTCCTGTGGGTGCTGTCAGAGTGATATTCTGCTCCGAATTGACGGTAATAGCGCCGTTAGACCATGAGGAGGTTGCAGGCTCCTTAAATACGGTATCAATAGGGTTGGACGCCGCAAGTGAGATGCTGCCGGTAACATTATCGCCACTCTGAATCGTATAACGGTATAAAAAGCTGTTGTTATACTCACCGGACGAATGAGCAGCCGTGTCCAATACTGCTGTCTGTTGCGTGCCACCAATGTCAAACCGAAGTTCAGGTGTTGTACTGTAATCCAGTTTCACCACATGGTTGAAATCCACCTGAATCAGCAACTCTTCACCCGCTTTATAGGTGTCATTCACAGAAACAACACGAACATCCGTGATTTTATTGCCTTGCCTCCCAAATGCGCTTATCGGATCCGTAGGTGAGAGAATTTCCATATCCAAACCGCTTGAAGATGATGAAAAGGCATATCCGTTACCAGCACGGTCTACCAGAAACCCTTCTTCAACGTGAACAACCATGATATCTGGCCAGTCACTGTATCCCCGGAACTCTTTTTCAAACGCATCAGCCCCGCTCTGGTTGAGATCTATTTTCATCTCGTGAGCTATGGTTGGATGCCGTTCAAAGCTGCTGACCGAGAAGTCATCGGACTTAAAGTAGTGCCGGTCACCGGTTTCTGTATTTTCAACGTACAGCTTGCTCCAGTCCGGTGTCATTTGGTTAACTTCGCTGGCATTCAGTGCTTGCTGACCATCTGAATAAATAAATATCCGACCCGGCGTATTTTCACTGCTGTTGCCAACCCAGAAGTTAACCGCGCCCAGACCCGGTAATGAAGGACCTGTCGTATCAATTTCAAGTGCCGCATTGGTAGCCAGGGAGTTAGCCTGCGCTCCCGTCGGTAAAGTGCTGACATCAACCGAATTACCGGCTAGATCGGTAATGTTGCCACTTGACAGATCCAGACTACTGACATCCAGATCTGCGCTGTCTTCACCACTGCCCACCGTATAACTAAACACCAGTTTGTCCGTCCCCGCACCACTGGAGTACGTGGCCTGACCGCCGGTATCCAGATTGAGTACCGGCGTTCCTGTTATATCGACAGCTTCACTAAAAGACACCTCAAGCTGGATCACTTTGCCCTCATTGTAAGGGCCATCCGAGGTCAGACTGTTGATTGCAGTAATTTCCGGGGCGTTGACATCAATAATGGCATTGCCCGTCTGGGCCAGGGCATCATTACTGTTAACCGGAGGCAGCGTGGGCAGCATGTTATTCCCTGCGGAATCAAAAATCATGACTCCGGCAGGTATGGTCAGTGCCGTATCAGAGGCGTAGTTGAGTCCCAGGGTGTTTTCACTGTTGCCTGAACCGACGGTATAAACAAACCTTAAGGTATCGCTACCTGCACCACTGTCGTAGGTGGCCACGGCACCGTTATCCAATGCCAGGGTTGGGTAGGTGCTGGCATCAGAGACATCAATACCACTCACGTTGACGGACTCACTGAGCTGGACAAGAATGACCACCTCATCGCCATTAATGAATCGACCGGGGTCTTCAAGGCGAACCTGCAATACCGTCGGTGCGGCAATGTCGGAATAATCCAGAGTCAGGTCACTGGTGGTCGCTGTACCTTCGTTACCCGCCAGATCTCTCAGGAATCCCGCCTGGATATCAACGCCATCCTCTGAGCCTTTATAACCAAAAATGCCCTCAAGTTCGGCAGCTTTGGCATCAGACAGCAGGATCGATAAGGTATCCGTTCCTGCCAAACGAGCGACCGTGACATCACCGGCAGTGAAGCTGACGTTCTGTGTGATGCCATCATCCTTGTCAATATCAATAACCAGCTTGCTCCAGTCCAGTCGACTCGAAAGATCAGCGGTGGCACTTTCACTGTTGTTCAGCAGCTGGTCAAAATCAGCTCCCTTGAGCAGCAGCTGGTTGTTGTTTTCATCGTAGGCCGCACTGGTAATTGTGGTCGTAGGGGCATCCGTGTCCACCACAATTTCGCTGCTGCCTGCCAGCGACTCAGCACTGGCTGTGCCGGGCAACGTCAGGCTGACGCTACTGCCCGCGCCGTTAACCAGCGCGCTAGTAGCCGGCAACCCCAACACGCCGTTATTGAATGTCAGGGAACTGGTGTCACGATAGTTAAGGTCATCAATGTTTTCCCCGGCACTGATAGTATGACGGAACACAAACTCTCTGGTGCCATCACCGGACACATAAACCGCATTACCCCCATGCGGATCAGCCTGGGTGGGTTGCCGGTCATTCAGCAATAATAAAAGGGGGTCACCGCTGGGATCGTAGTTTTGCAACGAGACCTTTTCACTGAACCGTACCCGAATCAGAATCTCGTCACCGGCCTGATAGCTTCCGTCCACGGTGTCGGCAGAAACATTAACAACCGTAGCACCGCTACTGGTGACATTAATCACCTCATCAGCGAGCGCATCGGTAGTGGATCGGTTGCCCGCCCGGTCAGCCATAAAGCCTTGACTGATATCGAGAGTTAGATCACCCGATGTAGTGCTGAAGCCATTGTTGTCCAGTACCTTGTTGACCCCTTCATCAATGACAATCTCAACCCGGTTGTTGTGAATGGCTACTGAACCAATGTCGGAGGCGTCAAGACTAACGCTGTCAAAACTGCCATCGGGTTGTTTCAGCTCTATAGACAGCTTGCCCCAGTCAAAGCGTGACAGGTCGTCTCCCGTCAGGGTCAGGCCAGCAGACTCGCCGCTACCCAACAAGCCATCAAAACCACTGCCATTGATGGTCAGCTTTTGATCATTGGCGCCTTCAGGAGCCAGGCTGACACCCGTAATAGAAACATCAGGGGCGGAACCATCAATCATGAGATCGGCTGTGCTGGCCAGTGAGTCGCTGTTAGCAGCAACAGGAACCGTCAGCACAGCGGTATTGCCCGACAAGTCTTTGATGCTGCCGCCATTGAGCTGTAAGGCACTGGCACTGAGTACATCAAGATCCGGAGCCTCATCACCAGACCGCACGGTATACTCAAACACCAGATCCTGGGTACCAGACCCGGAGCTGAATCGGGCAGCAGAGATGTTGCCACCGGTGCCCAGCAACAGTACCGGCGTGCCCGTCACCTCCACCGCTTCGTCAAAACTCACCTGCAAACGGATAACCGAACCCGTCGCATACTCACCATCGGCTGTCAGGCTGGTGATAGTGGTAATCGAAGGTGCAATACCGTCAGGGGGCAGGATAAAAATCTCAACGCCAGCACTATTACCATCGGTCATCGTATTACCAGCGGCATCCTGGAAGAAGCCATCGCTGGTAATCCGGATCAAGTCCTGACCTTCCTCATTACCAAAACCGGAAGTGGCACGCATGCTGGACAGCTTGCTACTGCTGATCTTGATGTTCAATTGTTGATCGTTCACGGCCAGGGCAGATTCAATATCGGCAGCACTGAAGCTGATGTCCGTGTTGCTGCCACTGTTATCAACAACGCGCCATGAAAGTTTTGACCAGTCCAGTCTGCCAGTCAGATCGGTATCGGTTGTCTCACCCGGTGACAGCAAGGAGCTGAAACCATTACCGGAGAGCGTCAGAATACCCGCTGCACTGGCGGAACTGCTGCTGAGTCCTACGGTAGGTGATACTGTGTCAATCCTGATATCATTTTGTTGAGCCAGAGAACCGGCTTCATTCAGATCCGGAAGCAGCAAATCAGCATTATTGCCCAACAGGTCAGTGATTGTGCCACCATCAAGATCGAGTGCGGAGGTGGATAACGCATTGAGGTCGGCAGACTCATCGGGGTTAGCCACCGTATAAGTAAACGACAGTACATTAGTTCCTGAACCACCGCTGTAAGTGGCAAAGCGATCAATGATACCGGTTTCCAGTTGCAGAGTAGGACTCCCTGTCACCTGAACTGGCTCGGAAAACTCTACCTTCACGGTAATACTATCACCATCCTTGTACCACTGGTTGGCATCATCGCTATAAAGACGCAAGACTTCGGGATTACCACCACTGTTAGTCAGGTTGTTGACCGAGAACCCGGATAGCGCAGCCGTGTCATTGCCGATAAGGTCTTCCAGACGATCATTGTCGAGGGCGGCGCCTGCAGCAGGCGGGGTGTAATCCATGGTGACCTGTTGACCATCCGTGATGGAGCTGGAGAGCGTCAGGGTCAGTTGCTGGCCATTGATGGCAAGACTGCTGACCGGCTCAACCTGCCCGTCCACAGTAATACTGAACAGGGAAGGATTGATGGTGGCATTACTATTCAGCTCCTCACTGAAGGTTAATGTCACAGTATTGCCATCCACCTCGGCAGTGGACAGGGTGGGAGAGATAGTGTCAGTGATATTGTTGACGGTCACATCGCCATGGTTCAGGGCAACGGCATCAAATCCCCGCAGGTCTTCGATCCGGTCGTTGTTAGTGCTGCTATCCGCACTTGCCGGACTGTAGCTGAACGTCACCGACTCCCCATCGGCCACCGCACTGGCCAGCTGAACCGTCACCTGGTTACCACTGACCGAGGCACTGCTGACCGATCTGCTGGCACCCGCCACCTCAACATTCAGAATGCCATTGAGGCTGACACTGTCATTCAGGTCCTCCGAATAAGTCAGGGTCAGGGTGTCACCGTCCACCACGGCACTGTTGAGAGTGGGTACTGAAGTATCGGTATTATTCTCTACCAGAGCGCTACTAAAACCGCTGCTGTCATTACCCTGGTCATCCTGAATGGGGCCCCCCCCATTATTGCTGGCATCCACCACGCTGTAAGACAGTTGGACAATATCTGCATCGCCGACCGGGCTGTCCAGGGTCAGGGTCATCCGACTGCCAGAAATACTGACACTTGATACCGTGCGGCTGCCACCACCCACCAGAGAAAGACTGAAGGCACTGGTATCAGGAATACTACCAGGGTCGAGCGCTTCGTTATAATCAATAATCAGCTGGTCGCCCTCTACGGTCATATTCTGGCGGACCGCTGCGGAAACATCGGGCGTCACTGTAGCAGAAAAACCACTTAATGCCGCAAACGGGTTAATCCCCACCTCTTCCTGAAGGGGACTACTGCCCGGTGTGTAATCAAGCGAAACAGTGCCCGAGGGACTGACCACCGTATCCAGACTGAGACGTATCTGGGTATCATTAAGGTAGGAGACATTAAGAACATTGACGGCACTACCGTCGATGGCCACATCAAAGTCAGCCAGATCCGGAATATTGTCCCTGTCCATGTTTTCACTGAAAGTCAGAACCAGATTCTGGGTATTAGCCACAATTTCAGCGGAAGACAGTGTGGGAGCAGTACCAGAGAAAGTGACAGTTGAAGTGTCCGTTGTGACATTACCCGCAATGTCGGTCTGGGTCACCGTGATATCCAACTCGCCATCAGACAGGGTACTGACATCCAACTCATTGCCTGCCAGACTCCAGGTGCCATCCACACCAACCGTGACAGTCGCAGAGACGGTGGCAGCCGACGAATCCTCAATATTGACCTGAATCGAAGCTCCGGGCTCGCCCACACCAGAAACCAGAACAGCACCCTCTTCAGCGGCACTGATCTGGTCGTCGCCCATTATAGTGTCATCAATGGCAAGGGTGCGGGTCAGGATCAGCTGCCCATCGCTCTGCAGCTGCTCAATAATTTCCTGATCGGTATTGCCCAAAGGCGAGAGATCTGTGTTTTCCAGAATGATCTGCTGAACGACATCGCCACCGGCAACGATGCTGATATCAATAATGGTGTCACTACCTTCTGTACGGAACTGAATAAACTGATCGGCTGTCGTACTTTCCTCACCACTGAGCAGAGCGTGCAAATCAAGAATATCGCCACCGGCACCTACGGAAAAGTCCGTAATGCGATCAACGGCTGGAGCAGCAGCACTACCACCATCGCCAGCCTGCCAGACCAGCCGATCCTGACCGCTGCCACCCGTTAACCAATCATCACCCTTGCCACCAGTCAGAACATCGGCACCTGCTTCACCGTAGATAAAGTCAGTACCATTACCGCCGGTTACCGTATTGCCCTGTGCATCTCCCCGGCTGACATCCGCGCTGTAAGTGGTCGCTGAGCTCGCAACCCCCCCTGCATCCGTCGAGGTAACACTGATATTCAGCGGATCACCGTTATTCAACGTCAGCGAGGGCGTAAAGCTCCAGTTACCATCGCTGCCGACCGTTGCACTGTAGCTGTTGTTATTAATAGTGAAATTGAGAGTGGCATCCGGCTGACCGGTACCGGTCATCACAGGCTGAAAACTGCCATCCAGCACAACCGAGTCGATTTTGGGCGGTGTATAGAAGTCAATGCTATGGATGCTGCTCTCCAGCGCACCATCACTCACCTTAAAGCCCAGACTACCGTGGTGACTACCACTGATACTGGCATCGGCGGTAAATACCAGGTTGGGAATATCACTAGCGCTGACCACCTGGTTAACAGTGACAGCACTGCCATTCAACGTCAGGCTTCCCGTAGCGGGCAGAGACGTCAATGTAATGGAAGCCAGGCTATCACTGGAATCCACATCGCTGAACCCGAATTCAGCGTTCGTAAAGGTATGCTGTCCCGCCTCACTAAGACTGAGGTTGTTGTCCGCTGCGGTGGGAGCGTCATTGGTACCGTTGAGGGTAATAACGATATCGTGAGTAGTCCCATCCAGAGACTTCACCGTCACGGTCTCGGTCAGGCTGTCGCCATTGCCCAAGGCCTGAATGGCGGCCTGGCTGTTACTGGCGGAATAGCTCCAGTTCCCGCTGCCATCAATGGTCAGTGAACCATAAGTGCCGGTGATGGTCTCGGCCGTAAAACTGGCCTCGCCGCTGTCA
>NZ_JAGRPU010000019.1 GCF_024606225.1 Endozoicomonas sp. ISHI1 | reverse complement strand
TAAACACCTGCAAAAAAGCCTTTCTTAAAGAATTGCTGAACTTCAGTGACGAAGAATTGCTCGATTGGGAAATCCATTGTCGTATTCGCGCAGGACGTCTGGTGCATTACCGCTCGGGTTTGCCCCATGGCATTTCGGCAAGCCCCGCCAGAAAGTTCTGCCCCGGGCACGATATAAACTATTCTGCATCGCGGCGACGGAACAATGAACAGATTGTGACCGATATTCTGGAAAATGAAAGTGCCCTGAGCTCCTTTGAACGACGTACTCAAATCGGGATGGAACCGAATCGGAATATTTCGACACGCAGGATGAAATGCGACACCGAATATGCATTTTCCCGAGTTATGGAGGAGGAACTGGCGGATAAATCCAGGCAAAGTCGTGGTGGGGTCATGTGTATGCGCTTGAATTCTGCAACACTCGGCCGTTTGGATGCACAAATTTACAGAGATCAAAGCCAAATCAGGTCGGGATTCCTTGGTTTGGATGCCTTTGCCCGTAATGAGAAAACCATTACGCATTCAGCCGACGACTATCAAAGTGTGGTTCGGCATTGTCAGTCACAAGAGACCCGTTTTTCCAATCCTGTGTCTTTGTCTGATGAGTTGAACATGCTTGAGATGAGTTCTCCCGAAAGCCACGGGCGATTGTTGCGTATGCTAAGGAAACGTTTTAGCCACTGGCCCGACGGGCGCCCGCTGGAACAGCTTTTTCCACAATCCTGGTCAGTTCTTTACCATGAGTTAACCTGTAAAGACAGCCCGTTTCACAAAGGCATCCAGAGTCTCGTCAAGATTTGTGGTGTAGAGCGCATACAGTTGTTGTTTGAGCAAAACCCACAACTGCTGGAGGGCAAGCTGGATTCCCTGGATGGTTTTAAGCTGAAAGGATGGCCACATAAGTTAACCGGGATTGATTTCAGCGGCTGTTCAATGAAGGGGACAGTGTTGCAATCCGTTTCATTTGAGGAGTGTAAACTCAATACAGAACTGTTTAACAGTGCCATTGTTGAAGATGGCCTTTTCATCAAATGTTCTTTTGAAGGTGAGCGGCTTTCAACATCGGTATTAGACAATGCTCGTTTTTTCATTCCGGGTAGTAAGAATGGTCTGGTACTTGAAAGTACATGCCAGCTTTCCCGAATTCTATATGAATCGTGTGTTAATGAGAACAATGAGTTCAATCTGGAACAATGGCTGCAGGTGATGGGGAAAAATTCTTGTCTACGCTTCGGCTCAGCACCGCTGGATGATTTAAGTCGGGAAATTCTGTCCCGACATATTGATGAAATCAAGAGTTTTTATCCACAGCAACTTATTGGAATTATTAATGGACTGTTTGAGATTGACTTTCAGAATATTACTAATGCAATAAATTTTGTTGAGAATAATCGGGAATTCTATGATTGCAAAATCAAAGATCTCAAAGATGTTTATTTTGATTTCAGAGCCATCTTTCTGAAAAAAGGAAATTATGAGGGGCTGCAAGGTGAGCCATTTGAAGAATTATTTAACCTCCGTAGCGTCGCAGATAATGATTATTCCCGTGAAGCGGTTTTGGCGTTGATGCTAAATGTTATTAATCTTGTTCTGTCCCCTGAATCTAATGATCAATACATAGACTTTGGAGTCAATGCCAACAGCACGGATGAGCATGAAGATTGCTGGAAGGAGATTCCTGAGGCCAGTAGAGACAGTGCACAAAACAACTCAATCTCATCTCTGAAAACAGAGGGCCTGCCCCTGGTTGCAATGCGACGTTACAAAGCTTTTCTTTGTTTGGTTTGCCTTAAAGAGTACCGGGGTTATATTCATCAATTCTGGGAAGAATGCTCAGAAAAGAGTCAATTAACAATAGCCAAACACTGTTTGCGTCATCAAAATATTGCCGTTAGCCCCTTAACAACCGAGGCATTTAAAAAATTGTTATCTAAACACCACGATGAGAAAAATTGGCAGGATATCTATCTTGCTAACATGAGAAAACATAAAAAAAATCAGAAGGAGTGGGACCGGTTGCTTGAGGAAGAATTTAGAGAGGTTGGCAAAGGAAACGAATATTATTGAGTTCGAATGGCCTGTTATGCCCTAACATTGTTCATGGATTATCATTAATGAATTGAAGGAAGCAATTTCCCATCCCTACGTTCGAGGGGGATGAGAAATTGTGAAATGATCTCAACAGAGATTAATTATTGATTACCAAAGGACAGTTATGCACAGGATGCTTTGAAATCGTAACATCCACATCAAACACGGCTTGTAACGTTTCGGCAGTCAACACTTCATGGGGTGTTCCCTGGGCTGCTAAACCGCCTTCTTTAAGAATAACCAGACGGTCTGAGTAACGGGCTGCCAGGTTAAGGTCGTGCAGAATGACCATTACGCCTACACCTTTCTCAGCCTGTTTGCGGGCCATTTTCAGAGTCAGTTGCTGATGAGCCGGGTCCAGTGCTGATGTGGGTTCGTCCAGCAAGAGGTAGCGTTTGCCAAAATCCGTTTCGTCCCAGATCTGGGCCAACACCCTGGCCATATGAACCCTCTGTCGTTCACCACCGGAAAGGGTAGTGTACCGACGATCTCTCAGGTGTAGACCATCGACTTCTTTCAGAGCCGCTTCAACGATGGCCAGGTTTTGAGTTCGGTCTGTCGAGCAGGGAATGCGTCCCAGAATGACCACTTCTTCAACAGTGAACGGAAAACTCAGAGAGGAAGACTGGGTTAACACGCCCAGCATCAAAGCTTGTTGCTGCAGCGACCAATCATTTCTGCCATTCAATTGTACATTGCCAGAAGAAGGCTTTTGCTCACCACTGATGACTTTCATCAGGGTACTTTTGCCAGCCCCGTTAGGGCCCAGAACAGTGACTACTTCACCGGGAGCGACTGAAAGACTGACATCATCAAGCAGTATCTTTTCACCGATCTGCACTGTGGCATTCTGAACCTTGAGACAACTCATCAGGCAATCCTCTTGCGTTGCTGCCACAACAGAGACATGAAGAACGGGGCCCCCATCAGGGCGGTGACAATACCAATGGGCAATTCAGCGGGGGCGACAGCGGTTCTGGCAATCATGTCGGCTGCCAGCAGCAGAATACCACCCAGCATGGCTGAGGCGGGTAACAGTGTTCTGTGATCAGGTCCTGCCATCAGGCGAATCAGGTGAGGAACAACCAGCCCGACAAAGCCAATGATGCCGGCTACCGATACAGACACACCGACGGCCATGGCAGTCACCAGAATCAATTTCAGCTTGGTTTTCTGGACATCAATGCCCAGATGTCTGGCTTCGGATTCACCCAGCAGCACGGCATTGAGAACCTGTCCGTACCGACACAACGAGAAAATAACAGGACCCAGCAGGGTGAAGCAGAGCAGGACCGAGTTCCAGTTGGCGCCACCAATGCTACCCATTTGCCAGAAGGTCAGGCTTCTGAGAGTGGCATCGTCGGCAATGTAATTCAGGATTCCCATACCTGCGCCTGCCAGAGCAGAAATGGCTACACCGGCCAACAACATGGTAGCGACAGAGGTACCATTGCTGGTGGTACCCATCTTATAAACGATCCAGGTCGTAAGAACACCACCGCCAAAAGCCAGCAGAGAGACGCTGTAATCCATGAGCAGTGGGCTGGAGAATCCTGCGAAAAGCGCCGATCCCAGAACAATACCGATACCCGCACCAAGGGCTGCACCGCTGGATACACCGATAATACTGGGATCAGCCAGCGGGTTTCTGAACAAACCCTGCATGGCTGCACCGGCAATCGCCAGAGAGCTGCCAATCATGACACCCATCAGTGTTCTTGGGATACGGATGGATTCTACGATTAGACGAGTCTGGTCAGATACCTGGCTGTCAGTGATGTCCAGCCGATCCAAAAGAATGTAGATAATATCCAGAGGTGCAATGGCGACCGGACCGGTCCCCACAGACAGTACAATGACAGCTGGCAGGAGCACTGCCAGCACGATCAGCAACAGTGCCGATTTACGACTACGGTTCATTGTTGTTCTCAGTGGCGGTGATCAGGATTCCGGGTAAAAGGCCTTGGCCAGACTCAGAGCGGTTTCGCCGGTTCTTGGACCCAGACCACCCAGCAGTAACCGACCGTCTACGGGAATGACACGGGCATTTTTACCCGCAGGTGTCTGTTTCAAAACAGGCTGGCTGTCCAGCAACTGTTCCATCGTGAATCCGCGGCCACGATCCGAATAGATAATCACATCAGGGGCAAGGGTCAACAGCGATTCATTGGACAGAGGTTTATAACTGTTGAACTGAGCTTCTGCAGGATTAAAGCCACCGGCCAGCTTGATCAGGGCATTGGCCTCGGTACCGGCACCGGAAACGGATGGGTTTCTGCCTTCCATAGCGAGCAAGAACAGGACTCTGGGCTTATCTTTGCCGTCAGCTATTTCTCTAGCGGCTTTCAGGTCGCTGTCAATAGCGCGCCAGAGGGCTTTCCCTTCCTTCTCTTTGTCCAGCAGTGTAGCTAATGAACGGATTCGCTGATGGATACTTTCAGCCGAGTATTTGGTGGCATAGGATTCTACTTCCAGACCTGCCATTTCCAGCTGAGTGAGGGTAGTTTCTGGCCCCATGTCGTCTGTACCAATCAGCATGTCAGGCTGCAGTGCCAGAATACCTTCGGCAGAGAGCTGCTTGTGATAGCCGAGCTTGGGCAGTTTGTTAACCTGCGGAGGATAGTTACTGGTCAGGTCAACAGCCACCAGCTGATCGCCAGCACCCAAAGCATAAATGATTTCAGTAATGCCACTGCCGGCAGAAATAATGCGCTTCTCGTCTGCTGAACCGTTGTTCTGAGTGTTGATCACTACTGCCGTTGTGGAGAAAGACAGTGGCAGCAGGGCAGCCATTGCCAGAGGGACCAGAAGTTTCTTTACAATTGTTTTGTTCATGGACTCTTCTCCTCCATAAGAACTTGTGCGGCAGTAATTTCGTGCTCACTCAAAAACATCATTAACTCAACCAGGTTGCCCAAAGGCGCTTCCTGATCGCCTGCGATCAGGACCATGGTATCAGGTGCTTTCCTGACCCGAGCCAGCAGCGCCTGACTAAACACTTCAAAGCTGTCGTATTTATGATCTTCCAGTGCCCAGGGCTGGCCTTTTGCCAGAATACTGACGGTGAGTGTTTTGGGCTCTTCGGTAAGAGCGGCTTCTTCACGGCTGGCCTCAGGCAGGTTCACCGGCAGACTCAGGGTTTGCACGTTGGCTGTGAACAGAAGGAAAACCATGACGATAAAAACAACATCGAGCAGCGGTGTCAGGTCCGCCGCGGAGAAAGAAGCGTTTGTTTCGTCTCTATCGGAAATACGAATCATGCTGCAACGGCCTCAGGGCAGATGCCGGTTTCCTGATTGAGAGCAATACCGTCGTCGTTCATTTTCAGGCCTTCCAGCAGCAGGTTGGCGTGGTTCAGGGCAAACTCCAGTTTGGAGACATAGTGGTTCGCCCAAATGCCAAAACCGTGAGCGGCGGCCAGAGAGGGAATAGCCACCATAAGGCCAAATGCGGTAGTGAACATCGCTTCCCAGAGGCCACCAGCCAGAACGTCAGGTGTGACCGGGCCCTGTACTTCAGAAATGCCCTGGAACATACCAATCAGGCCAAGAACAGTACCGAGCAGTCCCAGCATAGGCGCCAGAATGCCAATCAGCATCAGTGGTTTCAGCCAGGCATGAAGGGCGTTTTTTTGTTTCAGGAGCCAGAGGCCAGCCAACTCTTCACGCATGGCCTTGTCACAGTCATTGTGGCTCAGCAGAATAGCGATACCCTTGCGAACCCCTTTACCGGCAACAAGGTTTTTGCAGAGTTTGTTCTGGCTGTTGTTGCAGTGAGAGCAGCCGCGAACTTCATTGAGCAGGGTGTTCATGCTTTTTTTGTTAAGGCTGGGCAGCAGAATAAACGTAATCAGCCTTTCCAGAATCAGAGCCAGACTGATGCAGGAAATAATGACCAGGGGCCAGCCCATGAGTCCTGGTTCTGAGATCTGTTCCGGTAACATCAATTAATACCTGCCTTATATCTTCAAAATCTTCTGTAGCCTGTGGCTAAGCCAAAGGCTGTTAATTCAGTTGGAATGCCACGGGAATATGTACCCGGGAAGCCACCAGTCGGTTGTTACGCTTCTGTGGTTCGAACTCCCAGTCTTCGACCGCTGCAATGGCAGACTGGTCGAGAAGCTTGAAACCGGATGATTCCAGCACTTTTATGTTCATTGCATGGCCTTCAATATCTACTACGACCTCCAGCATCACGACGCCCTGCTGGTTTCTCCGTTGAGCAATGCGCGGGTATCTGGGGGGGACGGACTTGCGAATAGCGGGCCTGGAAACGAAAACAGGCTCATTGCTGAGACCTTCTACTTCAGTCTTTTCTGTGGTGGTTTTGACGACCTGAGTTTCAGCGAGAGGCTCTTCCTGAGGCTCTACTTCTTTTTTGGGCAGTTCCGTTTTTTTCTCGACCACCTCTTCTGGCTCAGGTTCTTTTTTAACTTCGGGCTTTTCAGGTTGCGGCTCTGGTTCCGCGATCTTGACGACGTTTTTCTTTGGCTTTGGCTTTGGCTTCTTGATGGGCTCTGGCTTTTTTTCGACAGGTTCAGGGGTCTCCCTGACAGGCTCCGGCTCGAGAGCAGCCTGCTGCACTGAAGAAAAGGTTATGCTGACAGGTGCTTTGATACTGCCCTGAGCCACTTTAGTCTGCTGAACTTCCTGCTGACCATGGTAGATCGCCGCTGCAATATGTACGGAAATGGAAATGATCAATGTGAGTAGCAGCGTTCGAGACATAATCAGTTTACTTGTGCATGGGCGAATGAAGATTACTGCAACTTTGAGATGTATTCAATAAATCAAATGATAATAATTCGCATTTATTGAGTGCATGTTCAATAAATACCAGAGGGTTGGCGGATCACAGCTCTTACCCTTTTTGCAGGGTGAGTTCTGTTTGGTCGAGGCTGTCATATTCGTCAAGACAGTCCGATGTTTTTACTGGTCTCTGCGAGAGAGAAATGCCGGGCAGGTGCCCGGCAAGGGTGGGTACGTTCAGAACATGTAACGCACGTTCAGTTTGATGTTGCGGCCTGGCTCATAGAGTGTTTCCCAAGCAGAAATGTAGTACTCATTCGTCAGGTTGTTGACGGTCAGATCGGTCTTGATGCCTTTAAGCGCGCCAGTGGTCGGCTCATAGCTCGCATACAGGTCAACCAGATCGTAGCTGCCGTATGAGGATGGGCCATCGTAATCGGAACGAATATCTTCCTGAGCACTGACATAGGTGTAGCGTGAGCCAATTTTCAGGTCACCCTGAAGCATCAGGTAGGCAGCATCTGCAACGACTTTGTCGGCCGGGATGTTATCCAGGTATTCGCCGGTCTTCTTGTCTTCACCACGGGTCTGACCGTAGGACAGACCCAGTTCGACATTCTGGTAGCGGTATTTACCGGCCAGCTCAAAACCTTTCAGGCGGGCTTCATCAACGTTTTCCCAGGTTGTTTTGGTTGGCATGCCAATCCAGTTTGGATCATAAACAAACTGCGTAATGAAGTTATCCACATCGTTTTGGAAAACGTTGGCTGTAATAGTCAGCTCATCATCACCCAGAAGATCAGCAAAATTCATCCGAGCTGAGATTTCCTTGTTCTTGGCTTCTTCAGGTTTGAGGTCCGGGTTGGGTACGAATGTATTGGTGCCAACTGGAGTTGCAAAGTGCGTTCCTGTCGAGAACATCTCTTCCATACTCGGCGCGCGGAAGGCTTCATTGTAACTGGCCGTCAGAGTCAGCCAGTCCGTGGTGTCCCAGATAAGGGCAACAGAGGGAGATACAGCGTCGTCAGTTTGCTTCTTCTCATCAATGTCGGAGTCAGAACGATTGTCCCTGGCCTCAAAACGGTCATAGCGAACACCGGTTTGCAATGTCCAGGCTTTGGCCAGAGGAACGTCGGCCTGAACGAATGCACCAGCGGTGGTAGACTCACCATCCAGAGCTTCCGGACGGTCACCAATTCCGGAATCATCCCGAACGGTTTCAATCGTGTTTCTGTAGGCATCCAGACCATAGGTCAGATCAAAATGAGTCAGCTTTGATAGGTTTGTAAAGGCTGTGCCCAGAGTTTTGTAATGGGTATTGTCAGTCTGTCCCTTTTCAATTCGATACTCGTCGAACTCGGTATCGTTGTAAAACAGCTGGAATTTGCTATCGATCAGAGCACTGTCAGGATTAAAAAGATAAGCAGCAGAAAGGTTGGTGTTGCTGGTTTCCTGAGTAATCAATGGGGAACTACTGCCAACATTTGTTGCCGGGTTGCTGGGAACCTTGGCATTGGTTTGAGCCTGCTGAGCCTTAAACTCAAGACGACTGTCGTCATTCAGCTGCCAGCCCAGTTTGGCCATAGCACCCTGCTCGCGGGAGCCGGAGTTTTCTACGTCGTCGCCATTACCTTCGCCGCTGGTCCCTGTTTCGTAGTTACCACCGTCGTTGTAGTAACCATTAAGCAACCAGTCGAAGTTATCATTCACACCGTAAAGCGAACCACTGGTGCGAGATTCATTGTTGTTGCTGTGGAAGCCCTGGGATATATAGCCACCTAACGTTTCACCAGGTTCCAGCATCTCTTCTGCGGTTTTGGTGTTTTGTACAACCACACCACCGATTGCACCTGAACCCCACAGGTTACTGGATGGACCCTTAACCACCTCGATAGACTTCAGCAGTTCCGGGTCTGTGAAATAAGTCCCACGGTGACCATTGGAGAAGTTTTGACGGGCACCATCGGTGATCTGAAGAACACGAGTGCCTTCCAGACCACGAATATTGATGCTCTGGGAATTCGCACGAGGGCCACCACTGACAGAAACGTTTGGCAGAGACTTAACGGCTTGAGCCACAGACTCAGGTTGTTCCTGCCGGATCTGATACTGGTCTACGACTTCAATCGTTTGGGCCACATCATTGATGTCTTTTTCAGACCGGGTGGCAGTAACTGTTACCTGATTGAGCAGGGTTGCGTCAGTCTGAGATGCACTTTCTGCATATACAAAACCGGAAGACACTGCCATTACAGCAATTGCCAGTCTACTTTTGCTAAACGTCATTGTTTGCCTATGTGTACTGCTATTGGATGATTCTTTATAGAGATCAGTCACACAAGCGCTCTATTCTGAATACCCCGAAGCGCTCGTGATGATGGTGTCGGATAATATGCAAAACACAAACTAAATGCAAATCATTATCATTTATATTATAAGATGAAGATAGGTCATGAAGGCTGTTTAATGGTTTGCCTTGTTCTAACGAAGGTATGGGAAACAGGTCTATTATTAGCACGGTATAGCCAAGTGACCTTGGCACACTTGCGACGAGATCATTTTGGTATGTCAACTCATTGATTTGGAGAGGCATAAAATGAAAAAGACACTACTGGCGCTAATGGGTGCGGTCATCATTCTGGCAGGCTGTCAGGACGAGAAACCTCCGGAGACGACTGCGGTTGAGGTTCCTGATGTCATAGAACTAGAAAGCGCAATTGATGTAACACCCATTGAAGAAAATCAAGTAACCAGCACCGACACGCCCGTCGACTCTGGGCACAACGCGCAAAACGCTCTCGATTGGAGTGGTGTTTACAAAGGTAAACTTCCCTGTGCAGATTGTGCAGGCGTTGACACAACGCTAACGCTGAATAAAGACGGCACATACTCATTGCTAGAGGTGTACGAAGGCAAAGGAGGCGAACCCACCAAATCTGAAGGTAAATTCAGTTGGAATAAATCGGGTAATATCATCACGTTGCTTAACGAGTCAGCTCCAAACCAATATTTCGTTGGTGAAAACACACTAATGAAACTGGATATGAACGGCGAGAAAGCAACCGGTGATCTGGCCTCACTCAACAACCTGAAAAAGGTGCCTTGATGGTGGCACTTAAACATGTTGCATGAAGCTGTTCGGTGCCGATGAGAGGAGGTGTCCGGTTGGACTGAGAAGAGGAGAGTTCCGAATGAACTCTCCTCGCCAGAACTACTGCTTGATCTTGTGCTTCAGAGTGGCTTCAACCCGGCGGTTGGCAGCACGTCCTTCAGCTGTTTCATTGCTGGCAACAGGCTGAGCTTCACCATAACCAACGGCGGTGATACTGTCGCCTGCAATACCGTAATCATTGACGAGAATGTTGCGAACGGCATCTGCACGACGCTGTGACAAGTTTTTGTTGTATTGCGCAGCACCTGTGTTGTCGGTATAGCCTGCAATCTCAACAGGTACATCGGGGTAGGCTTTCAGGAATTGCACGACTTCGTCAATGTTATCAATCTCGCCGGTTACCACGGCAGAGTTGGTAGCAAAGTTGACACTGAGCTTCATGCTGATGTCTTTTACCAGTGCAATCTTGCAGCCATTGTCGTCGACTTTGCGACCTTCGGGTGTGTTCGGACACTGATCCATATAATCCGGAACATCGTCTTTATCGCTGTCCAGTGCACAGCCATTGGCATCAACCGGCGCACCGGCTGGTGTATTTGGGCAGTTGTCACGACTGTCAGTCACACCGTCCTGATCAGTATCTGCCTCAACAGGCGCTGGCGCAGGTGCTGAACTGCCACCGAAGGCGTAACTGATTCCGACGTTGACCAGACTGTCCCAGGTGCTGTCGTCGGCTCCGTGGATACCTCTAACATCCCCGCGCAGCGACCAGTTTTCGTTAATGGCATAGCGGACACCAACGCCGGCATTGGCCTGTGTTTCCTGAGAATCATTGAGCTTGCCTTCAAATTCCCCATGGCCCACACCCAGAATGGCAAAAGGTTGCCACTTGGCCGTCATGGGCCTGAAGTAGTAGAGAGCATCCAGGTAATACTGGTTGACGTCAGTATCTCCAATTCTGCTGTCAGCATTGCTGTCGAGAAATCTCAGCTCTGTGGCCCATTGGTCGTTAAAGCGGTATTCACCCCCCAGAGTCAGTGTGGTGGCGTCATCCAGATTGCGATCAGAGTCAAAGTTCTGAAGACCAATTGCAGGGTTGATGTACCAGCGTCCTTCATTGGCAGAAACTGAAGCGGCCAGCCCGGTGGAAATTACAAAAGCCAGTAACTGTCGTTTTTTATACACGGCTACATTCCTTGGTGTCGTTGAAGTGCAGGCAAAGTGTACCTATTTAATGTGCATCTGTTAAATGTCTTTTTCACGTCGTCAAATGAGATTTCTACCCCACATTCAACGACAGTGACTAAATAATGTGCTGAAGACATTTAGAATTACAAAAAAAATACTGTCGCTTATCGAGAAATCCCTGAGAAAACCTTGCTGCCCTGAATACCATCAAAGCCACTGTGGTGAATGGTCGGCTGTACATCTGTGCAAGGAGCAACAGGCTTGTCTCCACTATCTATACTGGGTATCCATGGTCGGCAATCCGGGGCTGATTGAGAGCAGGCTCCTGCTGACCTGACGTTTATCCATTCAGGGCGTCGCTATGCCTTCATTTTCGAAGACCTCTTTTTTTCATTCGTGGTTATTCTGGACCACTGTGTTACTTAAGCTGGGGCTGGGAACCGGCTCTGTTTTTGCCAAGCCTTCTGTTCAATGCTCCGGAACACCGGAAAAGCTGGAAGCCGGCCAATCTATCAAGGTGATGACCTGGAATGTTCAGTTTCTGGCCGGGGGAATTTATGAACTGTGGACCGCTCCAAAGAAACGCGAAGCTCTGACTCTTGATAAACAATTGTCTGTTTTTCAGCAGATAACAGACCTCATTGAAGAAGAAAATCCCGATGTCCTTCTGCTTCAGGAAGTCGACGTGGACCCCAGAGTCAGGATGAACCAGATCCAGTGGTTTAAAGATGCCCTGCCTGCCCGGTTTCATTGCAGTACTTACACCGGCTATAGCTATCTGAAAGGAAGAGCCTCAACGAATATCCGAAAAGAGCCGGGTGGACTTAACCTGCTGACCTTTTCCCGGTTTGCGATTGAAAGTACTGTGAGGCATGACCTGCCTGCCATACCTGATCAGTCCCTTTTTCCCCTGACCACCCGCCGGGCCCTGCTGGAGACCAGAATCAATCTGGGGGCTGAGTCTCTGACCGTAATTAACACTCATCTGGATGCTTTTGCCCAGGGTCTGGATATTATGCAAAGGCAGGTAGAGCAATTGGATAAACGGCTGGGCCAGATAGGAGCCAGCTCTCTCTGGGTTACCGGAGGCGATTTCAATTTGATTCCTCCAGGGCAATATGAACACCTCAATGACTCCGAGCAGTTCTGGTACCAGAAACACTCAGAGTTATCGGTGCTGACTGACAAGTATCCGGTTGTTCCCTCGCCCAAGCAGGCTTCAGGAGAAGAAAAACGTCTATGGTTCACTAATAAAACCCGTCCGGAACTGGGCCTGGACAGGACGCTGGATTATCTGTTTCATTCAGCAAAACTGGATCTGGTGAAAGCCAGAGTGGTTCAAAAAGCTGAGGCGCTCTCGGACCACTTGCCTGTGGTGGCAGAGTTCAGATTGCAGAAGAACTGATTCATTTTCAGGTTGCAAAACAATGAGCCTACCCGTGATTCAAAAAACACATCTGGCCCTGACTGTCATGGCAGTCGCTACCGCCACAGCAAAGGCGGAAGAAGTTCTGCCGTCTACACAACCCACTCTGCTGGATCAAGTCACTGTATCCGCTACCCTAACCGAGAATAATCTGGACTCAGTCGCCAGCAGTGTAGATGTCACCTCGGCAGATGACATCGAAAAGAGAATGGTGAATGACATTGATGATCTTGTGCGATATGAACCGGGAGTTACAGTCAATAATGATGGCCGAACCGGTGCGGGTAGCTTCAACATTCGTGGGATGGATGCTAACCGTGTCAAGATTACCGTGGACAGCGTGGATCAGGCCAAAGCTTTCGATTCTACCAAGATGTTCCTGCGCTCCGGGAGAAACTTTATTGATTTCGAAACCATCAAGGCTGTTGAGGTCTTAAAAGGCCCGGCTTCCACCGTCCATGGTAGTGATGCCATCGGCGGTGTTGTGGCTTTTGTCACCAAAGATCCTGAAGATTTTCTTAATCCCGAAGGTGATGACGCCTATACATCCCTGAAGGGTGGTTACTCCTCTGCTGACAGTGCTTTTACTGAAACAGCAACCTTTGCCAATCGCAGTGGTGACCTGGAGAACCTGCTGATCTTCACTCGTCGCGATGCCAAAGAAACCCGGACCCACGGCGGTGCTGATATCAAGGGTGATGCCAGGGGTAAAGCTGATCCCAAGGATATCGGTATCAACAACGTGCTGGGCAAGTTGCAGTATCAATTGAACGACGTTCATCGTATGGGTCTGACAGCCGAGTGGCGCAAGCTCAATTCAGAAACTGATTTATTATCAATGGTCGGTGCACAGCCCACTGGAAATCCTTCACCTTACAGCAAGTTTGAGGCAGATGATTCAACAAAGCGTCAACGCTTTGGCGCGTTTCATGAGTGGGAAGCGTTCGTACCGGTTTTCGATACGCTCAAGTGGACTCTGAACTGGCAGGAAACTGAGACCAATCAGGTGACCTATGATGAAATGCAGGTCGAGACCGGGAGTGCTCCGCAATGGGAAACCCAGGGAAGAAACAAGGATTACACATACAAGGAAACCAGCTGGCAGTTTGATCTGAAGATGACCAAATGGCTGGACTTCAAATCGTCCGATCATCTTATCAGCTTCGGTCTGGAGCAGCAGAGAAAAGAGCAGAATAACCTGAACAGAACTACATACGTTAAGAATCCGGCTGGCGAAGAGAGTGACATTAGTCGCTATGCGCCGCTGGCGACGGTGGATTCTTTGGGTATCTATCTTCAGGATGAAATATCCCTGCTGAATGATCGTCTGATAGTGACCCCCGGTGTTCGTTATGACCGTTTTTCAGCTGAAACTGAAAAGGATCAATATTACACAAATGTGTATAAAGACAAATCATACGACAGTTGGCCTCTAAAGACAGGAGTTGTTTATAAGTTCACGGACGTGTTTTCCGGGTTTGTACAGTACAGTCAGGGCTTTGGAACACCCGATTTATTTGCTATGTACTTTGAAGAAATCGTACCTGTCGGCCCAATGAATATTCATGTTATGCCCAACCCTGATCTGAAGCCTGAGAAAAGCGATTCTATCGAAGTAGGACTGAGAGCGAACGGGCGACTTGGAAGTGCAGAGATCACTGCATTTTACAATCGGTATGATGACTTTATTGAAATGGTTCCCCTCGGAACGGATGGGAGAGATATTCAGTATCAATATCAGAATCTTGATAATACGACCATCAAGGGTCTTGAGCTGAAAGGCCAGCTCTGGCTGGATGAAGCCGCTGGAGCACCCATTGGATCAAGCTTGAAGGCAGCGGTTGCCTGGAGCCAAGGTCAGGGCACTTTCTCGAATGATAAGGGAGAATTATTTAAAGACGCCCCCCTCAACAGCATTGCTCCGCTCACCGCTGTTATTGGACTGGCCTATGATTCACCCAGTGAAAACCGGGGCGGGGCTGTAATGTGGACTCTGGTCGCCGCTAAAGATAAAGATGATATCTCTAACAGCGATATTGCTTCAGACGAGAGTGAAACAGGGGGCGAACAGTTCGCAACACCCGGCTATGGCCTTGTGGATATAACCACTTACTACAAGCCGATAAAAGAAGTGACCCTGACCGCCGGCATT
The DNA here is from genome assembly GCF_024606225.1 of Endozoicomonas sp. ISHI1. GTDB lineage: Bacteria > Pseudomonadota > Gammaproteobacteria > Pseudomonadales > Endozoicomonadaceae > Endozoicomonas_A. The sequence continues at coordinate 101,743 of NZ_JAGRPU010000019.1, read as the reverse complement.
TTCAATATGACTGACAAGAAATACTGGCATTGGGATGACGTGCGTGGTCTTTCCGGCACCTATGATGGGCTTAGCCGTTATACTCAGCCCGGCAGAAACTTTTCTGTCAGTGTGAAGTGGGAAATCTGAACGGGCTATCGGTGATTGGGTTACTTCGTAAGTGTATTCCGGTTTGTATCATCAAGCTTTCATTTTCGGTGCTTCCTTCTGTGATCAGACAGGGCTTGAGCGTTTGGCAGAGTCTTCTGGCACTCAGGGCAGGTTTGTTCTGGGGTGTGATCTCTTCTTTTGTGAACCGACAGGGCTTTCGCATTTGGCAGGGTCTTCCGGCACTCAGGGCAGGTTTGCTCTCCGGAGTGATATTGACTTTTGTGAGCCGACAGGGCTTTCGCGTTTGGCAGGGCCTTCTGGCATCCAGGGCAGGTTTGCTCTCCGGTGTGATATTGACTTTTGTGCTTCGAGAGGGCTTTCGCGTTTGACAGGGTCTTCTGGCACTCAGGGCAGGTTTGCACTGGGGTGTGTTCTTTTCTTTTGTGATCCGTCAGGGCTTGAGTGTTTGGCAGGATCTTCTGGCACCCAGGGCAGGTTCGCTCTCCGGTATGATATTGACTCTTGTGAACCGACAGGGCATGAACGTTTAGCAGAATCCTCTGACACTCAGGACAGGTTTGCTCTGGGGTATGATCTTTTCTTTTGTGAACCGACAGGGCTTGTGCGTTTGGCAGCGTATTCTGGCACTCAGGGCAGTTTCGCTCTCCACTGTGATATTGCCTTGTGTGAACCGACAGGCCTCTGGCGTTTGGCAGAGTCTTCTGACAGTTAGGGCAGGTTTGCTCACCACTGTGATATTGCCTTTTGTGAGTGTTCAATGAGGCTTGAGTGCTAAGTAACTTTTCACAGCCGGGGTGATCACATCGGTATTTTTTCGAGCTTGCCTTCCTTTGTTTTTTCGCGGGAGGTGGATTTAATGTTAATGATGGACCGGTTGTGCTATCAGCGCCTGAGACAACTGTCGGACCTTCAGCAGGATGGCTTGCCGGGTCAGACGCCTGATCGCCCGTTTGCAAAGAGACATCTGTTCTGCAAGCGAAAGAGTCGTCTGAGGTTGAACGACACCAGATACTTGTAGAGGGAGCGAAGATGCAGCGTCCTTGTCGTTGACAACAGGGCTGTTCATAGCAATTTTCGTTGAGGCTGTGTTGGAAATCGGGGGGCCGGTCCGAATTTTCATCATTATTGCCGTTGTCGTATAGATAATGCGATTTTTCTGAATGTCTATTGAATGACTGCCCATGATCCTCTGGCCCCGTTGTCCGGGAATAGTTACTGCCGCCCGTTCCGTACATCAAAGTGATGATCTGAAGTTTGTTTCGCCTGCAGGGTTTGTCATCGGTTGGTGTGCCTGACCCTGAATATCCGTTTGTGCGGATAATGTGTGACGGTTCGTTTTGCATCGGCCTCCAATCGATCATTGGCATTGCAGATAATGTGCCCGGCTCAGTTTTTATAGAAAAACACTGGCTTGTCGAAGCTCCATTCTGGTCAACATCAACGATAAAACGGTAAGTCTGTGGCTCAACCGGGCAAACGAAAGGCACAAAGACCAATACGTGCAAGAGTAAGCTTTTAATGACTCTATCCTGTGTTTTCTATGGATAGGAGCTGTGAGGATAGACAAGAGGAAAAGGCACAGTAAACTAAAACATAGTGGTGGATTCTCATATCCATGGCAAACGTGCTGAAACTTTACTGACACAACGATGTTTTATATCTGATGACTGTCGTAAAACCCGATTTGCAATTCGGTTGCAGTTATTTTTTTCGGTTTTTCACCATTAGTGCATAACCTTGTTAATTCCTCGAAATACTTTTCATCGGGGATAGCGGGGCGCGCCATAATGTAGAACAGCGACTAACCTTCTTATTGAGTGCCGTGCACCTCAAGAACAGTGTTTCCTGATACAGAGCCGGGAAGATGGCGGCATTGAGAGTAAACACTATGATAATTCGGATCGCTTACCAGAGAAGCGGGAAGCTCTGAAGAAGTATGACGCATTCCCGGAGAAGATTCTCAGGGGTGAAGATACAAAGCTGGTGGATCTCGATGATTACCGACAGGCCACCAGCAGCACTTAAAAACAGGAAATACGTAAAACGGAGATAAAACCATGCCAGCACAACAAAAGCCGCAATACATAACTGATGACGAGGGAAACCGGGTATCAGTCGTTTTGCCTGTGGATCAATATCAGGAGCTGATAGAAGACCTTGAAGACCTGGCGACAGTGGCAGAGCGCCGGGACGAGGAAACCGTTTCCCATGATGAACTTATCAAGTCACTGAAGGCAGAAGACCAGTGATCCCTCACCACCGACCAAGCCATCGCCCGGTCCGGTGTAAATATTGTCTCGCCTACAAAAATTCCCGCAACCAAAAAATCGCACTCCTCCACTCCACGCCTGCGACGTTTTCGTGTCATTTTTGTGCAACTTTTCAGTTTGTACGATGGGGTTGGATAGGGTGCAGTTGCTAGGGGTTGGATAGAAAGGGGTTATTGCACGAAGTGTTGAAAAGTGAAGATCTATGCAAATTGATTGCACTTGTCTAAATCAGAAAGTTTGCTTTCAAGGCCGACAAACAGTGGCTTTTGTGACTTTTTATTTTGCTGGAAACTCAGAAGTTGCGGTGACACTTTTGTGACATAAACACCCTTTTTTAGGGTTGTGACACCCTTGTGACACTCAGTAATGAAAAAGCCCGAAGCGCTGTAAATACGGGCGTTTCGGGCTTTTATCTGGTGGGCCTTCCGGGACTCGAACCCAGGACCTGCCGATTATGAGTCGGATGCTCTAACCAACTGAGCTAAAGGCCCCATTTTTGACACTATTAAACCTGCTACCTTCCCTCTCGATGACGCTTAACGCGCAACGCTTCGAGGCGCGTGGGGTCTTAGTGGAGGTGAATTATAAGCATATCAGAGGGCTCTCGCCAACCCTCTGATTTTAATAAAGCTTTTTATCGTTAAAAAAGGTTCTTTCTTTTATCCGGGCCAGCTTAACGGCCGTGATCAGGGAGTGTTGTGCAGTTGCAGTTCTGGTTGATGGTTTTGCTTTCGCAGCCAGTACCTTCTGAGAAAGTAAAGGCTGAGCAGCGCGGTCAGTGCTTCAGCCAGCAGGAAGTTCAGCCAGACACTGTCATCATTGAAAATGACTGGCAGGAAGAACAGGCCAAGAAGAGGCAATATCAAAGCTCTCAGCAGCGAGATGACTGTCGAACACCTTGAGCGGGCAATGGATTGATACAGAGAGACTGTAATCAAGCTGACGCCCAGGGGGACAATGGATAACGCGTAGAGTCCCAGCACATAACCGCTCAGAGACAGTAATTCTTCAGCCGCTTCATTCACAAACAAACTTACGATGTTTTCTGCGAAAAAAACCATGAACGCAGTCATCATGCCACCTATAACAATGACCAGTCCCAGGGCTAATCTGAGAATACTCATAATGCGATCTGTGTGTTCCGCTCCATGGTTAAAACTGATTATGGGCTGGGCAGCCTGAGTCACCCCATAGGCGAGCATAATCACTACCCAGTTGCAGTTAAGGGCGATCGTGTAGGCCGAAATAAAGAGATTCCCACCAAGACTGAGTAATACCCAGTTGGAAGCCATCACCACAAAACCGTTAGCCGATTCCATAATAAACGTCGGTATTCCATTTACGATAATGGCTCTGGCCTGTGACCAGGTTGGTAAAGCAGAGTTGAGCGTGAGTTGAATGTTGGGACGCTTGAAATGCAAAAGCAGCGTAGTAACCATAGCCAATTGGGCTATGCCTGTAGCCAGCGCGGCTCCCTTCATTCCCCAGCCAAAAGGAAAGAGGAACAGCCAGTCCAGAAAAACATTACTCAGTGCACTGGCTGTCATGGCGACCATCACCAGTTTTGGATTGCCGTCGTTTCGAATAAAACTGGCAAGTACCCATCCAATGGCGTAGGGAACCGCAAATAAGGTCAGCACCCCGAGATAATCATTAACCATTGGCAAGAGTTCTTCATTGGCGCCAAACAAGCGAGAGATATCACTCAAAAACAAGAGACTGAACAGGGTCATGATCAGCATAATAATGGCGGTCAGGAACAGTGACTGTTGAAACAGAGCCAGGCCTTCCTGCTTTCTGTTTTGACCAAAACGAATAGCCATGATCGCAGAGCCACCGACCCCGATACTCATGGCAATGGCAGACATGAAGGTAAAATAGGGAATAGCGATATTGATGGCTGCCAGCCCTTTAGATCCTTCTGTCTGACCAATAAACATCAGATCTGCCAGAACGTATATGGCTTTAATGGCCATGCCCAGAATTGCGGGCACCAGGTAATGTCTGAAACAGACAGGCACAGGATCCTTGCCTAAATCAATTGAAGCAGTGTTCACGGATAGGAATCTCAACATTATTAGTGCTGAACATGGTTTCATCGTCAGGAATGAAAGAAATTGTGTTCATCGCCCATGACTGATTTATGGTTTCAGGAAGCGACTATTGCGATGTACCAACATTCTAGTCAGCAATGAGTAGTATTACCGTGCTGTTTCATGGGTTTATTGCGATTAATGAGGCGTTCAGAAAAGGCTGAAAAGATTACGGGTTGGTTCGTTGGAAAGTCATCAGGGAATTTTTGAAGACTATTTTCTGAGCCACCCTATTTACAGCGCAGGTGCTGTGTCTTTAACAGCCGCTCTGAATAGAGGATAATGAGCAATACTCAGATTGGGGCAATGAGGAATCTATGGCTCTGGAAAAGATAAAAGAACGTGTGTCTTCAGTAACTGAAGGTCTCACAGGCACCCTGAAAGGCAATATACCCGGAGGCAAAACGATTGCCGTCGTTGTTGGTGCCGTATTGATTGGCTTCACTGCTTTGGGTATTTACTGGAGCATTGAGCCAGATAGCTTTTCAGTAAGAGCCAATACTGAACAGATGGCACAGGCCAACGGGCAGGAGGTTGTAGTGGGTTACACGACTACAGCTACGCTTTATCGTCTTGCTGACACGCTGCTGAGCAAACCCGGTGGCTATATCCGGAATGACATCGGTCCTCCCGGTGTGTTCATGGACAATATGCCAGGCTGGGAGCTGGGTGTGCTGGTTCAGGTGCGTGATATGGCCCGCTCTCTTCGTAAAGATATGAGTCGTTCCCAGTCCCAGTCTCAAGAAGATCGTGATCTGGCCATTGCCGAGCCTCAGTTTAACTTTGATTCCAGGAGCTGGATTCTGCCATCCAGTGAAAAAGAATATCAGCGTGGTATCGATAAACTCGGCAATTATATGCGTCGACTGCCCGATAAGCAGGATCGTGCCCAGTTCTATGCCCGTGCTGATAACCTGACCCGTTGGCTGACTGATGTTGAAACCCGTCTGGGCAGTCTTTCCCAAAGGTTAAGTGCCAGTGTCGGCAAACCGCGCATTAATACTGATCTGGCCGGGGATGCCGAAGCTTCGCAGTCCACAGAAGCAAATACGCTGGTGGAAGTAAAAACACCCTGGACCCAAATCGATGATGTTTTCTATGAAGCTCGTGGCTCTTCCTGGGCACTGATTCATCTGATGAAAGCGATAGAGATCGACTTTGCTGATGTACTGGAAAAAAAGAACGCTACTATCAGCCTGAGGCAAATTATTCGCGAACTGGAAGCCACTCAGGATACTGTTTGGAGTCCATTCATTCTCAATGGCAGTGGGTTTGGCATATTGGCCAACCATTCACTGGTCATGGCCAATTATATTTCTCGAGCCAATGCTGCAATCATCGATCTGCGCCGACTGCTTGAGAAAGGTTAAGATCGGATATCCTGATAAAAAATGAGCAGCAAACTGGTTTATTCGACCGATATGGGTCGCATTAAGGAAGAAAAGGTTAAGGACGAAGTGGGAGATGGCAACGTCCGTGTCCGCCCTGAAAAGAAAGGTCGTGGTGGCAAAGTGGTCACTGTAATCACTGGCTTGCCGCTGGCGGGTAACGACCTTAAGGCCTACGCCAAGACGCTGAAAAAGCGCTGTGGCGGTGGTGGTGCTGTAAAAGACGGCAATATTGAGCTACAGGGGGATCATGTGGATGTTATGGTAGATGTTCTCAAAAGCGCCGGATACGACGCCAAACGTTCAGGAGGTTAAGTAAGAGAAAAACTCTACGGTAAAAAACACTCTTTTTCTTTGTGGAAGTACCTCTTTTTAAGGCGGAATAAAAATTAATCACCTCGATTTGTTTATTTTGTATACACTGGATAGATGTTTTCTTTGAGATATAGACTCGGTTGAAGGGTTTTACGTTGTACATACGTGCTAAGTACATGCGGTACTCTGGGGAAATAAAACGCATTAGGAAGCTTGTTTAAGGACGTTTTTCATTTTGGGAAGATGAGATGTTTCCCCGCATAAAATAGCCATGAGCGAAGAAAAGTATTTTTCATGGCATAAAAAGGTACATTTGAATGGACCATGAAAACACCGTGTATGACCAACCCTCAGAGAATGCTCCCCAGTTTACTTCCAGACTGGGTTTCTATCTTGCCGCTGTGGGCTCCGCTGTAGGTATAGGCAATATCTGGGGGTTTCCTGCCCAAACCGCCGACAATGGTGGCGCTGCCTTCGTTCTTATCTATCTTTGTTTCTCTTTCCTGCTTGCGTGGCCCATGCTGGTGGCTGAGCTGGTCATTGGTCGGTATGGACGCTCGGACCCGGTCTCGACGCTTGAAAGCGTCAGCAACAGGTCTTTTTGCAAGTTTTTGGGTAAGCTCACTGGCTGGGCATCAACGATAACGGTTCTACTGATCTATACCTTTTATGCCATCATTTCCGGCTGGATCATCTGTTTTGGGCTGGCTCCCGTAGCGGTGGCCCTGGGACTCGACAGTCTGGCCGCTTCACTGACTTCATTTAATCCTTTGCCCACGATGATAGCGGCCGGTGCATTCATGGCGATGGTAGCAGCCATTGTATCCGGCGGTGTTGCCGACGGCATTGAGAAATGGTGCAGCCGTCTGATGCCGATGTTGGTGCTGCTGATTCTGTTGCTAATTGTTTTTACCATGACGCAGGAAGGGGCTCAGGATGGTCTTCGGTATTTTGTGCTGCCTGACTTTTCCAAGCTGCTGAGTAAAGACCTGCTTATCAGTGCGCTGGGTCAGTCATTTTTCTCTATGTCTCTGGGAGTTGGCATCATGGTGGTTTATGGTGCTTACCTGACCCGGGACTCTAATATTCCAGTGATGGCTGCCAGTGTTGCAGTCACTGATACGCTGGTGGCCGTGATGGCCGGGTTGCTGATTATTCCGGGTATGTACGTTGCGTTGAATCACGGAATTGATATCTACACCGCAGAGGGTGCCCTGAAAAGTGCCGACAAGCTGGTGTTTGATGTTTTACCGCAGCTTTTTCTTCAGTTTGGTCCACTGGGTATTCTGCTCTCCCTGGCCTTCTTTCTTCTGTTAACTATTACTGCTTTGACCTCAGCGGTTTCGATTCTGGAAGTGCCGGTAGCAGTTTGCCAGAGACGACATCTTGCCCGCAGAAATGCCAGCTCCTGGCTGATCTCGCTGATCACTTTCGGTGTCAGTGTCTGTGTCATGATCTGGTTTGATGTGCTCTTTGACTTTGTGGTCAACCTGACAACCCGTTATGCTATGCCTCTGTTGAGCCTGGTCGTCTGTATCTACGCGGCCTGGATATGGTCCAGGGATCAAAAACTAAGAGAACTGCAGAAAGGGTATCCGGATGTTGAGCACAGTCTCTTCTGGAAGATCTGGCCCTGGTACATTCGGTTTTTCTGCCCGTTCATGGTGATGGTCCTGATCTTTTTCATATTTTGATGATTCCCGGGATTCAGGCTGAGAGGGTGTTAAGTCCGACAGGCAGTTTTCCGGATGAAGAGCGTTCTCACAGAATGAAAATTTGGGTTGATGCCGATGCCTGCCCGGTGGTGATCAAGGAAATTCTTTTCAGAGCTGCCGACCGAACCGAAACCCCACTGACTCTGGTGGCCAACCAGCCACTCAGGGTTCCGGGGTCCCGCTTTATAAAATCCCTGCAGGTCGCCTCCGGCTTTGATGTTGCAGACAATGAGATTGTCAAAAGAGCTGAGTCAGGAGACCTGGTGATCACCAGCGATATTCCCCTGGCTGCGGAAGTGATTGAAAAAGGCGCTGGGGCATTGAGTCCTCGTGGTGAACTGTTCACCAAAGATAATATTCGGGCAAGACTGAATATGCGTGACTTTATGGATACACTCCGTGCCAGTGGCATTGAATCCGGTGGTCCTCCGGCGCTGAGCCAGAGTGATCGCCAGCAGTTTGCCAACCAGTTGGATAAGTGGCTGGTAGCACTCCGGCGTTGAGTTTTTTGAATTGGGATGACTTAACTCTTTGTGGAGTATCAGGTGATTTACGATAATTAATACGACCTCTTCATGGTGGGAGCGATTAAAGACACATCTGTTCCAATTCCCAGACCTTGAGAACCTTGGCTTAAACCTGCACGGCATGGGGATTATAGAAGGTTGGGAAGAGTGGGATTGGTAAATTTCGTGCAATAAAAAACCCCTTAGCGACTTCCCCGCTGGCGGTTCTGTCGAAAGGGGCCGTGTTAACGGGAGTAATAGCTAACCCAACGGATGAGTCAAGACAATCCCGAGTAGCCTTACAAAAAATTCATGACTGCCTACCACTCTGTCTGTCAATGCATGGATAGGATTAGAGGTATATACGTAGCTTAAGCCTCCCTTCAGAAACAAGCTAATTCGATCAACAAGAAGCGCTGGAAAAGGGCGCACTGAAAGAGACTTTCAAGTGGAACTCAACAGCTGCTCAATCACCGCCGGATCGGCCAGTGTACTCAAATCACCCAGATCATCTTTCTCGCCCTGAGCCAGTTTGCGCAAGATACGTCGCATGATTTTGCCAGAGCGGGTTTTGGGCAGAGCAGGACATGGGTGAAGTATCTCCGGTCGGGCGAACGAACCGATTTCACTGGCCACCAGATTGGAAAGTTCCAGCTTCAGATCGTCGGTGATTTCAACGCCGTCCATAGGAGTCATGAAAGCGTAGAGACTTTCGCCCTTTACCGGGTGAGGCACTCCCACTACCGCTGCTTCTGCAATCGCTTCATGCAATACCAGGGCACTTTCTATTTCTGCAGTGCCCAAACGATGGCCCGCCACATTAATCACATCATCCATTCTGCCTGTGATCTGGTAATAGCCATTCTCATCCCTGCGGGCTCCGTCTCCTGTGAAGTAATAACCCGGGTATCGACTGAAGTAAGTATCAAGGGTTCGCTGATGATTACCGTATATGGTTCTGATCTGGCCCGGCCAGGAACCGGTGATCACCAGACTCCCCTGACCGGGTCCCACAATCTCGTTACCCTCATTATCGAGAATAGCGGGACGGATGCCGAGGAAAGGCCGGGTTGCATAGCCGGGTTTTAAAGCAGTGGCTCCCGGCAATGGTGTAATCATCATGGCGCCCGTTTCTGTTTGCCACCAGGAATCGATAATGGGGCAACGTTCTTCACCCACGCTATGGTGGTACCATTGCCAGGCTTCCGGGTTGATGGGTTCGCCCACGGTACCCAGAATTTTCAGACTGGCTCGCGAAGTTTGTTTGACGTATTCATCACCTCTGGCCATCAAAGCCCGGATTGCCGTAGGTGCTATGTAGAGCGTATTCACTTGGTGACGATCTACCATATCCCAGATTCTTGAGGCATCGGGCCAAAAAGGGACACCCTCATGCATGACCATAGTGGCACCATTAGATAGTGGGCCATAGACAATATAGGAGTGGCCGGTTATCCAGCCTACATCAGCACCGCACCAAAAAATGTCGCCTTCATGGTAATCAAAAACGTAATGAAATGTGACCGTGGTATGGAGCAGATAGCCCGCTGTACTGTGAAGAACACCTTTAGGTTTTCCGGTAGAGCCTGAAGTATAAAGAATGAAGAGTGGATCTTCAGATTCCATTACCTCAGGCTCACAGGTCACTGGCTGGTTTGATGTTAATTGCTGGTAGGAAATATCGCGCCCTTCCTGCCATTCAATGCTGGCTCCGGTTCTCTCGTAAACCACTACTGTATTGACATCAGGACACTCTTTCAGGGCTTCATCTGTATTCTGTTTGAGAGGGATATGCTTCCCTCCCCGAATCCCCTCATCAGCGGTGATCAGAGCCCGACAGTCACAGTCGAGAATACGATCACGAAGGGAGTTTGGAGAGAAGCCGCCAAAGACTACGGAATGAACCGCCCCAATGCGTGCACAGGCAAGCATGGCATAAACCGCTTCAGGTACCATGGGCATGTAGATACAAACCCTGTCACCCCGGTTAACGCCTCGCACCTTCAGGCCATTGGCCAGTTTGCAGACCTCTTCATACATCTCCTGATAAGTAATTTTTCGCTGCAAGTCAGACGTATCACCTTCCCAGATGATGGCTACCTGGTCGGCCCGATTATCCAGATGTCTATCAATGCAGTTGACGCTGGCATTCAGCTGTCCACCCTTGAACCAGCTTACTTCACACCTTTTGAAGTCGCCTTCATAAATGGAATCCCAGGGCCGGTACCAGTCCAGATATCGTTCAGCTTTGTTACCCCAGAACGCTTCCGGATTCTCCAGAGAGTAGCGATACAGCTCCTGATATTTTTCTTCGCTCATCCATGAGTCTTTAAAAGCTTCGGGAACCGGGTAGATTGTTGCCTGGGTCATGTCATCTCACCTGCCTCATCTATAAAAGTTATGGAGCCTGTCGGGCTTATGCTCCTGAGCATGAAATTCAGTAGAGGAAGTCATAAGCCTGTCAGGCTCATTAGTATAGAAGCAAGCGTGTTTCTGAGAGATGAATTAAATTATTTACCTCTGTAAAGGCGAATCAAAGTCCCTGTTCCCTGCAGAGGTTCCTGTTGTACTTGTGTACAAGCCGACTCCGAATGTTCCGGAGCCGACTTGTTGAAGACGGCCTTACCAGTCAATCAGGCTAACAGGTTGATTGACAGAAAAGATTTCTCGTTGAGCCAGATCATTGATGATGGTAGCTGATCGCCAGGCGGTCAGACTCAGCTGAGGCTCCGCAATACCGTGACTGTGCAGGCCCGCATTGACGGCGTATATGCGTCTGTTGTCCGGACCCTCCCAATCAACGGCAAAGCTGGAAGAAAGTTTAAAGCGATGGTATTCGTCAAGGTTCAACCTGGGCTGAATCGGCTCCAGGTAAGGGGGCAGAACGTTCTGAAAGCCTGTGCAAAGAATGACGATATCAGCAGAGAGTATTTCATCCTCTGCAGACAGGGCATTAGTGAGCTTGAGATCGTAGAAGCCACCCGAAGATTCAGACATGGCCTTCAGGGTTCGGTCGGGCAGAAGTTTCCAGTTTATTTGATCCTGGTACAGATAAGTGCGGTCGTAGAGTTCCCGGTAGATTTCCAGCAAGTAGGCAGGTGTAATCCCGTCACTGGCCAGCTTCTGATATTGGACAATGGTTTCTTTTTTCTCTTCAGGCAGGGATAAAAAGCGGCTGACATAGTCGGGTGTAAAATATTCATTGGTAAATGGACTTTCATCCAGCGGCTCAAAGCTGGCCCGGCGGGAAATCCATTGAATCTGATCAGCCTTACCCCATTTTTCACGCAGACAGTTGAGAAAGACTTCAGCACCGGTCTGGCCCCCACCAATGATGGCAACCTTTCTGTTGCGAAGCTCAGGCTGGCGGGTCATCAGTTCGCTGGCATGAAAACAGTGCTGGCCGACCATCGCCCGGGCACAGTCAGGAACGTAGGGTACTTTGCCTGTCCCCAAACAGAGATTATGTGCTTTAACTTTCTCGTTTTCTGTGTGCAGGATGAAGCTATCCTTTTCAAAGCTAACTTCTCTGATCTCCGAGCCAAACTGTAATGACTCCAGATTCTCTGCGACCCAGCTCATGTACTCGACGAATTCAGTTCGACTGATCACCATCTTTTCTGTGGATAAAAAGGAATAAAACCGCTCCTTTTCCACAAGGAATGACAAGAAAGACCAGCGACTGGTGGGTTGCACGGCAGTGACCAGATCTTTCAGGCAGGAGGTCTGCATGTGAGCACCGGGCAACATGAGCCCGGGATGCCAGCCAAAAGAGGGCTTTTTGTCAAAGAAACGAACCTGTAACTCAGGAAGGCTTTCCAGCAATGCTGCAAGGCTCAGGTTGAACGGGCCAGAGCCCAGTCCAGCCAGATCAAGGGGGATGGTGTCATCATAGTGTGTAAAGTTCATCATTCTTCCGTGAGTGTTATGGCCAGAGGGTTCTTGAGAGGGGTTCCGAGTTCTGGCAGAGGACGCTCGCTAGTGTCGCCATAGCCAAGTTTGAAACGAACCCGGTTTAGACAAACCCGGGCTATTTCCGGTGTGAACAGGTCGAACAGTTTGAAACGATTTTCCAGTTCGGGGTGTCTATTCATATACGACTGAAGTTGTTCACCCAGTAATTGGTAGAAACGGTGTTCAGAGAAGCCTTTCTCAGCAAGACAGGCAGAGATAAAGCGAAGGACAGTTACAAAATGGCCTGTCTGCAAGTCGTGGATAAGATGAGCAGCGGGCAGGCGAACAGTCACTGAACGAGCGTAATCACCCAGGCTGTCAAGTTCAGGAAAATCCTGATCGATCAGTCTCAGGTCACCCTGAAAATCCTTCAGGGCCACTCTGACCGGCTGATGATTGTCCAGAACAAGAGTAATATTCTGGCCATGGGCCACCAGACCAACGCCGTATTTGCACAGCAAATGATAAAGAGGAACCACCACCACATCAAAAAGCTTTGATAACCACTGTTCTGTCGCCAATCCGGAACGATGGATGTACTCGCAAATCAATGGATAACCATAGCCGTCTTTCTGAAAAAGGGTAGAGATCAGGACAGCTCGTTCTGTTTCTCCGGTTTTAGCGTGAACACTCTGCCGCCAGATGCAGCCAAGCATTTCGTGATAACGGTAGGGAGCATCCGTTATCTGTTCAAACTGAGGGTTTGGATAAAAAGCCCCGGCAGGTTCTTCCAGAATAATGGTCCTGCGATGAGACAGGACGGGATCCGATGCAGCTATCTCAGAGAGCCAGCGTGAAACCATTGGGCCTGCCTGAATGTATCGACCGGGAATACCCCTGTAGCAGGAGGTATTTAAAATGGAGAGTGGCAGTTTGATGTTCAATTGCTCTGGTCGCTTTTTATTGGACAGAGTTCGGAGTGACTGTTGTGGCAGCATGGGGTCTCCATAGCTTCCGAGATGAACGATATGTCCTGCTGCAATGTCTGAAGCAAATAGGTTGACCAGACGGTTACTCCATTGCCAGGGGTGCACCGGCATAAGGAAAAATTGGCTGGAATCAACATTGAGTTGACGACAACGGTCAGTCAGTTTTGCCTGATCAACGCTGTTGAGAACCGCGTTGATCAGATCATTTTCCCGAAGGTCGACGGCTAAAGAGAGCTGACAGTTTTCACGGCTTAATGCGACCCATTCAAGTTGAATGTCGGGCAGAAACTCAGTGGCGTAATCCTGATAATCCTCCTGACCCCAGCCAAGACGTCCCTTGCTGACGGTGACTTTGGGATGACCATCCAGATAACATTGCAACTCGTCATCCTCCAGCTCAATCAGTTCGGCTGCAGTTTTCTGATGATAGTTTTTTTGAACCTTTACCTCAGCCATAAGTGTGTTGGCCAGTTCTTCCAGAAAGTTTGCCAGTGTTGCAGAGTCCAATCCCAGCTCTTCCTTCGCATCTATAAAAAACTGGCTGGCTTCCAGTGCTGAGTCACAGTGATTGTTAAGATAGCTTCGGGAAATGGAGGCATTGTCCACTATTAACTGATCCCAGATGGTCCTCCAGGCATGAAAGCGGTAGCTCACGCCGCTTTTCAGTTCAAGGATAAAGAGTCCACCACCCAATTCTTCAGGCGCTACTTCTTTGGGGACGATGACTTCTTCCCAGCTCAGCTCTCCGAGTGTTTTTGCCAGTAGCCGACAGTTAGCCTTCTGCCAGAACCCGACGTGCTCATTGACAGGTATAGCCTTAACAGCCTGATTCATAGCTGGACCTCCTGAAAGAAACTATCCCTGCAACAGTTGACCAGTGACGCACGTTTATGAGGGAAATCAAACTCTTTGACGAATGACCAGCCAGCGGGACATAACAGCTTCAACACTCTTTTATTGTCGGCTCTGGGTTCACCCACCAGGCGTGTAGTCCTGGGGTCGTCCAGGAACAGGAAGTGAGTGATGGCCTTTGTCCAGCTGTTGGAGTATCTCTGGCCCAGAAATTCCGGATTGCCTACCAGAAGGTGGAAGCCACGGTCCCAGGGCTGGCAATCGTAGTAAGGGGCAATCCGGTCTTCCAGAGCCCAGTAAACTTCGAAATACCCAAAAGGTTCACCGTTGAAACAACCCACCATTGGCCAGACTCTTCGGTCTTTCAATACCGACTGAAGATAGGCTGTCAGCTCTTCCCGGCTCTGAGCCATCTCCCAAAACTCTGAGACACGAGGCTGATTCATCCACTCATGGAAAAGATCAAGGTCCTTTTCCAGATCAAGCGTTCTGAAGGAGATGGTGAGGTCATTTTGATAGTCATAACGGTTATAAACGACACATTTAGGTTGTTCCTGACGCAGAGGATGTGCGATAGCCTTTTCGTTTTCGGTCCAGATTTCAGGTATCGTCTGGTTATCTTTTTGCCAGTGCCAGAGGGTTCGGTTCTGATACAGGCCCGAGCGATAACTGATACCTTCCTGCGAATTTTCCTCATGACTGTGTATCAACTGATTGTCTTGAAGCCTTTCAGCCAATGCTGGTGCAAAGTGAAGCCGGGAGAGATCCGGATTGCGGGAAAACAGGTAGTCCAGACTGGCCGCAATGAGATGATTCGGTATCTTCTCAGGGAGGTCGGATTCGTTGACTGCATTTACTAAAGCAGTATCCTGTTCGGAAAGGGTCAATAGCAGGGATTGATGGTTGTCATGCACCGCCAGACTATTGGATGACAATAATTGCAAAGAAATTTCGCAGTCTGATGCCCCTGGCAGGGTAATTGTTGATATTTGAGTCATTGCTCTTCCATAAGAGTGAGTCTGAATAGCCTTGAACGAAGAAAAACAGGGAACGTCATCTTCAACTGTGAAAATGGCATCGCGAAATGTTTTTCACGGAAATATGATTAGTGTGTATCAGGGATCAACCTCACCGAATGCCTGCAAGGGGTTCCTCATGGAGTGATAGACATCCATAGGGTTCTTCAAAGTGTTCTCGTTAATGTTGCAGTAGGTGCAGTAAAAGTTGCCTTTTGACCAGAGTTCTCTGCTATCCAGAATGTAATCAAGGCAGCAGGTGTCCCGGCGACCTTGCTTGCGAAGGTTATCCAGGAATCGGTAGAGGGAGGACAGAAGCTCTTTCTCCGAAAGGATATTGCTGGCTCCCAGTACGCTGATGACACCAAAGGTGGAATTAATCAGCAGGTAGTAGGTGAACAGGCGGTTGCCAAGCTGTTCACTAACGTGGTGCTCTTTTTCCTCATCAGCCACAGGCAGGTGTTCTCGCAAGAGTTCTCTGGCCAGACGGCTATACCCCGTGCCCTGACAGTCCCGAAAATAGACGGTTTCCGGGTAGCCCTTCGGCATACTGATCAACAGATTTTGTTGATGAGCGCCCAGCAGCAGGCCAAAGTCTGATTGACTAACGATCAGGGGCTCCAGCACTTTGGCAAGGTATTTTGCAAACCACTTCTGTGCGACCGTTTCGGGTTTGACCTTTTCCTTCACAGCCAAATCCCGGATCAGATTAATCAGTCTGGGTTCACCCACCGGGTTGTCCTGAGTCAGGCTGGCCAGCAACTCTGTAGATTGGTTGATGGTTTCCCGGTTGAAAGGGTTTTCCCGGAGGACCATCATGGTTTCAGGCAGCACCTGACCGTCTTCTCCCTTGATGGCGGCATGTGCCGGTTCGGTGATGATTTCGAAATCCGGATACAGGTGTTTCAATTCGCTACCGACAGGCGTCTGGTATTTCACCTGATGGATTTCCTTACCCCGAATCACTTCCTTGGGAAGCAGGTGACGGATCGAATTGGTCAGTTTGACACTGAGTGAATACTTCAGCATGAAGGTGGCGTGGGTCCCATGGATAGCACGTACTGAAGAAGTGGCGCGCCACGGGCTGCCGTGCAGGCCATGGTCGATAAGTTTGCCTTCACTGAGCAACTGCCGGATATAAGCATTCTTTAACCACTGTTGAGCCTGCCAGGGGTGAGCGGGTAGCAGGGTCTGATGTTCGGGAATATCTCTGAGAAAACCGTCGGAGAACTCCCGATCTTCAAAAGCCAGTTGCCGAGTCAGTTCGTGGAATGAATATTCGTGAACACTGTCCGCTTCCAGGAGATTGGTATTAATAGAAAACCAGTGCAGCTGGAAACTATTTCCGTATTCAGGAATATAACGTTCCGAGTCCTCGGCGGTAAATTGATCCCGACTTTTGGGAGTGGGGTGAACGGAGTGACCCACCAGAAGAGCTTGCTCTGAAGATTGAAAATCCATGCAGCCGGAAAATAGTTGATCGAGTTCGTTTTTTCTCAATTCAAGAACAGACGCTACATTCTCGACGCTGTTTTTAACACGGTTAAGAAACAGTTGCCTGTGCTCGGCTTCACTGGCCCATAATGCATTTTCTTTAAGGATTAACTGAACACCTTCCATGAAGGATAAATCCGTGATGGCATTGTCTTTTTGGTTAACCAGGGCGATGGGCCTGCAGAACTGGTGTCTACCGCTGATTGATAAATATTTAATATAAATCAAAAGCCGGTTGTTGCTGTTGTTCAAGGGGATTGAAACAGCCGCTTCAGCTTCAACAGGCGGTTGCCAGTTTAGACTCATTGATTGACCGGTCAGCCATTTCCTGTGGCTATCAACAGGTTCTAATGACCAGCCTTTCCATTCCCTGAGCAAAGCATTAAAAAAGCAGCCTGCACTGAGACTTTCGGCCAGCTCATGACGATTGTAATCGCGGCTAAGCTCATGTTCGAACCTGTTATATGATGAGTCGTTTACAGCTTTAATGGTTGTAGTTTCAAGAAACGGAGTGGACACTGATTTCATTCTCCAGAATGATCTTATTATTCAACTCATAACTTGAAAGACCTCATTCCCCTTACACCAAGAGATTTAATGCAAGGTCCGGGTCAATCGTGCTTGAATTGTAAATGAGAATTGTTATCATTTGCAACAAGTCACAACAACAGACATGAAACATGCAACAAAATGAGCTTGGCCCTTTCATGGCAAAACCGGTTTATCAATCCGGAGACTCAATTAAGGAATTCAGCCGGTTTGGCCCGGTATTTATGCTCGGTGCCGGGCAGACTACGTTATTGATTTGCCTGCCAGCTATTGTTGAAGAAACCGGGCTGGGTTATGGCCTGCTGACGGCAATGGTGGCACTGGGAACCTGTCTGTTTATTTTTACTTCGCCAGTCTGGGGCAGAATAAGTGACCGTTTTGGTCGCAGGAAAGTGGTTCAGGCCGGGCTTTTTGGATTTGCGACCAGCTTTTTACTGCTGGCATTTGCGCTTCATGGTCTGAGCTCAGGACTACTGGGCAAAGAGCTGGCCATCGGTTTGATGTTTTTGGCCAGAATTCTGTATGGTCTGTTAGTTTCGGGCTTGTACCCGGCGGTTCAGGCCTGGGTTATAGACGACAGCGAAGATTCCAACAGAATGCGTAGCCTGAGTCGGATTACAGCCAGTATTAATGCCGGGCGTTTCATAGGCCCTGTGATTCCGGCAGTGCTGATTGATCAGGGCAGTCTGTTCCCTGTTTTAGCATTGGTGATTCTGGCTATCCCCTTACTCATACAGGTCTCGATATTAACCACCGACAAGCCTCTGGAAGTTAAACAGGAAAAGAACAGCGAAGAGAAAAAGCAGTTTAGGCAAATGTTGAAATCACTCTGGCCTGTTTTGCTGGTAGCCTGCTCTGTGACGACGCTCTTCGGTCTGCTGCAGTACCTCATAGGTCCTATTTTACAGGAGCGTTTTTCTTTCGACGGGGTGTCGGCATCAAGAGTACTTTCGATGCTGATGATGGTGGCCGCTTTTTCGACGGTGGTGACCCATCTGCTGGTTTCTCGCTTTGCTCAGGGCAGACTGATTCTGTCATTAAAAGTCGGCAGCATTTTATTACTGGTCGGTAGTTTCCTGATGATCACAGCCACTCTCCTGATATGCCTGATATTCGGACTGGTCATCTGCGCTGCTTCGATTGCATTACTAACCCCTGCTTACACGACACTGGCATCAGAGCAGGTAGATCAGCAGGGGGTTCTGACGGGAACCCTCAGTATGATTCATACCCTCGGATATACCTTAGGAGCAATCCTGGCCGGACTGGGAGGTTCTCTGGGCATCCAGTTAGCAGAAGTCTTCTGCATTTTTCTGGCTGTTCTGCTGCTGATGATCTCGTTTTTGTTAGTCGAGTCTCCAAAGAGACGTAATTGCTAGAGAGATGTTTACATGAAATCAATTCAAATGGTGGGCTGGCCCATTGTGACAGTCAGTTTTAATCGCCCAGCCAGCGATGATGATGCTCGTCAGTGGCTACTGGATCTTTCTGAGCTGCTGCTGAGAGAGCAGTCATTCAGTCTCATCATTCAGGCAAAACCCAACAGTGAGTTTTCGCCGGAAGCCCGGAGGCAGATGGGGCTCTGGTTTAAAGAGAACAGGAAAAAACTGGGCGCGTTTTGCTGTGGTATTGCCCGGATTGTGCTTTCTGAAGAGGAGGGTGACAGGGTGGTCAGTGACAACATGAAAAAGGCCATGCCTTTTCCCATGGTGTCCTGTCTCGATTTTAGCCAGGCTCGTGACTGGGCGATTGAGCGATACAACCAAGCGACCGTTTAAGCTTGATGATGTAAATAATAACTATTATCATTCGCAACCGTTGTCTATCAATTGAGCTAATGGCTATCAGCACTGCGTGACTGGATCAGGACAACATCCGGCAGTCTGAACATGAAAAATAATTATTGAATGAAGTGTTTTGAGGCTCAACAGATACTCCGGGAGCTTGCTGCCGGGGTCTGACATTGCAGTAATGATACTTCCACAGATCAAAAAGAAATTGAGGCCATGGAGCAGATTCTTACGCTTGATCAGGCATGTCTGCGGGTGGGGGCAAAAACCGTTCTGCCATCAACCCATCTTGCTATCACACCAGGAAAAGTTACCGCCATTCTCGGACCTAATGGCTCGGGTAAGAGTACCCTGCTGAAATTGCTCTCCGGTTTGATAGAGCCCAGTGCAGGGCAGGTTCTTATGGGCGGGCAACCGCTGAAGTCATTTAACCGCAAAGAGCTGGCTAAAAGCCTGACCCTGTTGCCGCAGCACTCACCGGTTCCCCTTGGGATGTCGGTAACGGAGCTGGTGGCCTGTGGCCGATACCCCTACGCAGGCCCTTTTGGGCGTTTGAAAAGAGAGGATCACAGGGCAGTCACTTCGGCACTCTCCAGAGTCGGTATGGATCATTATGCCGGAGAACGGGTTGATCATCTCTCCGGTGGTGAAATGCAAAGAGTCTGGCTGGCCATGGTGCTGGCCCAGGAAACCGGTATTTTATTATTAGACGAGCCTACCTCATGGCTTGATATCGCCCATCAATTGCGCCTGCTGGATATCGTACGACAGCTGAACAATGAAAAGCAGACAACTGTTATCTGGGTACTTCACGACCTCAATCAGGCCCTTCAGTACAGCGACGAAATAGTGCTGATGAATCAGGGGAAGGTGATCAGAAAAGGTGCTGCTTCAAGGGTACTGGATAAGCGCATTATCTCGGATGTATTTGGCGTAGAGACTCGAGAAGTGCAACTGGAGGGTAGGAAAGAGTCGCTCTTTTTGCCCTTAAGTGAGCATCAGGCTGAGGCAGCTATTCAACTTTTATCCAGCAGGGAAGTCGCCTGATGTTTGCAGTACTGAAAAAAATCTGCTGTTTCCTGCTGTTCATATCGGTAACAGCAATAGCTTCAAGTACCGAACCCGATCTGCCTGAATTCCCTGAAAAGATTGCAGCACTCAACTGGACCCAGGCTGAAATGTTGCTCACTCTGGGGGTTGTACCTGCAGGGGTGACTTCAATCAAGGGTTATCGGGAGTGGCAGTCCGATGACCCGGTTATGCCGGAAAGTGTTACCGAACTCGGGCAGAGAGCTGAGCCGGGTCTTGAAGCCATAGCGGCTCTCAAACCGGATCTTATTCTTGGCTACAAATGGCGTCATAGTCGTATAGTTTCAGAGCTTAAGACCATTGCTCCTACCGTTCTTTACTCTCAGTATCCGAGCCAGGAAGATCCTGTGGATTATTTTCTGAGAATGCAGGGTATTTTTCGTTCAGTGGCCCATATTCTGGGGCGCGAGGCTCTGGCAGAAAGGAGACTGAAGGAAATGGAGTCAGAGCTGGAACAGGCCCGCAGCAGCATTCAAGCAGCGGGGCTGACTGGCCAGAAAGTCGTTGTGGGTAAGTTTGTCGGTATGGGGCTTGGACTCCGGGTCTATGGCGATTTATCTCTGGCGGGTGCCATTGTCAACAGGATTGGTCTGGAAAATAGCTGGCACTCTTCATTGCCCGGGCGGGATTTCACCCATGTCGACCTCCTCAAACTGACCACTATGGGTGATGCCAGCCTGATCATTATTGGAAGTCAGCCTGAACATTTGCCAACCATGGCTCAATCACCGGTTTGGAATGCCCTTCCGGCGGTGAAAGAGGGCCGGGTCTATTATCTGCCCGCGCTCTGGTCATATGGTGGTCCTGAGTCGGCTGCTCGAATGGCTAACGCTTTTGCCCATCACCTGGCTCCGGAGGTGTGATGTTTATTCTGGAGTCTGTAAACAGTTATTATGAAGGTGTTAAAAAGACGGCAGTGACATTGTTCTTGCTCATCCTGCTGGTCACTGTTTCCCTGACAGTGGGGCCTGCTGGCATTGATCTGAATTTATTGAATGGATTGCCGTTCCTGCAGCAACCCGCCGATCATACTATGGCCTCTGAAATAGTGACCTGGCTCCTTCTGCCAAGAACATTGATGGCATTGTTATGCGGTGCCGCACTGGGGGCAGCGGGTGTTTTGATTCAGGGAGCGACAAGAAATCCCTTTGCCAGTCCGGCAACACTGGGTGTGAACTCCGGGGCCATGCTCGCCATAGTGCTGGGATCTGTTCTATTGCCTGAATTGACCGACCAGTACCCGGTCGTAGTCGCCTTTGCGGGTGCTGCGCTTACCACTTTACTGGTGTTCAGGCTGGCCACTGCTATCAGTGATTCACCGGTAAACCTTGTTCTGATTGGCATGGCTATTACCCTGTCACTGGGTGCTCTCAGTGCCGGTATTCTGATGTTTTTTGAGAATCGTCTGGAGGGTTTGTACACCTGGGGTGCAGGGAATCTTGCCCAGTTTGACTATCAGGCCATCAACAACAGTTGGCCGATCTTTACCCTGATGATTCTCTTTGCCACATTGCTGGCCAGACGTCTGGATCTGATTGAGTTGGGCAGAGATCAGGCTGAGAGTCTGGGGGTGAATGTAAGACGAACCGTTGGCCTGTCGCTGGTGATTGCTCTGCTTTTGTCTGCCAGTGTCGTCAGTCAGGTGGGTATGATCAGTTTTATCGGACTGATTGCCCCGCACATTGCCCGTGGTCTCGGTTATCGCTCAGCATGGCAACGTCTGCTGGCAGCCAGCTTGACGGGTGCATTACTGCTACTGGGTGCAGATGTGCTGGCCAGAATGATTCCTTTCCTGATGTCCGAAGCGCATTACAGTATCCCGGCCGGCGCCATGACAACGGTTGTCGGCGCACCTTTCATGATTTTCCTGTTGAGCCAGCGTAAAAGGATCGGCAATTTGGCCAGAGCGCCCGGTGAGACAGGAATACGTGCTCTGTTTAACGCGTCTCCGGCAAAAGCCCTCTGGGTTCTGCTGTCCATACTGCTGGTCGCTTTTTACTTCAGTCTGTTCAGCGGCCTTGACCAATCCTGGATCGACCTACGTTGGCCCAGAGTTTTAACGGCAGCTTTTGCCGGAGCTGCGCTGGCTGTCTCCGGTCTGGTTCTTCAGAGCCTGATGAGAAACCCTCTGGCCAGTCCCGATGTTTCTGGTCTGACGACCACGGGCGTTTTGTTTGTGGTTTTAGGCTCTGTAATGATGCCTGGCCTTGAGCGTCTGGATTTGCTCATGCTATCGATGTTTGGCAGCGGTTTTGCCTTGCTTCTTTTAATGGCCCTCAGTCGGATGACCGGGTTTAATCCCCAGCTTTTTGCTCTGGCTGGCCTCTGCCTTTCAGCGGTTTCAGCAACGCTGATCAGCGTGGTGATGGTGCTCGGCAGTAATCAGTCCAGCGAGGTGCTGGTATGGCTTTCAGGCAGTACCTATGCAGCCAGCAGTGAGTTGGTTTATCTGCTGTCTTCTGGTGTATTAATCCTGATACCCATGTTTATGCTCATGTGGCGAAAGCTCGACATTCTTCAGTTGGGCGCCTTCTGGCCTTCCCTGCTGGGCATCAGAGTAAAGGCTTCAGTCTATCTGCTGATGCTGCTGGTTGCCCTTTTGAGTGCAACCAGTGTTGCAACAGTGGGTGGTATTTCTTTTATCGGGCTAATGGCGCCCCACATATGCCGCGTCAGTGGTATGTCAAGCCACAGACATCTGATTCCTGCTACCGCCATGACGGGGGCCTTACTGCTGGTACTCAGCGACTGGCTGTCACGATCGTTGATGGCTCCTTTTGAAATTCCTTCAGGTCTTCTGGTCTCAGGAGCCGGAGGTGTTTATTTCATCCTGTTACTGCTCAGTGGCAAATACGTCCAAAGTCGTTAAATAACGTTTTTAAATTCAGAAGCCTGCGGGAAGCGGGCTCAAAACAATAACAAGGATCTAATGAGAATGATAATCAAGAACAGGGAAACCCCAGATAATGAAGACTAATAAAACGCCTCTTGCTATCGCCATAACCATGACGTTGGGAAGTCAGAGTGCTTTCGCAGAAGCCGACGATTCCGTGACCCGGCTGGAAGAAGTTGTTGTTACTGCTTCCCGCTCTGAAGCCAGCATTTCTGACGTCTCCGGGACCGTTCAGATCATCAGCGGAGAAGCATTGGCCCGGCAGAGCGTGCCCGGTCAGAAACTCGCTGATATCCTTGAACAGCTGGTACCTGGCTTTGGTCCCGGCACTCAGACGGTGACCGACAGAACGCAAAGCGTCCGTGGTCGTAAGGCTCTGGTTTTGATTGATGGCATCGCTCAGACCGAGAACCGTCAGATCAGCCGCCAGCTCAGCATGATCCGCCCTGAAAACATTGAACGCATTGAAGTGATTTCCGGTGCCAGCGCTATTTATGGCGGTGGTGCTACCGGAGGTATTATCAACGTGATCACCCGTAAGCCAGCCGATTACGACATTCAGTTTGCTTCTGAAGCAGGCATCAAAGTCTCCGGTGACGAGCTGAGCAGCTATACCCTGAATCAGAGTATCAGTGGCAGTAATGGTGATTTTGATTACCTGTTCAGTGGTACTTACGAGAGCCGTGATGGCATTTTTGATGCTGACGGTGACCGCGTTAATCCTGACCCATCTCAGGTGAGCCGAAGCGATACCGATACTAAAGATGTTCTGGTGAAACTGGGTTATGACTTCAACGCGGAACAGCGTCTGGAGGCAACACTGCAATATTTTGATGATCAGATGGATTCTGATTACGCGCCAGACATTTCCTCTCTGATCAGCGGAGATGCTGCTGACGCACCCCCACCAGTTAAAGGGTTACAATTGGAAGATCAGCCTTACAGCAAGAGAAATTCCATTGATCTGGTCTACAGTGATGCTGACTTTTTGGGCAATAATTTCCAGTTGCAAACCTACTATCGTGAGCGTGATGCGAGGTTCTTCCCCTACCCGAATATATTAGTTGGCTCCACGATATTGCCCGGCACTACTTTTCTTAATCAGTCGACGTCTACCTCAGAGGTTTATGGTGTGAAGCTGCTTCTGGACAGAGAACTGACCGATACGTTCAGAATCTCCTACGGGGTTGATTACGATGTAGATAAAGGCGAGCAAAGGGGACAATTGCACGATCTACAGAAGTACATTGACAGTGGCGGCACGATCATTGAACCCACAGGATCTTCCTATGAATACGGTCCGGATGTCGATGCCACTACTCTCGGGTTATATCTGCAGACCGCCTGGGATATCACTGAACAACTGACAATGAATGCCGGTGTTCGTCACGAGCGCGCTGAACTGGATATCGCTGACTACACCCCGTTGGCAGAAACCTGGCTTTTGCCTATTTATGCTCCCGGAGCGGATGTAACCGTATTAGAGGGCGACGTCAGGAAGTATGACGCTACTCTATTTAACGTTGGTCTGGTTTATCGACTGAATGACAGCAACGAAGTGTTCGCTAACTATTCTCAGGGCTTTGAAGTCCCGGATGCTTCAAGGATTCTGAGGGATGTTATTTCACCTGACAGCGCTCTGACCATATTACCTCTGCCGTTGAATCCTACCGATATATCACAAGCGAATCTGGATGCCATCAAGACTGACAGCTATGAGCTGGGCTGGCGTGGACGCTTTGATGACCTGCTGGCCAATGCCTCTGTCTTTTATAACGAGTCTGATAAAACCATAGACTTTAATGAAAATTACAATGTGGACTTGCTGGATCAGAAAAAAAAGGTCTACGGCTTTGAAGGCTCTTTGGAATACTTCGTCAATGATTACTGGAGTGTCGGTGGCAGCTATGCCTTTACAGAAGGACGCAGCTACTACGAAGAAGTGGGGAAATGGCTCGACCTGCAGGCAGCCGACGTATCCCCGGAAAAGTATGTGGCCTTTGTCTCCTACGATCAGGCAGATATGAATGTACGTCTACAGTCGACAACCTTTGCCGATTACGACAAGGGTAAGAAGGTGTCCGGTGGTAATATCAAAAGTTATGAGGTTGATGGTTATACCACCCTTGATCTGCTGGCTTCCTTCGCTATGCCAGTGGGCACTCTGAAAGCAGGGATTACCAACCTGTTGAATGAAGACTACGAAACGGTCTACAGCCAGTGGGCAGGAGACACCTACAATGGCATTAGTGCTCATAAGGCAGAAGGTCGTGCTTACACACTGAGTTATCGAGTGGAGTATTAAGCAGAAAAAGCGGCCGGGCAAAACCCGGCTGTTTAATTCAACCAGCCAAGAACCCAGGGTACCAGCCAGGGAGCCATCAGGGCACTGATACTGGCAGAAAGTACTAACGCCAGCGCGCTATAGGCGCCTTCCTTCAATGAACTTTGTACCATCCTCGCAGTGCCCAATGCATGGCAGGCCGTGCCCATGGCGATACCTCTGGCTTTGGGATCAGTGATTTTCAATAATGAGAGTAGTGGCAAGCCAAAAATAGCACCCATCAAGCCCGTCAGGATCACAGCGATAGCGGCAAGAGAGGGGACACCGTTCAGGTTATCCACAATCAACACAGCAATCGGTGTTGTGACCGATTTGGGAGCCAGAGAAAGAGCGACCTGACCATCGGCACCCGCCAGGACCGCCAGTATAACTGTGCTGACAAGGGCAAAAAGGCTGGAGACAAAAACCACCAGAATCACACCGGTCAGCTCCCGATGAATATCTCTCATCTGTTGATAAAGAGGCACTCCCAGAGCGACAACCGCGATGCCAAGCAGATTGCTTAGCCAGTCACCTCCTTGTTCGTAGTCGGAGTAAGGAATGTTTCCGACAAGAAGAATACCCACGACTACCAGAATGCTGACCAATAATGGATTGAGCATTGAATACTTGAAACGATTATGAAGCTGCCAGGCCGTCAGGTAGACTACCACCGTCATAGAACAATAGAGCAGGCCCTTCATCGGAGTGATCGTAACTATCGGGAACAAGGTCATTGTCGGGTACGCTCCAGCCATTGAAACAACCAACCGGAAACGGCCATAACCAACACTGTCCCCAGCAGACTGGTCAGCAGAAGAGCACCAAGGCTGCTGGCCAGCAGGTTCAGCTGATCGACGACACCGACCCCGATGGGCACAAATAACAGGGACATCCAGCGAATTATAAAACCGGCACCCGTTTCAACCCAGGACAGTCGAATCAGGCCACTGCCCAGCAGGGCTGCCAGAAGCAGCATTCCGATAATACTGCCCGGAAGGGCATGATTGATCCAGACGCTGAGCAGATCGCCTGCCCACAGACAGGCCATCAGAATAATGACACTGCTTAGCCAGGCTGCCATACGTTGGCATACAAAGGCTATTTTCACTAAAAAACTCCGCTATGATACTTAACCACGAGCCTCTAGCAGCCTGTCGGACTTAAGGCCGTCCTACTGCGGTTCTGAACAGGAATACTTCGATATTCATCTGGATGAGAAAACCGCACACCTGGCCGGGGCGGGTGATGCAGTCTGTGCTTTTGTTAATGACGCTCTCAGTCGGCCAGTTCTGAGTGTCATCGCGGAGTATAATATCAGACTTCTGCTCATGCGCTGTGCCGGATTTAACAATGTTGATCTGGATACGGCAAGAGAGTGGGTATCCCAGGGCTGAAGGGCGCACAGTATGTACGTCTCAGCCGAGCGTGCTGTTAGGTGTCGTGGTTATTTTTGGAAGTGGTTTACAATGACAGCCAGAGTGTCTTCAATCTTGTCAAAACGTTCACGATTTTCTTGCTGGTTAGCGTCAATCTTTTCATTAAGTGACTCAATAGATATTTCCTGCCGTGCGCTGTGCAGGTACAGCTTCCTAATATCGTCCTGTGAGTTTTTTATACTGACCTCTATGCGACTGATGGCATTCCAGAAATCGTCTGTGTCTTTATCGTGGTTCATGCGTACACCTTATGATTATTTCTTGTGCGTTGAGCATAGCAGACAATAAGAGATGGCACAGAGACACCTAACACCTTATTTTAACGGCAATTTCTTCGGCAGATAATCCAGAAAAAGCGGAACAACAATCCTGATACAGTCGGTTGATCCTGGTGATGTACTATTAATGGGAATATATCTTCCACAGGCATCTTTTTTATAACCAAGGAAATGAAGTTTCTCGTTAAACAACTGTTCCTTTTTACTTTCATCGATCTCAGTGATTCCATAAAATTCGGTACTTGATTTGAAAGTGCTTGACTGTTTTAGAAAAGTATTTGTATAGGCTTGTAATATCCTAACCTTTTCCTGATCATTAGATGAGTGACATTGGTTAGAGATTGATGCAACATCATGATTGCTGGCATGAGTCACGGTAATTAAATAGTTTGATGGTAAAAGTGACTCAATTTTATCGTCTTTTTCAGTTTCCTTTTCTCTTTCAATCACCTTGCGACTTCCATCTAACAAGATTGATGTTAGCGTTATTACCTGAGAAGAAAAATCAATTAATATTTTTTTCGTTATAGCATCAGGATTCAGCCCATTGAATAAGTCATACTCATACAGCAGATTTGAACTTTCATCCAAAAATTTGATATTCACTTCATAATCATATGGGTCATTGATCTGAAAAAAAAACCTGTTATCAACACAAATAGAATCATTCTCTTCTGAACAAAACCCCGCCGTGGCGATAACCAGCACCACCCCAAAAAAAATAGTTTTCATTTTTATATAATCCTTATTAATTAAATCCTCTGGCAAATGTAGTAGAAAAGATTAAAAATTCAAGCATTCACGAAAGAACCGTTCACATCATTATGGCTCGCTTGTTAATTAGTGTTGTAAAACTCCTGGCGTTAAAGGCCGGATTAGCGAGATATGACCTATCCGGCTGGCCCGGGACAGTAGAATCAGACCACAGCCCATTACGGCTGCCATACGTTTACACAGAAAGGCTATTTTTATTAAAAAACTCGGCTTTGAAGCTTAACCAGGAGCCTGTAGCTCATGGTCGCTTACTGCTCATGCCAGTAAAAAAGGTATCTGAACCGTTCATGAAAATCTGTATCTGTAATACAAAAAACACGATCGTGAATTTTTTGATCAGTACAATGCCGACTACGGCAAGAGAGTGGGTATGACAGCAAATAGCAGGTGGAAAATGCTTTTTCAATACAGTGGTTTTACAGTGACGAGGCAGATAACCTGCCTACCGCCCACTGTTTTATTAGTCGGTTAATTCATAACCGGAACAACAATCCCGGCACAGTCGGTTGATCTTGGTGATGTACTGTTAATGTGAATATATCTTCCACAGGCATCTTTTTTATAGCCATGCAAACGAAGCTTCTCGTTAAGCAACTGTTCCTTTTTACTTTGATCTATCTCAATGATTTTAAAAAACTTGTTATTTGATTCAAAAGTGTTTAACTGGTTTATAAAAATATTTGTAAAGGTTTGTAGTATCTTAACCTTTTCCTGATCATTAGGTGAATAACATTGATTAGAGATTAATCTAACATCATGATTTCCGGCATGAGTTAAGGTAATTAGATAGCTCGATAGTAAAAGTCCTTCAATTATATCTTCTGTATAACTTTCCATCTCTGTGGCTATAACCTTGCTATTTCTATCTAACACGATTGTTTTTATCGTTGTTACCTGAGAAGAAAAATCAATTAATGTTTTTTTCTTTATTGCATCAGGGTTTAACCCATTGAATAAGTCATGCTCATATAGCAGACTTGAACTTTTATCCAAAAATTTGATATTCACTTCATAATCATCCGGGTCATTGATTTGGAAAAAAAAACTGTTGCCAACACAAATAGAATCATCCTCTTCGGAACAAAATCCAGCCATAGCGATAACCAGCATTACCCCAAAAAAGATAGTTTTCATATGATTTCTATTAACCAATAAAACCCTCTGACAAAGTTAGTAGAAAAGATTAAAAATTCAATCATTCACTAAAGAACAGCTCGCATCATTATGGCTCGCTTGCTAATTTGTGTTGTAAAACTCTTGGCGTTAAAGGCTGGATCAGCGAGTCCCGACCTGCACTGGCTGACCCGGGACAGTGGAATCTGACTACTGCCCGATAGGGCTGCCAAACGTTTACACAGAAAGGCTATTTTCAATCAAAAACTCCGCTATGATTCTTAACCAGAAGCCTATAGCTCATGACTGCTTATTGCTCATGCCAGCGAAAAAAGGAACCTGAACCGATCATGAAAATCTGTATCTTTAACGCCAAAAAATACGATCGTGAATTCTTTGACCTGTGCAATGCCAACTCCGGCTTGGAACTGGAATACTTTGATATTCACCTGGATGAAAAAACCGCTCACCTGGCCAGGACGGGTGATGCAGTCTGTGCTTTTGTTAATGACGATCTCAGTCGGCCCGTTCTGAGTGTCATGGCTGAGTATAATATCAGACTTCTGCTCATGCGCTGTGCCGGATTTAACAATGTGGACCTGGACGCGGCCAGAGAGCTGGGTATCACGGTAGCCAGAGTTCCGGCTTATTCTCCTGAAGCCACGGCAGAGCACGCCATTGCGCTGATTATGACCTTGAATCGAAAAACCCATAAAGCCTACCAGAGAACCCGGGATGCCAACTTCTCACTTGAGGGGCTGACCGGCTTTAACCTCCATGGTCGTGTAGCGGGGGTCATTGGCACAGGCAAGATTGGTATAGCTGCTGCCCGCATTCTAAAAGGCTTTGGTTGTAAACTGCTGGGATACGACCCCTACCCAAACCCGGCTTTTGAAGCACTGGGCGGAGACTATGTTGCTCTGAATCAGCTGTTGCAACAGAGCAAGTTGATCACCCTGCACTGCCCCTTAACGAAAGATAACGAGTACATAATCAATGAGGACGCATTTAGCCAGATGCAACCCGGGGTGCTACTGGTGAACACCAGCAGGGGGAAACTGCTGGATTCAGTGGCAGCGATTGACGCTCTGAAAAAAGGGATACTGGGTGGACTGGCGCTGGATGTTTACGAAAACGAGCAGGAGCTGTTTTTTGAGGACTTGTCCGATGAGGTGATTCAGGACGATGTTTTCAGACGCCTTTCAGCCTGTCACAACGTGATCTTTACCGGCCACCAGGCCTTTCTTACCGAAGAGGCGCTGATGGCGATTGCCAAAACCACTTTGAGTAATGCTAAAGCTTTTGCTGAGGGAAAAGCCTCTGGTAACGAAATAGCCAGAGAGGCGCCGGATCAGCATTGACGGTCGGATCAGTAAAACCCAACCTTAAGAGGCTCACTGTTTGGAGGCCTTGAGTGCTTCTTTCTCGGTGTCACTGAGGAAAGCTATTGTCAGGCCATTTTCCTGAGCCTGCAGAATCTGGTCCGCAGACAGACCGGCAGACGGAGCCGCCACTTCATACTCATAAGGCAGCTCAATGCCTTCTACGGCTGGGTCATCGGTATTGATCGTGGCCAGAACGCCGTGTTCCAGGAATTTTTTGAGCGGGTGCTTTTCAATGCTCGGGAAGGTGCTGGTCTGAATGTTTGAAGTCAGGCAGGACTCAATACCAATGCAGTGCTCAGCCAGGTAATCCATCAGCGCCGGGTCCTCAATCGCTCTGACACCGTGGCCAATTCGTGTGGCCCCCAGATCACGAATAGCCTGCCATACGCTTTCAGCGCCCACTGCCTCGCCAGCATGAACGGTCACATTCAGGCCGGCATCACGAACTTGTTTAAAGTGATCAACAAACAGCTCACCCGGCTTGCCGAACTCGTCACCTGCCAGATCAATGGCGACCATTTTGTCTTTGAAGGCCAGACAGGCATCCAGCTCCTGCTGGCAGGCTTCCTGGCCAAAAGTGCGGCTCATGATACCGATCAGGTTGGTTTTGACCCCAAAATCACGGCTACCTGCCTGCACACCGTCCACTACCGCTTCTACCACACCTTCAGGGTTAAGGTTGTGAGTCATGGCCATGTAGTAGGGGCTGAAGCGCAGCTCGGTGTAATCAATTTGAGCATTCAGGGCGTCTTCGACATTCTCATAGGCGATACGACGACAGGCGTCGTAATCCGCCAGAACCTTAACTCCCCAGTCCAGCTTGGCCAGAAAACTCACCAGATCCGGCTCATTACTCATAACACGGACATGGGGAATCAGCGCTTCCAGATGATCGGCGGGTAACTCCAGATTGTGCTGCTGACCCAGCTCCAGAATGGTCTGGGGACGAATGTTACCGTCCAGATGACGATGAATGTCAGTGAGGGGAATGGATTTGTCAATCATGTTAATGCTGCTCTCATCAATCGTTGGGTGCCTGTGTCTCTTTTGCGCAGGACCATTTCACCTGGTTGTTTGGGCTCCAAAGTATGGCAGATTATTCAAGGTGCCTGCAAAGGTGACGGAATCAGTCCCTCAGAAAACCTAAACTTATAGCCTCTGCTATGATGTCTGGAGAGGGGTATCCCGTCTGATTAGCCGCAACTGATAAGAGAACTGCCAAGGCTTGATCCCGGGCCTGCTGGTCCGATGAGGCATTTTCTGGCAGGTCAGGATTACTGATGCTGGCAGGCGCTGTGAGTAATTCCCTTAAACTCAGAAGCGTTTCCACCTCCTCTGGAGAGGGGTATCCCGTCTGATTAGCCGCAGCTGATATGAGAGCTGCCAGGGCTTGATCCCGGGCCTGATGGTCCAATGAGGCATTTTCTGGCAGGTCAGGATTACTGATGCTGGCAGGCACTGGTTGTATACCCACTAAGTTTAAAACCGTTACCAACCAGTTTGGACAGAGGTATCCCGCCCAACTGGCCATAGCTGATAACAAAGAGGTTAAGGCCCGACCCAGGGTCTGCTGGTTCAATAGGCCAGGATTACCGGGCATGGCAGGCGCTGGTCGTACTTCTCTTTCCCAGAGACTGGTTCTGCATAGAGGACAGGATGTATTCTCCAACAGCCAGAGCTCCAGGCAGGTCACGTGAAACATATGCTTGCATGGCTTGGTAACCCTGACGTCTTTTCCGGCAAAAGCTTCGATACAAATAGGACAGTCTTCGGTCGGCAGTTGATAGGCTGATGGCAGATTATATGGGTTATATGGTCTGTCAGGTGGTGTGATTCCGTTCATATCTTTTGTTCCTGTCGTTGAATTTCAGATAGCTTTAATCTTCGATCATTGTCTGTTCATTTAGTTCCCCGTGCATATTTTAAAAAGCTCTGAATGCGGTGTTTGAGGAAATGAATATTACAGAAAATTTGTTGTAAGTCTGAGGCGAGAGTGTCGGTTTTCTCTATTGGCTGGAGAAATTCTCTGGAGAAATTTTGTCGGAATAGCTAACAGGAAAGTTATTCGGGATCTTACAGGGGAACAAGTCGTGCTGACCACAGTCAAACGATTAATGAATTGTTGAACTTTGTAAAGGGATTATTACTATGGCGAGTCCACTCGAATCAGCAGCAAGACCTTCATTGGTCACAGAACTTTTGGCTAATCAAGATGTTGGGATGACACCAGAGGTGCTCAGCAACCATCAGGGCAGTAATGCGGAATATTTGTTGCGTCAATGCCGTGCTCTTAAAGAGACACTAAGCATTATGCGTACAAGTATGACAGTGGCAGAGTTACCTGACCCACCTGTGCACTGCCCTTTATTGAATGGTGGTAAAAGTCTGGAGTCCCGAACGGTAGTGGCGTCTTCATCCCGGATGGGTAGTCTTTGGAGCACGCTAACCGATTCGCGACAGCCTGCCGAGGACAGAGAAGCTGAAATCTGGGCTGAGTTGCAGAAAATGGATGAACGCATTCAGGAGGATTACCAACGCCTTTTACAGTTCCGAACTCAGCTCTTTATTGCTCTGGATGCTGCACGGCAGGCTGAAACTTCATTGGCAAGCAATATTTCCTGTTATGAGAAAGCGCTAGAACGTGAGCATAAGGATCAGGATCAGCAAGAATTGCAACGACAGCTTGAAAATAGCGAAAAACAATTGATAAGAGCACAGCGCAAGCAGGATACAAATGCACGTGTCGATGAAAAAGTCATGAATTTAGAGAAGCTTTTGCGAGAAGCTAATTGTCGTTCAACAGAGATGCAGCGCGACCTTGACATAATCCGGGAAGAAAAAGCTGCCGAATCCAAAAAGGTTGAGGCTCGGAACATAGTTATAGCAGCATATCAACGTCGCACAGATGCTGATCACGAGACCATACAGGTACTCACGGAAGAAATTGATGCCCTATCAAAAAAGGTCCAGTTCCTGAACCGACTTAAAGTAGCAAAACAACGTCGTTTAGATGCTGATCACAATACCAAAAAGGAACTCGCAGAAGAAAAAGCTGCGCTGTCCGAACGGGCTGACAAGCTGGAGAGCGATTTATCAGGAGATCGGGAAAAAATAAATCATCTTAATCATGCCATTTTCGAACACCGGCAAAAAAATGCTGCACTATCCAGACAGATTGAGCCACTAAAGAATGAGTTACGCCAGAAGACCACAATGCTTGAAGCCAAAGAAGCGCAACAGTCTGAAATAGAAAGTCAAAACGCTCGTTTGCTGAGAAAGCTGAATCATGCACACGATTTGCTTAGGGTCAAGGGGCCTGAACTCCTGGAGAAAAAAAAGACACTCTCTCAAGTTCAGAATGACTTGCAACAGACCCGCTCTCTTTTGCGAGCGAAAGAGGATGAAGTCAGTACCTTGGCGGCTCAATCCAGACAGTTCGATACAGACAAGGCGGCTATGGAAAGAGAGATTGAAACCCTGAGGGCTGAGCTGAGAGCACTCTCAGTGGGCAGCCAGACGACAGAGACGCGAGCCTCCCCATAACGGGCTTGTTAATCGTTAAATCGAATAGGCACTGATAGCCATTGCCAAAACCACTCTGGCCAATGCCTTCCATGGTGGAGTCATTGGTATTGGTGGTGGCCAGTACAGCGTATTCGCGGGTGTCGCATTACCCTTCCTGATCCTGCTCAGCAACTAGCAGGGCCAGAAGCCGGGTGTCGAGCTCTTCCCGAATGGATAAAGCGTTAACGTGTGCTACTTTTAACAGCTGGCAAACCTTAATTAACGTGCATACAATAATTCTATGAAGTATGAGTACGATGCTGCCAAGGACGCCATCAACCGTGCCAAACACGGTTTGTCGTTGTCTGAGGCTGAGTGCTTGGATTGGGATACGCTTAAGGCATCGGAAGATCATCGCTATGACTATGGAGAGCAGCGTATGGTTGGTTTTGCTTCCAGAGGTAAGCGCCTTTATTGCGTGGTGTATACCGACCGGGGCGAGAAGCGCCGCATTATTTCCCTGCGAAAAGCCAATAAACGAGAGGTACGAATTTATGCAAATCAAGACTAAATCAGGGCGCTGGCTTGAGCTGCCAACCGACGAAGAAGATGCGGCCATCAATGCAGGCATTGCCGCTGACCCTGACACATATGAACTTACTGACGAGGAGTTCAAACAACTACGACCAGTGGGGCGACCCAAGGCCGAAGAGACCAAGGAGCGGATTACTATCCGGCTGTCACCGGAGGTGCTTGAATTTTTCCGCGCCACTGGCAAAGGCTGGCAGACTCGTATGAACGACGCCTTGCGTGAATATGTGGTCAGGCATTCAGGGTGACAGCTCATGCGGTCTCCCCCTGCTTCGGTTTCACCAGATCCCCAGCAGCCTGTCGGACTTAAGGCTGTCCTACTGCGGTTGCAATAAATTGGTCTAAAAATTCCTGCTTCTTCGTCAAATAGCTCGCTATTCTCCTCAGAAGCAGAAATTTTTATCCTCAATTTCTTGCAATCCTCGCTACGGACGCTTAAGTCCGACAGGCTGCCAGCCAGCTGAAAAGCCAATTCACGTGCTCCAGCAATCAGGAATCGATTCAACCGGCTGACGCAGAGTTCTTCCTGATCCTGCTCAGCATGGAGCAGGGCCAGAACCCGGGTGTCCAGCTCTTCACGGTTTTCGTTGTCACTTCTCAGGCGGGTGAGCACATCCGACATGGTGTACTCAACATTCGCGGGAGTATCAGATTTCCCTATCTGCTAAAGAAATTTTGTCAGAGCAGCTAACAAAAGCGTTATTCAGGGTCTTACAGGGGAACAAACCATTGCGACGACAGTCGTAATTATAAATTTTGTAAAAGGATTATTACTATGAACAGCCCTTCAGGCACAGCAAGCCCTTCATCGATTTCCGACCAGAATGTTCAGACGGGATCTGCAATGTTCAGCGTCAGCAGGCATCCGCCGGGAAGCACTACGACAATGTATTCAATGCGGCGATGCTATGAACATAAATATGCATTTCGCACTATTTGGCTAGACTTGGGCATTCCAGAGGCGCCTGACCCCCCTTTACAGTCCCATCTACTGAAAGGTGCTAAACGTCTGGAATCCCGGACGGTGGAAGTCTCTTCTTCCCGGCAAGCATCAACCGATTCACGAAAGCATACCGAAGCCAGCGAGGCTGAAATCCAGGCTGAGCTGGAGAGAATGCATGAACGTATTCAGGAGGATCACCAGCGTTATAGCGAGCTCTATAAACTGTTCAT
Source organism: Endozoicomonas sp. ISHI1 (assembly GCF_024606225.1). GTDB lineage: Bacteria > Pseudomonadota > Gammaproteobacteria > Pseudomonadales > Endozoicomonadaceae > Endozoicomonas_A. The sequence continues at coordinate 66,199 of NZ_JAGRPU010000019.1, read as the reverse complement.
GAAAGCCAGGGATATTGCCAGACAGGCTGAACATGAATTGGATGTCGATGTTAATTTCTTAATGGAAGCGTCTCTATGTGAGCGGATGGATCAGCAGCAATTAGGGGTAATGGCTGATGAGCTGCATGAGAAAACCACAATGCTTGAGGCCAAAGATTGGGAGATTCGTGAACTGGAAAGAAAAATCCGGACGCTCACACAACGGGCTGACACGCTGCAGACTGATTTATCTGAAGCTCAGCAACAAATAGATCAGCTTAATAATGCCATATTCGAACACCGCGAAGAAAAATCTGCGCTACTCAGACAGACTGAGCAACTGACGAATAAGCTACGTGAGAAAACCACAATACTTGAAGCAAAAGAAGAGCAAATGTCGGTAACGGAATCTCAAAACGTTAATATGCTTAGAAGGCTAAACGATATGCATCAGAAGCTGACGGCCAGGGGGGCAGACGTGGTACCCAAAGATATGCTCTCTCAGCTTCAGAATGATCTGCGACAGACCCGGTCTCTTTTGCAGGCAAAAGAGGATGAGGCGAGCTCTCGAGTCGCTCAATCGAGACAGTGGGCTACCGACAGGGCGGTTATGGAAAGAGAGATTGAAACCCTTAGGGCTGAGCTGAGAGCACTCTCAATGGGCAGCCAGACCACAGAGACACGAGCCTCCCCATAACGGGCTTGTTAATCGTTAAATCGAAGAGGCACTGATAGCCATTGCCAAAACCACTCTGGCCAATGCCTTCCATGGTGGAGTCATTGGTATTGGTGGTGGCCAGTACAGCGTATTCGCGGGAGTGGCGGATTTCCCTATCGGCTGGAGAAATTTTGTCAGAGCAGCTAACAAAAGCGTTATTCAGGTTCTTACAGGGGAACAAGTCATACTCGGTCACAGTCAAATGGTTACTGAATTATAAAATGTTGTAAATGGAGTATTACTATGGCAAATCCACTAGGTACAGGAAGCACTTCACCAGGAACTGACCTTAATGTTCAGGTGACATCTGAGACGCCCAACCGTCATAGGGGCAGCACTACGATGTATTCATTGCGTCGATGCTGCGCTCTTAAAGATACATTAATCGGGATTACGAAAGGCATGACATGGCCAACGGTCCCTGAGCGTCCCGCGCAGTGCTCTTTTCTGGAGGGTGGGGAACGTCTGGAATCCCGGGCGGTGGAAGTTTCTTCATCCGGGCAGAGCTCGTCAACCCATTCGCGAAAGGTTAGCGAGGCCAGTGAGGCTGAAATCCGGGCTGAGCTGGAGAAAATGGATGGACGTATTCAGCAGGATTACCAGCGTTTCTGCGAGCAATTTAGTCTGTGCAATAAAATTGTGTCTTTTGCTATGACCACTGAACTGGCATTGGATGACGATATTCTCTTCTATCAGGATGCGCTATTAGACCAGCACAAGGATCAGCCAGAATTGCAGGTAATGTTTAATTATCTCAATCAGAAAACCAAAATGCTTGAGGACAAAAATCAGGAAGTTCTTGAACGGGACAGAAAAATTCAGGAGCTTACACGACAGCTTGAACATAGCGAGCAGCAAAGGGTTCGGGCACAGGACGAACAGCAAGCAAAGGCGCTGGTTGATGAAAAAGTCATCCATTTAGAGAAGCTTTTGAGGGAAGCTGATTGTCGTGCAACAGAGATGCAGCGAGACCTCAATAAAATCAAGGAAGAAAAAGCTAAAGAATCCAAAGAGGTTGAGTCTCTGAACGAACGCTTAGCAGCGTATCAACTTTACACAGATAATGAGCTGGAATACAGAAAAAAAACCTGTGCTGAAAAAGAGAAACAATCCAAACGGATTGAGTCTCTGGAGAAACTTGTAGGAGCCTATCAAAGTCGCTTGGCTGCTAATCACGATAGCAAAGGCGAAGCCTGGGATGAACAAGAGAAGCAATCCAGACAATGGGATGCCGACAGGGCGGCGATGGAAAGAGAGATTGAAACCCTGAGGGCTAAACTCAGAGCACTCTCAATGGATGAACAGACGACAGAGACTGGAGCTGCATTGGATGGGGGTCGTTGATAGTCAAATAGTTGTGAATTTTTTAACGTTGCAAAAGGAGTATTATAATGGCAAATCCATCAAACGCAGCAATCCCAGCAAACGTAACTGACCCGGGTGTTCGGGTCAAAGATGATAGGTCCGGCCGCCATTCCGGCAGTGTTGCGGAATATTCATTATATCAATGCAGAGTTCTTATAGATCCATTACGCAAGATGCGCAGTGGGATCACTGTGGAAAAGTTACCTGAACCCCCTTCGCCGTGCCATCTTTTGAGTGATTTTAAATGTTTGGACCGTCGGACGGTGTTAGCCTATCCATCCCTGGAGGATAGTACCGAGGACATGCCAACCTTTTTACGCAGGATTAACGCAGCCAATGGTTATGGAGTCTGGGCTGAACTGGCACATATGGATGAGCAAAGAAGGGCTTATTACCATCATCTCTGCCAGCTTCACAGTCAGCTCGGTGAATCACTGAATGCTGCTCGGCAGGTTGAAAACTCATTAGAAAACGATATTTCCCTCCATAGAAAAAATAGAGCGTTTGAGGCAGCGGACCAGCCATTCAGAACCCTTCAAACTAATAAATTAGTCACACAATTAGAAGACCAACTGAAGGTATCCAGACTTCGTTCAACCAAGATGCAGAAAGAGCTTGAAGAAGCTCGAATAGAAAGAAAAAAGATTGAAGCTGACCTTTGCAATACCCAAGATGGAAAAAGTGTGAGCGTCGAAGAGTTTCAGAAATTGACGCAGGATTTAGTACAAGCCCGTCGCGATCAGAATACCTTAAAAAAAATACGAGAACAAAATGATGAACAATCCAGAAAGGTTAAAAAGCTGAAGGAAGATAATTATGAACAATACATAGAACTCAGGAAGCTGAATCAGAAGTTATTAGAAGCTGGTCGTTCCTCAGATAAACAGCAGCTTGACTTAAAAGAAATGCAAAAAGAAAACGATTTGTTATCCAGACGGGTTGCAAGTCTGGAGTTGGATTTAGAAGTAGTTCGTCGTTGTTCAGATGCTCATCTAAGTCTCTTTAATAAAATGTGGGAAGAAAAAGTTCAACAATCCAGACGATCGAGCCAGCGTGAGAATGAGTTATATCCAAAAACCACAGCGCTTGACGACAATCAGGAGCAACAGTCTGAACTGGAACTTGAAAACAATGTTTTGCTGAGACAGTTGACCTACACACAAGAAAGTCTCAAAGCTGAAAAAAGAATGCGCTCTCAGGTTGAGAATGACCTGCAACAGACCCGCTCTCTTTTGCAAGAGAAAGAAGATGAAGTGATCGCCTGGGTCAATCAATCGAGGCAGTGGAACACCGCCAGGGCGGCTATGGAAAGAGAGATTGAAAATCTGATGGATAAACTGAGCATGCTATTACAGAACAACCAATCAGAGGCGATGGAAGTTTCCCAGGATCAGGTTCATTAATAGTCAAACGATTTATGAATTGTTGAATGTTGTAAAAGGAGTATTACGATGGCCATTCCATCAAGTACGGTAAGCCGTCCACCCGAACCTGACAGGTTGATTAGTCAACATGTTCAGGGGACAACTGAGGAGTTAAACAAGCATCCGGGCGGTACTGCGATCTATTCATTGCATCAATGCTGTGCTCTTACAGAAATACTAAGCAAGATGCGGGCAGGCACGGTCGTGGAAGATTTGCCTGCCCCCCCTAAGCCTTGCCGTTTTCTGAATGGCGGTAAACCTCTGGAGTCCCGCACGGTAATGGCGTCTTCATCCTGGATGGGTAGTCTAAGGAACACGCGAACCGATTCGCGACAGCCTGCCGGGGCCATTGATGCTGAAGTTCAGGCTGAACTGGAGAGAATGGATCAACGTATTCAGAAGGATTACCAGCGCATCTGCAGTCTCAACAATCAGCTCGGTAACGTTCTGGAAATTGCTTTGCAGACTGAAACGGCATTGGGCAAAGATATCCCCTTCTATGAAAAAGCATTACAGAAGCAGTATGAGAATTCGGGAAAATTAACGGCAATGGGTAGTGAATTCTTCCAGGCTGTGACTGCAAAACAACGTTCTCTTGAGAATGAGCTACTTCAGAAAACCAGAATGCTTGAGAGTAAAAATAAGCAAGTTGAACAACTGGGTGAAAGAATCCAGAAGCTATCACAACAGTCTGAACAGAGCGGTAGCAAAATTCTTAAACCGGGCGATAGAAAAATTGAGACAGTGCTTCGTGATCGTACAATAATTCTTCAGCAAGCACTTGATGAAGCCCGGCAAGAACTTAAAAAAGCCCGAGAAGAAAGAAAAGAGGGTGATGATGCCCTGCGTAAAATCCAGGAGGGAGAATATGAGACTCCAGAAAGGGTTCAAAAGCTGAAGAAGGATTTAAACTCAGCTAATGTTCGCTTAATAGATAAAGGATATGAAATAGATCGCCTTCACAATGACGCTAAAAAGCTGAAAAAGGACTTGGAAGAAGTTGACCGTTCTTGTACTGCAGCCCGAAAAGACGTTAGAAAACTCGAGGAAGAAAGATATGTCCTATCCAAACGGGCTGACAGACTGGAGAAGGATTTAATAGAAGCTAATCGTGGCTATCAAGACACCTTAAGAATAATCCAGGAAGAAAATGCTGATCTTAATCGTGGCTATCAAGACACCATAAGGAGAATCCAGGAAGAAAATGCTGAACTGACTAAACTGGCTGACAATCTGGGGAATCATGTTTCAGCAGCCCTGCATTCATCAGATTATGATCGGGATCGCAATCTCAGAGCCCGGATAGAACGATTGGAACAATCCAGACCGACTGAGCAACTTGAGCATGCCCTGTTACAGAAGGCCGAAATGCTTAAAGCCACACAAGAGCAATTATCTGAAGTAGAAAGTCAAAAAGCGCTTATGCTGAGAAAGTTGAAAAATATGTATCAGAAACTCACAGCAATGGGGGTTGACCTGATACCCAAAAATAAACTTTCTCAGCTTCAGAATGATCTGCAACGGAGTCAGTCTCTTTTGCAAGAGAAAGTGAACGAATTGAGTGCCTTTGTCGCTCAATCCAGACAGTGGGATACCGACAGGGCGGCTATGCAAAGAGAGATTGAGACCCTGAGGGCTGAGCTGAAAGCAGTCTCAATTGGCAACCAGACGACAGAGACATAAGCCTCCCCAAATCAGTGTTGAGGTGTCAAGAACGACCACCTCACACCGTGGGTAAACACTAGCAATCAATCCAGTTCAGTGACTTGCGCCGTTCCATCCTGACTGCTGGTCACCAGGCGACGGCCATCGTCGATGAAAGCTACGGATTTGACCGGCCCATTATGGTGAATAATGGTTTTTTCTAACCACGATCCGTCCGCCATCTCGCCGAAGACTTTCGACGTGTGATCGTCACTAGCGGTCAGCACATGCCTGTTATCAGCGCTAAAGGTGACTGATCTGATCTTGTCATCGTGGCAAATGCGGGCTTTTAATGACCATGATCCATCTGTCTCCTGGCCAAAAACTTTCGCCGTGTTATCGTCACTGACGGTCACCAGATGGCGGCTATCGGTACTGAAAGTTGCTGATGTGATCGGCTCACAATGGGAAATGATGGCTTTTACTACCCATGTTCCGTCGGACTCCAAGTCATGAATTCTCGCTATGTGATTGTCACCGACAGTGACCAGATGGAGACCATCGTCGCTTAATGTGGCTGAGTTGACATGATCTGCAGTGGTGATAGTGGCCTCTTTTGCTAATGATCCATCGGCTTGCCGGTTATAGATTTTCGCGCTGCCATCGGTGCTAACGGTCACCACACGGCGGTTATTGGCTCTGTAACCTTGCTGATGGGAGCTTGCTTGTTGTAAACGGTCAATACCTTGATGACTCAAAAATTCACTCTGGTCACCTTCAGTGACAACCCTTCCGAAACCGACACCTGTTGGTGCGCCCTGCGGCTGAACAGGTTCTATTATGGCTGGATTTGAAAGCCCGACAGCGGCGGGAGAATTTAAGTTAATCATATTAAGTTCCTTTCATTAAGTTAGTTTTATCCTTGATTACAAGTATGTTGCTTAAAACATTGATGTACTTGAGTAACTCTGAGTTGCTTCCAGGATAAAAGTTCAAGACATTGATGTAAGCGCAACTAACAAGAAAGCAGGACTGTGATTATGAAAAAGGATCAGCAAACTGAAAGTTGGTTTCTTTATCTGTCTCTCAGCAGCAGGACGGTCTGAGGACGGATGTTACTGTCCAGATGACCATGAATGTCGGTGAAGGAAATGGGTTTGTCGATCATGTTACGGCGAGAGTAGCGGATTTCCTCTACGGCTGAAGAAATTTAGTCAGGATAGCTAACAAGAAAGTTATTCAGGATCTTACCGGGGAACAAGTCTTAATAGCCAGAGTCAAATCATTTATGAATTCTCTAAACCCTCTAAAGGAGTAGTACCATGAATGATCCCCAAAGTTTAGGAAGACCGCCGGTTTTGCCAGGTTCTTTTGTTCAGGCAACCAGCGGGAGGCTCGGCAACGATTCCGGCAGTACTGCGGAATATGCATTGAAACGGTGTCGTGTTCTTAAAGGCACGTTTAGCCTATTGCTGAGAGAAATAATTGTATCAGAGTTGCCAGAGCAGCCTGTGCGAAGTCGTTTTCTGAATGGCAGTAAATCTCTGGAGTCACGGACAGTAGCGGCGTCTTCATCCTGGTTGGGTAGTTTTTGGAACACGCCTGCCGGGGCCATTGATGCTAACGTTCAGGCTGAACTGGAGAAAATGGATGAGCGTATTCAGAAGGATTACCAGCGCATCTGCGAGCTGCATGCCCAGCTCTGTGAAGTTTTGGAGACTGTCAGGCAGACTGAGGTTTCATTAGGAAAGGATATTCCCTTCTATGACCAGGCGTTAAGAAGTCAGCTTAAGGATCAGGAAGCGATACAGGTAATGGCTAATGAGCTTCTGGATGAATTCGGAACGTTAAATGAATCCTTCCTTGCTGAAATCCAGCGAAGAAGTCAGCGGCGCTCACAAGCTTGCGATCCAAACTTACCAAGGGCTGTCTTTAAGGTTTTGAGTGACCAGGTTCGCTCACTTGAGAATGAGTTGCGTCAGAAGACTTTAATGATTCAAGCTAAAGGTGAGGAAGCTCATGAACTGGATAGAAAAGTTCAGGAGCTTACACGACAGACTGAACACAATGAAAAGCAAATGATTCAGGCGCTGACTGAGCAGGACAGAATGAGAGGTGTTGATAAATTAGTCAGTACTTTAAAGGCAGATTTATCCAAAGCCCACCGTCATATAAGTATCTTTCAGAAAGCCATTGATAAACTCAATGATCAAAAAGCTAGAGACGCCGAACGTGCTGACCAACTGAATTTCAAACTAAACCAGCTCACTGCCCAGTTACGGGATCAGCAAAAGACGGAGGGGCCAGTTTCCGGACCGGGGCCTGAAAACATTCGATTGCAGACAGAGTTGCAAAGTCCAGAAGCCAGCTTCAGATCAGCACCAGACGTTCTGGAGACTCTGACAGCGTTGCAGCATAAAAACGATCAGTTAGAAACGCTGACAAAAAAACAGACGGAAGATTTGAATAAAATCAGGGATGAGCGAGATCAGGCCAGTGCAAGGGCATTGATTGTTGAAGGGCAGTTAAAAAACCACTGTGCAGAAATGACGAAAGTCATGGATGAGACAAAGAACGCCGAAAAAGGTTTGAACCTCCTGAAAACTCAGATTGAACAGCTGCAATCCCAACTGGATGGAGAGCGAAAGCGCAGTGGCAAGTTGCAGGCCGACAAACTTTCTTCTGACACTGAGGTGCGTCGTCTTAGAGCCCAATTCGCCAGTCAAGTCTCTGATGAAAGAATCCAGGCCAGTCATGCCAATATCCAGCTTTATAAGGAGCTGGAAGAGAAGAAGGCGGAGTACGAGAAAGAAACAGCTCATTACCGCGAGCTGTCGACCCAGTTTAAGTCTCTCGATCTTGCTATGAAAAAGAAGAGTGAAAAAGCGTCCGGGTATTTTGAAAAAAGCCAAAGACTGGAGCAGGCACTCAGACTGGGTGAAGAGCGTTTAACCGAGCTTGAATCTCAAAAAACTCAATTGGAAAAACAGTTAAAGGATACCCAAACCCGGCTAAAAGGTTCTAACGGTCGTATTTCAGCGCTGGAAGTTTGGTTGAATCAGCAGAAGACAGAACTTGAACAACTGAGAGTCACGGGAACTGAACTGAAAGCCAGCAAAGAGAAGCTCAACCAGGTTCAGACTGATCTGCGACAGACCCGGTCGCTGTTGAAAAAGACGGCTATGGCAGAGCAAAGCGCAAGGGAAGCGCTGCAGAAGAAAGAGGGTGAAGTGAGAGCCTGGGTGACTGAATCCAGGCAGTGGAATACCGCCAAGGCAACTCTGGAAGGGCAGGTTGAAACGCTGCAAGCTGGATTGCGCAGACACATGGAAGATAAGCATAAAGCGGACAAGGAACTCGCCGAACAGGTCAAGAGCTTAGAGGTTATGGCAAAGAAGCTGTTGGCAGCAGAAACAAAAATGAAACTGGCTTCCAGTCAGCCTCAGTCAGACCAGAGTTCACAGAGGCAGCACATAGAGTCGCTGACCGCTCAGGTCACTGAACTGAAGCTTCACAAAAAGAAAGCTGAAGATGCGCTGCAGTCATCCGAAGCAAGATTCAGGAAGGACTATAGCCAGTCTGAGGATAGAGTGAGTGAACTGACACAGCAGCTTATTGCCGTGAAAGCAAAACTGAGCAACGTGTCCGAAGCGGAACAGAGAGCGATCAGTGAAGCGGCTCAAGCCAAGTCAGGCTATAAAAAGTTTGAGAGTGAGTCTGTTCGTCTGGGACAACAGGTAGACACGCTCTCTGAAGAGGTCCGCCAACTTACGGATGAGAAGAAAAAGGCCAAAATGCAAATTGAGAAAGAACGGCTTGAGCTGAGAAGTGAGGTAGCCATGCTGAGGGAGAAAGCCTCAAAAGCCGATACCATTGAGCAGGAGCTGAAGCTTAAGCACAAGGAGATCTCTGATCAAAAGGCTCAGCTTTCCCGGGGGGAGAGAGAACGCAGAACTCAGCTTGAACAGCTCAGGCAGGATTTGGACGAGTCCCGGCAAAAGTTTCATGAAGAAGAGGCGGCTAAATTAGTGTTTCAATTAGACTACAATGCTGCCAAAAGCCAACTGGAGCTGTTGCAGCAACAACACGCTGAGGCCATGGCTGAAATTGACAGGTTGAAAGCTTTGTCCGAAAACAGCGGGCAGGCTCCAAGGCTTGGCCCTGGTTTTGATTTCCGGGAGTCAGGCGTTGAGTTTGACGATGAAGGAGCCTATGTCAGTCTCAGTACCGCCACACATCAACCCAATTCTTTAACTCAGCTTGTTTCTACGATCGATGAAACAAGTTTGACCGATCTTCAGGCTCATGGTCCTCGAGGTGTCTCTCGCTTTGAATATCAGGATCTTATGAGGAAAAAGAATGAGTTGGAACAGCAAATCTCAGAGCTCAGGGAAGCACTCAGAATGGCTCAAGATCATGAGAAAGAGCATAAAATGCGAGCCCGTCAGGCCGCCTTGGAAGTGGGAGAAATCAGGAAGCAACTGACAGAGCTTAAGGCCGAAAATGAGCAATTTGCACATATGGCAAGTGACCGGGAAGAAGAGGAGAAAAAGTGGCGTGAAGAGGTCAGGAAACTGACCAAAGCAAAGGCACAGATTGAGCTTGATACACAGGCTGAGCTGGACGAAGCCCGTGAATTTGCTGAAAAAGCCGGGCGTCGAAATGCTGAGCTTGGAACAGAAGCGAGGCACTTGAGGAGCAAGTTGGAGGATCTGGAGTTTCGCCTGGAAAGAGACATGCCAGCTGTCATGCAGGAGAATCAGGACCTGAGCCAGCAGAATGAAGTACTCAGGACGGCATTTCTTGATTTGGTAGGTGTATTCAGAGAGAAACTGTCTGAAGCGGATCCGGATCAGCAAGCGCTTGAAGACAGGCTTTTGAAGATGCAGGCGATTTTATTGCCGCCGCAGCAGTAAAGCGTTGCCTTGTTGGGTCAAAAAGCCATCGAAAATTAAAGCCGCCCAAACAGGGTTGTATGGGCGGCTTTTTTTGAAGTGGTTGACGGGTAAATGTCGTCTAACCTTTAAACCAGTAACCCGCAAGCAAAGGACTGGTCGATGTCACCTTAAGTGTGTCACCAGTCGCCTCAAGAGTTTCTGGCTCGATCATCGCTATTTCGTCTTGATTAAAGCAGAAGCCAGCGTCGAATTTGATTTCATTGGGTCCCATTTTTTGTCCATACTGCATGCAGTCTGGCAGCTCAAAATAGACCTGCTCTCCAGATTGAACAATGGTCAAGGTGGCACCAGCAGAATTACTGTATGTGCCGCTCACATTTTCAATTGCGATCCAGTCATCCGGGCTGTGCATTCTGAGTTCAAACGAGTCTCCATCAAACTCGCAACGGTATACATCACCGAGCTGACACTGAATATTACCTTGATTGAAGCTCAGGCTACTCGTTTGTTCGTTATAGTCACCTGTGTAAACGGTAGACGACTCATCAGCTTCAGTTACAGTGAGATAGAATGCACCTTCGTTTACAGTGAGCCCGAGATGTACCGGCTCCTGGTCGACCAGCTGGCTGCCCACATATTGACCTTGATATTCGGACACAAAGTCGCTCTGACTCATAGTCGAGTTGTCGTCCGTGCCATCGTTACAGCCTGCCAGAACGGTGGCGGCAGCACTTAGCAGTAAAAGCTTTTTCATGCTGCCTCCTTAAAACAATTCGTTGAGCATGTAGCGAACCCACTCAGACTTGGCAACAGAACCTTGGACATTGGCTTGAATAGCGCTGATGGTGACATAACCCTGGCCGACAGCAATGCCCTCACTGTTTTCAGACTGATCAGCGTACTCAGCGTCAGAATCCATGCTGATACCTGCTTTGTCCTTATACATTTCTTTGGCGATGGACATGGCTTCATCCATGGTGAGGCTTGGATCATTTTCTATCAATTCGATTGCCACATAACCCATGAGCATGTCACTTGATGACAAGTCGTCAGTGAACTTGACGATCATGTTGTCGTGGCCCGCATTCCAGCCTACTTGGGTGTGTTTGAAACCGCGGTGATTGGCAGGATCTTCAGGAATGTTGACATTGAGGCCCGTGAATTTTGGCAGTATTGGTGCCCCATCTTTTGTCTGGGGAACCAGCTTATCAAGCAGTTCTATGACAATGTTAGCAACATGAGGCGCTTTGTCTGCCTCACCGTCATAAGCGCTGACGGCGATGGCAGGAATACCACGTGCGATAGCTGCGTTTGTTGCCCCCAGGGTGCCGGACATGTTGGTTGAAAAGCCAACATTGTTGCCTTCATTGGGGCCGGAAATAACGAGGTCAGGCTGTTTACCCCAGCGTTCGTTAGCATACACATCAATACCGTAAAGCGCAGCCATGGCCGGCGTACCTTCGACATAGTCTTCAAATGCAACGCTAGTGTCTGTGTCACCGACACAGACCTGGTCTTTATCGATTTGCGTGCGATCAACCGAGACCGACTTCATAAAGTGGACAGCACCACCTTTACCACTTTGCCCCGTGCATGGTGCCGACATGATGACGTCATGACCTGCCGCCTTGAGAGCAGCATGTAGCGTCTGAATATTGGTTGTCGACCAGCTGTCATCGTTGGTCAAAAGAATATTCATTGCGTTTGCTTGGGCACTAACCCCTAAACCGATGGCCAATGCCAACGCAGCAAATCTGGTGTTCATAGTTTATCCCTTTGTGTGCTTGAAAGTTGATAACCAAGCTAGAAGGGATTGATGACGGTTATGTTAAAACAAGCTTTCTAAGCTTTTAGAGATATCTTTAAATTTAACTGATTGTTTTTATTAAAAAATTATCATCCATGAGTGCGTGTTGATAGCGCCCGGTTTTTTGGTCTCTGCTTTTTACGAACAAGTACGCTTGGGCCAAGTCGCCAAAGTGCGCCCTCATTTCTTCTTTAATTTTGTTCCGGTTTTGATCAAGCGTTCTGGCTTTCAGACCGTGTTGCTCTAGTTCATTGATTGCTCGCGCATGCCCCCTGTAAGAACGCATGATCTGTGCTAACTCGTGTCCTTTATCTGTATCGGGTCTGGTACTGCAAGGATTGATATAAGCAGGCAGGCCATCCAGGCTACGCTTGGCGTACCAGTAGTAATAGAAAAATGGGGTCTTAGACATTTCGAGAGTATTGTCACCAATACTGACAGTGTGTTTGGAAAGGTTGAGCGCGGCTTTAGTCACAGAAGAAACATGAGGTGATGCCGGCTCAGTGTTTTTCGTAAGCACGCCACTCACCTCACTACTATCTGCTGTTATTTCGTGCTCTGAGCTAATAGGTTTATTCTCTGGTACTGCATTGGTTGCCGATTTTATCTGGGCCGGTCTGCCTGTTCGGTGCAATTGGAGATAGAAAACGAGCCCTGCAAGAGCACTAAGCGTTGCCATCAGCAACAGGGCTATCTCAGAATGAACGACAGAAATCTGCCAATCCAGACTAAAGGCCTGCTTATTTAAATAGAATGATAAATCTGAGTCTTGTGGTGAGGATTTTGGAGTTAGAGATATCTCTAAAACCTCAATATCACTGAACATCGAGATATTGGCCAGCGATATTATATTTGCGCTCTCTATCCATGCTTTCAATGTCATTGCACTGCGTTTTAAAAGTTCCTCCTTATCGTAACTATTTACCAGGGCGGCGTTGAGTGCGTCGGGTAAATACTCTTCAAGAGCAGACTGTATGACATAATTAAGTGCTAGCTCGTTAGCATGGCATAGCAATGTGAATATCAGGCAGGTGATGACCAGTGACAGTGCACATGAGCGGTATTGATTTGGCGTGGCGTGATAGGTGTTCATAGTCGTAAATAGTGTGCTGCTATGAGCAGGCATCCGTTGCCATAGTAGTTTTGATTAGCAGATTACCCATGACAGGAGACTGTTGGTGCCTCTCGAGTAAAGATTGACTGGCTTCACATCTAAGTGCTTGACTCAATGCTCTGGACAGGTACCAGCTTCCCGCAGAAGGAATGGTTTTCAGTTCAAAACGCTGCTCAGGTGGCCAGTCGGTCAGTTCAGGCTCAATACCGATAGCGGGAATAAAATCGACTTGGTTTTTGACAAATGCTTCAACCAGATCGGCTCGATGATTGAACCACTTTGTTTCACTATCATTAAGGACAACGCCGCGTTTTTTGAGCTCGATTTCAGGTACGAGAAAACCTGACTGGCTTCGCTTATCGTCCAGTAATCCAATATTGCGTTTATATAGTGTTGCTGAAGATAGTTGATAAATGGGTATGTGGCCGTACAGATAGATGGTGTAGGCTGGCAGCACTAAGGTCTCTTGATAGAGAGACTGCGTGTCCGGAGCCAGACCATTGAGTACTCGAGGTCGGCTGAATAGGAGATCAAAATGTTGGGATAAGAGATCATCAGGCGTAAGATGCTCCCTGGGCTTCCAAGATAATTCAACCCGAGCGTAGTCGCTTCCCGTTAACACCGATTCACAGAATAAAGCCGCCATAGCTTCTGCTTGCCAATCTGAAGGGGTATAAATGCGAAATGTCTTGTCACCTTTAGATACATCAACCTGACAGCTCAGCTGGTTGAGATTGATTCGGTCTGTCTGCAAAACAGAAAAGGGTAGCAGAAGTAATGTGCCTGATAACAATGAGGCAACGAAGAAGCTCCATTGAGTCGCACGAAAAAGGGTATTCCTGTGCATAGTTCTCCCTTGAGTGTCAGGAAAGACTACACGACAAATGTTACGTTTGAATGACTGGGAATCAGGCGCCAGGCCCGAGCCCCCCCATGCACGATCTCTATTGAGCTGTCTGCTTATCCTTTCAAAGGCTGGTGTGGACTGCGAGCGACTCAGACCATGGAGGGGCTGTTGGAGCGAAATTTGCCGTCTTGTTGTCATGAGGTGGCCGGTAAAAATGCTTTATCTCAGATGACCGGATTTTGCGAGGTTTTGCGACACCCTCTTTAGCGCGGGGGGATGTCAACAGGTTCAGTGGTTGCGGCCATGGTTTTCAATATGCCTAGTGTCATACGGCAGTCTGCCAGGGTCCTATGAGCCTGCCCCTCAACTTTCACTCCCATATAGTCTGCTGCTGCAGTTAGTTTCTGATACTGCCAATCTTCCTGGTAGTGATTCCATTGGCCGTAGTAGGCAGCGAAAAGTTTCATAACGCACCCTATCCTTGAGCACTGAGAGTCGAAACGATCAAGGCCAGAGCTTTGCAGGATAACTCTCTTGTCGTAGTCAGCGTTATACATTAACAGTGTTCTGTCTTTTATAACTTTAAGGAAGTCGTCATGGATTTCGGCCCATGCAGGGGCATTCTCTACCATTTCATTAGTGATGCCATGAATATCAATGGCTTCCCGGGGGATTGGTTTTGCAGGTTTTACCAGGGTGTCCAGTAGTATCTTTCCGGAACTGTCAATTATGCTGATCTCTACAACTTCGGCGTTCTTATTCAGGCCAGTGGTTTCAGTGTCGAGGTAGATGGGGTCATAACTCAGCCACTGCCTTGCAAGCCGTGCATATTTATGGCGATTATGAGCGAGTTCTTTAGAGATAATCGTGTCAGCACTTTTAATCACCTTGCAACGTTGAGATTCTATGTCTGAGTCATCAGTTAGTGGCCTTTTCTGTACTTTGGAACTATTCTCACAACCCCTGTGATTAGCGTCATCTGTCTCAGAAGACGTATTAACAATGCGATCTGCGATGAAAGTAGCAGATGCCTGGTTATATTGTTGTGCTGTCAATTTTGGCTGAGGATAAACGGCCTCAACACCGGAGCCCGAAGAATCCCCATCACTATTATCTTGTGTAAGGGTGTAAGTCGTTCCAACGTGACCAATGCCAGTCTTTGGTATATCCATACATAAAGAACTCCTTAATTCGTTTTAATTGAAATCCGTTCTCGAATTTCATTTTTTTCCTCAACTGGATACCCTGTACATCCAGTGCGGGGAGGAGTGTTGACTTGCTCGCCAGAGCAAGCTCCTGCCGGATGGCAAGACATTCAATGGCCTTCTGTTTTTGTCTTTAAGGTTCACCTTGAAACTCAAAAAAGCTGCCATCCTTTATCATCATCTCAAGCAAGCGATTACCTTGTCTGTCCACAATAGCAATGTAGCCAGGGCAGTCAAAGTGAAAGTAACACCCTTTGGACATGCCCCTTAGCCTTCTTGTTGCGGCAGTGGCAACTGTACCATGAGCGCCTTCTTCATCAACAGATAAAGAGACCTTCTGAAGTATTTCCAGCTGCTGACCTCCCGGTTTGCCTAATCTTGATAAATCTTCAGCCTTTATTATGTCGGTTCCAAATGTCTGAGAAATTTTGTCGAGTAAGTGGGTATCACAACTATCCGTCATTTTTATTTTGGGCAGCTTTAGATCCAGCTTCACTTCACGATAGTTTAATCTTTCAATCAGATGGTCAATTGTTTCATAATCAAGTTTGTCGATCGCCGTCGGATTTTCTGAATCAGCTGGTGTTATTGCGACTAATTTAAGATCTTCACCATTCGCAGACCGGAATTTTTTGCCAATGGCACCAAAATCTTTGTTATGAACAAATTGAAGTATTTCAGTTGAACACATCATAATGACGTTTTTAATAATGCTTCCATTTGCGCAAAGAAATCTGCCGGGGACCGTTCTGTGTTTAGGCATTTCGTGCTCCCAGATACCCCGGAACTCCATCACATTCGCTATAACCGCTGTAATTCTGTCTCGTTCTCCTTGAGAAAGACCACCAAACAACGATTTAATTTTTCCCCGGGTTTTCTCATTGACGTAAGCATCTGTGACATCGGCCAGCCAATGGCCTTGACAATCCAGCTTTTCGGTTTGATAACATTCAGACAGTATTTCATTAAGCTGCTCATTATTGAGGGTATTGGCAAAAGCTAATAAGTTAGCGCAAGAGATTGCCTGTTCTTCATCCGGATGCTCACCATAAGCGTGTTTTACGCTGAATTCACCGAGTTTTTTATGGATTTCAATCTCCAGCTCATCCGTCAAGGAATCTGCAGGGATTCCCAGAACCAATGCTTTCCTCTCTTTATCATCCATACACGCCAGAAGCATACCCAGAACCGGAGCCAGGCTGGTAGCAGACACTACCTTGCTTTTGTCGTCCTTTACGCCCTGAGTGCCAAGGATTCCGAATGATACTTTATCCATCAGTTTTTTAACAATATCAGAAGCCTGTGAAGTAACCCCATAGGATGTACCCGACAGATTTAATGGCTGCGATGTAAAATTCATCGAGTTGATTGAATGTCTAACAGGTTCCATAGTATTTTCTCCATTAGTTTGAAATTGATTGATTAGATTAGAATCAACTCACCGCTTCCATGCTTTGCAAATAGTTGTAATTTTGGTTTTTTCTTAAGTTAAGTATTTGTCGTTAAAATGTCACTAACCGATTAGTTAGTTACGATAACTCTTTGTTCCCGGTAATAGAGTCTGGTTCCTGTTATCGAATAAGCGTAAAACCCCGTACTTTGAGAGGGTGTCGCAAAACTCCAACAATTCGTTCCCACGCTTCTGAGGTCGTCATTCCCGCGAAGGCGGGAATGACGGGAGAGTAACCAACCTTTTGCGACAGCCTCTTAAGGACAGGGAGGATATCAATCAGTGTTAATCAGGCATTAAAACGCTTAAAACGATTAACCAGTCCATTGGTGGAGCTGTCCTGATCGGAAGTCATACCGCTCTCTTTCAGGCGGTCATAAACCCGGTTGCCCAGAATCTTACCCAGTTCTACGCCCCATTGATCAAAAGAGTTGATCTGCCAGAGGGTTCCCTGAACAAAGACTTTCTGTTCATAGAGTGCCACCAGGGCACCCACGACTTCCGGAGTGATTTTCTCAGGCACAATCATATTGTTGGGACGGTTGCCGGGAATCACCTTGTGAGGTGCCAGAACATCAACATCGGCACTGCTCATGCCCGCCTTTGTTAACTCGTCACGGACTTCATCCAGATGCTTACCCTGCATCATGGCCTGACTTTGGGCCAGAGCGTTGGCGAATAGCCAAGGATGCTGTTCTCCCAGTGGATTATGGCTGTTAGCCGGGGCAATGAAGTCGACAGGAATCAGTCGTGTACCCTGATGAAGCAGCTGGTGATAGGCGTGCTGGTCGTTGGTGCCTGTGCCACCCCAGATAACGGCACCTGTCTGGTAATCGACCTTGCTGCCGTCCTTTCGGGTCTGCTTGCCGTTACTTTCCATATCCATTTGCTGCAAATGGCCCGGGAGGTCACGCAGGAAGAAATCATAGGAAATGACGGCCTGGGACTCTGAGCCAAAGTAGTTCTGATACCAGACACCCAGCATACCCAGGATAACCGGCATGTTTTTTTCCAGAGGCGCTTGGGCAAAGTGCTTATCCATCTCCCAGGCGCCTTTCAGCAGTTTCCGGAAGTTCTCAAAGCCCACTACCAGACTGATCATGAGTCCAATGGTGGACCACAGAGAGTAACGGCCACCGACCCAGTCCCACAGTGGCAAGGTGTTTTCCTGGGCGATACCAAACTCGTCAATGGCTTTGAGGTTGGTAGAAATAGCCACAAAGTGTTTGCGAATGTCGGACTCAGCACAACCTTTTGCCAACATCCAGGCACGGGCAGCCTGAGCATTCTGCAAAGTTTCCAGTGTGCCAAAGGATTTTGAAGCCACGATAAACAGGGTCGTTTCCGGATCAATTTTGCAGAAAACCTCGGAAATTTCGTTCGGATCAATATTAGCTACATAGTGATGTTCGAGCCCATCAACGTGGAAGGGCGTCAGGGCATTGATGGCTGTCTTCAAACCCAGATAGGAGCCGCCAATACCAATGTTAACAATGTGTTTGATGGATTTGCCGGTAAAACCTTGCCACTCGCCGGAATGGACTGAGTCAGTAATGCCTTTCATGCGCTCGTGGCTATCACGAATTTTGGGCATTACATCTTCGCCGTCTACCAGAACCGGGTTTGTGCCAAAGCTACGCAGGGCTGTGTGCAGAACGGCACGCTTCTCGGTGTTATTGATTTTCTCACCCCGAAACATGGCCTGAATCGCTTCTGGCAGTCTGGCCTCTTCAGCCATCTTCATCAGGGAAGACATTACGTCATCGTCAATCAGGTTCTTGGAGTAATCCAGAAACAGGCCAGCTGCTTCCAGGCTGTAGCGTTCAAATCGATCCTTGTCAGCCGAAAACAGTTCTCGCAGGTGAGTCCCTGCCATTTTTTGTTTCAGGGTTTCCAGTGATGAAGATGAGGAAAGATGTTTAAGAGGGGTCATGATGCAATTCAACCTCTGGAGGGTGAGTAAATACTGCCGGGGTTGTGCACAACAGTCGGCAGTATTCGGGTCATTACAAATTGATAGTAATGTTATCAATCAGTCGGGCTTTGCCCAGGTAACCGGCTGCAAGAATGACTAGCTGCTGATCTTCAGGGCCCGCTGGCAGAAGAGTGGCAGTACTGCTGATGTTGAAAAAGTCCGGCTTGAATCCAGCCTGGGCCATTGTTGCAAAAGCGTCACGGCGCAGCAGATCATAATCACGCTCACCTGCCTGAATAGCCTCACGGGCAGATTGCAGGCAGCGATAAAGTGTAGGAGCTATCTCTTCACGTTCTTTCTGCGTCAGATAACCGTTACGGGAACTCATAGCCAGTCCGGTATCTTCGCGGGCAATAGGTGCACCAACAATCTCAACAGGTATGCACAAGTCTTTGACCATTTTGCGAATAATTGCCAGCTGCTGAAAGTCTTTTTCCCCGAATACAGCCACATCGGGGCGAACAATATTAAACAGTTTGCTGACCACAGTCGCTATGCCAGTGAAAAAGCCCGGACGGCTCTTACCACAGTGCATGCCATCAAGCTCTTCGACAGTGACGTGGGTGTGGTGTTCGCTGCCTTCAGGATAAATTTCTGTCGTCTGGGCGGTGTAGAGCAGGTCTACTCCCTGCTCGATCAGCAGCTGCTGATCCTGCTCCATAGTACGAGGATAAGAGTCATAGTCTTCATTTGGGCCAAACTGCAGTGGGTTAACATAAATGCTGACAACGACCACATCGCAGAGTTCCTGGGCTTTTTCGACCAAAGTCAGATGACCGCCATGCAGATTACCCATGGTTGGCACGAAACCGACGGTTTTCGCTTCAGCTCTGCAGGCTGCTATCTCAGTCTGGATTTCAGCGATGGTATGAAGTGTTTTCATTGTGAGTAACCAGACGGTCAGTGACTTAAAAAAACCAGTATTTTTGGCTTTTGGCGGTTTCAGGATAGTGTTGATCATACCACTCAGCCAGATCATTCAGGAACCTGACTGAATAGAGAAACTCAGTTGAAACTGTGTTCCGACCCCGGGAAAGTACCGTCTTTCACCTCCGCAACATACCGGGCCACAGCTTCCTGTGGAGAGGTGCTGTCCCGCATGTAGTTTTTGACAAACTTGGGCTTGCGACCCGGAGTGAGGTGGAGCATGTCATGTATAACCAGAATCTGGCCATCGGTTCCGTCTCCGGCACCAATGCCAATGACCGGGATTTCCACAGCGTTAGTGATTTCCCGTGCCAGATCATTGGGCACACACTCCAGTAGTAACATGGCAGCACCGGCAGCCTGAAGCTCGATGGCTGCCTGAATCATGCTGTTGGCTCTTTCCTGTTCCCGACCCTGTACTTTGTAGCCGCCAAAGACATTAACAAATTGTGGGGTCAGCCCCATATGAACGCAGACAGGTATACCTTGTTGCCGGAGACGGGTCACGATGGGAGGCAACCAGCCTTCACCTTCCAGTTTCACCACTTCGGCACCGGCCTGCATGATTTTGGCAGCACTGATCACTGCCTGCTCTTCGGTAGCGTAGGAAGCAAAAGGAAGGTCTGCCATGATCATGGAATCGTGGGCTGCCCGAACTACACAGCGGGTGTGATAGCACATGTCGTCGACGGTAACGGGAACCGTACTGCTATTACCCTGTATGACGTTTCCAAGGGAGTCTCCTACCAGAATGACTTCAACCCCTTGAGTGCTGACCAGATGGGCGAATGTCGCGTCATAGGCAGTCAGGCTGGTAAATTTCTCGCCGGATTGTTTCATTTCGGCCAGGGTTTTCAGGGTTACTTTAGCCATCTATCAGGACCTTAAGCCTTTTGTGTTAACCAGAGAGTGCTTTCTGCTATTAAAAATAAGCTATGTGCACAGGGTAAGGCCATGGAGCAAAAAATGTTGCCCTAAACAGTCATTATGGCGCTGTCATTGTTGAGGCGCGGTGATTGACCAGAATGCCTGCCCCGAACTATGAAATCCCAGCCAGAGGCTGAATTTTCATGATCAGTAAGCTTTGTGGCGGATTATACGCAATGCAGCCGGGTGTGTCAGTGCCTGCGGGGGAGTGTACCCCGGAAGTTTATCGAATAAGGTCTATCCAGCTATTAGTGAGAGGATACACTGCGGTCGGGCACAGCCGCCGGATTGTATGGATTCCCGTCGCTTTTCACATCCTTTGTTATAAGGTGGCCTATCCTTCCTCTCTGTATACCAGAATGCAAGGATAGAATTATTAAACTCTCACTCTTTGCGGCACCGCGGTTGCTCATATTGTTGTCTGTTGTTTGCCAGGCTGAACCCTTTACAGCACGTTTTCTTGTCGAGCTTGAACAGAGTTCAGTTTTTCCAGGCCAGAGCTTTTCTGTATGGCTTGACCGACAAACATTACCAGACAAATCTTCACACATTCCCAACACAAACGGCTATTCAGAACCTGACTTGCCAATTGACAGCAAATCACCCGAACCTGACAGTGACGTGATGAAAACGATCATCATCGAGTCGATTTCATGGCAATGGCTTTACGCCACGAATCTGCTGATTGCTTATGAACTGGTTCTTAACACCAAAGACACTCCACTATACTACAACCCTTATTCAGGGATATCTGTAAAAGTGGTTGCCGCTTTCGGTTCGCTTTTAAAAAGCTATTGGGACATCGATTCACCGTCGTTTAACTCTATGGAACTCCGGGAGGCGAGTCAGGATCACCCGTTTGTGATAACCGCTATGATGCCCGGCTCTGGACACAACCAACAACCCAACCCGCCATCAGAATCATCCGGGCAGGAAGCCCCGAAAGCCCTCCCTCAACCCATAGGCTATTTCACCAGCCTTCTATATTCTGATTCTGGCGGGGATGGTGGAGTCCCAAAACAACAACCACATACATTAGGTTTAAATTGTTTCGTTCATCCCTGTCATGGGGCTTGTCAATTCCGGCAGTCTTCCGATTTATCCGATAGCAGAGCGCTGGATTGTGAAGAAAGTGTCACAAGCCACACAATAGCAAAGGCCGAACAAAGCTCATGCCCTCATTTGGCCAATAGACACTGCTCTATTTGCAACCCTGTTAACGGGGTTACCTCAGACGGGGTCGGCATAAACTCAATGGTTGCAGGGACAATTGATAAAGACATCCCTGCCGGGAAAGCTATTTGCACCTTGATAATATCCGGGGAGGGTGACCAGTCCCTGCAATGCGGGAAGGTCTTCAAGAATGCAAAAACACTGTCGCATCACAAAAGCTATTACCACTCCGGGCAAAAAACCTGTCACCTGACTGTGTTCGGCGAGGATGGTCAGCCGCAGACATGCGGAAACATCTGCAAGAATGCTCAAGCCCTGTGGAATCACAAAAAAAGAAAACACACTGATAACAGCCAACAAACCTGTTACATAAACGTGATCGGTGAGGATGGCCAGCCGCGACCATGCAGAAAGATCTTCAAGAATGCCGACAGCCTTTCGGCTCACAGAAGAGGATACCATAGCGGGCAACGAACCTGTGACTTGACCGTGGTCGGTGAAGATGGCCAGCCGAAGCCATGCGGAAAGGTCTTGAAGAATACTCAAGCCTTTAAAGATCACAAAAGAAGAGGCCACTCCAAACAAACAATCTGTGACGTGACTGTGATTCGGAAGGATGGCCAGCCGCAATCATGCGGAAAGGTCTGCAAAAATGGTGAAGCCCTGTCATATCACAAAAGAATGCATCGAAAACGGAAGTCTCCTGTTGTCACTCAGAACGATGACCCCAGTCCTTGATCTGACAACCGCCCTTTCATGAGGTTTTCTTGGTCTATCCTTGCTCTGTAAAAGCCAGAATACAGGGATAGAATTATTAAATACTCACTCTTTTCGGCACTACGGTTGCTGTTACTGACGTTGTCTGTCGTTTGTCAGGCCG
The DNA here is from genome assembly GCF_024606225.1 of Endozoicomonas sp. ISHI1. Classification (GTDB taxonomy): domain Bacteria; phylum Pseudomonadota; class Gammaproteobacteria; order Pseudomonadales; family Endozoicomonadaceae; genus Endozoicomonas_A. Next base: position 43,866 of record NZ_JAGRPU010000019.1, on the reverse strand, counting down.
AACCGTTGACAGAACGTTTTATTGTCGACACCAAAGACGCTTCACTATGCTTCAACCCTTATTCAGGGATATCTGTAAAAGTGGTTGCTGCTGTCGGTTCGCTTTTAAAGAGCTATTGGAACCCCGATTCACCGTCGTTTAACTCTGTGGAGCGGGGGGCGAGTCAGGATCACACGTTTACGATCACCACTATGATGCCTGGCTCTGGACACAACCAACAACCCAACCCGCCATCAGAATCATCCGGGCAGGAAGCCCCGAAAGCCCTCCCTCAACCCATAGGCTATTTCACTAGCCTTCTATATTCTGGTTCTGGCGGGGATAATGGAGTCCCGGAACAACCACCACATACGTTAGGTTTAAATTGTTTCGTTCATCCCTGTCATGGGGCTTGTCAATTCCGGCAGTCTTCCGATTTATCCGATAGCAGAGCGCCGGATTGTGAAGAAAGTGTCACAAGCCACACAATAGCAAAGGCCGAACAAAGCTCATGCCCTCATTTGGCCAATAGACACTGCTCTATTTGCAACCCTGTTAACGGGGTTACCTCAGACGGGGTCGGCATAAACTCAATGGTTTCAGGGACAATTGATAAAGACATCCCTGCCGGGAAAGCTATTTGCACCTTGATAATATCCGGGGAGGGTGACCAGCCCCTGCAATGCGGGAAGGTCTTCAAGAATGCAAGATCACTGTCGCATCACAAAAGCAACTACCACTCCGGGCAAAAAACCTGTGACCTGACTGTGGTTTGTGAGGATGGTCAACTGCAGCCGTGTGGGACTGTCTGCAAAAATGCTAACACTCTGTCGTATCACAAAAGCAGAGATCACACGAGGCAACAAACCTGTGATGTGCCCGTGATCGGGAGGAATGGTCTGCAAGGGCCCTGTGGGACGATCTGCAGAAATACCGCAGCTCTGTCCGCTCACAAAAGCCGACAGCACACCGGGCAAAAAACCTGTAACGTGACTGTAATCATGGAGGATGACCAGCCGCGGCTATGTGGAAGGGTCTTTAAAAGTGCCAAAAGCTTGTCGGCCCACAAAAGTGGATACCACACGGGGCAACAAACCTGTGACTTAACCGTGACCAGTGAGGATGGCCAGCCGCGGCCCTGCGGAAGGATCTTTAGTAATGTCAACAGACTATCGGCTCACAAAAGTGGATACCACACCGGGCAACAAACCTGTGAAGTGACCATAATCGGAGAGGATGGCCAGCCGCGGCCGTGCAGAAGGGTCTTCAAGAATGCTAACAGCCTGTCGGTTCACAGAAGCGGATACCACAACGGGCAACAAACCTGTAATGTGACCGTGATCGGGGAAGATGGACAGCCGCGACCATGCGGTAAGGTCTTCAAGAATGCTAACAGCCTGACGGCTCACAAGGCTGGTTTCCATAGCGGGCAACGAGCCTGTGACTTGACCGTGGTCGGTGAAGATGGCCAGCCGAAGCCATGCGGAAAGGTCTGGAAGAATACTCAAGCCCTTAAGGATCACAAAAGAAGAGGCCACTCCAAACAATCAACCTGTGACGTGACTGTCGTTCGGAAGGATGGCCAGCCGCGGCCATGCGGAAAAGTCTGCAAGAATGCTCGAGTCCTGTCATATCACAAAAGAATGCATCGAAAACGCAAGTCTCCTGTTGTGGACCAGAACGATTACCTCAGTCCTTGATCTGACAACCGCCGTTTCATAAGGTTTTCTTGATCTATCCTTGCTCTGTAAAAGCCAGAATGCAGGGATAGAATTATTAAACACTCACTCTTTGCGGCACTACGTTTGCTGTTACTGACGTTGTCTGTCGCCTGTCAGGCCGAACCGTTGACAGAACGTTTTATTGTCGACACCAAAGACACTCATCTATGCTCTAACCCTTATTCATGGGCATCTTTAGAAGTGTTTGCCGCTGTCGGTTCGCTTTTAAAAAACTATTGGAACCCCCATTCACCGTCGTTTAACTGGATGGAACTACGGGGGGCGAGTCAGGATCACCCGTTTGCGATCACTACTATGATGCCTGGTTCTGGAAACAACCAACAACCCAGCCTGCCATCAGAATCATCCGGGCAGGAAGCCCGGGAGGCCCTCCCCCAACCTATAGGCTTTTTCACTAGCCGACTGTATTCTGACTCTGGTGGGGATGGCGGAGGCCCTGAACAACATCCACATACTTTAGGTTTAAATTGTTTCGTCCATCCCTGTCATGGCACTTGTCAATTCCGGCAGTCTTCCGATTTATCCGAAAGCAGAGCGCCGGATTGTGAAGAAAGTTCGACAGATCACACATTAGCATCACCCGGGCAAAGCTCATGCCCTCATTTGGCCGATAGATACTGCTCTATTTGCAACCCTGTTAACGGGGTTGCCTCAGACGGGATCGGCATAGACTCAGTGGTTGCAGGGACAATCGATAAAAAAGTCCCCGCCAGGAAAGCCATTTGCAACTTGATCATATTCGGGGAGGATGGCCGACTGCTGCAATGCGGGAAGGTCTTCAAGACTGCGAAATCATTTTCGGTTCACAAAAGCAACTACCACACCGGGCAAAAAACCTGTGACCTGACTGTGGTCGCAGAGGATGGTCAACTGCAGCCGTGCGGGACGCTCTGCAAGAATGCTAACGCCCTGTCGTACCACAAAAGCAGAGACCACACGAGTCAACAAACCTGTGATGTGCCCGTGATCGGCAGCGATGGTCTGCAACGGCCCTGCGGGAAGACCTGCAGAAATGCCGTAGCTTTGTACGTTCACAGAAGCGGACAACACACCGGGAAAAAGACCTGTGACTTGACAGTAATCGTGGAGGATGGCCAGCCGCGGCCATGCGGAAAGGTCTGCAGAAATGCCGCAGCTCTGTACATTCACAAAAGCGGACAGCACACCGGGCAAAAAGCCTGTAATGTAGCCGTAATCGGTGAGGATGATCAGTCTCGGCCATGCGGAAGGGTCTGCAAGAATTTTCAAACCCTGTTGAATCACAGAAAAAGAGACCACGGCAGGCGGCAAACCTGTAATGTGTCCGTGACCGGTAAAGATGGTCTGCAACGGCCCTGCGGAAGGGTCTTCAAGACTGCCAACAGCTTGTCGGCTCACAAAAGTGGGTACCACAGCGTGCAACAAACCTGTGACATGACCATGACCGGGGAGGATGGTCAGTCGCGGCCATGCGGAAAGATCTGCAAGAATCTTCAAACCCTGTCGAATCATAAAATCAGAGACCACACCGGGCAACAAATCTGTGACGTGACCGTGGTTGGGGAGGATGGCCAGCCGAAGCCATGCGAAGAAGTCTGCAAGAATGCTAAAGCCCTTTCGTATCACAAAAGAAGAAACCACACCGGGGAACGAACCTGTGACGTGAACGTGATTGGGGAGGATGGTCAGTCGCGGCCGTGCGGGACGGTCTGTAAGAATGCTCACGCCCTGTCGAATCACAAAACCGGATACCACAGCAAACAAAAAAACTGTGACGTGACCGTGGTTCGCAAGGATGGCCAGCCGCAGCCATGCGGGAAAGCCTGCAAGAATACTAAAGCCCTTTTGAATCACAAAAGAATGCATCTAAAACGCAAGTCTCCTGTTGTGGATCTGAACGATGACCTCAGTCCCTGATCTGACAACCGCCGTTTCATGCTGTTTTCTTGATCTATCTTTGCTCTGAACAAATCAGCATGCAGGGATAGAATTATTCAATACTCAATCTTTGTGGCACCGCGGTTGCTGTTACTGACGTTGTCTTTCGTCTGCCAGACCGAACCGTTAACAGAACGTTTTATTGTCAACACCAAAGACACTCCAATATGCTCCAACCCTCATTCAGAGATATCTGTAAAAGTGGTTGCTGTTGTCGGCTTGCTCTTAAAAAGCTATTGGAACTCCGATTCACCGTCGTTTAACTCGGTGGAACTCCCGGGAGCGAGTCAGGATCACCCGTTTACGATCACTACTATGATGCCTGGCTCTGGACACAACCAACAACCCGGCCCGCCATCAGAATCATCCGGGCAGGAAGCCCCGGAGGCCCTCCCCCAACCTATAGGCTTTTTCACTAGCCTATTGTATTCTGACTGTGGCGAGGATGGCGGAGGCCCTGAACAACACCCACATACTTTGGGTTTAGATTGTTTCGTCCATCCCTGTCACGGTGTTTGTCAATTCCGGCAGTCTTCCGATTTATTCGAAAGCAGAGCGCCCGATTGTGAAGAAAGTTTGACAGGCCACACAGTAGCAATGCCCGGACAAAGCTCATGCCCTCATTTGGCCGATAGCTACTGTTCTATTTGCAACCCTGTTAACGGGGTTGCCTCAGGCGGGATCGCCATAGAATCAGTGGTTGCAGGGACAGTCTGCAGAGATACCGCAGCTTTGTACGTTCACAAAAGCGGACAACACACCGGAGAAAATACCTGTGACTTGACAGTAAGCGGGGATGATGGCCAGCTGCTGCAATGCGGGAAGGTCTTCAAGAATGCAAGTTCTCTGTCACATCACAAAGTCAACTACCATTCCGGGCAACAAACCTGTGACCTGACGATGGTCGGGGAGGATGGTCAACTGCAGCCGTGCGGGACGGTCTGCAAGAATACTAACGTTCTGAAGTATCACAAAAACAGAGAGCACACCGGGCAACAAACCTGTGATTTGACCGTTATGAGGGATGGTCAGTTACGGCCATGCGGAGAGGTCTGCAAGAATGTTCAAGCCCTGTTGAATCACAAAAAAAGAGACCACGGCAGGCAACAAACCTGTGACTTGACAATAATAAGGGAGAATGACCAGCCGCGGCTATGTGGAAGGGTCTTTAAAAGTGCCAACAGCTTGTCGGCCCACAAAAGTGGATACCACACGGGGCAACGAACCTGTGACATGACCGTGACCGGTGAGGATGGCCAGCCGCGGCCGTGCGGAAAGATCTGCATGAATGTTCAAGGCCTGACGAATCATAAAATGAGAGACCACAGCGGGCAACAAATCTGTGACATGACCGTGGTTGGGGAGGATGGCCAGCCGAAACCGTGCGGAAAGGTCTGCAAGAATGCTCAATTCCTTTCGTCTCACAGAAGAAGAAACCACGCAGGGGAACGAACCTGTGATGTGAATGTGATTGGGGAGGATGGTCAGTCGCGGCCGTGCGGGACGGTCTTTAAGAATGCTCACGCCCTGTCGAATCACAAAGCCGGATACCACACCGAACAAAAAAACTGTGACGTGACCGTGGTTCGCAAGGATGGCCTGCCGCAGCCATGCGAAAAGGTCTGCAAGAATACTAAAGCCCTGTTGAATCAAAAAAGAATGCATCGAAAACGCAAGTCTCCTGTTGTGGATCAGAACGATGACCTCAGTCCTTGATCTGACAGCCGCCCTTTCATGAGGTTTTCTTGATCTATCTTTGCTCTGAACAAACCAGAATGCAGGGATAGAATTATTCAATACTCACTCTTTGCGGCACAGCGGTTGCTGTTACTGACGTTGTCTGTCGTCTGTCAGGCCGAACCGTTCACAGATCGTTTTATTGTCGATACCAAAGACACTCCAATATACTCCAACCCTTATTCAGAGATATCTGTAAAAGTGGTTGCAGTTGTCGGTTTGCTCTTAAAAAGCTATTGGAACTCCGATTCACCGTCGTTTAACTCGATGGAACTCCGGGAGGGGAGTCAAGATCACCCGTTTACAATCACTACTGTGATGCCAGGCTCTGGACACAACCAAAAACCCGGCCCGCCATCAAAATCATCCGGGCAGGAAGCCCCGGAGGCCCTCCCCCAACCTATAGGCTTTTTCACTAGCCTCCTGTATTCTCACTCTGACGGGGATGGCGGAGGCACTGAACAACAACCACACACGTTAGGTTTAAATTGTTTTGTTCATCCCTGTCATGGGGTTTGTCAATTCCGGCAGTCTTCCGATTCATCCGAAAGCAGAGCGCCCGATTGTGAAGAAGGTTTGAAAGTCCACGCAGTAGCAACGCCCGGACAAAGCTCGTGCCCTCATTTGGCCAATATAGGCTGCTCTATTTGCAAACCTGTTAACGGGGTCGCCTCAGACGGGGTCGCCACAGACACAATGGTTGCGGGGACAATCGATAAAAACGTCGCTGTCGGGCAAGCCATTTGCACCTTGATCATATTCGGGGAGGATGGCCAGCTGCTTCAATGCGGAAAGGTCTTCAAGAGTGCAAATTCACTGTTGCGTCACACAGGCAACTACCACTCTGGGCAAAAAACCTGTGAACTGACGGTGGTCGGGGAGGATGGTCAACTGCAGCCGTGCGGGATGGTCTGCAAGAATGCTAACATTCTGTTGCATCACAGAAGCAGAGACCACACGGGGCAAAAAACCTGTGATGTGACCGTTATGAAGGATGACCAATTGCGGCCATGCGGAGAGGTCTGCAAGAATGCTCAAGCCCTGTTGAATCACAGAAAAAGAGATCACGGCAGGCAACAAACCTGTGACGTGACAGTAATAAGGGAGAATGACCAGCCGCGGCTATGTGGAAGGGTCTTTAAAAGTGCCAACAGCTTGTCAGCCCACAAAAGTGGATACCACACGGGGCAACAAACCTGTAACTTAACCGTGACCGGTGAGGATGGCCAGCCGCGGCCATGCGGAAAGCTCTGCAAGAATGCTCAAGCCCTATGGGATCACAGAAGCAGAGACCACACGAGGCAACAAATCTGTGACGCGACCGTGGTTGGCGAGGATGGCCAACCGAAGCCGTGCGGAAAAATCAGCAGAAATGCCGCAGCTCTTTCCGTTCACAAAAGTCGACAACACAGCGGGCAAAAAACCTGTAACGTAACCGTGATCGGTGAGGATGGCCAGTCGCGGCCATGCGGCAAGGTCTGCAAGAATATTCAAGCCCTGTGGGATCACAAAAGCAGAGGCCACACGAGGCAACAAACCTGTGACGTGGTCGTAGTTGGGGAGGATGGCCAGTCGCGTCCATGCGGAAAGGTCTGCAAGAATGTTCAAGCCCTTTGGACTCACAAAAGAAGAAACCACACCAGGCAACAAACCTGTAACGAGATCGTGGTTGGGGAGGATGACCAGTCGCGTCCATGCGCAGAGGTCTGCAAGAATTCTAAAGCCCTGTCGAATCACAAAAGAATGCATCGAAAACGCAAGCCTTCTGAACAATGACCTTAGTTCTTAATGTGGCAACCGCTCTTTCATGAGGTTTTTTTGATCTATCCTTGCCCTGTAAAAGCCAGAATGCAGGGATAGAATTATTAAATACTCACTCTTTGCTGCACTCCGGTTGCTGTTACTGACGTTTCCTGTCGTCTGTCAGGCCGAACCGTTGACAGAACGTTTTGTTCTCGATACCAAAGACACTCCACTATGCTCCAACCCTTATTCATGGACATCTGTAGAAGTGTTTGCCGCTGTCAGTTCGCTTTTAAAAAGCTATTGGAACCCCGATTCACCGTCGTTTAAATCAATGGAACTACGGGGGGCGAGTCAGGATCACCCGTTTGCGATCACCACTATGATGCCTGGCTCTGGACACAACCAACAACCCAACCCGTCATTAGAATCATCCGGGCAGGAAGCCCCGACAGCCCTCCCTCAACCCATAGGCTATTTCACTAGCCTTCTGTATTCTGATTCTGGCGGGGATAATGGAGTCCCTGAACAACAATCACATACGTTAGGTTTAAACTGTTTCGTTCATCCCTGTCTTGGGGCTTGTCAATTCCGGCAGTCTTACGGTTCATCCGATAGCAGAGCGCCGGATTGCGAAGACAGTTCGACAGCCCCCCCAGTAGCAACTCCCGGACAAAGCTCATGCCCTCATTTGGCCAATAGATACTGTTCTATTTGCAAACCTGTTAACGGGGTCGCCTTAGATTCAATGGTTGTAGGGACAATCGACAAAAACGTCCCTGCCGGGCAAGCCATTTGCAACTTGATCATAATCGAGGAGGATGGCCAGCTGCTGCAATGTGGGAAGGTCTTCAAGAATGCTAAAGGCCTTTGGTCTCATAGGAGAGGATACCACTCCGGGCATCAAACCTGTGAAGCGAACGTAATCGGAGAGGATGGTCAGCCGCGGCCGTGTAGAAAGGTTTTCAAGAATACTAACAGCCTGTTGGTTCATAGAAGCGGATACCACACCGGGCAACAAACCTGTAACGTGACCGTGATATTGGAAGATGGCCAGCCCCGGCCATGCGGAAAGGTCTGCAAGAATGCCCAAGCCCTGTCGCATCACAAAAGCAGAAACCACACGGGGCAAAAAACCTGTGATGTGCCCGTGATCGGGAAGGGGGGTCTGCAACGACCCTGCGGGACGGTCTGCAGAAATGCCGCGGCTTTGTCCACCCACAAAAGCGGACAGCACTCTGGGAAAAAGACCTGTGACGTAAACATAATCGGGGAGGATGGCCAGCTGCAGCCATGCGGAAAGGCCTGCAAAAATGCCGCACACCTGTCCAACCATAAAAGCCGACAGCACACCGGGCAAAAAACCTGTAATGTAACCGTGATCGGTAAGGACGATCAGTCGCGGCCATGCGGAAAGACCTGCAACAATGTTCAAGCCCTGTTGAATCACAAATACAGAGACCACACCGGGCAAAAAACCTGTAACCTGATTATGGTCGGGGAGGATGGCCAGTCGCGGCCATGCGGAAAGGTCTTCAAGAATTCCAGAGTCCTTTCGAGTCACAAAAGCGGATACCACAGCGGGCAACAAACCTGTGATGTGAACGTGGTCCGGGAGGATGGCGAACCGCAGCTATGCGGGAAGGTCTGTAAGAATGCTCAAGTTCTCTGGGATCACATAAGAATAAAACACACCGGAAAGCAAACCTGTGACGAGACTGTGGTTGGGCGGGATGGCCATTCGCGGCCGTGCGGAAAGGTCTGCAAGAGTGCTAAAGCCCTGTTGAACCACAAAAGAATACATCGAAAACGCAAGTCTCCTGTTGTGGATCAGGACGATGACCTCAGTCCTTGATCTGAAAATCAACCTTTCATGAGGTTTTCTTGATCTATCCTTGCTCTGTAAAAGCCAGAATCGAAGGATAGATTTATTAATCACTCACTCTTTGCGACACTGCGGTTGCGGTTGCTGTTACTGACGCTTTCTGTCGTCTGTCAGGCCGAAACGTTGACAGAACGTTTTATTGTCGACCTTGTACAGAGTGCAGTTTTTCCAAATCAGAGCTTTTCTATGAAGTTTGATCAGCAAACATTACCGGACAAACTCTCACAAATTCCCGACAAAAAGGGCTATTCAGAACCTGATTTGTTATCTGATAGCAAACCACCCAGACCTGACAGTGGCGAGATGAAAACGACCATCATTGAGCCGGTTACATGGCAATGGCTTTACGACACGAATCTGCTGATTGCTTTTGAACTGGTTCTTAATACCATAGATACTTCACTATGCTCCAACCCTCATTCAGGGATAACTGTAAAAGTGGCTGCCGCTGTCGCTTCGCTTTTAAAAAGCGATTGGAACCCCGATTCACCGACGTTTAACTCGATGGAAACCCGGGGGGTGAGTCAGGATCACCCGTTTGCGATCACCACTATGATGCCTGGCTCTGGACACAACCAACAACCCAACCCGTCATCAGAATCATCCGGGCAGGAAGCCCCGAAAGCCCTCTCTCAACCCATAGGCTATTTCACTAGCCTTCTGTATTCTGATTCTGGCGGGAATAATGGAGTCCCTGAACAACAACCACATACGTTAGGTTTAAACTGTTTCGTTCATCTCTGTCATGGGGCTTGTCAATTCCGGCAGTCTTCCGGTTTATCCGATAGCAGAGCGCCGGATTGCGAAGAAAGTTCGAAAGGTCCAACAGTAGCAACGCCCGGGCAAAACTCATGCCCTCATTTGACCAATAGATACTGCTCTATTTGCAAACCTGTTAACGGGGTCGCCTTAGATTCAATGGTTGTAGGGACAATCGATAAAAACGTCCCTGCCGGGCAAGCCATTTGCAACTTGATCATATTCGGGGAAGATGGCCAGCTGCTGCAATGTGGGAAGGTCTTGAAGGATGCAAAATCACTGTCGCGTCACATAGGCAACAGCCACTCCGGGCAAAAAATCTGTGACCTGACTGTGGTCGGGGAGGATAGTCAACCGCAGCCGTGTGGGAGTGTCTGCAAGAATGCTCAAGCCCTGCAGAATCACAAAAGAAGAGACCACACGACGCAACAAACCTGTGATGTGCCCGTGATCGGGAGGGACGGTCTGCAACGGCCCTGCGGGTCGGTCTGCAGAAATGCTGCAGCTCTGGCCACTCACAAAAGCGGACAGCACACCGGGAAAAAGACCTGTGACGTGACCGTAATCGGGGAGGGTGGCCAGCCGCGACCATGTGGAAAGGCTTGCAGAAATGCCGCATATCTGTACATTCACAAAAGCGGACAGCACACCGGGCTAAAAACCTGTAACGTAACTGTAATCGGTGAGGATGATCAGTCGCGGCCATGCGGAAAGACCTGCAAGAATGTTCAAGCCCTGACGAATCACAAAAACAGAGACCACACCGGGCAACAAACCTGTGACGTGACTGTAGTTCGGAAGGATGGTCAGCCGCAGCCATGCGGGAAGATCTTCAGGAATGCTAAAGCCCTGTTGGAGCATAAAAGCGGATACCACACTGGACAACAAACCTGTGATGTCACCGTGGTCGGGGAGGAAGGCCAACAACAGCCATGCGGAAAGGTCTGCAAGAATGCAAAAGCCCTGTCGAATCACAAAAGAATGCATCGAAAACGCAAGCCTTCTGAACAATGACCTTAGTTCTTAATCTGGCAACCGACCTTTTATGAGGCTTTCTTGATCTATCCTTGCTCTGTAAAAGCCAGAATACAGGGATAGAATTATTAAACACTCACTCTTTGCGGCATCTCGTTTGCTGTTACTAACGTTATCTGTCGTCTGTAATGCTGAACAGTTGACAGAACGTTTTACTGTCGACACCAAAGACACTCCACTATCCTCCAACCCCTATTCAGGGATATCTGTAAAAGTGGTTGCCTTTGCCGGTTCGCTTTTAAAAAGCTATTGTAACCCAGACTCACCGTCGTTTAACTCTATGGAACTCCGGGGGATCAGTCAGGATCACCCACTCACGATAACCGCTATGATGTCTGGCTCTGGACACAACCAACAACCCAACCCGCCATCAGAATCATCCGGGCAGGAAGCCCTCGCTCAACCCATAGGCTTTTTCACTAGCCTTCTGTATTCAGATTCTGGCGGGGATAATGGAGTCCCTGAACAACACCCACATACTTTGGGCTTGAATTGTTTCGTGCATCCCTGTCATGGGGCTTGTCAATTCCGGCAGTCTTCCGCCTCATCCAATAGCAGAGCGCCCGATCGTGAGGAAAGTTCGACAGACCACACGGCAGCAACGCCCGGACAAAGCTCATGCCCTCATTTGGCCAATAGATACTGCTCTGTTTGCAAACCTGTTAACGGGGTCGCCTCAGACGGGGTCGCCTCAGACGGGACCGCCATAGACTCAATGGTTGCAGTGACAATCGATAAAAACGCCCCTGCCGGGCAAGACATTTGCAGTTTGATTATATTCGGGGAGGATGGCCAGCTGCTGCAATGTGGGAAGGTTTTCAAGAATGCACAATTACTGTCGCGTCACAAAGGCAGCTACCACTCTGGGCAAAAAATCTGTGACCTGACTGTGGTCGGGGAGGATGGTCAATTGCAGCCGTGCGGGACGGTCTGCAAGAATGCGAACGCTTTAACGTATCACAAAAACAGAGACCACACGGGGCAACAAACCTGTAATGTAACTGTGATCGGGAGGGATGGTCTGCAACGGCTCTGCGGGACTGTCTGGAGAAATGCCGCAGTTCTGTCCATTCACAAAAGCGGACATCACACCGGGGAAAAAAACTGTGACGTGATCGTAATCGGGCAGGATGGCCAGCCGCGGCCATGCGGAAAGGCCTGCAAAAATGCCGCAGCTCTTTACGCTCACAAAAGCGGGCAGCACGCCGGGCAAAAAACCTGTAACCTAACCGTGATCGGTGAGGATGATCAGTCGCAGCCATGCGGAAAGGTCTGCAAGAATACTAACGCTCTGATGAATCACAAAAAAAGAGACCATTGCAGGCAACAAACCTGTGACGTGATCGTAATCAGCGAGGATAATCAGCCGCAGCTATGCGGAAGAGTCTATAAGAGTGTCCACAGCCTGTCGGCTCACAAAAGTGGATACCATAGCGTGCAACAAACCTGTGAAATGACCGTGACCGGGGAGCAAGGACAGCCGCGGCCATGCGGAAAGATCTGCAAGAATGCTCAAGCCCTTAGGGATCACAGAAAAATAGACCACACCGGGGCACAAACCTGTAACGTGACAGTGGTTCGCAAGGGTGGTCAGCCGCAGTCATGCGGGAAGGCCTGCAAGAATGCTAAAGCCCTTTCAACTCATAAAAGCGAATATCACACCGGGCAAAAAACCTGTGACATAACCGTGGTCGGGGAGGAAGGTCAGCAACGGCCATGCGGAAAGGTCTGCAAGAATGCAAAAGTCCTGTCGAATCACAAAAGAATTCATCGAAAACGCAAGCCTTCTGTCGTGGATCAGAACGATGAACTCGGGCCTTAACCTGAAAACTGTCCTTTCATGAGGTTTTCTTGATCTATCCTTGCTCTGTACAAGTCAGAATGCAGGGATAGAATTATTAAGCACTCACCCTTTGCGGCAAATTGGTTGCTGTTACTGACGTTGTCTGTCGTTTGTCAGGCCGAACCGTTGACAGAACGTTTTATTGTCGACACCAAAGACACTCCACTATGCTCCAACCCTTATTCAGGGATCTCTGTAAAAGATGTTGCCTTTGTCGGTTCGCTTTTAAAAAGCTATTGGAAACTCGACTCACCGTCGTTTAACTCTGTGGAACTTCTTGGGACCAGTCAGGACCACACGCTTACGATCACCGCTATGATGTCTGGCTCCGGACACGTCCAACAACCCAACCCGCCATCAGAATCATCCGGGCAGGAAGCCCTCCCTCAACCCATAGGCTTTTTCACTAGCCTTCTTTATTCTGATTCTGGCGGGGATAATGGAGCCCCTGAACGACAGCCACATACTTTGAGCTTGAATTGTTTCGTTCATCCCTGTCATGGGGCTTGTCAATTCCGGCAGTTTTCCGGTTCATCCGATGGCAGAGCGCCCGATCTTGAAGAAGGTTGGACAGACCACACAGCAGCGACGCCCGGACAAAGCTCATGCCCTCATTTGGCCAATAAATACTGTTTTATTTGCCACCCTGTTAACGGGGTCGCCATAGACACGATGGTTGCAGGGAAAATCAATAAAAACGTCCCTGCCGGGCAAGCCATTTGCGGCTTGATAATATTCAGGGATGATGGCCAGATGCTGGAATGTGGGAAGGTCTTCAAGAATGCAAAATCACTGTCGCGTCACAAAGGCAGCTCCCACTCTGGGCAAAAAACCTGTGATCTGACGATGGTCGGGGAGGATGGTCAACTGTATCCGTGCGGGACGGTCTGCAAGAATGCTAATGCCCTGGCGTATCACAAAGAAAGAGACCACACGGGGCAGCAAACCTGTTATGAGCACGTGGTCGAGGAGGGAGGCCAGCCGACGCCGTGCAAAAAAGTCTGCAAGAATGCTAAAGCCCTTTGGGCTCACAAAAGAAGGCACCACACAGGGGAACAAACCTGTGACGTGAACGTGATCGGGGAAGATGGTCAGTCGGGGCCATGCGGAAAAGTCTGCAAGAATGTTCAAGCCCTGTCGGATCACAAAGGTGGATACCACACTGGGCAACGAGCCTGTGACGTGACCGAGATCGGGGAAGATGGCCAGCCGTGGCCGTGCGGAAAGGTCTGCAAGAGCGGTAAAGACCTTTCGGATCACAAACGCAGAGAACACACAAGGCAAAAAATTTGTGATATGCCCGTGATCGGGAGTGATGGTCTGCAACGGCCCTGCTGGACGGTCTGCAGAAATGCCGCAGCTCTGTCCACTCACAAGAGCGGACTGCACACCGGGAAAAAGACCTGTGACGTGGCCGTAATCAGGGAGGATGGCCGGGTGCGGCCATGCGGTAAGGTCTTCAAGAATACTAACAGCCTGTCAGTTCACAAATCCATATACCACAACGAGCAACAAAGCTGTGATGTCACCGTGGTTCGGCAGAATGGTCAACCGCAGCCATGCGGTAAGGTCTACAAGAATGCTCAAGCCCTGTTGAGTCACAAAAGAATGCATAGAAAACGCAAGCCTTCTGTTGTGGATCAGAACGATGACTTTTGTCCTTGATCTGACAACCGCCCTTTCATGAGGCTTTCTTGATCTATCCTTGCTCTGTAAGAGCCGAATACAGGGATAGCATTATTAAGCACTCACTCTTTGCGGCACTGCGGTTGCTGTTACTGATGTTGTCTGTCGTCTGTCAGGCCGAACCGTTGACAGAACGTTTTATTGTCGACACCAAAGACACTCCACTGTACTCCAACCCTGATTCAGGGATATCTGAGAAAGTCGTTGTCGCTCTGACTGTCGCTTCGCTTTTAAAAAGCTATTGGAACCCCGATATACCGTCGTTTAACTCGGTGGAACTCCGGGGGACCAGTCAGGATCACCCGTTTACGATCAGCGCTATGATGCCCGGCTCTGGAGACAACCAACAACCCAACCCGCCATCAGAATCATACGGGCAGAAAGCCCTCCCTAAACCCATAGGCTTTTTCACTAGCCTTCTGTATTCTGATTCTGGCGGGGATAATGGAGTCCCTGAACAACACCTACATACGTTGGGTTTAAATTGTTTCGTCCATCCCTGTCATGGCGCTTGTCAATTCCGGCAATCTTCCGATTCATCTGATAGCAGAGCGCCCGATTATGATCAAAGTTTGACAGACCCAACAGTAGCAACGCCCGGACAAAGCTCATGCCCTCATTTGGCCAATAGATACTGCTCTATTTGCAACCCTGTTAACGGGGTCGCCTCAGACGGGACCGCCATAGACTCAATGGTTGCAGGGACAATCGATAAAAACGCCCCTGCCGGGAAAGTCATTTGTAGTTTGATTATATTCGGGGAGGATGGCCAGCAGCTGCAATGTGGGAAGGTCTTCAAGAATGCAAAATCACTGTCGTATCACATAAGCAAATACCACTCTGGGCAAAAAACCTGTGACCTGACGTTGGTCGGGGAGGATGGTCAACTGCAGCCGTGCGGGACGGTCTGCAAGAATGCTCAAGCCCTGTTGAATCACAAAAGAAGAGACCACGTCAGGCAACAAACCTGTGACGTAACCGTAATCAGGGAGGATGGCCAGCCGCGACTATGCGGAAAGGACTGCAGAAATGCCGAAGCGCTGTACATTCACAAAATCCGACGGCACACCGGGCAAAAAATCTGTGACGTGACCGTGATTGGGGAGGATGGCCAGCCGAAGCCGTGCGAAAAGGTCTGCAGAAATGCTGCAGCTCTGTCCACTCACAAAAGCGGACAGCACACCGGGAAAAAGACCTGTGACATGGCCGTAATCGGGGAGGATGGCCGACTGCAACCATGCGTAAAGGTCTGCAAGAATGCTCAAACCCTGTCGGTTCACAAAATCAGAGACCACACGAGGCAACAAACCTGTGATATACCCGTAATCGGGGGGGGTGGTCTGCAACGGCCCTGCGGGAGGGTCTGCAGAAATGCAGCAGCTCTGTCCACTCACAAAAGCGGACACCACACCGGGAAAAAGACCTGTGACGTGACCGTAATCGGTGAGAATGGCTGTTTGCGGCCATGCGGTAAGATCTTCAAGAATGCTAACAGCCTGTCGGCTCACAAAACTGGATACCACACCGGGCAACAAACCTGTGCCGTGACCGTGGTTCAGAAGGATGGCCAGCCGCAGCCATGCGGGCAGGTCTTCAGGAATGCTCAAGCCCTGTCGAATCACAAAAGAAAGCATCGAAGACGCAAGCCTTCTGTTGTGGATCACAACGATGACCTCGGGCCTTAACCTGACAACCGCCCTTTCATGAGGCTTTCTTGATCTATCCTTGCTCTGTAAGAGCCGAATACAGGGATAGAATTATTAAGCACTCACTCTTTGCGGCAACGTGGTTGCTGTTACTTACGTTGTCTGTCGTCTGTCAGGCCGAACCTTTGACAGGACGTTTTATTATCGACTACAAAGACACTCCACTGTGCTCCAGCCCTTATTCAGGTATATGTGTAAAAGTGGTTGCAGTTGTCGTTTCGCTTTTAAAAAGCTATTGGAACACTGATTCACCGTCGTTTAACTCGGTGGAACTCCGGGGTCAGGATCACCTGTTCACGATCGTCGCTATGATGCCCGGCTCCGGAGACAACCAACAACCCAATCCGCCATCAGAACCATCCGGGCAGGAAACCCTCGCTAAACCCATAGGCTTTTTCATTGGCCATCTGTATTCTGATTCTGGCGGGGATAATGGAGCACCTGAACAACAGTCACATACGTTGGGTTTAAATTGTTTCGTCCATCCCTGTCATGGCGCTTGTCAATTCCGGCAATCTTCCGGTTCATCTGATAGCAGAGCGCCCGATTGTGATCAAAGTTCGACAGACCACACAGTAGCAATGCCCGGACAAAGCTCATGCCCTCATGGGGTCGACTCAGACGGGATCGCCATAAACTCAAAGGTTGCAGGGACAATCGATAAAAAAGTCCCTGCCGGGCAAGCCATTTGCAACTTGATAATATTCGGGGAGGATGGCCAGCTGCTGCAATGTGGGAAGGTCTTCAAGAATGCAAAATCACTGTCGCGTCACAAAGGCAGCTGCCACTCTGGGCAAAAAACCTGTGATCTGACGGTGGTCGGAGAGGATGGTCAACTGCAGCCGTGCGGGACGGTCTGCCAGAATGCTAACGTTCTGAAGTATCACAAAAGCAGAGAACACACGGGACAACAAACCTGTGATGTACCCGTGATCGGGAGGGATGGTCTGCAGCGGCTCTGCGGGAAGGTCTGCAGAAATGCTGCAGTTCTGTCCTCTCACAAAAGCGGACAGCACACCGGGGAAAAAAACTGTGACGTGATTGTAATCGGGCAGGATGGCCAGCCGCGGCCATGCGGAAAGACCTGCAGAAATGCCGCAACTTTGTACGTTCACAAAAGCGTACAGCACAGCAGGCAAAAAACCTGTAACGTTTCCGTGATCGGTGAGGATGATCAGTCGCGGCCATGCGGAAAGGTCTGCATGAATGCTAACGCCCTGATGAATCACAAAAAAAGAGACCACGGCAGGCAACAAACCTGTGACGTGATCGTAATCAGGGAGGATGACCAGCCGCGGTTATGCGGAAGGGTTTTTAAGAGTGCCAACAGCCTGTTGGCTCACAAAAGTGGATACCATAGCGTGCAACAAACTTGTGACATGACCGTGACCGGGGAGGATCGCCAGCCGCGGCCATGCGGAAAGACCTGCAAGAATCTTCAAGCTCTGTCGAATCATAAAATGAGATACCACACCGGGCAACAAATCTGTGACGTGACCGTGGTTGGGGATGGCCAGCCGCGGCCATGCGGAAAGGTCTGCAAGAATGCTCACGCCCTGTCGAGTCACAAAATCGGATACCACACCGGGCAACAAACCTGTGGCGTGACCGTGACCGGAGAGGATGGCCAGCCGCGACCATGCGGAAAGACCTGCAAAAATGCTCAAGCCCTCGCGAGTCACAAAAGAATGCATCGAAAACGCAAGCCTTCTGTTGAGGATCTGAACGATGACTTCTGTCCTTGATCTGACAACCGCACTTTCATGAGGTTTTCTTGATCTATCCTTTTTCTGTAAAAACCAGAATGCAGGGATAGAATTATTAAACACTCACTCTTTGCGGCACTGCAATTGCTGTTACTGACGTTGTCTGTCGTCTGTCAGGCCGGACCGTTGACAGAACGTTTTATTGTCGATACCAAAGACACTACACTATGCTCCAACCCTTATTCAGGGATATGTGTAAAAGTGGTTGCCGTTGTCGTTTCGCTTTTGAAAAGCTATTGGAACCCCGATTTACCGTCGTTTAACTCGGTGAAACTTCGGGGAACCAGTCAGGATCGCCCGCTTGCTATCACCACTATGATGCCCGGCTCTGGACAGAACGAACAACCCAACCCGCCATCAGAATCGTCCGGGCAGGAAGTCCTCCCTATACCTGTAGGCTTTTTCAGTGGCCATCTGTATTCTGATTCTGGCGGAGATAATGGAGCCCCTGAACAACAGTCACATACGTTGGGTTTAAATTGTTTCGTCCATCCCTGTCACGGTACTTGTCAATTCCGGCAGTCTTCCGATTCATCTGATAGCAGAACGCCCGATTGTGAACAAAGTTCGACAGACCACACAGTAGCAACGCCCGGACAAAGCTCATGCCCCCATGGGGTTGACTCAGACGGGATCGCCATAAACTCAATGGTTGCAGGGACAATCGATAAAAACGTCCCTGTCGGGCAAGCCATTTGCAACTTGATAATATTCGGGGAAGATGGCCAGCTGCTGCAATGTGGGAAGGTCTTCAAGAATGCACAATCACTGTCGCGACACAAAGGCAACTACCACTCTGGGCAAAAAACCTGTGATCTCAGTGTGGTCGGGGAGGATGGTCAACTGCAGCCGTGCGGGACGGTCTGCAAGAATGCTAACGTTCTAAGGTATCACAAAAGCAGAGACCACACGGGACAACAAACCTGTGATCTACCCGTGATCGGAAGGGATGGTCAGCAACGGCCCTGCGGGACGGTCTGCAGGAATGCCGCAGTTCTGTCCGTTCACAAAAGCGGACTGCACACCGGGAAAAAAAACTGTGACGTGATTGTAATCGGAGAGAATGGCCAGCCGCGGCCATGCGGAAAGGCCTGCTTAAATGCCGCAGCTCTCTACGTTCACAAAAGCCGACGGCACACCGGGCAACAAATCTGTGACGTGGTCGTGGTTGGGAAGGATGGCCATCATCGGCGATGCGAGATCACCTGCGAGAGTACTCAAGACCTGTCAAATCACAAAAGACGATATCATACTGAGCAACAATCCTGTGACGTGGACGTGATCGGGAAGGATGGTCAGTTGCGGCCATGCGGAAAGGTCTGTAAGAATGCTCAGGCCCTGACGAATCACAAAAGTGCGTTCCACACCGGGCAACGAACCTGTGACGTGACCGTGATCGGGGAAGATGGCCAGCCGTGGCCATGCGGAAAGGTCTTCAAGAGTTCTAAATCCCTTTCGAGTCATAAATACGGATACCACACCGGGGAACAAACCTGTGACTGGACCGTGATCGGTGAGGATGGCGAGCCACAGCCATGCGAAAAGGTCTGCAAGAATACCAGAGCCCTCAGGGATCACAAAAGAAGACAGCACAACGGGGGACGGACCTGTGACGTGACCGGGATCGGGGAGGATGACCAGCCACGGCCATGCGGAAAGACCTGCAAAAATGCTCAAGCCCTCTCGAGTCACAAAAGAATGCATCGAAAACGCAAGCCTTCTGTTGTGGATCTGAACGATAACCTTTGGCCTTAATCTGACAACCAGCCCTTTCATGAGGTTTTCTTGATCTATCCTTGCTCTGTAAAAGCCAGAATGCAGAGATAGAATTATTAAACTCTCACTCTTTGCGGCACTGCGGTTGCTGTTACTGAAGTTGTCTGTCGCCTGTCAGGCCGAACCGCTGACAGAACGTTTTATTGTCGAGCTTGTGCAAAGTGCAGTTTTTCCAAATCAGAGCTTTTCTATAAAGTTTGACCGGCAAACATTACCGGACAGACCCTCACACATTGCCGACACAAACGGCTATACAGAACCTGATTTTCTATCTGATAGCAAACCACCCGGACCTGACAGTGACGGGATGAAAACGACCATCATTGAGTCGGTTTCATGGCAATGGCTTTACGCCACGAATCTGCTGGTTGTTTATGAACTGATTCTGACCACCAAAGACACTCTTCTGAGCTCTAACCCTTATTCAGAAATATCTGTAAAAGTGGTTGCCACTGTCGGTTCGCTTTTAAAAAACTATTGGAACCTCGATTCATCGTCGTTTAACTCGGTGGAACTCCGGGAGACCAGTCAGGATCATCCGTTCACGATCACTACTATGATGCCTGGCTCTGGACACAGCCAACAACCCAACTCGCCATCAGAATCATCCGGGCAGGAAGCCACGGAGGCCCTCCCTCAACCTATAAGTTTTTTCAGTAGCCTCCCGTATTCTGATTCTGGAGGGGATAATGGAGTCCCTGAACAATACCCGCATACTTTGGGTTTAAATTGTTTCGTTCATCCCTGTCGTGGGGCTTGTCAATTCCGGCAGTCTTCCGGTTCATCCGATAGCAGAGCGTCCGATTGTGAAGAAAGTTCGACAAGCCCTACAGTAGCAACACCCAGACAAAGCTCATGTCCTCATTTGGCCAATAGATACTGCTCTATTTGCAACCCTGTTAACGGGGTCACCATAGACACAATGGTTGCAGGGAAAATCGAAAAAAACGTCCCTGCCGGGCGAGCCATTTGCAACTTCATAATATTCTGGGAGGATGGCCAGCTGCTGCAATGTGGGAAGGTCTTCAAGAACGTAAAATCACTGTCGTGTCACAAACGCAACTACCACTCCGGGCAAAAAAACTGTGAACTGACTGTGGTTGACGAGGATGGCCAACTGCAGCCGTGCGGGAAGGTCTGCAAGAATGCTATCGCCCTGTCGTATCACAAAAACAGAGACCACACGAGACAAAAAACCTGTGACGCGCCCGTGATCGTGAGGGGGCTACAACGGCCCTGCGGGGCGGTCTGCAGAAATGCCGCAGCTCTGGCCATACACAAAAGCGGACTGCACACAGGGGAAAAAACCTGTGACGTGATTGTAATCGGGGAGAATGGACAGACGCGGCCATGCGGAAAAGCCTGCAGAAATGCTTCAGCTCTGTCCGTTCACAAAACCCGACAGCACACCGGGCAACAAATTTGTGACGTGGCCGTGGTTGGGGAGGATGGCCATCAGCGACAATGCGAGATCGTCTGCGATAATAATCAAGACCTGTCGAATCACAAAAGACGATACCATACCGGGCAACAATCCTGTGACGTGAACGTGATCGGGGAGGATGGTCAGTCGCGGCCATGCGGGAAGGTCTGCAAGAATGCTCAAGCTCTGTCGGATCACAAAAGTGGATACCACACCGGGCAACGAACCTGTGACGTGACCGAGATCGGGGAAGATGGCCAGCCGTGGCGATGCGGAAAGGTCTTCAAGAACTCTAAAGTCCTCTCGAGTCACAAAAGCGGATACCATACCGGGGAACAAACCTGTGACGTCACCGTGATCGGTGAGGATGGCGAGCCAAAGCCATGCGGAAAGGTCTGCAAGAACGTTAAAGCCCTTTCGGATCACAAAAGAAGAAACCATACCGGGGAACAAACCTGTGGCGTGGCCGTGGTCGGGAAGGATGGCCAGTCTCGGTCATGCGGAAAGATCTGCAAGAATGCTCACGCCTATGCGAATCATAAAAGAATCGCTCACACCGGGGAACAAACCTGTGACCTGTCAATAGTCGGAAAGGATGGCCAGTTGCAGCCGTGTGGGAAAGTCTTTAAGAATGCTCTATCTCTGTCATCTCACAAAAACAAAATTCACTCCGGACAAAAAGCCTGTGACATAACAGTAGTCGGGGAGGATGTTCAGGAGCGACCATGCGGGAAGGTCTGCAAGAATGCTCAAGCTCTGGCGGATCACAAAATAAGACACCGAAAACGCAAGTCCCCTATTGTGGATCAGGACGGTGACCTCAGTCGTTGATCTGACAAACGTCCTTTCATGTGGTTTTCTTGATCTATCCTTGCTCTGTAAAAGCCAGAATGCAGGGATGGAATTATTAAGCACTCACTCTTTGCGGCAACGTGGTTTCTGTTACTGACGTTGTCTGTCGTCTGTCAGGCCGAACCTTTGCCAGAACGCTTTATTGTCGACACCAAAGACACTCCACTATGCTCCAACCCTTATTCAGGGATATCTGTAAAAGTGGTTGCCGTTTTCGGTTCGCTTTTAAAAAGCTATTGGAACCCCGATTCAGCGTCGTTTAACTTTGTGGAGCTCCGGGGGTCGAGTCAGGATCAACTGTTCGTGATCACCACTATGATGCCCGGCTCTGGAAACAAGCAACAACCCAACCCGCCATCAGAATCATCCGGGCAGGAAGCACTCCCTAAACCTACAGGCTTTTTCACTAGCCTTCTGTATTCTGATTCTGGCAGGGATAATGGAGTCCCTGGACGACACTCACATACGCTAGGTTTAAATTGTTTCGTCCATCCCTGTCATGGCGTTTGTCAATTCCGGCAGTCTTCCGATTCATCCGATACAACCTACCCTGCCGATCAGGCCATTTGCAGCTTGATAATATTCGGGGAGAATGGTCAGCTGCTGCAATGCGGGAAGACCTTCAAGAATGCAAAACCACTGTCGTGTCACAAAAGCAATTGTCACGCCAGGCAACAAACCTGTGACGTGCCCTTGATCTGGAAGGATGGCCAGCCGCGGCCATGCGGGAAGGTCTGCAAGGATACACATGCCCTGTCGAACCACAAAAGTGGATACCACACTGAACAACAAAGCTGTGACGTGACTGTGATCGGGGAGGATGGCCAGCCGAGGCCTTGCGGGAAGGTCAGCAAGAATGCTCACGCCCTGTCAGCTCATAAGAGGGGATACCATACCGAACAAAAAACCTGTGATGTGACCGTGATCGGTGAGGACGGCGAGCCGCAGCCATGCGGAAAGCTCTGCAACAATGCTAACGCCCTGTCGAGTCACAAAGTCGGATACCACACCGGACAAAAAACCTGTGACGTGACCGTGATCGGGGAAGATGGCCAGCCAAAGCCGTGCGGAAAGATCTGGAAGAATGCTCAAGCCTTTAAGGATCACAAAAGAAGAGACCACACCGGACAACAAACCTGTGATTTAATCGTGGAGGGGAAGGCTGGCCAGCAGAAACCGTGCGGAAAGGTCTGCAGGAATGCCAAAGCCCTGTCGAATCACAAAGTCGGATACCACACCGCGCAACAAACCTGCGACGTGACCGTGATCGGCGAGGGTGGTTGGCGGCCATGCGGTAGGGTCTTCAAGAATGCTAACAGCCTGTTGGCTCACAAAAGTTCATACCACACGGGGCAACAAACCTGTGACGTAACAGTGATCGGGGAGGAAGGCCAGCAACGGCCATGCGGAAAAGTCTGCAAGAATGCAAAAGTCCTGTCGAATCACAAAACTGGATACCACACCGGACAAAAAACCTGTGACGTGGCCGTGGTCGGGGAGGAAGGCCAGCAACAGTCATGCGGAAAGGTCTGCAAGAATGCAAAAGTCCTGTCGAATCACAAAAGAATGCATCGAAAACGCAAGCCTCCTGTTAATGATCAAGACGATGACCTCAGGCCTTAGTCTGACAACCGCTCTTTCACGAGGTTTTCTTGATCTATCCTTGCTCTGTACAAGCCAGAATGCAGGGATAGGATTATTAAATACTCACTCTTTTCGGCACTGCGGTTGCTGTTACTGACGTTGTCTGTCGTCTGTCAGGCCGAACCGTTGACAAAACTTTTTATTGTCGACACCAAAGACACTCCACTATGCTCCAACCCTTATTCAGGGATATCTGTAAAAGTGGTTGCCGTTGTCAGTTCGCTTTTCAAAAGCTATTGGAACCCCACACCAGGCAACGTAACTGTGACGTAACCATGATCGGGGAGGACGGCCAGCGGCGTCTATGCGGAACGGTCTCCAAGAATGCTCAAGCTATGTCGAATCACAAAAGAATACATCAAAAACGCAAGTTTCCTGATGTGGATCAGGATGATGACCTCAGTCCTTAATCTGACAACCGCTCCTCTGTAGGAGACAATTTCGTAACGAATCTTGATATAAAAAAAAGAGTGGGTACTCGCCAGCAGGTATAACCGCAAGCTTATCAACCCAAGCTGAATGATTCCCGCCTTTGAGGCTGTCGCAAAAGTGCTGCGCCTCGCTACTTTTGCGACACCCTCTTTACGTCCGGGGAGAAGTCAAAACCAGGGGTAGTGAGTTGCCATTACTTCAATACCATCAGTTCCGACTTCCGCTAGCAGTGTGGCTGCTTTGCGGCCATCAGGAAGGGTGAGTTCAGGGTCTATATCCAGTATTGGACAGAGTACAAAGTTCCTCACATGCATCTGATAGTGGGGCACAGTCAGACGTTCGGACTCAATGATGTTATCACCGTAAAGGATTATATCGAGGTCAAGCGTTCTGGGCCCCCAGCGCACGGTTCTGACCCTGCCGTGGTCATTTTCAATGGCTTGCATGATGTCCAGTAATGCCAGCGGTGCGAGTCTGGTTTCAATCCGGACGGCAGCGTTGCAATAGTCAGGCTGCCCTTTAGGGCCGACCGGATCACTGATGTAGAGCTTTGAACAGCCTGATACTTCAACTTCGGGCAATGAATCAATGTCGTCCACAGCTCTTTGCAATTGCAGGCCGGGATTTTCCAGATTGCTGCCCAGGGCTATATAGGCGGTGGTCATAATTGTTCAGCTACAGTGGTTCATTTTGGTGTGTTCAGGACCGGTGGACGCTTGCGTGGGCGGCGTCTTCTTCGTTTCTGACCGCCTTTGCCATCGGGATGGGAGCGAAGGTCGTGAATCATGCTGCTTCTATCCTGATCCGAAGAGTCCTGGATATCAGTCCACCACTGCCCTGCATCGTTCAGTTCTTCACCGGCGGCTTCCCTGAGTACCAGAAAATCATAGGCAGCCCTGAATTTAGGGTGTTCCATCAAGGTTTCAATGGCCTTGGGCTGACGGCGTTCCAGTCGGTACTGCATTTCCCATATATCCCGAACTACCATGGTGAAACGTTTAGGAATCGCAGTATGAGCACACTGATTATCCAGCACGACCATGGCTGCCTGTTGCAGGGCGGGTGTGGGAGGCACGCCCTGATCGCGGAGATCCCCGGCCAGTCTCTGCAGCGGAGCCCAGAGGAAGGCAGCAAACAAGAAGGCGGGGGTGACAGGCTTGCCTCGGGTAATCCGTGAATCGGTACTTTCCAGTGCCCTGATAATCAGTGCTTCAGCTAATTCATCCTGAGCTTCAAGACTGTGATGTGTTGCCGGGAACAGGTACTGAAGCAGACTAAACTCACGCATGAGGTGGAAAGTTCTTACTCCTTTGCCCGACTGCAGTAGTTTTAGCACTTCGTCAAACAGTCTGGCCGATGGAATGTCACTCAACAGATGACCAAGGTCATAGATGGGGTCTGCTGTTGCGGGATCCATATCAAAATCCAGCTTGGCCACAAAGCGCAGGGCTCGCATCATTCGAACCGGATCTTCGTGGTATCGTTTAACCGGATCGCCAATCAACTTTAAAGTGTTATTTTCAAGGTCCTGAACACCACCGCAATAATCTATGACGGAGTAGTCACGGACGTCATAATAGAGTGCGTTGACGGTAAAGTCTCGACGAATAGCGTCGTCTTTTATAGAGCCGTAAACGTTGTCTCTCAGAATCCGTCCGGAATCGGAGTGATCGGACTTGTCCCTGCTGTGGTTGTCATTGCGGGCTTCATCATGACTGGCTCTGAAAGTGGCCACCTCAATCATTTCGCGACCAAACAGAATGTGCACCAGCTTGAATCTGCGACCGATGATCCGGGAGTTACGGAAAAGTCTGCGAACCTGTTCAGGCGTTGCATTGGTGGCAACGTCGAAATCTTTAGGGTGAAGACCCAGGTAAAGGTCACGGATGCAGCCGCCTACCAGGTAAGCTTCGTAGCCATTAGTGTTCAGCCGGTGAAGGACTTTCAGGGCATTCTCACTGATTTCCCGCCGTGAAATAGGGTGATTTTCACGAGGAGTGCGAGTCTGGTCTCTATAGTAGAAGTCATCAGGCTCCCGGGTAGAGTCGGGATCAGGAAGCTGCGATTCAGAGGGTGCCGGGTCTTTTTCTGAGGATGACCTAAGCCAGAAGTAATAAGCAGCAAGCGAGATGCCCAGCACCACTAACACTATAATAATGATGCCTGTCATGATGAGTTTTGCATGAAATCTTTGTTGGTTAGTCAGTAATATCGTCGCGGTGGATCAGATGGACTGCTCCGGTCTGGCGTACATCATAGCATCCCAGTGGGTAGGGTTGACACTGGTTTATAGTCCCAAGGAATTCATCTCGGCACACCGTACAGTTGTTCGATAGAAAAGAAAAAAAGGGGGAGGTCAAACCTCCCCCTCTGCTGGCGGATAATTATTATCTTTATTGTGTCGCCTGAGATGTAAACGGATAATTTTGCTGGCTACCTTTTCCATGGAAAACCCGGAGGGCATACTGCAAAATAATCAACTTACCTATGCTCTTGTTATTATTATGTAGGCCGCGCTTATTATTTTTATTATGTGAGCTTATTATTATTGTTTTGTCAGTGTTACGCATATGCTGTGCCAGTTTGCTTAACTTATTGAATTTTAATGATAATTAAACTTTCCGGTGGCGTTAGGGTGACGAAAAGGTTACGAAATTTTGTTACCTTGGCAGAAAATAAGTACTAATGCGTAACAGGTAAGGGTAACACTCTGGTGTCAGCGGGGTGTCAGAATCAGATGGTTGCGGTCCTGATCGATCTGGAAATGGAACTGGCCCAGAACATTCATGCCCAGCAGTCCTTCTGCAAAGGCATAGCCCAAGTCTAATCCCGCCACTTCCAAGTCTTTGATAACGTATTGACCGAGATGTAACTCTTTCACCCGATAGATAGGGGCAAAGGCAATCCCACTGGCTGTTTTCAACTCGGTATGACCCACCCGGTAGGCCATTTTCTTACGTTTAAGCTCTTTCAATAAAGCATCGGGCAAAGTTGTCAAACTGGCTCCGGTATCAATCAGCAGTCGCGACTGGCTTTTATTCTGAGTCAGAGCGGCCACAATGTAGTGATTGCCTTCGGCAATAAGAGGAATGGCTGAGGCAGGCATCTCCTCGGGTTCTTCCTGAACAGGGGGTAACAGGTCAGACAGTTGCCGGGAAGCCTGTCGACCAAACTCTTCGTCGGTCTGCAACAACTCCAGCTCGCGAATGGCATGGTCAGAATCGTCTGTGGACAAGTAACCTTGAGCCAGTGCAAACCGGTAAAAAGCGCGCTCAGGTTCCATTGTTGCCAGTTTCTGGAAGAGGGGCAGGGTTTCATGGAGTTGTTGGTTTGTCTGCCTGTTATCATAAACAAGCCGGCTGAGTTCGTGGATTCTGGTGGCCATATTCCTCAGCTTATCAGGATCGCTGGTGAATGATTGAGCGTTGATCAGCACCTCAATGGCTTTCTCCAGCTCATACTGAGCAGTGTAGAGTTCTGACAGCTTATGCAGCAGAGCCGGGTTCTGATAATAGTGTTGGGTAAAACGTTCCAGTGCAGCAATGCTGTATTCCCTGTGCTCAGACCATTCATCTGTTTTTTGCATCAGGACTGTCACCAGCCGTTCGCTGAGGTCTGAATTCAGTCGCTCCTGCCGTTGAAAAATAATCAGAGCGTCATCGTATCTGAGGTCTTCCAGAGCCTGCTCAAAATCAATGATTTCCTGAGGTATGTCGAGCGGTTCCAGCGTATTGCTGGAATCCCCAAGAGGTAGCCAATTTCGGTAGTTCAGAACTTCAAACGAAGCCTTTTCACTCTTATTATCGAGCATTTCATGCCACCACCAACCGGTAATCAGGCCTGTGGTAAACATCATTATGGACAATGTCAAAAGTCTCAGAGCCAGAAGCTTTTTCAATAGGACAGGGACTCCATTCAAGCATTTTTGCTTCAGTCTAGCTCGACTAGAACGGCGTCGTCGACGTTATCTGTTTCAGTCTATCGGTTAATTTTGAAAATAATTTCACCTTCTCTTTCAGCCCACTATATTATTGGAATGTTTTTTTCGCTTTTGGCTGATGATTTTCAGAGTCAGTTGGTCATCTAAAAGCAGCAATCTTTAGTCTGCCTCTCTGTCGTGACGGTAATAAATGGGGACTATCTATGAGTAAGAAAGTAGCGGTTATTCTTTCCGGGTCAGGTGTGTTTGACGGCAGCGAAATCCAGGAAGCCGTTCTAACCCTGCTCAGTCTTGATCGCCGTGGAGCCAGCTACCAGTGCTTTGCACCCGATGTTGCTCAGCACCACGTCATTAATCATGTAACGGGCGATGAAATGGACGAGGGACGAAATGTACTGGTGGAAGCAGCCAGGATTGCGCGGGGTGAGATCAGGCCCCTGGGAGAACTCGGGGCTGAAGACTTTGATGCCCTGATTTTGCCCGGCGGTTTTGGGGCAGCAAAAAATTTATCGGATTTTGCTTTCAGTGGCAGCGAACTCAAGGTTCAGAGTGACGTCAGCACGGCAGCCAGGTCTTTCGCAGAAGCCGGTAAACCTGTTGGGCTGATGTGTATTGCCCCTGCTATTGCCGGTCGTATATACGGTGAGGGCGTTCTGGCCACCATTGGCAATGATGCTGAAACGGCTGCGGCACTGGAGCAGACGGGTGTCAGACATGTAGAGTGTGCTGTGGATGATATTGTGGTGGATGAGCAGCGCAAACTGGTGACCACTCCAGCCTATATGATTGCCAGACGCATCAGCGAAGCTGCTGAAGGGATCGATAAGCTGGTTGATCGGGTTCTGTTTATGGCCTGATTTCTCGAAGCTTTGCCGTCCCTTGTCTGGGATGGCAAGGCTGCTGTGGCAGGAGGTATTTTAATTTCGCGTAAAGCATCGCCCGGTCGGGTCATGCTGTGCAGAGCGATAAAAACGATCAGTCTGATGGACTGATAATTCAGAGAGCGCCCGCAGCTGCATCGTGCTGATTTTTTTGATATGAATAATGAATATGCCTCATCTACGCAAATTAGTGATATTTATCTTACTAATATTTTGTGCTGCTTCTTACGGATCTCAAGTTAATACTTATGATGAGTGTATAAGTTCCAACCATACTGCTTCCTGTGAAGATTACGAACAGAGTTTTTCCAGTGGCCTGTCGAATTTATTAACCGCTTTCTCGTTATATTATGATGAATATGTAAGTTCCGACCATGCTACGTCATATGAAGATTACGTACAGTTTTTTTACACTGGCCTGTTCGATTTATTGGCCTATCTGTCGTTATATTATGATGAATACAGGCTGCGATTACGAGTATCTGAAATAGCAACTGTTGCTTTAATAAATTTCTATAGATCTAAATCCGGCAATGCTCATAATGCTAAACGTATTGCTATTTTTTCAATGGGCTTGATGTTAAGTTTTTTATATAATATTGCATGTGACGTAAGCGTATATTTTAAGAGTGATGAAAGCTCATTGCTGGCCATTTCCAGACTCATTGCTAAAAGAACAGAGCACAAATTGTTTATAGAAGCTGCCGACTACTTGGCAGGGCAGATCTTTACAGGATTATGCCTTATCTGTTTAGAACCCTTGAAAAACCCTGCACTTGCAGCCTGTGCAAAACATTTTTATTGCCAGGCATGCCTTGATGAATGGGCAAAGCAATCACCTTTGTGTCCTGTATGCCAGTAGTAACCCTGCCTTCCCTGACAGGGGTGTAGACTGTCAGGCGGCCGTAACAGGAGGCATGGCAGCTACCAGTTTCAACACTTCATTGTCGATGTAGTAAAGGCCCTTGCCTTCAAAGCCAATCATATCGATTTTATCCAGAATGCCTTTGAACAGTTTCTCTTCCTCGTGCTGCTCGGATACATACCACTGCAGAAAGTTGAAGGTACTATAGTCCTTTTCAGTAAAAGCGGTGTGTGCCAGCTCGTTGATACAACGGGTCACTTCGCACTCGTGCTCGTAGGTTCGCTGGAAGATATCTCTTACCGATTCATACTGGTGGGGTGGTGCATTGATTGCACCGATGATAGCCATAGCGCCTGTCTCATTCACGTAGTCAAAGAGCTTTTGCATATGCTCCATCTCTTCCCGGGCATGGCGGCGCAGAAACTCGTTGCAGCCATCAAGCCCCTGGGCTTCGCACCAGGAAGCCATTTGCAGATAAAGGTTGGAGGAGTAAAACTCCAGATTGATCTGATCGTTGAGTTTGTCGATCATGGTTTGAGTCAGCATGGATCTAACCTGTTCGTGCCAAAAGGTGAAGTATAACGGCTTGGTGCTCTACTTGAACATTCAGGTTATGATTTCGCCTTTTCTCAATACCTTTTGTGGACTTAATCATGACCTCTCGGTTGGATCATCCCGATACGCTTTACTGCCAAATGAAAACAGCCTGTGCTGATGATTGGCACCGTTATTGTCATCACGAGTTTGTTCAGGGCATTGCTGACGGGACCCTGCCTCTGGAGAGTTTCAAGCACTATTTGCAGCAGGACTATCTGTTTCTGATTCACTTTGCCAGAGCTTATGCCCTGGCGGTCTACAAGGCCGACAATCTTGAGGATATGAAAGCGGCTTCTGACTCCGTGGCCGGGATTCTTTCAGAGATGAATCTTCATCTGG
This sequence comes from Endozoicomonas sp. ISHI1, assembly GCF_024606225.1. Lineage (GTDB taxonomy): Bacteria > Pseudomonadota > Gammaproteobacteria > Pseudomonadales > Endozoicomonadaceae > Endozoicomonas_A. The sequence goes on along the minus strand of NZ_JAGRPU010000019.1, from coordinate 13,319 downwards.
AGTATTGCGCTGAGTGGGGAATGACTGAGCAGGATGTGGTCAGTCAGCCAGAAGCCAGGGCTAATATGGCCTATACCCGCTATGTGCTTGAGCGAGGAATGGCAGGCGATATTCTGGATCTCCAGACAGCCCTCTCGCCCTGTGCGGTGGGCTATGCAGAGATTGGTCTGAGACTGATCAATGATCCGGCGACGAAAAGAGAAGGTAACCCCTACTGGAAATGGATTCAGACCTATGGGGGAGAGGAGTTTGTGCAGGGGGCTGTCAGACAGGTTGAAGCGATTGAAAAGCTGGCCGACAGTCGGTTTTCTGATGGGCGAATGGACTCTCTCTGTCGTACTTTCAGGGAAGCTACCCGCCTGGAAATTGGCTTCTGGGATATGGGGCTGAATCGGACTTTTTAATGCCGAATCAGAGTGAGCTGGAGACAGCCTGCTCTGATCAGAATAAATACTCTCTTTCTAAAGAGTTCTTCCTATTGATCTGCTGCTTCTGAAGCAATAACAACCTATCTGCTTATCCCGCCCTGTGGCCTTTCGTGGTTTGAATACTGATCTACGTAATATTCTTTTCGATCCATTATCTGGAAAAACTAATAGTCCCTCATTTTGCTAAAAACATAAGATTTGTCGTTTATTTGTGTCCTTTAAGGGTTCTTGATGCCACAGAATTGGGTATCTCTTTTACCAATTTTTACCAGGTTCATAAAAAATTTACGCAATGAGTTGCGTTCAATAATTTCGTCAAAGGGAGGTTGCAGGGAGTTCAATAGGTAGCTGCATCTATTTTGTTGTCGTTTGCGAGAGTATTTGACCGCAGCTGTATAGGTATAAATATCGAGCAATATTGAATATTGAATGGGGGTATGAGTTTTAGTGATGTGATGATCGTCCCAGAACTTATAAGAATCCGCATATAACTGCTCGGTCATAGAATCACTTTTAATAATTCGTGATCACATATAAAAAGCAGAAAAAAGATCCAACAACACAACACATTGAGTTAGGAGTCTAGTGACCATGCAGAAGAAACTGCTTGCCACTTTAGTAGCTTCCCTTGTTGCCGGTCAGGCAATGGCCCTGGAAGTTTATAACGATGACGTTAACAGCCTGAGCATCGGCGGTAAGATCGGCGCTAAAACCATGAAGAGCAATGGTTCCGATGCTGAGATGAAAGATGCCAGCCCGCGTATCAACTTCAAGTACGCTCACAAGTTTTCCAGCGGCTGGACCGGTTCCGCTGTTGCTGAGTGGGGCTTCTACGCTGTTGACGGTGATCAGGACGACCAGTTCTTCAACCGTCTGGGTAACGTTGGCCTGAGCCACGACACCTACGGTGCCTTCACTGCGGGTAAAGCATGGTCCGTAACCTCTGACGTATCTGGCTGGACTGACCAGTTCGCCATCGGTGGTGGTGCTGCTATGGGTGTCTATAGCGGTCGTACTGGTCTGGCAACTGATGCTGATGCTACACACGACAATGGTGACACCGACGGTACTGCTCGTGCTGACGATGTAATCCAGTACCGCAACAGCTTTGGTGGTCTGAATGTTGGTATCCAGTACCAGTTGAAAGGTACCGGTGGTAAGACTCTGACTGGTGAATCCGGAACTCGTGACTCAAGCTATGGTGTTGCTCTGAGCTACGACCTGCCGATGGGTCTGTCTCTGGGTGCTACCTACAACGAAACCAAGTACGCTAACGTAGTAGATAATGTTCCTCCGACTCTTCCAACTAACACACCAGATTACAGTGGTTCTGACAAGTCTACCTCTGCTACCGTTGGTGCCAAGTACGAAAACGAAGCTCTCTACCTGGCAGCTACCTACGGTCAGTTCGAAAACAAGACGGCTGTAGTTAAAGGCACTCTGGACAAAGAATCTACCGGTATCGAACTGTACGGTAAGCTGGCCCTGCCTCAGGTTGTTGAAGGTTTCTACCTGCAGTCTGGTTTCAACCAGCTGACGGCTGACGACACCTACACTGGTGACAAGACTGACGCTCAGTTCTCTGACTACATGGTGGGCGCCATCTATGAAACTGGCCCAATGCAGTTCGCTTTCGAATACACCCGTGGCGAGAAAGTTGCTGTTAATGGCGAGAAAGATCTGGACGACACCTACGCTGTACAGGCTCTGTACTACTTCTAATCCACAGAAGCAGTCAGCTTGACACTAAGCAGTATATGAGGAGGCGTAATCTGCTTCCTCAGACTCTGTCAAAAATGGCGAAGCCCTATCCGGGTTTCGCCTTTTTGTTTTTCAGAAAACCTGAATCAGGAAGCTAAAGCTTCCCCAAAATTCAGACAGAAAGCTCTACCGCCTCCCCATACTGCTCACTCAGACAGCGATTCAATACCTGCATAAACTCTTCACCGTTGCTGTCAGCAAGCCACTGCCCTTTGTCTTCATCGTAATCAAAGTGAAAGCCGCCACCTTTTGCGGCCAGCCATAATTGCAGCACGGGTGTCTGCCGACTCAGAATGACTTTGGAGTTATCTTCACAGGTCAGAGTGAGAATGCCTGCGGCGGTTTCATAATCAATATCCAGCTCTGCCTCTTCTATGGCGTCTTCAAGGGCGACCATCAGGTCGTCCAGGAGGTCATGGTACTCACTTTCGTTCATCAGTGTATCCGTCAGTTAGGGCTATCGCCGCAGTTTGATGCAGATTATACTCAGCGGTTGATCATTGCTGAAACAGCCATTTCAAAGAATGGCTGTTCTGTGGTGAGTGACTATCCACACAGCCCTGAGCGAATCGGCTCATGGTAAAAAGTACAAGGAGCCTTTCATGAGAGCCCTCATTGCCCTCATGTTCACCACTCTTCTGCTTGCCGGGTGCGGTCAGAAGGGAGATTTGTATCTTCCAAAGGATGGTGACACCCAGCAGTTGACACATAGCGGGTCAGAGTAATCAGTCTCCGGGGAGAGACAGACGACCGAAGCGCAGAGATGCCCCAAGCGCATAGATGCCTTAAGCCCATAAAAGTAGAATAATGCTCCCCAGAAATTTCATGATAGAGAGTAAGACAGTCTGATGGATTGGTTTCCCAGTCGTGACGGTGAGCTTTACGCTGAACAGGTTCCCGTGACTCGAATTGCCGAACAGTTTGGTACCCCAGCCTACATTTATTCCCGCAAAGGGTTTGAAGAAGGTTTTAAAGCCTATAAACAGGCGCTGGAGGGTTGGCCTCACCTGATTTGTTATGCCGTTAAAGCGAATAGCAATCTGGCGGTTCTGAATGTTCTGGCAAAACTGGGGGCAGGTTTTGACATCGTGTCTGTCGGTGAACTGGAGCGGGTCATGGCCGCCGGTGGTGAAGCCTCCAAAGTGGTGTTCTCCGGTGTCGGCAAACAGCGTCACGAAATCAGAAGGGCTCTGGAGCTGGGGATTCACTGCTTTAATATTGAGTCAGAAACAGAGCTGGAAAGAATCCAGCAAGAAGCCAAGGCCATGGGCAAAGTGGCCGCTGTTTCTGTCCGGGTGAATCCGGATGTTGATGCCCGAACCCACCCTTATATTTCTACGGGTCTGAAAGACAACAAATTCGGTATTGATATCAAGGCTGCGCCTGCCGTCTACCAGCGGGCGGCTGAGCTGCCGAATATTGAAGTGGTAGGCGTGGATTGTCATATCGGCTCTCAGCTGACGACCAAAGAACCGTTTATTGATGCTCTGGACCGTCTATTGCTGCTGGTTGACCAGCTTCGTGAGATGGATATTATCCTCAAACATCTGGATATTGGCGGTGGCTTGGGTATTTCCTATGAAGAGCACGAGCAGCCACCCACACCTTCAGAATACCTGAGTCAGGTGAGAGAGCATCTGGCCGCCAATGAGCACCACAAGCATCTGAAAATTGTGGTTGAGCCCGGACGATCGATTGCCGCACAGGCCGGAATGTTGGTCACCGGGATTGAGCTGATCAAACAATCTGACCACAAGGCCTTCACCGTGGTAGATGCGGCCATGAATGATCTGCTGCGCCCCTCTATCTATAGCGCCTGGCATGGTATTGAGCCGGTTGTCAGTAACAACGAGAGAGAGGAACTCCTGTGCGATGTGGTCGGTCCAATCTGTGAGACCGGAGATTTTCTGGGTAAAGACAGAAAGCTGAGAGTGGCTGAAGGCGATTTACTGGCGGTCCGCTCTGCCGGTGCCTATGGCTTTGGAATGAGTTCCAATTATAATTCCCGCTGTCGCCCTGCTGAAATAATGGTCGATGGTGATCAGGTATATCTGGTTCGTCGCCGGGAAAAACTGGCTGCCCAGTGGGCTGACGAAATACTGCTACCAGAGGGATAACTACTGCGCTATGTTGTTGCACTTTACAAAAATGCATGGTTTGGGCAATGACTTTATGGTTGTTGACAGGGTCACCCAGTCTATTCGCATTACCCCGGAAAAAATTCGCAGCCTGTCCGACCGGAATTTTGGCATTGGCTTTGATCAGTTGCTCATGGTTGAGCCGCCCACTGATCCGGATATGGATTTCCGTTATCGGATTTTCAATGCCGATGGCAGTGAGGTGGAGCAGTGTGGTAATGGTGCCCGTTGTTTTGCCCGTTTTGTCAGGGACAAGAAACTGATCGGGCGCGACACCATCAGAGTGCAAACCTCCGGTGGTAATATGGAACTCACCATCGAGGACAATGGTGATGTGACGGTGGACATGGGCGTTCCCGGGCTGGAGCCTCAGCAGATTCCGTTCAAGGCGTCGTCCACACAAACCACCTATGACCTGGATGTAGACGGAGAGAGTCTGACAGTCGGGGCGGTTTCCATGGGCAATCCTCATGCCGTGTGGCAAGTGGACGATATTAATCGGGCACCGGTTGAATCTATGGGCCCCAGGCTTGAAGGTCATAGTCGTTTTCCCAGACGTTGTAATGCCGGTTTTATGCAGGTACTGGATGCCGGAGAGATCAATCTCCGGGTTTATGAGCGGGGTGTGGGTGAAACCCTGGCCTGTGGTTCCGGTGCCTGTGCGGCGGTAGTAGCGGGTCGTTTGCAAGGGTTACTCAATGAAGAGGTTCGGGTTAATCTTCCGGGCGGCACTCTTCAGATTCGTTGGCCGGGAAAAGGTTGCTCGGTTATGATGACCGGGAGTGCTACCCGGGTATTTGAAGGACAAACACGGATATGACAGACTCGTCAACCAGTGATACAGCCCTGAGCAAGAGGAACGCTGGCGTAGCAAACCAGGCCACTTCTATAACGGCGGATCAGGTAATTCGGTACCTGAAAAGCCATCCTGACTTTTTTATGAATCAGGATGAACTGCTGCTGGATCTCAAAATCCCCCATGAAAGAGGGGTAGCGATTTCACTGGTTGAACGTCAGTTACAACTGTTACGGGAGCACAATCTTGAGTTGCGACGCAGGCTTGGCAAACTGGTGGATGTTGCCCGGGATAACGACCGTCTTTTTGAACAAACTCGCAAACTGGTGCTCGGTCTTCTGGAAAGTCAGGATCTTGAGCAGGCGACCGAAACACTCAAGGACGGTCTGGAGCAGGATTTTGAAATCGACTTTCATTCCCTGATTCTGTTTACCCGCCAACCAGCCAATCTTACCATTCGGGAAGAAGATCCCGGGACCGCGGATGAGATTCTGGGGGATCTGCTTTCGGGCTTCAGTGATAGACAATCTTCCGGCCAGAAAGTCATTTGTGGTCGAATGAGAACCCGTGAGCTGGAATTCCTGTTTCCGGAGCACCACGGGGAAATCGGTTCATTAGCCCTGGCACCGTTGAACTTTCCGGACAACGTCGGCATTCTCGCCCTGGGTAGCCGGGATGAAAATCATTTCCGTGCCTCCATGGGTAGCCTGTTCATTGGTTATCTCAGTGACGTCACCAGCCGTGTCGTAAGTCGTCTCATCTGAAGCAGACGCCAGCGCCGTTTATTCAGTCTGGTCAGACGGTTAATCATTGTTTGCAGCTTGCTGAGTGCTGAAAGGTTGTCTGCAGACAGGGCACGTTGTTATTCCGTTATGATACATCGCAATGGCGCATTCTCTATGAACTTTGTGGGAACAGGGCAATATCTGGCAGCCGCTGAAGGCATCTTCCAGGCAGATGCAGCACTCATCATGGCCTGAGTTTAGGCGGCATTTGTGATTGCCATCCAGCCTTTTGTCCAGGCAGACACCGCAAACATCACAGTGAAAGGATTTATCCGCGTGTATTCTACAAACACCGCATTTATCGCAGTGGAACGGTTTTTTTTCCATACTGGTGAAGTGTTTGCATTTTGCGCAGTAATATGTGCACATTTGCTCATCACATCCCGGGCATATCTGGGAGTTTTCTGTAATTTCTCCCTCATATCCACATAGAGAACACTTAAGCCGCATTGCATGAACAGCCCTGACTTCAATTTCACATGAATCCTCGTCTTCGTTATGACACCTTTGGCAGGGGAAATACCCCGGGCAGCAGGCAAAACCCACGTAGCAGAACCTTTGGTAATGTTTGCACACCGGCTTTCGGGATTCTTGCTGCGTTTGCTGTAACTCCTCATTCGACCAGAGTGACTGCTCATCGGATGGGTTGACCTGCAGATTGTCGGTGTTCGGCTGATCATTCAACGGGCTTGCCGCCTCATTTTGGATGATCGTCTGCTGCTGGGAAGCACGACGTACTGTGTTATTACCAGGCATCAATGGATTACTGGTTGCTGTCATCTGATGGTATGCTTGATCGGTCTCATCGTACATTGAACGTTGTTGTATAAGCTTATCCTTCGTTATTTGAAGTTCTGCCTCCAAGCGTCTGCTGTCAGATTCGAAACACTCCACGCAGCCCCGTAACCCGTTATTATCTCTCTCTAACTCCTGATTCTTTATAGTTAACTCTTGATTCTCTGCACTTAAATGTTGCTTCTCTATAGTTAATTTTTGATTCTCTGTTATTAACGATTGAACCTGTGCAGTTAGCTCTTTAATTTGCTGCCTTTTTTTGTCTTCTCTTTCCCGGGCGATTTTATCCGGTTCAAATGCTATTCCATCCATGCGGTACTGATTTACAGCATGTTCTAACTTTTCCAAACTACGCTCTAAATTTTGAAGCTCATGGTCTTCGGGGTAGTCGCCTGTATTAAATGTATTTCCCGAAGTCATCAACGGAGGGGTAGTTCGTTCCCGAAAATCCCTCGTCTGTGCAGGTATAGCTGTTTGGGAATAAGGTTGCTCAACTAAAAGGGAACGATTGGTCGAATGTCTATTTAAGAAGTTTGGATTTACCCCCCGCGCTTCCCGGTCAGGTCGGTCTTGTGCCCGTTTGGTTTGATAATCAACATACGGAGGTAATGAAGATAATCGCTTTTGAGAAGAATCATTTGACCGATCAGCAAGGACTCGCTGCTTTGGTTTTGCTCCCTGCTGTAAGTATTTGTCATTGGATGGTTTAAGACTGTCGGAAGAGTCAGAAGCAATGTCGTGGCCATTTAATGGCTGGATGGAATCGGTGTATGCATTTCCATGGCTGGCCATTGTTTTGTTGGAGGTATGACCACTGTTGCTGATTGCAAGCTCTTGCAGCGAAGATTTTTGAAGTAAAGGTTCTTTTGATGAAGAGAAAGGTCGCAGCTGGATGACCAGACTATTTGAAAAGTGTACTAATGCATCGGAAGACGGGTGCTGCACAAATTGTTTTATGATCTCCAGAAAAGTGCCGGGAAATGTAAATGATTGTGAACGAGTCATAATATCACGGCATATGGCCAGGTCAGATATTTTCCCTAACACTTCAATAACAGGTCCAAATGGGTTTGCATAGAGCAGGAACAGTTGAACAAAGTATTCAGTGAAGCAAGACTTCTCAAAGTCTCCTATGGGTGGCTGTGTCCCGGATTGATTGACCTTATGGATTATGTCCTCAACAATCTTATACAAAATCCTCAGGTTGTTATTGCCAGGTTCGGGCATTGCCAGCCCAGCTGGAAGTATCTGTTGATGGGCAGTCGGAATGTCAAAGTCATTCAAGGTCCGTGTTTTATTGCTTGTGGCTTCTATCAGCTGTTTGATAAAACAGTTGCGCGATGAATTTTCTTTGAAAGAACGCTGCAGTTCCAGTGCCGCCTCAAGAGGCGTGACAGAATGACCTCTGTTGTTGGTGCCTGTCGTTTCCAGAAGCTGCAATCGATGAGGCATGTCTAGCTCATCCATTATTTGTCTCAGCAACAAAGCGGCATCGGGATGGTCGCTTTCAATGATCGCTATAAGTTGGTTCGCAAGTTCCTGAAGGTCTTGAGTCGGAGCATTCTTTTCGCTCTCCTCTCCATTGTCGTCTTTTCTCTTATCTCCACCACCCGTGTCTTTATCGCTTTCTCCCGGTGATCTGCTTTCCTGATCTTCAGGTTCAAATTTTTGCTCTTTTTGATGATCGTTATTTTCGTCCTTTGATTCTCTGTCTGGCAGCCTGTCAGAGGGTTCACCATCTCCATTACCCGCTTTTAAGCCACCAGCATGATGTGTCTTCAACGCTGTGCGCTCAAGAAATAGTTTTAAACAGCCAAGCTGCCACTGAAGGTTCTCGCTGAGCGGACAAGAGCTGGAGGCACGCTGGAAGAGGGTGTTCCAGAAATGAACATCGGTCAGTTGCTCAATACTCAGGAAATCAAGCCAACTAACAGATATAACGGCTTCACTGGAAGAGCCATCGGCATTAACGCGTGTAATCTTCAAACGCGCCGGGGATGGCTGTGCCTCAAACGAGATAGAATCCTTGCCTGCGAACATCAGCCATGTAATGACGGGCTTCAGGACAAGCAGATCGATTTCGAATAATCCTGATGGCCAGCCACCTCTGCCTCCCCAGGGTGGAGGGGGAAACGAATAGAAGAAGCCCCCGTTGCCGCCTCCGGGGAAATCGGCGTTGCCAGCCAGCTTGTCTCCTGCCAATGCCACTGTGTTATTCCGGGTTTGCCCGGATTCCAGACCACTCTCTGTCATATTGTCGGGATAGGTCAGAAGGGTCAGTGGGGTAGTATGGTTTTTGCTGTTCAGGAGTTGATGGGGGCTTACATAAGCCAGTTCTGGCCTGTCTGCCGTCGTGGATTTCAAGCGAACAAGTGTGCCATTTTTAGAGGTCTGCTGGAAAACGGTCGTTTGTTTCCTGTTCAATATCACCAGTTGATAGCAGTAGTCGCCCGGGTTGTTTGTTATCATTATTGCGATACTGCCCGAGTCTGCTGACACCACAGGTGTCTTGAAGCAAAGCATGCTGTTCTGGTCATCGAAACTTTCCGGAAGTAACAAACTCAGTTGCCACTGACTCACACTTTGGGGATCTGTGCCATTATTGATTTCAACCCGGAGCTTGTGACCATCGGAATGATGCCAGTCAATGAGGGTTGAGGAATGACATAAAGGCATAACCACGATAGCTAGCAGGCAAAGAACAAATGCTATGGAAAAGCGGTAAAACTGCATCAAAATCTCACTAAACAACTTGTGCCAATGAAACCCACTTCGCCCTCCTTGTCTGATAGAAAACGCCAGGACAATCTGTGTCGGTTTTCTGCTCTGGAAAAATAAGGGAGCATCATTGGCTAATCTTTTTATTCTCGGTAGGAACAAAGAATAGCCAAGAATTCCTGAATTGCTATTTGGATTACTCGTCCTATGTTACAAATCCTTCGGCATCATCAACCTCTTCAACGGCCCAATACTGGTATTCAATCCGGTCAGACGGTTGATCATTGTTTTAAGTTATTCAGTAAATACAGGGCCTCTGCAAACAGGGCAGGTTCTTATCCCGTTTCGAAGCATTGCAATGGCGCAATGCTTATGAATTTTGTGAGAGCAGGGTAATATCTGGCAGCCGCTGAAGGCATCTTCAAGGCAGATGCCGCAACGGTCGTGCGCTGAGCCTGGTCGGCATTTGTGATTGCCCTTTAGCATTTTATGCATGCAGACACCGCAAACATCACAGTGAAAGGATTCACTTGCCTTCATCCGGCAAATACCGCATTTATGGCAGTGGAACGGGTCGTTATATTTTGAGGTGAAGTGTTTGCATTTTGCACAGTAATATTCCGACATTTGCTCTTCGCAGTTCGGGCATGTTTGGGAGTCTTCCGTAATTTCTCCCTCATATCCACATATAGAACACATAAACCGTATTGCATGAACAGCCTTGAGTTCAGCTTTACATGAACCCCTGTCGTTGTGACATCTATGGCAAGGGAAATACCCCGGACAGCAATCAAAACCCACATAGCAGAATCTTTGGAAATGTTCGCACACTGGCCTTCGGGATTCTTGCTCCGGTAACTGCTGCAACTCCTCATTCGACAAGACTGACCGCTCATTGGACGGGGTGAGCTGCTCATTGAAGGTGTTCAACGGCTGAGGAGCCAAAGAGCCGCCGTTGCCCGGCATAACCGGTCTGGCTGCTGCCGTCGGCAGGTATTCTCCGGAGGTGATATTGCTTGCTGATGTTAGTTCCAAGTGGCCGCTAGACGAGCTTGCCTGCTCATTCAACGGGCTTGTCGCCTCATTTTGGATGGTCGTTGCCCGTGTAGCACGGTGCATTGCGCAATTGCATCTCTCCGGCCTGCGTTCTGCCATCTGATGGTATGCTTGATGAGCCCTGTCGTGCAAACGATGTTGTATAAGCTCATCCCTCGTTATTTGAAGTTCTGCCTCCAAGCGTCCGATGTCAGTTTCGTAACACTCCACGCAGCCCCGTAAACCCTGATTATCTCTATCTAATTCCTGATTCTTTATAGTTAACTCTTGATTCTCCGCATTTAAGTGTTGATTCTCTGCATTTAAATTTTGATTCTCTGCATTTAAATTTCGATTCTCTGCATTTAAATTTTGATTCGCTGCATTTAAATTTTGATTCTCTTTGTCTAAATTTTGCTTATCTAAGTTTAATTGCTGATTATCTGTTATTAACCATTGATTCTGTGATGTTAACCATTGATTTTGTGTTGTTAACCACTGAATCTGTGCAGTTAACTCATTAATCTGCTGTCTTTTTTGCTCTTCCTTTTCCCGAATGTTTCTATACCGTTCAAAATCTCTTCTATCCCTTTGGAACTGAATTACAACATGTTTTAACTTTTCCAGACTACGATCTAAATTTTGAGGTTCATGAATTTCGGGGCTACCGTCCGCATTAAATGTATTTCCCGGATTTATCAATGGGGTGGCTGCAGGCAATCGCGGGGTACCACTCCTCCGTGCAGGGGAAGCGTTTTGGGGATGAGGTTGGTCAGCTAAAAGGGAATGGTCGTTCGAATGTTTTCTTAAGAAATTTGGATCTATTCCCGGAACTTCCCTGCCAAATTGGTCCTGTGTCAGGTTGCTTTGATAATCACCATAGGAACGAAATGAATATGATCGCATTCGGGAAGAGTCATTTGACCGATCAGTACGGGCAGGCTGCTTTGGCTTTGCTCCCTGCAGTAAGTACTTATCAGTGGACGTTTTAAGAGAACTGGTACCAGAGCCAGAGGCACTGTTAAATGGCCGGATGGTATGGGTGAATGTGTTTCCATGGCTGGCCATTGTTTCGCTGGAGGTATTATTGCTGTTACATCCTGATAGGCGTTCATCAGATGCAAAACCGCCACTGACTATTGTTTCGTTGGAGGTGCGATCGCTGCTACATAGGGATTGACGTTCATCTGATGCTGAGCAACCATGGGCCATTGTACCGTTGGAGGCATTATCATTGTTGCTGATCACAGGCTTTTGTAGTGACAGTTTTTGAAGTGAAGGCTCTCGTTGTGAAGGCTCTCGTTGTGAAGGTTCTTTTGTTGAAGGGAAAGATCGCAACAGCATCATCAGGCTATTTGAATAGCGTACAAAATTAAAGTAAGACGGGTGCTGCTCAAATCGTGTGAAGATCTCCTGAAAAGTACTGGAATATGTAAATGGATGAGCGCAGAACACAATATCACGGATTACGGTTACGTCGGATATTTTCCCCAACAGTTCATAAATAGTTCCAAATGGGTTTTCGTAGAGCAGGAACAGTTGAACAAAGTGCTCAGTAAGACAAGACTTTTCAAAGTCTCCCATAGGCGGTTGTGTGTCAGATTGATTGACTCTTCGGATTATGTCCTGAACAATCTTGGACAAAATGCTCAGGTTGTTGTCGCCCGCTTCGGATAGTGCCTGGTCAGCCAGAGGTATCTTTTGGAGGGCAGACGGAATGTTAAAATCATTCAAAGTACGTGTCTTATCGGTTGTAGATTCTATCAGCTGCTCAATAAACCGGTTACGCAATGAACCCTCTTTGAATGAACGCGGCAGTTCCAGTATCGCCTCAAGAGGCGTGACAGGAGTCCCCCTGTTGTTTGTGCCTTCTGTTTTCAGAACCTGCAAACGCTGAGGCATGTCCAGCTCATCCAGTATTTGCCCCAGCTTAAAAACGGCATCGGGAGCGTCGCTTTCAATGATGGCTATAAGCTGGTTCGCAAGTTCCTGAAGGTCTTGAGTCGTAGCCTTTTTTTCACTCTCCTCTCCATTGTCGTCTTTGCTGTCATCTCCACCTTCTCTGTCTTCATTGCCTTCTCCCGATGATCGGCTCTCCTGGCCTTCGGGTTCAAATCTCTGCTCCTTTTGATGATGGTTATCTTCGTCTTTTGATTCTTTGTCTGGAACCCTGCCAGAGGGTTCACCATCCCCATTACCTGCCTTCAAACCACCTGCATGATCTGTCTTCAAGGCTGTACGCTCAAGAAATAGCTTTAAACAGTTAAGCTGCCACTGAAGGTTTTCGCTGGCCGGGCAAGAGGTGTCACCACGCTGGAAGAGGGTGTTCCAGAAGTGAACATCGGTCAGTTGCTCACTATTCAGGAAATCAAGCCAACCAACGGGTATAACGGCTTCACTGGAAGAACCATCGGCATTGACGCGTGTTATTTTCAGACGTGTCGGGGATGGCTGTTCCTCAAGCGAGGCAGAATCCTTGCCTATGGACAGCAGCCATGAGATGACCGGTTTCAGGACAACCAGGTCGATTTCGAATAATCCCGTTGGCCAACCCCCTCCACCTCCCCAGGGTGGAGGGGGAGGCAAATAAAAGAAGCCCCCGTTGCCGCCACCGGATAAATCGACGTTGCCAGCGAGTTTGTCTCCTGTCAACGTTCGTGTGTTGTTCCGGGTTTTCCCGGTTTCCAACCCAAGGTCAGTCAGGTTTTCGGTGTAGGCCAGAAGGGTGAGTGGGGGAGTATGAGGTTTGCTGCTCAGGGGTGGGTGGGTGTTTACGGAAGCCAGTTCTGGCCTGTCTGCCGTCGTGGATTTCAAACGAACAAGTGTGCCATTTTTAGAAGCCTGCTGGAAAACGGGGGTTTGT
>NZ_JAGRPU010000018.1 GCF_024606225.1 Endozoicomonas sp. ISHI1 | reverse complement strand
TAGAATGATAGTGCCAAAATAATGCTATTTTATATATAAAACAATGGGTTATTTGTTTGGTTGCTGTAATTTTGACATCGTAAAGGTCGCTGGTTCGACTCCAGTACCGCCTACCATATAAGTGATTTCAATGAAAAAAGCCCACTTCTTACAGTGGGCTTTTTTTTTCCAAAAAATTAGTCATCCCCGTCCCCATGTTTCGGAGCCTGTTGTAAAACCCTGGTTCCTCTGCAGGGGATAATGTAGGAGGTCTTCATTCCCGCGAAGGAGGCTGTCGCAAAGGCGGGAGTCATTCAGCTTGAGTGATGCAGTTATACCTGCCGAGTACCCACTCTCCCTTTTATATCAAGATTCGTTATGAAATTGTTCCCTACAGAGCACTGGTTCCCACGCTTTTAAGCTCTGTGGTTCCCAGCGTGGGAACGAGTTGAGGCAAGGCAAAAGTTCAGCACGAACAGGCCGGAGGACGTTATACTCACCTTTCCGCTATTTTTTGTTGACTCAGGAAGTCCCTATGCCCAGCAGCCACACTGTCAAAGATGCCTTGATTGATTTTCAGCAGAAATTCAGGAACCGCTATCAGTTAGAGCATCAGTCGTTGCCTGTGATTGAACATGACAGTGACTGGCCCTCTCCCTGCGAAATGCAGGAGGTCATGGATGGAGCAGAAGTGGGCTGGCAGCCTGTGGAGTGCGAGCCGCAGCTGGATTTTGGCAATATTGAATCGGCAGTTGAGTTGGAGCTACATCCGGATCTGAAAGCCTATTACGGCAGCTTTTACTCGGCGAACCTGCCCGCCAGAACCGAAGAAGGGGGGCTGGAATTATTGTTTGCCTGGAGCTCCGGAGATTTTGAACGGTTGCAGGAAAATCTGCTGGGACACATCTGGATGAAACGCAAACTCCGTCAGCCTGTTACCCTGTTTTTTGCCGTCACCGATATGGAAGACATCAATCTTACCCTGAATAATGAAACCGGTGATATCTGGGCAGAAAAAGTCGGTAAGAAACCTCATCGCAAGTTAGCAAACACTATGGCTGAGTTTCTAAAAATGCTTGAACCTATTGTTTGAGGTATGCAAAAGAAGCCATCAAGTCACCATGCTTATGGAGTGGCTCTGAAGCGACGGTCCGAATGAATCTTGACTACCTTCGACGCGTCTCAGCCTCTAAATAACGGCCTACGCTGAACTTTTACAATATTAACGGTCTAAATTCATGCGTGAATTCCATTCATTTTAAGGAGGAGTTATGTTTGGTGAAAATGATTTTATGCGTGTTTATTTTGCTTTTTTGTCCTTATTGTTGTTGATCATTTCAGGTCTGGTTCAGGCGGATGAAGCTGTTCAGGACTATCGCAATCTGTTGTCGGATTATCGCATCGAGATTCAGGATGATCTGACTTATACCCGTACTGTAACGCTGGAGTATCAGGTACTGACCCCCGCGGGTGCGGAGGAGATGCAGGAATATCACTATAGTTATTTTTCCGAAAATGAATCCTTGAAAGTTCTGGAAGCTTCGATCACCCATCCGGACGGAAAAGTGTTCCCGGTTGAAAAAGAGAATATTTACGAACAGGATCTGGGCGGGCGTGATAAGGAGCGGCGTAACAGGGAAGCTGTGGTCATTTTTTCCCGCTTAATACCTGGCAGCATCATGAAGTTGAAGTTCAAGCATGTGGTGAAGAAGAAAAGTCCCATGGGCTTTAATATGGCACTACAGCCTGAGTTGGAACTGGAGCAGAAGAAAATAGTGGCTACGATTCTGCTGCCTGAAAACATACCCATGAAATGGGGGAGTAGAGGCGAGTTTGCTGTGAAAGAGTCCCGGAAAGGCAAACGAAAAGAGTTAACGGTTAGCCTCGAAAACTTCCCTTATCAGGAGATGGAGCCAAATATGGTCAGTTCGGATGATGTACTGCCCATGTTTGCGCTGACCTCACTGAAAAGCTGGGAAGAGATCGGTCAGATATACTATGAGAGCAGCCTGAACAGGCAGACTGACAGTGATGAAATCCGTGCGCTGGCTGAGGAGATCACACAGGGAGCCAAACATCCCAGGGAAGAGGCCGTCCTGATTTATAACTGGGTGGCACAAAATATTAATTACCTGTCTCTCAGCTTCAATTTGGAGGATATGCTGGTTCCTCACCCGGTGGAAGAGATTCTTCGTCATGGTTATGGTGATTGCAAAGATCAGGCTTTGTTGTTGCAGGCACTGTTAAAAGCCCGCGGTGTTGAGTCAAAGCCGGCACTGGTCAGCTGGGATGACAGCTATAAGGATTGGCCGGTGGCGACTTCCATGCAATTCAATCATGTGTTGTTGTTCATCCCTGAGTTGAACACTTGGCTCAACCCTGTTTCGCCACTGTCTACGTTCGGGTTGCTGGATTATAGTCTTTCGGGCAAACGGGTAGTAGTGGCCGGTCCTGAAGGCGAAACTCGATATCTTCCTGCCATGCAACCAGATCAGAACCGCTACTGGGTAAAAAACCAGTCAGTGCTCTCCAGTAATGGACTTTTGAGAGGAGAGAGTATGGTCACTGGCACTGGAATTATTGGAGAACAGATTCGGGAGTTGTTGGCATCCAGTGGTAGTGGTGAATGGAAGGCCAGTAATCTTCTGGCGGACACCTTGAGTGGTGGCTTTGGTAATATTTCTTGGGGAACGCCTGCTTATGATCTGGAAAGACAGCCTGCTTATCAGGGTGACTGGCACAGTCCCTACGCTTTTCAGTTGGGCAGGGAAGGGTTTATCACCACAGCACCAGGGCTTGATTTTCAGGATGTGCTGGCACTGAGAACTTATCTCGTGGATGGAAAACGCAAGTTCCCGTTTACGGTAGGAGCTCGACATTATCGATGGGATCACCGCATGAAACTGCCAAAAAACTACAAAGTAACCCGGCTGCCTGAAAACCTCGAGGTGCGTAACGGGGCAGGCTCATACAGCAGTCACTATAAGATGGAGGGTAATACACTGGTTGTCACTCGGCAGATCGTCGTCAAGAAAAATCTTTATCAACCCGGTGAATACCCTGAATTCGAAAAGTTAGCTTACCTGGCTATCAACGATCGCAGGGCGATCATTGCTTTGAAGCGGCGTTGAGCTTCTGTTACAGAGTGCTATCAGGCTGTTGCTCCGGACTGGCATCAATAAATGCCTTGAGTTCATTGCAGTGCTGATGGACTGCCTGGATTTTTGGATAATCCGTTAACGATACTTTAAATCGCAAGGCATTGTAGACCTGCGGTATCAGGCAGATATCGGCCAGGGTGGGTGTATCTCCGATACAGAAATAGTCATCCCCCAATTGCTGCTCATAAGCCTCGAACCCGGCTTTTATCCAGTGCTGGTACCATTGGTTTTTCTGTTCGTCACTCACTGCAAATTCTGACTTGAGATATTTCAGAACTCTCAGGTTGTTCAGAGGATGTATATCGCAGCTGATGATATTGGCCAGGCTGCGGATCTGGGCTTTCTGCCAGACATCACCCGGGATAATGGTCGGTTCCGGACAGGTTTCTTCAAGCCATTCCAGGATAGCCATTGACTGAATCAGTCTGTTATTCCCGACTGCCATTGCCGGTACCAGTCCCTGGGGTTGAATGCTTTTATATTGCTCCTTCGTCTGCTCTGACTTCAACAGGTTAACCGGGATCAATTCGTGATCCAGTCCTTTCAGGTTCAGGGCGATCCTTACCCGATAAGCCGCTGAAGATCGGAAGTAACTATAAAGCTTCATGGCATTACTCCTTTGCTGGCAGAAGGGTGGCTGAGACTTCACCGAAGCCGATTCTGGCAGCGCCTTCTTTCTCGCACCAGCCTCTCATGACAACGGTATCTCCGTCTTGCAGGAACGTTCTTTGTTCACCATTGGTCAGGGTCAAAGACTCCTTGCCACCTTTTGTCAGCTCGAGTAAAGAGCCTGCTTCCTCTGGCCTGGGGCCTGACTGAGTACCCGTTCCCAGCAAATCACCGGATTGCAGGTTGCAACCGTTACTGGCGTGATGAGCCACCATCTGTCCAACACTCCAGTAAGAATGTTTGAAACTGGACTGAGACAGTTTTTCCATACTTTGCTGAGCACCTTTCATAGCGGGTGTTTGTAGCAGGACTTCCAGCTGAATATCCAGTGCTCCCAGGGTGCTGTTTTCTTCCGAGCTCAAATAAGGCAGGGGTTGTGGATCATCGGCAGGACGAAGGTAACTGGTTCGGTAGGGTGCCAGTGCTTCCAGCGTGACAATCCACGGCGATATGGTAGAGGCAAAGCTTTTGGCCAGAAACGGTCCCAGGGGCTGGTACTCCCAGGCTTGGATGTCCCGTGCAGACCAGTCATTCAGAAGACACATTCCGAATACATGCTGATCGGTCTCATCCAGCGCAACAGGAGCACCCAGAGGGTTGCCCTGACCGATGAAAATGCCCATTTCAAGCTCATAGTCGAGTCGTTTACAAGGACCATATAAGGGTTGTTCTGCATCCGGCGCTTTGGTTTGACCTTGTGGACGATGAAAAGTCTGCCCTGAAACTTCAATAGAAGAGGCTCTGCCATGGTAGCCAATAGGCACCCATTTGTAGTTAGGCAGCAAAGGGTTATCGGGTCTGAATAATGAACCGACTGCTTTGGCGTGATAGATAGATGAATAGAAGTCAGTGTAATCCCGAATCTGGCAGGGCAGGGCAAATTCGGCTTTATTCATGGTGAGCAGAAAGGGTTTCAGCTGGCTTTCAAGCTCTGACTCTGTTCTCAGTGCCCTGGACAGGCTCAGCCTGAGAGCACTCCAATATTCAAAACCCAACTCCATCAGGGGATTGAGGTTATCGTGGGCACAAGCTGCGAGTGCGTCGGCTGCTTTGCCGTCAAAAGGTTTCAGTGCTGCTGTCGCCTTGAGATCCAGAATCTGGTTACCAATGGCTACGCCGCACCGAAAGGGCTCGCTGCCTTTGCGAAAAACAGCAAAAGGCAGATTCTGAATGGGGAAGTCGCAGTCTGACTGGTTAGCACAATATACCCAGCTGGTGAGATTGACGTCATGAGTCTCGTTCAGTGAAATCATTATCTATCCTGAGTGCATTGGAAAAACAGAGTGTCAGCAGCCAATAGCGTAGCCTGACACTCATGATTATTCTTGTTTAAGGTTTCTGGTTCGGGTCAAAGTGCTTCTGCAGGCCAGACCAGCATTTAATATAGTCTTTTTGTCGTATGTCGCTCTCCATCGCGAATTTTGAGGGTACATAGACGTATCGGGATTCAAACATGAAGGCCAGAGTATTTTCATAACGCACGGGTTTAAGCTGCGCTTCGCTGGCTTTCCTGAATACGTCTGCATCAGGACCATGGGGTGACATACTGTTATGCAGACTGCTTCCACCGGGTACAAATCCATTTTCCTTGGCGTCATAAACACCATGAACCAATCCCATGAACTCGCTCATAAAATTGCGATGATACCAGGGGGGGCGGAAGGTGTTTTCAGCCACCATCCAGCGGGGAGGGAAGATGACAAAGTCCAGATTGGCGACGCCGGGTGTATGAGATTGAGATGTCAGTACTGTAAAAATAGAGGGGTCAGGATGGTCGTAACTTACTGTGTTGATGGCATTAAAGCGGGACAGCTCGTATTTATAGGGCGCAGAATTCCCCACCCAGGCAACGACATCCAATGGGGAGTGATTGAGCTCACAGACATAAAGATGACCGGCAAATTTACCGATCAGTTCGAAATCACCTTCTTTATCTTCATACCAGGCAACGGGGTATTGGAAATCCCGGTCATTGGCAAAGCCATTGGCACCTACCGGGCCACGTTCCGGCAGGGTGAGCGGGGCTCCATAGTTTTCGCAGAGATAGCCGCTGGCTTGACTCTCCAGTAGGTTGACCCTGAATTTCATACCCCGCGGAATCACGGCGATATCGCCCGGACTGACCTGTAATCGACCCAGTTCGGTAAAGATCATCAGAGCCCCTGTTTGAGGGACAATCAGCAGCTCGCCATCGGCATTATAAAAAAAACGCTTTTCCATGCTTTGATTAGCTGCGTATAGATGAATGGCACTACCGATCTGCGTGATGGCTTTACCATTGGCTGCAATAGTGGTCAGGCCACTGATAAAATCAGTCGGTTGTTCAGGAGCGGGCAGGGGGTCCCAGCGAAGTGGGCTCGGCACAGGAGGCAGATCCAGGGGAGCGGTTTCCAGCAAGGGGTTCTTATCCCAGCACTGGTAGTTTCCCTGAACAGCAGAAGGGCGGATTCGGTAGGTCCAGGTTCGGCGGTTTTGGTGTTTGGGCGCTGTGAAAGCAGTGGCTGAAAACTGTTCACAATACAGACCATAAGCCACTTTCTGAGGATTGAAGCAGGCCTTGGGCAGGGCATCGGGTAATGCCTCTGTTTCGTGTTCGTTACCAAAGCCTGTCAGGTATTCAAGATCGTCAGGTAATGTCATTAAACTGAACCTGTCATTTTTCTTATCTCAAAAATCACTTCACCCTGTTCAAAGATGAAGCAGTGTTTTTATGCAACCCCTCACAAGGGGCCGTTTGTTAAGGTCTTGAAGTATCTCCATTTTTAGCCAGTCCTGAGAGTTTGTCCATCCGGATTCTTGTTTTTAGCCTCCCCGCGCTGCTGCGGCAATGTTAATATCAGGAAATTATGCTCTCCCGGGAGCCAGTCCGAAAACAGAACAACATTTGAGAACTGACTTGCAAAATACCGAGCCTGTACGCAGAGGCTTTCTTCTGAGCCGACATAGCCAGGACCACAGGGGACAGGCGGAAGTTATTATGTGGGTTGTCACCGATGATGGCCCTGCAAGACTGGTAATTGAAGAGGTGCGTCCCGTCTGCTTTGTCGTTTCCTCTGAGTTTGAGCCGCTACAGAGTGAGTTTTTCAGGACTTATCCAACGATTGAGGCAAAACCGCTGCCTCTGAAGAACTTTCGCCATGAGCCAGTCACTGCCCTTTATAGTCATAACGTGCAGCAATCGTTTCAGATGCAGGAATATTTTCGTACCAGAGGCATAGAGTTGCTGGAAGCCGATGTCAGGCTGGCAGACCGGTTTCTGATGGAGAGGTTTGTCTACGGTGGCGTGGCATTCACCGGAGATCCGGTGCAGAAGTCAGGTTATCGGGAGTACCGCAATGCGCGCATTCGTCCTGCAGAGTTTAATCCCGACTTCAAAGTAGTTTCCCTGGATATTGAATGTTCCGAGCGGGGAGAACTTTACTCAGTGGGTCTTTCGGGAGGAGACTTTGGACGGGTTATCATGGTAGGCGATCAGGAGCGGGTCGACTGGATACAATGGGTTCCGGATGAAAAAGCACTTCTTGTGGCGCTTGAAGAGACGCTTGGAACTCTGGACCCCGACATAGTGATTGGCTGGAATGTCATTAACTTTGATTTTCGGCTACTGCTCAAACGAGCGGAACGCTATGGAATGAAGTTAAAACTGGGAAGGGGGCAACAGGCAGCCAGCTGGAGAAATCGCAGAGGTGAAAGTGGACAGGGCTTCATTACTCTGCCCGGTCGAATGGTCATCGATGGTATCGAGGCCTTAAAGGCTGCAACCTATCAGTTTGACAGCTTTAGTCTGGAGTTTGTGGCACAGACGCTGCTGGGCAAAGGTAAAGCGACAGAAGACGTAGATAACCGGATGGCTATCATTAATCATGACTTTCACCATAACAAGGAAAAGCTGGCCCGTTACAACCTGCAAGACTGCCGACTGGTTGAAGAGATTTTTGAACACACCAACATTCTTGATTACCTGAGATTGCGCAGTCATCTGACCGGGCTGGAGCTTGATCGGATGGGAGGCTCAGTCCAGGCCTTTACCAATCTCTATATGCCACGTTTGCACAGAGCCGGTTATGTGGCTCCGAATTTACCAGAAGGGGGTGGTCTGGCCAGTCCGGGGGGTTATGTCATGGATTCCATTCCCGGACTCTATCGCAATGTGATCGTTCTGGATTTCAAGAGCCTTTATCCTTCGATCATCAGAACCTTCAAAATTGATCCCCTCGGGCTGGTAGAAGGTTTGAAAGAACCGGAAGGTACGATTCCCGGTTTTCGTGGCGCACTTTTCTCACGTGAGCGGCATTTTCTCCCTGATATTATTGCTTCCTTTTGGGCTCAAAGGGATGAGGCCAAGAAGCAAAACGATGCTGCCCGTTCTCAGGCGCTGAAGATTATTATGAATTCTTTTTATGGCGTGTTGGGCTCAGGTGGTTGTCGTTTCTATGACACCCGGTTGGCCAGCTCCATTACCCTGCGAGGGCATGAAATCATGCAGCAGACAGCCCGATGGCTAGAAGGGCAGGGCTATCGGGTGATTTACGGTGATACTGATTCTACTTTCGTGCTTTTAGATGAGGCCTATTCCGATGAACAGGCAAGATCGACCGGTAAAAAACTGGAACGTATGATCAATGACCGCTGGACAGCCAAACTGAGAGAAGATTTGCAACTGGACTCGGCGCTGGAACTTGAGTTCGAAACTTGCTACCAGAGGTTTCTGATGCCTACCATACGTGGATCGGACACCGGCAGTAAAAAACGCTATGCCGGCATTAAATCCACTGTTGGTGGACAGGAACTGGTATTCAAGGGGCTGGAAACGGTGCGTTCTGACTGGACGGCATTGGCCAAGTATTTTCAAACGGAACTGTTCTCGTTAGTGTTTAATGATCAATCCCCGGAAAAGCTGGTCACGGAAACCGTTCAGAAAACGCTGGCCGGAGCGTGGGATGACAAACTGGTATATCGAAAGCGACTGCGGCGAAATCTCAAGGACTATGTTAAAAACATTCCTCCCCAGGTCAGGGCGGCCAGAAAGGCGGATGAGATCAATCAGTCACTGGGAAAATCACTTAAGTATCAGCGAAAAGGTTGGATTCAGTACCTGATGACAGTCAATGGACCTGAGCCGCTGGAATATTGCACCAGCCCTATTGATTATCAACATTACATCGACAAGCAGCTAAAGCCGGTGGCGGACGGAGTTCTACCTTTTATAAATCTTGATTTTAATACGTTGATTGACGGACAGATGGGGCTGTTTTGACGTTTCAAGTCATCGTGTCAGACTGGGCTTTAACCATCATCACCCATAGGTCGTAACGTTTCTCACCCTCGCATCAACTCTCTGTTATTTAAACAAGGTGTACAAATAATCCAAAGGAGCATGAAATTTCTTCCATTGGTTACGAGCTGTTTCGCTGAAACTCTCTTCCAGTGAGTAGCCATAGACTATGTTGTTTGAAAAGCCATTGATCAGAGCGAGAGCCAAGGCAGGAGCCAGGGTAAGAGCAACGTTATTCAATAAATGGTTTGAATCCAGTCTTGAGCGTTGTTGCCACAGAAGATGCACAACTTCGCTTCCGACTACCGATCCCGTCGCCATTCCAGCGGCGCACCATAGTTCAGTTCGAACAGTAGCAGTCAGACTTTCTGCCACAAACAAGTTGGCTAATGTGACGTGGCCCAAGAATAATGAATTTGGTGATTGCGCAACATTTACGACTCCGACTGTAGCTGTGGCCCATGACCCAGCTATGGCTCCGGTTCCGGCTAAGACTTCTGCTGCCGTTGCTGTTTCAACTCTAATATCACCGTCTAAAATACGTTTTGAGAGATTACTTATTAATAATATTCCGTCTGTCAATACGGCAGATATGATGTAACCAAAAGCTGCTTTTCCCGGAGAGACACCTCTGGCAATCATTTTCTCGTGGACTATTGTCCCGACCATCATGCCAGTGAAAAATGACAACATTTTATATTCAGTGTGGGTATAGTCCAAAGGTTGGATTGTACTTTCATTCTGGTACCTTAAACCCCCGACAGTAGTGGCTCCGGCTACCGTTCTTGCCATCACCTCATGGGTAAAGTAAGCCGTAGTCATTATGGGTATAAGATAGGGATCGCGGTTAGTGTATGCTTCATATGCACTGTATGCTGTTCCTACAAATCGCAGTGGCTGCCACCAGGGCGTCTCAAGAGGCCAGGGCGATACGCGACCGGCTAAAGCCACCTCGGTGGAGGTGATAACGGCAGCGAGTTGATTACAAAAAGATGATTTGGCCTCTTGTAACTCATTTTGCTCTGTGCCGGACAGGCCAAACCGACCGGAAAGGGCAGCGACCAGCCCCGTTGTTTTGCAGATGCCGTACCAGAATCCGTAGTTGATTACAGTGGAAACGGCTAGTCCGGAACTGCTGCTCACCAGTTTCAGACTATCTTCAACTAACGATGCATTATTGTAGTGGCTCAATAAATTAAACTGCTCTTCTCTCGATACGCTTGAGTGAGCGATCGAACAGATCAATAACAAGTATGAGAATAGCGGTATTAGATTACCGGATGTTTTCATTATTCATATCCTTAACTCGAGTAACTGTTTTATTGTCAGAAAACGACAAATCGGATCTTCCCGAAAAACTATTAACCTGCTTGTTTGTCGTTGTAAAAAAATGACCAGCACACGCAGGAATAAGTCATAAGTCCATAGAACTTTTTTGTTTTCATGAGGCTTTATAGTGCAGCAATGTAATTTTCGCCATCATTGTTTGGCGATTTATAAGATAAAATCTAATTAGCCGTTGCTTGCATCTCATTCATTGTTAATTAAACAAGGTGTACAAGTAATCCAAAGGAACATAAAACTTCTTCCACTGGTTATGGGCGGTTTCGGAAAAACTGTCTTCAAGTGAGTAGCCATACACTATGTTGTTTGAAAAGCCATTGATCAGAGCGATAGCCAAGGCAGGAGCCAGGGTAATAGCGATGTTTCTCAATAAACGGTTTGAGTCTAGCTCTAAGTTTTGTTTTAACAGAAGTATCAGGACTCCGAATCCGACTCCGAATCCGACTCCAGCTCCGACTAAAGCTCCAGACAGGACTTCGTCTTCAACTCCGGATAAAAATTCAGTTTTACTGAGTGAGAAGACCATATAACCTGCTACGGCTGTGGACAATGCTAAGTCAAAGATCCCAACAAAGAAGGCTCCGGCTGAGGCTGTGGCCATTGACCCCGCTAAGGTTTCGGCTCCTGCTTGTAGCTCGACTGCATGGGCATTGCCTGAATGAGATGCTGAAAAATGGCTCACGGGCAGTACTAACTCTATCAATGAAGCAAGCGCAAGATAAGCATAGATTGCCTTATCCGTTGAAGAGCCTGTGGCGAGAAACTTGTTATAAAGCATTGCCCCGAACATCACGCATGTGATTGATTTCAATACGGCATATTCACGACAGGTATAATTTACAGGTTGGATTGAAGGTCTGTCAGGATACCTTAAAGCTTGTATGGTGATAGCTCCGGCTACCGTTCTTGCCACCATTTCATGGGTAAAATAAGCCGCAGTCATTATGGGTATAAAACCAGGATCGCATTTTGTATATGCTCGATAACCAATGTATGCGGTTCCAACATATCGAAGTGGTCGCCACCATTGCAGCTCAGGGGACGAAGGTGATACTTGTCCTGCTATTGCAGCCTCAGTGGAAGTGATGACGGCTGCGAGTTGATTACAGAAAGAAGATTTGAATTCTTGTAATTCATTTCTCTCTGGGCCATTCAGACCAAAGCGAGCTGCAAGGGAAGAGACCAGCTCAGGTGATTTGCAGATGCCGTACCAGAATCCGTAATTGATCACGGTGGAAACGGCTAGCACGGAACCACTGGTGACCAGTTTCAGACTGTCTTCAACTAACGATGCATTATTGTAGTGACTTAATAAGTTGAATTGTTCTTCTTTCGATATACCTGAATGAGCCACCGAACAGATAATTAACAAGCACAAGAACAGCGGCATTAATTTAGGAATGTTTTCATTGCTTGTGTCTTTAATTCGGGCAACTAATTTCTTGGTCAGTAAATGACGAACCGAATCTTCCCGAACCGGGAGTAGTTTGTTTTTTGTAACTGTAAAATCATGACCAGCGCACATAGGAGTCTCTCATTCGGTCCGGGTTCTTTGAGTCTTGCTGCTGCCAAGAGACGATATAGTACAGCAACGGAAATTTCGCCATTTACCGGAAGTGTTGAATAAGCTCAAAGCCTTGCGCCTGTGAAGGATGTCAGGGCGTCTTGTCAATTAAACAAGGTATACAAGTAATCCAAAGGAGCGTGAAATTTCTTCCATTGGTTACGGGTTGTTTCGGTGAAACTCTCTTCCAGTGAGTAGCCATACACCGCATTGTCTGAAAAGCCATTGATCAGGGCGAGCGCCAATGCAGGAGCCAGGGTAAGAGCAACATTATTCAATAAATGGTTTGAGTCGAGTTTTGAGTGTTGTTGCCACAGAAGGTACATAACTCCCGATCCGGCTATCGATCCGGTGATCATTCCAACGACGGACCATAGTTCAGTTCTGGCAGGAGTCAGACGCATAGCCACGAACATGGGTACTGCGAATTGACCCGAGAATAATGAATTTGGTGATTGCGCAGAATCTACGGCTCCGACTACGGCTGTGGCCCATGACCCAGCTATGGTTCCCGTTCCGGCTAAGACTTCTGCTGCCGTTGCTGTCTCAACTCTAATATCATCGTCTGAAATTTGTTTTAAGAGATAACTTATTAATAATATTCCGTCTGTCAATACGCTGGATACAATGTGACCAAAAGCTGCTTTTCCCGGCGAGAAACCTCTGGCGATCATTTTTTCATGGACTATTGTTCCGACCATCATGCCAGCAATAAATGACAATATGTTATATTCAGCGCGGGCATAGTCAAAAGGTGCGATTGTACTTTCATTCTGATACCTTAAACCCCCGACAGCGGTGGCTGTAGCTACTGTTCTTGCCACTACCTCATGGGTAAAGTAAGCCGTAGTCCTTATGGGTATAAGATAAGGATCACGATGAGTGTATGCTTCATAAGCACTGTAGGCTGTTCCTACAAATCGCATTGGCTGCCACCAAGGTGTCTCAAGGGGCCAGGGTGATACGCGACCGGCTAAAGCAACCTCGGTGGAGGTGATAACGGCAGCGAGTTGATTACAAAAAGATGATTTGACCTCTTGTAACTCATTTTGATCTGTGACAGACAGGTCATAGCGACCGGAAAGGGTAGCGACCAGCCCCGTTGTTTTGCAGATGCCGTACCAGAGTCCGTAATTGATCACGGTGGAAGCCGCCGGCCCGGAACTGCTGCTCACCAGTTTCAGACTATCTTCAACTAACGATGTATTATTGTAGTGGCTCAATAAATTAAACTGTTCTTCTCTCGATACGCTTGAGTGAGCAACCGAACAGATAAATAACAAGCATGAGAATAACGGTATTAGTTTACCGGATGTTTTCATTATTCATATCCTTAATTTGAGTAACTGACTTATTATCAGAAAACGACAAAGCGAGTTTTCCCGTACCGCCACAAACCTGCTTGTTTGTGGTTGTGAAAACCCGATCAGCACGCGCAGGAACGAGTCATAAGTCCTTAGAATTTTGTTGTTTTCATGAGGCTTTCCTTATAGTACAGCAATGTAATTCACGCTATCATTGTTTGCTCATTCATAAGATGAAATTTAATTGGCCGTCGCTCGCATCGAACTCGTTGTTAATTGAACAAGGTGTACAAGTAATCCAAAGGAGCATAAAACTTCATCCATTGGGTACGGGCTGTTTCGGTGAGACTTTCTTCAAGTGAGTAACCATAAACAGCATTGTTTGAAACGCCATTGATTAAAGCCAGAGCTAATGCAGGAGCCAAGGTAACAGCGCCGTTTCTCATTAAATGTTCTGAGTCCAGTATCCGGCTTTGTTGAAATAAAAATTGTATGGATCCGGTTCCGGCTATCGTTCCGATTAAGATCTCACTTCCATTCAGGTGTCTAACGTCAGGTATAGCTAAGGTTATGGTGATAAGTTCAGCTATGTTCAAGGATAGATCTGATCTGCCCCAGGAAACCATGGCCGCGGATATGGCTGTAGTAATCGATCCGGCTATGGCTCCGCTTCCCGCTGCTGCTATGGCTCCGCTTCCCGCTGCTGCTATGGCTTTTGCTTCTTTCTCCTCTATACCAGCACTGTCTGAATTAAGTACTGGAAGATAGCTTATTGCTGATATTGTTTCCGTCAATCCAGCAGATATCAAGTAAGCAATGGCCGCTTCCAAAGATGTTGAACCTATGGCGAGCATCTTTTTATAGAACATTATTCCGACCAGCATGCTAGCAGTTGATGACAACATGAAATATTCATTTCGGGCATAATCTAAAGGTTGGATTGTGCTTGTGTTCTGTTTCCTCAAGCTCCGAATAGCACTGGCTCCGGTTACGGTTCTTGCCACTACCTCATGGGTAAAATAAATCGCAGTTTTAATGGTGGCAGAATAAGGATTCTGGTGAGTGTATGTTTGATAACCAACGTAGGCTGTTCCTACAAATCGCAGTGGTTGCCACCAGGGCAGCTCAAGGGGCCACGGCGATAGGTGCCCGGCTAAGGCAACTTCAGTGGAGGTGATAACGGCTGCGAGTTGATGACAAAAAGATGCTCTGATCCCATGTAACTCATTTTCTTCTGTGCCTGACAGGTCAAAGCGACCTGCAAGGGCTGATACTACCTCGGGTGATTTGCAGATGCCGTACCAGAATCCATATTGGATCAGGGTCGAAACGGCCAGCCCGGAACCGCTGATAAACAGATTCAGACTGTCTCCAACTAATGATGCATTATTGTAGTGGCTCAATAAGTTAAACTGTTCTTCTTTCGATACGCCTGAGTGAGCGAATGAACAGATCAATAACAAGCACGAGAATAGTGGTATTAGTTTACCGGATGTTTTCATTGTTCATATCCTTAACTCGAATAACTGTTTTATTGCCAGGAAACGACAAACCTGGTCTTCCCGTACCACTATTAATATGCTTGTTTTTAGTTGTAAAAAAACCGGCCAGCACACTGAGGAATCTGTCACAAGTCCTTGGAACTTAGTTGTTTTAATGAGACTTTTTAGTACAGTAATGGGATTTTCGCCATCATTGTTTGGTGATTCATAATCTAATTATCCGTCGCTTGCATCTTACTCATTCTTAATTAAACAAGGTGTACAAATAATCCAGTGGAACATAAACCTTCTGCCATTGGTTGCGGGCTGTTTCGGAAAAACTTTCTTCCAGCGAGACGCCATATAGAGCATTGTTTGAAAAGCCATTGGTCAGAGCAAGGGTGAATGCATGAATCAAGATTATAGCGACGTTGCTCAATAAATGGTTTGAGTCCGGTTCTGGTTTTTTTATTAACATAAGATCCATGACTCCGGCTCCGATTGCGAGTCCGGCCATTGCACCAGTCAGAACAGTGTCTTCAACTCCGGATAACGATTCAACTGCAGGTAGGGAGAGTACCAGAGTCCTGAATGCGGCTGCGAAAAGGAACAGGTTTAAGGCCTCAGAAGATAGGGTTCCCGTGACTCCAACTGTGGCTCCGGCTATTGATCCGGCTAAGGCTTCGGCTTCTGCTTCTACATTGACTGTACTACTAACGCCTGAATTAACGACTGAAAAAGAGCCCGTTGCTAATATTGTTTCTGCCAATGAAGCAAGCACCAGATAAGGAAAGATTGCTTCTATATGTGAAGAGCCTTTGGTGACCCACTTGTCATAAACGATGGTCGCGACCATAAGGCCAGCGACTGATTTCACCATGGCATATTCACTGTAGGTATAATCTTCAGGTTGGATTGAACGTCTGGCACGATGCCTCAAAGTCTCTACGGTACAGGCTCCGGCTACCGTTCTTGCCACTGTCTCACGTGTAAAGTAAGTCATAGCTATTAAGGGTATAAAATGAGGGTCGTCAGTAGTGTATGTGTTATAAATAACGAGTCCTGTTCTTACAAATCTCAGAGGCTGCCACCAGGGCTGATCCGGAGGCCAGAGTGATAAGTGTCCGGCCAAAGCAATCTCAGTGGAGGTGATAAGGGCTGCGAGTTGATTATAAAAAGAAGAATTGACTTTTTGTAACTCATTTTGCTCTGTACCAGACAGACTAAACCGAATCGTATGGGTAGATACCCACTCGGTTGATTTGCAGATGCTGTACCAGAATCCGTAACTGATCAGGGTAGAAACTGCCAGCCCGGAACTACCACCGACCAGTTTCAGACCGTCTTCAATTAATGATGTATTATTGTGGTGGCTCAATAAGTTAAATTGTTCTTCTTTCGATACGCTTGAATGAGCGACTGAGTATATCAATAATAGGCATGAACATAGAGGAATTAGTTTGCCGGTTTTTTTCATCATTCATGCTCTTGATCAGGGTGACTGATTTGATTAGCAAATGATCAGTCAAACCTTACCTGCCAGAAGTAACCTGATTCTTTAATTACATCCGCTACAAGATTGAGCACTATCAATGAAACAAGGTGTACAAATAATCCAAAGGAGCATAAAACTTCTTCCACTGGTTACGGGTGGTTTCTGTGAAACTTTCTTCAAGTGTGACACCATAAACAGCATGGTTTGAAAGTCCATTGAACAAAGCGAGAGCTAATGCAGGAGCCAGAGTAATCGCGATGTTTCTCATTAAATGCCTTGAGTCCAGTTCCAGGCTTTGTTGCAATAGAAATTGCAAGAAAACGACTCCGTATGTCATTCCGACTACGGCTCTGGCTACGTCTATGTGATAGTGTGCAGGTATAACTATGGCAAAGGCAATGGTGCTAAGTGTAGCTGTATCCAGGAATAGATCTCCATGCCACCAAAGAGCTATGGTTCCGGCTGCTGCCACCGATCCGGCTATTGCTCCGGCTCCAGCTGCTGCTATGGCACCTGCTTCTTTCTCGACTCTATCAGCACTGCCTGAATTAGGTAATGAAAGAGAGCATATTGTTGATAATGTCTTCGTCAATGAAGCAGATATCATGTAAGCAAAGGCTGCTTTCACAGAAGTTAAACCTCTGTTGAGCATCTTTTTATAGACTATTGCCCCGACTATAATGCCAGCGACTGATGACAACATTTTATATTCACTAAGGGCATAATTTAAAGGTTGGGTTTTGCCTATGTCCTTATGCCTTAAAGCTCGGATGGTAGTGGCTCCGGCTACGTTTCTTGCCACTTCCTCATGGCTTAAGTATGCCGCAGTCATAACGGCGGCAGGATAAAAAGGACAGTTCGTGTATGTTTGATAACCAACGTATGCTGTTCCTGCAAATCGCAGTGGCTGCCACCAGGTTAGCTCAAGGGGCCAGAGTGATAGGTGCCCGGTTAAAGCAACTTCAGTGGAGGTGATAACGGCTGCGAGTTGGTTGCAAAAAGATGCTTTGACCTCCTGTAATTCACTTTCCTCTGTGCGAGGCAGGTCAAAGCGACCCGTTAGGGCAGTTACCACCTCGGGTGATCTGCAGATGCCGTACCAGAATCCATAATTGATTACAGTGGAGACTGCCAGCCTGGAACTACTAATGAGCAGTTTCAGGCTATCTTCAACTAACGATGCGTTATTGTAGTGGTTCAATAAGTTAAATTGTTCTTCTTTCGATAAGCCTGAATGAGCCAATGAGCTTATAAAAAATAAGCACGTGAATAGTGTTAGTGATTTAACGCAAATTTTCATTATTTATATCCTAAATTCGGATACTGATTTTATCTGAGAAAATGATCAACGAATTTTCACCTGTCGGGAGTAAACTGTTTCAACTGATCAGCATACGCAAGCACTTTCATAGTGTCCCTGCCATTTGCCCCTTTACTGTTGATAAAAGACTTTATAGTTCAGCTATGAAGTTTAAGCCACTTATTGGAAGGTGTTGACTATTGTGCTGTCCGAATCAGGAGCAAGTTTCGCCTCGAACGATCAAAGGTGTTTTTGGAAACAGGCCGATATAAAAGTCGGTGGGATGATTTTGTCAAGTTATTCTAACAAAGAGAAACGTCAGCTGACATTTAAGTCATTCAGATCCTTCGCGAAGCGTTCAAAGCAACTATTTGTCAATTAAACAAGGTGTACAAATAATCCAAAGGAGCATAAAACTTCTGCCATTGGATACGGGCTGTTTCGGTGAAACTTTCTTCAAGTGCGACACCACAAACAGCATTGTTTGAAAGGCCATTGATCAGAGCCAAAGCCAATGCAGGAGTCAGGGTAATGGCGACGTTTCTCAATAAACGGTTTGAGTCCAGGTATGAGTTTTGTTTTATCAAAATTACCATGACTCCAATTCCGACTCCGACTCCAGTCTGAGCTCCGGACAGGACTTTGTCTTTAACTCTGTATATGGATTCAACCTCAGGTAGAGAGAAGGCCAGAGTGCCAACTGCGGCTATGAACAAGACTGGGTTTAAGCTCCAGGCCGCTACGACTCCGATGGCTCCGTCTGTAGCTACAGCTAATGATCCGGCTAAGGCTCCGGCTAAGATTTCTGCTCCTGCTTCTACCTCTGAGGCATGAGCACTTTCTGAATTAGATGCTGATAAATAGCCTATTGCTAATATTGACTTTGACAATGAAGCAGAAAGGAGATATACGAAGCTTGCTTCAACAGGTGAAAAGCCTTTGCTGACCAACTTTTCATAAACTATTGTCCCGATCATCAAGCCAGCCATTGATTTCAACAGAGCGTATTCACTGAAGACAAAATCTTCAGGTTGGATTGAGCGTCTATCGTGATGCTTCAGAGCCTGCACGGTGTCAGCAGCGGCTGCGGTTCTTGCCACAACCTCATGGGTAAAGTAAGCCATTGTCATTATGGGTATAAAATAAGGATCCTGAGTAGTGTATGCTCTGTAACCAGCAAATCCTGTTCCTGCAAATCGCAGCGGTAGCCACCAGAGCCGCTCAAGGGGCCAGGGTGAAACCTTTCCGGCCAAAGCAACCTCAGTGGAGGTCAGAACGGCTGCCAATTGATTACAAAAAGATGATTTGACCTCTTGCAAGTTGTTTTTCTCTGTGTTGATAGAGCTAAACCGTCTCGCAAGGTCAGACAACAACTTGGTTGATTTGCAGATACTGTACCAGACTCCATAATGGACCACAGTGGAAACCGCCAGCCCCGAGCTCCTGCTGACCAGTTTCAGACTATCTTCAACCAGTGATGCATTATTGTGGTGGCTCAATAAGTTAAATTGTTCTTCTTTCGATACGCCTGAGTAAGCCAATGAACTTATAAATAACCAGCACAAGAACAGTGGTATTAATAGACCGGTTACATTCATTATTGATATCTTTAATTTGTGTGCTGGTTTTTTTTGAGCAGATGACGAGTGAGTATTCCCATACCGAGAATAAATTATTTTACCTGATCAGCACAAACAGGAACTGTCATGCTCCAGCTAATTGCCCCTTACTTCTGGCAAAAGACCTTTTAGTTCAGTATTTCAATTAAACAAGCTGTGTAAATAATCCAAAGGAGCATAAAACTTCTTCCATTGGTTACGGGCTGTTTTGGTGAAACTTTCTGCAAGTGAAAAACCATAAACAGCATTGTTTGCAACGCCATTGATCTCAGTGATAGTCCATGCAATAGCCAAGTTGATAGGGATGTTTCTTAATAAATGGTCTGAGTCCAGGATTGAGCTTTGTAGTGCCAGAAGTTTCATGACTCCGACTCCTGCTGCAAGTCCGGCTATAGCTCCAGCATTGATTTTGTGATTAATTTCGGATGAAAATTCAAATTCATTTATAGAGGCAACCAAAGTGCCAAGTGCGGCCATGGGCATGAATAGGTTATTAAGAGGGGTTCCAACAGCTATCGCTCCGGCTGTGGCTCCGGCAATTGATCCCGCTAAGACTCCAGCTCCGGCGATTGATCCCGCTAAGACTCCAGCTCCGACTAAGCTATCTGCTCCAAATGCATGATCAGCACTTGAATTGGATGCTGGTTGAATGAATAGTGCTATTAAGGTCCCTGCCACTGTAGCAGATACATGGTATGCAAAGACTGCTTCTACAATAGTAACGCCTCTCAAGGCCGACGTGTTATAAACTGTTGCCC
This sequence comes from Endozoicomonas sp. ISHI1, assembly GCF_024606225.1. GTDB lineage: Bacteria > Pseudomonadota > Gammaproteobacteria > Pseudomonadales > Endozoicomonadaceae > Endozoicomonas_A. Next base: position 99,664 of record NZ_JAGRPU010000018.1, on the reverse strand, counting down.
CGACCATCATGCCAGCGATAGATTTCAACATGATATATTCACTATTGGCATAATCTTTAGGTTGGATTATACGTCCATGATTCCTTAAAGCCTTTATGGTATAGGCTCCGGCTACTGTTCTTGCGATTATCTCATGAGTAAAATAAGCCATGGTCAATACAGGTGTAAAATAAGGATCGTAATGAGTGTACGTTTTATAGGCAATGAATACCGTTCCAACAAATCGAAGCGGCTGCACAAAGGGGCAGGGCCATGCGTGCCCGGCCAAAGCGACCTCGGTGGAGGTAATGACCGCTGCGAGTTGATTACAGAAAAAAGCTTTGAACTCTTGTAACTCACTTTCCTCTGTACCAGGAGGGTCAGGGCGACTCGTAAGGGTAGATACCAGCCCGGCTGATTGGCAGATGCCGTACCAGAATCCGTAACTGACCACGGTGGAAGCTGCCAGCTCGGAACTGCTGCTCACCAGTTGCAGACTTTCTTCAACTAACGATGCATTATTGAAGTGACCCAACAAGTAATATTTTTCTTCCTTTGATGCGCCTGAATGAGCGACCGAACAGATAAAGAACAAGCATGAGAAGATCGGTATTAGTTTACCGGATGTTTTCATTATTCATATCCTTAACTGGAGTAACTGATTTCTTATTGGAAAACGACAAACCGAGTCTTCCCGTACCACTATTAACCCATTTGTTTTGGTTGTGAAAACATGGTAGGCACACGCAGGAGACTGTCACCAGTACTTAGGATTTTGTTGTTTCCACGAGAGTTTATAGTGCAGGAATGGGATTTTCGCCATCATTGTTTGGCGATTTATAAGATGAAATCTAATCTGGTTAACCGTCGCTCGCATCTCAATCATTGTTAATTAAATAAGGTGTACAAGTAATCCAAAGGAGCATAAAACTTCTTCCATTGGTTGCGGGCTGTTTCGAAAAAACTTTCTTCCAGCGATACGCCATATAGAGCATTGATTGAAAAGCCATTAATCAGAGCAAGGGTGAATGCATGAATCAAGATTATAGCGACGTTGCTCAATAAATGGTTTGAGTCCGGTTCTGGTTTGTTTATTAACATAAGATCCATGACTCCGGCTCCGATTGCGAGTCCGGCCATTACACCAGTCAGAACAGTGTCTTCAACTCCGGATAACGATTCAACTGCAGGTAGGGAGAGTACCAGAGTCCTGAATGCGGCTGCGAAAAGGAACAGGTTTAAGTCCTCAGAAGATAGGGTTCCCGTGACTCCAACTGTGGCTCCGGCTATTGATTCGGCTAAGGCTTCTGCTTCTACATTGACTGTACTACTATTGCCCGAATTAAAGACTGAAAAAGAGCCCGTTGCTAATATTGTTTCTGCCAATGAAGCAAGCACCAGATAAGGAAAGATTGCTTCTATATGTGAAGAGCCTTTGGTGACCCACTTGTCATAAACGATGGTCGCGACCATAAGGCCAGCGACTGATTTCACCATGGCATATTCACTGTAGGTATAATCTTCAGGTTGGATTGAACGTCTGGCACGATGCCTCAAAGTCTCTACGGTACAGGCTCCGGCTACCGTTCTTGCCACTGTCTCACGTGTAAAGTAAGTCATAGCTATTAAGGGTATAAAATGAGGGTCGTCAGTAGTGTATGTGTTATAAACAACGAGTCCTGTTCTTACAAATCTCAGAGGCTGCCACCAGGGCTGATCCGGAGGCCAGAGTGATAAGTGTCCGGCCAAAGCAATCTCAGTGGAGGTGATAAGGGCTGCGAGTTGATTATAAAAAGAAGAATTGACTTTTTGTAACTCATTTTGCTCTGTACCAGACAGACTAAACCGAATCGTATGGGTAGATACCCACTCGGTTGATTTGCAGATGCTGTACCAGAATCCGTAACTGATCAGGGTAGAAACTGCCAGCCCGGAACTACCACCGACCAGTTTCAGACCGTCTTCAATTAATGATGTATTATTGTGGTGGCTCAATAAGTTAAATTGTTCTTCTTTCGATACGCCTGAGTAAGTCAATGAACTTATAAATAACCAGCACAAGAACAGTGGTATTAATTTACCGGATACATTCATTATTGATATCTTTAATTTGTGTGCTGGTTTTTTTGAGCAGATGACGAGTGAATATGCCCATACCAAGAATAAACTGTTTTACCTGATCAGCACACACAGGAACTGTCATGCCCTAGCAGCCTGTCGGACTTAAGCGTCCGTAGCGAGGATTGCAAGAAATTGAGGATAAAAATTTCTGCTTCTGAGGAGAATAGCGAGCTATTTGACGAAGAAGCAGGAATTTCTAGACCAATTTATTGCAACCGCAGTAGGACAGCCTTAAGTCCGACAGGCTGCTAGCTAATTGCCACTTACTTCTGGCAAAAGACCTTTTAGTTCAGTGTTTCAATTAAACAAGCTGTGTAAATAATCCAAAGGAGCATAAAACTTCTTCCATTGGTTACGGGCTGTTTTGGTGAAACTTTCTGCAAGTGAAAAACCATAAACAGCATTGTTTGCAACGCCATTGATCTGAGCGATAGTCAATGCAAGAGGCAAGGTAATAGCGACATTTCTTAATAAATGGCTTGAGCCCAGGATTGAGCTTTGTAGTGCCAGAAGTTTTATGACTCCGGCTCCTACTGCAAGTCCGGCTATAGCTCCAGTATTGATCTTGTTATTAATTTCGGATGAAGATTCAAACTCTTTTAGAGAGACAACCAATGTGCCAAGTGCGGCCATTGGCATAAATGGTTCGTTAAGGGGGGTTCCAACAGCTATCGCTCCGGCTATGACTCCGGCTATTGATCCAGATATGACTCCGGCTCCCGCTAAGCTATCTGCTCCAACTGCATGATCAGCGCCTGAATCAGATGCTGGTAGAAAGAATAGTGCCGTTAGAGTCCTTGTCACTGCGGCAGATATCAGGTAACCAAAAAACGCTTCTGTATAAGTAGAGCCTCCGGCGAGCAACTTGTTATAAGCTATTGCCCCGATCATCATGCCAGCGATAGATTTCAACATGATATATTCACTATTGGCATAATCTTTAGGTTCGATTATACGTCCGTGATACCTTAAAGCTTTTATCGTATAGGCTCCGGCTATCGTTCTTGCGATTACCTCATGAGTAAAGTAAGCCATGGTCAAAACAGGGGTGAAATAAGGATCGTAATGAGTGTACGTTTTATAGGCAATGAATACCGTTCCAACAAATCGCAGCGGCTGCACAAAGGGGCAGGGCCATGCGTGCCCGGCCAAAGCGACCTCGGTGGAGGTAATGACGGCTGTGAGTTGATTGCAGAAAAAAGATTTGAACTCTTGTAACTCACTTTCCTCTGTATCGGGGGGGGCAGGGCGACTCGTAAGGGTAGATACCAGCCCGGCTGATTGGCAGATGCCGTACCAGAATCCATAACTGATCACGGTGGAAACTGTCAGCTCGGAACCACTGCTTGCCAGTTGCAGACTTTCTTCAACTAACGATGCATTATTGAAGTGACCCAACAAGTAATATTTTTCTTCCTTTGATGCGCCTGAATGTGCCAATGAACCTATAAATACCAAGCACGAGAACAGCGGTAACAATTTACCGTGTATTTTCATTATTTATATCCTTAAACCGGATACTGGCTTTTAATGAGTAAATGAAGCGTGAATACACTCCCGTGGGAGTAGACGGCTTCACCTGATCAGCACAAACAGGAACTCTCATGCTGCTCTAGTCATTTGACCCACACTGCTGGCAAGAAACTATATAGTTCAGCTACGGTATTTTCGCCATTCATTGGCAGGCGTTAACTGTCGTGCTATATGAGTCAGGAGCAATTTTTGTCTGGAACGATCAAAGGTGTTTTTGGACGTAGACGGTCATAAAAGTCGGAAGGGGGCTTTTGTTAAATCGCCCGGGCAAGAGGCCCGGGCGAAGAGAAAAGTCAGTCCAGATTGAATGTCATCCAACCGTTTCGCCAAGCTTTCAAAACAACTATCTGTCAATTAAACAAGGTGCGCAAATAATCCAAAGGAGCATAAAACTTCTTCCATTGGTTACGGGCTGTTTCGGTGAAACTTTCTTCAAGTGAGAAACCATAGATGTCATAGTTTGAAACGCCATTGATCAGAGCGAGAGCCAATGCAGGAGCCAGAGTAATAGCAACGTTTCTTAATAAATGATTTGAGTCCAGGTTTGAGTTTTGTATTGTCAGAAGTTTCATGACTCCGGCGCCGACTATGAGCCCGGACATAGCTCCAGCATTGATTTTGTCTTTAAGTTGGGATGAAGATTCAAATTTGGGTAGCGATAAAGACAGAGTGCTAACTGCGGCTATGAACAAGAGTCGGTCAAAGGCGGTTCCAGCGGCTATGGCTCCGGCTGTGGCTCCGGCTATTGATCCGGCTATGACTCCGGCTCCGGCTAAGTTTGCTGCTGTTCTTTCTGGCTCGAAGGCATGACTATCGCCTGAATTAGAGGGTGGTAAAGAGAATAATGAAGTTAAAGCCTGTGTTACTGAAGCAGATATCACGTAAGCAAAGATGGCTTCTACTCGAGAAGAGCCCTTGGCAATAAACTCGTTATGAACTATTGTCCCGACCATCATGCCAGCGATTGATTTCAACATAGTATATTCACTGTGAGCGTAATCTTCAGGATGGATTTCAGGTCTGTCATCATTCCTCAGAGCCTGTATGACAGAGGCTCCGGCTATCGTCCTGGCCACTATCTCGTGCGTAAAGTAAGCCATTGTTATTATGGGTGTAAAATAAGGATTGTCGTTATTGTGCGCTCTGTAGGCAATGAATCCTGTTCCAACAAATCGAAGCGGCTGAGCAAAAGGCCAGGGTCGTACATGTCCGGCCAAAGCAACCTCAGTAGAGGTAATAATGGATGCGAGTTGATTACAAAAAGAAGATTTGACCTCTTGTAAATTATTTCTTTCTATATCGGATAGGTCAAACCGACCCGTAAGGATAGATAGCGGCTCGTTTGATTTGCAGATGCCGTACCAGAATCCATAACTGATCACGGTAGAAACTGCCAGCCTGGAACTAATGCCTACCAGTTTCAGACCGTCTTCAACTAACGATGCATTATTGTAGTGGCTCAATAAGTTAAGTTGTTGTTCTTTCGATATGTCTGAATGGGCAACTGAACATATAAATATTAAGCATGAGAGTATCGTTATCGGTTTACCGGATATTTTCATTATTCGTGTCCTTAATCAGGGTAATTGATTTGCCAGAAGCAAATGAACAGCCAAACCTAATCTGCCTGAAGCAGCCTCTTTTTTTGATTGCATCCAGTATGAGATTGATGAGTGATAAATACTTTATAAGCGGCCTACCTTGGCTAACCTTTCCAGTTGGTAAAACCTGATAAGTATGATCAGGAACCTGCTATTCATTCACAGTCCTTCGGCCTTTTTATTTTCCGGGATAATGTATAGTTCAGGGATGGTATTTTCGCCATTCATTGGCAGAACACACAAAATTACCTGGATGATAAGTATTGAAGAGAAAGCCAGAAGCGGCTTTACGGTTTCTATCAGTTGGTTGGCGGAGCGTTCAAAGTAATTCAAACAGATGTAAAACCTGCTCATTGCGGGCAAATCTTTTTACACTATGCTGCCTGTCAAACAGGATGACAAAGTTGGTGTCATTGACTTCAATGACTTTACCCTCTCCGAAAATACTGTGTCTGAGTCTCCGGTTCACCTGCCAAGGTGCGTTTTCTGGCACTTCCCTGCGAAAGATGTTCTGTCGTGCTGATAGATAGGCCGGACTGCGTACTGAAGAGGCAGACTTGGAGCGATGCTTTTCTGCCAGTGAAGGAATTGTTTCAAGCCGTTTTGCCAGATTCGGCTTTATTGCCTGAAAGTATTGACGTGCCGCTCTGGTCAGACCAGTTTTTTTGAGTTGATTGACCAGTTCATCTTCAGAAGTCTGATTGAGTGACTGGCAAACGGATTTGACGTGGGGGATCTGCATTTCTTTTAGAAACAGGCTGATCTGCTGTGAGTCGTTATTCATCCAGCTGTTGGCTCTGGTGTTCAGGGATCCGTTGCCGGTAAAAAGATAGAGTTTTTCTCTGGCCCTGGTCATGGCGACGTAAAGTAGTCTCCTTTCAGCTTCCAGATCTTCACTGCTGCCCGGAGTCAGTTCATCCTCTCTTTTGAACGGCCAGTATTTTTGGGTCAGTCCCGGAATCAGAACGATGGGCCATTCCAGTCCCTTGGCCCGATGGCAGGAACTGATCACGATCTGTTCTGATTGGTCATAGGCATGCTGCCCGGAGTGTCTGGTTTGTTGATTCTGTCTGGATCTCAATTCGTCCAGGTGCAAACAGCTGTCACTGACGGTGAGGTTCATTTTTCTCAGGTAACTGAGAAAACCATCGATAGCCAGCAATTGCTCTTCCGTTCTCTGATCGTTGAGGCTCATGGATTGCAGACTTTCCCTGAGCTCCGTGCGTTGAATGTAGCGTTGCAGTACCGCAGTGGCAGATTCCTGATTCGATGTTTTTTCCAGTGATAGCAATATCTCAGCCCTGTCGTACAGTTTCTGGCGTTGATAATTATTGATGCCAGCGATTTTGCTGGCTGAAAGGCCCAATTCTTTCCCCCAAAGTTGATTGTGCTCTTGAAGGTTGGCGGAAAGTTGCTTTACCAGAGCCGCTTTTATGCCCAAATGAGGTAGGGTAAACAGCAAAGACAATACCTCATATCGAGCGGCAGAGTTTAAGTGCTGCAAATCACCAGAGGCTATTCTCAGGGCAGCGATCAAGGCTGATATTTCAGGACGGTCAAACAGGTAAGGGCCTTCACATTGGTAGGGTAGACCGCTTGCCAACAACCTCAGTTCCAATGGCACCGATTGTGCCCAGACTCTTAAAAGCACAGCTATCTGCGACCCGGAGCCGGAAATATGCTGTTGAATGGTTGCCAATACCCGCTCTGTATCTTCGCCAGCTCCCTGTGAGATTGAGATGCTTGAATCCGGGTTGTCCGGGTGAGCAATACAGATCACACCTTTTCTGTTTTTGTTACGACTGATCAGGTGGCTGGCTGCCATGGCGATCTCGTGGCCATAGCGAAAGGTATGAGGCAGAGTCAACTCGTGAACGGCATCGGTGCGGGCATAATCCGCTTCGAAGTGCCGGAGAATATTCTGAATATTGGCCCCGGCAAATTCATAGATGGTTTGATCGGGGTCGCCTACGGCAATCACTTTGGCTCTGTCTCCAGCGATGATGCGTGTCAACCTGTGTTGCAAGGTTGAAGTGTCCTGGTATTCATCCACTATAATTCGATCTATTTTGTTGGTGATGCGGGGGATGATTTCCGGGTTGGCTTCTATCAAACATACTGTGTCGTACAGCATATCCATAAAGGTTATTCTGCGATGCTGGTGGCGCCATTGCTCAAAGGTTTCAAAAAGTTCCACCAGAAATTGAAAATGATCGGGATAGTCTGCCCGCATCAGGACTGTGGAAGGCTTGTCCAAACTGGCCTTAACGTTATCGATAAAACCGGCAGCCACTTCAATGTATCGGGCGCTGTCTGCTTTGATCCTGTCCTGAAGCACGTCAGGTGCTAATGCCAGCAAAAGCTCACGGACTTTCAGCTCGATCTCTTTCTCTGTCAGGGGGCGATGATTGTAGGACGATCTCAACCCCCACTCTTCGAGCGACTTCAAAAGTCTCAGGCCCGTTGAGTGATAGGTTCGGACTTTTGGAAGAACCGGCCACTGTCGGCATCGTCTGCGGAGCTTGTCGGTAAAGTCCAGCTGGGCTGACTTGTTGAACATCATAACCACGATGCGTCGAGGGGAAACACCCTGGTTCAGTAACTCATTAATGAGAAAGGCCAGGGTAGTGGTCTTACCTGAACCGGCTACTGCTATACAAAGGGCATGTCCATTTACATGCTCAGTTACCCTCTGTTGAGAGCCGGTCAGTTCCATACAATCAATGCGCCAGTGTTAATCTATCAGACGAGGCAATCATAGTACCAAAGAATGGTCCCGGGGGCGTAGACTCATACGAATTTTATCGAACAGAACAGACGAACAGTGGGTATTTGAAAATGGAAAGGCGCTTCCGCCCTGCCACCATTTGCGACAAACGGTAGTATTTCCTCCGAGCCAGATGGGACCGTTAAATTAATGTTGACAATTTGTCCGTTGTCTTGTCTGTAGTCGTGACTGACGGCACACGAGCCCGGGTTTGGATCGCAGTTGTAAAAGAAGCCAGGCCTGAAATGGGTGGGTGCAACGCAACCCGGTCCTGTGCAGTTACCTGAAAAGGCGGAGAGATCATGATTGGGTGCACCGCCTCGAATGAAGTTATCTTTAATTACACCAACGAATAACCATCAGCCAAAGATTTTAGTCAGAGAGTACTTTTGTAGCAATTTTTTAGGTTGCTTGGGTCGAGGGCGGGCTGACCTTTAGCAAGAGTAGTCGTTATTTTGATAAGTGCGGGAAGGTCAAAGAAACGCTTATCATCCTTGCTGATACCTGAGGCGAATTTTAGATAGGGTTTGTCATTATTATGTTTTTATTCGGTAATTACTTTCTACTAAAGCCAATAAATATATAAGTATAATGCCCCGAGACTCTGTTTAAAGGTGATCATCCCCATGCAACACATGCTTATAAGCCTGGTAGGAATCGCAGTCCTGCTGGGTATTGCAATACTGCTTTCGGACAATCGTAAAGCAATAAAATTGCGAACGGTGGGTGGTGCCTTTGCCATTCAGGCAGGTATCGGCGCATTTGTTCTGTATATCCCCGCCGGACAATACATTCTGGAAGCTATTACCAACGGCGTAAATGCTGTTATGGGATATGCTAATAATGGTATTGGTTTTCTCTTTGGCGAACTGGCCAGCTTCAAACTGGGCTTTATATTCTTTGTCCATGTTCTCTCAGTCATTATCTTTTTTGCGGCTCTGGTAGCGGTGCTCTATCACCTTGGTATCATGCAGCTTGTCATCAAACTACTTGGCGGTGCTCTGCGCAAATTACTCGGCACCAGTCGCACAGAATCACTGTCTGCTGCTGCTAACGTTTTTGTTGGCCAGACTGAAGCACCTCTGCTGGTTCGTCCTTTCATCAGCCGCATGACTCAGTCCGAACTCTTTGCCGTTATGGTGGGTGGTTTGGCTTCCGTTGCCGGTGCGGTCATGGTGGGCTATGCCAGTATGGGGGTTGAGCTTAAGTACCTGATTGCTGCCAGTTTTATGGCAGCTCCGGGTGGCCTGTTGATGGCAAAAATTATCAAGCCTGAAACCGAGAGACCTTATGATGATATAGACGACATTGAGCAGCAGAACGCTGAAGATAAGCCAGCTAACATTTTCGATGCGGCTGCTTCGGGTGCTGCCAGTGGGCTCAAACTGGCTGCCATGATCGGTGCTATGTTACTGGCTTTCATCTCCCTGATTGCCATGCTCAACGGTTTGCTGGGCTGGGCTGGTGGTTGGTTCGGTTATCCGGACCTGACTATCGAGCTGATCCTGGGTTATGCATTCTCTCCTCTGGCTTACCTGATCGGTGTACCTTGGTCTGAAGCTCTGACTGCGGGCAGCTTCCTGGGTCAAAAAATGATCGTTAACGAGTTTGTTGCTTTCAGTAGTTTGGCAAACTATGTCGATGCTGAAGCAGCAGCGAAAGCCGGTGTTGCCTTGTTGTCTGATCGTTCCCAGGCGATTCTGACCTTTGCTTTGTGTGGTTTCGCTAACATTTCATCCATTGCTATTTTGCTGGGTGGTCTGGGCTCCATGGCACCTAACCGTCGTCATGACATCGCTCGTTTTGGTTTGAAAGCGGTTGTAGCTGGTACACTTTCAAACCTCATGAGTGCTACTATTGCGGGTCTGTTTCTGACGCTGGCCGTTTAAAGCGCGTTGCCGGATGGGTCGGAAATGACCGGCTCGTCCAATGCTTCCTGTCTGATTTCGCTATTTTTTCCATATTCCCCTTATACAGATCCTTGGTCTTTAACCTGCAGGACTGGATCAAAATGAAATGATCATCATTCATTAATTGACTTTTTTTTAGACAGCACTTGTCGTAGAGTAATAGGCCGGTTTGTTCTGTTTCAGTTTGGAGAAAGCTGTAAACAGATTCAAAGAGTTTGCCCACCATCTGCCTGATAAAGAATGCTAAATGGTAGTGGAATGATGGTTGAAGGCTTTATCCAATCCTTTTAACCGGGGGTTTCATGCAGGAACGAGGGCGAGTTGCCTCCTGGGGTATCATTATTGTGGTGCTCCTGATTCATTTAGCCATGGCACCCGGAGTGTCGCTGGGTGTCGATGAAGCTCACTATGCACTTTATGCCCTGTATCCGGCCCTCAGTTATTTTGATCACCCGCCTATGGTGGGTTGGTTACAGACCTTGATAGCCCCTCTGGGTTACGATGAATTTACAGTAAGGCTTGTCCCTGCGATTCTTTATGCGTTGAGCAGTTATCTGGTGTTTAGACTCAGCGGGATTCTCTTTCCTGATGGCCCAGCCTGGGTGGGGCTGGTTGCCGTCTTTCTGATCAATACGGCACCTATGCTGCAACTGATGGGGTGGGGGCTGGTGCCCGATCTGCCTCTGATGGTCTTTGGTCTTTTGTCTCTGGAACTGATTTACCGTATCCATAATCAAAATCGTTTGCTGTATTGGCTGGGTCTGGGCATCGTTTACGGGCTGGCAGGGTTGAGTAAATACACTGCGATATTCCTGCCCCTGGGCATGACCCTGTTCATGATTCAGTATCAGGGACTGAGTTGGCTTCGACAGGCCGGTCCATGGTTGGCCGCCCTGATAGCACTGATATTGATCTCTCCCGTATTAGTCTGGAATGCTGACAACGATTGGGCGTCTCTGGCTTATCAGTTTGATCGTGGTGTCGGAGTTGAGGAGTGGTCTCTGAAAGATGCACTGGTCATGCAGTTAGCACAAATGTTTCTTTATTCCATTCTGGCTTATGTGGCCGCCATAGCCGCTGCTTTTTCACTGATCAGGAAACGAATCCCGGAGGAGGACAGGGCATCCTGCTGGTTGATTGTCTGGAGTGCTTTTCCGGTACTGGTTGTTATTGGCTGGTCTGCCGGTGATGGTACTGTGTTGCCTAACTGGCCAGCCCTTGGCTGGACATTACTGGCGCCTTTGTCGGCCTACTGGATCTGCCTTGGCTGGTCCCATTGGTGGTTGAAAAGTCTGGCTGTTTTTTCCTCCTCCCTGTCACTTGGACTGATTGGCTTCGTGTTCTTCTTTCTGGCATTTATGCCTCTTTCTACTTTCCCTTTCATGGCATCAGCCATTAAGGATCTGGTGGGCTGGAAAGCGGCAGCTGAACAGGCACAGCTATTGAGGCAGAAGTGGCAGGAAGAAGAGGGGTTGGAACCGGTTCTGATGGTGGATAATTGGACTAAGGCCAGTCGTATAGCCTGGTACGCCTATCCAGAGCCCGTTCAAGTGTTGGCCGACCGTTTAACCCAGTTTGATTTCTGGCATGGTAAACCAGAAGCCGATAGTTATGGTCTGCTGGTGCGGGACAAGCAAACAGTTCCTGGGAATGATCATCTTGAAATACAGAACTTTTCGTGCAGTCTGGTCGATGAAACAGAGTCCGGAGTGGATACTGTTACGGTTAATAGATTCCAGTTTTACCGGTGTAAACCGGCTCATTGAGTCGTTTTTTACAGGAAATCCTATCGATGGTTTATTGATGGTTTTTTTTGAAACTTTCTATCTTTGCATCCGTCCATACTCCTTTAGTTTCACATTGGGTTTATATCTGTTTTTTATACGGTCTTTGCATATTCTACTGTCTGTAGTAACTTGGTTTTTACTGTTAAACATTTTTCATCTATTCAGGGTGAATCATCATTTTTATTACTGAGAGCTGTTTTCATAGGGTATTGAGGTTATATAAGGAATGTCCGATTTGCTCGGAGTAGGTTCTGGCCGGTCTCGCTCAACAATATATAAAGCCAGTTGCTTTCTGCTGCCCTTTGTGGCTGTGTTCTCAGTGACTCCGCTTAATCATTCAGTTTTTTATCATATTAATGAATGGGGTTCTGAATCACCCACTGCTATTTTCTGGGTGTTATTAACCAACCTTGGAGATGGCTTTTTCCTCTTTCCCCTGGCCATGTTGTTGTTCTACAAAATGCCCGATAAACAGCTGGCTATTATTTTCACCATGCTAGTGGGTGATCTCTTGCTGAGTGGTGGTAAGGCTCTTCTTTCCTCTTTACGTCCTGTCGGCGAGCTGGGGCTTGAAGCCGTGAATGTCCTGGGGCCTGTACTAAAAACAGATACTATGCCTTCAGGGCATAGCGGTACGGTTTTTCTTTTAGTTGGGCTTGCGTTTCTTTATTTAAAATCACGCATTCAATATCTGATTCTTTTGGTTGCAGCCTTTTCTGCATTATCACGCGTTGTTGTAGGGGCGCATTGGCCGTTTGATATTTTTCTGGGTGCCTGGGTGGGTATTCTGGCTGCAGTAATAGGGGATTTTCTGGCCAGTAAACTGAAATCGGGCTTTAAGAGTCGTGTAGTCTTTATCCTGTTGGGTCTGTTGTGTGTGGTCGTACTGCCGCTATACGACAATGGTTTTCGCTCCTACAAAGTGATTATGTATTTACAGTTTGTACTTGCGCTGCTGGCTCTTGTCTTGTCCGTTCACTGTTTGCGCTCTCTTTATCAGGACGAGCTGGCAGTTCGCATGAAGCAATCCGGAACCCTATTCAATAAACTGTTTCTGTTGGGGCAGAGACTGACCAAGTTCGGTATGGTAGGAGCCAGTGGATTCCTGGTGGATATGAGTGTTTACACCCTGTTAGGCCAGTGGCTGGGAGTTCCTCACCTGATGGCCAGAGGAGGTTCCTATTGGGTCGCTGCCAGTTGGAACTGGTTTTGGAATCGTAACTTTACCTATTCCCATGTCCCCAAGGAGAAAAAACTGAAGCAATGGAGTAAGTATCTGGCTATGTGTGTGGTCAGTTTTATTCCCAACTGGGGTACCTATTATTTATTAACGAGCTTTGTGCCTTTCTTTTTGGAATACAAACAGTTGGCGCTCGTGTCTGGTGTTTTGGCAGGCATGCTATTTAATTTCACCATAGCAACGGTATTTGTATTTGCAGGACGAAAGTCCAATGTAGCTAAGGGAGCCAACTTGTGAAAGTAGATACTATGCGATGGGTTGATCACTATGTAGGTGTCCCGCTCTGCTTGCTTTTGAAACTGGCTTTCTGGCCTTTTGACTGGATTCGCAAGGGGCAAGAAACAGTTTCCAGCAATGTACTGTTTATTGAATTGTCTGAAATGGGCAGTGCCATTCTGGCTGACCCCTCCATGCGCTGGTTGAAAGGGCAGGGCAAAACCTTACATTTTGTCATTTTTGAGAAAAATGCAGTCAGCCTGCATTTATTAAATACCGTTGACCGGGACAATATTTGCCTGATTAAACCAGATAACCTTTTCAGTCTGGCACTCAGTAGCCTTAAATTCCTGATCTGGTGTCGAAAAAAGAAGATTGATACGGTTATTGATCTGGAGTTGTTCTCCCGTTTTACAGCCATCCTTACCCGTCTCAGCGGTGCCGGCAACCGGACAGGTTTTGATCGGGTTCACGAAGAGGGGCTTTACCGGGGTAATCATTTAACTCATCCGGTGATGTACAACCCTCACCGTCATATTTCCAGAAACTTTATGACTCTGGTAAAGGCTTCTCAAAATGCACCGCATCAGCCTTATCAAAAAGATGGATTTGACGAGACTATTGAACTGGCCAGAGCGGAAGTGAACAGTGACCTGAGGTCATCGGTCGTCACTAAGCTGAAATCTCTTTACAGTGACTTTAAGCCCGGTATCCAGCGTCTGGTATTGGTGAACCCGAATGCCAGTGACCTGCTCCCCCAAAGACGATGGATGAAAGATCGTTATGTGGATGTTATTCAGAGCTTGCTGGCTGAATACTCCGACATTCTGGTGGTGATTACCGGTGCTCCGGCAGAGCGTCCGGAAGCTGAAATGCTCAGACAGCAGGTTGATCATGAGCGCTGTCTCAACACTGCCGGAGCTTTTGAGTTCAGGGAACTGGTCCCCCTTTACTCGATCTCTGAACTGATGTTGTCCAATGATTCAGGCCCTCCCCATTTTGCATCCGTCACAGAACTGAAAACTTTTGTGATATTTGGGCCAGAAACGCCTGCACTTTATGGTGCCCTCGGGAATTCAACGCCCATCTATGCCGGATTGCCCTGTTCGCCCTGTGTCAGTGCCGGGAATCACAGGAAGACCAGCTGCGTAGATAACCAGTGCCTGAAAGTGATTGAGTCCGGGCAGGTATTGGATGCATTGAGGCCAGCCCTGGATACCGGTCTGATCGTAAAAGCAGATTAGAGGTCAGGGTTGTGAAGAAAGGGTTTCCTAATTACAACCGGTCATTACCAGAGCATGTGTTACACTGAATTTTAATAAAGTATTTTTTTCGATTATCAACGAGAGTTCAAGGATGAACCTGACAACAAGGATCCTTCGTTCACGCAAGGAAAAGCGTTATTCTCAACAAGTTTTGGCTGATATGATCGGTGTCTCCCGGAGTGCTCTGGCTCAGTGGGAAACTGAAATGAGCAGCCCCAGTCTTGAAAACCTCCGAAAAATGGCCGAACTACTGGAAGTGTCGTTTGAATGGTTGGCGACGGGCAGGGGGAACCAATACCTGACTTCACCCGCCGATACCATTTGCGACACCCAAGTCGATGATGAAATCATACGTAACCTGAACAGAATGAACCTGAAGAAAAAGCGAGCCATTCTCAATGTTATGAGAGCCATGGGATGATCGGCATCATAGGCACGTATGCTGGCACCTCAATTATTAGAGGTGAGTGATGAAAAAGCTAATTTTATTGCCGATTTTTGCCGTTGCAGATACCGGCGCACATGCCAAAGTAACATTAGAAGGCTCGTTGGGCGTCTTAAATGGAGAGGCAACCGAATTAGTGTATTTCGGCGCTGAGAAAGTCAGTCAACTCGATTGGAAAACTGACAATGCGCCTGTTATTAAGCTAGGTGCAATTTGGGATTTAAACGCAAGCTGGACATTTACTGCAAACTACTGGATGACCTTAACTGATGGCGATGGCCATATGACAGATAGAGACTGGGACTGGGAATCAGGAATATCGGAACCATCTCACATATCAAAACACCCTGATACAAAAACAACCAAAGCCTTCACAATAGATCTGAGTGCTTCTTATTGGTTGCTTTCGCAAAGTCACTATAAAGTGGGTGTTACTGGCGGCCTGTTAAGTCAAAAAACACAGTATGAGGCACGAGGAGGCTCATACAATTACGGTTTCGGTCAATATGTCGGCACTTTTCCTGATGACACTCTTATCATTTCATACGAGCAAAAATTTTCAACATTGTATCTGGGATTGGGCGGAAACTACAGACGCGGAAAATCTGAGTTTGGTGCTCAAGTAAAATGGAGTCCCCTGGTTAAAGCGGATGACTTCGACACGCACCATCTTAGAAACACTACTTTTAAAAGCGAAGGTGATGGCAATTCAACTTACACTTTTTTATCACTTAATTATGCCTATCATTTAAATCCGGTAATGAAGATTTATGGTGAATATGCTTACACAAAATTTTCTGAGAAAAACATGAATGTGACGATCAATGATGGTTTGGATACATACTATGTTGAGGATGCAGGAGGAGCAGCCAGCGAAAGTTCAGTAATATCCATTGGGCTTAAATACAGTTTCTGATCAATTTAATACATTATTGCTTGATATAAGTGCTGAAAAGCGTCTTTCTAACGACTGTGAATCAAACAATTACTTTTACTGCAATGAAAGACTCACTGAAGACCGGTCAGGACAAAAGCCTTGTTGGCTTTGTCCTGACCGGTCTTCAGTGTTTTTTGATCATGGCGGTTTGGGTGATGATCCGGCAGACAGCTTTGAGTCGTCTGCCTATTTCACCACTTCACGCAGTTTGTTGCCGGGTTTGAATTGAGGCAGTTTGCAGGCGGGTATATGAATTTCCTGGCCCGTTTGCGGGTTCCTTCCCTTGCGTGCCGCTCGATCCACCACTGAAAAAGTTCCAAATCCTATCAGTTGCACGATATCTCCCTTTGCCAGGGTATCCTGGGTATTTTGAATGAAGGCATTGACGGCCTGCTCTGCCTTGTTCTTTGAAAGGTTGGATTGTTCCGCGACCTTTTCAACAAGTTCTTTCTTGTTCATAGCGCGTCTCGACAATGGTTACCTGTGGGTGAGAAAGAATACCCAACCGGAGGAAACTCAGGATGGGCGACGGGCATTCCTGGTATCAGGCGTACTCAGGAAGAAGGATAGAGTTCATATTGCTGACCCTCATAGTTCACAATCAAAAGTCGTTGATGCGCTGGATCCAGAAGGTTGATGGCGTAAGCCTGCCCATCGCTGGACTCGCAATCGCAATGGCTGTCACTGGCATCATGATTAAGACGGAACAATACCTGATCAATCAGATCCTCATTGACTGCTTGTTTCCTGGTACAGAGCAGGGTAGCCAGTCTCTGTAAACCGGCAGGCAATGTATGTTTTCCGCTCAATAACTGGTTGAGATCAATGGTGTTATGCCGGGGGGCATAACTGGCGATTTTGCCTTCCTCAACTGCATGAAAGTATACCTGCTCTTCAGTTAGAGAGGACTCTTCAGTGAGGGGCTGAAAGGCCGGATTACATTTAACGGCTCTGCCGTCCGGTAACTGATCGTCACTCAGTACCTTTTCTGCTGAAAGCTTACGATTCAGTCTGATAGAGAAAACAGGCTGGTTACTGGTGTCAGAGTTTTCAACCCCATGTGTTGTCAGGAGAGTGTCGCTGGGGGTTGATATTGAATCTTCGTTGGTCATCAGTTTCCTCAGCAAATTCAATCCGGCGTTATTAAAAAAAACTGGAAACCGTTTAGTCAGGAATCCAAACCAATGGATTCCGGTTTTGGTCATAAACTGTCTATTCTCACTCAGGCTCATACACCTGAGGCTCCCCTCAGAAGAGCATGACGGACTCTGATGATCGGTTTTAGCATAAATCCAGAACCGACTTTTTCCCTGTGGGAATAACGACATTGCTCTGTATTTCCGGAATAATCGTTAACGGTTTGTTGGAAGTGCCCAGATCGCTTTTTTCCGGTCTGACCCGAACAATATAGAAGCTCTCGCCGTTTTCGTCCTGAATCCTGTTGGAACTGATGTGTTTCAGAGTGCCCTTGAGGCTGCCGTAAAGAGTCGTGATGATGAGGTGTTGGGGAGGTTTGGTGGGTTATGGCTACTTTCTGTATACCTGAATGGAATGACAGAAAGTAGCATTCAGGAACGGGTTCTGTTTCGGTCAGACTTCCAGCTCACGCTCCAGCGGTAGCATGTGGTGTCTGGATTGAACGGCAAGCAGATCACAGTCGATATTGCTGGCCAACTTTTCAGCGGTATTGCCCAGAGTGAGTCCACTGAGCCCTGAGCGGGCATTCGTACCCATGATCAGCAGTGATGTCGCCAGCTCACGGGTAAGATCCGGAATCATGGTTTCGGCCGGTGCAGGCATCAGATGGATAGAATCCTCAGTAATACCGTAATCTTTGGCAAAATGCTGACAGTTCTTCAGGTAACGGTCCTCGTTGGTCTGACCATCTCCTTTGTCAGACATTGCCAGCATGATAGTGGGGTAGGCAGAAGCCAGATGCAGGTCAGCCTCAAAATAGTCTGTGACTGCCCTGGCGTTTTCCATGATAGCCGTATTCAGCTGCTGATGGTCGGCGTCTCCGGGATCGGCCTTAATGGCCGCAAGCATAGATTGATTTTCCCATGGGCGGTCATGACGAACCAGCAGGACAGGAACTCTGCTTTTTCTTAGCAATGCCCAGTCTGTGGGCGTTGAGAAAGGTTTTTCCATAAAGCTTTCCTGCCGGAAATCCTTGACCACCAGATGACTTCGTTCCAACTGTCTGACATGGACAATGGTGTCGAGAAGGTTATTTCTCCATAATTGCTGGCTGGCGACCTCTATACCTTCAGTTTCGACATGTTTGGTGAGGGCGGTGAGTACCTCAGCAGACGTTGCGTCAGGTTTGGGGTTCGGAGCCAGAATATGCAGGCTGCAGTGGGCTGCCCTGGCCAGCTGGGTGGCTCGATTGAGTGCGACATGACGGGCTTTGCGAGTATCAACAATAACCAGTATTCGTTGTATTCCTTGCATGGCCTGCTCCTCTATACCTTAAGGATTTCAATAACCCTGAGGGGGTCTCAGCTCTAATTGTTTTTATAGACTAATGGCATCGTACTGAATAGCCGAATGGGAGAAAATGATCTGCATCAATACCATTAACATATTAATGAAATACTAAAAAGTCCTTGCCATCAGTGGCAAGGAACCCATGACAGCATTCAGCTTTAAAGGTAAGGTAGTGCCGAAATTTTAACCTTCGTCCAGACTTAACCGGGGCCGTTTAGTGAGACTTGGTTGTTTGGAACCTTTTTTTAGAGACCCGGAAATTTAGAGATATAGAAATAATGAGTGACCAGAGCCTGGCCGTATGCTTTCCTGAACTGTATGCCTTTTTACCCTGTGTAACGCCGGATGAATGGATTGCAGAGGCCCTGAAACATCAGGATATTCTGTTAACCGATCATGCTAATTGTGAAAAAAAGGCGGCCTCCACGGCGTTGAACCTGATGTACCGATACACCGAGCATTTTGATTTGCTCAACAAAATGTCCCGTCTGGCCCGTGAGGAGCTGAGGCATTTTGAACAGGTTCTGGCCATTATCAAAAAACGGGGTATCCCCTACAAACCGCTGTCTGCTTCTCGTTATGCCGGCGTACTTAGAAAGCACGTCAGAACCTGGGAGCCTGCTCGAATGGTGGATACCCTGATTATTGGTGCCTACATCGAAGCCCGCTCCTGTGAGCGATTCCACAAGCTGGCCCCTTATCTTGATGATGAGCTAAAGAAGTTTTACCTGTCACTGCTTAAGTCGGAAGGCCGCCATTTTAAGGATTATCTGACTCTGGCAGAAAGCATTTCTGATGAATCCATAGAAGAACGGGTGGCTTTTTTTGCAGGGGTAGAACGGGAAGCCATTGAGTCCGCGGATGAAGAGTTCCGTTTTCACAGTGGTGTCCCGGTCACCGCCTGAAGGATTTGACTCGTCAGCAATTAGCTGACGATCTGATGTGGGACTGACTGTATTTCGAAAGCATCCATCTTCAGCCCAGATTCATTAGAGGTTAATACCCAGCCCTGTCGGTCCCAATCGCCCAGAACAATCCGTTTGCCGGTTCCTGAAGTCAGCGCAACTTCATGGGTGTTCGGACGGTGGGTATGACCATGGATCAGCGTTTTGACCTGATACTTTTCCATCAGCCGAACCACTTCCTTTGGAGCGACATCCATGATGGCCAGAGATTTCGTGGATTTGGCTTTTTTACTGTTGCTGCGTAATTTTTGAGCCAGTTTTTTTCGGTAACTCCGCGGAGTCAGGCGAAGGATGCCCAGAACCAGGGGGTTACGGATCACCTTCCGATAGCGAAGGTATTGCTGGTCACCCGTGCAGAGCAGGTCCCCGTGCATCAGAAGAACCGTCTCGCCATTCAGGTCAATGACGCAGGGATCATTGAGCCAGGTGGCTCCGGTCATTCTCAGGAAATCCTTGCCAATAGCAAAGTCTCTATTGCCTGCCATCAGAAACAATGGTTTGCCAGAATCTGTGTAGGCTCTGAGCTGATGAGCTATGTCATGATGAAAGGGTTCCATAGCGTCATCGCCTACCCAGTACTCAAAGAAATCGCCCAGAATGTAAAGTGCGTCAGATTGGGAGGCCTGTTCCTGCATGAAAGAAGAGAACGCCCGGACAGTGTCCGGGCGTTCGGGTGTCAAATGCAAATCAGAAATGAACTTTATGTTCATTCGCAGGGCTTCCTATTCCACGACCGCAGATTCAATCACCACGTCATCAACAGGAACATCCTGATGACCGGCACGGAAGGTGGTTTTAGTCGCCTTTATTTTGTTCACAATATCCATGCCTTCAGTGACCTGACCAAATACGCAGTAGCCCCAACCATCCGGTGTCTTGGAGGTGTGGTTAAGGAAATGGTTGTCAGAGACATTGATAAAGAATTGCGATGAGGCTGAATGAGGATCCATCGTTCTGGCCATGGCAATGGTACCTACGGCGTTTTTCAGGCCATTATCCGCTTCGTTTTCGATAGCTGCCTGAGTGTCTTTCTGAACCATACCCGGTTCAAAACCACCGCCCTGGATCATAAAACCATCAATGACCCTGTGAAAGATGGTGCCGTCAAAGTGGCCGCTCTTTACATATTCCAGAAAGTTAGCCACGGTCTTGGGGGCTTTTTCGGCGTCCAGTTCCAGTTTGATGTCGCCAAAATTGGTATGCAGTAT
This sequence comes from Endozoicomonas sp. ISHI1, assembly GCF_024606225.1. Classification (GTDB taxonomy): domain Bacteria; phylum Pseudomonadota; class Gammaproteobacteria; order Pseudomonadales; family Endozoicomonadaceae; genus Endozoicomonas_A. The sequence goes on along the minus strand of NZ_JAGRPU010000018.1, from coordinate 79,203 downwards.
AACCATAGGGTTACCGTAATCTCTGTTCTGATGGTTCGCGATCGGAAAACTTGCAATTCTAGGTCTTTATGATGCTTGTGTAAAAGTCCTGAGTGGAATAAACAGCGTTGAGCGACTGAATCAGGTAGGGTGATACAGTGGGCACTATTCCGGAAACCTCAAGCCAAAAGCCGGTCCGACCTGTACCCTTTGCCGGGAAAATGTTAGTCTCAGCTGTTGACTGAACAGCCATGAGTGATGGAGAAATCCATGATCACTTTGGGTGGCAAAAGGTTTTTTTACGTTAAAATAATGCATTCCCTCTAAAGCATGAACAGGTCAGATCCAAAAGGGTCTGATATTTTTCGGGCTTCTATGTTAGAGAGGGCTTTCTCCTCCAAGACGCTGGTTGCAATGAGCACGACAGACACTTCATCCAACAAACCATCAAAATCGGGTAACTTTCTGGAGCAGATCATTGAAAAAGATCTGGCCGCTGGTGTAGTTCAATCGGTCCAGACCCGATTCCCACCAGAGCCCAACGGCTTTTTGCATATAGGTCATGCTACTTCTATCTGTCTGAACTTTGGACTGGCTGAGCAATTCAATGGTCAATGTAACCTGAGGTTTGATGACACGAATCCCGAGAAAGAGGAGCAGATGTATGTCGATGCCATTCAGGAAGATGTTCGCTGGCTGGGTTTCAGTTGGAGCGGAGATGTACGCTACGCTTCCAGCTACTTTGATCAGTTCTATGAGTGGGCCCTCTACCTGATCAAAGAAGGCCTTGCTTATGTGGATCATCAGGATGCAGAGTCCATGGCTAAAAATCGGGGTGACTTTAATAACCCCGGTGTTGAAACCGAATGCCGCAGGCGCTCTGTGGAAGAGAACCTGACAGAGTTTGAAAAGATGCGTGCCGGTGAGTACGAAGAAGGTCAGTGCAGCCTGAGGGCGAAGATTGACCTGCAAAACCCCAACATGAACATGCGTGATCCGATCCTTTATCGCATCCGCAAAGTTCCCCACCACCAGACTGGTGATAAATGGTGTATCTATCCAAGCTATGACTTTGCCCATGGCCAGGAAGATGCCATTGAAGGAGTGACACACTCGATCTGTACCCTGGAATTTCAGGACCATCGTCCGTTGTATGACTGGTTTATTGAAAACCTGCCGGTACCCTCAAGGCCGAAACAGTACGAGTTTGCCAGAACTAACCTGAACTACACCGTCACCAGCAAACGTAAACTGAAGCGGCTGGTGGACGAAGGTATAGTGGAAGGCTGGGACGATCCCCGTATGCCCACTGTGTCCGGTATGCGTCGCCGTGGTTACACACCGGCTTCTATTCGCAAGTTCTCCGATATGGTGGGCGTCAGTCGTTCCGATGGTATTGCCGATGTTTCCATGCTGGAACATGCGATTCGCGACGACCTGAACAACAATGCAGCTCGCGCTATGGCCGTTCTGAACCCACTGAAAGTCCTGATTACCAACCTGCCTGAAGGTGAGTTACAGGAAATGACAGCAGCGGTACACCCAAACAAGCCTGAATTGGGTGAGCGTCACCTGCCGTTTACACACGAATTGTATATTGATCGCGCTGACTTTACTGAAGACACCACATTGTCACGCAAGAAGTTCAAGCGTCTGGTGTCTGGTGAATATGTCCGTCTGCGCAGTGCTTATGTCATCAAGTCAGACGAAGTGATCAAAGACGAGCAGGGCGAAATCACAGAGATTCACTGCAGCTATGTACCCGGTACTGTGGGTGAAAATCCTCCTGAAGGCATTAAGCCTCGCGGTGTCATTCACTGGGTGTCAGCGACCCACGGCAAGCAGGCAGAGATCCGTAAGTACGATCGACTGTTTAATCACCCTGCTCCTGACAAGGGTGAGGAAGACTTTATGGCCCATGTGAATCCGTCTTCTCTGGAAGTCGTGACAGGCTGGGTAGAACCCTCTCTGGTGGAAGCCAAACCGGAACAGGGCTTTCAGTTTGAGAGAGAAGGATACTTTGTCGCCGATCGACGAGAGCACTGTGCTGAAAAGCCAGTATTCAATATGACGATTGGTCTCAAGGATACCTGGGCCAGCAAAGTCTGAATTAGTGGAATCAAGCTCTCCTTGTCAGCCTCCATTGTCAGGAGAGCAACGAGGAGAGCATATAGCCTGAATCATCGGGCTACAGGACAAATAACGTGTTGCAGATATACAACTCACTGACCCGCACCAAAGAAGCCTTTAAACCGCTGGATGAAAATCATGTGCGGATGTACGTCTGTGGTATGACAGTTTATGACCTGTGCCATATTGGTCATGCCAGAACGGTTACGGCTTTTGATGTGGTCTCTCGTTACCTGAGAGCCAAAGGTTACAACCTGACTTATATTCGCAATATCACCGATATTGACGATAAGATTATTCGTCGCTCTATTGAAAACGGTGAAACCATTGATGTACTGACGGATCGCATGATTGCGGCTATGCGGGAAGACTTCAGGCGTTTGGGTAATCTGGAGCCTGATAAGGAGCCCAGAGCGACCGAACACGTGGAAGGCATGATCGACATGATCGGCGATCTGGTCGAGAAAGGTTTTGCCTACGCACCGGGTAATGGCGACGTTTATTTTCGGGTTCGCAAATTCGATGGCTATGGCAAACTGTCTGGCAAGATTCTGGAAGAGCTGGAAGCCGGTGCCCGAATCGAAGTCGATGAGCAAAAAGAAGATCCTATGGACTTTGTGCTCTGGAAGGGTGCCAAAGAAGGCGAGCCAAGCTGGAATTCCCCTTGGGGTAATGGTCGTCCTGGCTGGCATATCGAGTGCTCGGTCATGGGTAAATGCTGCCTGGGAGCAACCTTTGATATTCATGGCGGCGGTTCGGATCTCAAGTTCCCTCACCATGAAAACGAGATTGCCCAGAGTGAAGCGGCCAATGGCCAGACCTTCGTGAATACCTGGATGCACTCGGGTGCGATCCGCATTGATAATGTAAAGATGTCCAAAAGCCTTGGTAACTTCTTTACGATTCGCGAAGTGCTGGATAAGTACCCGGACGAAGTCGTACGTTACTTCCTGATTTCCAGCCATTACCGCAGCCCGGTCAATTACTCGGAAGACAGTCTGAAAGAGGCTTCGGTTCGTCTTGAGCGTCTGTATACAGCGCTGAAAGGGCTCAATGTAGCGGGTGTCAGTGCGGCTGAAGGTACTCGTTTTGAAGAAAAGTTCATGGCTTCCATGGATGATGACTTCAATACTCCGGAAGCCTTGGCGTCTCTGTTTGAGCTGGTACGTGAGCTAAATACCGTGCGTGCCGAAGATGAGCAGCAGGCATTGCCGCTGGCAGCCTTGCTGGTCAAACTGGGCGGTATTCTGGGGGTTCTGCAGGGGGATGCTGAGTCGTTCCTGAAGTCCGGAGCCGATGTTGATGAGGCTTGGATTGAAGCAATGATTCAGAGACGCAAGGACGCCAAAAAAGCTCGTGACTTCGCTGAAGCGGATCGTATCCGTGAAGAGCTGGCCAGTCGGGGTGTTATCCTTCAGGACAGTCGTGAAGGGACCAGCTGGCGTATTGAACGCTGACAGACTGCACAGGGCTTGATATCCTCAGGCCCTGTCTTCCTCAAAAGCTTTCACTCCTGCATTCACAATCAGGCGCTAATACCTGTTTATTAATAGTGAATACTGATACCATGTCGTGCAATAAAACATACTCACTCAGACTGTCAAAAAAGCTATTGAGCCAGAGGATAAGCGCTTGTCAGCTGTTTTGGCAGTTGAAGCTCCTCGGGCGGTAGCGTGCCTTTTATGTTTAGCACAAAAGGCTCTTTACCACTTGATCACCAGGGTTTGACACATGATTGTAAATCCTGATTTTCTTTAGGTCTTTGTGCCCAATAAATCGATTGTTCAGTTTTCAAACTTTAGCGCTTCACACTGAGGCTATTTCGTACATCTGTCATAAAATGAGATGGCATGGCAAGTTCAATGGCTGTTATTTTGTACAGTATTATTGGCAGAAATACCAAAATGCAAATAACTCACTTGCGGCTTATTCAGTGCAGTAGTTAAAATAGCTTATAAGCTGTTGATAATTCATGATTTTTCGACAGGTTGAAAAGTTGGGATATATCTCAAGTGAGTTTATTTTCCCTGATTTTGGGGGATATGCCGCGTGTGAGTGTAATATCTGATATCACTCGCTTGAGGTCTAATAGCTGTTATGCGCTACATTGTACTCATCACATATTGCACGGTATTTTAAATGAAACTTCTATCCAAAAAAATGTTGTTATTTTTTTTAATAATGGCAGCAAATTTATCACACGCTGAAGATAATCAATCATACGTTGTGGTCGAAAAACAAGAGACATTAGGACTCATAAAAAACGTATATTTGATTGTTAACGATATGGGAAAAAACAATTGCTGGACGAATGCTGAAAAAATAAGACAAAACACAAGATTGAAATTAGAGCAAAGTGGGGTATCAGTTATAACAAATCCACTAGGCTCTGAAATTAATCCTTTATCAGTAAATCTTTTAATTGCTGGAATGACTATACGAACAGAGAACGGGACTTGCGTTGGTAGTCTAACCGTTGACTCATATAAAAAAAGCTACGAACGATATGACAACTTATTTTTAGAATATCAATCATCAAATTTTCATATGTCATCATTAGCCTACAGCAGTAATAACTTAAATAATCAATTTGAGGACTATTCGGATCAATTTATTTCACAGTTTGCTGCAGATATTTTGTCCTATAGAAGAAGCTCTACGGTTAAAAATGCCCAATCAAAACTTAAAGAATTTAAATAGATATTAACTGCACTTACATCATACATGCGCATAACAAGTGGTTCCAGGTGACCGCGCCTGCGGCGCGTCACCTGAACCAAGCGTTATGCGTCAAAACAAAACAAGGAGTATAGATGTTATTCACTGAAGAATTTCTACAGACTGTTGATGAAAATCCAGTCGAAGCTATTGTTAAAGCTTGTACTATCACATTAGATAGCTTGAATTCGGAATTTCCAAATCAAGAATGGGAAGAATTTGAACTTGAAAATCTAATGGAAGGAGCAGCTTTAATTGATACGATAATTGAATCAAATGAATTTTTTTCAGGAGTTATGCCGCCACAAATAGAAGGTAGTTTTGATCAGATATGTCAAAATTTATTTAACTATGTTTCTGCCACTCGTGAAGTTTATTACACTCAGTCAAATGAGATAAAGCTACAGTCGTATAAAAAACGCTATCAAGTTGTTTTAAAATCTAATTTTGCATATGAGTTCTCTCAAGGAGATATAGATAGGATTCAAACTCTTGTTAATGAGTTGCGCATAAAGATTTCAGAGAATCAAAACTTTGAAGAAAATCACAGACAAAGATTGTTAAAAAGATTGGAGTCACTACAGTCAGAATTACATAAACGAGTTTCTGATCTTGATCGATTCTGGGGAATGATTGGCGACGCTGGAGTGGTTATCGGGAAATTTGGTAAGGATGCTAAACCTATTGTTGACCGCATAAAAGAAATATCAGAAATAGTTTGGAAAACACAAGCAAGAACAGAAGAGCTTCCAAGCAGTACACCAAGCCCACTACTAGAACAGAGAGAAGACGCATAACAAATGCTTCCAGTTCGTTCCGGGGCTTCGCCCCTCCACCCGACGCCGCCTGCGGCGGCGCGGCTGAAGCAGGCGTTAAGCTGACTAAAGAAAGAATGGAGTAAATAATGGATTTTGATTTATGGGCGATTTATGCAGTTGCGATTCTTGTACTAACAGTTGTACCTGGCCCAAGTGTGCTTCTTTGTCTTACAAAGTCAGTGACAGATGGCTTTCAGTCCTCAATCTATGTAGCTCTAGGTAGTTTGACTGCAATCACTGGTATAATGACATTATCGTTTACTGGTCTTGGAGTTCTTATTTCATCATCAGAGCTTGCTTTTAATATAATAAAATGGGTTGGAGCTATATACCTTATTTATTTAGGAATCAAATCATTTACATCAAAATCAGAGAACATTGAAATAGCTCTGAATAATCAGAAAAGTAAAAAACAATCAGTAACAAATCTTTTCAGAAGTGGATTTATAGTAGGTGCTAGCAACCCAAAAGCAATTGCATTCTTTACAGCATTATTTCCCCAGTTCATCGTTGCTGAGCAATCATTAATAACCCAATACATTGTATTTACAGCCACCTTTGCAACAATGGAACTATTTTGGCTTATGCTTTATTCCTACTTTGGAAGCAAATCTACTAATTGGCTTATGAGAAGTGGAAGAGCCAAAATTTTTAACAAAGTTTCAGGTAGCGTTTTCATCAGTACAGGATTATTTCTGACATCTGCAAAACCGTCAGCTTAACAATTGGGTGGAATTCGTTCCGCCCTAAAGGGCTCCACCCGACGCGCCTTCGGCGCACGGTTCACCCAGGCGTTAGGTTCCCTCAACCGGCGTCTGTGATTTAGCTCAAATACTAAGCCCGTCACGCCATACAATCTTATCGGCAGATAAAAAGTTTGGAAGTTCCCAGTCAAGGATAACCGGCTGCGGGAACAGTCGGCCCCGACTGGAAAACTCCCCGGAGCCTGGGCACACACTCCGTTAGGTGGTCAATGTTGAGAAGCAATGCCCCAGTGTTCCCGCACTGGACAAGTACGTCTATCACAGTAACCACCAAAGCACGGCCACGTTTAACGTAGTCGCGCAGCGCTGTTGCGACTGCATTGAAATGGTATCAGCCATGAAAATGCTTATCGCAACCAGAGTAAACGTCAGTGTAGATAGAATCATTATGTCGGTATCCGCCTGCACAATGGTTCTTCACGAAATCGGTTTACTCTAATTCCAAGTCCTCGGTGGGCAACCACCGGGGCATTCAAACAATCGAAAACCTAACAAAAGCGTGGTGTCGGCAGCAAGCTGCCTGGGATGCCGCCTGTGGCGGCATCCCACACGCAGGCGGTTATGTTGCTCAGTGCAACCTGCTGGCTATATAACGATTCAGGCTCACTCCTGATTCTGCTGCCTGGATAACCAGTAAACGATGCGTTTCTGGTGTAATTCTTAAGAGAACTTTTCCGCTATAGTCTCTAGTTGAAAATGGTTGAGGTATTTCTTCATTGGCATTTTCCATTTCTTCTACAGTTTCCAGAACTAAATTCTGGATTCCTGATAAAGCGGCTACTTGTGTCTCTTCCAGCCAGCTCAAACTAGGAAATTCGGCGCATAAACCAACATATTCTTGATCTTCCTCAGACCATGTTACCCGGTATGTATATCTATCAATTTGCTTATCCATTTTTATCAACCTCTATGCGGTCAAGCGCCTGTAACACCTGCCGTACTTGGTAAGGTTTAGCTTTGCCCTTGCTGTTTTGAATGTTCACTCTTGGATCACCAACCCAAGGTGTCTTATACACCCTATGGCTTGATCCTGACTGCCTTGGTGTACCAAAGTATGAGTCACAGACTTTACACAGGTCTTTGTACCTCACGCCTTTGGGGTTACTTCTCATCTGACTGAGAATTTCAGTGATATTAGCCATATGGGTATAGTAGCACTATTAATACTATTCGCAAGCTGATAGACGCAACATAATCGGGTAAGAGCTGGTCTTTCTCCAGCTCTCCCCACACCACCCGGCATGCGGGTCCGCACCGGGCGGTTCACCGAGGATAGTGAAACTTAATCCATAAGTCTTTCAGTGAAACAAGCCCAAGTTTTGCGAGGTGACTGTCGTTGAGTGCCTGCTGTGTTGCAAAGGTTTTGCTTAACCGGTAATACCCTTTGCTACTGATTGCGATCCCGGCGGCTTTGATGTGATCAACGCCCAACCTGACCAAATTTCGATAGCGGGTTTTCGGTTTACGCCACTGCTTGATAAAACAGCAGCGGATACGCCGACGTATCCATTGATCCAGTAGCGGTATAGGACGGTAATATTCGGTTATTCTGAAGAAACCCATCCAGCCCCTGATATATTCGGTAAGCTTTCGCAAGCGGTAGCCCATTGATACACCCCAGCTGCGGCTGGTGAGTTTAAGGACTTGCCGCCTGAAACAGCGCAGGCTCTTCTCTGTCCACCGGATTTTCTTACCTGTAAAGGTGAAACTCAGGAACTCTGCTTTGGTGGCTTTCACCACCTCGCTTTTGGTCGGATTTACCGTTAATTTCAGCCTTCGTTCAAGGTAACGGGTAATGCTATCCATCACTCGCTCCCCTGATCGTTGACTGCCAACGAGTATCACAAAATCATCACAGTAACGTGCGAAGCAATGACCCCGGTATTCCAGTTCCTTGTCCAGATCGTCGAGAAGTACATTTGACAGTAGCGGCGAAAGAGGGCCGCCTTGTGGCATACCTACCCGAGTCGGGTAGCATTGCCCATCAATCATGACGGCAGCACGAAGGTAGCGGCCTATCAGTTTTAATAGGCACTTGTCGTTAATCTTACGAGAGACTCTCGACATAAGGACATCATGGCTGACGGTATCAAAGAATTTACTCAGATCAACGTCAACTGCCTGATGCAGCCCCTGTTTGATATAGCGTTTAACCTGTTGCACGGCATCTTGTGCAGATCTTCCCGGTCTGTAACCAAAGCTGCTGTTTGAAAATCCGGGATCAAAGATAGGGGTTAACACCTGCACTATGGCCTGTTGTATGACCCTATCCTGAACGTTAGGAATTCCAAGCAACCTTTCTCCTCCATCGGGTTTCTCAATGACAGCCCGAAGCACCGGAGACGGTTTATATGTTCCATCCAGTAAGGCTTGGCGCACTGAAGGCCAATGCTGTTTAGCAAAGTCAGGGTAGGTCTCAATGGTGACTCCATCAATGCCGGGAGCGCCCTTGTTGCTTCTGACCTGTTTCTCGGCTCTGGCTCCTGCTTCGCCCTACCTCCTGCATCCATGCAGTCGCATGCCTTCAGTAAGTTGGCAGGTTCCAGTGCATAACTTAGTAGATTGTGGTTCAAAGCTGGTTAAAGATTCTGTCGCCAGATACAGTGTTTCGCCGTTCGGCTGCACTGCTCCGAGGGAATCAGTCTCCTCTTTGTCTTCGGTGTTCAGTCCTTCGCTGACGACTCCTGTCGAACAACTACTATGACGTCTGCTGACTTCTGTTCAATCACCACACAGGATTACTCCTTTGGGCGCTATCGGTTGTCATCGGGTTTGCTCGAACAGGGTGATGAATCTTGCTCGCCGAGCCTGTTGTAACCAGTGGCTGAGAACTGGGAATAACCAATCGCATGTTGAACAGACCTCCCCGGATAAGAACATGAACTGTCGGAGCACAACCGCCGCATTTACCGTGTCTCTCAAACCAGAGGGCTTTGTGATCCTTGGCTCACTCGCCCACGAGACTCGGCCTTGTATGCAATTTCTGTCCGTCGGCTCGCACCTTTGCAGTCAGACTGCCTCCGCACAATCCCTCGCGGGATTGCACTTGCCTTAAGCTAGTGGTTATCATCGGTTGGCTTATTAGGCGCAAGATCCGATGCTGGTTTACCCACAGGGGACTTTCACCCCATAAGTTCATGCCCATGCCGGGCGTACCAAAAAGTTCCAGTTCGTTCCGGGGCTGCGCCCCTCCACCCGACCGCCTTCGGCGGCGGCTGAAGCAGGCGTGTGTGCCGAGCATGGCACTTAACTAGAGAGGTGAAAGTCCTCTTACCAGGTATTCGCAGAGCCGAAGGTTAGCGAAAGGGTAAGCGGTAACCCATGGGTGCGAAATCCAAACCTCAGTCGACAGAGATTGATCATATCCGTAATACCCTGACTGACGTAGTTGACGGCCTTGGTCAAACCCGTAGTGAGATGCACCAGAGATTTGACCAACAGAGCAAAGAAACCAGCGAACGGTTTGACCAGCAAGATAAGCGCCTTGACCAGCAAGGTTCTGATATTGCCGCTATCAAAGAAATGCTCCAAGCCTTACTCTCCCGCCAATAACCACGCCACCTTACAACTCACTTGACGGGGACCGCTACGCTGCCCCTCAGCTTTGCGGTTATGTTGCACAAAGTAGTCACTCTTTACTAATTTTTTCTCCATAGCATGCATTGCATATAATCTCTTCATCTGCTCTGAATGTATTCTTGCTAGTTTTCTTTTCTTTGCAACAAGAACATATGAAAGGCGATGCTTTAATGGTTTTTACTCTTTTATATCGATCTTTCGCACCAAGTAAAGAAGTTTCTTCCTTCCTGTTAGATGGATATTCACACGCGCCTGCAAAACAATTAGGTTCTGCTATTGAGGAAGCTGTACTTTGTTCGCAAGAGGAATATTGACACCCTTCGGAAACAACACCTTCTTCATTAACTTGAAAAATAATGTCAGAACTATCTTCTGTTGTTACTGCGATATTTGTAATATAGCCATGAGATGGATTATAAAAAGAATCATTTATGATTAAATTAGTTATTGACTGTAAGCGCAAATCTGTAGGCGTAATAACCTTTAAAAAATTAATATCTTTTATAGCAATATTTCCATCTTTAAGAAATATTTCAATACCGTATGAGTTCAAAGCAAAAGAGTTCAAAATAAAAACCATTGCTAAAGACAGGATACTTTTACGCATTAGAAACCCCTTAAACTTTAAGCATCGAATTATAGAAACATAACAAATGATTTCAGTTCGTTCAGTGGCTTCGCCACTCCACCCGAACGCCTTCGGCGGCGGCTGAACCAGGCGTTAGGCGCTAAAACAAAAATCGAAAAAATTGAACGAATCAGCTATCTTATGACTCATAATCATATGATCTCAGACGAACATCAATATTTTGTTTTCTAAATGATCTAACCATGGGAGTGCTCAGATTGCCAACTATTTTAAGAATCGGGCCATACAGGTTTTTCTTCTACTCCAATGAAAATGGAGAACCTGCCCATATTCATATTCAGCGTGACAAAGCTCTCGCAAAATTCTGCTTAAAACCTGTCATGCTTGCAAGCTCAACAAGATTCTCTGCCAAAGAGATAAGGGAGCTTCAAAAGCATGTAGATAAAAATTAAGATAAATTCTTGGAGGCATGGAATGAATACTTTAAAGGTTGAGGCGCACCCATTAGCTCAAGATGTTAAATTTTCTGAATCTGAGCTAATTGTTAGCTTGGTTGATGGCAGAGTTATACTCGTACCAATCTCTTGGTTTCCATCTCTTTCAAATGGAACCAAACAACAACTCAACAATTGGGAGTTGCTTGGCGAGGGGGATGGTATCCATTGGCCTGATCTTGATGAAGATTTGAGTGTTAAAGGTCTCTTGCTCGGTGTCCACTAAAAATCCTGCTAAGTGCAAATCACGCCTAACCTGCATATTGCATCACCACGTCTGAACTGCTGACGTTTAGTCCATCAGTTTCTGTCGGGCAGTCATTTTGGAAGCTTTCAGCCTTTAAAAGCCATTTTTTCAAAATTCAGACATAACTCCCCCTTACCCCATTGTTTATTCCGTGCCGGGAACAGCACATTCCCCGTTATCCAGGAACCAGCTTCCTCGTCAGTTCCAGAAACAGCTTTTGATCGGGAAAGCTGCTGCTCATATGGATGCTGGTCCGACGAGTGTTGCGGACAGTCACGGCACCTATTTTCAACAACTGGTTACGCAATGTAGGCATCTGGGCACGAGCAAATTTCGTGCGCTTGTGGTAACCGCTTCTTAAGTATTCCAGCAGTACATAGGCCATTCCAGACATCAGTAAACGAAACTGGTTTGACCACCATTTATGGCAACCGGTGCGGTCAGAGAACAACCATTGCTGTTCTTTTATCGGTTTTCCATGTCACCACGCATACAGTAGCATCTGTCGTATAGCCATTTAGCAGAACCCTTCAGGTTAGTAACAACATACCGTGTATTGTCTGCCTTGATTGTGAACTCAGCTTTTACATCTACTTTACGCTCTCGCTTTTTCCAGCTCTTGGCTGCGTAGCTGAGCGTGGCGAAACAACGCTGTTTCTCTCTGGTTTCCTTGAAGCCCATGGCAGCCCGATGTCGAACATCCAGCGACAACGCATTTAATCGACTATTTGTGCCAATGCCTGCGATGTAATCGACGTTGCTCCGCTCGCACCAGCTTAATATCTGAGACCGACAAAAGCCGCTGTCACCCCGGAACAAGATTTTTTTTGGGCGGCTTGCGGAATGAAGCAAGAAACTGCTCAATGAGAATCTCATGCATCTGGACAGCCTGTTCCCTGTTTGCGTGCTTTTCAAAGCGACAGAGCGTTGATTGACTGGCCAGTTGATGCTCAGAATCTGTAGCTGTTTGCAGAGCCAAGTCATAGCGAAGCTGTTGGTGATCATTCAGATCTTCGTAGCCTAAAACCAGAACATATAGGCGCTGTTTGACGACGGTTTCCGTTTTGTGCAGGCAGCGGGCAGTGTCTCTCGGATCGTTGATGATTTTGGCAAGAGCTTTCGATAACTGAAGTTTCCTATCAAGTGGTCGGAGCAAAAGCTCCCCGCCGTTGGAGGTGATGTCGCCACCAGTAAAATCAGCCTGAACCTGTCGTGATTTACAGCGTGGAAAATGAGCGATATTGGAGGTACAATTTGTCATGGGCGATTTGGTAGTTATTGTCGGTGTAAGCAACTGAATTATAAAAAAACCATCTCGCCCTTCTTCTTTATCGTGCAATATGCAGGTTAGCCGTCATAACAACATCGAGATGTATCGTAATGACAGGAATAGTAGATCTTGAAAGACTTCTGGAAAGTATGAGTCCTGTGTTAGTTGAAGGTGAGTTTGTATTTTGCAATGTAACAGGTCAACTGTCCGAATATATATACTTAAATCCACTTGCTACTTTCACTGAATTAGAGGGCTTAACATTGGTTTTATCCAAAAGCTCTGCAGAAAATGCTGACATTAGTTTTGAAAATACCTACAAGCAAATCACTTTAACTGTGCATTCAAGCTTAGAGGCTGTTGGGTTAACTGCAATAATATCAAACAAACTTGCGTCAAAAGGTATCAGTGCGAATGTAATTGCAGCATATTTTCATGATCATGTTTTTGTTCAATCGGAAAAGGCGCAAGCCGCATTGGCTGCTCTGCACGAAATATCGGTGAAAAACGGCTAACAAGTTCAGTCAAAGGGATGTGAATCTCCCCCGTTTTAGTGGACACTCAAATCTAACTGAAACGGTGACCACGTGCCTGCTTATCAAACTGGGAAAAAACTCGCCAGTACACCAGCGTATTTAAAGTGTCGCCTGTTAGAATGACCATTGGACTCAACAAAATGGTAAAGGATGTCGTTGAGCTCTCGACATTCATCCCTATATGTTGTTTCGTTGGCGCAAGGAATATTTTGAGAGACAGCTCGTGGCTGATGAGCGCAAAGTTAAGTCAACTCCATCTGATGTACATTCCGAGCAAGGCCAGCTGCGCCAGTTGAAAGAACGGATTGCCGAACTTGAACTGGAGAATGACCTGCTAAAAAAATGGCAAAGGTTCCTTGCGGAACAACGCAGGAAAAATTCTCGTTCATAGCCCGCTTTAAGGATCGCTTTGGCGTTCAGAGGCTTTGTCAGAGGTTCAATGTATCCAGGAGTGGTTTATATGCCTGGAATATCAGAACCCCTGGTATCCGACAGCAGTCTGACGTGAAGCTGTTAAAGCGAATTACTGCCCTGTTTAAAAAATATAAAGGTCGCTATGGCAGCCCCAGACTCTTCAAGACTCTCAGACTGCAAGGCATTTGTGTGAGCAGAAAATGCGTTGAACGCATGATGATAAACGCAGGTCTGGTGGGTCGTAAAACACGCATCTATCGAAGAAACCATTGTCGCCCCGTGTGGACGAGCCTGCAAAAAACGTCCGCAAAGACCTCGCCAAACCCACAGCTATCAATCAGTATTGGGTCGGAGATGTGACATACATAAAAGTGCGAGGGCAGTGGTGTTATATGGCTGTTGTTATCGACCTCTACTCCCGCAGTGTGCTTGGCTAGTCACTTAAAAATCATCGAATCGCCAAGCTAACCAGAGTAGCCTTGTTGATGGCCGTCCGAAAACGTCGACCTGAGCTATGGCTGGTGTTCCACATTGACATGGGCGTTGAGTATCGTGCCACAGAGATACAGAGACTGCATAAACGCTATGGCTTTATTGCCAGTATGAATCGACCTGGGCGTTGTAGTGATAATGCTGAAATGGAGTCCTTTTTCCATACCTTGAAGGGGGAGCTCGTGACCGAAGAGACGTTCTGGAATATCCATCATCTTCGAGATGCTATAGCAGGGCACATTCAGCATTTTTACAATCGAGCTCGATTACACTCAGGTTGCTAATTCTATAACTGCTACTACTCTAAAGATTTTAAGATTGACTGAGGTTAAAGGTCGATGAAACGTCAGTATTTATTAACTTTCTTACTCTCTTTATTAGTGTTTTCAAGTGAATCTTTCGCAATAAAAATTGTAATAAAAAGCTCATCTGAAAAAAGTCATGCAGTTACTCCATATTATCATTTCAATTTTTTCCCTGTTTTGATAAATGGCATTGACTATGATTTTTTTGGAGGCCAAAGTACTCCTTTGGAATCATTTGCCCGACAAAGGATAATGTTTGAGTTCGATGATGAAATGGAAACTTGTGAATTACCTTCTAATGTAAATGACCGTTTTTTTGAACTAATGGCAAGTGGTTGGAAAAATATATTTAAATACGATGATGGTGAGTTGCTTGGAAGAGGAATGCTCGCTACAAGATTCCCCCCTAGCAGTGTCGTACTGATATTTGTTGCAACGGGGGAGATAGTTGATTTATCACAAGTTGCTTCATTCACAAAGGATGTAGTAATAATAAAGCATATGTCAGAGTTAGTAACCTCAAGTCTCAAAGCAGGAGAATTAGTTATCGTTAAAGACATCGCTACTGGCCAATTAGTTGACACACTAATATTTCTGATCGATGAATATTTTATAGGCTGGGACGGTTCAATAGGTGGTTTTTACATACAGACTAAAGAGCAGATTGAAGGAAAACTTAAAAAAGCTGAAGCATTGATGAGTGTAAATTGTACGCATATACAAGCACATATGTACAACACATTAAAAACTGAATTAACCCCGCTTGATACTAATGCCTTGTCATCATACATGAAATAAGCACCACAACCTAAATCGGGAATCACCCCTTCGGGGCGGATCTCCGCACTGCATGCTCCGGCCCCACAGCTTAGCGTTAGGTGTCTCTGTGTCATCTTTCAATGTTTGCTACGCTTATGGCTCACTCAATAAAAACAGGTAGTATCTATGTCACCAGAAGCCAAGGTAAACGCTCTCGACTATGCATTCCACGAAAACAACAAAATTCTTGAAGCTACTCACGGAGTTGACTCCCTGATTCTCAATGAACAACGTGAGAAGTTCAAAGAGGTTGATGCGTTTATTGCAGAACAAAAAGCATTCAATAAAGCGATTGATCGTCGTTTCGACAAAGACGAAGAGTTTTTGATTCAGATCGTGAATCACCTCGCGCAATTAACATGCCACCTAACAACTCGCTTGATGGGGGCAGCTATGCTGCCCGTCAGCTTTGCGGTTAGGCTCTAATCAAAGCTCATGCAATATTTCATCATCCTTAGCTCTAGAAGATTTTTAAAATGCAAAGCACATACCCTGAGTACGATCAAATTCGTGCCATAAGTAAAGATCTTAACAGCAAGCTTTTTAAAGCGCTATCCGGATCAGAAATGAGGATTGCAGCTCGTCCATTTGGTTTGATAAAGAAAAATAAGCTTATTATAGAATCTTATGTAGAAATGGATCAATATACTGATTATGCTATCAACGACCATTTTGATCAAAATGGAAAAAATGTTGTTATTAGATGTTTAGAAAACCCTACATATGAAAAAACGAATATTGAAAAAATAATCCTAAAGTCACTCCTGTCGTCAAAGTCTTCCTTGTTTGAAATCATTGAATCAGATTATCAAAGCTCAACTATAAAAATAAAAGATTTATTTTCTGATAGTGAGTTCCTGATAACCGATAGGTCGTTCAGCGCATCCCCAAATGCTTGTGATTATTTGATGTTCTCTAGAATACTAGTATTCGAAGAATTCAATATGACATCTGGAGCACCTATGATTTTCCACAAAGAAATGAAAGAAATAATTCTTGGCAAATACAAACGAATAATGAAAAAGATTCCACTAGCAAAGGATCGATCAAAACTTTATGTTACTTTCTTCAAGTTATATAAAAAGTGCGGGCATGAAAACATAGCATACACTGGAGCAAGAGCCTGGCAAGTGCGTGGTGTCAGCAGCAAGCTTCAGACCCATCACCAGCCAAAGAAATCAGAAAAAAGCTAAAGCTTTCTCAATCTGCTTTTGCTGGTTTTATGGGTGTCAGCATAAGAACCATACAAGATGGGAACAAGGGCGTCGAAACCCTCAAGGTTCCGCAAAAGCCCTGCTAAGAATTGCTGAACAATGCCCTCAGGTTTTTCAAGAACTGAGATAATCCGAACAAAGGCATAACAAATGCGTGGAATTTGTACAGCCCTGACGGGCTCCACCCGACGCGCATTCGGCGCGCGGTTGAGGCAGGCGTGTGTGCCGAGCATGGCACTTAACTAGAGAGGTGAAAGTCCTCTTACCAGGTATTCGCAGAGCCGAAGGTTAGCGAAAGGGCAAGGGCGTGAGCGAAGCTTTCTGGACATTACGTTCAGCCGACGAGAAATGAAGGTTAAAGTCAGCGCGAAAGCACTGATTAAACTGAAACAGACCGTCAAACAGCTGAGCCGTCGAACGAGAGGTCATTCAATAAACCAGATAATCACAGAATTAAGAAAATCCCTGCTTGGTTGGAAAGCGTACTTCGATATATCTGAAGTGCTGAGTCCTCTGCGAGATCTGGACAAATGGATTCGACGCCGATTGCGATGTTATCTTTTGAAGCAATGGGGAGGGAAAGGCTACAGAGTGCTTAGACGATTAGGCGTGAGTCAGTACCTTGCATGGAATACAGCAAAGTCAGCACACGGAGTTTGGCGTTTAAGTGGCAGTCCAGCCTTAACCCAAGCATTGCCGAATAGATACTTTAGAAATCTTGGTCTGCCTTCATTGGCAGAAAGATGAAATGAAAGTGATTTGAAACGCCGTGCTACGTGATCCGTATGGCCGGTGTTGTGGGAGGAGCAGAGTTGTGAGACTCTGCCCTATCCCGATTATGCTCCTATACAAATCATTGAGTTCACAATTTGTAAAGTTCTATTGTGCGTGCTAGAGTTCACAATAAGTGAATGTAGAGGCTTTTATGCACGTTATCTCAAGAAAGCCGTTTAACGATGCTACAAATAAGTATCCAAACGATGCTACTGCGATAGAAGCAGTCTATAAGTCATTGAGAAATGGTGATTTTCGTAGCCCGAATGAGTTGAGATCACTATTCCCCAGTTTGGATAATTTCAAGTACAAAGATAAATGGTGGGTAGTAGATATTGGTGGCAACAACCTTCGACTCATAGCTTTCATTGAGTTCAGGGATTGCAGAATGTATGTCAAACACATCGTCTCACACGCTGAATACGACAAACTATGTAAAAAGTACGCAAAGGAGGCTGGTACATGAGATACACAAATCTAAAGCAAAAGGCTGTAGACTTTTTCTCTGAAGCAGGCTTTGTAAGTCGCATTCATAGTGAGGAAGAGTATGAGCAAGCTCTGGAACTGATGGAAGAACTAATCGAAGATTACGATAAATATCTTCCTCTAATTGAAGTACTCTCTATCTCCATTGAAAAATGGGAAGATGAGTCTGAGGGTTTCTCGGATTTCAATAAAAGGGTTGAAGCTCTGGATGATGGTGTAGCTGTTCTAAGAACACTAATGGATCAATATCAGCTAAAAGCTGATGATTTAAAAAGTGAACTGGGAAGTAAAAGTTTGGTTTCAATGATTTTGAATGGTTCAAGAAATTTAACCAGGGATCATATTCAGGCTCTTTCACAACGCTTCAAAATATCGCCGTCTGTATTCTTCAGCGGAGCATAACAAAAAATTCCAGTTCGTTCCTGGCTTCGCCCTATACCCAACTGCGCCTGCGGCGCAGCGGCTGAAATTGGCTTTAGCCCGCATATTGCACGATAAAAAAGAAGGGCGAGATGGTTTTTTGTTTGTACCTCCAATATCGCTCATTTTCCACGCTGTAAATCACGACTGGTTCAGGCTGATTTTACTGGTGGCGGCATCACCTCCAACGCCGGGGTGCTTTTGTTCCGACAACCTGATAGGAAACTTCAGTTATCGAAAGCTCTTGCCAAAATCATCAACGATCCGAGAGACACTACCCGCTGCCTGCACAAAATTGCCGGTGCTCTCTTAACGAGTAGAGTCTGATAAGTCATTACTGATCAGGTCATGAAAAAAGCGTGCACAAGCTGTTGATGCTGTCGTGCTCAGGCTCCTGACAGGCGCAGGCACACCGCGCACAATTGAGTCATAAACAGCTTGCAACACTACTTAATGCTGACTGGAAGCTAAAGCTTTCTGAAAGTGGATGACATCTTGTTCGGAGGCCTGTTGCAGTACCTGCTTTAGAGTCTGGCAGATATGCTCGGCAACATCGGGATCGCTGATAGGCTGATGGTTTTTATCTGTGATAAAGAAGCTGTCTTCGAGTTTTTCCCCAAAGGTGGCTACCTTGGCATTGTGCACTTGCAGTTCCAGATCCACGAAAGTTCTTACGACTCTGGCCAAAAGCCCGGGTCTGTCGGTTGCCTTGATCTCAAGCAGTGTCTTTTTAATCCCAGGCAAGTTACTGATGGTAATCTGGGGCTCTTTGGCAAAGTGTCTCAGTTGTCTGGGGGTGCGCTTCTGTGCTGCATCTGGCATTTGCCGGGGGGCACTGAGGATTTGTTGCAGGTAACTCTGAATCTGCATAATGCGTGATTCATTATTGCCGATAGCAGAACCATCTTCTTCTAATACCGTGTAAGTGTCCAGGCTGAACTGATCGCTGGAAGTGATGATTCTTGCGTCCTGAATACTGATGTGCAGATAGTCGAGTCCGGCTACCGTCGCAGCAAACAGATTGGGGCGGTCAGGCGCATAAACAAAAATTTGTGAACCACTGTGTTCCCTGTCAGTGTCGGTTTCACGGGTCAGAACCAGGGGGGGTGTTCCCTCGTGAGCGAGAATTCCCCGGGTATGCCAGGCAATTTCATGGGGGTCATGACGGGAAAAATAGTCATCATCCAGAGTCTCCCAGAGTGACTGGATCGATTGGGTGTCCAGATTGTTGTCAGCCAGAAGTTCGAGAGTCTCCTGCTGAATGTCCTGCAGTCTTTCATCACTGTCAGGCATATTCTCTATGCCGTACTCCAGAACCTGCCGGGTCTGACTATACAGTTGTTGCAATAGAGAAGAGCGCCAGCCATTCCATAACTCAGGGTTGGTGGCATTAATGTCGGCAACAGTGAGCAGATAGAGATGATTCAGACTGTTCAAATTACCCACTTTACGGGCGAAATCCTGAATGACTTCAGGGTCTGACAGGTCTTTTTTCTGGGCTGTGGTCGACAGGGTGAGGTGCTCGCGTACCAGCCAGACAATGAGTTTGGTGTCTACACGACGCAGGCCGTGTCTTCGGCAGAATACTTCGGCGTCAACTGCGCCCAGCTGGGAGTGGTCACCTCCACGACCCTTGCCAATGTCGTGATAAAGTCCGGCAACATAGAGCAGTTCGGGTTTTTTTATGTCATGGATGATTCGAGAAGCAATAGGGTATCGTTGCTTGTTTTCTTCGTAACGAAAGCTGCGCAGATGCTTTATCAGTAATAGCGTATGAGCGTCGACTGTGTAGGTGTGGAACAGGTCGAATTGCATCTGTCCGATTATGCGGCCAAACTCTGGCAGGTAGCGGCCAAGGATCCCAAAACGGGCCATTCTTCTCAAGCTGATAGTCAATCCGTAGGGTGCCTGCAAAAGCTGAAGGAATAATTTTGCACATCTGGGATCTTTTCTAAACTGGCTGTCAACAGTGTGACGAATATCGCGCAGTAACCGGATGGTTTCAGCCCTTGGGCCAAGAATATCCGGGTCTCGGGTCATCAGGACAAACATTTCCAGAATAGCTGGCGGGTGATCAGCGAATACCCGGTCATGGGTGACTTCAATATACTGATTATGTATCTGGAATCGCTCATTGATCGGGGTTATCGTCTGCGGTTTGTCTGCATTCAGGATCTTGTCATCAAAATGTTGGAGGATCAGGTCTTTGAACTGGCCAACGATTAGAACCGTGCGGAAGTAGCTTTGCATGAATTGTTCAACCGCCAGTGAGCCCGGGTGGTCCTGGTAACCAAACTGTTCAGCCAGTGATCGCTGATGGTCAAACAGAAGTCTGTCTTCGCCCCGGCCTGTGAGTGTATGCAACGCCCAGCGTATTTTCCAAAGGAACGCCCGGCAGCGGATCAGTTGTTCGTATTCAGCTTCCGTCAGAAAATTCAGGGCCATAAGCTTGATGGGGTCCTGAGTACCAAAATGACGTCTTGCCGTCCAGCCCAGCATGTGTAGATCACGGATGCCGCCGGGTGAGCCTTTTATGTTAGGTTCCAGACTGTAGGCAGTGTCAGCGTACTTTTTATGCCGGGCTTTCTGTTCGTCAAATTTGGCCTGAAGGTACTGATTACTGGGCCACATGTGGTGGATGTCGATCTTCTCCTGAAGTTGTTTATTCAGGTTTTCAGGATCGGACAGGGGGCGAGCTTCCATGAGGTTGGTGATGATCGTCAGATCACTTCTGGCCTGTTCAGTGCATTCTCTTAAGGATCGGACGCTGGAACCTACTTTTAAGCCGATGTCCCACAAAGTCGTTAGAAAAGCTTCGATTTCAGACTGATGGATCTGGTACTCGTCACTCTCCAGAAGAATCAGAATGTCGATATCGGAACCGGGGTGAAGCTCGCCGCGGCCATAACCCCCAACAGCGAGCAGGCTGATGTGTTCAGAATCGTCCCAGGCAGACTGTTCCCACGCTGTGATAAGAATCTGGTCTATGAGCCAGGTGTGGCTGTAAACCAGCTGATCAATATTGACTTCTTTACTGAACCATTGGTTCAGCGTTTCCCTGCCAGACTGAATAGTGTTTTTGTAAAGAGGGATGGAGGGTTGGTTGCTCAGAGCGGCAACAAATGCGTCTTTATCAAACAGTTGGGCTTTAAACTGGTCGGGAATCTGTGGGCTTGCGTGATTCATAATAGGTCCTGGCACTCCGTCGCTAATAAAACCGGCCCGCACTCTTTATAGGTGAGATTTTATTGATAAGATGAGCGAGCCATTCAGGGATCAAAAGGGAAGCGTCTCTTCACTTCTGAGAGTCAGTATTTCGACGCCGTCAGCGGTAACAAGAATGGTGTGCTCCCACTGGGCAGAAGGGCGACGGTCCTTGGTGACCGCAGTCCATCCATCTCCCAGGAGTTTGGTAAACTTCTTACCAGCATTGATCATAGGTTCAATGGTGAATGTCATGCCTTCCTGCAGAACGCAGTCGTTATGATCGCCATAGCCGTCATAATGAAGGACTTGAGGGTCTTCGTGGAAGACTCTGCCGATACCGTGGCCGCAATACTCTTCAACTACTGAATAGTGATTGGCGTGAGCATGCCGGGCGATCACCCGACCAATATCACTTAACTTGACACCGGGCCTAACGATTTCAATGCCCTTGTAAAGACATTCCTGAGTGACTTTGACCAGTTTTTCAGCAAAAGGTTGCGAACTGCCTACCAGAAACATCTTGCTGGTGTCACCGTGATAACCGTCTTTGATGACAGTGATGTCGATGTTGAGCATGTCGCCATTTTTCAGGGTTTTCTTGTCGTTGGGGATGCCGTGACAGACAACGTGGTTAAGGGAGGTGCAAATCGATTTTGGAAAGCCGGGGCGGCCGGGAGCTGCACCATAGTTCAAGGGTGCCGGGATAGCCTGCTGTTCATTAACGATGTAGTCGTGACAGATACGATCAAGTTCACCAGTAGTAATGCCGGGTTTCACATGGGGAGTGATCATCTCCAGTACATCAGCAGCAAGCTTGCCGGCGACGCGCATTTTTTCAATATCTTCAGAGGTTTTGATCGTAACTTTCATTTCAAATGTTCTTTGTAGGGCGCGGGAAATACCGAGAGTGCTTTGCAGCGAGTGACCTTATGACGACAGAATAATAGGGTCGTTTTTCGCTCATGGCGGTTTACTTAAGCAGCTTTCCCGGGGCTTTACGGATTCACTTGCTGGAATTCTAACAGAAAAGAAGGGAGAGTTGGCTATCGTAAAGTAGAACCGGTTTCCATGGAGTTGATGAATCTTCCTTCTAAGAAGTCTTCTGGCTATGAATCAACATTCGATTGTGGTATAAAACTGCGTCCTCGTGTTCAGGGTTGCCTGACTGCGAGGTTTTTATTTATTTTGTAACCAGAACTCACATACACCGACACATGATTCAGGGTGCCCTGGCTATCAGCGAAAGCTGATCATTGGGTCGAACTCATGGGGTGTGTGGAGGCCTAACCCTGTAACAGGAGATTTCTCATGGCTCAAGTCACCATGCGTGACATGCTCAAGGCGGGTGTGCATTTTGGTCACCAGACTCGTTTCTGGAACCCAAAGATGAACAAATTCATCTTTGGTGCTCGCAACAAGATTCATATCATTAACCTTGAGCACACCATGCCTGCCTTCAATGAAGCGATGAGCTTCATTCGCAAGCTTGCCGAAGGTAAGAACAAGATTCTTTTTGTTGGTACCAAGCGCGCTGCCGGTAAAATCATCCGTGAAGAAGCTGCTCGTTGCGGTATGCCTTTTGTGGCGCATCGCTGGTTGGGTGGTATGCTGACCAACTATAAGACCATTCGTCAGTCGGTCCGTCGTCTGCGTGATCTGGAAGCCCAGGCTGAAGACGGTACTTTCGAAAAACTGACCAAGAAAGAAGCCCTGATGCGCCGTCGCGATCTGGAAAAGCTGGATCGGTCTCTGGGTGGTATCAAGGAAATGGGTGGTCTGCCAGACGCGCTGTTTGTTATCGATGTTGAGCACGAGCGCATCGCTATTCAGGAAGCCAATAAATTGGGTATCCCTGTCATTGGTATCGTTGACACCAACTCCAGCCCTGAAGGTGTTGACTACGTTATCCCAGGTAACGATGATGCGATTCGCGCTATTCAGCTTTACATCAAAGCTGCTGCAGATATTGTCCTCGAAGGTCGTGCGGCAGCCAACACAGGCACTGAAAGCGAGTTTGTAGAAGTTGAAGCAGAAGCTGAAACTGAAGAAGCAGCTGAAGCCAAGGCTGATGACGGTCAGGAAGACGCTAAGGAAGCGTGATTTCCGGATCGTTGCGAAAAGGGGGCGTAGCCCCCTTTTTCAGATTAAAAAGAGCGTTTGTCACTTTGGGGTGGTCGTTGGCAAGAGCTTCAGTATGCACAAGCTTGTTCATATGTCATAAGCTTGAAGCGCTAAATAAATAAGCTCAAGGCTGCCCTGAACCCCTTATTGAATATTTGCGAGAGGAACCCACCATGGCAGCAATTACTGCAGCACTGGTTAAGGAACTGCGTGAACGCACTGGTCTGGGCATGATGGAGTGCAAGAAGGCTCTGGTTGCTTCGGAAGGTGATATCGAAAAGGCTATTGAAGAGCTGCGTAAATCTGGTCAGGCCAAGGCCGCCAAGAAAGCAGGTCGCACTGCCGCTGAAGGTATTGTCGCCACTAAAGTTGCCGAAGATGGTAGCTTCGGTGTAATGGTCGAAGTTAACTCCGAGACCGATTTTGTTGCCCGTGACGATAACTTCCTGAGTTACGTTCAGAGAGTGGTGGATGCCGCTTTTGATCGTAAGGAAGCTGACGTGGCCAAGCTGATGGAGGGTGAGCTGGAAGAAGCACGTCTGGCTCTGGTACAGAAGATCGGTGAAAACATTGGTGTTCGTCGTATTGAAATCGTAGAAGGCGGCGTGATTGACGCTTACGTTCACGGAAATAAGCGTATTGCTGTTTTGGTCAGCCTCGACGGTGGCAACTCCGAGCTGGCTCGTGATGTAGCTATGCACGTTGCTGCTGTTAACCCTCAGGTGGTTAACAAGGACGATATGCCAGCTGATCTGGTCGAGAAAGAGAAGGAAATCTTCAAGGCTCAGGCAGAGCAGTCCGGCAAGCCAGCTGAAATCATCGAGAAGATGATTGTTGGTCGTATCAACAAGTTCCTGGCTGAAAACAGTTTGACGGAGCAGCCTTTCGTTAAGGATCCTGATGTTAAAGTTGGCGCTCTGGCCAAGAAAGCGGGCGCTACCATCACAGGCTTCGTTCGCTACGAAGTGGGTGAGGGTATCGAGAAAGAAGAAGTGGACTTTGCTGCTGAAGTTCGAGCCCAGGCTGGACTCCAATCCTGATACTGTTAGTACTTAATGGATGGTGTCTGACCTTTCAGTTGAGTAGGCTTAATTGAGTCTGCTCAGCAGGTCTGCAGGTCTGCAGGTTTGCAGGTTTGCCCATATCCTGATGTCTGAGTATTGATGCACTGATGCAAGGTTGTATATGAGTGGCTGAATTTCAGCTGCCAATAGTGCATAAAACTCATTCATTGAGGTTTGGGGTGAGTCGGCAGGCCGTTGGGGACAGGCGCCTTTTCGCCTAACTCTGAATCGGAAAGCTGAAAATGCCGGCAAATGATAGACAACCGAAATATAAGCGCATTCTGCTTAAGCTCAGTGGTGAGGCCCTTCAGGGATCGGGGGACTTTGGTATTGATCCCAGTGTTCTTGACAGAATGGCCCTGGAAATCGGCCAGCTGGTGGGTATCGGCGTTCAGGTTGGTATCGTTATCGGTGGCGGAAATCTCTTTCGCGGAGCAGCGTTGAGTGCTGCTGGTCTTGATCGTGTGACTGGCGATCATATGGGGATGCTGGCCACAGTCATGAATGCCCTGGCTATGCGTGATGCCCTGGAGCGTTCAAACATCAATACCCGTGTCATGTCTTCCATTCCGATGGATGGTGTTGTTGAACACTATGACCATCGTCGTGCAATGCGCTACCTCAATGGTGGTGATGTAGTGATCTTTTCAGCGGGTACCGGTAACCCTTTCTTTACAACAGACTCAGCAGCCTGCCTTCGTGGTATTGAAGTTGAATCCGATGTTGTGTTGAAAGCAACCAAAGTTGACGGTATCTATGACAAGGATCCGGTTAAACATCCTGATGCAGTAAAATTTGAGTCCCTGACCTATGATGATGTGCTTGAGCGCAAACTTGGTGTAATGGATTTGACTGCGATCTGTCTGGTTCGTGATCAGCAGATGCCCGTTCGGGTTTTCAATATGAATAAATCCGGTGCTCTGCTCAATGCAGTGGTAGGTGGCGAAGAAGGAACACTGGTGAGTGGGGTGGTAAATGATTGAAGAAATTAAGCAAGATGCGCAAGAGCGCATGAGCAAGAGTGTTGACTCTCTGGATGGTGCATTTGCCAAAATTCGTACTGGCCGTGCTCACCCGAGTCTGCTGGATAGTGTCCGGGTTTCCTATTACGGCTCCGAGACGCCATTAAGCCAGGTTTCGAACATTTCTACTGAAGATGCCAGAACCCTGGCTGTTCGGGTCTGGGAAAAACAGATGGTGCCTGATGTAGAAAAAGCGATCCTTAAATCTGATCTGGGCTTGAATCCTTCCACTGCCGGTGAGGTGATTCGTATCCCTCTTCCTCCCCTGACTGAAGAGACCCGGAAGGGCTACACCCGTCAGGCACGTCAGGAAGCTGAAAACGCTAAAATTGCTATTCGCAATATTCGTCGTGATGCACTGGCCGACATCAAGGAGCTGGAAAAAGAAAAGGAAATCAGTGAAGACGATGAGCGTCGTGCACAGGACGATATCCAGAAGGTGACTGATAAATACATTGCTGCAGTCGATGCGGCGCTGGCCAGCAAAGAAAAAGATCTGATGGAAGTTTGAGTGCTTCATCTTCTTATTGGTTGCTTATAGACAGTCATGAGCGAGGAAAATCAGTCTGTTTGAATCTTGATGTAGCAGCCTGAATTTAATTGCTAATGCGGTTATAACAGCGTTCTCGTTAGCCCCTCCTCAGGGGCGTGGCTGCATTTCCTTTGCATGACTGCCTGTTGCTCCTCTAAATGTCTTATTTGATCAGGGATGTTGTCTCTCAGGCGGGTCTTTCCGTTCTGAGGCGTTAGGAGCGGCACTTTGCGGGTGTTTGTATTTAACTGTGAACGCCTCCAGGGGGCTGCAAATAAATTGTATTTTCAGATCAACAAAATAGTGAATGGCCATGAAATCGCTAGAGGAAATCGGCAACTTAGAGGGGATACCGGTGAGTAAGTTGCCCCGCCATGTGGCCATCATTCTGGATGGGAATAACCGCTGGGCGAAACGGCGACTGCTTCCGAGTCTTGCCGGACATCGAGCGGGTGTAAAAGCAGTAAGAGGAGTAGTTGAGGCTTGTGGTGAAGCAGGTATTAAGGTTCTGACTCTCTTTGCTTTCAGTAGTGAAAACTGGAATCGGCCGAAGAGTGAAGTGGATGGCCTGATGGAATTGTTCCTGAGGACATTGCGCAAGGAAACTGGCAAGCTCAAAAAAAATAATATCAGGTTGAAAATTATAGGCGACGTAAGTCGCTTTAGCCCTGACATTCAGGCGCAGATTGCAGAAGCAGAAGCTTTGACTGCTGACGGGGCGAAAGTGACCCTGGTGATTGCTGCTAATTATGGTGGGATGTGGGATATTGCTCAGTCTGCTCGTAAGGTGGCTAGCCTGGTGGAGCAGGGTGAGATATCCGCTGACGAGGTTGATGAGTCGTTGATTGGTCAGCATTTGAGTACGGCTGGTATACCCGAGCCCGACCTTTTAATCAGAACCAGTGGTGAGCAGCGTATTAGTAACTTCCTTCTGTGGCAGTGTGCCTACAGCGAATTTTATTTTACCAAAACCTTGTGGCCGGATTTCGATCGCAGGGAGTTTGAGCGTGCGCTCCTGGCTTATGTCAATCGTCAGCGACGATTTGGCAAGACCAGCGAGCAGGTGGAGGCTGAGGCTACGTGTTAAAACAGAGAATTCTCACTGCCGTGTTTCTGGCAGTTATGGCCTTAGGGAGTGTTGTTTTTCTTTCTCCCACCGCTTTTTCGATCCTGATTGCTCTGGTTATTATGCTTGGAGCCTGGGAGTGGGCCAACTTGTCTGGTTTCAAGGACACCGCCGCCCGGGTGGGTTATGTGTTATTGACTGGTGGGGTCTGCTGGTTTGTTAAAGATATGTCAGCCTATATACTGCTGGCTGTATCTGTCGTCTGGTGGCTGGTAGCATTTGCTCTGGTCAAGGGTTATCCTTCTTCCGCCTATTTCTGTCACAGTCGTTTTTTAAGGCTGATGATGGGCTTGTTGACGTTGGTCCCGGCCTGGTTTGCTCTCACAAAACTCAAATTCCATGACCAGCAGGGTTGGACCATCATGCTGGTATTCCTGCTCGTCTGGGCGGCCGATGTGGGGGCCTATTTTGCCGGTAAGGGTCTCGGGCGTCACAAGCTGGCTGAACGGGTGAGTCCCAAGAAAACGATTGAAGGATTAGTGGGCGGGCTGCTGATGTCGTTACTGGTAGCGGCCTGTGTGGGGCTCTACTTTGACCTTTCTTTTGCCCGTGGGCTGGGGCTTTTAGTGCTTTCAATAGTTGTCGTGCTGGTTTCCGTGCTGGGCGATCTTTTTGAAAGTATGCTCAAGCGAGAGCGTGGGATTAAGGACAGTAGTAATTTACTGCCCGGCCATGGTGGGGTGCTGGATCGAATAGACAGCCTGACGGCGGCTGTGCCGGTCTTTACTCTTGCTTTGGTTATCGGTGGGAGTTAAGCATGCAGCAGGTTTGTGTACTGGGCTCAACCGGGTCTATCGGAAAAAACACTCTGGATGTCATTGCCCGAAACAGTGATCGTTATAAAGTAAGGTCGCTGGTCGCATGTCGGAGTCATGACCCGATGCTGGAGCAGGTCAGGGCATTTAAGCCCGACTTTGCTGTAATGTCAGATCCTGCTGTTGCAGACCAGTTGAGGGTGTCGGTTAAAGCTGAAGGAATCAAAACAGAGGTTCTGGGTGGTAGCCGTTCAGTCGCTCAGGTGGCCGCTGATTCAGACGTCGATATCGTCATGGCAGCTATTGTCGGAGCGGCAGGTCTTTTGCCTACTCTGGCTGCTGT
The DNA here is from genome assembly GCF_024606225.1 of Endozoicomonas sp. ISHI1. GTDB lineage: Bacteria > Pseudomonadota > Gammaproteobacteria > Pseudomonadales > Endozoicomonadaceae > Endozoicomonas_A. The sequence goes on along the minus strand of NZ_JAGRPU010000018.1, from coordinate 50,985 downwards.
CAAGGCAGGCAAGAAAGTCTTGCTGGCAAACAAAGAGGCGCTGGTAATGACTGGTGCGCTTTTTATGGATTCAGTGAAAGAGTCCGGAGCTCAGTTGTTGCCTATTGACAGTGAACACAATGCTATCTTTCAGTGCCTTCCTCATGGTTATCGACAAGGTCTTCAGAGCATTGGGGTTCGCAGGATTTTATTAACCGCTTCGGGTGGTCCTTTCAGGGATATTCCGGTAGAAGCTCTTCCAGCTGTCACGCCTGCCCAGGCCTGTGCTCATCCGAACTGGCGTATGGGGCGAAAAATCTCTGTAGACTCGGCGACCATGATGAACAAGGGGCTTGAGTTTATTGAGGCGTGCTGGCTCTTTGGTGCCCGCCCCTCACAGGTCGAAGTGGTGATTCATCCGCAGAGTATTATTCATTCTCTGGTGGACTATGAGGATGGCTCGGTTCTGGCCCAGATGGGGAACCCGGATATGCGCACACCTATTGCTCATGCAATGGCCTGGCCGGAACGCATCCAGTCCGGTGTAGAGCCACTTTCTCTGGCCGATGTTGGCAGGCTGGATTTTCAGAAGCCCTGTCTGCAGCGTTTCAGGTGTTTGCAGCTGGCTCAGGATGCTGCATCTACTGGTGGTACTGCTGCCGCTATGCTTAATGCAGCCAATGAGGCGGCTGTAGAAGCCTTTCTGGGCGATCATCTTCGCTTTGATCGTATCCCGGAAGTCATTGATGCCACTCTTCAGGCGCTTCAGGTGAAGAGTGCTGGTGATATTGAGCAGGTGCTGGATGCTGATCGAAAGGCCAGGTTACAGGCCAGAACCCAGATTGAATATTGGCACAAGACAGCTTGATGTTCTTAAGGTTTAAATGCATATATTTCACTGTCATTCTGGCGATATTCTATTTACAGTCGTACATTGAATCATAAAACTCTGTCAACTGCTGCTGTCTGGAAGTTCAGGGTCGAGGCAGTCAGTCTGGCGTAACGGAGGTTGGGTAACGCGAAATGATATTTGGAACTTTGCAGACGTTTCTGGCCTTTGTCATAACGTTAGGGATTCTTGTCAGTATTCATGAATTTGGTCATTTTTGGGTGGCTCGGCGATGTGGTGTCAGGGTACTGCGCTTTTCAGTAGGCTTTGGCAAACCACTTTGGAGTCGCACCGATCGTCAGGGCACTGAATACGTGATTGCAGCCATCCCTCTTGGTGGTTATGTCAAGATGCTGGATGAGCGGGAGGGGCCTGTGCCCGAATCGGAGAAGGCGTTCGCTTTTAACAATAAACCGGTCCTCTCCCGGATAGCGATTGTGGCCGCGGGGCCGATCGCTAATTTCCTGCTGGCCATAGCCGCGCTCTGGTTAATGTATGTACTTGGCGTAAAGACCATGCTACCACAGGTTGAGCAAGTATTGCCTGACTCTCCTGCGGCAGTGGCTGGTATTCAGCCTGGAGATGAGATTTTAAGAATCGGTTCGGCAGATACACCCGGGTGGCAACAGGTTAATATGGAGCTTTTGTCGTTTATTGGCGACAATCGTTCTGTCGATGTAACTGTCAGGCAGGGAATCCCCGGCCAAAAGCCGGTAGGGAGTGAAGTCGTCAGGCAGGTGCCTCTGAACGACTGGCTGGTAGGTCAAGAGGATCTGAATCCAGTCAAAGCGCTGGGGATTGTCCCCTATTCACCTCAAATACCAGCCGTTATCGGTCAGGTTGTAGCGGGTGGTGCTGCCGAGCAGGCGGGCCTTCAGACGGGTGACAAAATCCTCAAAACCAATGGTGAGCCTGTACAGGATTGGCTGGCATGGGTTAACCTGATTCGTAGTCACCCTGGCAAAACACTGCAATTAGAAATTGAGCGAAAGGGTAGTCTCCGGAGCATTACCATGACGCCCGGTGAGAAAGAGGTGGAGGGTCAGCTTGTCGGTTATATCGGTGCAGGTGTTCAGTCAGTCTCCTGGCCTGACGATATGATCAGAACCTTGCAATTTAACCCTCTGTCTGCAATTCCTAAAGCCATTCAGGCTACGTCAGCTTTGACGGAAATGACGCTTGAGTCGCTGTGGAAGATGGTTGTTGGCTTGGTTTCGGTAAAAAACTTGAGCGGTCCCATTACCATTGCTAAAGTGGCTGGCGCATCCCTGCAATCAGGGCTGGAGAATTTTCTCTACTTCCTGTCTATGTTGAGTGTCAGTCTTGGGGTTTTAAATTTACTGCCTATTCCTGTACTGGATGGAGGACACCTGTTGTTTTATCTGGTGGAATGGGTCAGAGGAAAGCCGCTGTCTGAAAAGGCTCAGATGGTTGGGTTGAAAATTGGGGTGACTCTGGTGGTCAGTGTAATGATGCTGGCTCTTTATAATGACATAAGCCGGCTTTTCTGATGCGACTACCCAGAGTGAAAAATGAACACGGACTAAGAACGGATTCCATGAAGCGATCACTGTTGTCTCTGCTGATTGGCTCAATGGCCTATGCGTCAGGTGCTAACGCTTTTGTAGTGTCTGATATCCGGATTGATGGCCTCCAGAGGGTTTCAGCCGGTACAGTATTTAATGCTCTGCCCATAGAAGTTGGCGATGATATTGAATCTGTGCAGATTTCCAGTGCAGCTAAATCCCTGTTCCGGACAGGGTATTTCAAAGATATTCAAATGGCCAGAGATGGCGATGTTCTGGTCGTTTCGGTTATTGAGCGACCTTCCATCAGTGAAATTGTCATTAAGGGTAATAAAGCCATCAAGACGGATGATCTCAAACAGGGCCTGAGCAAGTCGGGCCTGGCCGAAGGTGAGATTTTTCAGCAGGCAACTCTGGAGGCTATTCGACTTGAGTTGGAGCGTCAGTATGTTGCTCAGGGTCGTTACGGTGCGAGAATTACCGCTGATGTTGAAGCTCAGCCTCGAAACCGGGTCAAGCTAACGATTAATGTCAAAGAGGGAAAGGTCGCGACCATTCAACATATCAATGTTGTTGGTAACACGGTTTTTCCTCAGCAAGATGTGCTAGATCTGTTTGAACTTAAAGAATCTCACTGGCTTTCATTCTTTGGTTCCAGCGATAAGTATTCCCGTGAAAAGTTATCGGGTGATCTGGAGCGACTCCGCTCCTATTACCTGGACCGTGGTTACATCAACTTTAATATTCGCTCCACCCAGGTGTCGATCAGCCCAGACAAACAAAGTGTCTTTATCACAGTGAATATTGACGAAGGCGATAAATACACAATTAGTGATGTCAAGCTGGCGGGCGACTTAATTATCCCTGAGGAAGAGGCCAAAAGCCTGTTGCTGGCCAAGCCTGAACAGGTATTTTCCCGCCGTGTGATTACCACAACAGAAGAAATTCTGAGCAGGCGTCTCGGTAATGAAGGTTATACCTTTGCCAATGTGACGGGTATACCTACTCCGGATCACGAAAAGAAGACCGTTTCCCTGACTTTCTTTGTTGATCCCGGTAAGCGTGCTTATGTTCGCAGGCTTAACTTCTCTGGAAATACCAAAACCGAAGATGAGGTTCTGCGTCGTGAGATGCGTCAGATGGAGGGGGCTTCTGCGAACACTCAGAAAATTGAGCAGTCCAAGGTGCGTCTTGAGCGTCTGGGTTTCTTCAAGTCAGTCAATATTGAAACACCTCCGGTTCCCGGAACCAGTGATCTGATCGATGTAAACTATACCGTTGAAGAGCAGCCTTCGGGCAGTATTTCAGCCAGTGTGGGTTTCTCCCAGTCTGATGGTCTGTTGTTGGGTGGCTCTATTAGTCAGAACAATTTCCTGGGGACGGGTAACAAAGTATCTGTGGGTCTGAACAAGAGTGATGTCAGCCAGCTTTATAACTTCAGTTTTACGGATCCTTACTTCACCGTAGATGGTGTGAGCCGTGGTTTTAACTTGTACCATCGTTCTTATGATTACAGTGATACAGATATTTCGAACTACGCTGCAGACACGACCGGTGCGAATGTTAACTTTGGTTACCCGATTTCGGAAACTCAGTCTATCAGTATGGGGTTGGGTGTTGATGCTACCAGCATTACAACGGGTTCAGAAACACCGGATTATATTCTCGACTATTTGAAAGAGAATGGTGATAGTTTCACAAACATCAAATCGACGCTGAGCTGGTCTGAAAATGAATTGAATCGCGGCTTGCTGCCTACACGGGGTTATTCTCAGAGCGCCTCGGTGCAGGTGACCATTCCGGGATCGGATGTCAATTTCTACAAGCTCATTTATCGTGGTCAGTACTTCTATCCTTTTACTGGCTCACTGACAGGGCGCATTTCTACCAGAATTGGTTATATTGGAGCCTATGGTGATACCACTGATATACCTTTCTTCGAGCATTTTTATGCAGGTGGCTTTGGCTCTGTTCGTGGCTACAAAGACAACTCTCTGGGTCCTAAAGCTAAAGAGAAGAATGACAATGATTACAACGCCATTGGCGGTGATTTTGTCTTCGAGGGTACCGCTGAAGTGCTCTTCCCTCTGCCTTTTGTAAAAGATCAGCGTTCGTTAAGAACCAGTCTGTTCTTTGATTACGGTAATGTCTTTGATACCAGCTGTCCCAGTGGTGACATCAAGGATTGTTCGCAGCCAGACTTTGGTTCGCTCCGTTACAGTGTGGGTGTGGGACTAACCTGGATTACGCCGCTTGGACCGCTGACTTTTAGTCTGGCCAAAGCCCTCAATCCCGAAGGAGAAGACGAGACTCAGGTGTTTGCGTTCTCCCTCGGTACACCTTTTTAAGAGGCTTTCATGATCTTATTGGGGGCAGCTTGTCGACATTCGCAGCTCTCAATGAGATTGTCAGAAGGCACTATAATGATGAAAGCTGGCCAGATGACTTCCTGTTGGCTTTCAACTTTACTTTCCCCTGACTTTTTCCATGATCTGACAATATAGAATCATGGTTCTGTATACGATAGGTGCCCACTGTTTTTGCCCTAAGAAGCGGTCACTTTTTACTGATTCTATACAAGCACAGTAGTATAAATAGATGCGATATAGTGCCATTTCATTATAATGAGGCGGTTCTCGCATGCCGTTGTAGGGAAGCTCCGAAGCTGTTTTAGAATTTATCGGGTGAGTATTTCAGGCTTCAGAGAGTTTCTGGTATACAGAGGTATACTCAGTTTTGGACTTTGCGTTTTTATTCAGGAGAATGAACTTGAAATCGATCAAATTGGCGTTTGTTGCTCTGCTACTGTTATCTCCGTTAGCGCAGGCACAAAAAATCGCTGTTGTGGATTCAGAGATGGCTGTTCTGGAATCAGACGCAGCTAAAAAGTATGCCAAAGAAGCTGAAAAGACGTTTGCTCCTAAAATCAAGAAGCTCAAAGCACTGCAGGATGAACTCAGAGCACTGGAACAAAAGCTTCAGAAAGACGGTCCCACGCTCACTGAAGGCCAGCGTGAGAGTCGGCAGGTTGAGATCAAGCGTAAGTTTGAAGATCTGCAGCTGCAAGATCGACAGTTGCGTAGCGAAAAAGCCCGTTCTGATCAGACTGAGCTGGGTAAGTTGAGGCCGAAGCTTGAAAAAGCAATCGAGGAAGTGTCTAAAGAGCAGGATTACGATCTGGTTCTGGAGAGAGGTGCTGCGCGTTTCGTCAAGCCCGGGTTTGATATCACTCGCAAGGTAATTGAGCGCATGAACAAGTTGAAGTAATTCATGAAGCAGTCTTTTTCCTTTACCCTGTCTGAGCTGGCTGACAGGGCTGATGCTGAACTCAAGGGTAATCCTGGCGAGTGTATCTTTGGTTTGAACACCCTTCAGGATGCTGTTTCAGGGGAGCTGGCTTTTTTAGCGAACCCCGCCTACGCCCGCTATCTGAAGAACACTGGGGCCAGTGCCGTTATATTGGCCCCGGCTCAGGCTGAGACATGGGCTGGAAATGCACTGGTTCTTGACAATCCCTACCTGGGGTATGCTGCTCTTTCTCACCTCTTCGATACCGATAAAGGGCAGCCGGAAGGTGTCCACCCCTCTGCAGTTATTGCTTCAGACGCTGAGATTCATCCATCGGCCGCAATAGGTCCTAAGGTAGTGGTTGAATCGGGAACTCAGATCTCTGAAGGTGTTCGCATTGATTCAGGTGCTGTGATTGGTCATGACACTGTTATTGGCAAGAACAGTCATGTCTGTCGGAATGTTTCAATCTGTCACGGTGTTTTTATTGGTGAACGCTGTATTATTCATGCCAATGCTGTTATTGGGGCTGATGGTTTTGGTAATGCCTGTTTAGATGGCCGGTGGCATAAAATTGCCCAGATTGGTGGAGTGGTTATTGGTAACGATGTTGAGATTGGTTCCTGTACCTGTATTGATCGTGGCGCATTGGGTGATACGGTGATACACGACGGCGTCAGGATCGACAATCTTGTCCAGATTGCTCACAACGTGGTGATAGGCAAGCACACCGCTATTGCTGCCAATGTTGGTATTTCCGGTAGTACCAGGGTCGGTGAGTATTGCACTATTGCGGGTGCTTCGGGTCTTGCGGGGCATATCACTATTGCTGATCATGTTCATTTGTCTGGAATGGCGATGGTCACCAAGTCCATATCCCGCTCAGGTGCCTACGCCTCCGGAACCGGCATGATGGAGGTTGCGGAGTGGCGAAAGAATGCAGTGCGCTTCAGGAAGCTTGACGACATGGCCAAACGTTTGAAGCAGTGTGAACGTCGACTCGACGAGTGAGAGGTGTTTTTATGTACTGTTCAATCGGTACGCATTGCTAAAAGGCTGGTTTTCCAGCCTTTTGTTGTCATTAGCCGGGTGTTCCGTTAACTGAGTCCACGGAGCAGGTGTCTCATATTCTGAGTTTCCGGATGAAAGTCAGGCAGGAAGACAGGGCTGAACTTGTAACCTTGAAAAGAAATATCTGGAAGTTCTCCTGTCAAAGGTTGGTTGATGGTAAGATAGCGCGTTCTGCTGAAATAACCTGTGCAAGAAAGGAACTATAGTCTTGATTGATTCCCGTTCCAGCCAAGAATCAAATGCTGTTCGAGATGAGTTGATTCATCCGACAGCCATCATCGATCCGAATGCCGTTCTGGCACCGGACGTAAAGGTCGGACCCTATGCCGTTGTCGGCGCAAACGTTGAAATTGACTCTGGAACAGAAATTCACGCCCATGCGGTTGTCAAAGGGCACACCAGAATAGGTAGAAATAACCGTATTTTTCAATTTGCCAGTGTCGGCGAAGATTGTCAGGATCTGAAGTACGCAGGTGAAAGGACTTGGCTGGAAATCGGCGACAATAACGTAATCCGCGAAGGCTGCACTATACATCGGGGGACTACTCAGGATCATTCGATCACCCGGATCGGCTGTAACAACCTGTTGATGGCTTATGTCCATGTGGCTCATGACTGTATCGTTGGCGATAACATTATCATGGCCAATAACGCTACGCTGGCAGGTCATGTCAGGATCGGTGATGGGGTTATCCTTGGCGGATTTACCACCGTCCATCAGTTCTGTGTAATCGGTGATTACAGTATGAGTGCTGCTCACACTGCTATCTTCAAGGATGTTCCTGCATTCGTGATGGTCAGTGGCAACCCGGCCAAGGCGCATGGCATGAACTTTGAGGGGATGAGGCGCCGTGGTTACAGTCCGGAACTGATCCGGGGATTACGCCAGTGTTACAAGCTGATCTATCGACAGGGTCTGCGAACCAATGAGGCACTGGGCAGGCTTGAATCCATGGAGAAACAGCCTGAAATCCAGTTGCTGATTGATTCTCTGAAAGCGTCGACTCGCGGTATCACACGCTGATTCCGGGATTCGGCCTTTCCTGCCAGCCACATATTTTTCACGGTAAATAGGAATGTCCAGAACACTGTCATTTGCTCTGGTGGCCGGGGAGGCCTCGGGTGATCTTCTGGGGGCAGCGCTGATCAAAGAGATCAAACGCCATCATCCTGATGCCCGATGTTACGGAATCGGTGGCCCGATGATGATCTCCGAAGGGTTTGAGAGTCTTTTTCCCATGGAGAGACTTTCGGTGATGGGGCTTGTTGAAGTACTGGGACGACTGAAAGAGTTATTAGGCATTCGCAGGCAGCTGAAAGAAACCTTTGTGTTAGAAAAGCCGGATGTTTTTATCGGAATTGATGCGCCTGACTTTAACTTGCCATTGGAAAAGTACCTTAAATCCAATGAGATACCCACCGTTCATTATGTAAGTCCTCAGGTTTGGGCATGGCGGGAAGGGCGTTTGAAAAAAATCAGGCGCTCGGTTGATCATATGCTCGCGCTGCTTCCGTTTGAAGCGGATTACTATCAGGGACATGGAGTCCCGGTGACGTTTGTTGGTCATCCTCTGGCCGATCAGGTGGCCCGGGAGCCGGACACTGTTAAAGCTCGACGCTGTCTTGGAATAGCTGAAGAAGGGCTTGTGGTGGCCCTGTTGCCAGGCAGTCGAAAAGCGGAAGTAGCTCGTTTGGGGAGGCTTTTTTTAGAAACGGCGCGTCTGTTAAAGAAAGATCATCCCGATATTCGGTTCCTGATTCCCTGCGCCAGTGAAAAGAGAAAGTTACAGCTACTGCCACTGTTGGAAGATTTTTCGGATCTGGATGTCATGGTTGCGATTGGTAAAACGTCCGTAATGATGGCGGCAGCCAATGCCATTTTGATTGCATCGGGAACTGCTACCCTTGAGGCGGCTCTGCACAAGAAGCCCATGGTGATCAGTTATCGAATGGCGTCATTGAGTTTTGCCATTCTCAGCCGGTTGGTGAAAGTAGATCATGTAGGGTTGCCGAATTTGTTGGCGAACGAGCCCTGTGTCCCCGAATTGTTGCAAGACGATGCGACCACTGAAAAGCTCCATAAAGCCATGATAAAGGCATTAGACGATCAAGAATGGCGAAATCATCTGGTGCGGGAATTTACGGCGATTCACAAAACCCTAAAGCGAGATGCCAGTGCACTGGCTTATGAGGCGGTGATGTCAGTGGTAGGAAAATACAATGCAACAAAATGATCTGGGTTTATTCACTGTCCCCGAGAAAGTGACACGGATTTGTGGTGTCGATGAAGTGGGTCGAGGTCCGCTCTGTGGTCCGGTAGTCACGGCTGCTGTTATCCTCGATCCTGCCTATCCCATCGTCGGTCTGAATGATTCCAAGAAACTGTCTGAAAAGAAACGTGACGTTCTCTTTGAAGAAATCAAAGAGAGAGCACTGGCCTGGTCCATCGGAAGGGCTGAAGTTCATGAGATCGATGAACTGAATATTCTTCATGCTACTATGCTGGCCATGCAGAGGGCGGTTGCAGGCCTTTCAGTGAAGCCTGAACTGGCCTTGATCGATGGTAATCGCTGTCCTGATCTGCCATGTCCTGCTGAGGCTGTGGTGAAAGGGGATGGACGCATTCCAGAGATTGGGGCAGCCTCCATTCTGGCGAAAGTAACACGTGATCGTGAAATGGTTGAACTGGAAAAGCTTTATCCGGGTTACGGGATAGCTGGTCACAAGGGTTATCCAACCAAAGTTCACATCGATGCCCTGAAAAAACTCGGGGCGACAGCTATTCACCGTCGTTCTTTCAGGCCCGTCCGTGAAGCACTGGAAGCATCAGGGGTTTGACAAGGCTGGCGGATAACTCAGCTCTGTTGTTAGAATTAAAAATCACCATTAGTCGGTTTACCTTCACTCATGCCTGCACGTTTCATACACCTGAGACTTCATACAGAATTTTCCCTGAGCGATGGCCTGGTCCGCATCAAGCCCCTGATCAAGGCAGCTGGAGAGCAGGGTTTTCCTGCTGTGGCGGTTACGGATCAGTCGAACCTTTGCTCACTGGTAAAATTTTATAACAGTGCCCAGGGGGCGGGTATTAAACCAATCAGTGGGGCTGACCTTTGGGTGACGCATTCTGATCCGGCTCTTGAGCCTGTGAGACTTGTGCTGCTTTCCATGAATGAGCAGGGCTACAGAAATCTCACAGAGCTGATTTCCCGGTCATTCCTGGAAAATCAGCGCCATGGCAGGGCCATTGTCAAAAGGGAATGGATTCAGGAAAAATCTGAAGGCCTGATAGCGCTGTCAGCTGCCAGGGAAGGGGATGTAGGTCAGGCCATTCTCAATGGCAATGAAGCGCTGGCAGGTGAGCTTTTGACCGAATGGATGGAAGCCTTCCCGGGGCGTTACTACCTTGAGCTTCACAGAACCTCGCGAGCCGGTGATGAGGAGTGTTTGCACGGCTCCATAACTCTGGCTGAAAAATACAATTGTCCGGTGGTGGCCACCAACGATGTCATGTTCATCAACAAAGAAGACTTCGAAGCCCACGAAGCCCGGGTGTGCATTGGTGAAAGTTCAACGTTGGACGACCCGCGCAGGGTCAAGCGCTACAGCGAAGAGCAATATTTGAAAACGGAAGAAGAGATGTGCGAACTCTTCTCCGACATACCTGAAGCGCTTGAAAATTCAGTGCAAATTGCCCGGCGCTGCTCGGTATATGTGCATCTGGGCGAGTACTTTCTGCCAGAATTTCCCATCCCTGAAGAGATGACGATGGATGCGTTTTTCAGGAAGTTTTCTCACGATGGTTTGACCGAGCGTTTGCAAACCATTCTGAACCCTGCTGATCCTGAATACGCGAGCAAAGAAAAAGTGTACCGGGATCGTCTTGATTTCGAGCTGGATATTATTCTCCAGATGGGATTTCCGGGCTACTTTCTGATCGTAATGGACTTTATTCAGTGGTCTAAAAATAACGGCATTCCGGTAGGGCCGGGTCGTGGTTCCGGTGCTGGCTCACTGGTGGCTTACGCTCAAAAAATTACTGATCTGGACCCTATTCAGTACGACCTGCTGTTCGAGCGATTCCTTAATCCTGAACGGGTATCCATGCCTGACTTTGACGTCGACTTCTGCATGGATGGCCGGGACAGGGTTATTGATTATGTGGCCAGAACTTATGGCCGTGATGCGGTATCCCAGATAATTACCTTCGGTACCATGGCGGCTAAAGCGGTGGTCAGGGACGTAGCCAGGGTGCAGGGTAAGTCCTATGGTCTGGCAGACCGGCTCTCGAAAATGATCCCCTTCGAAATTGGTATGACGCTCAGCAAGGCTTATGAGCAGGAAGCCATGATCAGGGATTTTCTTGATATCGATGAAGATGGCAAGGAAATCTGGGATATGGCGCTCAAGCTGGAAGGGGTTACCCGGAATGTTGGTAAGCATGCCGGTGGTGTCGTTATAGCACCCACCAAACTGACAGATTTTGCTCCGCTTTACTGTGATGAATCCGGTAGCGGTGTCGTTACCCAGTTTGACAAAAATGATGTTGAGTCAGCCGGTCTGGTGAAGTTTGACTTCCTGGGGCTAAGAACCCTGACCATCATCGACTGGGCGCTGAAAATGATCAATCCCCGTCGCCAGCAGCTTGGCGAGGATGAACTCGACATCATGATGATCGATCTGGAGGACAAGTTCTCCTACGACATGCTTAAGCGAGCTGAGACAACAGCCGTTTTCCAGCTTGAATCCCGGGGTATGAAAGATCTGATCAAGCGGCTTCAGCCCGACTGTTTTGAAGATATTATCGCTCTCGTGGCTTTGTTCCGCCCGGGACCGCTGCAATCGGGCATGGTGGATAATTTTATCAACCGCAAGCATGGCCGGGAAGAGTTGTCCTATCCGGATGCTCAATATCAGCATGAGTGGCTTCAGCCGATTCTTCAGCCTACCTATGGCATCATCCTTTATCAGGAGCAGGTTATGCAGATCGCTCAGGTGCTGGCAGGCTACACCCTGGGTGGTGCGGATATGCTCCGTCGGGCTATGGGTAAGAAAAAACCTGAAGAAATGGCCAAGCAGAGGGCTGTCTTTGAAGAAGGGGCTATCAAGCAGGGGATTGATGGCGAACTGGCGATGAAAATCTTCGACCTCGTGGAGAAATTCGCTGGTTACGGTTTCAATAAATCTCACTCGGCCGCCTATGCTCTGGTCTCTTATCAGACGCTCTGGCTGAAAGCCCATTACCCTGCTGAGTTTATGGCGGCGGTCATGAGTTCGGATATGCAGAATACTGACAAGGTCGTGACGTTCATTGAAGAGTGTCGTGAGATGGAACTGACAGTCCTGCCGCCGGATGTAAACAGTGGTGACTATATGTTTGGTGTTAATGACGACGGACATATTGTTTATGGCCTGGGTGCCATCAAGGGCGTGGGGGAAGGGCCTATTGAGTCTATTGTTGCAGCCAGAAAGTCTGGCGGCCCGTTCAAGGATCTCTTTGATTTCTGTGAGCGTGTCGATGCCAGGAGTATCAATAAGCGGGTTCTGGAAGCTTTGATTCGTTCCGGTGCCCTTGACCTGCTGGGGCCTGCGCCGGGTAAAAAGTCTCTATACAACTTTAACCGCGCGGTATTGGAGTCCAGTCAGCCTGAAGCCATGAAGGCGGCAGATCAGGCTGCCAAGAGCTTTGACTCTGGTCATGGCGATTTGTTTGGAGCACTGGTGCCAGCCGGAGAGGAGAATATCTATGACAAGTATGACAGTGTCGAAGAGTGGACTGACAAAGTCAGGCTGGGGGGCGAAAAAGACACGTTGGGTTTGTATCTGACCGGTCATCCCATTGATGAATATGAGCAGGAGATCAAGCACTTTATTCGTAACCGTATCAGGGATCTTCAGCCGGCCAGAGGAGAAAGTCAGAACATAGCCGGTTTGGTGGTGGCCATGAGGACCATGAAAAATAAACGCGGCGACAAAATGTGCTTTGTTACCTTGGATGATCGTACTGGACGGATTGAAGTGTCTATCTTTGCAGATGTTTTTGAGCAATGTCAGGCACTTATCAAGATGGATACGGTGATTGTCTTCGAAGGGGAGGTCAGTTTTGATGATTATTCTGGTAGCCTCAAGGTCAGGGCCAGGAAAGCCCTCAACCTGATCGATGCCCGAAGCTACTATGCCCGCAGGCTGCTGGTAGATTTAAGCAGTGAGCAGGTGGACAGAGCGTTTCATACCAAAATGTCCGGCTTGCTCGAACAGCATCCGGGTCGGCTTCCGGTGCAGGTCAACTACAATCGTGAAGACGCTTCCGCCAGTCTCCAGTTAGGCGAAAAATGGAATGTCAGTCCCAGTGATGATCTTGTGCTGGGCTTGAGGCAATGGCTGGGTAAGGAGTCCGCCAAAGTTGAGTATCAGTAACAGACGCTTACTCTTATTCACTCGACATCCTGGTCGCTTTTACGTATTTTTCGCTGATGCTGAACTCTTGAAGTGGAATCTATGAACCCGAACTATCTGGATTTTGAACAGCCAATCGCTGAGTTGGAAGCCAAGATCGAAGAACTGAGACTGGTCAGCAGCGATGCCGAGCTGAATATTACTGATGAAATCAGCCGTCTGCAGGATAAATGCAAAACCCTGACTGAACAGATTTTTTCTGATCTGTCTGCCTGGCAGGTAGCTCAGCTTTCAAGACACCCGCGTCGTCCTTACACTCTGGATTACATTCAACATCTTTTTACTGAGTTTGATGAGCTGCATGGTGATCGACACTTTGCCGATGATCCTTCAATGATTGGTGGCATTGCCCGATTCAATGGTCGCCCGGTGATGGTGATTGGTCATCAGAAAGGCCGTGAGATCAAAGAAAAAGTACTTCGTAACTTTGGCATGCCCAAGCCCGAAGGCTACCGGAAGGCCTGTCGACTCATGGAGATGGCCGAACGATTCAAAATGCCCATCATGTCGTTTATTGATACTCCGGGTGCTTATCCGGGAATTGGTGCAGAAGAGCGTGGCCAGAGTGAGGCTATAGCCTACAATCTGGCCGTTATGTCCCGTCTTAGAGTGCCCATTATCTCTACGGTCATTGGAGAGGGTGGCTCCGGTGGTGCGCTGGCCATTGGTGTCTGTGACCGGCTGTTAATGTTGCAAAACTCAATTTACTCGGTGATCTCTCCGGAGGGCTGTGCATCGATTCTCTGGAAGAAGTCTGAATATGCCTCTACCGCTGCAGAAGCCATGGGTGTTACCGCAACCCGGCTAAAGGAGTTGGGGCTGGTGGATCGTCTGGTCAAAGAGCCTCTCGGTGGCGCTCACAGTCAGCCAGACGTGATGGCCGCTGCACTAGGTGATGCCCTGGAAGAGGAGCTTCTGAAACTGGAGAAAATGGACGCTGATGAATTGATTGAAAGCCGTTACCAGCGAATCAGGGATTACGGCTCTGTCTGATGGCTGATCAGCCTGTTAAAAAGGATCAACGATTGAAAAAGTGTTTCATTCCATCCGGGAGTGAAGGATTTATCTCATTAATTGAACACCTCTCTGAGCAACTCAAAACGGTTGCCGGGAAGCCCATTGTAGTGGCCTTCAGCGGTGGTGTGGATTCCACTGTTCTTCTTCATTTACTGGTGTCTATGCGTGAAGAGGGAGTGATTGGGTCTCTCTCGGCAGTTCATATTCATCATGGGCTCAGTGATAACGCTGATGCCTGGGCGGAACACTGTCTGTCTCTCTGCAAGCAATGGCAGGTGCCTCTGGAGGTGGTTAGAGTCGTTATTGAGCCGTCCTCTGATATAGAACAACAAGCCCGTGAAGCGCGCTATGCCGTTTTTGAGAGCTGTCTTCCCGAAGGTGGTTGTCTGTTGATGGGGCATCATCAGAACGATCAGGCGGAAACGGTGCTCTTCAGATTACTGCGAGGCAGTGGTCTGGATGGTGCAGCCGGTATGCCTGTTTCAAGGGAGTTTGGTGGCGGAGTCCTGTTTAGACCTTTGCTTAATATTTCCAGGCAATCTATTGAAAATTATGCAAAAAATCATTACTTGGATTTTGTGGAAGATGAATCCAATCAAAATCAGAGGTTTCGTCGTAATTTCCTGAGGCAAAATCTGATACCGCAGATTGAGGCTGTCTGGCCGGGTGCCACAGCTCGATTGGCGCAGTTTTCTGAAGATGTCTCTGAAGCGAATCAGATGATGCTTGAGCAAACAGAACATCATGCCCGGCAGATTATTCAAACCCCACCGTCCTGTTTGTGGGGTGAGCGCAGCGTTTTAGATCTGGAAGCGCTCAAGCTTATTAATGGCAAAGCAGCCCGGAGAGTCGTTCGTTATTGGCTGGCGACTCATCAGGTCCAAATGCCCGGCAGAGTCCGGTTGAATGTCCTGTTCACAGATTTGATTGATGCGGCAGAGGACGCTGAGCCAGTTGTCTCTTTAGGCGCTTTTCTCTTACGTCGCTTTGCCAGAAAGCTGGTGCTGCTTCGTAAACCTGAGCTGATCCAGCAAGAAGGCTTTGACTGGCAGTGGGACAAGGATAGAGCCATCGAACTGCCTTTTTCTGGAGGGCATTTGTCGTTGGGTGAGGGAGGGGATGTGCGACTCCCTGAAGCGCCATTACGCATACTTTTTCGTTCTCAGCTACCGGCAGGACTGAAAGTCGCTGTGAAAGGACGTGTGGGTCGTAAAACGATCAAGCGTTGGTTGCAGGACTATAAAGTCCCCCCCTGGGTCAGGGGGTCTATTCCTTTTGTTTTTCACGGGGATGATCTGGTGGCCTTACCGGGAGTGTTTGTGACAGTCACCCACACCAGTGAGCCGGGTCTGGGCAGACGCCTGTCCTGGCGTCCTGATGTTTGAGTCTCGAGAGCAGGACTTAAACTAAACTTTCTACGCATTTTCTCAGTATGTGTTTTACGTTTAGTAGTGGTTTTGGTATCCTGATCTCCCATCTTGAGTATCCATTTTTTTCCCGCATTTAAGAGTCAGCAGATAACAATGACGCGTTATATTTTCGTCACGGGTGGTGTTGTTTCCTCATTAGGCAAAGGCATCGCATCAGCTTCCCTCGCAGCTATCCTTGAGGCACGCGGTCTTAAGGTGACAATGCTTAAACTGGATCCCTACATCAACGTTGATCCGGGTACCATGAGCCCGTTCCAACATGGTGAAGTATTTGTTACTGAAGATGGTGCGGAGACCGATCTTGATCTGGGCCATTATGAGCGTTTTGTGCGCACCACCATGAAGCAAGGTAATAACTTTACTACGGGTAGAGTCTATCAGGATGTTCTTCGCAAAGAACGTCGCGGAGATTATCTGGGCGGCACAGTTCAGGTTATTCCTCACATTACTGATGAAATCAAGCGTCGCGTTGTCCAGGGTGCCGGCGATGTTGATATAGCGATGGTTGAAATTGGCGGCACTGTGGGTGACATTGAGTCTCAGCCATTTCTTGAAGCCATTCGCCAATTGAAAGTCGAGCTGGGTTCTTCCCGCGCATTGCTGATGCACCTGACTCTGGTGCCCTACATAAAGACGGCTGGTGAAACCAAGACGAAGCCTACCCAGCACTCGGTTAAAGAACTGCGGTCTATCGGCCTTCAGCCAGACATTCTGGTTTGCCGCAGCGAACAGTTTATTGAAGCCTCTGCCCGTCGCAAGATCTCTCTGTTCACGAACGTGGAAGAGCGTGCGGTTATCTCTCTGGAAGATGCTGATACCATTTACCGCATTCCCCAGATGCTCCATGAGCAGGGTCTGGACCAAATTGTTGTCGATAAATTCAATCTGGATACACCGGCTGCAGACCTGTCTGAATGGGCGGATGTTGTGGACCGTGACACTCATCCACAGAAAGAAGTGACCATCGCCATGGTGGGTAAATATATGGAGCTTCTGGATGCCTATAAATCCCTGATTGAGGCGGTTCGCCATGCCGGATTGAAAACCCGTACCAAGGTCACCATCCGTTATGTTGACTCCGAGCTGCTTGAGCAGGAGGGTCTGAGTCGTCTGGAAGGTGTCAGTGCGATTCTGGTGCCCGGTGGTTTTGGCCATCGTGGTGTGGAGGGCAAGATTCAGGCGGTTCGTCATGCTCGCGAGAGCAAGATTCCCTATTTGGGTATCTGTCTGGGTATGCAGGTTGCAGTTATTGAATACGCTCGTAACAAAGCGGGTCTGGAAGGGGCTAACAGCTCCGAGTTTGATCAAAACGCCGAGCATCCGGTGGTAGGCTTGATTACTGAATGGTTGTCTTCCGATGGTGCTCTGGAGACACGTACTGAGGCTTCCGATCTGGGAGGAACTATGAGATTGGGGGCTCAGCTGTGTAACCTCATCTCTGGAACACAGGCTCATTCTGCCTACGGTAAAGACACTGTCATTGAGCGGCACCGTCATCGTTATGAGGTCAATAACAATTACCTTGAGACTTTGCAGGATGCAGGTCTGGTTATTTCCGGACGCTCTGAAGATAATGCTCTGGTTGAAATGGTGGAAGTAAAGGAACACCCCTGGTTTGTGGCTTGCCAGTTCCACCCTGAATTTACCTCGACACCAAGGGATGGTCATCCGCTCTTCAAATCATTCATTGAAGCGGCCTTGAACTATCAGGCTCAACAGGATTAAGAGTGCACATGTCTGATCAGAAAGTAGTCTCTGTCGGCTCTATTGAAGTAGCCAATGACAAGCCATTTGTGTTGTTCGGCGGCATGAATGTGCTTGAGTCTCGTGATATGGCTATGAAAGTAGCTGAGCACTATGTTGCTGTCACGGAGAAACTGGGTATTCCCTACATTTTCAAGGCTTCCTTTGACAAGGCAAACCGTTCTTCCATCCATTCCTACCGAGGACCGGGTATGGAAGAAGGTTTGAAGATCTTTCAGGAGTTGAAGGAAACGTTCGGCGTACCAGTGATCACTGATGTTCACGAAGTTCATCAGTGCCAGCCAGTTGCCGGGGTTGTCGATGTTATTCAGTTACCAGCTTTTCTGGCACGTCAGACTGATCTGGTGTTTGCTATGGCCAATACCGGTGCTGTGATCAATATCAAGAAGCCTCAATTCCTGAGCCCTTCCCAGATGGGCAATATTGTCGATAAGTTTGCTGAAGCGGGTAATGAACAGATTATTCTCTGTGAGCGTGGCTCTTCTTTTGGTTACGACAATCTGGTAGTAGATATGTTGGGTTTTCGTACCATGAAAGAGGTGACTGGCCAGTCTCCTGTTATTTTTGATGCGACCCATGCGCTTCAATGCAGAGATCCCATGGGGGCGGCTTCCGGTGGTCGTCGTCATCAGGTGACTGAGCTGTCTTTGGCCGGTATGTCGACTCGTCTGGCAGGCCTTTTTCTTGAATCACATCCTGATCCGGATGCGGCTCGTTGTGATGGCCCCTCGGCGCTGCGCCTCTCCCAGTTGGAGGGTTTCCTGATGCAGGTGAAGGCTATTGACGATCTCGTTAAGTCCATGCCTGTACTGGATACCCATTGATTAAGGCTTAAGCGCTTTGTTCGATGTAAAAAAAACCGCCATTTTCCGGCGGTTTTTTTGTCACAAACAATCTGACTGATGATGTCAAAGGGCTCTGTCTTTAAGCAGATTGGGTTCATTTTTATCAGGCTTCATTGAGTCATTGTTACCTGTTTTTCTTCACAGTGATACCAACGGCTTCCATTGAATTGAGATGTTAATGTTTATGTCTTCGGTGTTGCCTTGTGCAATAGTTGATAACCCGCCGGGAGTTGGTATAGTGACCGCATTACAGCGTCCGGGAAGCTGAAAGCAGCCTCATTGGATAATGGCACTGGAAGTTTGAATCAGTACTATTATCTAACCAGGCTGAGACGGTTGGGTTGGGAGGATATGAATCTCAGAGTTCAACGGTCTGCAGGATGATTCCTCACTTGCCCGGTCAGGTCAGGTATATTTCCCTTCATAGACATGGTGTTGTGAAAAGTATTTTGTCTTGCTGAATTCTGTCAGAGATTGAAACAATATACTTTTCATCGTCTATCGGCATTTGTGTAGAGAGAAAGCTATTATGGCAAAAATTGTTGAAATCAAAGGCCGCGAAATCATGGATTCTCGTGGTAACCCAACCGTAGAAGCCGACGTGATTCTGGAATCGGGTGCCATGGGTCGTGCTGCTGCTCCATCCGGTGCTTCCACAGGTTCCCGTGAAGCTCTGGAACTGCGTGATGGAGATAAGTCTCGCTACCTTGGTAAGGGCGTCCTCAAGGCAGTGGCCAACATCAACGGACCTGTCCGTGAAGCTCTGTTGGGTCGCGATGCGAGTGATCAGCGTGGACTTGATCTGGCAATGATCGAGCTCGACGGCACCGAGAACAAGAGTGTTCTGGGTGCCAATGCCATTCTGGCGGTTTCTCTGGCCGCTGCTAAAGCCGCCGCTGCCGATAAGAACATTCCTCTGTACCAGCACATCGCTGATCTGAACGGTACCTCTGGTCAGTTCACTATGCCAGTTCCAATGATGAACATTCTGAATGGTGGTGAGCACGCTGATAACAACGTCGACATTCAGGAGTTCATGGTTCAGCCAGTCGCTGCCAAAACTTTCGCTGAAGGCCTGCGTATGGGGGCCGAGGTGTTCCATGCCTTGAAAAAAGTGCTGTCTGCCAAAGGTCTCAATACTGCGGTAGGTGATGAAGGTGGTTTTGCACCCAACCTGGCTTCTAATGCTGATGCTCTGGCTGTCATTAAAGAAGCGGTTGAAGCTGCAGGCTACAAGTTGGGTACTGACATTACTTTGGCTATGGATTGCGCGGCTTCGGAATTCTACGTCAACGGTCAATACAACATGAAAGGGGAAGGCAAGATTTTCTCTTCTAATGAATTTTCTGACTATCTGGCCAAACTGTGTGAAGAGTACCCAATCATCTCCATCGAAGATGGTCTGGATGAGTCTGACTGGGAGG
Source organism: Endozoicomonas sp. ISHI1 (assembly GCF_024606225.1). Lineage (GTDB taxonomy): Bacteria > Pseudomonadota > Gammaproteobacteria > Pseudomonadales > Endozoicomonadaceae > Endozoicomonas_A. The sequence goes on along the minus strand of NZ_JAGRPU010000018.1, from coordinate 31,296 downwards.
GCTTCAAATACCAGACGGAAATCCTGGGCGACAAGATCCAGATTGTCGGTGATGACCTGTTTGTAACCAATACCAGGATTCTGAAGGAAGGTATCGAAAAAGGCATCGCTAACTCTATCCTGATCAAGTTTAATCAGATCGGTTCCCTGACCGAAACTCTCGAAGCCATCAAGATGGCCAGGGACGCGGGTTACACTGCGGTGATTTCCCACCGCTCCGGTGAAACAGAAGACGCTACTATCGCAGACTTGGCTGTAGGTACTGCTGCGGGTCAAATCAAGACCGGCTCCCTGTGTCGTTCTGACCGTGTTTCCAAATACAACCAGCTGCTACGCATTGAACAAGAGCTGGGCGCTAAGGCTCCATACCGCGGTCTTGCTGAATTCAAACGTGCCTGAAATGTTATCTGAGTAGCGTATCAATAGCGGGAGGCTTCTGTAAGCCTCCCTTTATTTAATGTGACGACTTTCTGTTTTACCTCTTTGATTTACTTTCCGCATATTCCAGTTTTTGTGTTTTTATCGTGGGCACATTTTTCAGGCTTTGTTAGACTGAATGGCTGGAAACAATGAGAGATTCAGATGCGAAAGCTGGTGCATACATTACTGCTACTGGCGCTGGTGGCCCTTCAGATACAACTCTGGATGGGAGAAGGCAGTTTAGCAGAAATGGTAGCGATCCAAAAACAGATTGAGCTGCAGAAACGGGAAAACGACCGTTTGTATCAGCGTAATCGTCTACTCGCTACCGAAGTTGTTGAGCTGCAGCATGGTCTGCAAACTCTGGAAGAGCAGGCTCGTCTTGATCTTGGGATGATCAAAAAAGATGAGACGTTTTATCTGATTTACGACTGAGTCATACCGTCGCTTTGATGTTGACGTAATATCGGATAGAAAATGCCACAATTCTGGCGATTGTAGCTATTTTATAGTGCGGTATAAGTGACATTTCGGATTAACAACAGATTGAAGCACAGTCTGTTTGCAGCAGGTTCCTTCTGACCTTTTTAGGTGACAATGTGAGAACGAGTAATCCTCATGAACCCCGTTTTTGGGCGATTATCCCTGCCGCCGGGGTGGGTCGTCGCATGCAGAGTGCAATTCCCAAACAGTATCTTGAGATTCATGGTCGCACCTTGATGGAGCATACCATTGAACGTCTAATCAGCTTTTCTGTTTTGGAGAAGCTGATTGTTGTCATTGGTGCTGAAGATGAGTGCTACAAGGAGATTGAGCTGTTAAGGGATCCGCGAATCATGTTGGTGCAGGGCGGGGATGAGCGTTACCATTCCGTCCTGAATGGACTGAAAGCCCTGTCTGAGTTGGCAGATGCCGAGGATTGGGTGATGGTTCATGATGTGGCCAGACCTTGTATACGTCACTCTGACCTGGAGTGGTTGGTAGAACAGTTAACTGACCATACCATTGGTGGTTTGCTGGGAATACCTGTCAGAGACACTATGAAACGTACTTCATCTGCTGGAGAAGTGACGGAGACCGTTGACAGGAATGCTCTTTGGCACGCCCTGACGCCACAGATGTTTCGGGTGAAGCTGCTTTACGACGCGCTCAAAAAAGCACTGGATGATGAAATGCCTGTCACGGATGAAGCCAGCGCGATTGAATACGCTGGATTCAGGCCGCTGATGGTCGAAGGGCACAGCGATAATATCAAGGTGACCCGAAGTGCTGATCTAACACTTGCGGCTCTTTACATTCAACAGCAAGACAAACTGATTGAGACGGTATGATGCGAATTGGTCACGGTTTTGATGTGCACCGTTTTTCCGATGAAACAACGGCTGAGGCCAAGGTCTTTTTGGGTGGGGTCGGTATTGATCACAGCCATAAGCTTTTAGCCCATTCTGATGGTGATGTTCTCCTTCACGCCGTCTGTGATGCGTTGTTGGGAGCGGCTGCCCTGGGTGATATCGGGCAGCATTTCCCGGATACAGATTCCAGGTATAAGGGAATTGATAGCCGACAGCTTCTCAGGCATGTGGTGGTACTGATTCATGAAAAGGGCTATCGGGTGATCAACGTCGATAGTACCATTGTTGCCCAGGTGCCAAAAATGGCTCCTCATATTCCAGCCATGAGGGAAAACCTTGCCAAAGATCTTCAGATTGAAACTGAAGCTGTCAATGTAAAAGCAACGACAACAGAGAAATTGGGTTATATCGGCCGAGAGGAAGGTATTGCAGTTCATGCAGTGGTGCTTCTGGCTCACAGCAAGCGACAACTTTCCTGATCAGTTTGCATTTTACCCAAAAAGATTATTGTTTAATGAATCAAGTTTCTTACACATCATCCTGGGCTTACTCCTGGGGTGGTCCTTTGGGACGATGTACTTTCAAGTCCCTGCCTGAAGATTTCATTGTTGAAGAAGAGCTGCCCTTTGTACCGGAAGGTGAAGGGGAACATGCCTATATCAATGTTCAGAAAACTGGAGAAAATACCGATTGGGTAGCAGGACAACTTTCCAGGTTTGCTGGCGTAAAACGCTCTGCAGTCAGTTACGCGGGGCGCAAGGATCGTCATGGTGTTACACGTCAGTGGTTTAGTGTCTGGCTGCCCGGACAAGACTCTCCTCAATGGTCTGAGCTGAACAGTGAGTCGTTGGATATTATCGCTGCCACCCGACATGGGAGAAAGCTCAAGACTGGTGCACTGAAAGGCAACCGTTTTATCATCACTTTGCGGCATGTGGATATCTCGCAAGCGTTGTTGGATGAACGTCTGAGGGTCATCGCCAATCAGGGTGTGCCTAACTATTTTGGAGAACAACGCTTTGGTCTTGAGGGGGCTAACGTTGATCGGGCGTTACTGATGTTTTCCGGTCATTTGAGGGTTGATAAAAACAAACGCTCTATGTATCTGTCTGCAGCACGATCCTGGATATTTAATCAGATCCTTTCTGAGCGTGTCAGTCAGAAAAACTGGACCCGCTACCTTGAGGGTGATGTACCTGGTTTTCAAGACAGTGGTAGTCTGATCCTGCGGGATCATGACCAGAACCTGATGACAAGAATTGAAGCCGGAGAAGTCTCATTGACAGCTCCTCTGTGGGGGCAAGGGGAGTTGCTTTCCGGATCGGATTGCAGAAAGATGGAAAAAAGGATTTCAGGTCGCAACCCGTTGTTGAGTAAGGGCCTGGAGCAAGCAGGTTTAAAGCATGAGAGGAGAGCCATTCGTCTAATGCCTGCAGCCATGAACTGGAAATGGTTATCAGGTGATTGTATCCAGCTTGAATTTTCTCTGCCAAAAGGCTGCTTTGCAACAGCGGTGTTAAGGGAAGCTATGCAATGCATTGAAGGAAGATTTGATGAGAATACTGCTAAGTAATGATGATGGTGTCGCAGCCAACGGGCTGGCCACCCTTTACAGTTCACTCGAAGGCGTGGGTGAGCGAATTGTCTTTGCTCCTGATAGAAACAGCTCGGGCTTGAGCAGTTCATTGACTCTGGGGCGTCCCCTGAGGGTGACTGAACATTCCAATGGTTTTAACAGTGTCGATGGAACACCGGCTGATTGCGTTCATTTGGCGGTCAATGCATTGTTGGAGCAAAAGCCTGATATTGTCGTTTCCGGTATCAATCATGGTGTCAACCTGGGTGATGATGTTCTTTATTCAGGGACGGTAGGTGCCGCTTTGGAAGGCCGTTTTATGGGGTTGCCTGCCATTGCTGTATCTGCCTGTGGCAAGGGAGAGCAAGGTTTTATTACAGCAGGCAAGGTTGTCAGAGATTTGATTCTCAGACTTGCGCAATTATCCCTGCCAGAAGGAACCCTGTTAAATGTTAATGTTCCTGATAGACCCTATGAAGAGCTCAAGGGCATGGCGGTGACTCGTTTAGGGCACAGGGAAAGACCGGAGAAACCTTTAAAAGTAATGGATCCCAGGGGAAAGCCCGTTTACTGGATTGCTCCTGTCGGTAAGGGACAGGATGCGGGCAAGGGCACTGATTTCTATGCTATTGCTGAAGGTTTAGTCTCAGTGACACCCCTTCAGTATGACCAGACTCATCATTCAACGCTTTCTCAGCTCAGTGAATGGCTGGGCAGCTGATATGAAAGAGATTGATATTCATGGTATAGGAATGACCTCACGGAGAACCCGGGAGCGTCTGATCAATCGACTTTCAGATCAGGGGATCGACTCTACCGATGTCCTTGAGGTTATTCGCAACACACCGAGACATCTGTTTGTGGATGAAGCCCTGTCTCACAGAGCTTATGAAGATACTGCCCTGCCTATTGGCTTTGGGCAGACACTGTCACAACCTTATATTGTGGCAAGAATGACACAGGCTCTCATGGCAGCAGGTCCACTCGACAGAGTACTTGAAATAGGTACAGGGTCAGGTTATCAGACAGCGGTTCTTTCGCCGCTGGTAAAGAAAGTATACTCTGTTGAGCGAATCAAACCCCTTCATGAGCGAGCAAAGAAACTGCTCAGAACGCTGTCTATTCACAATGCTCAGCTTAAACTCAGCGATGGTGGTATGGGTTGGTCAGTCATGAGCCCCTTTGATGGAATCATTGTAACAGCTGCCCCGGATCAGATACCTGAGGAGCTATTGCAGCAGTTATCGGAGGGTAATGGTCGTCTAATTATTCCAGTTGGAGGTCGCGGTGTTCAGGACTTATTGCTGATCACCCGTCAGGGAGATACCTTCAAGAAAGAAATGCTCGAAGCCGTGCGCTTTGTGCCATTGCTGGATGGGGTTCAGAAATAATACACTTCTTCGTGTTTCATGAATGAAAGTCATTGAGATTACTCTGAAAAGATAAACGGGTCTGATACTGATTTACGCTTTACAGAATAAGACAGGTTGGATTATGTCAAAAATGAAAGAAGGTCTGAGTATTTTGCTCAGGGGGATAGCTATGGGGGCTGCCGATGTCGTTCCTGGCGTTTCAGGAGGTACCATTGCCTTTATTACCGGTATCTATGATCGCCTGTTAAATGCCTTGAAGAGTATTAATCCCGGTTTACTGATCAAGCTTAAATCCGAAGGGATTGCTGAGTGTTGGAAGTATATTGATGGGAATTTTCTGATTCTGCTGTTTGGCGGAATCTTGTTCAGTATACTGAGTTTTGCCCATCTAATTACGTACCTGCTGGAAGGCTACCCGGAACTCATCTGGTCTTTTCTCTTTGGCCTGATATTGATTTCAGGCATTCATATGCTCAAACAGATAAAGAGTTGGAGTGTCTCCTCCATGATACTTCTTGTATTCGGTTGTTGTGTCTCTTATTTTATCGGGAGACTGACGCCTACATCTCTGACTCCTTCCTACCTGATGTTGTTCTTTGCCGGCTGTATTGCTATATCTGCAATGATTTTGCCGGGCATTTCCGGCAGTTTTATCCTGCTGTTGATGGGGTTGTACCCCGCTGTTTTAGCTGCCGTGAAAGGTCTGGATATTCTGGCGCTGACAGCATTTGGATCTGGATGTATTGTCGGGTTGCTGACATTTTCTCATGTCCTTGCCTGGCTGTTAAAACAGCATCGTGATCTGGCTCTGTCGCTCTTGACGGGCTTGATGCTGGGTGCCCTCGGAAAAGTATGGCCGTGGAAAGAAACACTGGAAACAAGAATAAACAGTTCGGGTCAGGAAGTTCCTTTTCTGGAAAGAAATATTTCTCCCTGGGCCTATGAAACGCTGTCCGGTCACTCGGCTTACCTATTGCCATCGATTGCCTTGATGTTGGCAGGTATCTTGCTGGTTGTTCTGCTTGAAAAATTCGGTAGTCGCTTTGTTGAAGATTGATTATTAAATTCTCTTTCTGAACAGATAATCAACCGGTTCATTATCATGAACTATGGGTTGCTGATCTTCCCCGTTCCATAGCTCCTTTCTGGAATGGTATGTCGATGTTGCGGTCTAATGAACTCAAATCGATTGCCAATAGTGTGGAACCGGTCTGATATGAAAAGAGTGTTTCGGCAGTCGTGACATTTCCTAGGTGAATTTCGCCGAAATGTAGGCGTTATTACCTGTATTGATATATTTTTTTAGATTAAGAAAATTCAAATATATCTAAATTTATTATATTTTGAGGTGTGCCTCGGTGACCAAGTATGGAGCAGAGTGAATGACAGGCAATCGTCTTGAGCAAGAAATTAATTTGAGTGTTTGCTCAAGAATAGTCAGTTGGATAACATTGATTCTGTTACTGACCGGGTGTGCCCATGATCCTTCCTCAGTTCAGGTTAGAGAGCTCAGGCTGCCACCAAAAGTAAGCAGTGGCAGTCATATAGTCCGTGACGGTGAGACCCTTTTTTCTATAGCTTGGCTTTATAGTAGAGATTTCATAGAGTTAGCTGCTATCAATGGAATACGCCAACCTTATACTATCTTTCCGGGTCAACATGTTAACTTGACTCCCTCAAGTTATGTATCCCGTTCTTCGAGTCCTGTAAGAAAGAGCACCACAACCTCATCAAAGTCTTATGTGGTTAAAAAAAAACCAGTGAAAACAGCTGATAAAACAGAACGATTATCCAACATTTCAAGCTGGCACTGGCCGGCCAATGGAAAAGTGGTGCGTATGTACAACAACGGCAATGGGCTGAATAAAGGGATTGATATCAGAGGCAAATTGGGAGAGCCTGTAAGTGCAGCAGCCACAGGCGAGGTCGTGTATGCTGGCAGTGAACTCGCTGGTTATGGCAAGCTGATTATTATGAAACATAACAACAGCTATCTGAGCGCTTACGCTCACAATAAGGAGTTGCTTGTGCGTGAAGGAGACTCAGTTAAAGCAGGCCAGAAGATAGCCGAAATAGGTTCTACAGGAACGACAGAGCCTAAGCTGCATTTTGAAATTCGGCATAATGGCAAACCGGTCGACCCAATGCGATTCCTGCCTGAACGCTGATTTCAATATGTGGTGTCGGTAGAGGGATCTCACGGGTGTCGGCTCAACCCTCAGTTGGTTGTTCGACAGACAGTGGGGCTTTCGGATAGGACTGACTCTTATGGCAGCAAAGAGGGATGACTCAGAGCAAAGTAGTTTTGCCGAGGATTTTACCCAGGGAAAGAGTGAAATTGATAACGTGCTGGATTCTGATCTTAATGAAAACGAAGAAGTTGAAGAGAAAGAACCTGCACCGCAGACGTTTACACCCAGTGCGTCAGATTACAGTAGAGCCCGTCGCGATGATGATGGCTTCTATAAGTCTATCGATGCCACTCAGCTCTACCTCAACGAGATTGGCTTTTCACCTCTGTTGACACCAGAGGAAGAAGTGCATTATGCGCGTCTTGCCCGTCGAGGCGTTGAGGCGGGTCGGCGTCGTATGATTGAAAGTAACTTGCGTCTGGTCGTCAAGATATCCAGGCGATATGTCAATCGTGGTCTGACACTTCTGGATCTGATTGAAGAGGGAAATCTGGGTCTCATCAGGGCGGTTGAAAAATTCGATCCTGAGCGCGGATTCCGTTTTTCAACATACGCTACCTGGTGGATTCGTCAGACCATTGAGCGAGCCATTATGAATCAGACACGTACCATTCGTCTTCCGATTCATGTGGTTAAAGAACTCAATGTTTACCTCCGGGCGGCTCGTGAACTGACTCAGAAGCTAGATCATGATCCAACCCCGGAGGAAATCGCTCATCTGCTGGATAAGCCGGTTGATGATGTTAAAAGAATGTTGGGGCTTAATGAGCGTGTCACTTCAGTTGACACGCCTTTGGGCCCGGATTCTGATAAGTCCATCCTTGATACTATTTCTGATGAGAAGGAGTCTGATCCGGCAGAACTGCTTCAGGATCTTGATCTCAACGACAGTTTGGACAAGTGGCTGGGTGAACTTTCTGAAAAGCAGCGTGAGGTGGTGGCCAGAAGGTTTGGTCTAAGGGGCTATGAAACCAGCACCCTTGAAGAAGTGGGCAAGGAGATTGGGCTGACAAGAGAGAGGGTCAGGCAAATACAGGTCGAGGCTCTAAAGCGCTTGCGCTCTATCCTTGAGAAACAGGGGTTGTCTGGAGAATCCCTGTTCAGTTGATAGCATTGTCTTGGCAATAAAAAAGCCATGATCTCGGGGTCATGGCTTTTTGTTTGGGGAAGAGTTGGTGCTCGAACCATTGAAAGCAGTTATCAAGACATTTCTGCATAGCTCTTAGCCCCCGGATATCGGGCGCTCTCAGCGTTCCAGATGCTCGAGCTTGCCTTTCACACCATCCCATTTTTCAGCATCAGGGAGTGCGTCTGTTTTTTCTGTAATGTTATCCCAGACGTCAGCGAGTACAGCATTGAGTTCAATAAACTCCTGCTGATCTTCCGGTACCTCATCCTCGGAGAAGATCGCATTGGCTGGACACTCAGGCTCACAGAGGGCACAGTCGATACATTCGTCCGGGTGGATAACCAGAAAGTTGGGCCCTTCGTAAAAGCAATCTACGGGACACACTTCCACGCAATCGGTGTATTTGCACTTGATGCAGTTTTCACCCACTACGAAAGTCATGATGGTTACACTCCGTTTGTTCAGGCTGATGGTAAGTCAGTCAAAATACATTTATGAAATGTCACCATCAGGAATGACATTTCTAATCGCATATCCCTTACTGGTTTGGCACACGGCTCAACCAGTTGAGGCGTAAAGTCTACCAGCATTGTTTATAAGGTAGTAGTTCAAGCGGTTATGAGCATAGTCAGTTTTTTGAAGTCAGTGACTTAAGATCGTATAGCAACCCGAGAGCTTGCCGGGGGGACAGGTTGTCAGGGTTAAGTTCCTTGAGTGCTTCGACGGCCGGATGTGGCTGAGAAGCTGTGAACATATCTGCCTGAACCGGGTTCTGTTTACAAACCGTTTTGGCCTGCCTTGAAGTTTGTGGCACAGTCTGAGCCGACGAGCCTTCTTCTAATTGGTGCAGTCTGGAGCGTGCCTGAGTGACTACATTTCTCGGGACGCCTGCTAGTTGAGCCACCTGTAAACCGTAACTCTGACTGGCAGGGCCATCCTGAACTGAGTGCAAAAATACAATTTTTTCGTCGTGTTCTGTGGCATTCAGGTGAACGTTGACAACTGAGTTGCACTCGTCTGGCAAATGAGTCAGCTCAAAATAGTGAGTGGCGAACAGGGTGAATGCCTTAACAGTATCTGCCAGGTGATGAGCACAAGCCCAGGCCAGGGATAAACCATCGAAGGTGCTGGTTCCCCGACCTACTTCATCCATCAAAACCAGGCTGCTTGCTGTGGCGTTATGAAGAATATTGGCTGTCTCAGTCATTTCCACCATAAACGTGGATCGTCCACCGGCCAGGTCATCGGATGAACCTATTCGGGTGAATATTCTATCTACCAGACCAATTTTTGCGTGACTGGCAGGAACAAAGCTTCCTACGTGAGCTAATAAAACGATTAATGCCGTTTGTCTCATATAGGTCGATTTACCACCCATGTTTGGACCGGTGATGACTAGCATTCTCCTGGTGGCATGGAATTCTATATTGTTGGCCACAAAGGGTTCTGTCAGCACCTGTTCGACAACCGGGTGGCGACCATCCTCAATATGGATGCCAGGATCCGAACTCAGTTCAGGTTTGCAGAAGTTCAGAGCCTCAGCTCTTTCTGACAGGTTGTTCAGAACATCCAGTTCGGAGGTGCTCATGGCCGTTTCCTGAAGAGGGCCCAGAGCTTCCAAAAGCTCGTCCATTAATTCGTCATACAGTGCTTTTTCTCTTGAAAGCGCTCTGCTTTTGCTTGATAGAGCCTTATCTTCGAACTCTTTTAATTCCGGTGTGATGAATCGTTCAGTATTTTTCAGTGTCTGGCGACGTATGTAGTCTACAGGGGCGTCTTCAGATTCTCTTCGGCTGAGCTCAATGTAATAGCCGTGAACCCTGTTAAAGCCAACTTTCAGACTGGGTAGTCCTGTCCTCTCTTTCTCTCTTTTTTCCAGTTCAACAAGATAATCGCCAGCGTTCTGACTGAGAGCACGAAACTCATCCAGCTCTTTGTCAAAGCCTTCCGCAATGACTCCACCGTCTCTGATGATGACAGGGGGGTTCTCGACGATAGACCGGCTCAGCAGATTAGCAACCTGAGGATGCTCGCCGATGGCTTCAGCCAGTTTATGAATGTCCTCATTATCAATCGTTCTGAGAATGATTTGTAGTTCAGGTAGCTGATTCAGGGCGTCTCTCAAGCGAGCCAGGTCTCTTGGACGAGCTGATTTTAACGCTACTCTGGCAAGAATGCGTTCAATATCGCCAACGCCGCGAAGCAAGGGTTGAATCTGCTCGAAGTAATAGCCCGATTTTATTGTTGAGATAATAGATTGGCGTTTTTGCAGCTTATGAGCGTTTCTAAGGGGGCGGTTCAGCCATCTTGAGAGCAATCGACTACCCATAGCGGTCGCTGTTTTATCAAGTACGGACAAAAGGGTGTGATCTCGACCACCATTGAGGTTCTGGCTTAATTCCAGGTTTTTTCTGCTGGCTGCGTCAAGGACTACGCTTTCTTCGCGAAGTTCCCGCTGTATGCTTCGAATGTGGGGCAGGGCGGTTCTCTGTGTTTCCTTGGCGTATTGTAGAAGGCAGCCTGCCGCCCCAAGGCCGATAGTCAACGATTCACAGTCGAATCCTTGCAGGTTTTTAGTTTGGAACTGGCGGGTTAATCCTTCATAGGCGCTGTCACGATCAAAGTCCCAGGGGGGGCGTTTGGTCGTTCCCGGGCGCTCAATAACCTGGGCCGGCCATTCAAAGCTGTCATTGATGAGAATTTCGGCAGGGTTGATACGCTCAACTTCTGCCATCAGGGCTTCTTCGCTCGCGACTTCTACTGCTGTAAATTGACCACTGCTGATATCCAGAGAGGCTATTCCATATTGATCTTCTGATCGGCTTAAAGCGGTCAGAAGGTTGTCCTGCTGTTCGTCCAGAAGTGCTTCGTCGCTCACTGTGCCGGGGGTCAGGATTCGAACTACTTTTCTTTCAACGGGGCCTTTTGTTGTGGCCGGGTCGCCAACTTGCTCGCAAATGGCGACAGAGACGCGAAGTCTGACCAGACGAGCCAAGTAACCTTCAACTGCATGGTAAGGGATACCTGACATGGGAATGGGCTCACCGGCAGACTGTCCCCGGGTTGTCAGTGTTATATCTAATAACTCGGCAGCCTTGCGGGCATCGTCATAGAACAGCTCGTAAAAATCACCCATGCGATAAAATACCAGATGTTCCGGGTGTTGCTGTTTGATACGCAGATATTGCTGCATCATCGGTGTATGCTGACTTAGGGTGTCTTTGCGCGGGCTCATAGATGAGGGTAAGCCTTGAATTCAGGTTGTTAATAAACAATCCATCATTTTACTATGAAAAGCTGGCTGTTTTCATGAGAACAATGGTTTATCTTTAGCCATTGGCAGCTATGGGCTGTTGAATGTATATCTAACTTTGATCAAAAGGCTTTTTCTCATATCAGCCAGAGGCGAGATTAATGTCCGGAGATTTTAACAAAAAGCTGGAACTGCTGGCCGGAAAGCTTCATGCCGCAAAATTGAAAGTGGCTGCTGCTGAATCTTGTACGGGTGGCTGGCTCAGTCAGGCTTTTACGTCTGTTGACGGCAGCTCATGCTGGTTTGAAGGCGCCATTGTCAGCTACTCCAATAACATGAAGCACAAGTTTTTGGGTGTTCCTGTTGCATTGATTGATCGTTACGGTGCTGTCAGTCAACCTGTAGTGGAAAGCATGGCGTTAGGTGCGGTCAAGCGCCTTTCTGTGCCTTTGAGTGTCTCCATTTCAGGAGTTGCTGGTCCAGAAGGTGGAACCGATGACAAGCCGGTGGGTACTGTATGGATTGGTTGGTGTTTTGATGATCAGGTGACGACCGAGGTTTTTCACTTTTCCGGTAATAGAGAGCAGGTGAGAAGACAAGCCGTTGAGACTGCTCTTGATGGTCTGATTAAATTGGTGGATGCAATTTCCAGATAAATGCTGGACAAATATACAGATAGTGTTTAAATATACAGTATCTGAGGTTTTTAACATTCAAAGAATAGTAGCCAGCACACATAAGGTGGATTTGAATAATGGATGAGAATAGAAAGAAAGCACTGGCGGCGGCTCTGGGCCAGATTGACCGACAGTTTGGTAAAGGAACGGTCATGCGCATGGGTGAACAGAAGCAGGAAGCCATTCCAGCTATCTCTACAGGTTCACTGCAACTCGATATTGCATTGGGCATAGGTGGTTTGCCAAAGGGGCGTGTGGTTGAGATTTTTGGTCCTGAATCTTCTGGTAAGACCACTCTGACACTCAGTGTGATTGCAGAAGCTCAGAAGCAGGGGGCTACCTGTGCTTTTGTGGATGCGGAGCACGCTCTGGATCCTCAGTACGCTGGTAAGCTGGGTGTTGATGTTGATGACCTCTACGTTTCGCAGCCCGATACCGGAGAGCAGGCGTTGGAAATTACGGATATGCTGGTTCGCTCCGGTGCGGTTGATGTTATCGTTGTCGACTCCGTTGCAGCCTTAGTTCCTAAAGCTGAAATCGAAGGGGATATGGGAGACTCCCACGTCGGCCTTCAGGCTCGTTTGATGTCCCAGGCCCTGCGAAAAATCACTGGTTCTATCAAGCAGGCAAATTGTCTGGTCATTTTCATCAACCAGATTCGTATGAAAATCGGCGTGATGTTTGGTAATCCCGAGACTACCACGGGTGGAAATGCTCTCAAGTTCTACTCTTCTGTCCGTCTGGATATTCGCAGAACCGGTGCAGTGAAGCAGGGTGATGAAATCATCGGTAATGAAACCCGGGTTAAAGTGGTCAAGAACAAGGTTTCTCCTCCTTTCCGTCAGGCTGAGTTCCAGATTCTCTATGGTCAGGGCATTTACCACATGGGTGAAGTGATTGATCTGGGCGTTAAACAGAAGCTGGTTGAGAAGTCTGGTGCCTGGTACTCCTATAAAGGTACGAAAATTGGTCAGGGTAAGGCCAATGCGGCGCAATATCTGAACGACAACCCAAAGATTGCTGAAGAGATAGAAATGCAGATTCGAGCTGAATTGTTGGGCAGTGCTGAGCCTGGGTCAGAAACCTCCGCAAAAACAGACACAAAACTTCAGGATGAACTTCTAACAGAATAAGTTTTGGAAGCTCTGACAAAGGTATTCGACGTGCTGGCCGGGGGATTTGCTGACACGTCGCGAACATAGCTTTCATGAGTTTCAGGTAAAGCTCGATTCGTTACCCGGATTTTGACGTGTTTCTACCATTTGAGAACTTAAAAGAGGAAGGTCTCTAAAGTGATGGGAGCCTTATTGAGGTTTGTGTTCGTTCAAAAACTGAAAAAAGAAGTGATTCTGTCAGAATGTGCTCTGATTCGCGCAGGAAAAGACTGGCTGATGAAGTGACCTCATCTTTCAGTGTATGAAGACGGCGGCTGGAGATGGTCAGATCCCGCAGGCGCAGTGAGTTTCACGACAGCCTGTATCGTAGTGTCAGAGACAGGTCTAAACAATATCAGTTTACGGCGCATTGAGTGTTTGTCGTTCGTGAGATTTCCAACTTTCTAACGCACTGATCTGCAATGCTAACTCTAACCCATTCGAACAACATTTGACTTAAACAGAGCCTGCATGGCTGTTTTTCTTTCCCTTCTATATAATGATCGTTTTTTATAGATTGCTATTTAATCTCCCGTTTGGAAGACCTGTATGACTCGTGTGAACTATATGAAAAGTGCTGAGATTCGCTCTGCTTTTCTTGAATACTTCAGAGAAAATGGGCATGAAGTTGTACCCAGTAGCTCTCTGGTGCCTCACGACGATCCAACCCTGCTGTTTGCCAATGCAGGTATGAACCAGTTCAAGGAAACATTCCTTGGCAGGGAGCAGCGAACTTATAGACGAGCAACGTCATCCCAGAAGTGTGTTCGCGCTGGTGGTAAGCACAATGACCTGGAAAATGTAGGCTATACCGCTCGTCACCACACCTTTTTTGAAATGCTGGGTAACTTCAGTTTTGGCGACTATTTCAAGCATGACGCCATTCGGTTTGCCTGGACTTTTCTGACTGAAAAACTGCAACTGCCCATTGAGCGTCTCTGCGTTACGGTTTATGAGTCAGACGGTGAAGCTTATAACATCTGGCTGAATGAAATTGGTGTTGCCGCTGAAAATATCATTCGTATTGGCGACAACAAGGGAGCTCCATACGCTTCTGACAATTTCTGGCAGATGGGAGATACCGGTCCTTGCGGACCTTGCACTGAAATTTTTTATGATCACGGTGATCATATCTGGGGTGGTCGGCCCGGAACTCCGGAAGAGGATGGCGATCGTTTTATTGAAATCTGGAACATCGTCTTCATGCAGTACAACCGTCAGCTGGATGGAGTGATGAAGCCTTTGCCAAAGCCCTCGGTGGATACGGGTATGGGACTGGAAAGGATTTCCGCCATTATGCAAGGCGGGCACAGTAACTATGATATCGATATTTTCCAAAATCTGCTGAATGATGCTTCCGCAATTCTGGGTGGTGTACCGACAACAGAGGCTTCGCTGCGCGTTATCGCCGATCATATCCGCTCAAGCTCATTTATCATTTCTGATGGTATTATGCCGTCTAACGAAAGTCGCGGATACACACTCAGACGTATCATCCGTCGTGCATGTCGTCACGGACACAAATTGGGGGCTACTGAGTCGTTCTTCTATAAGTTGGTGGTTTCCCTGGTGCGTGAGATGGGTGATGCTTATCCGGATCTCGCTAAAAACCGTGCTCAGATAGAAAGAATCTTGCTGCAAGAAGAAGAACAGTTCACCAAAACGCTTGACAAGGGAATGAAATTGCTGGAAGAAAGGCTGGAAGGTCTAGAGGGCAGTGTTATCCCGGGTGATGTTGTATTCACCCTTTACGATACTTACGGTTTTCCTGTCGATCTGACTAATGACATTGCCAGAGAACGTGAGCTGTTGGTAGATGAAGAAGGTTTTAGGAAGTTGCTTGAGGTTCAGCGTGAAAGGGCCCGTGCAGCCAGCAAATTTGGTGTCAATTACAGTGAGCAGTTGGTCATTGAGGGGGCTACCAATTTCACGGGTTACGAAAATCTTCAGGACGCGGCTGAAGTCACAGCTCTGTTTGTTGATGGGCAGTCGGTTGATTTTGTCTCTGAAGGTCAAGAAGCAACGGTCGTTCTGCAGTCAACACCTTTTTATGCAGAGTCTGGTGGTCAGGTGGGCGATACCGGCTTGCTCAGTTTTGAGGGTGGCCAAGTCAAGGTATTGGATACTCAAAAACAGGGCGACAGTCATCTTCATATTTCGGAAGTATCTCAGGGTAAATTAAAGGTTGGTGATACTGTCACTGCCTACGTCGATGCTGAAGCCCGCAGGGCTACGGAGTTGAACCACTCTGCTACTCACTTGCTTCACGCTGCACTGCGTAAGGTTCTGGGTGAGCATGTTACTCAAAAGGGCTCTCTGGTAGATCAAGACAAACTTCGTTTTGATTTTTCTCATTTTGAAATGGTCAGGCCTGAAGCCCTCCGGGCTATAGAGAGGCTGGTTAATCAGCAAATTCGTAATAACAATGAGGTTAAAACTGAGTTGTTGGATATGAAAGCTGCTAAGGCTAAAGGCGCAATGGCTTTGTTTGGCGAGAAGTACGGTGAGGAGGTTCGCGTTCTTTCCATGGGCTCTGAAGGCTTTTCTGTTGAGCTCTGCGGAGGTACGCACGTTAATCGTACGGGCGATATCGGTTCATTCAGAATTGTTTCTGAATCCGGGATTGCAGCGGGTGTGAGACGCATTGAGGCTGTCACAGGCATAGCTGCGGTTGATTACCAGGAGAAGCTGGAAGATACCCTGAAATCGGTCGCAAGTCTGGTAAAAGGTTCTCAGGATAATGTGCAAGACAAAGTATCTTCAATTCTCGATAGGAATAAGGAGCTTGAGAAAGAGCTTCATAGACTTCAACAGAGGCTGGCTTCTGCTGGCAGTGCCGATCTCCTGTCCAGGGCTGTTGATGTCAATGGTGTAAAGGTGCTGGTTACAGAGCTTGAGGGAGTCGATCCTAAGTCTTTGCGAGACATGGTGGATCAGCTGAAAGGTAAGCTCCAGACCGGTATTGTATTTCTGACTGTGCCTGGTCACGCTAAATTTCCTCTGGTAGCGGGAGTCACCAAAGATCTTACTGGCAAAGTGAAAGCAGGTGATTTGTTGAAAATGGTTGCCGATCAGGTTGATGGTCGTGGTGGCGGTCGTCCGGATTTTGCCCAGGGTGGTGGTTCAGATGCTTCCAAAATCAAGGAAGCGCTTGAATCTATTGCCCCATGGTTGCAAGAGCGTCTGTAATGTGATTCGTTAATTCGATCAACTTAATCCTCATTAAAAACGAGCCATCGGGCTCGTTTTTAATGAGGTGTGCTTTTTTTAACAAAGCTATTCGTGTTACATTCCGGGGTCGGCTGATTGACGTAGAACGATATAAACATGGCGCTGTTAGTACAAAAATTTGGCGGCACCTCTGTCGGGAACTTGGATCGCATCCAGGGAGTTGCCGACAAGGTGAAGAGGTTCAGAGATCAGGGACATAATGTTGTTGTCGTTGTCTCAGCGATGAGTGGTGAGACCAACCGGCTGACTGATCTTGCATCTAATATTCAAAAACAACCCACACCCAGAGAGATGGATGTCCTGCTTTCTACCGGTGAGCAGGTCACAATAGCCCTTCTGGCAATGGCTCTCAACGAGCGTAACTGTCCGGCCCACTCTTACACTGGAAGTCAGGTTTCCATTGTTACGGATCAGGCTCACACTAAAGCTCGCATACAGCATATTGATACAGAGAAGATGCGGGCATCTCTTAATCGGGGGCGCGTTGTAATTGTGGCTGGCTTTCAGGGGCGTGATGCTGAAGGCAATATTACAACCCTTGGAAGAGGGGGGTCTGACACCACGGCCGTTGCTCTGGCTGCTGCTCTTGAAGCGGACGAGTGTCAGATCTATACAGATGTCGACGGCGTTTACACGACCGATCCACGTGTTGTGGAGGGGGCAAGGCGACTGGACAAGATTACTTTTGAAGAGATGCTGGAAATGGCCAGTTTGGGTTCAAAAGTATTGCAGATTCGGGCGGTTGAATTCGCTGGAAAATATAATGTCAAATTGAGGGTGCTGCATTCCATGCAAGAAGGCCCCGGAACTCTTATTACGATCGACGACGAGGATGTAGCTATGGAATCACCGGTGGTATCTGGTATTGCCTTTAACAGGGATGAAGCGAAAGTCACTATTAAAGGTGTGCCTGACATTCCAGGTGTTGCATCCCGGATATTGGGTCCTGTCAGTCAGGCCAATATTGAGGTGGATATGATTGTTCAGAATGTGTCTGACGATCGTACTACTGATTTTACCTTTACCGTTCACCGTAATGATTATCAGAACACTCTTGATGTCTGTGCGAAAGTCTGTGATGAGTTGGGTGCACGCGAGTATGACGGTGATGAAAAGATCGCAAAAGTATCTATCGTCGGTGTGGGTATGAGATCTCATGCGGGCGTTGCCACCCGGATGTTTGAGGCTCTCGCAGCTGAAGGCATCAATATCCAGATCATTTCAACTTCTGAAATCAAGGTTTCCGTTATTATTGCAGAGAAGTATCTTGAGCTTGCTGTAAGGGCTCTTCACTCTGTATTTGAACTGGATAGGGAACCTGTTGAGAGTAGTGAAGTCTAAGGCTGGGTAGGTTGTCTTGAAAAGGGAGTGGCTCAGTTTTGATCTGCTCAACCCAAATAGTTCTGTGGCTTGTTTGATCAACAATCGGCAGGAATATCGAACAAATACACCGTCATTCCCGTCAGGCATGGATTCTTCAACTAGAATGTTCTGTGCCTGTTAAAAACTTACAAAACGTGATTTTTTTGATGACTACATTTCTCTGCTAGTAAAAATACGCATGGAAATGTTGGGTTCGGTGGCTAGACTCTGTTGACTGAGAGTTTCTCAAGCATGAAACGGTGATCTGGCAGTATCTGCTTTGCTGAGAACTTAAGCACTCCCGGATTTGGGGCTAAGGTCAATCAACAAAAGCATCGCCGTGCTCAGGATTGACGGTCGTTGACTTACAGAGATGTAAATAAGGAGATTGTAATGCTGATTCTGACTCGCCGCGTTGGAGAGACCTTGATGGTCGGGGATGAGGTCACTGTCACTGTACTGGGTGTAAAAGGTAACCAGGTGCGTATTGGAGTCAATGCGCCAAAAGAAGTTGCCGTTCATCGTGAAGAGATCTACCAGAGAATTCAGAAAGAAAAAGAGCACGGGGGTGTTCCATCCGTCTCTGAGCCGTACTGAGTGTCTGGTTATAACACCGAATTCAGTGAAAAAATACCCGGCTAACCGTTCGGGTATTTTTTTATCTGTGGGAAATGCTTCGATTGAAAAATGCTAATGTGTTTGCTGACGAGATAAAAAACTTTCTGGTCTATATATAAAACCTTGGTCGTATGTAAAAAGAAAAAGCTTGCATTCCAAGACGTGAACAGTAGTATTGAATGCACTTGCGGTGAGGTGGCCGAGAGGCTGAAGGCGCTCCCCTGCTAAGGGAGTATACGGTTTGTAGCCGTATCGAGGGTTCGAATCCCTCCCTCACCGCCAGTTATTTGCTGCTTCCTTTCTTATTTCGATCACAAGTTGCGTTGATGGCTATCAATGTGCTCCATTCACGATTCCAACCTTGACTGTGTGTCGCTCCTTCAACTCTGACGATTGAAATGCATTCACTGCTCGCCAGCGATTTTAGATAATGCTTTGAAATCTGGAAGGGGATTATCGGGTCTTTACTGCCATAAAAATGTATTTGTGGGATGACTCTGAGTTTATTTTGAAAATCTAACGGGTTTAGTGCGGAAGGCATAGGGCTGACTTTGTGAAACTGGTTAGTGAAAAAAGGGTCGAGGTTACCGGCCACCGTCCGGATTGAGATTACGTCATCCCTCTGGGCTGCCGATAAAAGGGCCAGGGTAGCCCCACCTGAGTAACCGATCAGCTCGAGTTTTCTATAACCACCCTTTTTCTTTAAATAATCTAAAGCCTCGTTAGTACTTGCCAGGGAGGATGAGTCATAGCGGCCAAAAGTCCAGACTGATTTATCGCAGAACGTAGTCATGATGTATTGACAAGGTCTGCCCAGGTAAGCGATATCGGAGTATGAATCTTCCAGCATGAGACTGTGAACCAGCCTGCTAACCGGTGTTGGGTCGGAAGAGGGAACGCCCCTCTTTAGCCAGGCTTTGCCATCGCCTTCTATGTATACCCTTAATTTTTCTGCTCCCGGTTGTATGGGCATCCAAGCCTTAAGAGTATGAGTTGCGGTGTATATTTCAACAGCTCTCAGCTTTTTCGAGGAAGCCAGAGTCTGTGTGGAAGTGCTATTAAAAGAAGCAGGCGAATGACAGCCAGAGGAAATGAGAATGAAAGATAGCACTAGAAGAATGTATTTCATAAGCAATCAGTTTTTTGGAGCTATTGTACCTTTTTATTTTCCGGATGTTCAATCTCTTTTGATTGAGGCTTTGTGTGCCAGTTTTTTTAATTGAATCTGGTGTGATTATTAAAAGAAATAATAATGTTTTAAGTTGTTTAAATTAACAGCTCTGAGAGTTGCTCAGTGATCTCTAAAAGATCAAAATCTTATTCTTATAGAATCTATAGAAAAATTAATATCACTTTTAATTCTGAAAAAGTATTTAATATTACTTATTTCCATCTGTAGGATAGCCTCCCTTCAGGCATCTGTGCCTGATATGTCCATTAATTTGAAAAAGCTCATAAATGAGAAAATTCAACGAGAAAAACATCCAGGCTAGAGGTTGGAGTTGGAGTAATGAGACAAGTTCAGGTGTTTAAAAAGACACTGCTTTCCGTAGCCGTAGTCACGGCAATTGGTGGTCGCATTGATTATTCGCAGGCTCAATTCTTTGTGGATAATAAAGAGTTTTTTAAAACAGCAGAGAAACTGGATCTTTCCGAAATGGTAAAAGTTCGGGAGGGAATGGCTGCTGATAATCCGCTGAAAAAACAGGCTGATATGGCAATTGCTCGCTATCAGACTTATAAGGTTAAGTATGACGAAAAACACACGGATGATGAGCGTTTCTTTCTCAACATCAGCTTTTGGAAGCATCTTCGAGCTGAAGCACCTGAATTCTTCTTGTTGAATGAAAAAAGTGCATCCACTGCCACTGATGATGGCAAGCCAACAGAAGAAAAACCTTTAGTAAATCGTGAAAAGTCTGCTTTGGGAAAATTCCAAAGAGATCTTGAATCATTGGATGCTGCAGAAACAAAATCCAGCTTCAGTGGTGAAGATTATGGTCTCAATAAGGGGCTCCTTAAAAGCGCTGGACAAAGCCTTAATCAAGCAAGGGACTTATACGTAAAAAGCTTGCTAGAACTTGAAGATGCGAAAATTAAGGATGCCATTCTTATTGAAAAGGAAGCGATAGATGAGGCTACCAATGTAGCTAAAAAGATTAAGGTGGCTCCCGATGCAATCGTACTAAAAGGCTTGGACTTATCTGACGAAGGCGTTAGAAAAATAGTTCTTGAGAAGCTCGCTAAGGTTGAAGAAGTCTTTGAATTAATGGTGGATGGCAATGGTAAAATGGCTGAGCTTGGCTTTAAAACCAGAGTATTTGAACTGGGTGGTTTAGGTAGTGGCTTTAAAGAAGGTGAGACATTGCCTGTGATAGCATCAGCTGCGACTGGAGACGCTCTTGATAAGAGGGCATACGGTACCGTTGTTCTTTCTGAGAAATCCAGTGTCGTGCATCAAGGTTTTGGTACAAAGGAACGAGCACTCGATGCGTTTGTTGCTAAAGAAGGTACGTCTGTACGTGTCGCGAAAGATGGAGCTATACGATCTACAGTCATCTATCTGAAAGATGTTGATGAAGTAACGGGTGTTGATATCGAGAGTGATGGAATCAAAATCAAGCCTGTTAATACTTTTGTAGACTTGATTGGTGTTCTTCCCGAGAAATTGGAAGTTATGGAAGCAACCAAGAGTGAGAATGGTAAAAAGGTTTATCAGCCTGTTGCGCGAAAATCCACAGTAGCGGTTATCGAAGGTGCCAAAAAAGGTACTGTTAACTTAAAAGGCTATGAAGATGTTCATGTCAAAGGTTCTAGGTTAACCGTTCGGCAGTTAGGTGTTGCGGAAGATGGTGTTACTCCAGCATCCAGTAATGTCACCTTCACAGACAGTGATATTATTGTTGATGCAGGCTTAGACGATTCAGTCAAAGGCGGGAAAGGAATTGTAGCCGGTCAGAATATTGTTTTGAGTAATAGTCTTCTACGCATCCAGGAAGAACACAAGATTGCTCTGGAAAGCAATGCTTCCGATGTGTTCGAGGGTAATGACAAAGTTCAGGATAACAAAGAGCCAAACTCAATTACGCTTATTGAAATCAAAGCTGTACCAGTCAAGGGACTCAATGCCCAAAAGTCAATGGAAGGCTCCAACGATGGCTTTGATAAGCATATTGTGGATGTTGAAGCTGAAGATCTGCCTGATGTGTTTGAGGTTAGAAAAGGTTCTGTCTCTTATGTCAGCCTGACAGACATAGAGAAAGTTCTGGTCGAAGACGCTCAGCTTTATGCTGATGAAGTCAGTACCCTGGAAAAGCCATTGGCTTCATTTGACCTGAAAGGCAAAGCGACTGTTCGATCAATCTCTAATAATGCGCAACCTGTGTTCCTCGGTAAAGATACAGATGTAACTCTGGCTCTCGAGCAGGAAGTGTCCAAGGATATCCACGGTTTCAGAAACTTTGTACTGGACGGTGGTACTTTTGAAGGTGACCTGAAGGGATTTGCTGCTGAACACGGTGATGAAAAAGATCCAAAGCGCTTCAATGGTTCAACGGTTACTCTGAAAAGAGGTACTTTGAAAGGCGGTGAAATCGGTGGCGTTCTTGGTGAAGAAGAAAACGGTCATGTAAAGGAAGTTCGCGTAACCGGTCAGGTTGAAGTTAAGCCTGATACTACAGTTCTGACAACTCTGAACGCAGAAGCGACTATAAAGTCTCAAAAGGCTATCTATCAATCTACTGACCTTAAGCAGGTAAAAGTTGTTGCTCCTTTGGTTGTTGACTCCAAAGGTTCACTGAAACTCTTTAAGACGTTTAAGCAAAGCAAGCAGGATACGAAGGGTAATCCTGTTTCCATGTCAGCACCTTCACTATTAGCAATGGAGGGCAAAACGTTTGAGAAAGGCGCTAACCTGTTATTGGTTGTGGATCCATATGATCAATCAGTGTCGTCTGTCCCCTACGCCAGTGTTGATGGTGCCCTGAAGTTGAAGGGGGAGAATCAGGTCAAAATTGATTTGACTGGTATGGATGTTACAAAAGGTTTTGAAAATGCCAAAAATCTGTACGAGGAAGCTAAGTCTGGTAATGCTTTAGCTACTTCGATTGCAGTTATTGAAGCAGATACAGTTGAAGGTGACTTTGTCGCTCCAGACGCAGGTACTGTATTTTTAGATGCTTCCAGCAGTGAGTTTGCGAAGAGTGATAAGACTAACAAGTCTATGTACTCTATTAACGTGAAGTACGATCGCAATCCCGTTCAGAAGTTGCGCTCTCAACATAGCCTGTCTGAAAATCAGGCGAAAATGTATATAGCTACCTACGAATCGGCATTATCTACTGACGATCTGTCTTCGGCTCAGGCTATGTTCAACCAAGTAACAATGGCGGAAAAGCAGCAAACCATCAAGTTATTTGCTGACCAGCAGTTACCAGATCTGAATAACGAAGTGGGTCGTGCTTCGGTAGCTTTGCAAAATAAAATTAATGAGTCCATTGGTCGTCGTCTCAGCAGTAACCGTACTGGAGTGAATACCGGCGAAATGCATGAGTCTCAGGGATTCTGGGCTGAGTACATCTTCAGTGACGGAAAGCTTGATAATAAAGACGATTTGAAAGGTTATGAAGTCAAGGTTAACGGTGTCACTCTTGGTGTTGATAGCACTCTTAATGAACAGATGACGGTAGGTTTTGCCTTCACTTTGGGTGATACAAAGGTTGAGACAAACGACATACATCGTAATGCAACCACTGATACTTATATGGGTACCCTTTATACAGGATTGAATCAGGGTAATTACTTCCTGGATTCGATGTTCAGTTACGGTAAGGGAATCAATGAGTACAAACGTAAAGTACAGCTGGACAAGGTTTCTTACAAAGGTAAAGTGGATAGCACTATCTGGGGTGCACGTTTCGTAGCTGGCTATAACTATCAGATCAATCGCTGGACTCTTAAGCCTCAGATCGCCTTCGACTACACCAGTGTTAACTTTGATGATCTCACTGAAAAACTAACAGGTGATTGGGCTCAGAAACGTAAGATGAAAAAATTCGAAGTCACGGAGCTGGGTGCAGGTCTGAAGCTTATGGGTGATTTCGAATTGGGTCGAGGCGTGCTTCAGCCTGAGTTTGTGTTGATGGGATATCACGACTTTAAGGCTGATAAGCCTGAAACAACGGTGACCTTCATTCAAGGTGGTAAAACCTTAACATTCACAGGCAGTGATCCTGAGCAAAATCGCTTCGAAGCCGGTTTGGGTGTTAATTATAAGATGGAGAGCAACCTGAGTCTGAGTTTGCACTATGACAATAACTGGATGGGTGACTACAAGGCAGATAGCTTGAATGCCACTGTCCGTTATGAATTCTGATTAGTAGCAGATTAGCGTTTAACGACCAGAGTCTGTTACAAACTTGAACTTTTGGCTCCGCCGATGCGGGGCTTTTTTGTTTTATCCCTTGTTGTTCAGTTTTGAATATTGCCATAATGCCGTTGACTCCAGGGGGTTAAATCTCTATAGTTCGCTCCCGTTGGTGCAGTGCGCTCGTAGCTCAGCTGGATAGAGTACCTGGCTACGAACCAGGCGGTCGGAGGTTCGAATCCTCCCGAGCGCGCCATTTATTAAAGCGTCAAGTGTCGTTAGTATAAGTTATAATGGTGAGGTGGCCGAGAGGCTGAAGGCGCTCCCCTGCTAAGGGAGTATACGGTTTGTAGCCGTATCGAGGGTTCGAATCCCTCCCTCACCGCCAGAATTAAGTTTAAAGTAACGCGCTCGTAGCTCAGCTGGATAGAGTACCTGGCTACGAACCAGGCGGTCGGAGGTTCGAATCCTCCCGAGCGCGCCATTATTTCAAAGTTTTCAAATATGAGCGTCCGTAGCTCAGCTGGATAGAGTACCTGGCTACGAACCAGGCGGTCGGAGGTTCGAATCCTCCCGGACGCGCCATTTTGAAAGCAAATCTAATCCTATTGTAATAAGGAATATGATGGTGAGGTGGCCGAGAGGCTGAAGGCGCTCCCCTGCTAAGGGAGTATACGGTTTGTAGCCGTATCGAGGGTTCGAATCCCTCCCTCACCGCCATTTTCTCTCATAATTTATTGAATTTTCAATGGTTAATTATCCGAAAATACTTTTTTCTTAAAGTGTCCAAAAAATGCCTATTCTTTGACGGATTCAATCTTACGGCATCTGCCAGATGATCTTTGCTCAACTCGACATACTTGGTCGTCATCTTGATATCGAAACAACTGGGTCTTGTAATGTAAGCGGTATTTATGACCCACCTTGATTCAGGCTGGCTTTTGATTCCAGGGCAACAACAGCCCGATATCTTCAACGGATTCTGCCCTCGGCAAATAAGTGAAGACTGTCTTCAGATAATGGCAGGGCTCTAATCCACAGGCTTTTGCTGTTTCCACCAAGCTGTAAAGACTGGCACTGGCTTTGGCTCCGTCATTACTGTTACTGAACAACCACGCCTTGCGACCCACCACGATCGGGCGGATCGCATTTTCAGCCAGATTATTATCCATACGCAGGTAGCCCTCATCACAATAACGGATGAGTTTTTCCCATTGGTTCTTCAGGTAATGAAGAGGCTTACCCAACAAGGTTTTTGGACGCACCCGGGGCAACGATTTATCCGGCCATTATCGCAGCTTCTGCAGAACCGGCAAGCTTTGCCTCCTGCCGTAATCTTATTCGTTCTTAGGGAGGGCTGACTTTTATCTCGTGTTCTATTTGGTAGAGCTGCGGATATAAGACGGCCCCATATGGCTTTTGCCGGTTTTGTTTTTATCTTTCTGCCCCTTGATGGCTTCATCGAACGTGCGACGTGCGTGAGCCCGGCAGCCCTGATTGATGACTCCCTCCTTCTTCATAACCATCGGTTTGCAGGTAGCCCTGAAAGCCATCCAGCAGTCTTACCGGGACTGAGCCGCTGCGGCCAGGAGCGTAATCAAACAGAATGATCTTTTGATTTTTCACCGGTTCAGCCACCTGAACCTAGATGTACGACCGACTTTGGGCCGTCTTCCCCTCCTCTTTGAGTACCTGGGTGACGGTTTCATCGCAATGGATCAGGGGTGCTTCCAGCAGCTTGTCCCGCATCAGGTTGATTAACGGTTGCACCAGATCGCCACAGCGCATCATCCACAGTGAGGTAGTAGCACGGGCAATATCAACACCCAGACGAGCCAGGATAAATTTCTCCTGACGATATAGAGGCTGTCCGTCGACGTATTTACTGGTGGCAATAAATGCTAACAACCCCGGTGTAGCGATACTGGCTGGTATCGGCTGGGCAGGCAGTTTGGCTGTTTTTACACCGTTTTCACAGGACCGACAGCCGTATTTGAACCGCACATTCTGGATAACCCGGATTTTAGCCGGGACGATATCCAGCTGCTCGGTGACCTCTTCGCCTATGCGATGAAGTTCACTACCGCAGCAGCTGCAGTTTTTTTCATCGTCACGGATGTCGTGCTCTTCCCGGACTCTGGGCAAATTTTCGGGCAGTGGTTCTCTGCCTTTCTTCTGGCGAGTGTGTTCTGCAACCGTGACGTTTTCTTCGGGTTCCAGCTCAGGTTGTTCCGGTTGGTCTTGCTCGGCTTCGTTGAACAGTTCCTGCTGATCCGGTGAGGTCTTTTCGCTGGATGCACCAAACTGTTTATGCAGAAGAATGCGAAGGCGTTCTTCCAACAATGCGTTTTTTGCCAGAATAGAGTGAACCCAAGCAATCAGCTCGGGGTTATCATCGGGTAAGTGGACTGGGCAGACTTCCATGCCGATTCAGAATAGACTGCGGTTCAGTCATTGCCAGTTTGTCAGAGTAACGTCGTATACTCCAGCGTCGGATGAGGTGCTTTGGGTCGAATGTCATAACCATCCAGAAGCTGGTTGAGCAGGTCTCCATTAATCGCTTCAGGCGCTTCATTGCCCGGCCATTTAAAGCGGAATTTCTCCAGTCGTTTATACCAGAGTACAAAACCATTGCGCTCCCAGCATAACAGCTTGATCTTGTCTCGCTTGCGATGGCAGAAAACGTAGAGGGTCTGGCTAAAGGGGGATTGTCCGGCTTGCTGTTCGACTAAAGCTGCTAACCCATCAATGGATTTACGCATAGTGCGCCGTTGTGGCGCGTTTAATAGATTCTTAAAGGAGGAGTTGCACTGCTTCGGACGTGTATAAAGCACCGACCTTAAGTAAAGGGGAAATCCCAGAGCTGAGTGTAGCATGGTCGGAAAAGGCGTTCTGAGGGCTAGAAGTCAAAGCCCAAGACTGGCGTCAGCTAAGACGCTATGGCTAAGCCCATACTGGTTGAAGCCCAGCAGCAACAGTGGGTAACTAAGTCGCCCCCCTCGAAAGACTTCTGGCAACGGGGTGGGCTCCGACTCTCAACTGAGATATGCGTAGTTGAATCAAGGGCCGAAGTTCGGAGCCGCTGGCCAAACTGCAAAGCAGTACAGGTAAAAGTTGCGGAAAGGCAGCCTAAAGCATCAGGAACTATGAACGCGTAACTGCGGGATCGCCTAAGGGGAGTCATCCCTATGGTGACGGAGCGATCGTATTAGTCAAATGCCTGACATAACAGTCAGGACATGGCAAAGGGTCGCAGGTATTAATCATCTGGAAGAGAGGTAATCACAATGGAGGTCGCCAAAACGACAGCTGGCGGATTGGCTCAAATTCGGATGCTTGCAGAGTAAAACCGGAAAGATAAAAACCGCGTTAACCGAAAACTCTACCGGTTGCTATGTGATGAAACGGTACTGATTACCGCTTATGAAAACATCAAAAGCAAAGCCAGTAACATGACAAAGGGCTCTGATTACAGGACTCTTGACGGGTACTCACTCCAAATGATCAGGACAGTGATTCAGGAGCTTGAGACTGAAAATTTTCAGTTTTCTCCCGTGAGAGTTCAGGAGATTCCAAAGAAAAGCGGAAAATTCCGTCAGCTGGGCATTGCTCCACCACCGGAAAAGGTCATACAGGAAGCCATGAGAATGATTTTTGAGGCTATTTATGAACCGACTTTCAGTCGCAGGAGTCACGGATATCGTCCAGTGAAAGGATGCCATACAGCGTTAAAGCAGGTCTATAACCAATGGAAAGGTGTCAAATGGATTGTTGAGGGTGATATTAAGGGATTTTTTGATAATGTAGATCACCACGTGCTGATTGGTATCTTGCGAAAGCGAATAGAGGATGAGCGATTTTAAATCCGATCCCAAGGGGCACACTTCCAAACATAAAAGTGGCCATGCGAAACGGGCAACACTTGCACGTACTGGTGCGGGCACCATAAGGCTCGAAGCTCCGATCATGGAGCTGATGGGCAAACTGGTTGAGGATGGATTTGCTAAGAAAGGGTCTTTTAAGGGAAAAGCGCGTAGAGATTTAATCCCGAGACAGGAATGGGAAATAGTCATGTACTACAACTCGATCTTGGGAGGAGTTCTGAACTACTACTCTTTCGCTGCCAACAGGTCAAAAATGAGCTGGATTGTATACACGCTTCAAAGATCATTGATGCATACATTAGCGAGCAGGAGGCGCTGTTCAACCCGGCAAGTTTTGAAGAAAGGCAACGGTAAGATTACAGCCTTGAAGACAACTAAAGATGGTATGCGACAGGTTGATTTTAATGGATACGGCAATAACCTGTCCCTGAAGGTGAACCAGAAAGCATTTAATGTCAGCGGCAAAGGTCTTGATCCTGAGAAATTATTGAGATGCATCATGTCCGGCATATCCGCAAGATGGGTCAGGAAGCCAAAGGCTTTAGCAAGGTAATGGCGCAAATCAACCGGAAGCAAATACCGGTCTGTCGTGACTGCCACATGAAAGTTCATGACGGAAAGTACGACGGCATGAAGCTGTCGGAACTAGCCGATCAGGCGTTGGCAATGTGGTAAATCTGCGAGATATTAATACTGGAGAGCGTAGTGCATTGAAAGGTGCATGCTGCGTTCGGGGGCAGGCTGTTGGTTACCAGCTTGGGAAGTTCGTCAACCTCGAACCTCCATACAAGTCACGGTGCTGGCAGTCGAGCCTACTCGACGTATTCGGTATAGAGATAGACAGCAACCTCACCTGCGGGATGAATCACGATACCGCCTGCAATGCTTTGATCAGAGCTGCTGCTTGTTCAGGGGCTGCTTCGATTCGTATGGAATCCATATAGAGGATCACCTGAGAAGGCGGAGAAGGTTCTGGCTGAACAACGGCCAGAGGTATCAGCTTATCGTCAGGCTGAGCAAGTAGCTTGCGCTTCCAGTAAAAGAACAGGTGCTGCTTGATATCATGTTTTTTACACCATACAGAGGCCGAAAGTCCGGATTGCTGCCAGTCGTTCATCCGTTCTTGCCAGAGTAAATGATTTTGTTTGCGCGCTTCAGGTTTCATAGATTTCTCCGTTTTGAAACCTGAAGTATTAAAGGATATGGCTTTCTTTGGAATGTGGGGTTAATTTACCGTTTATCTTGTACTGTCATACTCTTATATAATCGCCATCCATCAAGGGCCAGAAACCCAATACTCTATGATGTTTCCGCACTAGCTTCGAAATAGCGATTCCGGAAAGAGGTCCTATCAACTATTCAGATGAACTTCATTCTCATCGGCGATCTCATAGGCTGGAAACAGCAGCAGATGAAGCTCTAAGTTGCCGGAAAAAAAGCATGGTTACAGAAGGTGCAACCATTGCTACAGAGCCTTTTGAAAAATATTAAAAAGCTAGATGGCTTAGTATTTCAACAAAGCCGCTTCAATCTGTCTATCCTGAAACTAGTAAGCTTTTAAACTGGTTATTCGTGGATTAGGAGCGAAGGGAACTCGCCTTATTCTTTGTATGAATTGATCATACAGCACTTAAATCGATTTTCCGCTGCTCCCTCAGGATTCAGAGAGAGTAAAAGATATGAATTCCAGCTCAGGAAATTCTGCACCTGCCATTGGTGAGATCACAGCAGCATCAGGTAGGGTTATTGCCATAAAGCCGGATGGAACCCAGATAATTCTCGAACCAGGAGACAAGGTTTTTCTTAATGATCGGGTGGTATCGGAAAATGGTGAACCTGTAGTCATTACAACTGCAAACAATCAGGTTCTGGAGCTGAGTGGGCAGCAGTCACTTACACTCACCGACAGCGTGGTGTCTGGTCAGGGTGTTGAAAACGATGAAGAACTGTCTGAAGAAGAGCAGGCTGATGAAGAGGCTCGAGAGACTGTTGCCGAAGGGGCTGACTCAGCTGCGGTATCAGAGACCCCTGCTCCGGGAGAAGAGGCCTCAGGCGAGCGAGACTCTGATCAAACAGAATCCAGGCGTGCACCTTCGGACATACCTGTTATCACGCTTGAAAATGATGACCAGATAGATCAGGAACCATCGGCCGAGTCATCTGAGATTCTTAGTGCCAATGACAGGTCTGGTAACAACACCATTGTTCAACAACAGGAGTCCGAGAATGAGGCAGGGTTGGCAGAACCTGTTGTAATTTCCTATCAGCCCGTAGCTCAGGTATCTTCCATGGTCGGTAGTGAAGATGCGCCGGTCCTTCAGGGACAGCTGACTGCGAAAGATTCCAGTGGCGGCACACTCACCTACTCATTGGTTTCTGCACCGGAAGCCGGTTCAATAAATATTGACAGTGACGGCTCTTTTGAATTTATGCCAGGAGCAGACTTTGACTATCTGGCCAAAGGCGAAAACCAGACGGTTACTTTTACTTTTGAGGTTATTAATTCTCAGGGGAACAGGAGTCAGGCATCCATTGATATCATGGTAGAAGGCGTTAACGATGCACCTGAAGTGGAGGCCCCAATTGTTCTTGATGTCAACCAGAATGACTCTGCCATTAGTTTGAACCTATTACAAACGGCCAGTGATAAGGATCTGAACGAAGTGCTTTCTGTTAACAACCTTCGTCTGGTTTCTGGTAATGAGACAGGTATCAGTGTGGCTGAAGATGGCTCAGAGTTGGCTATTGATCCGGAAGCTTATAAGTACCTTGCTGTCGGAGAGACGGAAACCATTACCTACGAATATCGTGTAACAGATATACAAGGAGATTTTACGATCCAAACCGCCAGCATTACTCTGGCAGGAAGTAATGATGACCCGATTGTTCAAGATGCAATTTTATTGAGGACTGATCAGAGTTCGCCACTACAGAGTATTGATTTGCTTACAGGTATCAATGATGCTGATCAGACTGATACCTTAAGTGTTAACAACCTCCGGCTCACTGCCGGTAATCCGGTTGGCATCAACATCTCTGAAGATCGCAACAGCCTATCTCTGGATTCAGCCGCCTATAATCATTTGGCGGCAGGAGAGACGGAAACGCTTGAGTACAGCTATCAAGTTGAAGATGGTCATGGGGGTGTAGTTAACCAGACTGCTTCAATGACAATTGAGGGCCTCAATGACGCCCCCACCATCAGCAGTGCCACCGATGTTGCCGGAGCGGTGACCGAGATCGTGGATGGGGGCGCTGGTGAGAACAGCAGCACCCTGACCGACACTGGCTCTTTCACAATTGCCGATGTTGACTTGAGTGACCAGCAGAGTGTCAGCGTCAGTGCCGGTGCCAATGGTTACCTCGGTAGTCTCAGCGCCACTGTGGCGGACGACAGTTATGGCGATGGCAGCGGGCGGATCAACTGGAACTTCAGCGTCGACGATGCCGACATTGATTATCTGGGCATCGGCGAGACCCTGACCCAGACCTATACCGTGACCGTCGATGATGGCGAGGGCGGCTCTGTTGATCAGCAGGTGATGATCACGATTACTGGCACCAACGATGCGGCGGTGATCACGGGCACTGACACAGGCGGCGTTACTGAGGACGCCGGCAACACCCTGACCACTTCGGGCAGCCTGGGGGTCACCGATGTTGACAGCGGCGAGGCCAGCTTCACGGCCGAGACCATCACTGGCACTTATG